>JANRJC010000004.1:0-62777 GCA_033764335.1 Bacteroidia bacterium | reverse complement strand
TCTAGAAAGAAGGGGAGTCTCTTTGTACGACAGGATCGCTCTGGGCTTCCTTTGGCGCAAATCTTCACCCTTCTTCTGGAGGAAAGTTCTTGATTTTCACCTTCTTTCGCAAATCCTTAGATTTATCCCAAACATACGAGATCGCTAAGAGGCTCTTGGGGCTTACAACCTACCCCCCCATCTTCCCGACGATCTCCTGAAAGCGGGCTTCGCCGAGTTGGGTGCGGATGATATCAATCGTTTCTAAAACTGTTTCTTTATGAGAAGACCCAATTTTAGTTAAAATTAAGCTTGATTCTACGAGTGCTGCAGCAGAAGATTCTATCATTCCTTGCATAAGGAACACATCTCCGATGTTCCATAAAGCAATTGCAACACCCTCCAAATTTCCAATCTCACGATGAATTCGAAGACTTTGTTCTATATAATTTAATGCGTTTACATAGTCTCCTTGTTTTCGATACAATCCCCCCAAATTGTTCAGCGCAGTTCCCTCCATTGATTTATCGCCAATTTCCTGACTTAATCTAAGGCTTTCGTTCAAATACCGTAATTTCGTTTCGTTGTCTGATGGGAAATGGGCAAGGCTATTCAAAGCGGAACATTCCAACGATTTGTTTCCGATTTCCCGACTTATTTGAAGGCTTTTTACTGCTTTTTGGAATGCACTAACAGAATCACCTAGCTCAAAATAAACAACTGCTATGCTATTTAGTGCTATCCCCTCCCCATATTTATCCCCAATCTCGCGACTAATACCCAAACTTTTTTCCCCATATTCCAATGCTTTTTCATAATTTCCCCAGTAGTAATAAATATCTCCCAGCTCTGCCAAAACGGTTACCTCTAGCTGTTTATTTCCTGTTTCCCGGGCTATATTCAGTGCCTGCTCAAATGTTTTCTCTGCGTTTTGGTATTCGCTGAGTTGGGAATAGATTTTTCCCTGCCGGGTGTATAAAGTTGCCAGCAAACTTAGGTTATCAGGTAATGCCGTCACTTCATAAATTCTTTTCTGCAACGTATTTAGTTCTTCCCTGGCTTCTGACTCGCTGGAAAAGCTGATGTATTCACGGCCCGTGTCGGCGATAAAAATGCTGTTTGAACTCAAGTCCAAAGGCAAAATCAACTCGCTCACCAGGTTTCTCAGCGACCATAAATCGGGCATGGAGCGGGAAAATTTTTGCAAATAATCTCCACCGGAAGGCAACAGAAGAATCAACCCCAAATCGTGAACGGAAAGACCGTCTCTGCGCTGATTTAGGCTTCGGGTAAAACTATCCTCTTTAAGCAACACTTCTGTATGGTTGATCAAAAGTAAACCGGATGGGGGATTCTGAAGAAACTGAAGAATGTCTCGGGGGGAATTCCGGGTTCCGTCAAACTCAAAAAAATCTCTTTCCGGATAAGCGGTTTTTAATCTGTCGCGCAACATGCTTACCAGACTAAGATGGTTGTACTGTACCACCAGCAGACGAAATTGTCCTGCTCGCAACGCCCGTTCGATCAGGCGAAATTCCGATTCGAGGTTATCTGCCAAGTACACGTTGTTGATACAGATCTGACAATTCCACCACAGGGTTTACACGTTTGTAAGAGCCATCGTTGTATTCCATTAGAATAATGTCTTCCAGCATTTCCCCAACGAGATCATCAAAGGGAGTAGTACGGCCTACAAGGTTATTTTCGTGTATTTCTTTGAGTTTGTCCAGTTTTTCCTGAGTCAGATACTGGGCTGTCTGGTTTGCCAGGCGGTGCAGCGCTTCTCTTAGACAATTATCGTCCAGCTTCCCTTTTTTTTCGTCTGCGTAAAAGGTTGCTGCTTCAAGAATTCGCAATAATTCTCTCGGTGAACCGCCACCATATTGAATAAACTTTCGCAAAAGTTCCCGGCTTTCAAACAGAGATTCATCTATCCGCTTAGTGACAAACTCTTCAAAAACAAGGAAGGCCGGTTCAATAGGCTCTCCCTTCCGCTCCATGATTTTTACATAAGGAAAAGACTCCACAGTACTAAACTGATTGATTTTCTGTCTTTCTTTCATCAGTTCAATGGGAAGGGTAAAAATCGTGTATGCTTTTATCTGTCTTAACCGGTTGGATTCATCAATAATCAGTTTTCTCCGCATTTCTGCGCTCATGGTCTTTTCCAGCCCATCCACGATAAATAAAATTTCCTGCGCCTTACTCTGGGTTCTAAGTGAAAGATTGGCTTCTTCAATATACTGGTTGAAAAGATCTGCAAAATCGGGGAAACGATTTTTTAAACTGCTTCTGATCGTGGTAGCGCGCTCCTTACTTCCCTGCAAACCTACTTTAAGCTGGCCAAATATATTTAGTATAGACTTTAACAGCGGGGGAGACTCCGTTTTTATTCCCAATTCAAAATCAAGTTCTCCTTTAAGTGCATTTCGTATTTCTGTCTCCCGGGAATGAAACCACTTACGCATATGTTGGATGATCCCAGTATCCACTCTCACAAGCGCCTGATCCAATTCGTATGTAAGCTTTTCCAATTGGTAGATAAGCACATCCATATATTCGACATCATTCATGTCGAGTGCTTCTTCAATATTGCAGGTTACTACAAAAAAACATTCGGGGTCATGGAGGTTTCGGGCATATTTGGTCAGCTCAGAAGTTTTCCCAGAACCACGCATTCCCCCCAAAAACAGCAGCTTTTTATCCCCGCTATTTAATTTTGCATCAAAAGAAAATCCGCCATCACGGGTTTTTACATTCAGGATTCGGTAAACCACATTTTCCCTGAAATTGCCCCTCACATGACTAAAATCTGTATAAAACGCATGATCCGGCCCCACCGGCTCATTAAATTTTACGGCCTGATCAATTTCATCCAGATGAAAAGCTTTAGAAGACTGCATAAAAAAAACCTTTCTTTCCGTAAAGATAAACAATCTGGCGAAAGCATATAACGATCCCGGTGAAAGATATTCACCTCCTTGTGGAAACGCCGGAGGAATTTCCCGCGAGGCGGTAGCTAAAGCGACCGGGGAGAGCACCGCCGGTGGAATCTTTACACCGACTTAAGTTGGAGCGCGTGATCCGCCCGGGGCGGGATTGCCGGTCGCTTTATACTCAAACGCAAGGGGGTTGCGAAAAAAAGTCTCTCGCAAAGTGCGCCAAAATCACCAAGAGACTCTTGGGGGATCACAATTTCAACAACCTATCCCTTTATCTTCCCCACAATCTCCTGAAAGCGGGCTTCGCCGAGTTCAGCCACAATGTCATTGATATAACTCATCGGTACCTTTTCATTAGGCGACCCGATCTGATGAAAAATAGAATAAGACTGAATAAATAAAGGCAGCGCCTCTTCCGGTTTACCCTGCTGCTGAAAAATGATGACTGCCATATTATTTAAGGTAATAGCCAGCCCATTGATGTCCCCGATTTCGCGCCTTATGCGCAGGCTCTGCTCCAAGTACAAAAGCGCCGTTTCGTAGTCGCCTTTCGCATGAGCGGTCGTTGCAAGGTTGTTCAAGGTCCTGCCTTCCCCCGATTTGTCCCCGATTTCGCGAGCAATGCGCAGGCTCTGCTCCAGGTACAAAAGCGCCGTTTCGTAGTCGCCCCGCGCATGGAATATCTGGCTCAGGTTGTTCAAGGTCGTGCCTTCCCCCGATTTGTCCCCGATTTCGCGCTGAATGCGCAGGCTCTGCTCCAGGTACAAAAGCGCCGTTTCGTAGTCGCCTCGGGCATGAGCCGTCGTTGCAAGGTTGTTCAAGGTCGTGCCTTCCCCCGATTTGTCCCCGATTTCGCGAGCAATGCGCAGGCTCTGCTCCAGGTACTGAAGCGCCGTTTCGTAGTCCCCACGGGCCTGGAATATCTGGCTCAGGTTGTTCAAGGTACTGCCTTCCCCCGATTTGTCCCCGATTTCGCGCCTTATGCGAAGGCTCTGCTCCAGGTACTGAAGCGCCGTTTCGTAGTCCCCACGGGCCTGGAATATCTGGCTCAGGTTGTTCAAGGTCCTGCCTTCCCCCGATTTGTCCCCGATTTCGCGAGCAATGCGAAGGCTCTGCTCCAGGTACTGAAGCGCCGTTTCGTAGTCCCCACGGGCCTGGTATATACCGCTGATATTGTTCAAGGTCGTGCCTTCCCCCGATTTGTCCCCGATTTCGCGAGCAATGCGAAGGCTCTGCTCCAGGTACTGAAGCGCCGTTTCGTAGTCCCCACGGGCCTGGAATATCTGGCTCAGGTTGTTCAAGGTCGGGCCTTCCCCCGATTTGTCCCCGATTTCGCGGTAGCGGGGGAGATTTTCTTCATAACACTTCAATGCCCTGCTATATTCTCCAAAATGGCGAAACAATAAACCCAGCCGGTTGCGCAGTTTTGTGCTGATTTTGTCTCCTGCCATCTGTCCGGCGGTCTCTGCATAAAGCCGCGCCTGGTGGTAAAGGGAAACATTGTGAAATACTTCTGAAAGCATATCTCCCAGTGTGGCTACCTGCTCCTCATTCCCCGACAAACAGTAGTGATAAAAGGCTTCTTCCTGTTGCTCCAAACCCTGCAATAACAGATTACTAGGCGCAACCTTATGATAATAATTTCCTGCGGATTCGTGGGAAAATGAGAGATATTTAAGGTTTATTCCTTTAAGATATTCTTTAACCAAAGGCACAACGTACCACAAAATCAGGTTGCCATGTATTGTATGTCTTTCTACCAGAGTCGTACGAGAAAGATTTTCCAGATGAGTCAAAAAATCTTTTTGGGGTTCTTGTTTTCCCAATGCAATCTCTCCTACGGGTATCCGGAAACAAGCCAATAAAACAAGGGTAGTTTTCTCTTCGGGGTTTAATAAGTTTATCAACTGCGCAAAGGCAAGCTGATGCCCTTGTTCATCGGTTTCCATCCCTTTCCGGGCAGAGTCCATTTCTGGTTGAATACTCGATAAGGCCTTCAAACCTTCTTCCAATTGGCCGGGACGTTCGGATATAATTCCGTCGAAGTATTCCAGCAACCGAAAATTGCCCCCTAATACCCTGTACAGGTTTTCTGTAAAAGAGAGAAAAGTAACAACTTCCGACTGAGGATTAATTTTAACAGAAAGATTACCTGCTGAATGTTCTTTCAGGTCAAGATAGGTTTTGTAGAGTCGTGTGTGGAGCGATTTTTTCAAGAAATCATTCAAACTGCTTTGATGCAAATCCTGTTCGAAAAGGTTATTAATACCTGCTATAGGATAACGAGCCGTTAGAATCATCGGGAAATAAGGGTGCAGTGCAATCGCACGAATCACTTTTTCCAATTCCACATATTCTTCTTTAAAAGGTTTTTCGGGACCGGATTGAAACGTTTCCAGATTGTCAAATACAAATCCGACCCGGATATGGACATTTTTAAGGGCACGTAGAAGGGTGTTTGTCTGTTCACCTATTTCTTTCTGGCTTTGTAGTTGCGATTCTATAAATCGTTTGTGTTCGATTGGCAATAGATTCAATAATGGAGGAAAAATATTCGTGAGTTTGAATGAAGTTTCGTTGAGAATTAGTGGTATCAGGTGGGGATCTGATTCTGAAAGTGTATGAATAAGTTGTGCGGCAAGTGCTGTTTTACCCACGCCCCCCATGCCTCGAAGCAAAACAGGTTTGCCTTGTGTCAGTGCTGACAATAGCTGGCTTCGCTCTTTTCGCCTGCCTACAAAAGAGTATCCCGCTTCTTTGGTGATTTTTATTTCCGAATCACTAATCTGAAATTTTGGAGAGTTGATTAATATGTCCTCCGATTTGCCCTTTAAATCAAATAGCTTTTCAGCTACGCTTGAATAGATAAGTTCCGGAATCAACCATTGGTAAGTAGCCTTTCGTCCCTGATACTCTTTGTATTCAAGCCCGCGAATTGTTTCGTATGCAGTTTTAAATGCATTATGAATGGGTTCTCCCTTTGATAAAAACTCATATAATCTTGATGCAAAAACAGTGGCATAATCGTCGCGAATGCTTTCATTCATGGCAATCACAGATGATACACCCGCCTTTACAAGCGCAGAAGCCACGCCTGTCTGCTCAATCTCAGGTTTGCCTTGTGCAGTTTTGCAGGCAGAAAGTACTACCAGTGGTGGGATATTGGCGGCTGTCCGGGTAAGGGTTGCTACAAAATCTGTGGCCTGTGTCAACTTCTTTTTTAGTGTATCTGGTTCTTCCAACAGCAGGTAGCCTTTTCCATTATGATAAGTTCCATGTCCGCTGAAATGCAGCACATGGTATGGACGCTCTGCCAGTTTGCGCTCAAGGGCATTTAAAGAGCCATCCTCCGTAAAATCTATAAAGGCCTTTCCTTCCTCTATAAGAGGCGAAAGTGAGTTCAAAATGCGCATTTCTTCTGCCTCGTGATTCAGCTTCTTATCTTCAGGAAGATCAACCGGAGCGGAAATCATTACCAGAATTCTGAAGGGAAGAGGAATAGAGGCACTGGATGTTTCTGGTTTCGCTGTAAGAACAGACGAACCAATTACATGCACCCACGGAAACTCCCCCACCCCCAGCCGCCACGGCAGGTTGAGCCACTCCGGGTTGTCGGAGCGGATCATCAGGGTGCGGTGGTCGCTGTTTTGTGCGGCGGCTTGGAGGCAGGCGGCGGAGGCGGGCTGGTTTTCCAACCAGGCGCGAAGGGCGTCGCCGATGGGCGTAAACGCAGCGGGCGGCAGGCCTTTGGCTTTGGCCTGGGCGAGCAGGTCTAGGTATTGGGACGAAAGGGCGGAGAGGGTATCGTCCGAAGGCGGGAGAACCAGGGTATAAATCATGGGGCTGCGGCTATTCGCGGGTGATTTCGCCGCCGTTGAAGGGTTCGTCGGGGATGGTAAATTCGACGTATCTGTCGCAGAATGGGCAGTATTTTTCGACGGTGAAGGATTTTTCACCGCTGCCGCCGGAACGGGTGGGTTCTTTGATTGTCACTCCGATTTCGAAATTATGTTTCTGATCGCAGGGACAGGTTACGGGGTAGGTTTTTGTTGTGGATTTGGGCATATATGTATTTGTATTATTGTTATGTGAAATAAGATTTTCGATGAATATGCGATCCCTCCGGGATCGCGGGCTTTGCCCGGTTACGCTTTTTCTACAAACATTTGATCCCCAAAGTGGCCTTTCGGCCCGTCGGGATCATGGGCTTCGCCCGGTTGCGTTGATTCCGGCGTAGCCAGTGTTCACGGTATGTTGATTCCGGCGTAGCCGGTAATCCCGGAGGGATTACATGTTTGTAGCCAGAGAGGATACCATATTTAAAGAACCGATCCCGGAGGGATCGCATGTATATCATTTTTTTTTCAAATGCTCCCAATCCTCACCACATACACGACCGACAAAATCACCAATGCGGTGGTAAACAACATCGTCGCTGCAATCAAAAACGTCCGTTTGATGCGCACGACCCGCCGGTGCATTTCTTCGACCGTGGCGATGGCATCCTCGCTGTAGCGGTAATTCCACGGAAAAAGCACCAGAAACGCCGACAGCAGCGACAACAACCACAAACCAATGCCCGTAGCCACCCAACCGAAATACATTTTCCCGGCGAAGGCCGTTTCGTTGATATCGAGAAAAATCGAAAGCGAGATGGAAATCATACCCGCGAGAAATTTGGCGGCCTCTTCGAGGCGAGCGGGTTCCTCCTGCCGGGTTTTGAGCAGGTATTCGCGCCAGTTTTTTTTCTCCGGCGAGGCAAATCGGCCAGGAATCGGCGATTCAGGTTGAGTTTCGGGTGTGGGGCCTGCCATAGGGGAGCGTTTATTTGTAGAATGGATATTTTTAAAAACCACACAGTGATAAACTATCCGAATGTACAAAAAATTGTGCAAAGGCATATATGTTCCTACCTAAAAACGGCAAATTGATTTTTGAGGTAAAAATTGTACCCGAATCTTAGCCTTTCCTTTCTTACTTCGTAGTTCTTATCTCGTACTTCTATTCCCGGTGGTTGAGGCTCTCGAAACCACCAGGGAGGATGCCTCCCTTTTATCTTCGCAAACCCCATGTCAATATTTTTCTAAAAAAATTAGACTTTTGGCTTTGTTATTGCTAATTATTTTAGCTTACTTAGTATTTCAAACGCAAATTATCTTATTGTTAGGCTATTAAAATCGGACAGAAATGAGAAGTATGGGAAAATACCCTTCCACTGGAAAGGCGAAGCGGTATCTGATGTTGCCTTTGCCGCAAAACCTGCCCCGAAATTTCCGGAATTTATTTCTGGTTTTGATCCTGGTATTGGGGAGCAATCTCCTTACCCACTGGCTGATGAACGATAACGTAACCGCCCGGCCTGAAAATATGACACCGGCGGAAGGTTCGGAATTGTACCTGATGGACAAAGCGCGGTTGTTTGTGGAGGAAGAAGGCCGGTTTGAAAAAAAGGTCCGAGACATATCGGAAATGCTCGAAGTTCCCGCCGAATGGCTCATGGCGGTTATGTATGCGGAATCAAAGTTTGACCCCACCGTTGCCAACTACAAGGGAAGTGGTGCTGTCGGCTTGATTCAGTTTATGCCCGGAACGGCCCTTGAACTGGACGTGTCTTCGGAGCGACTGCGGCGGATGAGTGCCCTCCAGCAATTGGAATATGTATTTTTATACCTTCAGAATGTTCGGGATCGGTATGGCAATTTTAGCAGCCTGACGGATCTTTACCTGGGCATTCTTTATCCTAAAGCGATTGGGCAGGACTATTGTTATACCCTTTTCGGCAAGCCTAGCCAGTCTTATGACCAAAATTCCGGGCTGGATGAAGACAAAGATGGGCGTATTACCGTCAGCGATATTGACAGGCGGTTGAAAAGATTGTTTCCAACAGCCTATATGACGGAAAAAGACGTCTGAGTGATCGCATATCTTGCGTTAATCTTCCCGGATTTGAAGCGGGCGATCCGTTTTGGCATACGAGAGGCGGGCAATTTTTTGCGGATAATGATAAACATCCAAGCCGCTGATGGTGAGTGATGCTGCTTTTTCAATATGCAATAATCCGTCCTTGCCGAGGATTTCTTCGGGAAAATGAGCCTCGCAGAGTTTTCCAATGACCAGGATGGTGCCATTGATTGCGATGGGATGTTCTTCCACAAATTCGAGGGCAAGTTTGATCCGACTTTCTTTTACAAAAGGAGCCGGAAAATTAGGGGAAAACTCTGGGGTAAGTCCGGTGGCGTCAAATTCGGAGATATTTTCAGGATAACGCGCCGAGGTCTGGTGAGCCGCCTGATAGATTTCCGGGTGAATATGGTTGGCCGTAAAAAAACCCGTTGATTTGATATTCAGGTAAGTATGGCGGGGAACAGACGTCGGACGGGTAATAAAACCAAATAACGGAGGGTTAGAACCAATATGAATAAAAGAACTGAATACGGCCAAATTAGTTTGACCTTCCGCATTGACGGTACCGATCAGTGTCGCACTTTTGAAGCCGGGCAGGGAGTTGACCAATTCCGTGCGGAATTGTTTTTCCATGCCTTCGATATCTTGTGCGGTTATGATATAATTTTTCATGCCATAGCTAACAAGCGAAAAGATTTTTTGTTTGAAGAAAACCTCGGATAATTCACAAAACAAAAAAGGACTTCCTTTGGGAAGTCCTTCTTCATAATAAAGCCTGTCCCATTGGGACAAAAATCTTGATTAGCCGGCGTATAATTCCGCTACCTTATTCCAGTTAATAACGTTGAAGAAGGCGGAAATGTAGTCTGGTCGGCGATTTTGGTAATTGAGGTAATAGGCATGTTCCCACACATCGAGTCCCAGGATGGGGGTTCCTTTTTGGTCGGCAACATCCATCAGCGGATTGTCCTGATTGGGAGTAGAAGTAACGGCGAGAGATCCGTCGGCTTTTTTGATAAGCCAAGCCCATCCGGAGCCAAAACGAGTAGCAGCCGCTTTGGAGAAAGCTTCTTTGAAGGCCTCAAAAGAGCCGAAAGCCGCGTCAATAGCTGCACCCAACGCACCGGAAGGAGTGCCGCCACCATTAGGAGCCATCACTTCCCAGAAAAGATTATGATTATAAAAGCCCCCTCCGTTGTTGCGAATTACCGCATTGGCGGGAGAAGCGATCAGTTCTTCGATAGTTTTATTTTCGAGGTCTGTTCCCTGAATGGCTGCATTCAGGTTATTGGTATAAGCTGCGTGGTGTTTGCCATGATGGATTTCCATGGTTTTCGCATCAATATGGGGTTCGAGCGCGTTATGCGCATAGGGGAGATTTGGTAGTGTAAATGCCATAGTTGGATGATTTTAAATAATCAACGTGATTTAACTCAACGAGAGAGAAAATAGTCCGTAAAGATAATAAATTTTGAAACGCAGTAGTTGTCTTTTAAAAAGAATCCCGTAACTTTGCATCCCGATATCTCAGAGAGAGAGATGCCAGAGTGGTCGAATGGGTCCCTTTAAGGGATATACCCCAAAAGGGTATTTTTTAGGACCCCGTAGGTTTAGAGAGATGCCAGAGTGGTCGAATGGGCTCGCCTGGAAAGTGAGTATACCCCAAAAGGGTATCGGGGGTTCGAATCCCCCTCTCTCTGCAAAAGCCTTACCTTTGTAAGGCTTTTTTTTATAAAGTCACAGCCATGTTTTACACGTACATACTCCGAAGTACCTCAAATGGGCGGCATTATTATGGTCAGACCCAAAATCTTCAAAATCGCCTTGAAAGGCATCAGACGGGAAAAGAAAAATCTACCAAAAATCGCGGCCCGTGGGAGTTAATTTACTACGAAACTTTTGAAACACGGGCACTTGCTATGCACCGGGAAAAATTTTTCAAAAGTACGGCGGGTTGGACCTGGCTCAAAATCCAAAAAATCATTTAACATTTGATAAACCCCTCCTCTATTTCTCGAGAAAAGGGCGTTTTACTACTTTTGCTTTTACCGCTTTGTCTCGGATGATAACGTCTATTTCGGTGCCAATGGCGGAAACTTCGACCGGGACGTAGGCCATGCCAATCCCTATATTCATTACCGGGCTGATGCCTCCGGAGGTTACTTCGCCGATTTCCTGTCTCTGGTGAGAAATTTTGTAGTGAGAGCGGGGAATTCCCTTTTCGATCATCTCAAAGCCGATAAGTTTGCGTTTGAGGCCTTCGGCCTTCTGGCGGTTAAGGGCCGCTGACCCATTAAATATGCCTTTTCCCAGCTTGGTAATCCAGCCCAAACCCGCTTCGAGCGGGGTGGTGGTATCGTTGATGTCGTTGCCGTAAAGCATATAACCCATTTCCAGCCGCAGGGTATCTCGCGCTCCGAGTCCAGTAGGTATCAAGCCAAATTCCTGCCCGGCTTCCATCAGGTCGTGCCACATCCGCACGGCATGTTGGTTGTAGATAAATATTTCAAAGGTGCGCTCTCCCGTATAGCCAGTGGTGGCAATCAGGGATTTTTCGGCTCCGTTGAAGGTTTCCTTAAAACAATAATAAGTACCCATCTGCGATAGGTCATAACGGGTAAGTTTCTGTACGATTGCTTCGGCTTTGGGGCCGGAAACGGCGATCAGGGAGGTTTCTTCGGAAATGTCTATCATCTCCGCCCCCATCGTATTGCTTTCTTTTATCCAATTCCAGTCCTTTTCGATGTTGGAAGCGTTTACCACAATCATATACTGATCGTCCCGGATATAATAAACGATCATGTCATCCACAATCCCTCCCTCGTGGTTGGGCATACAACAATACTGGGCTTTGCCGGGTTCCAGCTTTGAGGCGTCATTGGAAGATATTTTCTGAATTAGTTCTAATGCTCTAGGCCCGCGGACAATAAATTCTCCCATGTGCGAAACATCAAACATTCCCGCTGATTGACGCACGGCCAGATGTTCGGCTTTATCACTTTGGTAACGAACCGGCATGTCATAACCGGCAAAAGGAATGAGCTTTGCGCCCAGTTGTTCATGGATCGTATAAAGTTCTGTTTTTTTCGACATAATCCGGGGTTACAGGTAAAAAAAGAGGTTGCAATTTAATCAACCTTTCACAAAATACTACCGGGAGAAAGTTTGTAAATTGCAAAAAAACCGCATCGGTTATGGATCTGTTTCAGACTCCGGTATCTTACCCTTCCCATACCGCTCCACTCGCCGAGCGGGTGCGACCCAAAACGCTTGACGAGGTGATTGGACAGACGCATCTGATTTTCCCGGATAGCCCTTTTGTGCGTTCGATCCAAAGCAACCGAATTCCTTCGATGATATTCTGGGGACCGCCCGGAGTGGGAAAAACGACGCTGGCACAGATCATCGCTCATTCTTCGCAGCGCTCTTTCCGCCAGTTGAGTGCTATTTCTGCCGGGGTGAAGGAAATCCGCGAAGTGCTGAAGTTTGCCGAAGGCAGGCCGGGAACGGTTTTGTTTATTGATGAAATTCATCGTTTTAATAAAGCGCAGCAGGACTCGCTGCTGGGTTCGGTCGAAAAGGGAAGAATCACGCTTATCGGCGCCACAACGGAAAATCCCTCTTTCGAAGTGAATGCCGCGCTTCTTTCGCGGAGTCAGGTTTATACACTTAAACCGCTTTCTTTTGAGGATGTGCGAAAACTGCTCAAACATGCCATTGAAAAGGATGAAATTTTGTCGAAAAGGGAGATCGAACTCAGGGAAATAGATGCCATTTATCGTCTCGCCGGAGGGGACGCCCGCAAAAGTCTCACCCTTCTGGAAATTTTTGTAAATACTCAAAAAGAAGGTGAAAAAATTGTTGTTACTAACGACGAACTTCTTGCAGCCGCTCAGGAGCATGTGGCTCTTTATGACAAAAGTGGCGAACAACACTACGACCTGATTTCGGCTTTTATAAAGTCGGTGCGCGGCGGCGACCCCAATGCCGCTGTGTACTACCTCGCTCGTATGCTCGATGGCGGGGAAGACGTAAAATTTATTGCCCGCAGGCTGATGATTCTGGCTTCGGAAGACATCGGCAATGCCAATCCCAATGCACTTTTACTCGCCAATGCTTGTTTCCAGTCGGTAAATGTGATTGGTCTGCCGGAGGCTCGTATCATTTTGTCCCAAACCACAACATATCTCGCTACTTCTGAAAAATCCAATGCTGCTTACATGGCAATTGACACTGCTATGGCTTTTGTCAAAGACCGGCCTGCTTTTCCCGTGCCGCTTTATCTGCGAAATGCTCCCACCAAGCTTATGCGAGACATGGATTACGGCAAAGATTATAAATATTCACACGACTTTCTGGGGCAGGAAAATCATCAGGAGTTTTTGCCGGCGGAGATGGCGGGAAAACAGTTTTATTTTCCTAAACCGATCGGGGGTGAAGCCAAAATCAGGCAGTTTTTGGAAAAACAGTGGGGAAAAAAATATCAATAAACACATAAGCCCCCCGTTTTAACGGGGGGCTATTCATTTGTGGCTAAAGCGGGGGGCTATTCATGGACGGTTTTTTTTGCCTCCGCGAACGCTTTGCACCCATATGAGTAGCCGTCCCCTTTAGGGGCGGCTACTGCGGCTACTCATTAAGACTCCAGACGTATTCTTTGTATTCGAGTTTGGAGTCGTCTTTGATTTTTACGGGGGAATATTTATTGATAAAAGCGGAAACCGAACCCGCCGATTTTTTAAAATCGTCGCCGTACCAACTGAACAATTGCGACACCTGCGATTTGGCAGAAGTGATGGAATTGTGAGCCGGATTGTTGATATAAGCTTTGGTCTGACGAGTGAGTTGGTCTTCGAGTTTTTCGGCGGTATAAGCCTCATTTAGCAGAGCCGGGCAGGAAAACGAGGCACAATTGACCGCAAAGTGAATCCGCGGTTCGGCGAAATCCTTGCGGATGATATTGTGTTCGATATCATTCAGGCTGTAAGTGGTCGTTCCGATGAGGATAAATTTTTTGTCCCACGGTTCGCCCAAATCACGAATGCTTTTAAGCGGATAATTGTCCACAATGAGTTTTACGGTGAAGGCATTGTAAACATTAATCCAAAAAGCCAGCTTGTCATTTTTACTCCAGTCGGCAGCAGGAACATTTGTGCTGAGTTTTTTGAGGTAAACTTCCAACTTGGCTTTATCCTGTTTCAACCCCGCATAATTGACCTTTCCTTCGGCAGAAACGTATTTTTTTAAAAGGAAATCCCACTCTGCATGGGTGATAACAGATGGGGTATTTAAACTTTCCGTTGTTTTAAAAGAAGAAGTAAATCCCCCGGGAACAGTTACAGGCGATGCCTGAACGAAAAAAAGAGAGCAAACAAAAAATAACAGGAAAAAAAGTGAGTTTTTCATAAAAGATTAAGATTATAACAGGTTACTTGATTTCGAAATACGGGCTTATCTTCGTATTCGGATGTCCTGGGGGTGACATTAGCGAAATCTAATATATAACGACGGGCATCTACAAACTAATTAAACTGTCTTTATACCATTTACGAAAAATTTACCTAAACCTGAATTCCATGAAAAAACTGTTTCTCACCGTAATTTCTGCTTTTGTCCTGATCGGGGCATTATCTGTACAACCTGTACAGGGGCAGGTTTGTACTCCTGACCCGGCTTTTACTGCGGCAGGGGTTTACCCTGCGACTTTGCCTCCGGCTTGTGCCAACGTGGCCTACTCGGTTTCGATTACACTGGTAATCCCTCCAGATACGATATTTCCTACACCTTTTGGACCGATTACCGTACCGATTGACTCGGTAGTGCTTGACAGTGTTGTCGGATTACCACCCGGACTCACCTATCAGTGTGAACCTGCCACTTGTGCCTTCCCGGGAGGGGCCAGTTATTGTATTCTGGTATCCGGAACAAGCTCGGCTGCCGATACTTTTTCCATAGATATTTTTACCAATACCTATCTCACTGTGATTGGAACGCAGCAGGTTATTCCCACCAATTTCACCAATTACTACGACCTCATTGTAAACCCGGGAGTAAGTGGCAATGTTTCCGTCTCCGACGCTAACTGCGGTGCAAGCGACGGTGTTGCGCTTGTCTCTCCTTCGGGAACAGGCCCATTCACCTTTTTGTGGAGCAATGGCGATACGTCTGCTACCACCGATAACCTCGCTCCGGGAGTTTACACCGTTGTCGTTACCGGACCGGATGGATGCAGCAGCACATTTACTGCGAATATCGGCACAACCGGAAACGCACCTTCGGTAGTACTTGATTCGACCGCATGGAGTGGTTGTGCGGGAAGTATGGGCGGAAGTCTGAGTATCTCGGCTTCAGGAGGGGCAGGTTCTTACGCTTATCTGTGGTCAACCGGAGCTACAACCGCAACGCTTTCCGGTGTGGCAGGCGGAACTTACAGTGTTACGGTAACCGATACCTTGGGCTGTGCCACATCAATTTCTTACACAATTACGGAACCGGCTCCGCTGGCAATTACACCGGATGTGGTTACTCCTGCTTCCTGTTACGGAGAAACCGACGGTGCGGCTTCCATCGCCGTTTCCGGAGGAATCGGTAATTACACCTATGCTTGGCAGACCAATCCTGCGCAGATGACATCCGTTGCCACCGGCCTTGCAGCAGGGATTGTTCAGGTTTTGGTTACTGATGAAGTGGGTTGTGTAGAAGATTTGAATGTTACGGTCGGCCAGCCGGATTCACTGGAGCTTTCTTTTACCAAAGTAAATCCCGGATTTGGTACTTATGGATCGGCAACTGTAACACCTACGGGCGGAACGCCTCCTTATACTTACCTCTGGGATAGCGGCGATACTGCCAATAGCATTGATAGTGTGAGCAGTTTGGGAGGTGTTTTTTATGTAACGGTGACGGATGTGAACGGATGCGAGGTTACAGATTCTGTCGAAATAGAT
Organism: Bacteroidia bacterium; assembly: GCA_033764335.1. GTDB lineage: Bacteria > Bacteroidota > Bacteroidia > J057 > J057 > JAGQVA01. The sequence goes on along the minus strand of JANRJC010000004.1, from coordinate 47,005 downwards.
GCTTATGTGAGCATCGAAGACGAACTGGCAGCGGGTTTCCGCGATATCAGCATTTATCCCAACCCTAACAACGGAGCATTTACACTGGACCTTGCGCTTGACAAAGTACAACAGGTAAATATTCAGATATTTGATCTTGCCGGTAAAGTGGTATTATCATCTGTTAAAGAGAATGTCCTCAATATTTCTGAAAATATAACTGTGCAAGGCATACCCGCCGGAATGTATTTGCTTCAGATTCGCACTGAGACAGGTATTGCTTCCCGCAGGGTCATTATCCGGTAAGTCAGAAGTTTTTGTGTAAATGGGGGGTCAGAATTCCTACCGCCGCCCCGACGACATAACCGGTAATCACGTCCGTAGGAAAATGTTTACCGGAACGTACCCGCAGAAATCCAATCACAGCGGGAACCAAAATAGCCCCGGTCCAGACAAAAGGTTTTGCGCTGGATCGGGGATAATAGTCACTATATACTTTTGCCAGAAAAAATGTCGAAGCAGCACTCATGGAAGTATGTCCGGAAAAAAAGGAAAACCGGGCGTCATTTTGGGTTTGGGCAGAAAATAATTCATCGTTGCCGGCCGCATCGAGATAGGTAAAGGGGCGGTTGCGTTTGACGGAAGCTTTAGCAAAACCGGTAAGCCCGTAGGTAAACGAAAGGGTTTGAACCCCCATGATAAGTACTTCCGGAAAATCTTTCCGGATAGGTTTAAAAGCGAGAAGGGTAGCCGGCAGCAAAACGGCGCCCAGCAGGAGTTTATCGCTGGTCTTTTGTACGCCGGGCCGCCAGTTGAAGGAAGTTGGGCGGTCAAATCGGTTGATTTGAAGGCGATTGAGCGAAGCCAGTTCGGTGGCGGTCAGCGGCTGCACTGAATGTTGAAAAAGCTGCCCCGCGGTAGAAAATACAACAGAACCAAGGGTGATAGGCAAGTCTTTTTTTACCGAAAGGCGATAAGGAGAATTGCCGGACTGCGCGTACAAGCTCGAAAGCGAGAGGCACCACAAACAAAAAAAAGTAAAAAATCTCATGGGGAAGTTAGGATTAAAAAAAAATCCCCGGTTCGTCCAGGGATTTTGTACACGTCATTCACGTGAGGCAAGTATTGAGTAGTAGTATATATCTGAAATCAGCGAGTGAATTTTTCGTATTCAAATACCTGACAAAAATGTGCATCGGGAGATTTGGGATCAATCATGTCCCGGTTCATTTTTACCAGCATTCCGGTATTGTCATAGGTATAAGTAACCGTGCCTTTCAATGATCCTTCGGAGAGCCATTCCACGCGGGTAATATCACCGCGGGTGTTGTAATCATACACATATTGTTCTCCTAACGAATTTAGTTCCTGTTTGGTGGTCACTTTAGCGATGAGGCCATCGGAATTGTAGTCGTAGATGATTTTTTTGACGAGGCTGCCGTTGCCATTTTCAAAGGTTTCGGACTTTAGGTTACCTTTTTCGTATTCGTAGCGGTTGATTTTGACTACGCGGCTATTTTCCATCCAGCGCACGGCGATAAGAGTACTGTCGTCGTCATAGACATATTCTTTGGTATGGAGCAGCATAACCTCATTATTATGAAGCATTTCGTAGGATTTCACCTGAAATACTTTTTTATGAGAATTAAACCGATAGCCGGATTTGTAGCTTTTGTTCCAGACATTGTCTTTAAGATGTTGCCATCCCAGTACACCGCTGGCGGTGTATTTGTAGTCATAAACACGACTGGTGTCTTTGCTTGAGACTTCGACAACCTGGATAAGGTTGCCACGGGAATCATATTCGTAGCTGACGCCTGAACTGAAATTGCCGGCAGGTTCAATTTTCCCTTCAAAGCTTTTCACATGGATAGCTTTGATATCATTCCGGAGAATGAAAGACTGGGAGAACTGTGGAGTATCCCATTTTACTTTTTCGGAAAATGATAAAGGTTGTGCCAGGCAATTAATTCCAAGAAGTAATACAATAAGAGGGGTAAATACATGCTTCATACTCACAGCAAGGTTAAAGTTTGTTTACGTATCGTTTTGCCTGATACATGATCTCAAAATCGTCTGAAAGTAGAGTAGTCCGGAATTGAGTTTGAATATAGACATTATTTGTGTGAATAATCAAATCTTACCTCTTATTTTCTGCAACTAACTTTATAAAAAATAGGTTTTGCTAAAAAAGACCACGATTTGTCCAAAAAAATCCTTCAAAATTAGCCAAAATCTAACATGATGCTCAAGATTTGAGCGATCTAGTCCTTTCCAAAAACATGGTTATAGTCGCGGAGTACGGTTTCGAGGAATTGTTTATCCGACATCTTGGTTTTGATTCCGGAGACTTCCTTGACTTTATTGGCGAGTTTTTCCAATAATTCGGGGTTAAAACTTTTAATTCCCATGTCAAATACTTCTTTCAGAATAGAGACATCCCGGTCGGAGAGGTTATGGATTTCGGGAAAAACCACTTTATGGTTTTCCTCTGTGTCCACAAACATGGTGTCGCCAAAGGTAGTTACCAGTTGAAGTTTGATGACGGAAGTTCCTGCCAGTATATCGCCGAGTCGCTGACCCTTTTTATTTACCGAAATCGCAATCATTCCGACGATTCCGGGCATCAGTACAATACCCACGCTCATCCATACATCCACCAGTCGTAGCATCCAGCGCAGCAAATATCCGGAAAGCGTAGCAGGCGCACCGTCGGTGCGAATGGTGCGCATTTTCATGATTTTTTTGCCTAGTGTCTGTCCATTAAAAAACCACTCAGACCAGAGACTGTAAAAAGCGGCGGGGAGAAAAGAAAAAATCGAAAGCGTATCCGTAAGATAGTCTTTCCATTCAGAATGATAATTATATTTGTCTATCAAAACCCCCCAGAGATACACATATAAAATCAAAACCCCCAGATCAATAAGACCACTTGTAATCCGGTCCCCCAAATGTGCCACCGGGTATTCAAGTTCAATGTTTTGGGTGGTGGGTATAATGATGGTATTCATTTACATTTTTTTTCTTATCTTTCTCACACAGGCACTATGCAAACAAATATAGCATAAATTACATGAGAGAACCCGCATTTTTGCGACAAAATAAGGACAAATGGCTGGAATATGAGCGAATGCTGTTTGATAGCGATCAGGGAAAAATGGATCCGGATCGCCTGGCAGAACTGTATATTCAGCTTACCGACGACCTGGCCTATTCTCGTACTTTTTATCCTAAAAGTCAGACTGTTCGATACCTCAATGGTCTGGCTGCCCGCACGCACCTGGCCATATATAAAAATAAGAAGGAGAAGAGGGGGCGTTTTCTTACTTTCTGGACGCTGGAACTTCCCCTGATTTATCGGGAGGCGCATCGGTATATGTTGTATTCCATGCTGATTTTTACTTTCACCTTCCTGATCGGCACTTTTGCGGCTTATACCGATGAAGAATTTCTCCGGATAGTCCTCTCCGATGAGTACGTGGACATGACCCTGCAAAATATCCATAATGGCGATCCTATGGGAGTTTACAAAGATTCCCCCTCTTTCCCGATGTTTGTAAAAATTGCCTACAACAATATTCAGGTGTCTTTTCTCGCCTTTGTATTGGGGATATTTTGTTCGTTTGGTACTATTTATATCCTCTTCAAAAATGGACTGATGCTGGGTTCCTTTTTTATGCTTTTCCACACCGAAGGTATAATCTGGGAGGCTTTGCCCGTGATCTATATTCATGGGACATTAGAGCTTTCTGCCATCGTCATTGCCGGAGGTGCGGGTTTTATGCTGGGGAATAGCATTTTATTCCCGGGAACCCATACCCGCGCTTATTCGATACAAAAGGCTGCCACAGCCGGGGTAAAAATCATTGTAGGGTTGATTCCCGTATTTTTGCTCGCAGCTTTTTTGGAGTCCTATATTACCCGTCTTACGGAAATGCCTCTGGCAAATAAGCTGATAATCATTATTTTGTCATTGGCTTTTGTGGTCTGGTATTATATTATTTATCCTATTACGATCACCCGTGAAGCCGGATACGCGGTGCAAAAAAACAATTGATGCAACGGAGACTTTCTATATTTGGGTTTTCCTTCCTGCTGTTTTTGCTTTCAGGCATCAACACAAGTAGTGGTATCCCTCCCCGAGACGAAAATGACGTGCGGAGTTTTGATGAAAAAAAACTGAAAGAATACCGGGAAGACCGGGATTTTGCTTACGGCAAAGAACCCCTCCCCGAAGAGGATGAGTTTAACTTCCCGGAGCCTAAAGCCGATCTTGCGGCAATCCTTCAGATATTGATGTATTCATTGATTGCCCTTGTAATCGGGCTATTAGTGTATTTGGTGATACGACAGTCTATTTCCCGAAAAACCCGGTATATCCAAACAGACATTTTACCCGGACTGGAAACCCGCGACATCCGTGAGGTGATTTTTGAGGATTTGATCCGCGATGCGCTGGCAAACCACGATTATCGCGTGGCAGTAAGGTTGCTTTATCTGGAGACCCTCAAAAAACTCACCTTGAAAGAATGGATCAACTGGAAACCCTTCAAGACTAATCAGGAATACCAGCAGGAACTTCAACAAACTCCGGTCAAAGAACAATTTGACCGCCTGACCCAAAGTTATGAGTATATCTGGTACGGCAATTTCCCGGTTTCACAAGAAGGCTATGAGTATGTAGAAAGGGTGTTCCGCCATTTTCAATCACTTCTGGAGGCAAAAAAATGAAACAGATACCCTTACATAAAAAACTGCTTTGGGGAATCGCAACCATTCTTGCCATTATTACCCTTTATGGAATTTTTTCCCAATCCTTTGGTGCAAAAAAATTTTCCTGGCGTGAGTCTTTTGCCCGAAAAAGCAAAACTCCTTATGGAACCTTCCTGGTCTATGAAATGCTCGGAAATCTTTTCGATACAGACTCAGTAAAAGAAATCAAAACGCCGGTGTTTGATCAACTGGTTTATCAAAACTACAGCCAGTCCAGCTACATATTTATTAATGAAAATTTTCCCGTGGACGAGACGGATGTGGACGAAATGGTCAGTTTTGTCAAACAGGGCAACAATATCTTCATAGCCGCTTACTATTTTCCCGATGCCTTAAAAAATCGCCTGGGATTTGAAAACTTATCCTACTTACAAAGTGAGGAAGACTCGTTGGATATACACTTTCTCGGAGAAGAGGCGAGTAAAAATTATCGGTTTCCCGGAGTAAAAATGATCAATTACTTCAACTCCTGGAATGAAGACCGCACAAAAGTCCTGGCGGAAACTACCGAGGGATACGCAAAGTTACTGGAAATCTCCATTGGAGAGGGACGGTTTTTCCTTTCTACCGATCCTCGCATTTTTACCAATTACTACATGATTCACCCCCAAAATCATCAGTATATTTCCCGCGTATTTTCGCTTTTACCGGAAAACCAGACGGTGTTCTGGGATGAATATTACAAAATACGCAATCTGCGATCACAGCGTGGTAATGATTCGCAGGATCGCCCTTCGGCCTGGGATTATATCATGGAGCAGGAAGCCCTTCGCTGGGGATTTTGGGTTTTTCTGGTGGCCATATTTCTGTATGCGGTTTTTGAGGGGAAACGCACCCAACGTCTTGTGCCGGTTATCAAGCCGTTACCCAACACGACCATTGATTTTACGGAGACCATTGGCCGGCTCTATTATCAGAGCGCGGACCATAAAAAAATCGCCACTAAAAGAATTAAAGTGTTGCTCGAATACATCCGCTCGCGGTTTTTCCTGAAAACCCATGTTTTTGACGATGAATTTATTCGTAATCTCTCCGGCAAATCGGGCCTCCCGGAGGCAGACATTCGTGACCTTTGCCAGATGATTGGCCGGATCAGGGATAAAGGAGAAATTAGTGAGGAAGAACTTATTGCACTCAACCGGATGGTCGAGGATTTTTACCAGAAGGTATAAACACACAAAAGATATTAACCAGAAATTATACATTGAGATTTAATGGAAGAAATTTTTGAAACACGTACCGAATTAGGGGAATTCCGTGAATCGGTAGAAAAAATCAAACAGGAAATCGGGAAGATTATCGTGGGTCAGCACCGCATGGTAGAATTGATGATTGCCGCAATTCTGGCCGACGGACATATTCTGATCGAGGGTGTACCCGGTGTCGCAAAGACCCTGGCGGCCAAACTACTTGCCCGTTCTTTGGACACGGGTTTTTCCCGCATCCAGTTTACTCCCGATCTTATGCCATCGGATGTACTGGGTACATCGGTCTTTAATACGCAGACTACTGCCTTTGAATTCCGCCGGGGCCCCATTTTTAGCAATATCGTTCTCATTGACGAGATCAACCGGGCACCCGCCAAAACACAGGCGGCTTTGTTTGAGGTGATGGAAGAACGACAAATAACCCTAGACGGTATCACTTATCAGATGGCCCCGCCTTATATCGTCATCGCCACCCAAAACCCCATCGAGCAGGAAGGCACTTACCGTTTGCCGGAAGCCCAACTCGACCGGTTTCTTTTCAAAATCGAAGTGGGTTATCCCTCTCCCGAAGAAGAAGTGCGTATTCTCTCCGACTTTCAGAAACGCAAAGGGCAAAATGACCTCAGCCTGGTTCAGCCGGTACTGTCTGCGGAGACCATCCGACAGGCTCAGCAAACCGTCAGGGGCATTTATATTGAACCCAATCTGATTCAATATATCGTGAACATCGTCAGTAGTACCCGAAATAATAAAGATATTTACCTCGGTGCTTCGCCCCGGGCTTCTATCAATATTATGACTTCCTCCAAAGCGCTGGCGGCTATCCGGGGCCGCACTTTTGTGACTCCGGAAGACATTCAGTATATGACCGCACCCGTGCTTCAGCACCGAATTATCCTGACTCCTGAAAAGGAAATGGAAGGAGCTACCCCCGAAGATGTGATCATTCGTACCGTAGAAAAAGTGGAAGTACCTCGTTGACCCGCGAAGGGGGGTGTTTAGATTTAGATTATGAAACAATTTATCCAGAGTTTGTATCTCAACAACCGCCTTTTCCTTTTGCTGGGGATAAATTCTGCTTTATTTATCCTGGGGTTTCTTATCCCCGCAGTTTTACCTGTGGCAAAAGTGAGCCTGCTAATGATTTCGGTATTTACCTGTCTGGATATTTTTCTGCTCTACCGGGAAAAAGAAGGGCTTCTAGCCAACCGGGAAACCCCCGAAAAATTTTCCAATGGGGATCAAAACCCCGTCCGGATTTCTATCGAAAACTTTTACAATTTCCCGGTAAAACTTATCATCATTGATGAAGTACCGGTGCAGTTTCAAATGCGCGATCTTCAGTTTGAACGCAGGCTGGACAAGGGTGGGAAAGATGAACTTACGTATTTACTCCGCCCTGTAAGCCGGGGAGAGTACAAATTTGGGGCGCTAAATATTTATGCATCAGGGATATTAGGCCTAATTCGAAAGCGTTATCAGTTTGCTTTAGAGGAAACGGTTCCGGTATATCCCTCCTATATTCAGATGCGAAAGTATCAACTGATGGCCATCTCCAATCGGCTTACCGAAATGGGGGTAAAAAAAATCCGGAGACTGGGACATACTACGGAGTTTGAACAAATCAAGGAATATATCCGGGGAGACGACTACCGAACCGTCAACTGGAAGGCGACGGCCCGGTCGGGCAAACTCATGGTCAACCAATACATAGACGAGCGGGCGCAGAATGTCTATTGCCTCGTGGACAAAAGCCGGGTAATGAAAATGCCTTTTAAAGGCATGACACTGCTCGATTACGCCATCAATGCTGCACTGGTTTTGTCCAATATTGCCATTTACCGGCAGGACAAAGGCGGCCTGATTACGTTTGCCGAAAAAATTAATTCCAGCGTCCCTGCCAGTAGTAAAGCTACTCAGATGAGCCTGATTATGGAGGTGCTATACAATCAGAGTACGCGCTTTCTGGAAGCAGACTATTCTCGACTTTATACCTTTATCAAAAGAAAAATCGCTCACCGAAGCCTGTTGATCCTTTTTACCAATTTTGAATCGGTATCGGCCATGCGCCGCCAACTACCCTATCTGCTAAAATTGTCGCAACATCATTTGCTTGTCGTAATTTTCTTTGAAAATACCGAACTTAGCGACCTGCTGGAAGATACGCCGAAAAAACTGGAAGATATTTATATAAAAACCATTGGCGAAAATTTCGCATTTGAAAAAAAACAGATCGTGCGTGAACTCGAACAACAAGGCATTATTTCGATTCTCACACCTCCTGAAAACCTTACTGTAAATACCGTCAATAAATATCTCGAACTGAAATCGCGCGGTATGATCTGAGTTTTTTATCTCTCAACCTTCAGAAACCTCCCATGCGTTACACTTTTACCTTTCTCTCCTTTCTTTTTTTTCTGAGCAATCTCTACTCACAGACCGGAACGCTTAAAGGTTCGGTCAAAGATCAGGAAAATGGAGAACCTCTGGCCGGAACAACGGTTTTTATCATAGGAACCTACTCCGGAACTTATACCGACGAGCGGGGGAATTTTGAAATAAAAGGAATAAAACCCGGTGATTATTCTGTCAAATTTTCTTATGTCGGATACGCCGAAAAAATATATAACGGGGTGAATATCCCCGCCGGTGGAAGCACCGAGTTAGTAGTAGCAATGCCATCTTCGATCACAACTCTGGGTGAGGTCGAAATTGTAGGACAAAAAACCCTGATTGATCTGGAGTCGGGAAAATCAAGTGTCAAAATCGGTCAGGAGGAAATTGCCGAGATGAGCGTGAAAAACGTTCAGGAAATCGCGGCTTTGCAGGTAGGAGTAAACCTTTCTCCCGATGGCATTCAGATACGGGGAGGGCGTATCTATGAAACGGAATACCTGGTGGACGGAATTAATGCTCAGGATCCGCTGGCAGGAACCGGTTTTGGCGTGGATGTGGGCGCCGGTGCCGTAAATAATGTCGAGGTAATTACCGGCGGTACTGACGCTGAATTTGGAAATGGAAGTTCCGGTGTAATCCTCACCCGTATTCGTGAAGGAGGAAAACAGTGGAATTTCAGTGGAAATTACCGGAGAGATAATCTGGGTTTCCGCATCAATGAAGGGCCGAGCTGGAATACCGATGAGGGCGAACTATCATTCGGGGGCCCTATTATCCGCGACAAACTCACTTTTTTTACCAGTGGTAATTTTTACATGTCCGATGATTATTTCCGGGCATACGCCGATCAGTTGCATTCTTCCCTCTTTACCAATGATTCACTCTGGGCGCCACGACAGGACAACCGCTGGTCACATACTCTTAAACTTGCCTGGACAATACGACCGGGATTAAAACTTACCCTCACAAACCAGCACAGCTTAAACATCAACCAAAGCACCCGTTCGTTGCAGATTGTCGGAAATGACGCAGTGGTTACACCCGGGTTTCAGTTTCCTTTCAGTCTGGATATGGACAATGCCAATACTTATACCCATAGTTCCAATCTTTCGGTGCTAAACCTCCGGGCATTGCTGACCCAGCAATGGACGTTGGATGCTTCCGCAGGAAGACTGTTTACGAGCCTCCGTGTGGATGCCAACGGACGCCCGTTCCGGTCGGAGACCGTGGATCAACTCTATGATCCCGCCTCGATCGTCACCGATCCTGTTGCGGTTTTTAACCCCGCCGGAGACGTGGTATATGTATTCCCCGGCCCTGGGCTGGTCAACAACGGAGGCATCGCCACCCGGTGGCACGACCATTATGTGGAGGAATACACCCTGAAAACCAAGTTTACTTTTCAGTCCAAAGACAAAGTACATTACCTCAGTTTGGGACAGGAACACAAAGAACAACAGTACCAATGGATAGATGTGGAACAACCCTGGGTAGGTGCGCCGATCAAAATCAATGATACACTCACCACACCTTCGACCAGCCTCGGAAGTTCCAGCGACTTTTGGAAAGCCCGCCCCGGTACGGGAGGATTTTTTGTTTCTGACGAAATTCAATACAAGGGCATTATTGCCAATATCGGCCTGCGGCTGAACTACTGGGCACCGGGAAACTTTGTGGATGACGCCGTCGAAAACCCTTCGGCACCGGTGCTTGATGCCATCCGGCAATCGTATCAGGAACAAACTTTCGGCTTTGCCGGAAGAAGATGGAAGGCTCGGCTGTTGCCCCGGCTTCGCGTGTCTTTTCCTGTTACTGAAAACAATGTGCTGTACTTCAATTACAGCCATGCCATGCGCCTGCCTCATCCCCGATTTGTGTATGCCGGCCTTGATCCCGTGTATCAGGACCGCTCCTTCCTCTCCAACCTCGGCAATCCCAACCTCAACCCGGAGGTGACGGTTTCTTACGAAGTAGGGCTTAAATCCCAACTCACCAAAGACCTGGCCCTCACGGTTACAGCATTTTACAACGACAAATTTGACTATATCGTCAGTCGCCGGGTAGAAGTGCGGGACCAGACCGGGCGATTTGTGGAGAAAACTTTTTATATCAACCAGGACTACGCCCGTATCCGGGGGCTTGAACTGGGGCTTACACGGCGAGTAGGAAAATGGCTCACCGCCAGCCTCACCGGGTCTTACCAGATTGCTACTGGCAAGTCCAATACAGCCGCAGAGTCTGCACTTCAGATTCGCGCCCAGGGTTTTGTCAATACAACAAAAGAACAATACCTCGCATGGGATCGGCCCTTGGATGTGAAATTTCTGGCAATCATCAAACCCGACGAATCGGTCGAGATTAAAGGCGTATCGTTGAAAGGATTTCGCCTTACGGTATCATCCACTTTCAAATCCGGCCTCAGATATACTCCGCATCTTTTGTGGCGGGTAAATGACGAATCCGGTCGGCCCGAGTTTATTCCGATTGCCGATCAGCCATACGCAAAAGTGGGAAGCCCGTGGTTTTGGACGAATGCAAAACTCTCCCGCGATTTCCATTTTAGTAAAAATGCCTACCTCGCATTGAGCTTTGAGGTTGAAAACATCACAAACTATAAGTCTGCCGCTATTGTAAACGGTGTGACAGGTAAAGGGTATGAATACGGAGATCCGTTGCCGTTGAGTTTTCGGGATCCTATCTATCCCGATCCGCAGGATCGAGGTTTGCCGCCGGAGAATCCGGCGCGGTATCTCACGCCTCGGCATTTTTGGTTTGGGGCAGAGTTTGGGTTTTGATCAGGCATGATTGAACCGACCCAGTTTTACGGAGAAATAAGTTTATAGATGGTATAATTCCCGACGATTTCCTTTTCATAGTTTGTGAAGAGGCCGGGAAAACGCACCTGCAAATTCGGAAAATAGTTTTTAGGGTCAGCAATATAATCCGGTAAATGAGCATCAAAATCCTGAAAAATAAGGCGTTCCGGCTCATTTCTAGAAAGTAGCTTTTTAGGGGATTGCGGATCGAATACTGCGAATTTGTACCAGGCGATTCGGAAGTCGGTATATTTACCTTTAAAAGGCAGGTTTCCCGCCATCATGATTTCCGGGCGAAAATCCATGATCCATATACTCGTATTTATCTTTTTATCCCGGAAATATACTAGCAAGGGGTCCGTTCCTTTTAATATTTTTTCAAGGCCACCGTGCATCAGGCGGTTGTCTTGTGCCGGTCGAAAAACCTCCGGTGTTTTTTCCCAGACCAATCCGTAGTAATTGAAATACTGATATACCGGAATTGCAAGGATAAGTAGCAGCAGTATCAAACGGAACCGGTATCCTACGCGAAAATCGGTAATTTTAGTGGCATAAAAAGTCATAGGCGGAACCACCAAAATAAAATCGGAGAGTTCGAGTCTTGAAAATTTAAAAATCAGTGAAAGGGATACCCCGACAAGCCACACAGCCATCGTAATTTCAAGGGTACGTATTTTGGTAATATAACTGTAAAAACGCAGCCGGAAATGGAAGAACCCGATCATAGCCATAATCATCAAAACTCCCCAGGTAAATATCCAGGAAAGAAACGCAAACCCGCTTTCATAATGGTAAATATTCGGATCCATTTTCCCAATGCGATCCAAATAATAGACTACCCCTATATCCCAAAAAGCGGCCAGAGACTGATTGAAAAACAAAATCAAAAATATCCCACCCAACACTGCGGCCATTCCCCCAAATAAAGACAGAAATTCATCTGCCTGAGGTTTTTTCAGGAAAATATAGGCTACCAGCATACCACCCAGGATAAAGGTGGCTTTATACGTAGTCAGAATACAAAACATCATCCATGCGCCGGATATAAACATCAGCCCATAGTTGTTTCGCCGGTCTTCTCCGACCTGGTTAAAAGCAAAAAAAGCCAGTGTAACCGGAAGCAGGATAAACAATGTGCTGCTAAGCTGCTGGGCATACCAGGGCAGGCATACCATGAGCACAAAAAGGACAGAGGGAAGCCCCGGATATTGGCGGAAAGGTTTGTTTTCCGTAACCATTCCGTTAAAAAAAACGGCGGTAAAATAGATATAAATACAAGTGAAAATTCGCAGTGCAAACAAGGCATTGGCTCCAAAGACGAAATAAAAAAAACTATAAATCCACACCATCACCGGAGGCCCCGCGTACCAGGCATCCACATAGAGGTGGTTGTTTCCGGCGATTTGTTTCGCCAAAAGCATATACTGAGATTCCTCCGCGAGAAAATATTGTCCATGAAAAACCGGTAAACGGAGTATTACCACCAGTACCAGGAGAAAACCGTGGACAGGAATGGGAATATTTGTCAGTAAACGAAGCAAATTGGATGGAATGGTTTAACTTTGACCGATAAGGTATTTACCTGCAAATTACAGCTAAATTAATATTTTCACTGTGAAGCCGGAAAAACTCTTTGAGCAGATACAAAAAAAACACTCTTACCTCTGTGTGGGACTTGACACGGAGTTTGAAAAAATCCCCTCCTTTCTCCATAAAGAAAAAGACCCCATTTTTGCTTTTAACCGTCGGATCATCGAAGCCACGCATAAATACGCGGTTGCTTATAAACCGAATATTGCTTTTTATGAAGCATTAGGTACAAAGGGATGGGACAGCTTGGCCCGCACATTGGAAGTGATTCCGGATGATATTTTTGTAATCGCAGATGCCAAACGGGGCGACATTGGCAATACTTCCCGGTTGTATGCACGGACTTTTTTTGAAACTTTCCGTTTTGACGCCGTTACTGTGGCTCCGTATATGGGCCTTGATTCCGTAAGCCCTTTCCTCGAATTTGAGGATAAATGGGTATTTCTCCTCGCGCTGACCTCGAATACCGGATCGCAGGATTTTCAATATCACACCGAGGCGGGGGTCCCGCTGTATCAGAAAGTGCTAAAGGCGGGAAAAGATTGGAATAGCCGATATCCGGGACATCTTGGTTTTGTGGTAGGAGCTACCCACCCGGAAGCACTCCGGGAAGTGCGGCAGATTGTGCCCGATTCCTTTTTGCTTGTGCCGGGGGTCGGTGCACAGGGTGGTGACCTGAAAGCGGTCTGTACCCACGGCAGTACCCCTTCCGGCGGTCTGCTCATAAATAGCAGCAGAGGTATTATTTATGCCGGAAACGGAGAAGATTTTGCGGAAAAAGCACACGAAGCTGCCCGTGAATTGCAGCAGGAAATGGCCGGGTTTATGGCCTTCTGAGTCATTCAAATACTCTTTCCACAAAAAACGAACGCTCCTCGCGAAACTTGTCGAAGACAAAATGCTGAATGGTAAGTAATTCATTCACTCCTTCAACCCAACCAAAATAATTATTGGGATTTTCTTCTCTTTCAAAAAGATGAATCGTGCGAATTTCACCGGTGAAATACCCGATTGAAAAAGATAAAGAGGGGGTTTTTCCCTGAAGTTCTTCCAACTTTCCCGGGTAAGCTTCTTCGGCAAAACTTTCGGCGTAGATTTTTCGGTCGAACTGCGAGAGGTATTTTTCCAGGTTCTTGGTGTGGAGTGCCGTTTCATTGCCTAAAATCTGCCAGGTTCCTTCCGGACTTTCCCTTTGAAGGCGGAAAGACTTTCCCGCTTCCGGGTAGGTCAATGAAATATTTTTGATTTTGTCCCGATGGCCATCAAACAAAAGATTTTCCCGCCATACGGTACGGTCGAGGGTATAATGGGTATTGACAAAGCCCTGAAGACCAGGCAGTTCTACGATAAAAGGCTGCCGGGAATTTTCGAGTTTCATCAGGGTACCGCGGCTTCCTTTGGCTTCTGTGCCGAGGAGGTAAGCTTTGACCAGGCCCTTTTCATCATAGATCTCCACGCGGGTATGGGTGAGGTCGAGTATATGTTGTGCAGTTTTAATTCCTTCATCCACGAGTTTTTCTTTCACATGGATAAGGTGCATGGTTTTGAGGAGATAGTTGATTCGGGGTTGAAAAACCGGGTATTTTTTATCCAGTTGCCAGGTGCCATTCGGTCGCCGGTCAAGGATTATCCTTTCGATGTCTTCACCTTCAATCACCTTTGTGAGGGCAATGGTTTTGACAGCACCCGTATCTTTTACGGCAAAGGAAATATCATCAGAATCGAGAGACGAAACATCGCGGTTGTAAACAAAAAAATAGTAAAAAATAAGTGCCGCGATCAATGTTCCGGCCAGAATATAGGTTCGTTTCATTCTTCAAAACTAATCAAACCTTCCCCGATAGTCAAAATCAAATATAAAAGCGGATAACACAGAAAATGCCTGTCCCTTGAAGAGACAGGCATTTCGATTTCTCGTACCGACTAAACGATACGGTGTATGTGGCCTTCTACGCCGGAGAAATTTCTATTTCCCGACTGGGCCGAGGGGTTGCCTCTGGCAGTTTGGGCAACGTGATGTTCAGAATCCCATTCACATATTTCGCCGTAATATTTTCCTGATTTATGGTTTTGGGAAGAGTGAAAGAACGCTCAAATTTTTCAAAACCAAATTCTTTGCGGGTGTAACGACCCTGGTTTTCGGCCTGATTGTTTTCAATCCCTGCACTGATTTTAAGCACATTTTCATGAATGCTGAGGCGGAAATCTTCGCGGCTAAGCCCCGGAGCGGCAACTTCAATTCTGAAATGATCCTCATAATCACGTACATTTACTTTTGGCTCAGAGTGATAACTTTCGGCTCCGGCAAAACGAGCAAGGTCGCGAGTGATAAAATCATCGAAAAAATGGCCGAATCTAACGGCCGGGAGGTGGTGAAACTTTACGACTGACATAATATTTTTACTTTTTGTTTGGTAAATTTTGTTTTCAGAGGTAATCTAACAAGGTAAATGCCACCAAGTTTTTTGTGCCAATAAGTCAGTCGTTCAAAAATAAACATGCCATTGTGGCCACTTTTCGCATTAATTTTCTTCTACCATGAAATTATTTCACTATTTCCTTTTCCTCAGTCTGGTTTTAGGGTGTGTTGTTCCTCTCCCTGCCCAGCGGTCCATTGGTTTTTCTGCGGGTACGGGCACCGCCTATTATTATGGTGATTTGACGGACAATTTTAACAACAGCTTTTTCCGTCCGGCGATTTATCTTTCGGCGAGTACCTATATTACTTCGGGTATAAGTCTGCGTTGTGGAATTTCTTTTGGCCAGATTAGGGCTTCGGATGCCCGTGCCACAAGTGAAATCCGCCGAATGCGAAACCTTCGCTTTCGCAGCCTATTGGGGGAAATGAGCTTTACCGGTGTATATGAGTTTTTCCCGGACAAATATTTTGGCGTAGGTTGGCGAAAACAGACACACTTCAGCCCATATATTTTCGGCGGGGTTGCCGTCTTTGGATTTGACCCGAGAGCCAAATATCAAGATAAGTGGATACGGCTAAAACCTTTGGGGACGGAGGGGCAATATATAGGAGACAGCAAAATACGTCCCTACTCGCTGATTCAACCGGCGTTTCCCTTTGGTGGAGGAATAAACCTTCGACTAACCGATTTTATTGGCATCAGCATGGAGATGGGGTACCGGATAACCTTTACCGACTATCTGGACGATGTCAGTACTTTTTATCCGGACCCTGATGCATTAGCAGCTTCGAGTGGTCCAATAGCTGTCGCACTATCGAACCGCACCGGTACAGTTCTGCCCGCCAATTCGATCCGGGGAAACCCCGGCGTAAAAGACAGTTATGTATTTACTACGTTGTCGGTATGTTATTACCTGGACAGACGACCGTAATTATTGTTGTTGTTGAGCAGCTTCAAAACGAAGCACAAGCGATAGCTGATAACAATCTTTCAAAGCATCGTAGTCAGATTTGGGAAGCGGTTCTTCGGTATAAGAAACGGCCCCAACAAAACGGACTTTGATATTATCAGCAGATTCGCTTTTGCCAATGGTTTCAAAAATTTTGTTGTCGCGGTAATTGGTATAATAATTTACCTCATACAGGTTTCCGTCGTCGGTATTTCCCAGGCGATGTTCGGCGTCATTGGTGAGTTCCACTTTTTCGGAAGAACTTTTTTCTTCGCCAAAGCTTACCGTTACGTAGTTGTGTTTGATACCTTTATTTCCGTAAAAATTGCTACACAGATAATAGTAACCCGTTTTAGCAACATCTGCGGTAAGGGTACGGCGTTTGGGCCAGCTTTTATTCCAGTGATTGTGGTAGTAAAAACCTGCTGCCTCGTCAAATGTAAATTTTTCTTTAAGTGCTTTGATGTCAGCATCCGTAAAAGTCACGCCCCCTTTAGTTTCCGGCTGAGTTGTTTCAGCGGTTGCGGTTTCTTCCGCTGTTTTTTCATCAGAGCCACCACAGGATGAAAGCAGTAAAACCATGCTTACTCCGGGAATAAGGGCAAAAAATCCCAAACTTCGAACAATCGCTTTAATGGTAGTTGTAAGTTTCATATTATTAGGCTTAATAAGCATTGACCTGTAAATATATGGAAAGAATTGAAATCACCGAAAATCTCCCTGATTCCCGGCCTTTTCGATTTAAAAAATTTACAATTTATCAGGATCGCTGCGCCATGAAAGTGGGAACCGACGGGGTGTTGTTGGGAGCCTGGGTCGAAACTGAAGGGTACAGCCGTATTCTGGACATCGGCACGGGAACGGGCCTGCTGGCCCTTATGGTGGCTCAGCGAAACCCTTCGGCTTTGATTGATGCTTTGGAAGTGGACGTGTTGGCTTTTGAACAGGCGCAGGAAAATTTTAGCCGAAGTCCCTGGGCAGGTCGCCTAAACATTTACCATTCCCCTGTCCAACAATTTCGCCCCGCCTTTTCTTACGAAATGATCGTTTGCAATCCGCCTTTTTACACGCATAGTCCTGCCATGCCCGATTCTCCCCGGAAAATGGCTCGCCTCGCGGATAACCTGACCCCGGAGATTTTGCTGGATAATGCCCGTGGTTTGCTTACTCCGAATGGACTTCTTCAGGTGATTTTACCGATAAAAGAGGGGAAAAAATTTGCGGAATACGCCCTTAACAACGGTTGGTATCTCAAACGCAGAACTTTGATAAAAACCAAACCCCACAAACCTGTGTCCCGCCAACTGATTGCCTTGTCGCCTTCTCCTTTGCCCGGATTCGTCTTTGAAGATGAGTTGATTATTCAGTATGAAGCGACCCATGATTATACTGAAGAATTTCGCAGACTTCTTTACGATTTTTATATCATTTTTGATTGACCATCGAGGCGGAAATACTTTATCTTTACTAACTATGAATGCCAGAGCTTCATTTCTTTCCTCCAACAGCCCGGTCATTATCGGGATACTTCGCGGATATGCTCCGGAAATCGTTGAGCAAATCGCAAAAGCATGGTTTCGCGCCGACTACTCTTTTCTGGAAATTACCCTTAATAGCCCAAGTGCGCTGGAAATTATTTCCCACTTGGAAAAAACCTCCGGCCTCACTATCGGTGCGGGAACAGTATGTAACACTTCCGATCTTGAAAAAGCTCTGGCCGCCGGGGCAAAATTTATTGTCTGTCCTATCTTGGATGAAGAAGTCGTAAAAGAATGTGTCCGACAGAATGTGCCCGTATTTCCGGGAGCATTTACCCCTACCGAAATTTATCGGGCCTGGGCTTTGGGAGCTACGATGGTAAAGGTATTTCCTGCGGGGATGCTGGGGCCTTCTTATATACGCGAGGTACTTGCTCCGCTCAATCAGATTGCCCTCCTTCCCACGGGAGGCGTAACCCCTTCAAATATCCGGGAGTTTCTTCAGGCGGGTGCGCGAGGTTTTGGCATGGGTAGCCACCTGTTTCCGCAATCCTTTATAACCGGGCAAAATTGGGAAGACTTGTATTTACATTTGAAGAATTTTAAAGACAGTCTTTAAATGCAAACCCCGGAGAATGACATACTCAACCGGGTGTTGGACGCCCTGCGATTTGCCGCTGAAAAACACCAGTTTCAGCGCCGAAGCGGGTACGATGCTCTTCCCTATATCAACCACCTGATCAAAGTTACCCATATTATCCGCACGATTGCCGGTGAATCCGACCCCGATATCCTTATTGCGGCTGCCTTACATGATGTGATTGAAGATACCGAAGTTACCGAGGTTTATCTGGCAGAAAGATTTGGCTCAAGGGTTGCTTCCATTGTGGCCGAACTTACCGACGACATGCAACTTTCCTATGACCTTCGGAAACAACACCAGTTGGAAGGAGTTGTTCATTTGTCACCGGCAGCCCAAAAAATACGCATTGCGGATAAAGGAGCGAATATTCAGGATATAATTACTTATCCGTTACTTTGGGATAACCGTCGAAAAAAAGACTATGTGGAATGGGCGATAAAAATTGTGAATCGTATAAGAGGTATATCCCCTGCACTTGAAAAATGGTTTGATGAACAGGTCGAAAATGCCGGGAAAATATTAGGATAATCGGACAAAGAAGCTTTTTAGCGGGTATTATGTTTACAAACACGGAAAAAATAAGGCGAATGATCGCCAAACTCGACGAATTGATTTCCGCTGCGCGGGAAATGGAAAACCGCTACAGTGACGTTCTCGAAAAAATTCACCCCCAATACCGCAAAGGTGCCCGCAATCTGCTGCATTACCGAGCCTTGCGGGAAAACGACATCCGCTCACTTCAGCGTCAGTTGGGCAACCTGGGCCTTTCGCGGCTGGCTCGCGCCGAAAACCACGTGATGACCAGTCTGCTCACCACACGCAGCATTTTGCGAGGGTTTCTGAAATCCAAACAACTGAAATTAAAACGTTCCGGCCTTTCTATTAAAGAAGGGCGGAAACGAGTCAACGCCAATGCTCGGGCCTTGCTTGGGCAAAGCAGTTCCGGAAGACGTACCCGGATCATGGTGACACAACCATCCGAAGCCGCAATGAATCCCCGCCTGGTCTCCGAAATGATGGCCGCCGGCATGAATACAATTCGCATTAATTGCGCCCATGATGACCCGCAGGTATGGGAAAAACTTATTCACAATGCCCGTAAGGCTGCCGAAAAAGCGCGCAGACAGGTAAAAATTACGATGGACCTTGCCGGTCCCAAAATACGGACGGGCGCCGTTGCCCCCGGCCCGCAGATTGTGCGGCTGCGCACCACCAAAAACCTGATCGGTCAGGTCGTAAAACCGGCGAAAGCGTGGTTGTCGCCCCTTCATCCGCCGGAAGCGGCGTATGTGCATTTGCCCCTGCCTAAGTCATGGATGGAAAATCTGGAGGTGGGACATCGCCTGATTCTCACCGATACACGCGGCAAAAACCGTGTGCTGATTGTGACCGAAAAACACTCGGGCGGAGTAGTTGCCGAAGCATGGAAAAATATTTATATCACCACGGGAACCGAAATGAGGGTGGAAAATAAACCCGAAATTTCCCCGGTAAATATTGGGTATTTACCCCCGGTGGAACAAACTCTCCTCCTCACTCCGGGCGAAACCCTGATCCTGCATGCGACCCCCGAACCCGGAGAAAATGCCCTTCGCGATGCTTCCGGAGAAGTGATGATCCCCGCTCATATCTCCTGCACCTCAAAAGAAATTTTTGGAGGCGTAAAACCCGGTCAGCGTATTTTGTTTGACGACGGAAAAATCAGCGGATTAATCCAAAAAGTAGATGACGACCGGATGGAGATAAAGATTTCACCGGAGAGTCAGGAGGCAGCCCGGCTTGGTGCAGATAAGGGCATCAATTTTCCCGATACAAATCTCGGTATCCGCGGCCTGACTGAAAAAGACAGGGAAGACCTGAAGTTTGTCGCCGCCCATGCCGATGTGGTCAATATGTCGTTTGTCAACAGTCCGGAAGACGTAGAAGATTTGCTGGACGAACTTCGAAAAAACGAGGTTTATGGCAAAGTAGGTATTATTCTGAAAATCGAAACCAAACAAGCCTATTCCAACCTCATGGACATACTGCTTGCCGGAATGCAGACCTATCCGGTGGGGGTGATGATTGCCCGCGGCGACCTGGCGATCGAGACAGGGTGGGAAAACATTGGTTATATTCAGGAAGAGATATTGTGGATGTGTCAGGCGGCGCATTTGCCCGATATATGGGCGACACAGGTATTGGAAAACCTGGCCAAAAAGGGCCTTCCCTCCCGCGCAGAGATTTCCGATGCGACGATGGCCCAAAGAGCAGAATGCGTGATGCTCAATAAAGGCCCCTATATCGTCAACGCCATTCGGCTGCTTGACACGATTCTCCGTAATATGGACGAATACCAGGAGAAAAAAACCGCTTATACACCGCCGATGGCGGGGTTATTAAAAAGATGATCCGGCATCAGGTACGGGAAGTGAGTGGCATGATTGACGACGCGAATCCCCGATCAAAAAGAATCTATTCTCTCACCATTTTATTGATTTTCGGCTGTACAATCCAAATACCGATTGGGAAAAACCAAATCATAAAAAACTCTCCGGCAAAGTCCGAAAAAGACACTTCCCGCTGAAGCTCTACTGTTTTGATTGTCTTTGATACAAAGTACAATATGTAAAACATGCAAAATATTGAGAACAAATGCAGGGGAACAATTAGTGCGAAAATTCCGGGGTTTCGGCCATTTCCAGTAGTAAATAGCGAGAAAACAGTTGCCAAGAGCAGAATATAAATCAAGGGTGTAAAGAAAAACACTTTGAACTTATTGACTTTCATTACGACATCTTCGGGCACCCGGGGTTGAAGTCCGATTGCCACTGACCAAAACCAACCAAACCATACACCCATAAACAAAACCATTATAATGGGGAAGATTTTTGCATAGGCAAACATAAATGAAAGATCCGTGTCATTTCCCCTATTTGCAATCATTGTTGCCATTAAGGCCAATTCTAAAATTAAGGGTATTCCAAAAGTCAATAGGAACAATTGCCAGTGTTTTGCTTTTAAAAATGTTGATACCATTGCATTCAAAATTAGGTTGTCCGTTTTGTTTATAGCGGGCTTAAAATATTTGATACTAAATTTCAATCGGGTGCTGACTGAAAGCAAGCGTTTCCAAAATTTTTCCGATGTTGTGAAAATAATAAGTAAATACATGGCAATAGGTATAAACAAACACGAAAATATGGGTAACCATAATTTTCTCTGGTCAGTCTGTCTAATAATCGCAGCCTTACTGCTGAATGGCCGACCGGTATGGTCGCAGGTTTCCATAGAGGTGGATTTGGCCCGACCTGTGGGGGAAATGCGGCCTTTCTGGTCATTTTTCGGATACGACGAACCCAACTATACTACCCGAAAAGACGGACAGAAACTCCTGACCGAATTAGCCGCGCTCAGCCCGGCAACGGTATATGTGAGAACCCACAACCTGCTCACTTCACGCGGAAACAGCGTAGGGCCTGACCTGAAATGGGGATTTACGGATGCCTACAAAGAAGATAAAAAAGGAAACCCTGTCTATAACTGGACAGTGATAGACAGTATTGTGGACGCCTATGTGAGCAGGGGTATGAAACCTCTGATGGAAATCGGGTTTATGCCCAAAGACCTTTCCTCCAAACCCGAACCTTATGAACACACCTGGAGTCAGGGCGGCAATATCTGGACAGGTTGGACTTATCCGCCCAAAGACTACGACAAGTGGAGAGAACTTGTATATCAATGGGTAATACATTCGGTAGAGCGATATGGCAAAGCGGAAGTCAGCACCTGGTTGTGGGAGGTCTGGAACGAGCCGGATATCCCCTACTGGTCTGGTACATTTGAGGAGTATTGCAAGCTGTATGACTATGCCGCCGATGGATTAAAAAAGGCATGCCCCGAATGTATAATCGGCGGCCCGCATACCACCAGCCCGCGAAGTGAAAAAGCGTATAAGTACCTCACCGACTTTATTGAACACTGTTTGAGAGGCAAAAATTTCGCCACCGGCAAAATCGGTACACCGCTACAATACATTGGTTTTCACGCCAAAGGCTCCCCCGAGTTTGTAAATGATCATATTCGGATGAATATGGGTGTTCAACTGAAAGACATTCAGCGGGGATTTGCAGCAATAAACGCTTTTCCCGAATTGAAAGACATTCCGGTAGTCATCGGTGAATGCGACCCAGAAGGCTGCGCCGCCTGCTCGGAAAAAAGGGAACCCAAGTATGGTTATCGGAATGGCACGATGTACGCCAGTTATACCGCTGCCTCTTTTGCCCGGATCTACGAACTTATGGATGCTCAAAAAATCAATCTTCAGGGTGTGGTAAGTTGGTCTTTTGAGTTTGAAGACCAGGAGTGGTTTGCCGGTTTTCGTGAACTGGCTACACACGGGGTTGATAAACCGGTATTGAATGTGTTTCGCATGCTGGGTCTGATGCAGGGGCAGCGGGTGGCAGTTGCACACGAAAATGGCCTGTCCGCCGATGACATTATCACAGCAGGAGTAAGACAGCAGAACGACATTCATGCAATGGCCAGTACCGTCGGTAATTCGGCTTGGATTATGGTCTGGAACTATCATGACGATGATGTGAAAGGCCCTTCATCGGAAGTACAACTGACCATAAAAAATACCGGAGAGAAGGTACTCGTACATCATTACCGGGTAGATTCGCAATTCAGCAATTCCTTTGAAAAATGGAAAAATATGGGAAAACCACAGGAGGTTTCGGCTGAACAATACCGGGAGCTGGAGCACGCAGGCCATCTGGAACTTTTCGCCCCACCTGAATGGAAAAATTCCACAAAGAAAGAAGTAAAATTAAACTTTGATCTACCTCTACAGGGCGTTTCGCTGATACAATTGAGCTGGTAAAAAGGATAAATGTTTCCTTTCACGGCCATTCTTTGTGATACTAATTAACCTAATACTCTCTATCACATGAAATACTTTATATTTCTGCTTTCCGTCGTCGCCCCCCTGTTTTTTAGCAGCGTTGCAATGGCTCAACCCCGAGGTCCTTTTGTGCGATCCCCGGAAGTCCACCCCGATCATAGTGCCACTTTCCGCTACCTCGCTCCGGAGGCGAAGGAAGTTTTGCTTAGTGGCCAGTTTTTAAAAGAACCGGTAAAGATGACCAAAGACGACCAGGGAATCTGGTCGGTCAAGGTTGGCCCCGTAGAGCCGGACATCTACCCTTACAGTTTTAAGGTGGATGGGGTAACCGTAATGGATCCTGCCAATGTAGCCTATTTCACCAATGAGCGGTTTAAGGCAAGCCTGATAGACATACCCGCCGATACACCTTTGGTACACGCCATGCAGGACGTTCCTCATGGAACCGTTACCTATGAATATTACCCTTCGGTAGAAGGCTCCACGGGTTCACTAGTAGTATATACCCCTCCCAATTATGACGATGATCAACGCACAAAATACCCGGTTTTTTACCTTATAAGCGGCACCACCGACACCGAAGAAACCTGGTTTAAAGTAGGAAGGACCAACCTGATCCTCGACAACCTCATCGCGCAGGGGAAAGCCAAACCCATGATCGTCGTAATGCCTTATGGAAACCCTGCCGCCCGAGTTGCCGAACAAAAAGGCGGCCCTAAACCCGATGATCCCGCACGCGAAAGTAATGAGGCGCTGGTACGTGCGAAAAGCTTCGAAGATGATCTGGTAAAAAATGTTGTGCCATACATAGACAGTAATTACCGCACGCTGAAAAACCGCAAATCGAGAGCTATCGGAGGTTTTTCCCGTGGAGGAGGCCAGACCCTGCGCACCGCTTTTGGCAATACGAATACTTTCGCATGGATTTGCTGTTACAGTGCGTTCCTTTCCCCGGCGGAAATGGAGGAGAAATTTCCTTCGATAGCAGGCAATCCGGGTAAAACCAACAAAACCTTCAAGCTCTTGTGGGTAAGTGTCGGCACAGAAGATTTCCTCTATAAAGGCACGGTTGAGTTTATGGACTATCTCAAAAACCACAATGTGAATTACAAAAGTATGATTTCCGGAGGTGGACATACTTGGATGAATACCAAAAAATATCTTTCGGAGACCGCTCAATTGCTATTTAAATAAGCGAAAACATGGAGAAAAAACTTATACTAACCACCCTGGCGATTCTGGCAGGCCTGCATCTAATGGCGCAGCGCCCGCCCCGGCTTAGCTCGCCCGATGTGCATACCGACCATCGTGTAACCTTCCGGTATTATGCACCCAACGCCGAGAACGTCATGCTTCACGGCGAATTTTTGGCTGATCCCGTGGCTATGACAAAAGACAGTTCCGGAATATGGACCGTTACCGTGCCTCCGGTGAAGCCGGACATTTATCCCTATTTTTTTAAAGAAAATAATGTACAATTGGCTGACCCCAACAATACCTACGTCTTTGCCAACGAACGTTTCAAAAGAAGTATTCTGGAAGTACCGGGAGATGAAGCCCTGATTCATTCGCTGCAAAACGTTCCCCACGGAAAAATTCATTACCGGTATTACTCTTCCTCCACATTGGATACTACCCGTCAATTGCTGATCTACACCCCTCCGGGTTTTGAAGCCAAGGGTGAAAAAAAATACCCGGTTTTATACCTCATCCACGGCGGTTCTGATACAGAAGAAACCTGGACCAAAGTAGGCAAAGCCCATCTGATTGCCGACAACCTGATTGCTTTGGGTGAGGCAGAACCCATGCTCATCGTCATGCCCTACGGAAATGTCCGGCCTAAACCCATGGCCGATTTTACACGAGACATGACCGAAGACATTATCCCCTTTGTGGAAAAAAATTATCCCGTGAAAACAGACAGCAAAAGCCGCGCTGTGGCAGGATTTTCGGTCGGGGGAGGACAGACGCTGAATATCGGGTTTACCCACACCGATAAGTTTGCTTATATATGCTCCTATGCACCCTATACCGGCACAGAAGAATTCAAAAAAAACTTCACCGACTGGACTCCCGATGCACAAAAAATCAACGAGCAGTTAGCGCTTTTCACCATCAGCGTCGGCACAGAAGATTTTTTGTATGAAAGTGTGAAAGCGAATATCGCCCTGTTTCAGGAGAAAAATATCAAACTAGAACCGATCATCGTACCCGGCGGCCACACCTGGATGAATTGCAAATTGTTTTTGGCTACGACACTAAAACAGGTTTTTAGGTAAAGAAATCGAGGATGAAAAATCATTTCAAAAACACACTATTCATACTGATTCACCTGTTGTTCTCCGTCATAATGGTACGGGCAGAGGTAAAACTTCCCCGGCTTATAAGTGAAGGCATGGTACTTCAGCGTGATGCGGAGATACGAGTCTGGGGATGGGCAGACTCCGGCGAAAAAGTCAGCGTGGAGTTTCTGGGTGAGAAATACAATACCACCGCTGTTGATGGGAAATGGCAGATTATGTTGCCCGCACAGAAATACAAAGACAGTACGTATGTCGCTCAGATAGAAGCCGAAGACAGAAGGCGTATGGGGGAATGGTATAAAAGACTGGCGACCAGTGATAAAGGATACCACGACCCCAAAGGCTCTTGGAGCCATTGGCAGGCCCTACTTTTATCATGTGGAAAGCGACCGGATTATACAATGGTATGATCGCCCCCCTGCTGCCTTATGTTATCAAAGGGGTGATATGGTATCAGGGCGAATCGAATGTAGGAAGAGCAGAACAATACCAAACACTTTTCCCCGCTCAGATACAAAACTGGAGAAGTAAGTGGAATCAGGGGGATTTCCCTTTCCTATTTGTTCAGCTACCCGATTTTGGAGATATCAAAGATCAGCCTTCCGAAAGTGGATGGGCTATGTTGAGAGAAGCCCAGGTTATGAGCCTTTCGGTACCTAATACCGGTATGGCCGTAACGATAGATGTGGGAGAATGGAACGACATACATCCGATTAACAAAAAAGATGTGGGCAAAAGGCTGGCGCTGATTGCCGAGAACAAGGTTTACGGCGATAAAACCGTGATTGATTCTGGTCCTGTTTTTCGGGCAATGAAGATAAAAGGAAATAAAGCCATTCTAAGTTTTGACAACACAGGCAGCGGACTTATGGCGAAAGAAGGAGAAAGCTTAAAACACTTTGCCATAGCGGGTGCTGACAAAAAATTTGTTTGGGCCGAGGCGGAAATTAAAGGCCGTAAAGTAGTGGTTTGGAATGAGCAAATCAGTCTCCCCGTAGCCGTTCGTTATGCATGGGCAGATGCGCCACAGGGAATCAATTTCTACAACAAAGAAGGATTACCTGCCCGCCCTTTCCGAACGGACAATTAGCAAAGATGAAAACGGCTGAAACAGAGAATCTTCCAGTGGTTCACCCAAAATCTTTAGCTTTCATCCTGACCTAATCCTCCCTTAATCCGCTTTTGCTTATTTTGGGAAATATTCAAACAAATTTCCTATGAGAAATCTTTTCCTCTTACTGGGTGTATTAGTTGCAACATCTGCTTCTTTTGCCCAAACTGCGCCTCCCCAGATCATTATCAACCAGGATGGGGAAGTACATCCCTGGAATCACCTCAACGTCAACAACGGCCCCGAAACCTTCCAGTTTGCCATTGTGACCGATCGTACGGGCGGACTTCGCCGGGGGATTTTTCCCGATGCGGTCAAAAAACTGAATCTCCTCCAGCCCGAATTTGTGATGAGTGTCGGCGACCTGATATCCGGTTATACCGAAGATACTGCCGTAATCGCGGCGGAATGGAAGGAATTTAACGGCTTCATCGGCAATCTTCAAATGCCTTTTTTTTATGTCCCCGGCAATCACGACTACATCAACCCCGTCATGGCCGCCGAATGGAAAAAACGTTACGGCAAAGATTATTACCATTTTGTCTATAAGGACGTGCTTTTCCTCTGCCTCAATTCCGAGGAAAAAATGCGCGGAGCAGGAAAAGGATTTATTGACGAACCTCAACTGGCTTATATAAAAAAGGCACTGGCTGAAAATCCCCATGTGAAATGGACGCTCTTATTCCTCCACCAGCCACTCTGGGATCAGGAGGACAGCGGAAAATGGCCGGAAGTGGAAAAACTACTCGAAGGCCGTAAACACACAGTCTATGCCGGACACAGACACCGCTACGTCAAATACGAACGCAACAACAGCCGCTATTTTATCCTCGCCACCACCGGTGGAGGAAGCAATCTGAGAGGGCCGCGTTTTGGCGAATTTGACCACGTGGTATGGATCACCATGACCGACGATGGGCCGATTATGGCGAATCTTCTGCTAAACGGTATCTGGGACGAAAATGTCAACACCGAAGGGATGCATCTTTTTACCGAAGGAATTCTCACCAAACACCCGCTGCAAATGGAGGCGATGCTGGTGGAGGGAAATACCTTTTCGGAGGGAAAAATCAATCTGCGAATCAGCAACGACAGCGATGTTCCGATGAAGGCAGAAGTTTCGGTTTCTTCTAATGAAATCCTTTGGGCCGCAACCGACGGTTATTCCAAAACCCTCGAACCTAATACCGTGGAGATTGTGTCCATTCCCCTAAAAACATCCGGGGCCACCGGCATAAATACACTTTCTCCGGTGAAAGTAAATGCAACAATGACTTACCACTCCGACAAATATCCGGAACTGGTTTTAAATCAAACCCATTCCCTCAAACCGGAGAAATGGTTTACGGCAGTGCAGCAGAAAAAGAAAATTGAGGTGGACGGAAACCTGAAGGAATGGGACAAATTGGAGAACACCGTCGGCGAGTCTGCAATTGTAATGGCGGATCCTTTTTCGCACCAGGGCACAGCGGATTGTGCGTTTGACTTTGGCGTGCGTTATGACGACAAATTTGTCTATGCGGCGATAAAAGTAACCGACGACCAGTTGGAAGAAACGACCGGTAGAGGAATGACTAATCAGGAAGGTTTTGCCTTTTTCCTCGACGCACGTCCGATGAAAGAAAGTGCAGGAATTGTTTCGGGAGAAATATTTCAAGATTATCTGCTCATCGCCGTTCCTCAACCACAAAAACAAAACCCCTCTATTTATCTAAAAGACCGCCTTCCGGGAGGTATTGTCGTTGCGACACAGGCTGTATCGGGAGGATATACGGCAGAAGTAGCCATACCGGTAAGTTACTTGAACGAACTTCAGGGGGGAAGTTGGAAACATTTCCGGCTCAATGTAGTCGCTTCGGACAGTGACCGGGAGGGCAAACATCAGGCCTCGTTATTCTGGCAACCCGACTGGCGGGGAAAAGAGCCTCTGTTGGGAGCAGGGATGTTTCGGAAGCAATAAAAAAAGGCGAAGCTTGGGAAGCTTCGCCTTATCTTTTAGCAGATTGCGATTAGATATAAATATTTTTGAAATAACCTTCCCACAATATCGGGCCTAACTCCGTGGAACAACCATCGGCGCCGCCGCTACCATTACAACTGCATTTTGCATATTGGCTGGGGCGTGTACACTGACAGGAAGCGATCTGCCAGCAGGCAAAAAACTTTTCGATTTTCACAATCGGAGGCAGGAGTTTGTCTTGTGCGCGTTGAACTTCTGAATAGAGGAAACCGGTTTTTCCGTTGGGCCCTACAACCTTACGCACCAGGTAAAAAGTGTTTTCCAGGTGATGAAAATCCACAGCTACTACATGGAAGCCGTTGCCGAGATCTTTTTTAATAGCAGCTTCATTGATATTGGTGAATTTAAATTCATTTCCAACACGAGTGACATTTGCCAGTACCGGAGGGGCGGGATGAAAAGCAACAAATGCAGCGAAAATCAGGCTTCCCAGGAAGCCGAATAACAGGGTTTTCTTCAACGAATTCATGACTTTTGTATTTAAGTGTTTGTTTAGATAAAATGGTTACTTCCTTCTGTTACCTAAGCCGGTGAAAATGTAACATGGCACTCGGCCAAATTTGATTTTCTCCGGTTATTTCTCTAAAATTGTATGCTTGCATAACATTTTTCATACCCTATGTTACCCGTAGAAGTTCGACAAAAAGAAAAAAAGCGTGCTATATGCTTTGATATCAAAGTAGCATGGCTCGCCATATCGCGTATGTACAATAACCAGGCGGTGCATGAAGACATTACGACCAACATCGGTTTTGTCCTTCTGCACATTGACGAGGTGAATGGTACCCCTGCGACCAAAATCGCCCCCATCATGGGGATGGAGGCGCGCTCTTTAACCCGTATGCTTGCCAAGCTCGAAGAGCGCCAACTGATTTATCGCGTTCCCGACCTTTCTGACCGGAGGATGGTGCGTATTTTTCTCACCGAAGAAGGCAAACAGAAGAAAGCCGTTTCCAAAGAAGTAGTTATTGGTTTCAACAAAACCCTTTACAACCATATACCGAAAGACGAACTAGATACATTTTTTAAAGTGCTGGACAATATTCACGAAATCATTAAAAACAATAACCATGCTGGTAGCTGAAAAACCCTCTGAAAAGACCACCCGACCCTACCACCGTTCCATCCGGAAGGTTGCCGTATTGGGTTCCGGAGTTATGGGTTCGAGGATCGCCTGCCATTTCGCCAATATCGGCGTAGAAGTGCTGCTGCTCGACATCGTACCCCGTGAACTTACCCCTGCCGAACAGGCAAAAGGCCTTTCCCTGACACATCCTGCGGTGCGCAACCGTCTGGTCAATGAGGCATTGACCGCTGCGGTCAAAGGAAAACCCGCCGCCCTGTTTGTCAACGAATCCGCCCAACTTATCAAAACAGGCAATTTTGACGACGATTTTGAGAAAATCGCAGATTGCGATCTTATTCTCGAAGCCGTTGTAGAGCGCCTCGACATCAAAAAAATCATCTTCGAAAAGGTGGACAAATACCGGAAACCCGGAAGCATTATCACCTCCAACACCTCCGGTATCCCCATCCACATGATCGCCGAAGGCCGCTCCGAGGACTTCCGCAAACATTTCCTCGGTACCCATTTTTTTAACCCTCCCCGCTATCTCCGCCTTCTCGAAATCATTCCCGGCCCTGATACCGACCCCGGGTTAGTGGCTTTTTTGAAACACTATGGAGACCTTTTCCTCGGAAAAGAAACCGTCCTCTGTAAAGATACTCCGGCCTTTATCGCCAACCGGGTGGGAATCTATGCCATGGCAAAAATCTTCCAACTGGTTGAAGAAATGGGCCTCACCATCGAAGAAGTGGATTTACTCACCGGCCCTGCTACCGGAAAACCCAAAACCGGAACCTTCCGCCTCAGCGATCTTGTCGGACTCGACACCACCGTACACGTACTCAACGGCATCAACCAGAATTGCCCCAACGACGAAGAAAAAAACCTTTTCAAAGCACCCGGTTATGTGCAGAAAATGGTTGAAAACAAATGGTTGGGTGACAAAACCGGACAGGGGTTTTACAAAAAATCGCAAGATGCGAACGGCGAAAGAATCATCCTTTCCCTCGACCTCAATACCCTCGAATACCGCGAAAATATTAAACCGGAAATCGCCTCGCTAAAACTCATTAAAAACACCACCGACCTCGGCAAAAAACTCCGCACCCTGTTTACCGCCGAAGACAAAGGCGGTGAATTTGTGCGCAGGTCTAGTCTCGCACTATTTGCCTACGTCTCCAACCGCCTGCCCGAAATCGCCGACCACCTGTATCAGATTGATGACGCCATCCGCGCCGGTTTTGGCTGGGACAAAGGGCCGTTTGAAAACTGGGATATGATCGGTGTGGCCGACACGATGGATAAATTTGCTTCCGAAGGTGTATCCCCCGCCGCATGGGTAAAAGAAATGCTCGCTGCCGGACACACTACCTTCTACAAAACCGAAGGCGGTGTGCGAAAATATTATGACATTTCCGCGAAATCCTACCAAACCATTCCCGGTACAGAGTCGCTTATTCTCCTCGACAACCTGCGCGAAGAAAAACGCATCTGGAGCAATAACGATGCCTCCGTCATAGATTTGGGGGACGGGGTGCTGAATGTAGAATTCCATTCGAAGATGAACTCCATCGGCGAAGGAACCCTCAAAGCCATTCATTACGCCATTGACTACGCCGAACAAAATAGCTACAACGGCGTGGTCATCGCCAATGAAGCACCCAACTTCTCCGTCGGTGCCAATATCATGCTGATGCTCATGATGGCAACTCAGGGCGAATGGGAACAACTCGATCTGGCTGTTCGTACCTTCCAAAATACCTCCATGCGTATCCGCACTTCGGCGGTTCCGGTGGTGATAGCTCCTCATGCCATGACCCTGGGTGGTGGCTGTGAATTTACCCTTCACTCCGATGTCGCCGTTGCCAGCGCCGAAACCTATATCGGCTTGGTAGAAGTAGGAGTCGGGCTTATCCCCGGCGGCGGTGGTACCAAAGAAATGGCCCTGCGCGCATCGCTGGAATATTCAAAACCCGGAGCGTTAGGAGTCGGAGTACTGGAAAAATACCTGATGAATATTGCCACCGCTAAAGTCGCTACCTCTGCTGCCGAAGCAAGAGGAATGGACATTTTCCGAAGTACCGACAAAATATCCATGAACAGCAGCCGCCGGATCAAAGACGCCAAAGACACCGTTTTGGAACTGGCCGCCGCCGGGTACGTTGCACCTAAACCCCGCACAGATATTCCTGTATTGGGCAAAAACACCCTCGGAACACTCTACGCCGCCATTGCCGGAATGCAGTATGGCCATTATGCCTCCGCCCACGATGCACTGATCGCCCGGAAAATTGCCTGGGTACTTTGCGGAGGTGACCTTTCCGGAGATGGAAATAAAGTGTCCGAACAATACCTCCTTGACATTGAACGTGAGGCATTTCTAAGCCTCACCGGCGAGAAAAAAACAATGGAACGTATGCAGTACATGTTGCAGACAGGAAAACCTTTAAGAAACTAAAGAATCAAACAATGGAAGAAGCATATATCGTAACCGGTCTTCGCACCGCCGTAGGTAAAGCCAATCGAGGCGGATTCAAAAATGTACGCCCCGATGACCTGGGCGCAGAAGTCGTACGAAAACTCGTCGCCAGCGTACCCGAGTTGGATCCCACAAGGATAGACGACCTGATTGTCGGTTGTGCCGTGCCGGAAGCCGAGCAGGGCATGCAGGTGGGCCGAATGGTCGCGCTGATGTCCCTGCCGATGAATGTCTCCGGCATAACCGTCAACCGTTACTGCGGTTCGGGTCTGGAGACCATCGCCATCGGCATCGCCAAAATCAAAGCCGGAATGGCAGACTGCATCATTGCCGGAGGCATTGAAAGCATGTCTATGGTTCCTACCATGGGACATAAACCCGCGCTGAACTACAAAATTGCCAATCAGCACCCCGAATGGTACCTCGGCATGGGACTTACCGCCGAAGAAGTTGCCGTGGATTACAAAATCAGCCGGGAGGATATGGACGAATATTCCTACCACTCCCACCAGCGCGCAATCGCCGCGATCAGCGGTGGCCGGTTTAAAAACCAGATTGTGCCCATAGAAGTCGAAGATGTGTATATAGATGACAATGGCCGAAAGGCTTCCAAAAAATACATCGTTGATACCGACGAAGGCCCTCGCGGCGATACCAGTCTGGATGCATTGGCAAAGCTGAAACCCGTATTTCGCCAGAACGGAACCGTAACGGCGGGCAACTCTTCCCAGACCTCCGACGGAGCTTCCTTTTCCCTGCTGATGTCAGAGCGAATGGTCAAAGAATTAGGCTTAAAACCACGGGCGAGGCTCGTAGGATACGCCACCGAAGGCGTTGATCCGCGCATCATGGGCATGGGGCCGATCAAAGCCGTGCCGAAAGTGCTGAAACAAACGGGCCTGAAGCTCAGCGATATTGAGCAGGTCGAACTAAACGAAGCCTTTGCTGCCCAGACACTCGCAGTCATGCGCGAGTTGGGACTGGATCATTCGATCACCAATATCAATGGCGGAGCCATTGCCCTGGGCCACCCCCTGGGATGCAGTGGATGTAAGCTTACCGTCCAACTCATTAATGAAATGGAAGCCCGTAAACAACGTTACGGAATGGTCACCGCTTGCGTGGGCGGCGGACAAGGCGTTGCGGGCATCATTGAGGTACTGAATTAATTTCCTGAACTTTTTTGACTACAATATAAAGGCGGTGAAACCACGTAAGGTTTTACCGCCTTTTCTTTTCGTATTTTTTAAAAAGATGCCTTTTGTATTGGTATTTTTAAAAATTTATCCGTTATTTACGAGTAGAATAGCTATTTTACCTCCTAAAATTTACAATTTTTCATCACCCACACGAATGAAAAGATACGTCCCCAAACCCAAAAGTGCTCAATCCAAAGTCCGCATTGCCAAAGTCCGTTCGAAAGACAACCTCAAAAAAAATCAGAACGGAGACCGCTCTCCTCACCTTCAGGATTGGATGGTACGGGAAGACTGGGACTAGTAAGGAAGGGTTTTTTTCCCTACCTTTACCCCATGAAACTTCTACCCATTGGCATACAGACATTTAGCGAAATCATTACTAAGGGTTATTTGTATATAGACAAAACCCGTGGTATCGCAGATCTGTTGTTGTCGGGGAAATATTTTTTTCTTTCCCGCCCACGGCGTTTTGGAAAATCTTTGTTATTGTCCACGATTAAGGAGATTTTCCAGGGAAATAAGGCACTTTTTAAAGATCTTTGGATCGAAGCCAACTGGAACTGGAACCAGAAACATCCCATCGTTCATATAGGTTTTAGCAGTCTGGGGTATCAAACCAATGGACTGATCCCGGCGATAGAAAACAGACTTCACGAAATAGCCAGGTTCTATGATGTGAATCTGGAAACAAAAGGCCACGATTTGCTATTTAAAGAATTGTTGGTCAAACTCCACGAAAAACACGGACAGGTAGTCCTGCTGATTGACGAATACGACAAACCCATTATTGATTATCTGGGAAAAGAGATAGACCAGGCACTGGAACACCAGCATATCCTGCGCACGTTTTATTCGGTAATTAAGGATTCCGATGCGCATATTCAGTTTTTACTCATCACGGGTATCTCCAAATTCAGCAAAGTAAGCCTTTTTTCGGAGCTAAATAATCTCTACGATCTTACCCTTGCGCGGGAATACGCAGATCTTCTGGGCATAACGGAGTCAGAAATAGACCATTATCTTTCCGAATACTTAATCCCCGTTGCCGAATACCAGCAGATAGACAGGGAGACCCTGCGGGAAAAAATTAAAGAATGGTATAATGGATATAGCTGGGATGGGAAAACATTTGTCTATAACCCGTTTTCGTTTTTTATTTTCCTGCGTGAGCGACAGTTTCGCAATTTCTGGTTTGAAAGCGGAACACCTACCTTTTTGCTCAAATTGATGAAAGAGGAGGGTTTTTACCAACTGGAAAAATTGCATGTAAATGAGAGCAGTTTTGCTGCCTTCGATATTGAAAACCTTCGGTTACTGCCGATACTGTTCCAAACCGGTTATCTAACGATTAAAGAAAAAACCGCCCATAGGTATTTGCTTGATTACCCCAACCAAGAAGTGCGGCAGTCCATGTATCAGTATATCATGGGAAATCTCATGCATCAGGATCCGGCGTTTAGCACCAATAATATTCTGGATATTCAGCAAGCTTTTTTAGAAAATGACATACCCCAGGTAATTGATTTATTCAAGAGTCTGTTTGCCCGCATACCCTATGATATTTTCATCGCAAATCAGGAGGCATACTACCACTCCCTACTCTACATCACTTTTCAGTTTTTGGGAAGTTATACCGAGGCGGAGGTTCACACCAACCGAGGCAGAATAGACGCGGTGGTACATACATTGAGTGATATTTTCATCATAGAATTTAAACTGGACGAACCCGTCGAAGCGGCGATCGCCCAGATTCACGAGCGAGCCTATTACAAAAAATATACACATTCCGGCAAAAAGATAAACCTGCTTGGCATCAGCTTCAGCAGCAAAGAAAAAAGCATCGCCGACTGGCGACTGGAGGTGTTGGGGGGAATATGAAAAATCCCCTATCTTTGCCCCGTCATGAATCAAACACCTACGATACTTATCAGCAATGACGACGGCATCCATGCGCCGGGTATTCTCAATCTTGTGGAGGCTGCCCGTGAGTTTGGTGATGTGGTCATCGTTGCGCCCGACAGCGCGCAAAGCGGGATGGGCCACGCTATCAGCGTGGGCAAACCGCTCCGCATGTACAAGGAAGAAATTTCCAATGGTATGACCGGCTACGCCGTAAGCGGTACACCGGCGGACTGCGTAAAACTGGCTACGGGTGTCCTCCTCGAAAAGGCGCCTGACCTTATTCTCTCCGGCATCAATCACGGCTCCAACTCCTCCGTAAGTAGCTTGTATTCGGGTACGCTTTCTGCGGCTCGTGAGGGCGCAATTCAGGGGATTCCTTCGATTGGGTTTTCGCTGTGTAATTATTCTCACGAGGCGGATATGACGGCTTCCCGCGAAGTGGTAAGGCATATTCTCCGGGAGTCTTTTCGCCAAAAACTCAACCCGGGCGCGCTGCTGAGCGTCAATATCCCCAACCTTCCCTTTGATCGGATCAAAGGGTTTCGCGTCACTCGCATGGCGATGGGCCGCTGGGTTGAGGAGTTTGACCAGCGTGTGGATCCCTACGGGCAAAAATACTACTGGCTTACCGGGAAATATGCCCGCCAGGACGACCGCGAAGATACCGACGAGTTTGCCCTCGCCGCCGGGTATGTATCCATTACGCCCATGACCCACGACCTCACCGCTTACGAAGAAATGTCCCGTATGCAACACTGGTCGTTTGACTAAGCCTATGAAAGTCTATTTTGTCGCCGGGGAAGACTCCGGCGATCTCCATACCCGAAACCTGATCCGCGAACTGAAAGTCCGCTATCCTCAAGTCCAAACGCGGGGAGTAGGAGGCGATAAAATGGCCGAACAAGGAACCGAACTCATCGCCCATATCCGCGACATCAATTTTATGGGTTTTTTGGAGGTGATTCGCAATCTGCAAACCATTCGAAAACTCTTCGCTACCGTAAAAAACGATATACTTACCTGGAGACCCGACGCTGTGGTGCTGGTGGATTATCCGGGGTTTAATCTGCGGCTGGCAAAGTTTGTCAAAAGCCTGGGAATCACGCTTTTTTATTACATTTCTCCGCAGATATGGGCGTGGAAAAAAGGCCGGGTGAAAATCATTCGCCGGTACGTAGATCGTATGCTGGTGATTCTGCCGTTTGAAAAAGATTTTTACAGAAAGGAAGGGGTGGAAGTGGATTTTGTCGGTCACCCGCTGCTCGACGAAATCAGCCATTCTTCGGGGTTTTCTTCGGGTTTAAATAAAGTCATTGCCCTGCTTCCGGGCAGCCGCAAGCAGGAAATCAGCCGGATGTTGCCGGTGATGTTGAAGATGGTGGATCGTTTTCCGGAATATCGTTTTGTGATTGCCGGCGCGCCGAGTCAGGAGGAAAATTTTTACCGGGAAATAATACAGAACGCCCCGGCAGAACTGGTGATGAACAAAACCTACGACGTACTGGCAAGTGCTCAGGCCGCGTTGGTAACTTCAGGTACGGCTACGCTGGAAACGGCACTTTTTAATGTGCCGCAGGTGGTTTGTTATCGCGGTTCGGCTTTTTCTTATGAAATTGGCAAAAGGCTGGTGAAGGTGTCATTTATCAGTCTGGTAAACCTCATCCTCAACCGGAGTTTGGTGACAGAACTGATTCAGTATGATTTTCAGGAGGATCGGCTGGAAGCAGAACTGCGAAAAATTCTTTTGCCGGAAATTCGTCGGCAGAAGCAGGCAGGATATGAAGAACTTCACCGGAAGCTGGGCGACGGCGGTGCGTCGGCAAAGGCGGCGGCGATTATAGCAGAATATTTGCATGAATGATAATCCTCATATTGCGATTTTAGGCAGTGGGCTTGCGGGAACTTTCCTGGCGGCACGTTTGTGTCTGGAAGGAAACGAAGTAACGCTGATTGACGATTTTCATCCCGAAAGTGCTTCGGGCGTCGCGGCGGGAATGTTTAATGTAATAACCGGTAAGTTTGGGGCAAAATCGTGGATGGCGGATGAACTCCTCGCCTCGCTTCAGGCATTTCTTGAAATTCCGGCGTTTCATTCCCTTTCCCAACATATCCGCTGGAAGGAAATTTATCGCCCGTTTAAGGCGGTACGAGAATACAACAAGTGGCAGTCCCGGCAGCACGATCCGGAATATGCCCATCTGGTGAGTTTTACAGAAACACCTATTTTCCCAACACAAATCGAAAATCCCCATGGCGGGATACAGATTCATGCCTGTGGATGGATAGCGATTCAGGCCTTTTTGGAAAACCTGCGTGGGATACTTGTCCAGAATATGCAGATGCGGTTTGTTCAGGAAAAAATTGATTATCACCAGATTGACATTCACCGAAAAGAAATTCGCCTTTCATCGGATATCCTGAAATTTGATCGGATCGCATTTTGCGAAGGGGTACGAATACGGGAGAATCCGTGGTTCAGGGGCATCCCGATCATTCCCAACAAAGGAGAAATCCTTCTCCTCCGGGTGGAGGATTTGGATTTACCTTTTATACTTTCCGGCAGAGCATATCTGATTCCTCATGGTAATCAGGAGTATATCGCAGGCTCCACTTACCACGACGAGTTTCGGGATCCGTTTCCGAGTTCGGAAGGGCTTGCGGAGATTGAGGAAAACATTCGCAGCGTGCTCAAAATTCCTTACACGATTCTGGATCACCGGGCAGGTATCCGCCCGGCTACGCCTGACCGCCGCCCGATTGCGGGGAGTCACCCCGATTTTCCCTGGATACATATATTCACCGGTTTTGGCACGAAAGGCGTATTACTGGCTCCGCATTTTTCGACGTTGCTCGCACGGGAGATAAATGGCGAAAAACACCTGCTCCCTGACACGGTAAGACCTGCGCGATTTTGATTTTGTAAGGTTATTTATGATTTGGCTGCAATTTTTTTCGTATATTCAGCTATTATGAACATGTGGAAACTTTTGGCGTTTCTGATCTTAGAATAGAGCCGGAGAGTATTCTGTAAGTCATAATCCAAATATTAACCCAACGAATATCATGCGCAGGTTGGTTTTATTGTTAATCGTTTTAGGAGGGGTTTCCAACCACTTGTTTTCGCAAGCCGAAACTCCTTTCGCAAATGCTCAGGACTGGAAGGTAGTTACTTCTGAAAATTTTGATGTTTACTTTTTTGGCAATAACGAAGCCGCCGCCGTCCGCACCGCAAAGTTTGCGGAAATCGCACGGTATGAAATCGGGGTATTATTTGATTTTAAACCGACGGAAAGATATACGCTCGTTTATGCCAGCGACCCGATGGAGTTGATGAGTTCGAATGTTCGTTTGGGAAAACGCAATCTTTCTCCCGGGGTATTTAATTTGCCTGAAAAATTTGCGACGGTTGTCCATCCCCTCAGCGGCAATGACTGGTTTGCCGAAACCAAAAAAGCGGTCGCGCTGCTGATATTGGATGAGTTTACCTACGGACATCGGCTGGGCCAAACGCTTCAGTCGGAATTGCTCTTCTACAGTGCGCCCTGGTATCGGGAAGGGTTGGCCGAATATGTGGCTTATGGCTGGACTTATGAGGATGAAATGTGGATGAGCAGTATTGTCAACAGCCAGGAAGATTTACTCGATCTTGTTATGGAGGGATCCGGAAATATGAACCGGGTTGCCCGTAAATCCATCTGGCATTTTATCACACATGAATACGGCGAACAGAAAATATCGGAAATCCTCTATCTTATCAATATTTCTCATTCGATCGAATCGGGAATCATTGCCGTATTGGGGCTTACACTTAATACCCTTACGGAAAGATGGCGCGAATATATTGTGGCCCGGTTTGATGCACAGATAAAAAATCGTCAGGAAATCAGCAAGATTAGCAACAATGGGTTTGTACCAGTAAAAGAGGGTTATGAGCTAATTGGTTTTGCTTACAACAGCAATAAAAATACGACGGCTGTATGGCTTAATAAAAACGGTAGTCAGTCCCTGCAAATCTACGATTCGGAATCCGGGCAATTTACCGAAACCGGTATTAAAACAGGGTTTTCGACCAACGAGTCGCATTTTTATCGTTTTGCTCCGCCGCTGGCGTGGAACTTTGCCGGAACCGAACTGGCCACTACGGTATTTCGCGAAGGCAAATATCAGATGGCTATTTATGATTCGGAAAATAACCGCACAAACTACTCCAATATACCGGGAGACATTCATAAAATTATGCAACTGGCCTGGTCCCATGAAGGCAGCAGCCTGGTGATTTCGGCCTTTCACAATGGCCAAACGGATTTGTTTACCACTCGTACCGGAAGCGGTCAGTTTCAGCAGATTACAGATGACATATATGACGACCTCGACCCTTCCTGGAGTTTTGACGACGAAGCTGTTTTTTTTAGCTCCAACCGGGAATCGGGAGTGGAAGATTTTCAGGAAGAATATTTTCGCAGAAATTTTGACCTGTACAAATACACCCGCACAGAAGGACAGGTCGTGATGGAAGCCCTGACCTCAACCCCTGAAATCAGCGAGCGGCAGCCTTATCCTACAAGCAGTTTTGAGTTGGTGTATGTCAATGATGAAAACGGAATCTATAACCTGGGGCAGGTGAATATTTTCCAGAAATTTACCACCCCTTTCAGCAACCTGTCTTACGGGATTTTGCGCATGCAGACCACGGAAAGAATGATTGCTGTGTCTTCTCCGGAGGCGGGAAAACTCCGTTTGTACCTGATTCCCTCGGGTGTATTTAAGGCGATGCGAATTCCCGAACCGACCCTGCTGAAGCTGGAATATGCGGCTGTTTATCAGGAAATGGCCGACAATGCCCGGCAGTTGAAGGCAAAAGAAACACAAGATACAGCCAAAACGCAAATTGCGAATACAGATATACCCGTAAATAAAGAGGAAGAAAAAAAGGTCGAAGAAGAGAAAGAGGACGAAGTACCTGCGGTGAAATATTATATCTTTGACGAAGACAATGAACCCTACGAAGCTCGTAAACCCGAGCGAAGTTTATTCGATCAGTTGGAAGATCCGCTGGCCTACAATACCAATACTATATTTGGAGATTTGAAAAAACCGCTGCTGTCAGAGGTACAAACCGACCGCGGCAAAGCGGCAAAAAGTCCGTGGATGGCCAGTTATTTTGGAATGAACCTCAACTACGACCCCCTTGCAAAAATGGGCATGGAGTTCCGGCTGGGCTTTACAGATTTATTTAAAAACCACCGACTCGACGTTCATTTGCAGCCGTTTTTTAACCTGAAAAATTCGATATCCGACGTCCGTTATTCCTATCTCAAACACAAGCTAGATTTTTTTGGTGAATTAGGATATACCAACCGGATGTTTCGAGAACCCAGTGCATTCCAGAGTGATTCCATGATTTTCCGGTATGATCATATTCGCCTGAATGCGGGTGCAAAATATCCGCTTTCCTCGTTTGCGGCTGTGGAGGCCAGCGTGGGGTATCATTCCCTTAATCGCAATGATCTTCAACTTCTTCATGCTTCTCTGTTGAATAAAAATGATCACGTGTTTCGTGCAGGTTTGCAGTTTACCTTTGACAATACCCTCGAAAAAGAAGGATTTCAGTACAAAGGCATGCGGATAAGTGCAGGGTTTGAGAGTTATTTTTCTGCTACGCAGGGTGCATTTGCCTTCCATCGCGCCAATCTGCAAATCACTCACTACAAGGAAGTGTATAACAAAATGGTACTCGCTTCCCGGTTTATAACCTCCTTCAACTTCCCGAAATCGCTGCCACAATATTATATGGGAGGCGTGGAAGATCAGATTCATCCGCCGATTGTTTTTCCGAGAGAGAGTTCCACGGCAGTACGCAACAATAGTATAGACACCTCTTTGTACTCCTTTCATTATCTGGGATTTGTGCAAAATATGCGCGGTTTCAGACCCAATACCCGCGATGGTTCGCGGTATCTTCTGGCAAATTTTGAACTAAGGATTCCTATTTCCCGCCTGACCAAACACACCCTGACGACCAATTCACTTTACAAACTGGAAGTTATTCCGTTTATTGATGCCGGAACGGTATGGGTGGAAGGAAATCCATTCTCCAAAAAAGAACCAACCGATACCCAGATCATTAGTACAGGCGTCATCACTGTCAAACTTCAGACGTTGAAAAGTCCTTTCCTGATTGGTTTTGGTTCGGGAGTAAGAGCAAAAGTCCTCACATGGTCTTTGCGTATGGATCTGGCCTGGGGAATAGACGATTAT
The DNA here is from genome assembly GCA_033764335.1 of Bacteroidia bacterium. GTDB lineage: Bacteria > Bacteroidota > Bacteroidia > J057 > J057 > JAGQVA01. The sequence goes on along the minus strand of JANRJC010000004.1, from coordinate 5,529 downwards.
ACCCTTCGGAAGCCTATGCTGAATACAACCGTAGCGAAAAACTTCTGATTTTTGTTGGGCATGCACATCGGCGTTTTATCGGATCCGGGCAACTTCCACACCCAAAAATGGGCATCTGCGCTTCAGCGCGAAGGGGCAAAAGTTACAATTTTTAGTTTTTCGGACTTTGTGTTTGACAAAGTTCCCTGTGTACAGGTTCTGCCTTCGTGGACGGTCGGCGGGAAAATCACGTATCCCAGTTTTTTGTATTCAGGCGAAAACCTGAGAGCCGCACTCTCAAAACATAAGGTTGATCTGGTCAACCCGATCAATATCACCCCCTACGGTGTTTGGGCAGCGCGAAGCGGTTTCCGGCATATAGTGAGCATCGCTATGGGAGCAGACATTCTCGAATATCCTCCTCAAAAGGAGCTTTCCGGTATTCCGGTTTCTCGCACCTGGGCAAGCAATCAGACCACCCGGCCCGGAGCGGTGAAAAAAATTGTACATGGCCTCAAATGGCGGGTTTTCCGGCAGGAAGTGCAAAAGGCCCTTGACGCCTCCGAACTCATCACCGGGGACAACCAGCAGTTGATTTATGCCATGCGGGACTGGTTTGGGGTATCGGAAAAAAAACTCAAACTCAACCGATGGGGAGTTGAGCCGGAGATGTTTACGATCTGCGAAACGAAAAAAGCAGAGATAAGAAAAAAATACAAAATCCGCGACTGGCAAAAGGTCATTCTCAGTCCGCGGGGAATGAAACCGGTTTATCAGGGAGACATAATTTTGGAGAGCTTTGAGCGGTTGTTGAGACGAGGGGTGCGCGACGCCCAATTCATTATGCTTTCCGCGGGATATGACATACCACCGGAGGTGGACAAAAAGGCAAAACTGCTTGATTCGCAATTTGAGAATTTCCATTATGAACGCGGAATTTTGCCCAGAGAAGAGGTTTCTGCCCTTTGGTCGGTGGTAGATGTTTTCGTAAATGCGCCCATTTATGATGGGTACTCCAACGCCCTCGGAGAAGGGCGATACGCCGGTGCGATACCCGTTGTAAACGACATCCCTGCCCACCGGGAGTTTTTGCAACACGACAAAAACAGCAGGATATTAAAAACCTTCACCCCGCAGCACTTAGCCGATGAAATTCTGGAATTGATCCCACGTGTAGAAGAACTAAAAACAAAATTTGCTCCCGTTAACCGAAAATGGATTGAGCAACATGCGATGTTGGATCGCAACATCCGGATATTTTTGAGGGATTGTGAGAAGGTTTTGAAACAAAAACGGTAGGGTCAGACCATGGTCTGACCCTACCGTTTTTGTATCCAATGCTCAAAAATCTATAATATTAATCCCCGCTACCAGCGTCTGTGTTTCCGGGGCAATTCCTTCATCAAAGAGGTTGCTCAGGTTGTACATGGCGTAGATGTCAAACCATTTGAAATCCAATCTCGCCATGAGGCCGTAGCGGTAAGGGTTGAGGTTATAGTCTCCATCCACTTTCACTTTGCCCAGTTCGCTGCTTACCTGTTTGGTCCAGGATTTCCACAGGATACCACCGTAAACCCCAAAGGACATGCTTACACCGTCATCGCCTCCCGGATCAGTATTGATGTTGAAAAGGAGAGGAATCTGTACATAACGAGCGGTCAGTTTGTTTTTGTCAAAATTGATACCGGTAGTGTCAATCACCAGGGTTTCTGCGCCTTCCTGAAGGGTGATGTCATTGACAAAATAGTAGTTGCTCCAGTCAATTGTGATCGCAGATTTGAGGTTCACCACTCCCTGAATCATGCTTACCGTAGTAGGCAGGAAGTGAAGCGCTACATGAGAACCCGGGCGGAACGCTTTTAGTTCCAGCGCAGGATTTCCGGCTGCGTCTATTCCGTACTTATTGTCCACAAAATAATCGGTATGTCCCAGGTCAAAGGCCAGAAGACCCACGTCGGAATATTTTTTCTTCGATTCTTTTTTCTCATAATCGGGATCCCAGTCATCATCCCCTTCTTCATGTTCCGCTTCATCTGCATCCTCTTCGTCTTCATCCCAATCATCATCGGAGGGCTTTTTGATTTCCAGTTTTTTACCTTCATCGTCGGAGATGATGATAAATTTGCGTTTTCCCAGAAGGATTTCAGTCGTATCACTTGTGATGATGATGGTCTCGGTATCACTGTCCGGGTCAGGGTTTTCTGTTTGAGCCATTGCGACAGAAGCTGTCATTAACAGAGCCACAAAAAGGCTGAGCGATTTTGTAATATCCATTTTCCGTTTCATAATTTACAGTTGTTTGACTACGCGCTTATGCGTTTTTTTGGTTATCCTCAGATTAAAAAAGTCTATTTGATACGTTTTGGTTTCTCCGTCGGGGCCTTTTTCCTGATACACATCAATGGGCGAATTTTTCCATTTTTCGAGAGTATTCGAGGCAAAGGATACGGCATCCTCAACTTTCAGGTCATTCAGATCAATCGTATTTCGGGAGGAAACATATTCCTGACGAACAGCAGGTTGAGTATAAGTTTTGATCGGTGTTTCTGCTTTGGGTAAGTCCGGTGCATGGATGGAGGTCTGAGTAAGCGGGGAAAGCCCCGGATTATTTAAAGTTTCGATATTAAGTGCGGCAAAATTTTCATCAATCTGCTTTTGAGAGGGCGTCGGGAGTTCTTTTGAAGAATCCTTTTTCCGGGGCTGAAGCGATTTTTTTTCAGGCGCACCGAGGTTTGTTTTCTGAACCCCTTTTTCCGAGTCGGGCGGGAGCTGTTTTTCCGGCGAATCCTCCGTCATAAAAGGCTGCGGAATAGAGACGCCCGGTGTCGAGTCATTTGTGACCAGCGGTGCCTGATTCCTATTATCAGAAGGCTGATCGAGCAGCCAGAAGAGGCTGAAAAAAAGGATCGCCACGGAGGCTGCAACAGCCGCGTACATCCACCACGCCGGTTTGCGCCGGGAATGAATTTCTGCTTCGATGGCAGGCCAGAGGTCGGCACCCGGATCCGCCTCAAAATGCTCAAACGATTGTTTAAGCAGGCCTTTAATGTCTTTTTCTTCCATAGTTTACAATCGTTCTACTCACTTCCGGTCACACTCATATTCATATATTCGATTCGATCCTGGAGCAATTTTTTTGCTCGCGACAATTGCGATTTGGAGGTTCCGGCAGAAATATTCAGCATTTCTGCTATCTCCTGATGCGAAAAGCCCTCGATGGCATACAGGTTAAAGATCGTGCGGTAACCTACGGGCAACTGCCTTACCAGTCCTAAAATCTCCTCTCTGCTCAGCGCCCCCAGCATATCGGTATCGAGGTGTACCTGTCGCGCTTCTTCGATGTCCACCATAAAATAGCGCGAGTTGCGGCGGTAGTGTTCAATCGAAGTATGCACCATAATCCGGCGTATCCAACCTTCAAATGACCCTTTTCCTTCGAAAGAGGAGATATATTTAAAGACCTTGATAAACCCTTCCTGAAGGATATCTTTTGCATCTTCATGGTTATCGGCATATCGAAGGCAAACGCCAAACATCAGCCTGTGGTAATGTTGATACAATGCCCGCTGGTAAACCGGTTCTCCCCGTTTACACCCTTCTGCCAGCTCTGCCTCTGTATATTTGGAAGCGACAATCATGTATAAATCTGTATCAGGCTTTCTGTTTTTGCAAGTATAAAGGTTAGATGAAGGGTAAACAAAAAGGGTTGCATCGGGTAAAAAAAAATTTCGCATAAAAATCTTCCGTATTATTGCAGCAGATAAAAAATCATCTTTTCTATGCGTATGCCTTCTGATCGTATGCAACGGGTTCAGCCGCCCATTATTCCGGTTATCGGTGAACTGATTCAGGCCTATTCGGGTACGATCTCTCTGGGTCAGGGGGTTGTATATTATGGCCCTCCGGAAGAATCGCTGCGAAAAATCAAAGATTTTTATGCCTCTCCCAATAATCACAAATACCAGGCGGTAGAAGGCTTACCTGCCTTGCACAAAAAAATCGCCGAAAAACTTCGCGCCGAAAACGGTATCACTGTGGATGCGAGTAACCGCTTAGTGGTTTCTGCCGGTGGCAATATGGGTTTTTCTCATGCCGTCCTCGCCATCACCGATCCCGGTGATGAGATTATTCTGCCGGTGCCCTTTTATTTCAACCATGAAATGGCCGTGTCCATCGCCGGGTGTAAGCCGGTACTCGTTCCTACCGACGCCAGTTATCAGCTTCAACCCGAACTCATCCGCAAAGCGATTACTCCCCGCACGAGGGCGATTGTGACCGTCTCTCCCAACAATCCCGCGGGTGTGGTTTATCCGGAAAAAAGCCTCCGCCTCATCAACGATATTTGCCGTGAGCACGAGATTTTTCATATCAGCGACGAGGCTTACGAATATTTCAACTTCGATTACCACAAACATTTTTCCGCAGCCTCTATTCCTCAAAGTGCCGGACATACCATTTCGCTTTTTTCGATGTCCAAAGCCTATGGTTTTGCCAGTTGGCGGATTGGGTATATGGTCATTCCCGCGCATCTGTATGAGTCGGTACGGAAAATTCAGGATACACAACTCATCTGCCCACCGGTGATTTCACAATTTGCGGCGATGGGCGCACTCGATGCGGGAAAAACGTATTTTAACGAGAAATTCGGCGTCATCCGCAAGTCCCGTGAAATTTTTCAGGAAGCCCTCCACGAAGTCCGCGACATCTGCGAAGCCCCGAGGACCTCGGGAGCTTTTTATACCCTGATCAAACCCAAAACCCGCATGACCTCTCTCGCCCTCGCAGAGCGCCTGATCCGCGAATTTCGCGTGGCGGTCATTCCCGGAGAGGCCTTTGGCATGGAAGAAGAATGTGGCCTCCGCGTATCCTTTGGCGCGGTGGATGAAGTTACCGCCCGCGAAGGAATCGGTCGGCTGGTAAAAGGCCTTACGGAGATTGTGGGCTAAATCCGGTGGCTGAGGCCCGCATCAATATTTATATAAGAACAGAACAATATTTCCTTTTCGGTCCAGGACACGGTAACGATCTTCCACACATCGAAACTGTTCTTCGGATTCAATATAAGTCAAATGTTCCTCATCATAATAAGAGTCGCTAAGCATATACCTATAGAAGAATAAACTTACGTTGCAGTATCTATCAAATCCGAATCCCGAAATATTATTTTCCCTTAAAAAGGAAATGCTTTTTTCCACCCCCTTCCACCGCCCTTCATCGGGTGTCTTCTGTCAGGAAAAGTGTACCCGACACAAACCTCAAAGAACGATCCCTGGCTTTAAGATAGTGAATTTTTTGCGTTGATATTGGCGCCGCTGGTGAAAGTAATTTCGTAGGGTTTGTGGTAAAATGATCTACTCCCTCCTGATGGATTATAATAAAAATTCTAAAAAAATTGGTATTACCATTTTATTTAGTAAATTTGTCTTATGACTTCTCTTATCCCTTTGAAACGATGAATCCGGATAAAATCAGACAATACCGAGAAGCTTTTGAAGCGGTAGTCAAGGAAAAAGCGGGGGTGGAATATTGGTTTGCCCGTGATCTTCAAGT
>JANRJC010000053.1:0-45493 GCA_033764335.1 Bacteroidia bacterium | reverse complement strand
CGGTTGCGCCAGGCGCAGCAGGGCAAAGGCGATGCGGGACTCACTCAGCAGCCAGGCGGTATGGGCGTAGTCGGACTGGTAGCGGTGGTAATACCGGGAAGCGAGGGAGGTTTTGCCCACGCCGCCCTGCCCGTTGACAAGAAGTAGCAGGTTGGTCCCGGAAAAAAGTTTCCGATGCAGGGTATCCATCTCGGTTTCCCGCCCGATAAACACTTCGGGGTAAAAGGGCGGAGCGGTGAGGTTGCGGGGGATTTTGCGGTCGTGGTAGTAGTGGTAATGAATGACCTGCGCGATCTCTTGGCGGATGGCGGGTTTTTGGCTCTGTTCTTCAATCTCTCGGAGCAGGTCGGTGAGTCCGGCGAGGATTTGGGCGTGGGCAATGGAGGCTTCTGCATGGGAGACAAGGCCGAGGCGGATTTGTTTGCGTATGGCATGAAACCGCCCGGACTGGACGAGGATTTCGTCGAGTTGAGGGCTGTTGTCCAACAGGGTGCGCAACAGCTTTAGTGCTTCGGTCAGGTCGTTGCGGGCGATGGCGTCGCGAATGCTTTCGATCATGGGGGTGTTTCTTGTATCAAAAATATAACCGAAATCTCTATTCTAGGGCTATCACGGTCTTTGACATTTTACAGGCAATATTGCCCAATATACACTATTTTCAGAATAACTCCCGCGGGTTTATTTGTAGCAATTCCTGCCAGGGCAGGCCGGTTTTTCCGATCAGTAGCATTTTGTCGGGCTGAAATTTTTGGCGAAATTTTTCCATGCCGGAATAACTGCGGGCGAAACTGCTTTTGATTTCCAGCGCTACGGTTTTGCCGTGATGTTCCAACACAAAGTCTATTTCATCATTTCCTTCTCTCCAATAGAAAAGTTTGTAATGTTCCTGCCGGGCATAGTTGAGCAAGTGCGCGCCTACGGCTGATTCTACGAGACGGCCCCATTGGTCCGGTTGTTCGAGGACATTCTTAAATTGTTCCGGGTGCCTGGCGGAAATTAACGCGGTATTATGTACCTGAAACTTTGGACTTGATGCTCTTTGCCGCAGATGGTTGCCCGAAAATTTTTCCAATCCGCCCAACAATCCCGCCGAATCCAGTAACTCCAGATAATGCGCTAAGGTTGTTGTATTGCCTGCGTCGTGGAGTTGCCCCACTATTTTGGTGTAAGAAATGATCTGGCCGGAGTAAAGGCATCCCAGATCAAACAGCCTCCGTAATAAGGCAGGTTTATCTACCCGTGTCAAAGACAATATATCGCGGGAAATACTCGGCTCAATCAGCGAATCGCTGATATACTGTTTCCATCGGGGTTCGTCGGAAGTCAAAAATACAGGGCCGGGGTATCCTCCAAACCACACAAACTGCTCCGCAGTCATACCAAATGCTGCATTCATTTCTGAAAAAGACCAGTGCCCGAGGTATGTCAGTTCGAATCTTCCCATTAGGGATTCGGTCAGACCCTGTTGAAGTAGCAGCCGGGATGACCCCAGAAGAATTACCTTCAACCCGGTTTTTTGTCGGGTATCGGCGTCCCAGTTAGCCTTGACTATTTCCGACCAGTTGGGAATTTTCTGGATTTCGTCAATCGCAAGGATTCCATTTGCGGATTCGGATTGTTTCATACGAAAGCGGGCGATTTCCCACTGCTGCTCAAGCCACACACTATCCCCATTGACAACCCCATCGGCTGAAGCAAAATGAACGGGCATATTGACCGTTTCCAGTAACTGCCCCACTAAGGTGGTTTTTCCGACCTGTCTTGGTCCTGCAATAACCTGGATGAAGTTTCGCGGCTCAGCAAGGCGACTTATAAGTTCTTGAAAATGAGGCCTTTGATACATGGAAAATAATTTACTCAATATACTGAGTAAATTTACTCAATACATTGAGTAAATTGCAAATTTAATTATTTCACCGCAACACACCCGTTTTCCAACTCTTGGTTATTCTTTGGGAAGTAAAAAGGAAAGGTAATTTTCGGGGGTAATAGGGGTAAAAGTTGCCTCGGGATAGGCATTTAGAAAAGTTTGTGGAGGGCGAATTTTTTTAAGGCTGCTCCATTTAAATTCATAAGATTCCAGTTTACCGTCGTATTCTTCGATATAATCAATTTCCTGCTGTTGCTGGGTTCTCCAGAAATAAACGTTTCGCCATATACGGTTGTGTTTCAGGAATTTGATTCGTTCACTTACCATAAAATTCTCCCATAAAGCTCCTATATCTTGCCGTACCGCAAGTGGCTGAAAAGCACTGAGAAGAGCATTTCGAATGCCATTATCGTAAAAATAGATTTTCCGGTTTGGCGAGGTCCCAATATCAAAAGGACTTTAGGATCGGCGAGGTGTAATTCGAGCAAGGGAATAATGGTTCTTTCAACCAGCATAAGGGTTTTTAGTTAGTAATCGCAAAATACTATAAGTTTTTCAGATTATAATCTGAAAAACTTATAATAAATTCAGATTACAATCTGAAAAATCAGGGTTTTGCATAAAAAAAAACCACCTCACGAGGGAGGTGGTTTAAAAAAAATCTTTTTACGTTTTATTTACCGGATACCGTAGCGGAGTACGGCTTCCGCTTTGGCGCGGGTATCTTTTACTTTTGCCAGGTCAATCAGGGCGGGTTCTGCCTTATTTTGAAGCGACTGCTGCTGAATGGCGGCGTTTGTTGCTTTTGTATTTGCCAGCGTGGCTTCATCGAGTTCCGGAGCCTCGGTAACGCCGGTTACCTGAAGGACATATACGCCATTGTCTCCGGCAATGGGTTTGCTCACTTCGCCGGGATCCATTCCGGACACTTTACCGATGATGAGTTTGTCTGCGCCAATGCCGGGGATGCTGTAACTTTCGAAGCTGATGTTTTCAGCCGAATTTACGGTAGCACCTGCACCGTAGGCAGTTTTCATCGCATTGAGATCCTGTCCGCCGATGGAAGCCAGTTTGTCTTTGATGAGTTTGGCTTTTTTCTCGTTACGAACTTTAAGCTCTACTTCTTCGCGGACGAGTTCGAGGTCTTTTACCCCTTCTTCCAGCTTGTTGGTTACCTGAGCGAATACATAATCGTCATTCACACGAAGCACTTTGGACTTTGCGCCTTTATCGGAGTTTATGGCCCAAATGACGAGTTCACGACCGCCATTCAGCCCCTGAATGTCGAGGGTAGTCTCGGTCAGGGGATTGCTTTCAAAAGCGATATATCCCGATTCCGTGGCTGCCTGATTGATGTCGCCGAGTTGTTCAACTTTGTTGGCGAAGATGTTGGCGGCGCGATATACGCTGTCGCGGGTAGGGGTGGTATAACTGATTTCTTCTTCGATATCGGCGACGGAGAAAGTTTTGCTGGTTTTATCGAGGACTTGTATTACATGATAACCCCGCTGACCTTTTACCGGTCCGATAACACTTCCGACGGAAGCGGCTTCGACGGCTTTGTCAAAATCTTCGCCAAACTGGCCTTTGCGATACCAGCCGAGTGAGCCACCATTGTTGCGGGAAGCAAAATCCTGCGAGTTTTCGGTAGCCAGGGTGGCAAAATTGCCGCTATTTGCCTGACTTACCAGGCCGGCGGCCTTAGAGCGGGCATCGGCACTATCGGCGGCGGTGGTACCGGCAGGAGTGATGAGGATATGGCTGACTTTGGCAGAGGCCTCTTCTGCGGTTCCGGTTTTCACAAGTTTGTAGATTTTGTAATAACTACCGGAAAACAGCGGTCCGAAAACACTTTTTTCCGAAGCAGAAACTACGCTGTCGCGGATACCTTCCGCTATGTCGCTGATTTCCTGGAGGTTTTCGGTATAAGGAGTGCGGGTTTTATTGGAAGTAAATACCGAATCATTTACTGTTTCGGCAAAAACCTGTTTCCGTTTTATGATGTCCAGATAAGCCTTGGATGAGTCGCGGGCACTGGGTCTTACTTCAAATTTCACAAAACGTATGAGGGTTTCTTTTTCCTGCTTGTATTCGTTTTTGTGAGCATTGATATAAGCACGCATTTCACTTTCGCTGACCGAAACGGTCGAGTCGTCAATGGCGGCATAAGGCACACTCAGGAAAGAGAGGCTCACTTTGCGGTTCTCTTCGATATTTTTTTGTTTGGCCGCAGCAAGGGAACCGGGGTAACCCGCTTTCATGATCGAAAAATACCTTTCAATACCGCGGGAGCGGGCAGCGTAATCTTCGAGTTGTTTTAATTGCGGGGCGAGGTCCGGATTTTCCATGATTTGTTCCAGTTGCCGTTTCATGGCGTTCTGGTCATAGGGTTGTCCGGGAGGGAGAATATAATTGCGCACGATCGGAGAAATCTCCTGACCGGCAAACATATCGTACAATTCTTCTCCGGTGACTTCAACACCGGTGCTTTTTAATTCCTTATCCCAGATGATTTCAGAAACCATGGCGTTCCATACCTGATCAGCCATTCGACCGCGTACCAGTTCACTGGTACCTCCGCCGGATTGATTGGTAGCGATATTCACCCGGTCTTCATAATCTCTCCAGGAGATAGATTGTCCGGCGACAACACCTGCATCCGGAGGAGCGGCCATTGTAGGCCCCAGGCCGGTAAAAAGGTCCGTCAAAAGAAAGGCCAACAACGCCAGCGCGATCAGTATTACGATCAGCGTCATGTTGTGCCGGATCATACTCAGTGCAGACATAACAGTAGCTTTTAAGTTTGCTTTACAATTTAGCCCTGCAAATTACGCGCATTCGCGCTTAATTTCAAATAGGGCTTATTCACCGAAATTTCTTTTTTGGAGTTTTACTGCGATTATCCGGTTTTGGGTCGCATTCAGTATGGTAATATTGTACATTCCGATGTCAATAACTTCTTCCTGGGCGGGGATTCTTTCGGCGATATGCATAATCAGGCCTCCCAGTGTGGTATAATATTCTTCTTCCGGAAGGTCCAATCCCAGTTTTTCATTTAAGTCGTAGATTTCATTTCTCGCGCCGAGAATATAACCTCCCTCTTTTTCGGGAATGATCACCATGTCTTCTTCCGGTTCTTCATTTTCGGGGTCATCATGTTCATCTTCGATTTCTCCGAACACCTCTTCGACCAGATCTTCCATTGTCACCATTCCGGCGGTTCCCCCAAATTCATCTACTACAATGGCGACGCTTCGTTTGTTTTCGGTAAGCTCTGCCAAAAGAACATTCGCAGGCATGGTTTCCGGTACGACCAATACCGGCTGAATGATGGAATTTATGACTTCGGGTTTGCGAAAAAGCCCATTGGAATGCACAAAACCTTTGATGTCGTCGAGGTTTTCACCGTAAACGATAATTTTTGACAGGCCGGTTTCAATAAATAAATCCAGAAGCTCCGCAAAACCCGTACTGGCAGAGGCTGCGACAATCTCTGTACGGGGAATCATACATTCTCTCGCTTTGGTTTCTTTCAGGGCGAGAGCATTGGTGAGCATTTCGGTGTCCAGGTCAGGAACCGGAAGCGATTCACTGGTGGCAATAATTTCCTGAATGTATTCTTCCAGATCTTTTTTATCGAGTTCGACAATTTTATCGTCGGTACGGTGGCGAAAAATCACTTTGAGCAAAAACTTCGAAATCAGGTTGACGGTCCATACCGGTATCCAAAGCAGCAGGTAAAAAAAACGCAGAATATAGGCCGAAGGAAATACAAGTTGATCCGAATTACGGCGGAAAATGGCTTTGGGAATATATTCTGCCAGTACCAGTACAATCAGGGTGGAGATCGTCGCCTGAATAAAAGTGTAAACCAGGTAGGTATTTTCAGGGTCAATTCCCATATATCGCTTAAGTCCCGGCTCCGTCAGATTTTCCATCATGATCGTAAAGACGACGAGGGCGACATTATTGCCAATCAGAATCGTTATCAGTACTTCTGAAGTTCTTTTTTTAAAATTGGAAAGGATTTCTCCGGCACGGTCTCCCTGTACCGTTCTTAACTCAATCTTCAGCCGGTTGGCGGAAAGAAAGGCTATTTCCACTCCTGAAAAGAAGAAGGAAAGGGTAAGGGTGAGTATAGCTAAAAACAGTTCCATTATTGGTCTTCTTCTTCGAGTTCCTTTTCAATTTTCCGCCGTTGTTCTTCCAAAAATTCATCTACCCTCATACGCTGCCGACGACGGAAGACATACATAAAGGAAAACAGAAAAATCGCCACCATCATTATTGCGACTGTTTGGGTTGGCAGATTTTCGTATTCTTTGGCCATAAAAATCACACTCATAATGGCCAGTGCGAGATAGGTGTATTCAAAATATTTCATAAATCATTCATCGTCAATGGTCAGTTCTCCCCTTGATTCAAGAATTGTCCAGGCCGTAAACTCTGAATTGGCGCGCATGCCGTGCTCACCGATAATGATTCGCTCCGGAGTTTCGATGCGCACAAATTTAGGTGTATAAATGGAATCTTGCATTTCTTTCCAGAACAATTGTTCGGTTTCGAGTTTTTCTCCTTTCCCGTTGAGCAATACTACCGAGCCTGTGAGTTCTGCGAGGCCTTTTTCCTTGTTGTAGATCCCCGACTTCGAGTTGATTTTGCTGGTAGTGCGACCGTCGGAATTGAGGAAATTGATCTCTACCCCGTCGCTGAGGTACTGGATCACATATTTTTTAGGGTCTTCGCCTTCTTCTTTTTCGATCATGTGGCCGGCCGACAGCCGTGCCGTCACCCTTGCCGAATCCGAAAAAAAGTATTCTACCCCAAAAGCTTCCGACTTCACTCCTTCGATAGAATCCTGAAAAGGGACTTTCCCGTCAAGCGAATCTTCCGAGGAACAGGCCGCTAAAAAAAACAGTATGGAGCAGAGTAAATAAAAACGCATGGGACAAAATTAGGAATTTCTTAGGAGAAAGTGTCTATGGCGAGGCGAGAGGTTGGATCAAAACCTCACTCCACCCATTCCACTTTTTCCTGCCAGGTGCTTTTACGGAAACCCTCCGGCCATTCGCCGGTGGGTACCCCGAGGTAAAAAAAGCCCAGACATCTGTCTGTGGGTGAAAGACCCAGCAGGGTTTTCATCTCCTCGCGGTAGGTCATACCGCCGCTGCTCCAGTAGCCGCCGAGGCCCAGGGCAGTGGCGGTAAGATGGATATTTTGCACCGCTGCCGCAACGGCAGCGATTTCTTCAATCTCCGGTATCTTGGGATTGGTACCTGCCCGCAGGCAAATAGCGATGATATGCGAACATTTTAAGGGGTTATTGCGCAGCTTTTCGTATTTGATCGAGTTGAAATTTTCCTCCGGTGTCAGGGCCTCGTACATTTTGGCATGTGCTTCTCCCAGCTTTTTCAGCCCTTCTCCGGCAAAAACCTTAAAAAACCAGGGTTCCGTCTGCCCGTGATTAGGCGCCCAATGGGCATTTTCGAGAAGTAATTCGATTTTTTCACGGGGGATAACCTCACCCGAGTACTGGCGGGGAAACACCGAGCGGCGAAAACGGATCAGCTGAGTAATCGTATCAGCATCAAAAAGGACTTGCAGAGCCATGTGTGGTCATTGTATATAAAAGTTGTAAATTTAAGCTCTGTTAGAATCTATTCAAGGATTATTTTCCATTATTCACCGAAAACCCCTTCCCGCAAATCCTACTCAGAACTAATGAAACTCCTTAAACCCTTTTCTATCTTACGCTCAGATGACGACGATTCTTACTTTCAGCATCGGCAGTGGATGCGGTTTGTCAATGTCCTCGGCGTGGGGATTCACCGCATTGCGGAGGAACAAACCAACCGCCTCATCGAAGCCAACCGCGAAATCGGTAACCAACTCGATACCACGCTCAAAAAAGGATTTACAACCCTGGAAGCCGGCCAGAAAAAAATTCACCACGCCATCCTCGACCAGACCGAAGTGATCCGCGATGGGCTGGAAGTCATTGAGGTAAAGCTGGGCAAGGGTTTTGACCAGGTCGCAGGCGGGCTAAATGAAGTCGCCAACCGCGTGGATCAGGTGAGCATGTCAGTCATTACTTCCGGCGAAAAACTCGCCAAAGGAATTATGGGGCTGAGAGCCGCACTTGACATGGGCATGGTCAGCATTGTATCTCAGTTTGAGCTTCAGCGCTCCGAAATTCAGGTGGGTTTTGATCGTATGACCCATATCCTCGAAAATAACCGCAAAACCGAAGCCCACGAGCGTTACCGAGACGGAAAACTGGAATACGAGCGTTACCTTCAACATCCCGACGAACCGCAATTTCTGACCGATGCACACGAATATCTTCAGGAAAGCGTGCGTATTTACCGGGGTAATCCCTTCTGTCATTTGTACCTCGGGCATATTTTTCAGGAACCGGCGCAATATTACGACCTTCGAAAATCGCTGGAGCACTACCAACTGTGCGCCACCTATGCCAAAGGCATACCTAACCCTCCGCTGGCGGCACTGGGGTATTTTCTCTCGGCATGGATCAACTATGTGCTGGGAAATGTGGACGCCGCCATCGAAGATGGCGAAAAAGTCCGCGAATTTGATCCCGACGGTATTCCGGAAAACTATTTCAACCTCGCCAAGTTTTATGCACGAAAAAAAGACGCTTCGAAAGCGCTGCAACGCCTCGATTTTGCCATTCAGAAATTTGACCCAACTTACAGCCTCAAAGCAGATATAGACGACGATTTTCAGGATATTCGCCCGGAACTGGACGTCTATTTTGAAAATATCCGTACCGCTGCTGCCCAAACATGGGAGGGAAAAATGAAAGAAATGGGAATTATGAAACTGCTGCCATGACGATTTCTCCCGAAAAAATCAGAGACGAGGGCTTTCGCCGGAAGTTTGAAGAAAAACTCCGGCAAATTCAGGCTGTGCGCGAGAAAAATACTTTCCTCGAATATGTCGTAAATCAACCGCTGTTTGAGGAGTTAAATTCACTTTTTGAAGAAAACCTCCGGCTTTATGAAACTTGTTATGAGGTTCCTTTCTTTCGCCTTGAAGCCATTCGCGCCGATTTTGCCAATATCCGCAAAACCGTTCACCCACTGCGCCTCAATAAGGTGCTGAAACTTATACAGGATATCGAAACCCTCTTATCTCCCGAGGATTATGAAGTAAATGCACAGTCGCTTGAAAAACTCGACGAACTGGAAACTCACCTTCAAAAGGCTCGCGAGGAATTTGCTGCCTGGGAAAAAGACCTCGAAAAATGGCGCCTTCGCCTTAAGGAAGTGATGACTCTCGTCTGGGCGGAGGATTACGCCACTCTCAAAGCGCATTATCAGGAGGTAAAAGAAACGCTTACTTCCGAACAACTTCCCCCTGCCTTCATCGGCCCCGACGAAACCCAGATTCAAAACCTGTCCCAAAAACGCTCCGATGCTTTTGCCCGCCTCAAAAAAAAGGCGGCTCTTTCCAAAAAACTTTTGGGCAAAGTATCGGAAGCCGAAACGGCATTTTTCCCGCTGTCGGAATTTATTCTGCTGGAAAAAGAGGCCGAACGTTTTATAAAAAACCGTATTTACCGAATGGGTTTTCTGAGTGTCTCTGCTGCGGCTGTGATTGTTCTGGGGTTTATTTTTTTCCCCGGCATATTTCACAGCTGGCGGGATGATTATCTGTGGAAAAAAGCGGTTTCGGAAAATAGCCTTGACACCTATCAGGATTACCTCATCGCTTTTCCACGCGGAAAACATATCGTTGAGGCTTACGATGCGATGAACCATATCCCCTCCGGCAAACTGAAAAAATATACAAACCACGTCGGCGAATCCTTTGAATATGAGGGCGAACTTACCGACCTCAAACCGCAAGGGCAGGGCATAGCGATTTTCCCCGATGGCTCAACGTATGAGGGACACTGGGAAATGGGTCTTCGCGACAGTTTTGGCGTATGGAAGGATACCCTCGGCGGAAGGTATGAAGGAGAATGGGTGGAAGGTTCCCGGCAGGGCAAAGGAAAATTTGTGTTTCCCGATGGAAGCATTTACGAGGGTAGCTGGAGAAAAGACGAATTTCACGGGCAGGGCACGCTTACTTATGCCGACGGGAGTAAATACAGCGGAACCTGGAAAGCGGGTCTTCAGGAAGGAAAAGGAGTGTTGTATTTTGGTGAAAAAGGCTCCTACTCCGGCCAATGGTCGGCGGGGAAATACCACAATTCCGGCACACTGACGGATACCTCCGGGCTTGTTTATTCGGGGCAGTGGGTAAATGGACTGAGGGAAGGCGAAGGCCGGCAGACCTGGCCCGACGGAAAGGAGTATATCGGAAAATGGAAAGCCGGAGCAGAACACGGCGAAGGGGTACTCTCCTGGCCCAATGGCAGCCGGTTTTCCGGTGTCTGGATAAATGGTCAGATAGATGGCGCCGGGTCGTTTGTTTCGCGGTTTCGGGACGAATATAAAGGCGTATGGAAAGGAACTGCCGACAGCCTGGTTTTGTATGATGGGCAGGGAAATGTCTTTAAACAGGGAAAATTGGAAGGCGGATTATTTATCGGGCAATAATCCTTTGCATCAACGGTTCCATTAATACGCCGGATTTTACCATTGGAACCCCAACTGTCTGAAACAGCAGATTCTGCTCTTATCTTTCCTTCACTAAAAGGGGTATTCCGGATCAAAACATCACATTCCTTGTGATTCCCCCTCCGTTCTTATGTTTGTTTTCATCCAAAGTTAATATTCAGACGAATGGCAACCCCTTTGTTTGTAGAAAACCAAAGCGAGTGGGACTTTTACTTCTGTACCATCGAAGACAAGCCCGCCTCAATCATGCTAGACCTTGCCCTGATACATACGATTCCGGTGGCGGAAAAAACCGAATTTATCCAGGTTATGATAGACCTCAATTTCCCCAACGAACACGGGCTTACCAACCCGGCGGAAGCGGAGATACTTTATATCATGGAGGATCACCTGGCGGAGCATATTTCTGCGACATTGGGCGGAATATACGCCGGTAGAAATACAACCGGTGGTCAGCGAATTTTCTATTTTTATTGCAATTCCTCTATTGATTACCGGCGAATTGTGGACGAAGCTTTTGAAGGTTTTTCGACGCATGCCTATACCTGCAAAGCACAAAAAGACCCCGACTGGTCTTTTTATTCGCAGTTTTTATATCCTTCTCCGCTGGAATATCAATCCATCCTCAACCGCCGGGTGATAGACAGCCTGAAAAAAGAAGGGGATGATCTTTCCCTTCCTCGGGACATCGAACATTACCTGTACTTTCCGACCCGTGAGTTGAGAGAAGCCTTTGAAGAAAAAGCAATTGCCGAAAATTTCCAGGTAATCAGCCGTAGTTATGACCCCGATGACACCGAAAATCCCTTTGGCCTGGTGATCGTAAGAGAAGATAAAATAGACCCTCAGACGATGGACGAAATAGTCATGTTGCTGGTACTAAAAGCTGCGGAAGAAAAAGGTGAATACGACGGGTGGGGCACGGGCCTGGCGATCGCCAGCTAAATCAAACCTGTGATAAGGCCTTCCACAGATTGATGACTCCAAGCATAAAAGTAATTCCTACAATCAGGGCCAGAGCTATATTGGCGGGGAGTTTGTTGCGCCATCGTTCAGGCATAAATGCCCGATCATTAATCACAAGGTATAGAAATACCGCAACAAACGGCAATAAAAGCCCATTAAGAGCTTGTGCGAGGATAATGGCAGGGATGGGCTTTATACCCGAAAGACCAAAAATCATTCCCACCAGCCATACCAGTATCCATACTCCTCGGAAGTAGCGTGAGTCGGGACTCCAGCGGGCGTTCTCTCCACCAAATAGCCCCTGAGCGGTGATTGCCGAAGCCATTGGAGCAGTGATCGCAGAGGTGAAACCCGCAGCAAACAGCCCCAGTCCGAAAAAAATGGCTGCCCAGTTTCCGATATCCCGGCGCAGCATTTCCGCCAGAGCCGTAAAGCTGAATTCGCCTTTCAGTTTTATTGCAGCCACCAGTATGGCAATCGAAATAATTCCACCGATTGTCACCGCCGGGACAAGCCCCTGTCGCATGGTTTTCATCTCCTGGCCTTTGCCAATACCCGATCCGAGAAAAAGATTGTAGGGCACAATCGTCGTTCCTACCAACCCAATCATAAGCCAGCCGGAACCCTCGGGAATTCGGGGTACAATCGCACCTGTTAGCCCCTCTTTTATCGGCATGCCCGAACGCAAGGCTACGCCGATAAATAGCAGCCCCATGCCTGCCACCAGCAAGCCCAAAAACCGCGAAATAGTATCCGGTTTGCCTACCCAGAGGATAATTCCGCTTATAAAACCCACAAGCAGAGTAACGATTGTGGGGTCCCACCCCGACAATAAAGAAATGCCGGAAACTGCTCCCAGGATATTTCCCGCCTGATAGGCGGCGCAACCAAAAATCACCGATATACCGACAAAATACCGAATCCAGCGGGTCGTTTTGGAGCGGAATTTCAGGGAAATAGTCTCCCCCAGGTTTTTGCCGGAGGCAATGGTAATTCGTGCAGCGGCCTCCTGCAAAAGAATGGTGGCAATCGTCGAAAAGGTTAAAGCCCAGAGTAAATCGGGGCCAAATTCTGCTCCCGCTTTTGCCGCAGTGGTAACGGTTCCCGGCCCGATAAAAGCGGCAGAAATTACCGACCAGAAAAGAAGACTTTTTAGCGAATGAGTGGTTTTTTTCAAAACCATCGTTTTTTGGTTTTATCAGCAGGTTGTACGGGCGTGTGGTTGTTGGAGGTTTTTGAAAGAATATCTTTGACAAAATACATTTCCACGACCCCTTTATTTTTTACCAACTCCGTTCTTTTTTCTTCAAATTCGGCATGCGCTTTTACCTGCGAGTAGGTTTCTGCCGAAATATTCACTTTGCCCGCCTCACCGCTGCTTTCCATCCGGCTCGCGATATTCACGGCATCTCCCCAGATGTCGTAGGCAAACCGCTGCTGGCCGATCACACCCGCTACCACCTGCCCGGTATGAATACCTACGCGGAGTTCCCACACTTCTTCGCCGCGTCTTTTTTTGCGCCCGATCCAGCGATCCATAAATTCCTGCATCTCCATACCGGCTCTTACGGCGTTGAGCGCGTGTTCGGGGTCTTTGGTAGTCAGGTTGCCCGCTGCCATGTAGGCATCACCGATAGTTTTGATTTTGTAAAGACCGTATTTATGGATGATTTCGTCGAAAGCGTTAAAAGCCGTTTCCAACTCCTTAACCAACTCTTCAGGTGTCATTTTTGAGGCGATGGAAGTGAAGTTTTTGAAGTCGGTAAATAAAATCGTCACCTGATCGTGATTTACCGGAACAACTTTCCCGTTTTTCATAAGTTCACGAGCGACTTTTTCGGGGATAATGTTCAGCAAAAGGGTATCTGCTTTTTCTTTTTCGGCTTGGAGTTCCCGAGCATGGCGGGATTTCGCACGGCTACGGCTGATAAGTCCAAGGATAATCATCAGGAAAATAACCACCCCACCAATTGCCCCAATCAGGTAATTTCTTTCGGCAGCGTTTTTTGCTTCCAATGCCGCATCGCGTGCTTCAATTTCAGCTCCGGCGGCTTTTAACTCGGCTTCTTTCTGTGCGGTTTTTATTTCGAGCAGTTGTTTTTCGCTAATGACCATCTGGGTATTTGCCTGTTCTTTTTGCAGGCTGTCTTTGATGGTTTCGATCTCCTCCTCGAAAGATTCAATTTCCAGTTGCACTTCCTGTTTTTCCATATAATTGCGAAGGAGGGCATAACTGGTTGCCTGGTTTTTTTCGATGGTGCGCATGGTTATCCGGTTGTTGGTCTGCCGGGCAATGGGCAAAGCGCGGTTGAAGGCCATAAGTGCGCCCTGATAATTTTCCATTGCAATATTTACTTCGCCGATGCTGTTGTAACCCAGTGCAATTTCCTCCATATTTTTTACTTCCAAAGCCAGGCTTACACCTTTCTGGAGGTTGTCAAGGGCTTTTTCCAACTGGTTTAGTTTTTCAAAACACACACCCAGCAGGCGATAGTCTTTGGCGATACTGCCCTTCCAGGAGGGTTTTTCCTTTACCAGTTGGGTTTTCAGGTCAATGGCTTTTTCCAGACTTTCGCGGGCAAGAGTGTATTTGTCCTGATTGATATAAACCAGTCCGATATTGCTGTAAGCATTTACGACGCCTTCTTTGGAGCGGAGTTTTTGGGCGAGTGCCAGGGCTTCCGAGGCAAATTCGAGCGCTTCACGGGGATGAACCTGGTTGACATCCCGGGAGGCCTCAATCAGCAAATTGATTTTGGCCTCATTTTCCGGCGCAGCGGCCAGCCCCTGTTTGATTTTATCCAGGTTTGCCTGCGCCGGCAGTTGGCTGGCAAAAACCAGCGTGAAGAGGGTCAGAAGACTGAATAAACGCACATTCATAGGGAAAAACTTCTCGAAAAAATTAGCAGCCCCTAAAATGCGAAACAATGCTTGAATAATAAAGTTATTTCCTCAACTTCTTCATTTCACCCCGTAATCTATAACCGGGTTTCGTATTTTTCAGGTTTCGGAGTGAGAAGGGGAATAGATCAGACACCCCTCACCAACTCAATTACCGTAATTTCCGGCGTAATGCCAACCCTCCCGCTAAAGCCGATAAAACCGAACCCTCGGTTCACGTAAATCTGCTGGTCGCCTTTTTGGTATAGCCCGGCCCACTGTTCGAAAAGGTATTGGGCAGGGCTGAATTTTATCAGCCCGGGTATCTCCACACCGATCTGTGAGCCATGCGTATGGCCCGAAAGGGTAAGCTGAATGCCCGGCTGTTCGGATCGCACCTGCCCGTCCCAATGGGTCGGGTCGTGGGAAAGTAAAATTTTTACCTGCGCCGATTCTGTGCCTGTTACTGCTTCGGAAAGATTGCCATAACGGGTGAATCTTTTTTCGCCCCAGTTTTCTACGCCAATCAGGGCAAGGTTTTCACCGTCGCGAGTGATAATATGGTTCTGATTTTTGAGCAGGTTCCAGCCCAACTGCGAATGTGCTTCCAGCACCCGCTGGAAATGATCGGCTTTTTCCTGTCTGCTTTTCCACCGATAATAATCTCCATAGTCGTGGTTGCCAAGTATGGAAAATACCCCTTCCCGCGCATAAAAGGAACGCAACATATCTTCATATCCGCGAATCTCCTCAATGCGATTATTGATCAGGTCTCCGGTGAATACCAAAAGGTCGGAGTCCTGCTCGTTGGCAAGTTCAATTCCCGCTTTGACACTTTTTTTGCTGTCAAAACTTCCGGTGTGAATGTCAGAAATCTGCGTGATGGTAAACCCTTCAAACTGTGGAGGAAGATTTTGGATGGCAATGCGCAGCCGACGCACCCGGAAATTGTATTTTTCCCGTATGATCCCGTCAGCAATGGCGATAAAGGGAAGGCTGGCCGTGGCCATTGCTGCTTTACTCAGAAATTCGGAGCGGGGAATGGCAGTAGGGTGGGGGAGAGGTTTTTCTTTGGTCGCAGGTCGGAGTGCCGATATTTTTCTCCCTACCCCACGTATTACCCGGAAGATGTCTTCGATAAAAAGGAAAAAAATAATTACCGATTTAGGAACAATCAGCCCGACAATTATCGTAGAAACCACCATTCCAATCTGCCCCCGTGTTTCCGGAAGCAACAGGAAAGTTCCCAGCAATGCGAGGTACAACAGTACATGAAACCCGATATAGGCATTTCGCAGGAGTTTCTTTTTTCGGAAAACGGTTTTAAACGCCTGGTAACTGTAAATTTCGACGAGGATGAAGAGAAAGAGAAAACTAAAAATACGGGTACTCATGCCGGAAAATGATAACGATATGACTGCAATACTACGGGTAAGGTGTTAATGTTTCTGTTTTTTCTTCATTATCTTTGCGCCACTATGGACTACAAAAGATATACCATCACTTCGGCCCTGCCTTATGCCAACGGGCCGCTTCACATCGGCCATATTGCCGGGGCATACCTTCCGGGAGATATTTACGTGCGGTATCTCCGGATGCGGGGACGTGACGTGGTTTATGTGTGCGGAAGTGATGAACACGGGGCGGCTATTACGCTTAGAGCCAAAAAAGAAGGCATTACCCCGCAAGAAATTGTGGACAAATACCACGCCCTCATCAAAAATACTTTTGAACGGTTTGGGATTGCTTTTGATATTTATCACCGCACAACCGCCCCGATTCACCACGAAACGTCCCAGGGATTTTTTACCGTGCTCAACGATAAGGGTGAGTTTATCGAAAAATCTACCGCCCAGTTTTACGACGAAGAATACCAACAATTCCTCGCCGACCGCTACATCACCGGCAAATGCCCGATTTGCGGCAATGAACGCGCCTATGGCGACCAGTGCGAAAACTGCGGTTCGTCCCTCAATCCGACAGATCTGATCAACCCCGTGTCTATCCTCAGCGGGAAAACACCCGTGCTGCGCGAAACCCGCCATTGGTACCTGCCGCTGGACAAATATCAGCCCTGGTTGGAAGAATGGCTGGAAGGCAAAAAAGGAATCTGGAAAAATAATGTTTACGGCCAATGCAGCAGTTGGCTTAAAGACGGCCTCCAACCCCGCTCCATGACCCGCGACCTCGACTGGGGGGTGGACGTGCCCCTGCCCGACGCACCGGGCAAAAAACTCTACGTCTGGATGGACGCGCCAATTGGTTACATTTCCGCGACCAAACAATGGGCCATTGACAACGGAAAGGACTGGGAACTCTACTGGAAAGAGCAGCCCGACCCGGCAGACAATTCACGGCTGATACACTTCATCGGCAAGGACAATATTGTTTTTCACTGCATCATTTTCCCGGCTATACTCCACACACATGGCGAGTACCTCGTGCCCGACAACGTGCCCGCCAACGAGTTTTTGAACCTCGAAAACGACAAGATGTCAACCTCCCGCAACCATGCGGTGTGGTTGCACGAGTACCTGGATGAATTTCCCGGGCAGGAAGACGTACTGCGGTACGTGCTCACCTCTATCATGCCGGAGGCCAAAGACGGCGACTTTACCTGGACCGATTTTCAGGCACGCAACAACAACGAACTCGTCAAAATCCTCGGCAACCTCGTCAACCGCGTGGTGATACTCACTCAAAAATACTTTGAAGGAGTTGTGCCCGAGCCGGGCGATCTGAGTGCCGATGCTTCGGCGATGGACGCCTTTGCCCAGATCCACGAACTCACCGGCAAAATCGAAACCTCGCTGGAAAACTTCCGTTTCCGCGAAGCGCAGGCCGAGTTTATGAATGTGGCTCGTGTCGGCAACAAATACCTCACCGAACAGGAACCCTGGATCAAATGGAAAACCGACCCTGAAGCGGTGAAACCCATCCTCTACACCAGCCTTCAGATCATCGCCCAGATCGGCATTCTCGCCAAACCGTTTTTGCCCCATACGGCGGAACGCATATTTGAACTGCTCAACATAGACGGCAGCGCATTTAACTGGGATTCACTTCAGGAAGAAGGAGTGGTAGCGGCGGGGCATACCATTTACACCGGCGAGGAAAAGAAAATCCTCTTTGAACCGATCCTTGGCGAAGTCATAGAATATCAGCGAAAAAAACTCGAAAAATCCATCAGTCATCCTACCAAACCTGTATTTCCTCCCATGAAAGAAGCCATAAGTTTTGACGATTTCCAGAAAATGGACATTCGCGTAGGCAAAATCCTCGAAGCCTCCCGCGTACCCAAAGCCGACAAACTCCTCCAGTTTAAGGTGGATACAGGCATAGACATTCGCACGATCGTATCGGGCGTAGCGGAGCATTTTGAGCCAGAGAGCCTCATCGGCAAACAAGTACAAGTACTGATGAACCTCAGTCCCCGCAAAATCCGCGGAGTGGAGTCCCAGGGCATGATTTTGTACGCCTCCGACAGCACGGGCAAACTACATTTGGTAAGTCCGGTGGAGGAGATTGAGACCGGGTCGGGGGTGAATTAGCGCCCCGGTAAATATATAGAGTAGCATACAAAGATGTATGGGCCTAAAGTGGGTATGCAATAAAAAGTAGTTGAAGTAAAGCTAAAAAATGAGTAAATTAGCTACGCAAAATAATGAAACATGATGAAAGCAATAGATGGAAATTTGATTAACAGCTACTTTGCCTTGCTGAAAAACTTAAGCCCCAACGACAAGCTAGAACTGATTTCTAAGCTTTCAGAATCTATGAAAACTAAAATAAAGGCAAAGGATAAATCATGGATGAATTTGTTTGGAGCACTTAAGCTAGATGCCCCTGTCGAAGAATTTGTTGCAGACTTGAAAAAAGAAAGACAATTCATTCGAAAATCCATTGATTTGTGAAAAAGTACTTACTAGACACAAATATTTGTGCATATTTTCTTAATGGAAAATATGATTTGGTAAAAACCCTTGAAAGAACTGGTTTTGAAAACTGTGCGGTTTCTGAGATCACTATCGCTGAATTAAAGTATGGGATAGAAAAGAGTTCATTTAAGGAAAAGAACAGAAAGGTAGTTGAACAGTTTCAAATGCAAATTAATATACTACCCATCTTCCCCGCTTTGGATATTTATGCAATAGAAAAGGCAAGGTTGAAAACTAAAGGAATGATTTTAGATGATTTTGATTTATTGATTGGTGCCACAGCACTTTACAATGACTTAATTTTAGTTACTAAAAACAAGTCAGATTTTGAGCGATTAGAGGGTATTATTCTGCAAGATTGGACTGAAAATAAATAAACATAGCAGTTATCCTTAATGGCAATAGGTTTTGTGCAAAATCTGAAATCGAGCGGATAAACAATCTTCGGAGAACATATTTCCCTATTCCTTCTGACAAAATCCAGCAAAAATTACCTATGCTCTCTGACAAAAAATTTGGAAAAATGGGTATGCTTTCTGTATTTTTAGGAACGAAACTACCGGATTGTTCTCTCAGAGGATGATTCCGGAGCTCTACTAAAAAACATTAAGTGCTTGTACTGATTTGATACATAGGGATTTATACTCATACCTTCAAAAGTGGAAAGATTCATCTTCAAGTCTTCCGCTTATACTCAGAGGAGCCAGACAGGTAGGGAAGACTACCCTGGTCCATGAATTAGGTAAAACCTACGATCAGTATCTGTATTTTAATCTGGAGCGGAAGGCTGATATCAGCTTGTTTGAAAACATATCCGACATTGACAAGACCATTCAGTTATTGTTCCTTTCGAGAGGCTTTCAAAACCGAGTCGAGATCAGTACGCTGATATTCATTGATGAAGTACAGGAAAAACCACAGGTGATAGAGTCTCTCCGGTATTTTAAGGAAGATTACCCCCATATAAATATCGTGGTGACCGGGTCTTTGTTTGAGTTTGGGTTAAGTAAAGTCAGCAATGTCCCGGTCGGTAGAGTAGAATATGCAGAGTTACATCCCCTCAATTTCAGAGAATATTTGCGCGGCTTGGGGAATGAAAATGCGATTGAGCTTTTAAGCACCACTCCACTCCCCAATGAATTTCTGCCGGTTTTTTACCGCTTTTTTTATGAGTTTACACTTATTGGAGGTATGCCCGGAATCACTTCCATTTACCTCAAAGAAAAAGACATAACCCGGGTAAAAAACCTCTATGCTGGTATCATCGAATCCTACAAAGAAGATGTGGAAAAATATGCTTCCAACGATTCTCAAAAGCGAATCATCCGGCATATTATGGATACTGCCGCTTATGAAATAGACAACCGGATTAATCTCAATCATTTTGGTGCTTCCACTTTTAATACCAGAGAAGTAAAAGAGGCAATGGACGCTTTGTCGAAGGCCCGTCTCCTGGAACTGATTTACCCTACTACTCAGACAAAACCTCCCATCGTGCCCGACTTCAAAAAACGTCCCCGGCTTCATTTTCTGGATGTGGGTTTGGTCAATTACCAGTTGGGATTACATCAAGAGTTGTTGATGATCAACGACTTACATGACAGTTCCCGAGGGAAACTCTTGCAACAAATTGTCAACCAGGAAATAAAAGCACAGACGATTCTTCCCGGAAACAAACGCGCTTTTTGGGTAAGAGAAGAAAAAGGAACCTCGTCGGAGGTGGACATTGTATATTCGTATAAAAATCTGCTCATCCCGGTTGAAGTAAAAGCGGGAGCCAGCGGCACTTTGCGTTCGCTCCATGAATATATGGATCGTTGCCCGCATGACTTCGCCGTAAGAATTTACGGCGGTGTACTGAAAATAGACGAACTTACCACCACCAAAGGGAAAAAGTACAGGCTGCTGAATCTGCCCTGTTTTTTGAGCAGTTGGCTGGAGCCGTATCTGGATTGGTTTGTGGGGTAGTTCCTGAAAAAGAGTAGTTGTACCACGCTAAAAATGGGTAAATTAGCCCTACAATAGATGAGATTGTGGTGCATTTTCAACCCCCAACAATAAAATGAAAGCTTTTACTAAAACGAAATACGGAGGCCCTGAAGTACTTCGACTAGAGGAGGTAGCCCGGCCAACGTTGAAAGAAGGTCACATTCTGGTGAAAATTAAAGCCAATTCCGCGAATCCCGCGGACTGGCATATTATTCGAGGAAAACCTCTTTTTGCACGGTTAGCTTTCGGGTTGTTTAAACCTAAAGATAAAATTCCCGGAGCTGATTTTGCGGGTATTGTAGAAGAAGTTGGCAAGAATGTAACGCGATTTAAGGTGGGCGCGGATCAGGTTATTGCATACGATAAAGAAGACATCCATCAGCATGAAGGGAAATACAATCTTATTATTGATACGCATGGAAATCTTTCCCATGAAGACTACAAACGTATGGGACAACGCGGGGTCATGGTAGGCTTCACCACAATCGGAACAATGATTTCGGTACTTATAAATAGAGTTTTCAGCAAATTTCCATTGGCTCAATTTACCGCAGAAGCCAGCACAAAAGATTTGGAGACGTTAGCAACTTTAATTCAAGACAGGAAAATTAAAGTTCACATAGAAAGGACTTATTCTTATAATGAAATACCGGAAGCAATACGATACATCGAAGCCATGCATACGAAAGGAAAAGTAGCAATGGTTTGGTAAAATATTTGAACAATTGTGCTCCGCCCAACCTCTTAACCCCCCAAAATATGAAGAACGATTTTATAAATAGTGCAAAAAATCAATTTGAGTATTACAAACAACTCGGAGAAAAAACATTCAGCCAATTGTCTGAAGAACAATTGTTTTGGAAATATAATGAAGAGAGTAACTCTATTGCGACAATTGTGAAACATCTAAGCGGAAATATGCTGTCCCGATGGACGGACTTTTTCCATTCTGACGGAGAAAAAGAATGGAGAAATCGCGAGGCAGAATTTGACAATGACATCAAAAATAAAGAAGAACTCCTCCTGAAATGGAATGAAGGGTGGAATTGTTTATTCAAGGTTATTGACAACCTTACGGTTGACGATCTTGATAAAATAGTCTATATAAGAAACCAGGGACATTCGGTAACAGAAGCGATTAACCGGCAATTAGCGCATTACCCCTATCATGTAGGGCAAATTGTGTTTATCGGAAAAATGATTTGTGATGGCAAATGGCAATCCTTATCAATCCCTAAAGGAAATTCCAATTCTTACAACAAAGAAAAATTTGAAAAACCTAAGCAAAGATATGAATACAACACCTGAACACCATAACCGAATAGCAAAAATGATTTTTGCATCTGTATATCCTCACTATATCACAAAAGTGGAGGGGAAAGGCCGGACGATCGAAGAATTGCATCAAGTAATCGAGTGGCTAACGGGTTTTGATAGTCAGAAACTCCAGCAACTTATTGATGAGAAAGTAACTTTTGAAACATTCTTTAAGCGGGCAAAGTTGAACCCCAACGCTCCACTCATCACAGGCGTAATTTGTGGTTATCGAATCGAAGAAATCGAAAACCCTTTAACCCGGCAAGCCCGGTATTTAGACAAGTTAGTGGATGAATTAGCGAAAGGGAAAAAAATGGAAAAAATTTTAAGAGTCGCAAAAAAAGAATGACTTCGGAAACGAAGGAACGCAGATTACGGCCATCGGCGGGTGGCGAGTAGAGACAGTGCATACCCTTTCTCTACAATCGCCCGAACATCTACGGCGCAAAAAAAAATTTGCGAAACCAGAAAGTCTAATATATATTCGCAACCGATTAGTTTCGTATATAAATTTTAGACCCATGAGACGAGGCGTTTTTCAAGCGATCATAGAACTGACAAGGTGAGTCGTTATCGCCTTAATTGCCTAGTCATCAATTTGAAAAAATAGTACAATGAAAAATATACCTTTATTAGCATACAGTACAATTGCATGGGGTCTCATATCCCTTCTATGCCTCTTAACCTTACATTTTGTGAGCACGGAATTTAAACCCAATTTCAGAATGGTAAGTGAGTATGCCTTAGGAAAACACAAATGGTTATTGACCGCCTTCTTCATTTGCTGGGGTCTATGTTCTCTATCATCAGGGTTTATGTTGTGGAATGTTGTTACTTCAGGATGGGCAAAATTGGGCGTGGTATTATTGTTTATTACGGGAATAGGCGCAATTATGGGCGGCTTGTTTGATGTACAACACAAACTGCACGGCCTTTCATTTGGTATCGGTGTTCCGTTTATGCCAATAGGAGCATTGCTTATTACCTATCATTTACTAAAAAAAGCAGAATGGCAGAGTCATAGTACCTCACTATTACTTTCATCACATTCTATTTGGATAAGTTTAATATTCATGGCAGGCTCTATGTTTTTATTGTTTTCCAGTCTTAAATCAGCTGGAATAGCTTATGGGCCAGATTCGCCACCTTTTTCAGAATTGCCGGAAGGAGTAATTGGAGTCAATGGATGGGCAAATAGGCTTTTGGTTTTATGTTATATACTGTACCCCGTATTAATGGCAAGAGTGCTACTAGTTATAACCGCTCCCTCTGATCCCTCCTCCTAAATGGCTCCTCACTTAGGGATTGTACCCAAATCTTCCCGTATCATGTGCAAAGTCAGCAGGGGGTGTTTTATGCTAATTTGGGTTTGAATGCCATTTTTGTAGTAATGGATCATGTCCCGATTGTTTCGCGGATCAACCACCTGGTAAATGCCCCCGCCCTTCGGCTTAATATCCATGTACAAGCCGGAAGATTCGGAGAACGCCTGCCGGATGTTTACGGGTTCCTTGTAGTATAAAACACTTCCACTGAAAAAAACCGGAGAAGTCAGCGGGGCATATACACTGTCATTCACTTGCATTCTGTAATTATTGCCCTGCCATTCAATGGTTGTTGTTGAATGGACTTCACCATTGACGACTACCTCGTTGCGGGAACTAATCAACTGCCCTGCGCGATAATGGGTTTTGCTTTCGGCGGTCATTCTGATTTTTTTGATCAGAAGATTTACTTCCAGCAGGGCGTTATTGTGGTAGTAAACATCTTGTCCAATGGTTTGACGCGATGAATTCATCGAACCAATTTTGCTTCCCAGTGCCTTGATCTGATAGGTCTGTCGGATGGTTTGCCCCCAAAGTTGGGAGGTAAACAATATCCCGACAATAAAATAGGCAGTCAGTGTTTTCATAAACCCATTTTTGCTTGGATCTTATTTCCCCACCAGTTCTGCTTTAGCGAAAATACGCAGCACTTTGCCTTCTGCCAGCGTATCGCTGGTGAGTTTGTTGACCATCTTGATGATCTCGACTTTCGTCCCGTACTTTTGAGAGATTTGCCACAAGGTTTCTCCCGTTTTCACCGTGTGGTAGGTCCATTTCATGGGCACTTTTTGCACGCTTTCTTCCTGAGTCGTGGGGGGAGATTGAACTACCGGAGGTTGAGAGGCAGCCGGGGTTTCAACGGCGGGTTTTACATCCCGCGAAGCGGTTTTGCCAATATCGGTAATTTCAGGCTGCGGTGGTGTTACGGGTATGAAGGTGGGTTTTACAACCGGTTTCTCCTGTTGGGCGGTTTCTGCCACAGGTTGTTCTTCCAGTGTTTCATCGGAAAGAATAATAATCGGTTCTCCTTTGGGTTTGCCATTTCGGAGATATAATTTTTGCCCCACATATATCATCAGGTTCCCTTTTTCCATTCGGTTCAGTTTTCGGATTTTGCCAATGGATGAAAAGTGGCGTGCGGCAATATCGGGGAGAGATTCGCCTTTGCGGACAATATGGTATTCATTTTTGGAGGGTTTGTCCAGGTAAAGCATCGCGCCATATCGGGGTTCTACGCCAGGAATCAGCCCGTTCCAGACAAGCATATCGGAGAGCGGAATCATAAAACGATTGGCAATTTCTTCGACCGAAAGAGTGCCATCAAACTCCACATATTGGAGGCCGTAATGCAGATCGCTTTTCAGCGGAAACTCTACATACATACTGGAGCGGAGTTCGGATTTGGGAAGTGCATGTAAGGCGGCATACCTCAAATCGGTGGGTATGGGCCGTTCTACCGGCTCCCCGTCCCGCACGGGTTGCGGGCGAGTTGTGGGCGGATTCGTATTTTCGGTTTTGGAGGAGGAGCTATTATCCGCGTAAGGTTTGTCGAGGAGAGATTCAAGCGAATTTAAATCCGCATCCGGTTTGGCGACTGATGCCAGATAGACGGGCGTCCCGCCTCCCGGCACTTTATTGGGATCGGTCACATGTCCGGTATAAAATTCTCCGCTTTTAGGGATATAGCAGGTAAATGCCTCCCCTCTTGGCAGTTTTCGGCCTTCGCGAATCCATTTGTTGTACATCAGAAAGGTTTCTTCCTCTACGCCATTTTCTTCGAGGATTTTCCGGTAATTGGACTCCCCTTCGGAGGAAACCGGATAAAGATAAATCTCTGGGTTTCGGGGGAGTTTCAAGGCTTCTTCATAGGCAATTTTATGAGCAATCGCCTTTAGCACATACCAATGAAAGTCTTCCGAAATGGTCATTTTACGGGCCGAATAGTAATCCGGATTGGTATAACTCACCGCACCGGTAAGCCCTTCGTAATAAGCGACAACGGCATAGACCCAGTTGTCAAAATCCTGATTGGATTTGGCCAGATACATCGCAGCGGCTTCTGAGGCGCGGTAAATATGGCTTCTTTCGTCCACCTCCTCATTTACCCGAAGACCATACTGAATGGCTGCGTCCTGCTTAAATTGCCAGAATCCCACGGCGTTGGATTTGGAGACGACATCCGGGCGCAGGGCACTTTCCTGAATGGCCAGGTATTTCAGGTCTTGGGGTACACGCACATTCGTAAAAGCCTCTTCGATGAAAGGCATATACATATCTGCCCTGCGGATCATTTCATTAAAATACCGGGGGCTTTCATGGATTTTTTTGACATACTCCGCCAGTTGAGTTCTGGCTCCCGGGGTAAAGGTCAGCTCGATTCCGCAGTAGTCCATACTGACCGGAATAGTAGGCTGAGCCATCAACATGTTATGGCACAAGAGCAAAAAAACAACCGTAAATAGCAGATTTCTGCACATAGTAAGATCATTTTAAGCGGGGGCAAGTTACTGATAAGACGGCGCTTTTTCCACCAATATGACCAGGCCTGCTTTGTCCGGTGTTCCTTACCCTGTAAGATTACTGCAAAATCTGTGCAATTATTCGCCTTTTTTCCGGAGTATCATTAACCCGTCCCTAACCGGCAAAATTACCTGCTCCACCCGTAAGTCCTGTTGTACAAATGACGAAAAGTCGCGTATGCCCGCCGTTTCCTTATCCTTGTCCAACGGGTCAAATATCCGGCCGCTCCATAGTACATTGTCGGCAAGTATAACCCCATGCGGGGAAAGGCGTGGAAGAACCATCTCAAAATAGTTGCGATAATTGCTTTTGTCGGCATCAATAAAAACCAGATCAAAGGGCCCCGCCAGCCGAGGGATGATTTCCAGCGCAGGCCCGAAATTTAGTTCGACCCGATCCTCCACCCCTGCCAACTGCAATCCCCTCCGTATCATCGGCTCAAGCTCGGGGTTGAGTTCGATGGTATATAATTTGCCTCCCGGAGCAAGACCTTCGGCCAGGCATATCGCCGAATAACCGGTAAATGTCCCGATTTCAAGTATTTTTTCGGGACGTATCATGCCCGACAAAAAAGACAATACCCGCCCCTGATAATGCCCGGAAAGCATCTGGGGATAAAGCACTTTCAAATGCGTCTCGCGATTGAGCCGGGCAAGTGCCTCAGGTTCAGGGGAAGACATTTTTTCAATGTACTGCTGAATGTCCGGTGAGAGAAAATCCATAGGTTATAAGTATAAAATTTACCATATTAAGGGAAAGATTCTTAAATTTGTTTGTTTAGCTACAATGCTACCCCAAATCATCAAGGATTATGAATTTTATTGTGTCTTCATCCGCTCTGCATAGGCATTTGAGTCGTATCGCAGGGGCCATTCCCTCCCGGTCTGTTTTGCCGATAATTGAGAACTTTCTCTTTGAAATAAATGGCAACCGACTCAAAGTTTCTACCACCAACCTCGAAACTTCCATGCAGACGGTGCTGCCAATTGAATCGCGGGGTGAACCCATGCGGGTGGCCGTACCTGCTAAAATCTTGCAGGAAATTCTCAAAGCATTGCCTGAACAGCCGGTGACGTTCATGATAGATGACGATACTTTTGGCGTGGAAATCAGTTCGGAAAATGGTAAATATAAAATTAGCGGGGAGAATGGCGAAGATTTTCCTGTAATTCCTAATTCGGAGGGCACGGAATCCATCAATCTTCCCATGTATGCCATGTTTAAGGCGGTGAGTAAAACGCTTTTTGCGGCATCTTCCGACGAAGATAAAGCAGCGCTAAACGGAATCCTCTTTGACCTCGGTGAGCATGGAGCTACTTTTGTCGCCACTGACGCCCATCGCCTCGTCCGCTACCGCCGCCTCGATGTAACTGTCGCCAATCCTACGCGGTTTATCGTGCCGCAAAAAGCCCTGAATCTGCTCAAAAATTCGCTCGATGCCAACGATAACCACGACCTTGTCGTGCGCTACAACGATAATAACGCCTTTTTCCAGACTCAGGATCTCCTTCTCGTCTGCCGCCTCATTGACCAAAAATACCCCGACTACGAAAACGTGATCCCGACTCAAAACCCCAATAAACTTTTTATCTCAAAAACAGAGTTGATGGGGACGCTTCGCCGGGTAAATATTTTTGCCAATAAAAGCACTCACCAGGTGCGTTTTGCGCTCAAAGGCAGCGAACTGGAAATTTCCTCCCAAGATCCCGACTTCGCCAATGAAGCTCAAGAAAAACTCCGCTGCCACTACGAAGGTCAGGACATTGAAATCGGTTTTAATGCAGCCCTGCTCATAGATGTGATTTCTAATGTCGAAACAGAAGAAGTTCTGGTCGAACTTTCGCAACCGGGCCGCGCCGGTCTTATCCTGCCCAACGTGCAGGAAGAAGGCGAAAATGTACTCATGCTGATCATGCCGATCATGCTGAATTCTTACGTATCGTAATTCTTTTACGGCTGTACTACCAGTTTCCGGCTGTATGCTTTTTCCCCACAGTCTATCCTTACCGCATATATACCCGGTTGGGAAATTTCTACCTCCAGACTTGTCTGGCGAAAGATGTTTTGGGTAATTATCACCTGCCCTAAGGCATTGGTAATAACTACCTGCCGGGCCGAATGGGGAAAGTCCAGCCAAAACCGACCGTTGCCCGGATTGGGGTAAATTTTTAGCAGATTATCATAAACCGATTCCTCCAGACCCGTTGTATTTTCTACCACTTTGGCAATAAATATATCCGAAGACCCCGTCGTGGAGATGGGGAAACTGCCTACCGAAAAATTAAGCGTATTGCAAGAACCGGTAAGATACACTGCGCCCGTACTGTCTGAAGTTACACCGTATCCATACTCCGTCCCGTTGCCTCCTGCACCTTTGGCCCAATGAAAAACCCCTGCGGTATCGTACAAAGCCACAAACATATCCACATTCGCCGTACTGTTTGAACCGTTTTTGATCAGGGTCGTGGTACTGTCAAACCTCAGCGTAATGCTACCAAAATAGCCGGCGAGCATTACTCTTCCCCACTTATCCGCATTTACACGCATACCAAAATTTAGCCCCGGGCCGGAAGGATTATGTGCCCATACAACCTTGCCAACGGAATCAAATTTTGCCAGAAAAATATTACTCCCACTTACATTCAGCAGCGTAATCGAATCCAGGCGAAGCGTATCCTGGTAATAACCGGTGAGATAAAAATTCCCTTTTTCATCCGTAGCGAGACCATTGGGCTGGTCACTTCCTCTTCCGCCAAGACTCTGCGCCCATTGAAGGACACCGGAAGAATCGTATTTTACAACAAACATATCTATCGCCCCTTTTGTAGTGATGGTCGTGTCTGGCGAGTCAAAAAAGGTAAGCGAAACGCCCGTATAAGACCCTGCTGCATATACCTCGCCATTGCGCCCGGCAGCGAGGGCCCAGCCTTTGTCAATGGAGGGACCGTCGGCACTTCTTCCCCATAGCGCATTCCCGGCACTGTCGTATTTAGCGATAAAAACCGCACCGTTTCCATTCGTCGCAGGTAAAACATCACTACCAAAGGTCAGGCCATTGGATAAGTAGTTACCCGTAACCCAGCTATTGCCCACCGCATCAACCGCAAGATCATAACAGCGTACGGTACCATTTGCAGCAGGAGATTTCTGCCATTTTTGGGTTCCGGAAGAATCGTATTTCGCGATAAATACATTTTCCAGATCCAGAGAACCGGCGATATAAACATTGCCCAAAGTATCTACCCCTATCCCTCTCCCCTCATCATAACCGCTACTTCCTACCGTTCTCAGCCAGATCACATTACCCGCAGGATCGAGTTTTATCAGAAAAACATCGTCATAACCATCCACCCAAGTAGTCTGCCCGCTCACTGTAAGCGAACTGCCAAAAGCACCCGTGATGTAAACATTGCCCCATCGGTCGGTCACAATATCGTGCCCCCTGTCCGACGTTCCTCCAGGTATGGCCTTCGCCCAAGCCCAGTCTGTACTTTGCGAAAACATCGGGAGGCAACCCGCTATAAAAAAGATCAAAAGGATCAAATGATTTTTCATAACGTGCTTTTTTAACTAATCCCTGACCCACATTTTGAATTCGGGGCCGTATAGGCGAAAACTTAAGGGTTTCCCGCCTTCCAGAAGCATGATTTCTTTTTCGTCTTTTACTCCGTTTTGATGATCTACACCTTTCAGGTTGCCAATCAGTCGCCATTTTCCTTCAGGCAAAACCACATTGTCCCAGTCGTGAAATTCGCTGCCGGTGTTTATCAGCACAAATACCCGGTCGGCTACAATATACCCCAACTGATAGGGGTTGACGGTTTCTACCCATCGGTAATAACCGTCAGGGACGGCCTCAGTTACCCGAAATACTTTCCCGTATTCACTCCGGCGAAAGTAATTCAGGCCCCGCCAGAACTTGTGCATCCCGTCGTAATCGCAAAAGCTGCCTTTGTCCTTTTTGGTTTTACCTATATTCTCCCAGACATACTGGTTCGCCTTGCGCATATTGTAGGTATCTCGTTTGCCGTGTATATAAATTTTTCGACCTGCTTTTGTAACCTTGATGGTTTCTTTTAATTCTGCCACCCCTTTGGAACGCATGACTTCGGTGCCGCCGTGGGTGACAATGGGGCCGAGGGAAGTGTATAACAACAATGCAGCGATTTTGAATCTTTCTTCTTCGACCCCATAACGCCCGTCCCAGTCCCTTATGGCATACCGGTCGGCCATGGCCCAGTTGTCGTGAATATCGAGGTAGCCTATTCCGCTGAGAGGTGTTTTGTCGTCGGCAAATTTGTTGGCAAGAGCTTTTTTGACGTTTTCTTTTTCGTGAAAATTGGCTCCCGCATATCCCCGGTCTTTGCCTTTGTCGGTAGGAGTGGAAGTGGGGCCGTGAATGGCGTTGCGGGTTTCATCCTGGAAAAAAGTAATAGGCGAATTGTGTTTATACCAGTCCCAGGAGGGGTTTTCTTCAAATTCGGGGTCATAGGAACCGATCCATGGCTCGCCGTAAATGATGATGTCTGGCCCCAATTCTTCACGGAGTTTGATCAGGGTCTGGCGGTCTATTTGTCCGGCGAGGTCAATACGGAAGCCGTCAATGCCAAATTCTTCGATAAAATGTTTGCACTGATCAATAAGCCAGCGTTGCACCATCGGGCGATTTTCAAACTTGATTTCGTTGCCGTATTCGCCGATATGATCGAGGTCGCGGGTGCGGTAATGATAGATTTTGTCAACGGCGTTCCAATGGAAATAATAATTGATTTTGTCCATGTTCTCCGCGGAGTGATTGGGCACAATATCAATAATGACGGCGATGTCCTTGTCGTGGAAAGCCTGTACGAGGTCGCGGAACTGGTCGCGTTCCGCTCCGTGTTCATCGCCTTTTCGGCGGTAGCGGTTTTCCACGGCGAAGGCGTGTGATGTGCGGTAACCCCACTGGTAATTTTCCCGATTTATGCCCTGCTCAATCATAAAGGGATCATTTTCAAAGGATTCCCGCCAGTCATCGTTCGGGTAATGCAGAAATTCCTGAACCGGGAGAAGATGCACTACATTTATGCCCAGATCGGTGAGGTAATCAAAACCAATCGGCTCGCCTTTGCTGTTTTTGAGTCCGGGCCGGGTGAAAGCCGGCAACGTTCCCTTCTCGTTTTCTGCCACCGGCAGCAAATCCGTAAAGTCCTGGACATGGACTTCATAAGCAATTACATCCTGCATGGGCGGGCGTCCGTTTTTCAGCGGAGTGGCGGGCGTCGTACGGGACCAGACACGGCTTTTGCCCCAGCATTCGACATTCACACGGGCGTAAGGATCGGAGATATGGACGGGGTTAGTTTCGTAAAAATGATTGCCCGGATCAGAAGCCCCGTGAACCGTAAAATCGTAATATAACCCTGCCAAATTTCCCTCCAAAACGGCCTCCCATACCCCGTTTTCATCCACCTTCATATCGGCTGTATGATAGGCATGCGTGTCGGGATGGTCGTGGTAGAGGTATAATTTTACAAGTTCGGCGCGAGGAGCGAACAAGCGGAAAACCGTCTGATTTTTGTCGGGGGATACATTTGCACCGAGTTCTTGGGTGGAATATGTTTCACGAAACCAACCTTCATAAGAGCACCAGGTTTTGAGTTTTTGGTCGGGGATTTCGAGGAACCAGACCCGGCGAATGTCAATAGGAACTGCCGGGACGATGAGCATATTGTGAGCCTCATTCGGCAGGACAGTGGCGATAGGGATAACATTGCCCTGCGCGTCGGAGAGACGGAACTGTGCGGGGTCAAGCGGGCGGAAAGCGCCTCTGACAGCGGCGGCGATGGTGCCGGAGCGGCGGAGTTCGGCTTTGAGCGCAGGGAGAGTGATATGTTGCATAAAAACGAGATTCGAACCCTTTTCATTAGGAGTATTTGCCGGAGGCTGGAGCCATTCGCCCGCATTGATGCGGAACTTAAACTCCGCCCTCGGCGGAACGGTTTCGAAGTTAGGGTTGAAAACCCTTAATATCCAAAGAGAATCTCCCCCGATTCTAAGCAGCCATTGAGAATCCCCCATATCCTGACTCCAACTGCGGAAACTGCCCGTGACCGCCGCCTTTTCCGGCCAGGCGACCCCGTAGTGCCGGGGGCTAAAGATAAAAGTCGTCGTATCGCCGGCGTGGAAGTAACCCATCGTCACCACCGAGTCTGGAAAAGATTGAGCAAAAAGGAGGAGCGGAAACGCAAAAGCGACGAGAAAGAGGGGTTTCATTTTATAGAAATTTAGGGTGACCGAGTATTAACTTATTCCCTCAACTCTATCGGGAAGATTTACATCAACAAGGTATTTTGTGATAACTTGAAAACGAGGCAAAAGGCCTTTCTGCGTGCGAGGACGCGCCCCGAGAATAAAATTCGAGAGGTTTTGCCGTTTGGCTACCGATATTTCGGCCCTCCGGGCCTTATTCCTTCGGCACAAAAATAGTGTGTCGCAGACTCAAAGCCCCTTTTAGGGGCGAAATGTCGGTAGCACCGATGCGCCCCCCTTTTTTCGATTCCGTTGGCGCGTCCTTGCACGCTTTGACTTTTACCGAGTTTTCTATTATCATAACTCTTTACGCGGCTGTGGGCTGAATAATAAAATGTCGGTTCATTAAAGCCGCAGCAAATTTCAGGTTTCCCGTTACAAACCCGATCATCAATCGTGATTCTTTCAAAAATATAACGCATATCACTTCTTTGGTGCTAAGGTACAAAATTTTTTTGAGAGAAATGGGTGGGTGGCGGGGGTGTCAATTCTGGTTTTCCCCCATTTTGTTTTTCCCTTCCTTTTTATTTTCTGTCGCTTTAGCTACCGTCGGGAGATGCGAAAAAGGGTTGTTTTTTGAGGTTTGCGCGGTGTGGGAGGGGTTTGCGAATTTTTCGCGCACACGATAAGGGTCTCGCAAAGCTGCAGAGACGCAAAGAAACGCGGGAGATGCATAACCTTAGCGATCTTGGCGTCTCTGCGAGAGGTTTTTTCCGCCAATCATTTTCTATAGTATAATTCCGTTCTATCTTATTTTCTCGCCTCGTTTTCCTGTTTTCGAAATTCAACAATTCGCTCTATCAAGTCCAAAGGCAATTTTTCATTGTTAGGGAACTGAATTGCCGATTTTGTCACTTTCAATTTTTTCAGTTCGGAATCAAATTTTTTGAGCAATTCTTCACTCCACGGGCTGGCAAGGGAAATATGTTTTGCGTATGCCGAATAGTAAATCAAAAAGAATTTGTCAATTTTAAATGCAGGGATTTGATAACTGATTACTTCTTCGGCTTCGGGTGCAACTTTATGAACCCGTTCCCTGATTGTTTGCATTCTCTCTTGGATTTCTGCGGGAAACGCCTTGTGATATTCGTCAATTGTTTGGTAGTCTGTTTTAGCCATTTGCTTTAACTTTTAGGTTATAAATGTAGGAAATCGCAAGTATGCCACCAATCACGACGGGAGATAGGATGTAGCTGATGTTACGGTCAACGACGGCGTGGCTGATTACCGCAAAGATTAAATTGAATGTCAAACCTGCGTAAGCCCATTCTTTTAACTTACTGGGTAAAGGAGGAATCATTAGGGCGGTTGAACCTAAGACTTTGCAAATGATTAATGCGTAAGCGAAATAGTCGGGGTAACCCAATGGTTTTGTACCTGCGTTGAAATACTGATGGGCAAACAAAAGGGTGCTCAGTGGCATCAACCCTTCCCACAGAAATATAAGGGTTGTTGAAATCCAAAAAATTATTTTGTTCTTTTTCATTATTCTATTTTTTAAGAAACCAATTGGTTGCAAATATAGGTGCAACTTTTTAATTTCACAATTTTTTCAAAATTTTGGGGGAAGGCAAAGTAGGTTGAAGTTCATTTATTTGGATGTAAATCAAAACCTACTTCCCACAGAGAGCTTCAGACAGTGTTTTTACCGCTTCTCCGGTCTTGGAATTACGACCCGGAATTGTTCCCCCTGCAGGTCGTTGATCAGTTCGATATCGGGTTGTGTGGCCAATGCTCTTTTAACGCCTGTGCCTAAGCCACTGAAGGGCAGGGTATGTGTGCTGAAGGCTACTAACTGGTTGTTTCGGATAACGGGATTTCCAAACCGGATATCTTCTACGGTAAGGCTGTTAGGCAACTTGCCCGGGCTGATTATTTCTATCCGATTATCCAAAATAAGCAAGCGGATAGGTGCATTTTTAAAATAGTCCCGATGAACCAGGGCCTTTTCTAAAATTTATTATAGGGCTGAACCTAATGGAATCTGAAAAGAATTTCCCTTTAGGAAATCCCCTTCCTACCGCCTACATTCACTCGGTTTTCCACTTTTAATCCGATCAATATGGCTTACCTGAAATGGCTGCTCCTCGTTGTGATTGTTGGTGTTTGCTGGGCCTGTGATACTCTCCCTGGGCCGGCTTCTGCTTGTCCGCCCGCTCCTGCTGACCCCGGTTATGGCATGCCTGCCACCCCGGTCTCTACTTCGAGTCTCAATATTGAACTTAGCCAGGGTTATCTCCGCGAACGTGTACGCGCCCTGATGGATGCTCCTTCAACGGCTTCGAGCGGGGTGGAAATCGGCACGGTAAGGCTCTCGCAGGAGACGGATGCCCAAGGTGCGCCGCTCCATCTCCTGAATGTGGTCATCAGCCCCTGGCTGCGGGGAAACGGCGATTCTCTCGTATCGCTGCAACGTTCCTACGAACTGAAACTCCAACTCGTTCCCTACCTGATTACTCCTGTTACCGAACCCGACTCCGCTCGTCGCCGCACCCTGCTCTGCCCCAATGGCCCCTGCACAAACAATAGCGGGCTGCTCCTGCGTTTTGCTTTTTACGAACTTTTTAGCCGTATCAATCAGGCTCCGGTTGTCTGTGGTTCTGCAAATTATGACATGATTGACGGACAGGTGCTCACTTCCGTCTATAAAAGCATGGAAACCGCCAAGCCGATTGTCGTGCAGGCCGATGGATTGCTGAAAATGGCCTCCGATCTCGCGGGTACTCCGGTACAGGTGACCGGTGTGGCTTTAGGCTCCGACCTCGAACTGAAAGTCGGGCTGCGGTTTGATGTGGGTATTCCGGGTGTTTTTGACCCGCAGGTTTCGCTGAGTCATTTTCCCGACGCGGACTGGGGGGTATCACTCGACACGAGTCTGCTGAGCATGGCGGTGCGCCGCAGTGCCATCGCACAGGCTACGGCGACCGACCCCCGGCTGAGTATCGGCGGTGTAAACATCACTTATACGCCTTTTGGATTTGAGGTGAAAGCTGCCGGTACGATCAATTTGTGTGGCGGAATTAGTTTTACGGCTTCTACTCTTGTCAAACCCCAATTGTGCCGCAAAAGTGATGGCCGTGTGGTGTTGCAGGTTTGTTCGGGCAAAGCGGAAACTTCGCCGCAGACGAATGTTCTTCAGGTGATTTGTTACCTCGGTTCGCAGTTTCTGGGGTCTTTTTCCGGCGGCTGGGCGAATGCTGTAATAAAAACGGGCAATTGTCCCGACATGGGAACGGTCTCTTTCCAGGCGGGGCCGGGCGATGTATTGTATGGGATAAAATTGGATACCGACAATATTTTTTACATCGCGGGGCGCAGCACGTTTATGGATGGCAGGCTCAGCCGTACTCCTGCGCCGGCAGATTGCAATTAATAAAAAACCACCGAGGCGATTCCGCTCCGTGCTTCTCCGAGTTCTCGGTGGTTAAAATCCCGCGTAATAAAAAACCACCGAGGAAGATGAGAAACACCGAGGTGATTCTTCTCCGTGTTTCTACGTTAATAAACGTTTCTTTCACTTTTTTCTGAAACTTTTATACCTTTGTCGGAGTTAAGGAAATAAAAAAATGAACACACACGATCTCTTAAAAAAAGCCCTCGATTTTGAATTTCTGACTCAGGAAGAGGGTTTGTATCTGCACCACCATGCCGAAACGGCGGATCTTATGTACGTAGCCAATGAAATGCGCAAAGTGCATAAAAAAAATACTTTAGGCATCGTCACCTGGCAGATTGACCGTAACGTCAATACAACCAACGTCTGTGTTGCCAACTGCAAGTTTTGCAATTTTTTTGTTCCTCCTACCGAAAAATACGCCCATAAAGCCTATATCACCGACGACGAAACCTACAAACGCAAAGCGGAAGAAACCTTTGCCCTTGGCGGTGATCAGTTTCTGCTTCAGGGAGGCCATCACCCCGACCTTGGGATTGAGTTTTACGAAGATACCTTCCGCAAACTAAAAACCTGGTTTCCCAACCTTCGCCTTCACACCCTCGGCCCGCCCGAGATTGTGCATATCTCTCAGCTCTCAGGATTGACTTACCGGCAGACCCTCACGCGCCTCATGGCGGCGGGAATGGACTCCATGCCCGGAGCCGGAGCCGAAATCCTCAATGACCGGGTACGTCGCATCATTTCCAACGGAAAATGCAGCGGCAAAGAATGGCTCGACGTCATGCGCGAAGCGCACCAACTGGGACTTACGACCAGTGCAACCATGATGTTTGGTCATATCGAAACGATCGAAGAGCGGTTTGAGCATCTGATCTGGATTCGCGAGGTGCAGGCAGAAAGGCCCACGGGGCAAAATGGCTTTAAAGCCTTTATTCCCTGGCCCTATCAGGACGATGGCACACTTCTCAACCGCGTCAAAGGCATCCGCAATACCGTCAGCGCCGATGAATATGTGCGAATGATTGCCCTGAGCCGCATCATGTTGCCCAATATTGAAAATATTCAGGCTTCATGGCTGACCGTAGGGCCAGAAGTAGCGCAGCTTTGCCTTCATGGCGGCGCCAATGACCTAGGTTCCATCATGATCGAAGAGAATGTCGTATCGGCAGCAGGCGCTCCCTACCGACTTAATGCCGACGAAATTCAACGGGTGATCCTCGGTGCAGGATTTACCCCCCGGCTGAGAAATCAGTTGTATGATTTTCGTCAAACACCGGCTCCGCTGGAAGGGAAAATGCTCGTGGCATAGCATTTCGCAGTTATTGCCGAATAATATAACCGGCAAAAAGATAGATAAATTGTTTTACAAGGTGTATCTTGGGGGGCAAAACTTACTCTATCTAACATGCGTCCTCTCCTCATTATTCTGGCTGTAATTGTCTTATTGGTTATTGGCAAATTTGTATTTTTTGGAAATAGTCAATCAGGCACCCCCACAACTTCACCCGGCACGCTTTCCGCTAAAGCTTCTCAGGCACTACCGGTCAATATTTACCTGGCTAAGGAAGAACTTACCAGCAATACCGTCTATGCCTCCGGTACAATTGTCGCCAATGAAGAGGTAGAATTAAGAAGCGAAGTTTCGGGAAGGCTGGTAAAACTGAGTATCGCCGAAGGCAGTTTGGTGCAAAAAGGCCAGGTAATCGCCAAACTCAACGATGATGAATTGCTGGCCCAACTCAAAAAGCTGGAATACGAAGAGCAACTCGCCGCCCAGATTGAAGCTCGTCAGAAAAAACTGCTCGACATCAACGCCATCAGCAAAGAAGAATACGACATGGCGATGAATCGCGTAAATACCCTTAGCGCCGACAAAGAGTTGCTGCAGGTACAAATCGCAAAAACCGCTATAAAAGCCCCTTTCAGTGGGAGGATTGGCCTGAAAAACATTAGCGAAGGAGCCTATATCACGCCCAATGAAATCATTGCCAATATCATTCAAACCAATCCGGTAAAAATAGATTTCCCCATCCCCGAGAAATATGCCAACCTTATACAGAAGGGGCAAAAGGTGCAATTTATGATTGATGGAACCGACGAAATATTCGAAGCAACCGTCATCGCCATTGATCCCCGCGTAGATGAAGTACTCCGCACCCTGAAAATCCGGGCTTCTTACAACAATTCGGGCGGCAAAATGCTTCCGGGTATGTTTGTAAGAGTTACCGTACCGCTGGGTTCGGAAAAATCTATTATGGTTCCCACCGAAGCCGTCGTTCCCATCCTGAAAGGGAAAAAAGTATATGTGATACATCAAGGTAAAGCAAAAGAAGCCATTGTCCAGACAGGCCTGCGCACCGACAAATCGGTTCAGGTACTCGAAGGACTTTCTGTGGGAGATTCCGTCATCGTCAGTGGCCTCATGTCTCTGAAAGAGGATTCACCGGTGACCCTGCGAGAATTAGTCAATTAGTCCGAACCTTCAACCGGAAACCTCAAAAACTATGTCCATCTCAACCCTTTCCATCAAACGTCCTGTACTGGCCATCGTGATGAACCTCATGATCCTCCTGTTTGGGATTATTGCATTTTCGTATCTGGGAGTGAGGGAATACCCGTCTATTGACCCTCCGATAGTTTCGATACGCACCAGCTATCCCGGTGCAAATGCGGCGATTATTGAA
This sequence comes from Bacteroidia bacterium, assembly GCA_033764335.1. GTDB lineage: Bacteria > Bacteroidota > Bacteroidia > J057 > J057 > JAGQVA01. Next base: position 7,728 of record JANRJC010000053.1, on the reverse strand, counting down.
GCCGAAATTACCGAACCACTGGAAAAGGCCATCAATAGTGTGGAGGGTATCCGCACCGTCAGCTCGGCAAGTAACCAGGGTTCCAGCAATATCACCATTGAGTTTAACCTCGATGTGGAGATGGAGCAGGCCGCCAACGATGTGCGTGACAAAGTATCGCAAGCCGTCGGTCAATTGCCCAAAGACATTGACGGGGTTCCGACTGTAAGCAAGTCTGACGCCGACTCCGAAAGCATCATGGCGATGACGCTCGAAAGCTCAGATAAAGACCTGCTCGAACTCAGTGATTACGCCGACAATGTGATTGCCCCGAGGTTTGAAACCATTTCCGGTGTAAGCGGCATTCAAATATGGGGATTCAAACGATACGCCATGCGGATTTGGATGGATCCGGGGAAAATGGCTTCACAAGGGGTAACGACCCAAGATGTAAAGTCGGCACTTGACAGAGAAAACATCGAGTTGCCCAGCGGAAAACTTCAGGGCAACAATACCGAACTTACCGTCAAAACCATTGGCCGGTTTAAAACCGAAGAAGATTTTAATAACCTCATCGTCAAAACCACTGGCGATAAAAATATCCGCCTTCAGGATGTAGGTTACGCCATTTTGGGCGCCGAAAATGAAGAATCTATTCTCCGCATCAACAATGTGCCGCGTGTAGGCATAGCCATTAAACCACAACCCGGCTCCAACTATCTGGAAATTGCTGAGGAGGTAAAAAAACGTTTTGAGGAAATCAAAACCGAACTTCCGGAAGACATGAGCATTAGCATGTTTCTGGACTATACGATATTCATTTCTCAGGCGATCGAAGAAGTCGCAGAGACACTGTTGATCGCCATCGTGCTTGTAGTATTGATTATTTTCATGTTTTTCCGCGACTGGGTAATCGCCATCCGACCGTTGATTGATATACCGGTTTCGCTGGTAGGCACCTTTTTTATCATGTGGATTTTAGGTTTTTCGATAAATCTGCTTACGCTTCTGGCGGTTGTACTGGCTACGGGACTTGTAGTGGATGACGGAATTGTGGTGACGGAAAATATTTATAAAAAGCTTGAACAGGGAATGGGGCCGATTGAGGCCGCGATTAAAGGATCCAATGAGATTATTTTCGCCATTCTTTCGACTTCCGTTACTCTGGCAGCGGTTTTCCTTCCGGTGATTTTTATGGATGGATTTGTAGGGAAATTATTTAGGGAATTTGGAATCGTATTGGCGAGTGCGGTATTGATTTCGGCTTTTGTTTCGCTGACACTTACTCCGATGCTGAATGCCTATCTGGTGCGGAAAAAAGACAAACCCAATCGTTTTTACGAAAGAACCGAACCCTTTTTCCGGGGAATGGAAGCCAGTTACCACGAAGGGCTTCGCAAATTTCTCAACAAACGCTGGCTGGCCTTTCCCATATTTGCCGTAGTGCTGGGCATGATTTACTTTTTTGGTTCGGGGCTAAAATCTGAGCTTGCCCCCCTTGACGACCGCAGTGTCATCCGGGCGAGTATGTCCACACCCGAAGGCTCCTCTTTTGAGTTTATGGATAATTATGTCCAGAATGCTGCCGTAATGATGATGGAAAACCTCCCGGAAGCGGAAGGAATTATGACCTATACTGCTCCCGGTTTTGCTGGCTCCGGCGCACCGAATACGGCTTTTTCCCGCATTACATTGGTTGATCCCGGAGAAAGAACCCGCTCCCAAAGTGATGTGACCAATTACCTCAACAGCCAGTTTAAAAAAATGCCCGATGCGAAAGCCTTTGCGAGCGAACAACCCACCATTGCGATCAATAAAAGGGCGGGCCTTCCCGTGCAGTTTGTGCTTCAGGCCCCCGATTTTGAAACCCTCCGCGAATACGTTCCACAGTTTTTGAAAGAAGTGGAAAATGATCCGACCTTTACGGTTTTTGATACGGATTTAAAATTCGACAAACCCGAGCTTGAAATTGCCATTGACCGGGAAAAAGCCAAAAGTATGGGCGTCTCTGTGGCCGATGTGGCAACCACCATGCAGCTCGCATTTGCCGGTCAGCGATTTGGTTATTTTAATATGAATGGCCGCCAGTATTCCGTTATCGGGCAATTTGACCGCGGGAACCGGGATGAGCCACTGGATTTAAAATCCCTCTACGTCAAAAACAATCTGGGTACACTGATCCAACTGGACAATATTGTCAATACCGTAGAAGAAAGCAGCCCGCCACAGTTGTATCATTACAACCGGTTTTTGAGTGCGACCATTTCCGCAGGTTTAGCCACCGGCAAAACCGTAGGCGAAGGGATCGAAGCCATGGAAGCCATCCGCGACAAATTAAATAACCCGAAGATACGCACCGAACTCACCGGTAGTTCCCGCGACTTTCAGGACAGTTCTAACAGCACCTTGTTCTCTTTTGTGCTGGCACTGATACTGGTTTATCTAATCCTGGCAGCGCAGTTTGAGAGTTTTATAGATCCGTTTGTGATCATGCTTACCGTGCCGTTGGCACTGGCGGGAGCGGTATTTTCGCTGTGGTTATTTGATCAGACATTAAATATTTTCAGCCAGATCGGTATTATTATGCTCATCGGTCTGGTGACGAAAAACGGTATCCTGATTGTCGAATTTGCCAACCAGCTACGAGAAAAGGGAATGGCCGTGCGAGAAGCCGCCCATGAAGCCGCAACCATGCGGATGCGCCCGATTATTATGACGACACTTGCTACCGCACTGGGGGCTTTGCCGATCGCACTGGCACTGGGTTCCGCCGGTGAAAGCCGTATGTCAATGGGTATTGTGGTAATTGGCGGGCTGTTGTTTTCATTGGCACTTACCCTGTACGTGATTCCGGCGATGTACATTTACCTTGCCCGCCAGAAAAATTACGAGCGGATGAGAGACATTGACAAACTCGCGCAGGCTGAGGTTATTGTATGATTTTATCCATATCAACGATTTCCGCATGTTAAAACTACTTTTACCTACGATCTTATTCCTTTCTTCCGGGCTGTATAGCCAGCCGGTACTGAGCCTCGAAGAGGCAATTGGCACTGCACTGGCCCAAAATTACGGCATTCAGATCGCCGCGCTGGATGAAAAAGCCGCTCAGTTGCAAGTCTATAAATCCAATGCCGGGATTGGCCCCCGTATCGAGTGGAACGCCAATGTCTCCGGAACCGGTAACAATACCAAGCAGGTTTTTATTGATGGCAGAACCGTGGACCGGTGGGGAAGGGTCGTTTCCCCGAATACCAGCCTAAACCTAGACTGGACCTTGTACGACGGCAAAAGAATGCAGAATATGTTTGTCCGCCTCAACCAACTGAGCCAGTTGAGTACGCTGGAAAAACAGCTCGCCATGCAAACCACCGTCTTGCAAGTGATGAGCGCCTACTACGATGTGATGAAACAAAAAGAAACCCTTAAATACATCAACACGCTGATCAAATATTATCAGGATCGGCTGAATATCACGGAGGAAAGATGGAATGTGGGCAAGGGCGCAAAGGTAGATTATCTGCTTTCACAAACCGATCTGAATATCCAGTTTTCCGATCTTGAGGCGGCGACCAACCAATTCCATAATGCCAAAATTTACCTCAATACCCTGCTCAATCGGGATATAGCTACGGATTTTGATGTGCAGGAAGAGGTGGATTTGGGAAATGAATATGATCTGGAAACCTTGCTAAACAGCGCAAAAAGCAAAAATAAGGAAGTTCTTATTCTGCAAAAAAACCGAGAAATCAGCCTTTCGCGGGAACGAGAAATTGCCGCCGCAAAAAAACCCCAGGTTGCCCTGAGTTCCGGGCTGGGATACAGTTACTCCAACAGCAACGCCAGTTTTTTGCTCACCAACCGCAACGCCTCGTTTAACCTCGGTCTTTCCGCCCGCTGGACTTTGTATGATGGCCACCACAACAATCAGCAGATTGAGATTTCAAAAGTAACGACCGAAATCATCGAAACGCAGGAGCAGGCCTTGCTGGCACAAATTACCGGCGAACTTACGGCTGCCTACAACCAATATCAGGCAGACAAAAAAATCCTGACCATTGAAGAAAACAACCTCAAACTCGCCGAAGAAAACCTCGTGATTTCCATCGAAAAATTCCGCCTCGGCGGCTCTACGATCCTGGACCTCAACGAAGCGCAGCGGCGATTTGACCTATCCCTCAACCGACAGATTACGGCTCAGTACAACGTCAAAACCTCCGAATTGGAGCTGTTGCGGCTGAGCGGAGCATTGGGACAATAAGACGTATTTTAAAGATAAAGCGGATTAGCGACCCACTATTCCGCTTTAACTACCCAAAAATATATAGATAAAGCGGATTAGTGGGGATTATTCCGTTAAACACCTTTTCACTACCCTTATCACCACCCAGGGTGTCGCAGAAAACACCCATCGCCTCAACCATATTGATCAGGTAGTGGTGTTGGAGGATTTGTTTTGTTAATCCCCCTTTCTGACCAACGCCATCGTGTACTCCTTCACAGCATCAATATTAGTTAAATACTCATCTATGGTTTGGGTAACATAATGATCAGGTAAAATTCCTACCTCATCTGGCAGCGATATAGCCAGGGACTCATGCGTATTGTTTGCCACGTAATATTCCAACTTCGTGTTTGTCAATCTGTTCGTTGTCATTCCGGCAGAACAAAATTGGTTTGAGCCTAGTTCCTCTCCTACGATCGTTCCTAAATGTAAATATTTGACGATTGACATAAAATGGCCCGTAGTTGAATTGCCGCGCCCATCAATCATAAAATAACATTTCCCCTTAAATCGGGCTTCAAAAGGATAGACCACCTCCTCGCCTTCTATTTTTTCTTTTTTTCCTTCAAACTGAGCATTTGAAAAATAAATGAAGGGACTGTCAACCAGATATTGTAGCAAATGGATACTGGCGGATGCAGATCCCCCTCCGTTAAATCTTACATCAATGACAAGGTTTTTTGTTCCCCTTTTGTTGATCTCAAGAAAACTGCTGTCAATGAAATTTTTGAACACATCAAAATCATTCCATCGGTAGTAATTAAATGATGCAACGGTGAGCAACGCGATTTCACCGTTATCCACAAATTTCAGGGATAATTTTTCCCCCGAAAAACCAAGCGACCTGTCAAAAAATGGCTCTTCAATTGTTTCTGCTTGTTTGAGTAAAATGGGTTGTTCAACTCCTTTTACAACGATTTCATACGCTTCGGGAAATCCGAGTGCATAGGGAATCATGGCCGCACACCACGTATTAAAAAAATGTTTTTTTGTGGTTTCGATATAACCCTGAGAGGGAATGTGTTGGTAAATATCCTTTACAATTTTTGACACAGCCATTCCATTTATACTCACGATTTCATCTTTGATCTTTACCTTTTTATCATTATTTATTGGATCAACCACAAACAACTGGTTGTCAACCCATCGGGTTTGTATTGGGAATCTTGCTGATAGCGGCAACAGGGTTGCTTCATAATAAAAACTTCCCATGTTGGTATGTGAACAATTGATATTGGCGATGATTTCACTGCAATGCCAGGCAAATTCTCCATAAGTCGTGCGATCCGTAATCAAGGCTTTTTTTGCTTCAATGGATTTCCAAAAAGTTTCCTTTGAAATGAATTTAAGCGCATTAGGATGCACCTTTATTAAGGTATTTCCCAATTGGTCCAAATCGGCTTTATACTGTTCAGCCGAAAATATTTCGAAGAATTTTTCAGTAGGTTTTAACCGAATTTTATTGGGAAACTTTATTCGTTCTATCTGGTCTTCGGCATGAAAATTTTCCGGATTTAGGGCCAGTGATTTTTCATAATTGTACAAAGAAAGTTCCTTATTATCATTTTGGAGGTATGCTTCACCTAAACTATCATAAGCATTTGCGGAATTTGGAAATTCGGCCACGACTAACCTAAATATCTCAATGGCCTCCTGCACTTTGTTTTCCCATAGATATGAGTAGCCATACAAATTAAGTTCTTCTTCATCCTCAAAACTAAAAACATCGGCGCTATCCTTTTTCAGGCTATAATAAAGGTCAATCTGCACTTTCAATGGCAGATGCGCGTTTTCTTTAAGCTTTTGTACAATGGATTTTTTCTTTGCCTTGTCCACCGGACTTTTTGTTTCATCCGCTTTAGAAATGGGCCGATTGCTCATCGTACAACCGAAGAGCCAACTGCAAGCAAAAACGATCAGACAAATTTTATTTACAAGAATCTTATGCATACTACCTTTTTTATTTAAAGGTAAGCAGCGGCACCAGAGTTAACCGTAAACCAACGTAAATAAGTGTAAATGAAGTGTAAAACATTTTTCAATTCGAGGGGCGAGGGAGTAGAAAGGAGCAAAATACTCCCCCGGTGGAATTCCAGAGGTATGTATATTGTTTACTCATAATACTTCAATGCAGCGTTCAGTTTTTTTCTTATTCTATTTCTTAACATTCTTGGTTCCAATACCTCAATAGATTCTCCAAAACTGAGTATAAGCCTATCAAGCTCAAAATTCAAATGCACTTTTACAGATACAATGATACCGCCATCTGCCAGCTTTTCGATTACCTTTTGTGAATGATGAAACGGTTTTGTTAACACATAAGGCGCATTATTACGATCTAATTTTAAATGTACCTCCTGGAGTTGCGCTTCATTTAAAACTGTAACGCCAATAGTATTTTTGTAATATTCATCTCCATCAAAATTTCCTCGTTCGTATGGTGTGCCAGAATTATACTCAATTTTGGAGATTCTGTCTAAAGCCAGTGTTAATATTGGCTCATTAGGTTTTTTCTTCCCCACAACAAACCATCTATTATTAAATTCTTTCAGAATAAAAGGGTGAAATGGGATTGCAGAAGCTTCTCGCGCCTTGAACGATTGATATGTGATAGTAAGACATAACTCCTTAAGAATAGATTGATACAAAACATCCAAATGTTCAAGGCCTTTAAGGTTTTCGTTTTTGTCCAAATGTATAATCGAGGCTTGATGTGTTTTTTCTGAGTACACCTTATCTTCCAAACGCTGAATAATTCCACCAAGCTCAGAAAACAATGAAAAATCCTTGAATTGTTTTAGCATCTCAACGGTTTCTGCTAATACGTTCATATCATTTTCTGTGATCGGAATATTAGTTATTGAATAGTTCTCATCTTCATACTTATAATATTTTTTGTCATAAACGACAATCGGAGCATTGTACCCCAGTTTATCACTTCTCATCATTTGAAGATCCAACTGGATACTTCTCCTGCTTACACTGATGTCTCTCCCCTCATATTCATATAAAGCTTCCGAGCAAGCATCCATCAAGTCATCAAGCGTCCATGTTCTGTACTTGTTCTGGAGGCACTTATCTATTGTTTTATATCGTATTAGAGCATTTTTGTTCTGAGCCATAGAAGAAAATACTATTTTTTTTCAATCTACGCAAAAACATTGCGCAGATCCATTTAATCTTTGAGCGATGAAAAGATAAAGACGTTCTTTAAAATATTAGTCAGGTCAAGGATAAGTTACTACAAACCATAACAGAGACGTATCAATACTTATTCAATTACCTACTATTAAAATTGAAGCAGTAGCTCAGTGGTAGAGCAGGGGGTGCATTTCACGCTTTCGCGCTTAGGCGACGTTTCGGATCAATGGCTGGAGCATGTGTTCTCGTCGGCTTTTGAAAGCGACTCTGAGATTCAGCATGGGTTGGGCCCCCTTGTGGGACCATCGTTGGCCCGATAATTT
>JANRJC010000052.1:0-94251 GCA_033764335.1 Bacteroidia bacterium | reverse complement strand
CGGTTGCGCCAGGCGCAGCAGGGCAAAGGCGATGCGGGACTCACTCAGCAGCCAGGCGGTATGGGCGTAGTCGGACTGGTAGCGGTGGTAATACCGGGAAGCGAGGGAGGTTTTGCCCACGCCGCCCTGCCCGTTGACAAGTAGTAGCAGGTTGGTCCCGGAAAAAAGTTTCCGATGCAGGGTATCCATCTCGGTTTCCCGCCCGATAAACACTTCGGGATAAAAGGGCGGAGCGGTGAGGTTGCGGGGGATTTTGCGGTCGTGGTAGTAGTGGTAATGAATAACCTGCGCGATCTCTTGGCGGATGGCGGGTTTTTGGCTCTGTTCTTCAATCTCTCGGAGCAGGTCGGTGAGTCCGGCGAGGATTTGGGCGTGGGCAATGGAGGCTTCTGCCGGAGAGACAAGGCCGAGGCGGATTTGTTTGCGTATGGCATGAAACCGCCCGGACTGGACGAGGATTTCGTCGAGTTGGGGGCTGTTGTCCAACAGGGTGCGCAACAGCTTTAGTGCTTCGGTCAGGTCGTTGCGGGCGATGGCGTCGCGAATGCTTTCGATCATGGGGGTTTGTTTAGGCAGAAACTCTGACTCATTTATTCGATCCTGATCCGGGGTGGAATTAATTCAGGCGCGGGTTCACGAGTGCTTTCGAAAATGCTCCGTGAACCGCTAAGTGATTGGTCATTGAGTGAGAAAGTGTCTTTTTCCGGGTCAAACCATATCCTGCTGGCTCTTATGGCAAAAGTAAGAGGTTTTGTCCCTGTATAACTCAGGCTTTCGGTACTGTCTTTCTGCCGGTTGACATCGGCACTCAGGCCGGCAAGATGTCCTTCGATGGCATCAGCGGAAATTTCTCCGTTAATCGAAAATTCGTTGACATTGCGAACCGAAAAGGCTTTTGTATGGAGAATATGCGTGATGACAAATAGTCGGTTGTCCTTTAATTTTTCCAGAAAACCGGGCAAATCCCGGTCAGGTTGATTGCGGTTGATATATTTCTCAATCTGGGTCGGGTCAATATCGGTAAGCCGGGGAGACTCAAATTCGTACAACCATTTTTTTGCCTTGCTAATATGCCCGGAGGCACCCGCATGGACAATTTTTTTAAAGCTTTCGAGGCCTTCGAGGTCAAAACCTGCACCGGATTCCACGAGGTCTTTTCCTTTAAAAGAGGCAACGGCTTTAGCCCGGCGAGGCTTCGGAATTTCACCTTCGAGGGGTTGGGGAAAAAGCGAAAATAGAGTAGAGGGCAGGATTTTCGTTTCCGGTTTTGCTCCGGTAAATGTATTTTTGATTCGTTTAAGAATCCCCGGTGAAGCGATTTCGAGTAGCGTGAGGGGTTTTATGTCTTCGGTGGGCAGAGCGACCCATGTGTATCCCAGTTGTTGGATAATACCCGGTTTGGCTTTCATATAAGTTATCGGATTTGTGTCTTTGACATTTTACAGGCAATATTGCCCAATATACACTATTTTCAGAATAACTCTCGCGGGTTTATTTGGAGTAATTCTTCCCCGGGCAGGTAGAAGGCAAATACTTTTTACTTATCCCAAACTCACCTTATATTAGGGGAAATACATCTACTCCTATGCAAAAACGATTTACTTATCTTTTCCTTCTTCTGGTAGTTGTCCTGGGTTGTAAAACCGATACACAGACGGACCCGGAAGCCGAAATTGAAGCAACGACGTATGCTCACACCGGAAAAGTCGAAAGACTTGATCCCACATTGGACAATCTGATTGCCACTGATGCCGTCATTGAAATTCTCGCCGACAGTTTTGACTGGTGTGAAGGCCCGCTGTGGCTTCCCGATCAGCAGGCGCTTGTATTTTCCGACATTCCCCCGAATACTATTTTTAAGTGGAAAGAAGGGGAGGGTAAAAGTGTATTTGTAAAACCCGCCGGTTATACCGGCAATGATCCCCGCCTCGGGGAAAAAGGCTCCAACGGCCTCCTGCTCGACCCGCAGGGGCGACTGGTGCTCTGCCAGCACGGCGACCGCCGCATGGCGGTGATGACGGCTTCGCTCGACGACCCGCGCCCCGAATATGAAACGCTCGCCGATAACTACGACGGCAAACGCCTCAACAGCCCCAATGATGCGGCTTATCACAGCAGCGGGGCCTTATATTTTACAGACCCTCCTTACGGACTGGAAAACGGGATGGAAGACTCGCTCAAAGAAATTCCTTTCCAGGGGGTGTATCGCCGCGCTCCCGACGGTACGGTCTCTCTCCTGACCGACGAACTCAGCCGCCCCAACGGTATTGCCTTTTCTCCCGATGAAAAAACACTCTACGTCGCCAACTCCGACCCTGAAAGGGCGATCTGGATGGCTTATGATGTGCAGGAGGATGGCTCTATCGCCAACGGTCGCCTTTTTTATGACGCGACGCCGATGGTTCCTACGGCTAAAGGGCTTCCCGATGGGCTGAAAGTGGATAAAAGTGGAAATATTTTTGCCACCGGCCCCGGCGGTGTATTGGTTTTTAGCCCGGATGGAAAACATCTCGGCACGGTTATGACGGGACAGGCCACTTCCAATTGTGCCTTCGGCGACGATGGAAGCAGCCTGTACATGACGGCGGATATGTTTTTGATGCGGATCAAGCTAAAGACTCGCGGGTAATATTTTTATTTTACTACAAAAGGCTCTACTCCTCTTTCCTCGCCGGAGTTTAGTAGCAACCAATAAACGCCCGCAGCGAGGTTGTCGGGTAAAGGGAAAATAATGTCCTGTCTTCCTGTGGTAAGGCGGGGTATGGAAAACTCCGAAAGGGGTTTCCCTGCCATGTCTAGCAGCGTTATGTGTGCATTGTTGTCTTTCGCGGCATATTTAATGTGCAGGTTTTCTCCCCGGTTTACCGGATTGGGATAGACGCTAAAATCAAGTGAGCGGATTTCCCGGTCAATGGCCACGTTGCTGAATTCGTCGTCCACACGGAAGGCGAGATCCCAGTCGAGTTTGGGAACATTGATCTGTAACACATTGTTGGTTGCATAGGCGGGTGCTCCGAGGACAATGGCTCCGGTAAGGCAGTTGTACCATTTTACATAATAGGCCCCGTCCTGAAAACCACTTACCGAAACCTGCGAATTGTAAATAGCCGCGGGTTTCCCATTGGTTTTTATATACTCGTGGTTGTAGTTGTTGCTGTAAACCCAACCCGCCGCAGTACTGCTATCAGCCGAAACCAGGGCATATACGTCCACAGAAGAACCCGCATTGGTAAAGGTGTAGGAGGAAATGGTTATCCAGTCGGTGCCGGTATTGTCCACCTTGATGGTATGCGCACCTGCCGGTACATTGATGCTGTAATTTTGGTTGATTTGGGCAGATTGTTCGAGCAATTTGGTTCCGTCGAGCCAGATAGCGATTTTGGGATCCGTGCCGGCAGTACCGCCCGTTTTTACCGTAAACAGCCCTGCGTCGGGATAAGTGATCTGGAAAGTAGGGGGAGAGCGAAACTGGGTATTCCAGGTAGAGCCGTACATATAGACCGCTAAACTCGCATCGGAGGGGGAGAGGCTGCCTCCCTGATTGATGGTAATATTGGCAGTGGCAATTTCGCCCCAGTTGAGGCTGGGCGTAAGCGAGAGGTCGCCCGGAGCACCGGAGACAAATGCTGCTGCCGGGGCCATATTGCCATCCACAAAAGGAATTTCCTGAGAAACGGCGGCTACTGGTTTAAAATGATAGTAGAGATTTTTGGGGTGAATATAACTATCCCACCACCAAGTCATGGCTGTGCCCAATCCTCCGGCAAAAACAGCCGCCCACAGCGAATTGTGTATATGCACACCGTCGGGGTCCTGGTTGCTGATAGAACTAGAGCCACCGAGGCCAAATTCGCCGGAAAGGGTGGGTTTGTCGTAGTCTTCCAGATAGTTTGTAATGCCTCTTACGACGACCCGCTCGATATGAGCCGTATTGAGGTAAAAATGGGTTTGAGTCATATCCATATCCGGTGCAGTCCATATCGCAGGATCATTTTTGTCATGGGCAAAACTAGTGGTAAGGATATGACCGTAGAGGTCAATGGACTTGATATAAGCGGCCATTTCGTCGTGCCAGTCGGAGACGGTTCCTTTGTGTGTGTCAAAGTCATCGGTGAGGTCCACTTCATTAAACAATTCCCAGGCCATGATACTACGGGCATAACCCCAGCGGGCGACGATGTAGCGAAAGCGGTTTTTAGTATGAGCTTTTGCGGTAGAATTGGAAAAAAAGTCCCAGGTATTCTGGCAGGGGCCGCCGAGATTAGCGTTGTAGGGATTGTCGGCCCAGTTGGGATTGGTTTGTGCGGACACCTGTCCGTGGTGCTGGAGACAGAGCATGACATAGATGCCATTCTGAGCGCAGTAGTCATATAACCAGTCCTGGTATCGGCAGTTGGTTTCTTTGTATTTGCGGAGGCCGAGGAAATTGTCGCTGCCATTTCTCCACTCAATACCGAGACCCCAATGAGCATGCCAGAGGCGGAAAAAATTGGCATTGTTTGCGGCAAGCCCTCCGAGCCAATTGGTATAATCCACAAAGGGGTTCGCGAGCTGCCAGGCTACATTTTCACCGACAGGAATGTATTGATCGCCGTTGTCGTGTTGTAAATATTTGGTAACACCTGTGCGGACAAAGCCCTTGTTTTTGATATTTGTGGCAGGGTTGCAGGTAAAAGCCTGGGAGGAATAAGCAACTGTGCCCGAATTGTCCGTAACCGAAACGACGTAAGTCCAGTTTCCCGTCTCGTCGGGAGAAAACCGCACTTTAAATCCTTCAGTTCCGGTAGCGTTGAGCGTTCCGGCAGCAGTGAGAGTATAGTCCTTCATAAAAAAACCATCCACGACTTTCTGTTCTCCTCCGGGGGCAGTGAAAGTAGCAAAGACCCGAATCTGGTCGTAGTCATAGGGATTGGTATAGCTGGCGGTAAGATTTACGGCGACCTCAAATTTTTCATATAATTCTACAGTAGTAGCTGTCGGAGTTAAGCCATTAATGACAGGCAGAGCAAACATAGCCGGATGGAGTAAAAAGGTAAAAACCGTAAAAATCAGTAGCGTATAATGTTTTTTCATAGCTTTGGGGTTAAGAGAATGAATAAGTAAGATAGAAATCCGCGGAGAGATTTACATCCGTGTCTGTCATGGGTTAATCCAGAAGAGCGGTTTTTCGAGCCTGGAGCATTTCGAAAATAATTCTCAATAAAACCTCACGCCTATCTCTGCCTGGCTTTTTCTGCCCCGGTCGTCCATGCAGGTGATGATTAGTTTTCGACTTTCGGGTTTGAAAAATACTTTTTCTTCCGGTGCCGCGGCGATGATAAACCGGTCATTTACGTACCAGTAGTGTTTTCTTACGGTGGGGTCACTCGCTGCCTGAAGCAAAATCTCCTGTTCTGCTCCGCCTTCCACGTAGTATTCAAAGTCTTCGGAGGGCGACAAAATCTTTGGCCCATCTCCTGAAAACGTGGCTTCACATCCTGCAAAATGTGGCGGAGGAATCTCTACGGACCGATTGTTTGAAGCAAACCACAATACTAACTCCGGATCGTACATCGGAAATATTTTTTTTATATATCCACTGTCGGGCAGACATACCGGGCAATACTGTACTTTCTCGTCGCTGCTTACATACAACTCTTGGTGAAGATTACATTCCTGAAGGGACGAGGTGTTTTCGAGGTAATAATCCATAAAAAAATGGCGGCAAAACCTGCCGGGTATCTTCCCGGTTTCGGCACATACTCTTCGCTGACTTATGGTTACCGGCTGCGAAAACCATTTTTTGTGAGGGTTGTAATCTATTGCATTGAAAATATCCATTAGTAAAGGCACCGCCATATACGCGCCCGAAAGCTCCGGCGCACCGGTCCCGTCAAAATTTCCCATCCATACTCCAACCGTAAACCGGGGCGAAAAACCGATGGCCCAGGCATCGCGTTTTCCATAGGAGGTTCCCGTTTTCCAGGCCACTTTAGGCCTTTTGGAATCGTCCACCAGAGTCTTGGGAATATCCGGGCGCTCCAAATCCGATAGAATCTCAGCGATAAGCCAGGCCGTTCCTTCCGAAAACAATCGCACCTGCCCCGTAGTGTCTCCGGTTTCTTCCTGCAAATATTTTAACCGGAACAAGTTTCCTCCATTGGCAAAACTGGCGTAAAAACGGGTAAGTTCTTCCAGCGTCACCCCACACCCGCCAAGTACAGTCGAAAGCCCCAAATCCTGCCTTCGGCTACGGATGGTTTCGAAGCCGGAGGCTTCAAGTATATCCAGAAAACGGTCGTTTCCCAGATCCTGTACCAACCTCACCGGCGGAATATTGAGCGAGTGGGTGAGGGCTTCATGTACCGTCGTTTCCCCTCGAAACAAAAGGTCGTAGTTTTCCGGAATGAATGATTGAAAGTTGCCAGGAACGTCCATCAGTTTTGTCGCCGGGGTGATGAATCCGTCGTCAAACCCCAAACCATAAGCAGCCGGTTTAAGGGTCGAACCCGGCGACCGTATCGCCTTTACACCGTTTACCTGCCCCAGTGCCTGGGCGTTATTAAAGTCGGCGGATCCGCAGTAGGCAATTACCTTTTGAGAATGATTATCAACCACGATGACGGCTCCGTTTGAAACGTTGAGGTGTTTTACCCGCTGCACATGGTTGTAAAGAAGTTGTTCGCTCACATGCTGGATAGCGGGTTTTAGTGTGCTGATAATCTCTTCTCTGCCGGGGTATTTTCGTTTGAGTTCGTAGCAGAGGTGTGGTGTTTGGGGCACAATGTTTTCCCTTGAAGCAACTACCGGCTCATTTTCGGCGGCATCCAGCGCGGCTGAAGGAAATATTTTTCGGCGACGGAAATTTTGTATCCATTTGTTTCTCGCGGCAAGTGCCGCGTCGGGATGGCGGTCAAGCCGCAGGGAGTTGGGGCGATTGGGGATGACCGTGAGCAAAACGGCCTGTGCCAGGCTGATTTTTTCCGGAGGACGTTGAAAAAAGATGTAGGAAGCTGCCGTTACCCCCTCTACATTGCCTCCATAGGGAAGGTAACTAAGGTACATTTCCAGGATTTCCCGTTTGGAGTATTTCCATTCGTACTGAAGTGCGCGAAACATTTCTTTGATTTTGCTGAGGTAGGTTCGCGGTGAAGGGTCTGCCATTCGAGCCAACTGCATGGTAAGGGTGGAGGCTCCGGAAGACCGTTTCCCGGATGAAAGATTATTGATCAAAGCTCTCAGCAGGGAAAAAGGGTTAATTCCCGGATGATAAAAAAACCATTTGTCTTCTTTGGCGATAAGAGCCTCTATCAACTCAGAACTTACCTTATCCAGTGAGGTTGCCATCCGCCACTTTTCATCAGGTGTAAGGTAAGCACAAAGCAGCGTACTGTCAGCAGCGAGGATAGTAGTGGAACAGGTTTTGGGCGTGGGCAGTGGAAAAATCAGGGATAAAAGAAGAAATATAAAAAAGATCAGCCCAACTACACCGCCAGCCTTGACTATAATCCTTTTAGTAAGAGATAAACGCTTGTACATTACCTGAAATTTTCTGCAAAGATATAGTACAAAAAATTACACAAATTGTATTTGTATTTTCTTATAAACCTGTAACTTTCGGGAATAATAACCCAAAAAGAGAAGGCAAGCCCTATCTTCTCTTAAAATCCCGAAAAAAACGATGACCCCATAATACGTAAAGTGTTATTATTCAGTCATTTATGTTTAGAACAGTCTTAATTTCGATCTTGCTTCCGGCCTTTTTATTAAGCGGCCCTGCAAAACCTACCTACAAAGCCGAGGTCTCCGCAGACCCGGAAATTCCTTTACGGGTACCGGATGAATCTTTTAAATCACTCCGCAATCTGGTGGACAACCGGCTGGAGTTTCGGTTGAATCAGGCATTAAATGCCAATGCCGAATGGCGAGAGTTAATCGCCAACGATAAGATGGCGGTAGGGCTTGTGGACCTGCGCGATATGCAAAACCCCCGGTTTGCCAGCGTTAATGGCAATAGTATGATGTATGCAGCCAGCCTGCCTAAAATTGCGATCCTCCTGGCGGCAATGGATGCAATGGAAAAAAAAGAACTTCCGGAAACGCCGGAAATCCGGCAGGACCTCCGGCTGATGATCAGCCGTTCCGACAATGAGGCCTCCACCCGTATGATAGACCGCCTCGGTTACCGCAAAATCGAGCAGGTACTCACCGACCCGCGTTATGCTTTGTATGACAAAAAATACGGCGGGGGACTCTGGGTGGGAAAAAGATACGCCGCCGAAGGGGAACGTTACCCCGATCCGATGAAAGGGCTTAGTCACGCCGCGACGGTTGCTCAGGTATGTCGTTTTTACCACATGATGATTTTTGGAAAGTTGGTCAGTTACGAACGTTCCCGGCAAATGCTCGCCATCATGGACGAGCCTGAACTTCACCATAAGTTTGTAAATACTTTAGATGTCATCGCT
This sequence comes from Bacteroidia bacterium, assembly GCA_033764335.1. Lineage (GTDB taxonomy): Bacteria > Bacteroidota > Bacteroidia > J057 > J057 > JAGQVA01. The sequence continues at coordinate 85,804 of JANRJC010000052.1, read as the reverse complement.
CCTCACGCAAGGTTATTTCGGAAATCGGGTTCTTGGCAGAACTATCATTCCGATTCGATACTCGTCTGGGACGTTGACCGAAAATACATTCTCGTTGCCTTGACGGAAGCTCCGGACGGGGAAACGATTCTCCGCAAATTGGTTTTATCTGTGGAGGATGTGCTTAATTGAGGAAGGTTTAAGATGACGCAGGCCCGTGAGGCAATAAAATATTTACTCCGCAAAACCTTTGACATTAGGGAAGGAGAATTGCTTCGCGCTTTTTTTATGCAGGCCAATATTTTCCTGCTGATTTCGACGCTCCTCATCGTCAAACCTACGGTTAACGCTCTTTTTCTTTCGCGGTTTGGCGCAGAAAACCTTCCCGGTGCTTTTATCCTTGTAGCGATTGTCGCTGCGGTCATTTCTTCTTTGTATTCGCGGGTATTGCGGAAATATTCACTCAATAAAATCATCAACGGGACGCTGATTTTTTCGATAGGAGTACTCGTTTTCTTTGGAATACTCCTCCGGTTAAATGTCACCGTGGGATGGGTGCTTTATACTTTCTATGTCTGGGTAGCGATATTCGCGGTGCTTTCGGCTTCGCAGTTTTGGATTTTTGCCAATCTGGTTTTTAATGCTCGTGAAGCCAAACGGCTATTTGGGTTTATCGGTGCAGGGGCCATTGCCGGGGGTATTTTTGGCGGGTACCTTACCAGCCTTCTGGCTCCTTTGATTGGCAGCGAAAACCTCCTTTTTGTATCGGCTTTCCTGCTCATGATTTGTATTCCGCTTACCCGCCACGTCTGGGATACATTTATAAAGGTGACCAAAACTTCCTTTACACAGGAGCGAAAAACCCAGGGTTTCTCCGATCATCCGTTTCAACTGATTCGCAAGTCCCGCCACCTGACCTATCTCGCCGGAATAATCGGTGTAAGTGTAATCGTAGCCAAACTAGTGGACTATCAGTTTAGCGATATAGCCGCTTCTTATATTTCCGATCCGGACGAACTCGCCGCATTTTTTGGATTTTGGTTCTCCAACCTGAACGTTATTTCTCTGCTGGTTCAGCTTTTTCTTACCCGGCGTGTAGTCGGAACCTTTGGCGTAGGTACTTCTTTGTTTTTTTTACCCGGAGGCATACTTTTAGGATCCGTGATTTTACTGTTTTTGCCGGCTTTATGGGCAGCGGTATTGATCAAGATCAGCGATGGAAGCCTGAAACAGTCCATCAATAAAGCCGCAACGGAGCTTCTTGCTTTGCCTATTCCACCTGAAATAAAAAACCAGGCTAAAACCTTTATTGATGTGTTTGTGGACAGTATCGCTACCGGAATCGGAGGTTTGATCCTAATATTTATGGTTAACGGAATAGAGCTTTCCTCCCGATATATCAGCCTGATGACTGTCGGGCTTATCGGACTTTGGGTTTATCTTGCTAATCAAGTAAGACAGGAATACATCCGGTCGTTTAAACTGAAAATCAATCAGGAAAAAAGCGATACCACCAAAAGAGGACCGGATTTTTCCCATGAATCTGTGCTCGGAGGTCTGATGCGGGTATTGGAAAAAGGCAATGAAAGGCAGATTTTGTATGTACTTCGAAAAATCCGGGAAATTAATGATGACCGATTATTTGCCAGTATCAAACCCCTGCTTCACCATTCCTCCGGAGAAGTGAGGGCCGAAGCCATCCGAAACCTCTATTTCTTTAAAAACCGGCACGTAACCGATGAGATACTGCCTTTTATTCACGACCCGGATCAGCGGGTAAAAATTGCTGCTTTTGAATACCTGATTGAACACCGCCCGGAGGACATCGAAGAACTCATGCGGGCCTATATTACCGATGAAGACTACCGGGTGCGGGGGGCGGCACTGGTAAGTCTGGCAAATGAAACCCGCGATAATGCCACTTTGCGCAAAGCCTTTGATCTGGAAGAACTCGTGCAGATTCGACTAAATTCACTCGCAGGTGGGGGTGATCCGGAGGAAATTTCTTTCCGAAAAATTCAGATATTAAAAGCCATTGGCCAAGGCAATATCCCTTCTTATTACGACCGGATCGAAAAGTTTTTGTACGACGCTGATCCTGCCGTAGTAAAACAGGCAATTATTTCGGCTGCGGACACGAACCACCCCCGGTTTTTGCCGCTAATTGTACCATTTATAGGTCTGGACAGTTTTGCAGATGCCGCCAAATCGGCATTGGTAAGATTTGGCCCCGGGGTTGTGGATGTGTTGGTTTCTTTGGCAAAACAACCAGAAACACACGTAGAGATGATTCGCGCCATGCCTTCTGTCGTGGCGCAGATCGGCAACCAGAAATCCGTTAATTTTTTGTTTCAACTCCTTGACTATGAAGATTTAATGGTCAGAATTGAATCATTGAAGGCTCTTAACAGCCTCAAAATTGCGTTTCCCCATTTGAATTTCCATGAAAAAATGATCCTCCATAAAATCAGTGAGGAAGTACACCTGTTTCAGGATACTTTGTCTGTATTGTATGTTCAAAGCAATAAAAAGATCAAAAAACCTTCCGGCAGAAAAGACTTACAGCCGGAAATAAACGAGGCCCGCAAAAGCCTGAAAATATTGCTGGAACGAAGACTGGACGGCAGCCTGGAAAGGATTTTCCGCCTCCTGGGGTTGAAATACCCGCCGGAAGATATGCTGAATATTTACCGGGGATTGCAGAGTAAACAGGAAGATCTTCGGGTAAATGCGGTAGAATTTCTGGACAACCTTCTGACCGCACCCCTGAAAAAATTATTGATTCCGGTGGTAGAAACCGCCCTTTTGGATACTATTTCCGACAAAACCATCGAACAATTAAACCTCTCCGTACCCAATGAATATCGGTGCTTTCAATTACTTCTGGAAGGAAAGGATACCCGCCTGAAACTGGCGGTACTTCATCTTATCGGACTCCTGAAAGATGTTTCCTATCTCTCATTGGTGGAAAACCTCACTTCCAGCCCCAATCCCAAAATCCAAAACTTTGCCACCAAAACCTTGGAAAGGCTCAGGGAGGGGAAATAAAGCGACTTTGGTGTTATAGATACCAATAGAACGTTTGTGTCTAAGACAACCCTCATTTGTTCCTTTTATATGGCGTTCTCAGATGTTCTTGTGAAAGTCGTTTCATATCCTCATTAGTCCAACCCTTTTTATCCCAAACCTGGTTAGCCAAGTTTTTTGCCTTCTCGGCTAAATATTTTGTAAAAATCCTTTTGATTTCCACCCATTCTTCCTCTGGCAAATCACTTTTAAACATTTGAAGAATTTCGAGTTGGGTTTTATTAAGGGGAACTTGAGTCTGCATATTTTTTTTTGATCGAATATATGAAAAAACTACTAGTAAATCAAAAAACTCCACTTTCATTGTGCGTTTAAGGGGTCGGCGCTGTCCGTATAAGTTTGTCAATCCGCGAAGCCAGTGCGTAATGGTCACTGCTGGAGTTTTTGCGCAGGACATTGGACATGAGGGCCACGAGGTAGGTGGTTCCGTCTCGGTGTTCGACAATGGCCACAGAGTTCATATAATTGTCCACGTTTCCCATGTATTTGCCACACTTAAAACCTTCCTCCTCCTTACATTTATACAGGCTGCCGGATTTGAAATAAACGGCTGCGTCCTTCAATGCCGCCGATGACGCATACCGAATGCGGCGATCCGTCATATACATCAGCCGTTTGATTTCCAGACTGGTGGAGTCGTCCACGATTTTACCTCTTTCCATTGCCACAAGAAATTTCATCAGCCCATAAGGAGTTCCAATACTACCTCCCAAGCCCGGTACGATGGTTCCCGCACCATTTGTAAAAAGTTTTCCGAGCCTCCATTCGTCTTCCGTAATTCCTAATTTGCGCAAGGGTTCGTTTACGACGGCATTTGCCACACGGGACAGGCTATCTTTGGGGGTATTTTTAAAATAGTCATTCGCTTCATACTCCGTAAGTTCGGGATAACATTCCCCAAAAACCCGCATAAGAATGGTCTCCCGCCATACTACACTCGCGGCTCCGTTGCTGCTGACAGAAAGCATGTGGTCGAGCCACTCATACAGCGAAAAGGTATCGGCTTCGATGAGGGTTCGTTTAAAAAACTTCTTAGTATCGGGATTAAAAAAAGGAACAGTATGTTCATTCGGAATGGCCCATTTCCCGGCTCTTACGACTTTGGTCCGCATCAATGCCTGCCGGGTGTGAAAGGAGTCCGGGTAGATTTTGGCCAACTCAGTGAAAAAACCGGCGGTAACGGCAAGTTTGCCCACGCTTCCCGGCTGAAATCCCCGGTTTTGCTGACGTTGTGCGTATCGGATGGGTTTTCCCGGCGTAATGTCCAGCAGGGTTATGGAATAACTTTCATTGAGATAGGGAAACATGGCCGAAAGAGCCTTCTGAAGTTGGGGATCTACCGCCGGAAGGCTGTCCAGCGTTGCCCCTCTTTCTCCGAGCAGGTTCAGGGAAATGTCGCAAATGGACTTCTGTGCGCCTGATACGGGGTAGGTATCCTTAATTTCTCCGGTGATAATGAGTTCCAGTCTTTTGAGCCTCCGAATACCGGTGGTTTCGTATCCGTCAATGGGGTATCCGGTGGCAAGAAGGTTTTCCGGCTGGAAAAACAAGGCAATAAGAGCCAGCCATAAGGCAGATGTTTTCATAATCAAAACGTTGTTGTGAGTGGAACAAGCTTATTTTCCGGAATTTGTGGTGTAATGGACAGGAGGTATTCAGAGGCGGCGGCGCGTTTGTTTTCAACAAACGGGCGTACCTGAAACAGCCATAGTTTATTGTTAAGGAACCCAAATTCGACATCAAACGGCCCTTCGGTTTCTATTCCGGGGGTTTTCGGTAGTTTCTCACGCACCTCGGCAGAAAGGCCGCGAATAGCTGTGAGGTTTTGAGCATTCAGAATCGGTGCCTCGAATGTTGCAATGTTTTTTCGGGTTCCGCCGGTGGCGGGTAGTCGGTTATAACCGGGTTCGCGGGCAGGAGAAAGGAGTTGATTTTTGCCATTGGCGCGGAGCAGATAGGATTCCGCTGCTTGTCCATCCACAGCTCCGCCCGCTCCTCTGCTGAAGGCAATGGTAATGTCCGCAGGATTATTGGACACTATACCTTTGGTGATCATTACTCCGGAATAATCCACATCCACACTCGGAATAATCAGAATAGACGGATACACATTCTCCGGATTGAGCAGGTATTTTTGCCGCCATTTATAACTTCGTTCGGTATAAGGGGAGGCCCATACGTCGCGGATTCCCTGGAGGATTTTTTGTTCCTCCACGGCATTAAAAATGGTCAGATTTAATCCGGCGCCGGTAAAATCTTTCAGGTCTTCCATATTGGTATCGCTCCGGAGAAATACAGGCACTTTACCTACCGGCTGAGCAAATGCGGTGATAAATCCTTCTTTAAGTTCGGTTACAAATTCCGGTTTTAGGGGAATTTGTTTGATGGCTTCTCTCAGTTTGCCCAACCCCTGAAGCGTAAAGGTTTCAATTTCCTGATCGGTACAATCCATTCCGGTCATTTCATTGGCTTCCCAGAAAAGATCGTAAACATAATTCCAATAAGTAATCTGTCCTCCGGGCATCGGCTGATCCATGTGCTGGCGGAAAATACTAAAAGGAATGACCAGTCCTTCGACGACATTTTCCGGAAACAAAACCTTCAACTGCCCCAGGTTGGCTGCTTTAGGGCCGCAAAGTTTGCCGGAATCGCTGGCTTTCACATTGCGGAGGTTGAGAATTTTTGCCTCCGAAAGAATCATTCTTTCAACCGGAACCCGGATTTTTTCTTCGCTTCGTTGTTTTACTTCGAATAGTTTTTTCTCTTCGGCTGTCATCTGATCTGCAAGTTTTAAGATGACGGTTCCTTTATTCGAGACGGCATAAAAGACCTTTTTCCCTGAATATTTGCGAAGGTCGGCGAGGTTCTGGTCGGAGACTACGGCATTGGGTATCCCCAGATTTCGGGCAAGAAGCTGGACGTGGGAGACCATATTGCCTTCATTTACGGTAGCAATTCCCGCTACGGGTTTAAGGTCTGCCGGTGGGCGTTGGAAGATGTAAATTTTGTCGGCGGACACTTCGACTTCTCCGGCGGTTTCGCCTACGACTACGAGTTCTCCCAACGCAAACCCCGGGTTCAACCCGCGAATCTGCCCCTGGGCTGAGATACCCAGCACCTGATTGGAAAGGTTGGCCTGAACGGCGATAAAATCGCCCAATCGCCCGACTTCGCGCCCGAGGGGAAGTAAAACCGAAGAGCGGATACGGTCGTCCTGAAACCCCAGAGCCAGCGGTTCAAAACCGCTGAAAAGGGATACCACGTCCTGAAAGTTTGCACGGGTCATGCCTGCACCCCATTCGACCACGCTGCGCGAAGACTCAAGCAAAGTCAGAAGGGTTTGTATATCCACGGACTGACTTTCTTCTGAAGGGGAAAAACCTTCGGAAAGTTGTTCCCATTCCCATTTTTCCAAAAACCCACAACCGGCAGCAGCCCTACTCAATGCTTCGATGCGGTCGAGGGATTCTTGAAGTGTTTTAGCTTCCCAGGTACTTACCTCCGAAAACAGTATATCTTCCAAAAGAACGGAGATGTCCAACAAAGCCAGACGGGCTTTGGCGTCGGGTATCTGGCTGACAAAATCCCGGATGTCGAAAATCATGTTGGCTACGGCTTGGGTTTTTTCCGGGCCGGCGGGTTTTTCGGCGTAGGTATTGATAAAACTTATCAGGGAAAGTCGGGACTCCGACCCTGCCGGGATAGGAGGAAGAAGACGATTGAGGGTATATAGATTGATGGGCTGATAGGCCTTATTCATGTCCGAAATAAGCTGCTCAAACTGCTTGAGAAGTTCGGGGTTGAGTTTGCTGCGATGGGTATCGCGAAAAGCCCTTACTTTGGGCAAATCACCGGCTTCGGGCTGGCTGTGAATTTTTACCCGGAGATCCATAAAATCGGGATAGGCATCGGCAATGATTTTAGACACCGCACGGATATTTTGTTTGCGGTTGTCATCTTTTCCATGAGGAAGATCTCTGACAGCCTGTCGCAACAGGAAAAATTTTTTTTCGATCAGGTCATTCCGGGCAAGGGTTTTTTCCAGAAATTTTATGCCCCAGGCTTCCTCATCTTCTACCTGAATGGCCCCCCGGTAAAATTGCCCTTTGCGCAAAATCCAGCCATTGTCCACGGCGCGGAGGTATTTTTCCAACTGGTATTGTTTGAGTTGGGAATAGTTATTTGCCTCATCCAGAAACTCGGCATAATCGGTATTGGAGAGAATCTGCCCGAGGAAAATATGGTTCTTTTTCCCCAGTGCGATTACTTCCTCTTTGTAGCGGGCACGTTGTACCCCGCCGGGATCGTCAGGACAGGGATCTTTCGGCATACGGATTTCACCGTCATTGCAAAACCAGCGAATGTCGCGGTAAGGCCCGCGAATATCCGTTTTGTATGCCTGTATTTGTTTTGTTATTTGTTGATTGTCAATAGGTTGTGCCGGAACGAGTATCGGCATCAATCCAAAGATACACAGGATTGTAAATCGTAGGTTCATACCATTGGGGCTAGTTGTTGTGTTCATATATATCAACGAAAAAACCGATAATTACGATGAATATTAAGCTTCATTTTGTTGTAACATTTCGGAGAAAACTCCTTTTTTCCCGCTTAGGGTATCATAATCTCCCGACTCAATAATTTGCCCGTTTCGGATGACGAGAATACGATCCATGTCTTTGAGGGTGGAAAGCCGGTGAGCGATGACGATCGCCGTAATTCCCTGAAAAAGCTCATGCAGGGCTTCCTGAATTTTGGTCTCGGACTCATTGTCAAGGTGCGAGGTCGCTTCATCGAGAAAAAGAATATCGGGGCGGCGGAATATCGCTCTTGCAATGCCCAGGCGTTGTTTTTCCCCGCCGGAAAGTTTTATGCCTTTTTCTCCGACCAGCGTATCCAGGCCGTTGGGATGGCGGTTTGCAAATTCATCTACACAGGCGATACGAACGGCCTCCTGAAAGCGTTTTTCTCCTTCTTCGTCCGGGGTGATGCCGAGGGTGATATTGTCACGAATGGAGAAATTAAATAACTCGGTTTCCTGCAAAACGACCCCGGTGTGTTGTGTATAAGCAGCCCGGCGAATCTCGCTCAGAGAAATATCATCAAACCCGATAAAACCCTCATAATCAGTATATAACCCCTGCATAATTTTGAAAAGAGTGGTTTTTCCTTCACCGGAAGCACCCGCGATGCCTATTTTTTCTCCCCGCCGGACAATAAGATTTATGTTTTCAAGTACGGGTTTTCCTTCGTATCGAAAGCTGAGGTTTCTCAGTTGAAAGGCCTGCCAGTTGGCCGGAAAATCTTTCGTACCGGAGTTTTCCACGGTGGGTTTTTCGCGGAGTATCTGGTTGACGCCCATCAGGTCAATCTGTGCCATCATGTATTGGTGATACATATCGGAAAATTTTGTAGCAGCAGTTTCGATTTTACTAAAATAAAAAAATACCTGTGCAATAATGCCTACGGCAAAGTGCCCGTTTAATACTTCCCAAACCGAAAACCCAATGATAGCCAGTCGGAAAAACTGCTGGTGAAGCCCCAGAATAGCCAGACGTGTGCGAAAGAGTCGGATACGGTATTTTAATTCTTCCAGAAGCCTGCGCGAATGTTCGGCAACATGCCGCGCAAGTTCGCTGCCAAGCCCCAAAGTTTTGATGGTAGCGATGCTGTTCAGCACTTCAAATTGCATACTGTAAAAAGTATCTTCCAGCGCGTTGACTTTTTTCGACTGGTTTTTGGTTCCTTCGGTAAGTCGGGCAGATAATGCGTAGTGGGTAATAAAAAAAACAAGGAGGATGAGGTTTAATTGCCAGCTAAGCGTAAAAAATACAATAAATACACCGATTAAGCCGACCGTACTGTCAATAGCATGATCCACAAACATTCTGATCAGGCTGTTGAGGCTTGTACCTCCGCGGTTGATGCGTTTTAGTTTTTTTCCGCTGGTTTGGCCTTCATGCCAGTGAAGGTCGAGGCTTACGACATGGCGAAGGGTTTTGAGTTGAAGGTCAACCGATGTTTTTTCCGCAACATTATAAATCAGGTAACGCGCCGTCTCAAGCCCGCCGTAATATCCCAGCGCAGCGAGAGCAATGATGCCGATTAGATTCCAGACTGAAGCGGTGGCCTCACCGGGTTGATACGCAGAGGCGAAAGAGATAATTTCTCCGATAGCCCAGGGAATAAACAGCCACACTACGCTGGCGAAAATGGCCAGGAAAGTACCCGTTAAAAAAGCGAGGCGGTAATTACGGATATACAGAACAATATCCCGGATCAGATCCTTCCCGGAGTAATCTTTTATTACCTGCTGTGATTCATCCATGGGTAACAAATTACGCCTCAAAGCTAGTGGTTTTTACGTCAAAAAGTGGTAACGCCCTACACGGTTGTTCAAGAACTGCACACATTTATTCATTCGCAATTGGTCAAATGGAAAAAAGTATTTACCTTAGAATTAACTCTTGCACTTGCTCTAATCCAACACCACTATGACAGCCCTTAAATCTCTCACGCTTACAACTTTATTGTTTCTGAGTTTTTTGGTTGTTTTCGCCGGGCCTCAGGCAAACGACACAGAGATGCAGATTAAACCGCTTAAAGTAAAACCTGCCTTCGCATCAACGGTTTATCAGAAACCGCTGACAGCTGCCGAGGTCACTTCCTCCGAAAGTGTAAAGGTTCACAGCGAAAAAGAAAAAACTGCCCGACTAAATCAGTCAGACACGCGCAAACCCGGTATTTTACTCCTCATCTTTAGTGTGGCCGGTGTACTTCTGTTTCCGGCAGTAATCGAGTTTGCTGCCTCGGAATCTATAAAGAAATCCCTCTTTTCCAGGGGATAAAATCATCCTGCCCCAAACGCACAGCATGGGGAATGATTTCGCCACTGGCAACTTTAATAATATAGTCGAGAATTTCGGCTCCTTTTGTCTCGATGGTATCCTCTCCGGATATAATGGTGCCTGCGTTTATATCAATGATGTCCGGCATCCGTTCAGCCAGTACAGTATTGGAGGAAACCTTGATCACAGGTGATATCGGGTTGCCCGTAGGGGTGCCAAGCCCGGTTGTAAATAGGGTAATAGTTACTCCCGAACCCGTCAGTGCGGTGGTTGATTCCACGTCGTTGCCGGGGGTGCAAAGCAGGTTGAGGCCGGGACGAGTGATCGGTTCGGTATAATCTAAAACATCGGTGATGGGGGATGTTCCTCCTTTTTTAGCCGCACCTGCCGATTTTATTGCGTCGGTAATGAGGCCGTCGCGGATATTTCCGGGGGAGGGATTCATGTCAAAACCGGAGCCAACGGCGACTGCCGCTGCGTCATAAGTCCGCATGAGGCGGATAAATTTTTCGGCAGTAACCTCATCCACACAGCGGTCGGAAAGTTCCTGCTCCACGCCACAAAGTTCGGGAAATTCGGACAAAACTGCCGTTCCTCCCAAAGCCACCACAAGGTCTGCCGTGTGCCCGATCGCAGGATTTGCGGAAATACCCGAAAAACCATCCGAACCACCACATTCCAGACCTACCACCAGTTTGCTGAGTGGTGCAGGTGTACGCTTCAGCTCATTTGCCAGCGAAAGCCCTACGAATGTCTGTTTTAATGCCTGGCTGATAAGACTTTCTTCGGAACGGCTTTTTTGTTGTTCGTAAATGTATAGGGGTTTATCAAAGTTGGGAGAAATCTGGGCAATGGCCGCTTCGAGGTCGTGTACCTGTGCGTGCTGACAGCCGAGACTCAGCACCGTTGCGCCTGCGACGTTGGGATGGGTGATGTAACCCGCGAGCAAGGCGCAAAGTGCCTGCGAATCCTGTCGCGTTCCGCCACAACCACCTTCATGGGTCAGAAATTTGATTCCGTCCACATTCGGAAAAAACCGTTTGGCGCGGGTTTGTTCGGGCGAAAGATGAATATTCGCCGAAAGAATTTCCTCCGAAGAAGCCCCGGAATGAAACATTTGTTTAAGTGTTTTTATGTCCAGGTTGTAATCCTTATTGGCTCCATAACCGAGTTCATCCACCAACAATTCTTTTAAGACCTGCACATTGCGATTTTCACAAAATACCAGCGGGATTACCAGCCAATGGTTGGCGGTTCCTACCTTGCCATCGCTGCGGTGATAGCCCATGAATGTCGCCGATTTCCACCGTGAGACATCCGGGATGTTCCATTCGAGGCGGCGTTGCCCTAAAGCGTATTCGCTGGCCGAATGTTTGACATTGCGGGTGGAAAGCAAACCTCCCGTAGGAATGGGTTCCGTCGCTTTTCCTACCAATACGCCATACATATAAATCGGATCGCCTACGGCAAAATCCCGGGCGGCAAATTTATGTTTGACCTGAATTTTTTCCCGGATCACAAATTGGTCCCTCTCATAAGAAACTTTTTCGCCTTCCGGAAGATCGGCAAGTGCGACAATGACATTGTCGCTGGGGTGGATTTTTAGCACGCGGTTATTCATGCGGGTAAATTTATTGGAAAAAACAGATTTGAAAAAATGATTTATTTTTAGTGGATGAATTTATATCACGAAGTTATCACCGCAGAAAACCGCATACGGCCCTGGATACTCCGGACGCCGGTGGAATATTCGCCCTGGCTAAGCCAAAAAACCGGTGCACGTGTCTGGCTGAAAATGGAACACCTGCAAATTACCGGCTCCTTTAAACTTCGGGGCGCCGCTAACAAAATTCTTTCGCTTTCTTCGGAAGAAAAAAACCGGGGCGTCATCACCGCCTCTACCGGGAATCACGGTTCTGCGCTGGCTTATATTGCTTCGCAAACCGATTGTAAAGCGACCATTTATCTTCCCGAAACCGTAGCGAAAAACAAAGTAGAAATGATGCAACTTTATGGCGGGGAACTTGTTTTCCGGGGGCAGGATTCGGTTGAAACCGAAAACTATGCAAGGGCAATGGCCGAAGCATTGGGGTTGCTTTTTGTCTCTCCTTACAATGACCCACAGATTATAGGCGGGCAGGGAACCCTCGGCATAGAGTTAACCGAACAAGTTCCGGATATGGATGCGGTACTGGTTCCCGTGGGGGGCGGTGGACTAATTTCCGGCATAGCCGGATACCTTAAAACGGTATCTCCTTCTGTCAAGGTGGTGGGGTGTCAACCGAAAAACTCGGCGGTGATGTATGAATCCGTCCTCGCCGGAAAAATTTTGGATATTCCCTCCCTTCCCACTTTATCTGACGGTACGGCGGGAGGACTGGAGTCTGGCAGTATTACTTTCGACCTTTGCAGGCAGTATGTGGATGACTATCAACTGGTTTCGGAAAAAGAAATTGGGCAGAGTTTGCGTTTTCTTCTCGAAAAACACTACCTCCTGGTAGAAGGTGCTGCGGCTCTTTCCGTAGCTTCGCTGCTTCAGGCTCCGGAGCGTTATAAAGGCAAAACGGTCGTACTGATATTATGTGGCCGAAAAATGGGCCTGGATATTCTTAAAAAAATCCTAAATGAAGATTAATGGGTCTTCAGCACATATAGCCCCGTAACGCCTTCACCGTCTTTTGCCGAAAATAGAATTTTTTCGCCATCGGGAGACCAATCTAGCGCATAGGGTTCGGGTCGGATGTGATTCAGGTCAGTGAGTTGATGTAGCTGTCCACTGGCAAGGTTCAATAACCAGATAGCCGGGCCACCGGTACGGTCGCTGATGAAGGCCAGCGTCTCTCCGTCGGGAGAATAAGCAGGGCTATAATCATTCCATAGCGAAGAAACCAGCGGGGTTTCACTTCCGCCGGCGGCGGAAATACGAAAGATATGCCGCGAATATCCATCCGGACGGCTGTAAGTGAGTTCGTCCGCTAATGGACCCCAGACGGGTCTTCCGGGGTATTGATCTTCGATTTCGGCAAACAATTCTCCTTGTATCTGCGAGTTAAATACTTTACTGGGGATATAAATGGTATTGACACCGAGAGGTATTTTCCATATCTGGTAAAAGTCGGTGCCAAGCCGGTTGGACAAAAAGGCAATCCATTGTCCGTCGTTTGACCAGGCGGGAAGCATATCCGAAGAATCACCCTCGGTAACAGACTGGATAGATTCGGTATTCAGGTCGTAAATGTGGATATGACTAGGCCCCTCAATAGATGCTCCGGTAAGGGCTGAAGGGCCATAAAAAGTGATTTTATTTACCGAAGAAGACCAATCGGGTGCTTTCCCGAGTGAGCGTAAAGTTTCGGTTCTCTGAGTCAGGTTATAAGTGTATATCCCCTGGACGGTTTCGTTTTGATTGGCAGGTCCCGGAACGGTAGCCTGATAGGCCAGCGCGTTTCCATCCGGAGACCAGCTACCCCAGGAACGGGGAGTGTGATTGTTTTCAAATACAGGCGAAATATCCGGATTACTCCCCGGCTGAATCATAATGGGGTGAGACTGAGAGGGTGTTGTCATTTCAGAAGCTGCTCTGATGGCGAAATAATAGGTTTTCCCGGCTTCGAGGGGGCCGGTAAGAAACGTATTTTCACTGGCGTCGAGTGTTGCAATGATTTGATCCGGCTGAGGATTGTTATCGGAATAAAGCACATAAAAAGTCTGAGGTTCTGCCTGTTGGTATTCGGGCAAATCAAACTTCACCCAGCCCCAGGTAAGTTTAATTCCTTCGCCGGCTCTTTCCCCCTGAAGGATAGGTTTTGCAGTGCTATCGCTCACCGAAAGAGGGTTTTCCTCCTTTACAAAACAGCCTGAGGCGAAAAATGCATTGACGAGGATTAAAATGGCCCAAATGCTGCGTTTCATATAAGTTTCTCTGATGTTTCTACCACGGTTTGGAACCGCTTTTCAGCTAAACGCAACCTTTAGGTAAAGTGCTGCATCGCTGTAAAAGCATTTGATTATTCCAGGCTTCCTCCACTCAGCGCGATATTTTCATCGCCTTTCTGATAAGGCACATAAGTAAGGATAAATTGTAACATTTCATCGGTGGTACGCATACTCCCGTTGCGTTCAGCCACTACTCGGGGTGGGTCAAAAGGATTCGAAGGGTTGTCAGCCGTATTGTCGAAAGTAGCTTCCACGCAGATTACGGCTCCTTTCGGGATTTTGAGCATTTTTTCAAAAGTATAATAAAACTGCCAGCGAAAATCCCACTCCGGAATGCGTATCAAAGGGATGGTATCTCCTTCGACCGTGACCGCATAGGCGAGAAAAGATTTACCCAGAAGATGCATGTGGGGGTTGAGGGTAAGTAGGGAAATGTCGTTTTGGATCACGGCCCGGGTCGTAAAAGTCATAATGGTATCGGGCGGAATTACCAGCGGAGGGACAATGGCGGATATACCCAATGTGCCCAACTGAATTTCCATCGTCGGGCGTTTCGGGGGTGTTTTTGCGAAAAACACATTAAACCGCGACCGGTCGAAGGTATCACTTGCCGAAGGGCCATAGTGCATGTCGTTGAGGAGAATGGCCCCTTTGCGTTTCATGCGATAGCCGCCGATTTCGGCAGGATATACAGAGGGTGTTACTCCGGGTAAATAACTACAAACCAACGGCGTGAGTGTGGGGTAGGTTCCGTCATCATTCAGGAGGCCGAGTCGGGGGTAGGCGATTTCTACGGGCACTATTTCACGATTCACGGCTCTTTCTCCTTCGAATACATTGGTTTTCGCCTCGTCATCATAACTGACCAGGTGGCTGTTTACATGATGAACAATTTCGGCATTTCCCGGTACAAACTCAATGAGGCGGATGAAGGTGTCCCTTTCGATTTCATAAGGGATTTTCATGAATAGAAAACGGTCGGTATTGTCTCCGGCAATGGGAAAAACATCTTCCATTTCGATCACGAGGTCGGGTTCGCCCAATTGTGAACCTTCGGGATAAGGGGGTAGGGGAGGAATAAGGGAAGAGTCGCCCAACAGCCTGCCCTGATTCAGCCATAAGGAGAGGAGGTCTATTTCGTATTGAGTCAGGCGTTTTTCTCCCTGAAAATGGCGATACTCCGGATCCGCAGGCCAGGGAGGCATAAAACGGGTGCGGGTGACCTGTGCGATCATTTTGGCTTTTCGGGCCACGTCCCGGTAAGTAATCAGCGAGAAAGGCCCAGCACTGCCCGGACGGTGGCAGGGCGTACAGTTTTGAAAGATAATCGGGGCGATGTGTTCGCTGAAAGTAACCGTATCGGGAAGAGGCGGAGCTAAATTTTCAGCAGATTTTTTTTTCCCCGAAAAATCACATCCCGCCAGAAAAAACAGGCAGATCCACACCCCCAAGCCGGTCAGAATCAGTATTCGCATCGGTTTGATTATTCGATCAGGCAACCAACAGCTTCTGTTTGGGAGACAGGGATTTTTTCCCCTGCGAGAAAAGCCGCCAGTGCATCGCGGAGGTAATGCTGGCTGACGACGGTTCGGTGTTTTCCCAGAGAAGCAATCCAGTTGTCTATTTTACCCTGATATACAAGGTTGCCGGTGTTGTCCACTAAAAAAACCTCCGGGGTAACGTTTGCCCCTAAAAAACAGGTAAGCGTAAGATCCGGATCAAGGAGAGGATTTACCGGCGGGTGATACTTGGCCATATAGGCAAGAATCTCCATTTTTTCATAAAATTTTCCCGGAAAAATGCCGATAAAATTCACCTGATTTTCAGGGAAAATCTGCCTCAGTTTGCCGATAGTAACCGAATAGTTTTCACAAAGCGGACAGTCCGGGGAAAGAAAAAAAAATGCCGTAACCTTAAAACGGTTGACCATACTAAGGGATATCGGCTGGTCTTTGATAGTGAACAGATTAATATCAGTAATACGATTTTGACTGAAGGCGGAATTCATGCGTAGAATGAGTAAAAAAAGTATAAGTAATCCTCGGATCAAATTCATAAATTGTTTGTCCTGCTGACCCGAAAGTTAGCAAAATATTTGAAAATTGATTAAAAAGGACATGAGACTACTGGCAATTATTCTGGTAGCGTTGCTTTCTGTACAGACCCATTTGGGGCAGGGTTCGGAAGGCAGGGCAGAGCCGGCAAAACTCCGGCGACTAAACAATTATAAACTGTGGGGTGAATCGGAAAACGAGCGGGTAAAAACCGAAACCGAAGAAACCCCGGTATATACCCCTTCTTCACCGAAGTTGAAAATTAAACCCAATAAACGGGCACTATATTCTCCCCGGAAGAAAAAGGAAAAACTTTCGGAGGAAGAAACCTACCGGAGAATCCGGGCAGGCAGAAACGGTCGTATCCGCCCGGAGAAATAAAAAAGAGGTTGTCTTTTCCGGACAACCTCTTCGCTAAGAAACTGAGTTCAGAAATCAGAATGAATACACAGCAGCAAGAAGGATTTGGGCAGCAGATTTTGTGGCGGCTCCGTCGCTATCCACAAAAATGGACTGGCTGGCCATATCGTAACGCACTTCCGGAATGAAGGTAAGCGCACCTCCGGTAAGATTTGCGGAAAGCGTGATGGCATTTACATTTGCGTCTTCGGTTTCGCTGAGAATGCCGGCAGTGGCATTGGAGCGGAAGTGTTCATATCTCAGACCCACGGCTACATTTTCTTTTACAGCATAGTTGAGGTAAGCAGCGGCTCCGGCAAAGGTAGCCGCGGTATCACCGCCCGCAGTATAGGAAGCTACGTTGAGTCCTAAAAGCAGCGCATCGGATACCTCAAAAGCTGTAGTAAGGTCAGCAATGGTTCCATTTTCTCCGGTAAGGAAATTGGCATAAACATTCCATCCTTCTACGGGCGAAACAAAAACCTGTGCCCCGAGGCTGGTAGGCCCGATTTCTTCATCGGCGGTATAGACGTTCCAGGGGTTAAAAGCACCCACCATCACGCCAAACTTGTCGCTGAAGTTGTAGTTGAGTTTTACCCCGGCATTCTGAAACGGGCCATTGGTGAAGAGGTAAGAAGTGGAATAGTTGAAGTTGCCTGTGGGAGAAATCAGTTCATACCCTACAAATGTTCCCATATAACCACCAGTAACGGAAAATTTGTCCGTGAAGGCGTAGGAAACATAGAGGTTCTGAATATTGGGAGCATAAGCAGGAATGTCAATGGCATTTTCGCCTTCACCGATGGTTGCGCCGAGGGGACCCGGGCCCACCGAGCCTGCGTTGCGTGGGCCGAAAGAAATTTCGCCGGTGAAAGAAGCTTTGCCGGTAGTTTTTTCCAGCTTAAGGTCTATCATACCAATGGAAACAGAGTTTTGTTCATTTCCAAAGCTGGTAGGGATATTGCCCGTTCCTGAAAAATCATATTTGTAATAGGTATCCACGGAACCGGAAATCTGAAGTTTTTCTTCTTCTTCCTGCGCAAAAAGCAGGGAAATTCCGGCAAACAGAAGTGCAATAAAAGTAAGTCCTGACTTTTTCATTTGAGTTAAAGTTTGTTTTTTGGAAAAATGATGCTTGCAGATCGGAAAAAAGGGGTGCCGGCGTGTACAAACCGGCAGCACCCATTAAGAACGGTTTATTCTTCGTAAATGATCGTGTACCCTCTGATACCGTGCTCGAGGCTGTCCAGACCGGAAGCTTCGTGCTCGGGAGAAACCCGGATTCCACGTACTTTTTTCAGCACATAAAACACCAGGAAAGCGAAAGAAAATGCTGCGACTCCGCAGACCGCTACACCAATAAGTTGATCAACAAATTGTGCAAGGCTCGCTTTTGCGCCAAAAATGCCTACGACGAGGGTACCAAAGATACCGCAAGTGAGGTGAACGGAAACGGCGCCTACGCAGTCGTCAAGTTTCAATTTGTCGAGGCCTACGGCTGAAAGCACTACGAGACCCCCGGCGATCGCGCCTATCAGCATCGCTTCATAAGGAGACATAAGGTCTGCACCCGCAGTAATACCTACCAGACCGGCAAGGATGCCATTGAGAGCCATGCCAAGGTCGAGGCGTTTGAACATAAAACGTGCGGTAATTACCCCACCGAGGCCACCGGCAGCAGCAGCAAGGCAGGTATTGACCAGCACGAGGGAAGTTGCACCGGGTGCGGCAGAGAGAACACTTCCACCGTTGAACCCAAACCAGCCCAGCCAGAGCATAAATACACCAATGGTGGCAAGCGGAACGCTGGAGCCGGGGAAGTCATTGACTTTACCGTCTTTGTATTTGCCAATACGCGGGCCGAGGAGCATAATGCCTGCCAAAGCTCCCCATCCACCGATAGAATGTACCAGGGTAGAGCCTGCAAAGTCATAAAAACCCAGATCGTTGAGGAAACCGCCACCCCATTTCCAGGAGCCGATAATCGGGTAGGCCAGACCTACAAAAAGAACGGTAAAGATAAGGTAGCTGGTGATTTTAATCCTTTCGGCTACGGCACCGGATACAATTGTCGCTGCGGTAGCGGCAAACATTGCCTGGAAAAGGAAATTGGTCCAGTAGGTATAACCTCCGTTGTAGGAAGTGGTCGTACCCGTTTCCGGAATATTAAGCCCAAAACCTGCAAATCCGATAAATCCGTTGAAGGCGTCGCCCAATTCTTTAGGATACATGAGCGCAAAACCAAACAAAGCGTAAGTAATCAGACCGATGGCAGGAGTAAGAGTATTCTTGAAAATGATGTTGACCGTGTTTTTTGCCTGAGTAAATCCCGCTTCAACCGAAGCAAAACCCAGGTGCATAATAAAAACAAGGGCCGTACAGATCATCATCCAGATATTGTTCGTGGTAAGCAGAGTGTCTGCAACCTGAACATTTGTCTGTGCAAGACCGGCGCTAAGAGCTGCCAGAGAATCCGTTACCGCAGTTGGTACGGCAGTGGATAAGGAATCAAGGAGCTTTTCGTCCATAGGATAGAGTGTTATTGACGTAAATAATTGGTGAAACTGAGACTTATTTATAATTTCTTTCTTTTTTTGGAAGGTATTTTAAAATTTAGTCACCCTTTTGACTTTAAAACCCAAAATATCTCCTCATAAAATCAAAAAACAATAAATTTGATACCTGAAAAAGAACTTTTTTGAATTTGTGATGGCAATAATGAGGATTTTTTGAAAAATATCAAACAAAATACAATATTTTTTTTCAATATATCATTTTTAAAGCCCTAATGGGGATTTTTTTAAAAAATATCTTTGTATTTTTGAAAATTATTCATAAATCTGCGGCATCTTTTAAGAGTTTATCTCTTGTATCTAATTTCAACTATCTAAAAATGGCAAAAGCAAAACTCGAGTACATCTGGCTGGACGGCTCTAAACCTACCCAGGGCCTGAGAAGTAAGACGAAAATCGTTTCTAATTTTAGTGGTAAACTGGAAGACTGTCCCATGTGGTCTTTTGACGGGTCTTCAACGGAACAGGCCGAGGGCCGATCTTCGGACTGTCTGCTCAAACCGGTGGCGATTTACCCCGATCCGGGACGTATCAATGGCTATCTGGTAATGACCGAAGTCTTAAACCCAGACCGGACTCCTCATCCTACCAACGGACGTGCGCAAATCAGCGATGACGACAGCGATTTCTGGTTTGGTTTCGAACAAGAGTATTTCCTCTGGGATCCGACGACAAAAATGCCTCCCGGTTTCCCCGATGGTGGATACCCTGCGCCTCAGGGACCCTACTACTGTTCTGTAGGTGTAGCAAATGCATTTGGACGTGAAATGGTCGAAGAGCACCTGGATCTTTGTCTGGATGCCGGCCTAAACGTAGAAGGTATCAACGCGGAAGTTGCCACGGGTCAGTGGGAATTCCAGATCTTCGCCAAAGGCGCAGCACAGGCCGGCGACCAAGTATGGGTTGCTCGTTATTTGCTGGAACGTCTGGGTGAAAAATACGGACTCGCCGTCAATTGGCACCCCAAACCTATCAAAGGTGACTGGAATGGCTCGGGTATGCATATCAACTTCAGCAATACCCTTCTCCGCACCGCCGGTAGTAAAGAAACTTATGACAAGGTTTGTGAGGCTTTCCGACCTGTAATAAAAGAACATATTGCTGTTTATGGCGCTCATAATGAACTGCGGCTGACCGGCAGACACGAAACCCAGTCTATTGACAAATTCAGTTTCGGTGTTTCTGACCGGGGTGCTTCCATCCGTATTCCGATTGGAACGGTTGAAAATGGATATAAAGGATGGCTGGAAGATAGACGTCCCGCCTCCAACGCAGATCCCTATAAAGCGGCCGCAAGAATCATCTTAACAGTAAAAGGAGTTACTGCATAAGTCAAAGATGTCTTGCAGATCACTTGAGTGTTTTTGTGAGGGGGCGACCAAAAGTCGCTCCCTCCTTATTTTTATACCGTTTCGCCTTGTGTCATTCGTTCAAACTTCCGGATGATCTCCGCAAGTTTGCCGGGTGCTTCCCAGACCAGCATATTGCCTACCGGCTCTTCGAGACAGTTGGCAGTAGCTGCGGGAATGTGTTGAGCAAGAAGCTGGGAGGCGTTGGGATCTATACGCCGGTCGGAAAGACTCGATACCAGCGTGACCGGAAGAGATAAGGCCGAAAGCCGGGAATATAGATTCTGTTTACCGATCTGATCCCATACACTTTTTATTATTTTGTGCTGATCTTTTAATACTACCTTCATAAAAGCGCGTAACATTGAAGGGGCTGGCCGGTCGCCAAAGGCTACGGCAGAAAAACTCCAGCCGTATAACTCTGTTTTGAGAAGCCTCCGCAGTACTCCGGACCCAAACACGGAAAAGGGAAAGCGGTTATGGTTCTTTTCTTCGGGCGAAAGTGCCCCAAATCCCGCCAGAGATACCAGGCCATTGACACGATTTCGGCTTTCCTCCGGGTAATCCAGCAGATATTTCATTGCCAGAAAAGCTCCCGCCGAATGGCCTACCAGGATGCAATCGTTTAGCCGGTAAAAATCCAGTATATCCCGCAGGTCGCGGGCAAGGATTTCAGGGCTATACCCCTCTGAACCCGCCTGTGAATCACCGTGACCTCTGTGGTCAAAAGTGATTACCTGATACCCCTTTGCCGCCAGTTGACGCCACAAAAGATTCATCGTAACCATTGACAACCCCCAATCGGGAATCAGTACCACCGCCGGCCCGGAAGCTTTGTGTAAAGACCGGATAAGCCCTCCGTCGGTTGTGGGAATAAATTCCTCCACCCCATCAGGCTCTGTCAGTAGCGTATTCTCCGAAAGAGAATCCGGCGTATTTTTGAAAATATAAAGATTCGCCAGAATCCCTATTTGCATAACAAAAAGGAATATCACCAGCGCACAAAGAATGCAGAGCAGCAAATTCACCAAAATCATGTCTTTCAGATTCAGGAGTGACACTTTCTATTTACACAACCTCTGTCTCTATGAGAGCCTTCAGTAACTCTGAATATAAAGAAAATTTTGATAGATACCACGAAAAAAATGCGGAGAGTAGGGGTTTTCATGTCAGAAAAACCTGCCTTTAAGGTGCGATTTTAATAAACCTTTGGGGGATTGGGTTAAAAAAATCAAAAAAATCAAATTTTTTTTGATGATTCTTTAAATATTTTAATATTTTTTATTATTATTGTCATTGAGTTTAGACAGGAGTCAGATAGATACTTTTTTTTTACCGGCCAGTTAATCGGGTTTTTCTCCCTCTAATTGGTTACTTTTTTGCGGGCTTATTTTTCTATCATGGAAAAATCGGCAGGGGAGCTTAGCGCCGGAAAATAGGGGTCTTCTGCCCTGTGGTTGTCTTTATCACCCCAGAAAAATGAAAGATTCTGACCAACGTTCCCTCTATGTTCCTGAAATGGAACATGATGCATGCGGCATCGGCTTTGTCGCTCACCTTAAAGGGAAAAAATCACACAACATCGTGGAGGATGCCCTCACCATGCTCACCAATATGGAGCATCGGGGTGCTACGGGCAGTGATCCGCGAAGCGGGGACGGCGCGGGGATTCTGATTCAAATTCCGCATCGTTTTCTCTCCGAAGAATGTCAGAAGACAGGTTTTACGATTCCTGCTTTTGGCGAATATGGTGTGGGAATGATGTTTTTTCCTTCCGATGAAATCAAACGGGAACATTGCCGTGATATCCTGAAACAATATATCGAAAAACGCGGCTTCCAACTCCTCGGGTTTCGTAAAGTACCCTACGAAAAACAATGGGTAGGCAAAATTGCCTTTGATTCGGCTCCGGAAATCGAACAGGTTTTCCTTTCTCCTAAAGAAAGGCTTTCGCTGGAGGATTTTGAACGACAACTTTTTATCCTCCGCCGTGTGGTCGGGCATGCCGTCAATAACGCTATCCCCGACATCAATGACGAATTTTATTTTACCTCTCTTTCCTATAAAACGCTGGTCTATAAAGGTCAGTTTCGCACGGACCAACTGCGCCCTTATTTCCCCGATCTTCACGATCCACGGGTGATTTCGGCCCTGGCGCTTGTGCATTCGCGTTTTTCTACCAATACTTTTCCCCGCTGGCGCCTTGCACAACCCTTCCGGTATATTGCTCACAATGGCGAAATCAATACCATTCGCGGCAATATCAACTGGATGCGCACCAAAGAATCGGTGATGGAGTCGCAGCATTTTACACGGGAAGAACTGAAGTTGTTGTTCCCTATCTGCGATCCTTCGCATTCCGACTCGCGAAACCTCGACAGTATGGTAGAACTCCTTGTCATGAGTGGCCGCTCTCTGCCTCATGCCATGATGATTGTCATCCCCGAAGCATGGCAGGACAACCGGCTGATGGACGCCGAAAGAAAGGCTTTCTACGAATTTCATTCCACTCTCTCCGAACCCTGGGACGGCCCGGCTTCGATTTGCTTTACCGATGGAAATATCGTAGGTGCGACACTTGACCGAAACGGCCTCCGCCCCTCGCGTTACACGGTTACCCGCGATGATCGCCTTATTATGTCGTCGGAAGCAGGAGCTTTACCGATAGAACCCTATAACGTGCGGGAAAAGGGCCGCCTTCAGCCCGGAAAAATTTTCGTGGCGGATCTCACACAAGGGAGAATTATTAGTGATGAAGAACTGAAAAAAACGATATGCTCACGGCAACCCTATGGCGAATGGTTGAAAAAATACAAACTTAATCTTGAAAATTTTGCGGTAAAAAAACCGGTTTATCCGGCACTTTCGGGGGATACTCTGCTTCGCACCCAAAAGCTATTCGGTATTACAACCGAAGATCTCAAAGTGGTGCTGGGACAATTTGCCGAAACCGCACAGGAACCCCTGGGTTCGATGGGAACAGACACCCCGCTGGCGGTTCTTTCTTCTCAGTCGCAGCATATCTCTCACTATTTCAAGCAGTTGTTTGCCCAGGTAAGTAATCCCCCCATAGACCCGATTCGGGAAAAACTGGTGATGTCTCTGCGCACCTGGATCGGTGGCTCCAAAAATGTGCTTATGGAGTCCGAAAAAGGGTGTAAACATATTTCAATCAAACAGCCGGTACTTTCTAATCAGGAACTCGAAAAAATCCGGCAGATAGACCATCCTGATTACCGTGCGGTTACCCTGGATGCGGTATTTGCGCCTGAAGAATCGCTGAAAATGGCTTTGAAAAACCTTTGCGAAAAGGCGCAGGAAAAGGCACAGGAGGCCGAGGAAGCTGCCCGCAAGGATGAGGGTTACAACCTGGTTATCATTGTCAGTGACCGGAAAGCAGGTAAAAACCAGGCACCTATCCCCGCCCTTATGGCGGTGGGAGCGATTCATCACTGGTTGATGGAACACAAACTTCGGTCTTACGCAGACCTGATCGTAGAAACGGGTGACGCTCGTGAAACGCATCATTTTGCTACACTCATCGGTTATGGCGCCATCGCCATTAATCCTTATCTGGCCTTCGAAAGCCTTACCGAACTGCAAAAAACCCATCCTGATTTTCAGGAGTATCCCGAAGAAAAACTGCACTACAACTTTGTCAAAGGCATTAACTACGGGCTGCTGAAAATTTTCTCCAAAATGGGGATTTCTACCCTGGAGTCGTATCACGGCGCACAGATTTTTGAAATACTCGGGATTAGCAGGGAAGTGGTGGACTTTTGTTTTAAAGGAAGTATTTCCCGTATTGGCGGTCTTTCTTTCGAAGAAATCCGCATGGAAGTACTCATGCGATATTCACAGGCTTTCCCGGAAAACCCCAACGAGAAACTGCGCCTCGAAACCGGTGGTCTTTATCAGTGGAAAAAAGACGGCGAGGTTCACATGTTTAACCCGGAAACCATTCACCTCCTTCAAAAATCAAGCAAATCCAATGATTATACCCTCTACAAAAAATATGCAGCGAAGATAAACGAGCAGATGCTGAAGCCGATCACGCTGCGTAGCCTGCTTGATTTTACGGATCGCAAACCGATCCCGCTGGAGGAAGTAGAGCCGGTCGAAAATATTCTGAAAAGATTTGCTACCGGTGCCATGTCGTTTGGTTCGATTTCTCACGAAGCTCACTCCACACTGGCCATTGCCATGAACCGCATCGGCGGGCGAAGCAACTGTGGCGAAGGCGGAGAAGATGAAGACCGTTACATACCACGTCCGAATGGAGATTCTGAGCGTTCGGCGATCAAACAAGTAGCTTCCGGGCGGTTTGGTGTTACCAGTTATTATCTCAGCCAGGCCGACGAATTACAGATAAAAATGGCTCAGGGGGCAAAACCCGGAGAAGGGGGCCAACTTCCCGGCCATAAAGTAGATGAGTGGATTGGAAAGGTACGTCACAGTACGCCCGGGGTAGGGCTTATTTCGCCCCCTCCGCACCATGACATTTACTCCATTGAAGATTTGGCCCAGTTGATTTTCGATTTAAAAAATGCCAACCGCCATGCTCGTATCAGTGTAAAACTGGTATCAGAAGCGGGCGTTGGAACCATCGCTGCGGGCGTAGCCAAAGCCCATGCCGACCATATATTGATTTCCGGCCATGACGGCGGAACCGGCGCTTCGCCGCTTAGTTCCATACGCCATGCCGGCCTTCCTTGGGAACTCGGCCTCGCCGAGGCACATCAGACCCTGGTGAAAAATAATCTTCGCAGCCGTGTTATCCTTCAGGTGGACGGACAGGTGCGCACCGGTCGCGATATGGCCATCGCTACTTTGCTCGGCGCAGAAGAATGGGGCATCGCCACTGCGGCCCTCGTGGTGGAAGGTTGTATCATGATGCGCAAATGCCACCTGAATACCTGCCCGGTGGGAGTCGCTACCCAAAACCCCGAACTGCGGGCAATGTTTACCGGCAGCGCCGATGACCTGGTGAATTTTTTCACCTTTCTGGCTCAGGACTTGCGCGAACACATGGCCGAACTGGGTTTCCGCACCGTAAACGAAATGGTCGGACAAAGCCAGAAACTCAAAGTGCGGGAAGACATCACCCATTGGAAATTGCGTACCATAGACCTCTCACCCGTATTGTATCAGGCTCCTTATGATGAAAAAGTAGGACTGTACAAACAGGTAGAACAGGAGCACGGACTGGAAAAAGTCTTGGACTGGCAATTACTCGCTGCTGCGCAAAACGGAATTTCCCACGGTATCCCGGTATTTTATGCCGCAGATGTCCGCAATGTGGATCGGGCAATAGGCACAATTGTTTCCCACGAAATCTCCAAACGCCACAAAGGCAAAGGCCTCGCACCCGGAACCCTGCATTTCAAATTTACCGGATCGGCGGGGCAGAGTTTTGCTGCATTTGGCGCAAAAGGTATCCGTTTTGAATTGGAGGGCGAGGCAAATGACTATGTAGGCAAAGGCCTTTCCGGGGCGCAGGTAATCGTTTATCCCCACAAATCCGCACCGATTGAACCCGGGAAAAATATCGTAATCGGCAATGTCGCTTTTTACGGAGCTACTTCGGGAGAAGCTTTTATCCGGGGTATTGCCGGGGAAAGATTTTGTGTGCGCAATTCCGGTGTCAAAACCGTAGTGGAAGGAGTCGGAGATCATGGCTGTGAGTATATGACAGGAGGAGTGGTTGTGATTTTGGGTAAAACCGGGCGCAATTTTGCCGCAGGTATGAGTGGCGGAATCGCCTACGTATATGACCCGGATCGGGAGTTTCTGCCCAAATGTAACCAGGAACTCGTCGAATTTGACCCGCTGGAATACGAAGACATAGACACACTTAAAAACCTCATCAGCCGGCATTATACTTATACCGGAAGCAGGATCGCGCTGAAGCTGATGACCGACTGGTCTGCGGCGTTTGACCATTTTGTGAAAGTCATTCCTACCGATTATAAAAATGTCCTTCAGGCAAACCAGGTCAAAGCTTGGGAGGCAAAAGTGAAAATGATCGGGTAGTGTAAATTTAAAGAAATCTTACTCAAAACTATTATGGGAAAACCAACCGGATTTTTAGAGTACAACCGCGAACTTCCACAAACACGGGCGACAAAAGAGCGGCTGAAAGATTTTAAAGAGTTATATCTTCCTTTTAGCGAAGAAAAAACCCGCGAACAGGCGGCGAGATGTATGGATTGCGGCGTTCCTTTCTGCCACCAAGGTTGCCCGTTGGGCAATCATATTCCCGATTTTAACGATGCGGTCTATCGTGAAGACTGGGATACTGCGGTGGATATTCTGCTTTCGACCAATCCTTTCCCTGAGTTTACGGGAAGGATTTGTCCGGCCCCCTGTGAGGGTTCGTGCGTATTGGGGATCAATCGCCCCCCGGTAAGTATTGAGCTTATCGAAAAAACCATCATTGAAAAAGCCTTTGAAAGAGGTTATATAAAACCCCAGCCGCCCCGGGAAAGAACCGATAAATCCGTCGCCGTGGTCGGTTCGGGCCCTGCGGGCCTTGCTGCTGCGGTTTATCTGAACCGCGCCGGGCATAACGTAACTGTCTATGAACGCGAATCAAACCCCGGCGGGCTGCTTCGTTATGGCATACCGGATTTTAAGCTGGAAAAATGGGTGGTGGAACGTCGTATCCGAATTCTGGAAGCCGAAGGCATTCGTTTTGTCTGCAATGCCCATATCGGCGTGGATGTTCCCACCGACGAATTGAAAAGCTACGACAGCATTGTGGTAACGGGCGGTTCGACCGTGCCAAGAGATTTGAATAATACTGCCGGGCGAAACCTGAAGGGGGTACATTTTGCGATGGACTTCCTTACCCGTCAGAATAAAAAAGTTTCCGGAGAGTGGGTCACACCCTACGAAGATATTACGGCCAAGGGAAAACACGTGGTGGTGATTGGGGGTGGAGACACCGGCGCAGACTGTGTGGGTACTTCCAATCGCCAAGGGGCACTTTCCATAACCCAGCTTGAAGTGATGGGAAAACCACCGGAGGGCCGCGACAATTCCAACCCCTGGCCGGAGTGGCCTATGATTTTGCGCACCTCTTCTTCGCATGAAGAAGGCTGTGAAAGACAATGGTCGGTACTTACCAAAGAATTTGTCGCCGATGAAAATGGACAGGTCAAAGCGATAAAGGTAAACGAAATCGCCTGGCGCCCCTTCGGCAACGGATTTGATATAATTCCGAATACAGAAAAGATCATTCCTTGCGACCTCGCTTTGCTGGCTATTGGTTTTATGCATCCGCAGGCCGAAGGAATGCTGGCAGACTTACAAGTAACCCTCGATGAAAGAGGGAATGTAAAAACGGAAAATTATGCCACCTCCGCAAAAGGAGTTTTTGCCGCAGGAGACATGCGCAGAGGCCAGTCGCTGGTAGTGTGGGCGATTGCGGAAGGACGCGATTGTGCCGGGAAAGTGGATGAATTTTTGCGGAGTTAAACCTGCCAAAACCCATCAATATTTATGTTCAAAACATAACAATTACAGACATCAGTTTTTGATGTCTGTTTTTTATTATTTTTGAGGCAAATTTGTATAAGCAGGAGATATACAAATTTGAAAAATTATCATTAAAATTACCAAAAAAATCATTTTTTTACGCCGAATTTGAACTAGACTGACAATGAAAATCCGTGTTTCAAACATTGATCGTTCTACTTCTGAGGATGAATTGTTCGAAATATTCGAAGAATTTGGAGAAGTGACTTCAGTAACATTAAATGATGAACCTGATCCGGGCAGGGAAACTTTTTCTGCAATCGTTATCATGCCTTCTTCTACCGAGGCAAGGGAAGCTATTTTAGAGCTCAACGGAGAAAATATTGATGGGCGCAATCTTCGGGTAGTGAAAGGTGTTTCTTCACAACCCCAGGAAAAAACAAGTAGCTACTATGATGAGGACGAAGAAGACGATGACGATGGCGAAGTTGGCAAAAGCTGGGAGAAAATCCGCCGCCGCAAACCACCTGCTTCCAGTGACAACCCTTCCGGCGGACCGAAAGGAAAAAAGAAAAGATAAAAATTAACAAACAAAAGCAGAGGTATCCCATACTTCCTGCTTTTTTTAATGTGAGGACAAAAGATGCAGAGTTATCTCGATTTTATCAGACAAAGTTACGTTTTCCCCCAGGAAGGGATTAAGGTGCTGGACGATGAGCTTTATTTTCATGGGGTAAACCTGATGGAACTTATTGAAACCTATAAAACGCCTTTACGATTTACTTACCTCCCCGTTATTTCCACAAAAATTCAGAAAGCCCGAAAGCTTTTTTTCGAGGCGATGAAAAAGAAAGACTACAAAGGAGACTATAAGTATTGTTACTGTACCAAAAGTTCTCACTTTCAGCATGTATTGGTGGAGGTTCTCAAAAACAATGTGCAGATTGAAACTTCGTCTGCCTTTGACCTGCCGATTATTGCTTCTCTTCACAAAACCGGAAACCTCGAAAAGGACATTCTGGTTGTATGTAACGGTTTTAAAGACCTCGAATACAAACAGAATATCGTGGACATGATTCACGACGGGTTTAAAAATATTATTCCCGTTCTGGACAATAAAGAGGAATTTAATTTTTACCAAAGTGAACTCCTCGAACCTTGTGCGCTCGGACTTCGTGTGGCTACGGAGGAACCACCGGACTCCAGCTTTTATACCAGCCGGCTTGGTATCCGCGCCGATGAGGTGATTGATTACTATAAAACCCGCCTGGCAGAAGTGCCTCAGTTTAAGGTAAAACTTCTCCACTTTTTTGTCCATACAGGTATTCAGGACTCTCCTTTTTTCTGGAGTGAACTCCGCAAATTTGTGGACCTCTACTGCCGTTTCCGCAAAATAAACCCGGAACTCAAATACCTCGACATCGGCGGCGGCCTGCCTTTTTACAACTCACTGGAGTTTGAATACGACTATGAGTATGTCATCGGCGAAATTGTCAGCACCATTAAAGACATCTGTCTGGAGCATGAAGTCGAAGAGCCGGACATTCTTACGGAGTTTGGCAGTTATACCGTTGCCGAAAGTAGCTGTACACTTTTTAAGGTGTTAGGCCGAAAAATGCAGAATGACCGCGAAAAGTGGTTTATGATTGACGGCAGCATCATCAGTATGCTTCCCGATGTATGGGCACTCAACCGCAGTTTTATTCTTCTGCCCATCAACAACTGGGACGCCGAATACGAACGGGTGTATATCGGTGGCATGACCTGCGACAGTGATGACTACTACAACTACGAAGCCAACGTCAACGCCGTATTTATGCCCAAAACCCGAAAACAGCAGTACCTCGGCTTTTTCCATACCGGTGCTTACCAGGAGGTGCTCAGCGGACTCGGCGGAATTCATCATTGCCTGATGCCTGACCCCAAACATGTGATTATGACGGTCAATGAAGACGGCTCTAAATCCTTCCGCGTGCTTAGGGAAGAGCAGAACAGCAAACAGGTAATGAAAATTCTTGGGTATTAATAATAATCAATTGAAATGACCACAAAAGGACCGATCAGTCAGTTTATAGAAAAACATTATCTCCACTTCAACGCTGCCGCCCTCGTGGATGCCGCCAAGGGATATGAAGCTCACCTCGATGCGGGAGGAAAAATGATGATTACCCTCGCCGGAGCCATGAGTACAGCGGAACTGGGCATTTCCCTCGCCGAAATGATCCGGCAGGACAAGGTACAGATTATCTCCTGTACCGGCGCCAATCTGGAGGAAGACATTATGAATCTGGTGGCACACAACCACTACAAGCGAGTTCCCAACTACCGCGACCTTAGTCCCCAAGAAGAATGGGATCTTCTCGAAAACGGCTTTAACCGCGTGACCGATACCTGTATCCCCGAAGAGGAGGCTTTCCGCCGGATTCAGCAGCATATATTCAAACGCTGGAAAGCGGCAGACACCGCCGGTGAACGCAAACTGCCCCACCAGTTTATGTACGAAATGCTCCTCGGCGGCGATCTGGAATCTTACTACGAGATTGATCCGAAAAATAGCTGGATGATTGCTGCAGCACAAAAAAATCTGCCGATCGTCGTGCCCGGATGGGAAGATTCCACGATGGGCAATATTTTTGCCTCCTACTGCATGAAGGGTGAGTTAAAACCCACGACCATGCGCTCCGGGATCGAATACATGACCGAACTGGCCGCATGGTATCCTAAAAAACAAGACGAAGGAAATATTGGTTTTTTCCAGATTGGCGGAGGAATTGCCGGGGACTTTCCGATCTGCGTAGTACCGATGTTGTACCAGGACATGGAAATGACCGAAACCCCTTTCTGGGGTTATTTTTGCCAGATTTCCGACTCCACTACCAGCTACGGTTCCTATTCCGGAGCCGTACCCAATGAAAAGATCACCTGGGGCAAGTTGGGCATAGATACCCCCAAGTTTATCGTAGAATCCGACGCGACAATTGTCGCCCCGTTGATTTTTGCGTGGGTATTGGGGTGGTAGAGTTTTGCATATTTGAAAAAAAATATGTAACTTTTTCCATATTGACAAAATTGGTCCGGGCGGATCGTGTCGCATTCCTACACCGACCGGACGAAACCTAATGGCGGAGGACCCCCCTCCGCTGTTTTTTTGAAGTCAGAAGTACGAGATAATAAGTATGAAGTCAGAGCAACTCTGAGCCATAGGCGAGGTATGCGATAAGCAAAAAAAAATCATTTCCCTGAGAAATTTTTGTAGGAGGGTTATTCACTAGCAGATAGGACTGCGATGTAAGGGCAGACACAGAGGTGGGCAGACACAGAGGTCTGCCCTTACGTTGTGTGGCAGGTGATAGTTTTGGGGCGTGCGACGACGCGCCACGCGAAAGAAAAAAAGGGGTGGGCGCATCCTTTGGCTACAAACATGAGACTCCTCCGGAGTCGGGCTTCGCCGGAACAAATGACCGATGAATAGCGCGGCGGTTTTAACCCCGCGCCCTATTTGTTGGAAAATTTTTTGAGGAATGATCGCCGTTGGCTACCGATGTTTCGCTCCTTCGGAGCTGTGCCTGCGGCAAAACCTACAAATATGAATAGCGCGGCGGTTTTAACCCCGCGCTCGGCGGCAAAACCTACAAATATGAATAGCGCGGTGGTTTTAACCCCGCGCACCGGGGGGGTGGTTTTAACCCCGGGCACTGGGGGGGTGGTTTTAACCCCGCGCTTTTTTATCTTTACCCCATGAATCTCTTTACCGTAAAATGCCCGCTCGTGGCGATGATCCATCTGGAGGCTCTTCCCGGTACGCCCCGGCATCAGTATTCGCCGCAACAGATCGTGGATCGCGCGGTGGCGGAGGCCGAAGTTTATCGCCAGGCGGGCGCAGATGGCCTCGCCATCGAAAATATGCACGATGTGCCTTACCTCAACCGCACCGCCGGCCCGGAAATTACCGCCATGATGGCGGTGGTCGGACGGGAGGTCAAACGTACCTCTGGACTGCCCTGCGGCATACAAGTCCTCGCCGGGGCCAACCGCCAGGCGCTTGCCGTTGCACTCGCTGCGGGACTGGACTTTGTCAGAGCCGAAGGTTTTGTCTTTTCTCATGTCGCCGACGAGGGGCTGATGCACGCCGATAGCGGCGAACTCCTCCGTTATCGAAAACAAATCGGTGCAGAACATATTCCCATCCTCACCGACATCAAAAAAAAGCATAGCTCGCACGCGATCACCGGTGATGTCTCTCTGGCCGAAACCGCTAAAGCTGCCGCTTTTTTTCTCAGCGACGGGGTCATCGTGACGGGAACCTCCACTGGCGAAGCCGCCAATCTTGCCGAAATACGGGCGGTAAAAACTGCGGTCGAAATACCGGTATGGGTGGGATCGGGAGTGACTCTTGACAATTTGGCTGATTATGCCGGAATATGCGACGGTATGATCGTTGGATCCTATTTTAAAGAAAAAGGTTTTTGGGCGGGTAAGATTGATCCAGAAAAAGTAAAGCGTTTTGTGGAGAAACTGACTATGCTTCGAAACAGATAATCTCTGGGAGGAGAATGGTTTCCTTTGACTACGAGCATTTTCTTGTGTAAATTCATTTCATAAACTTCAGATTTGCTCAAAAACGGACTGCTATGAGGTGTTGGAATGATTCATTCTTATCTGCAAAACTCCTTACAGGGTGTATTTTGGTCATTTCTTTTTTTCTTTCCTGCAACAATCCCTTCCTTCCGACGGCGCCCAAATATAAAATCGGTTTTTCTCAATGCACAGGCGGTGACAACTGGCGGAAGGCTATGCTTCAGGAGATGCAAAGAGAACTTGCGTTCCATCCGGAAATAACATTTGAAATGCTGGATGCAGAAGGTAACAGTAGCAAACAGGCCGAACAGATACAACAACTGGTGGATTCAAAAGTGGATATCCTTATTGTTTCACCGAACGAAGCAGAGCCTATTACCCCCGTAGTAGAAAAAGCATTTTCTAAAGGAATACCCGTGATCACGATAGACCGAAGGATCACTTCCAGCAGGTATAACGCCTATATTGGTGCAGATAACTATGAAATCGGCAAAACTGCCGGAAGTTATGTGGCTGATTTGTTAAATGGAAAAGGGAAAATCTTGGAAATATGGGGCCTGCCCGGATCTTCTCCTGCAGTGGATCGGCATAATGGTTTTCAGGATGCACTTAGAACTTTTCCTGAAATAGAAATTGTAGCCAGTGTAAATGGAGACTGGGAAAAAGAAATTGCTGAAAAAGCACTACCGGAAGTTTTGGTACGGTATCCCGAGATTGATATCATTTTTGGGCATAATGATATCATGGTATTGGGCGCTTATGGTGTTTGTAAAAAGATGGGCAGAGAAGACAATATTCGGTTTATCGGTGTGGATGGTCTGGCCGGGCCTGGTGGGGGGATAGAAATGGTAAATGAGGGTATTTTAGACGCTACCTTCCTTTATTCTACAGGCGGGGAAGATGCGATTCGTGTAGCAATTAATATTTTGGAAAATCAGCCCTACCAAAAAGAAAATATCCTGGTAACCACCGCCATTGATCCTTCCAATGTGCGAATTATGAAGCAACAGACAGATAAAATACTAAGTCAGCAAAAAGATATTCAACGACAAAAAGAAATGATTGGTCAGCAACTGGAGATTTACAAAAATCAACGAACCATACTGTATGTAATGGGCTTCAGTCTGATCTTTGTTCTGGTTTTGGGGGGACTCGCGCTTTATTCTATGCGAGAAAAACAAGCCGCAAATCGCGTGCTGGCAGACAAAAATCAGGAGATTATTCTGCAGCGTAACCAGATTATGGAAATGGCCGAAAAAGCGAGGAATGCTACCGAAGAAAAATTTAGGTTTTTCACTAATATCTCACATGAGTTTCGCACCCCGCTTACTCTGATTCTGGGGCCGGTGGAGGAGTTGCTGGAAACAGATTACAGCAAAGAAAACATCAAACACCAATTAGGGCTTATCCGAAGAAACTCCATACGACTGCTGTATCTGGTCGAACAATTAATGGATTTCCGCAAAATCGAAAATGGAAAAATGCGGGTACAAGCTACAGAAAATGACCTTTCCCGGTTTATAAAAGATATTTATCAGGCATTTGAGTTTCCCGCACAAAAAAGAGTGATTGATTTTCGCCTAGTGGGCGCAGAAAAACCTATGATCGTTTGGTTTGATAAAAATATGCTGGATAAAGTGCTCTTTAATCTCCTGTCGAATGCTTTCAAGTTTACCAACGACCATGGATTTATTTATATCAGGATACAGGAAAACCGTCCGCACAACCAGGTATTAATCTCCGTAGAAGACAATGGCCGCGGTATGGCTCCTGAGCAGGTTTCTCGTGTGTTTGAGCGGTTTTATCAGGGCGAGTCGTATAGCACCTCCGGCACAGGGTTGGGCTTGTCGCTTTCACGAGAGCTAATTCATTTGCATAAAGGTTCAATCGGCGTTGAGAGTGAAGATTTAAAAGGAACCCGTTTCTTTATCTTCCTTCCTCTTGGCAACAGCCATTTTGGTAAAGAAGAAATAGGCCAGAAGGATAATAATTATGTTACGATGGAATACACCGGTCAATACATCGAAAACGAGAAACTGGCTTATCTTACTGAAGAAAACAAACCTGAGAAAGAAACCAGTGTGCTGATAATCGAGGACAACCTCGAGCTAATGGGTTTTCTAAATCAGGCACTGGCACGTGATTATCATATCCTGGAAGCAACTGATGGAAGGAAGGGATTAGAAGTCGCCAGGGAATCTATTCCAGACCTTATTATCTGCGACGTGATGCTGCCAGAGATCAACGGACTCCGTGTGGTTTCCTATTTGAAATCAGACCTTTACACATCCCATATTCCTATTGTTTTACTCACAGCTCAAGATACTGAAAAACAAAGCGTTGTGGGACTTGAAATTGGCGCTGACAGTTATATTATCAAACCCTTCAATCTAAACTTTCTCAAAGCAACGCTAAAAAGCCTCCTGAAAAACCGTGAAATTCTTCGTGAAAGATTTATAAGTGAAATAAGCATGGATATTCCAGTTTCTACGGAGAACAGACTGGATAAGAAATTTATCTCTCAATTCGTAGCTGCGGTCGAAAATAATCTTTCCAATCCAGAATTGAACGTTCAGGATATCTGTGAGCAAATCGGTATGTCGAGAATACAGGTTTATCGCAAAGTAAAAGCACTGATGGGATATAGTGTTGGTGATTATATTAAACATGCCCGGCTGAAAAAAGCAGAATTTCTCCTGACTGAAAATGTACTTTCAATTTCTGAGATCGCCTATCAGGTAGGGTTTAACTCTCCCGCTTATTTCTCTACTGCCTTTAAATCAGCATATAACCTTTCCCCCACCGAGTTCAAATTGCAGAAAAATACTACAACTGATTGATACAAATTTGTAAATTTTTGTTACAAATTTGAAAATGCAATCGATTACGATAAAAATATTATAATTGTAAATATTTGATAGACAGGAATCTATGGTAAATTTCTCTGTTTGATATAATTCTATAAGCTTTTGATACTGTACATAAACATAATGATTGCGAATGTCATTAACTTAGTGTCAGATTTTAATACTACTGGTAACTTACTATATAAGGACGACTATCTACTATGAACCGAAACAAAGTGATTTTCTGGTCAATCACCGTTGCACTTGCGGGATTTTTATTTGGATTTGATACGGTAGTTATATCGGGTGCTGATCTGGCTTTACAGGAACTATGGCCACGGGGTGAACTTTTTCATGGTCTTGTGGTAATGGCCTCCGCGCTTTGGGGTACGGTAATAGGAGCAATATTTGGCGGAATTCCGACTGATAAATTAGGTCGAAAAAACACGCTTATCTGGATTGGAGTATTGTATTTTGTGTCAGCGGTGGGATCCGGGTTGGCCCAGGGTCCTTGGATTTTTGCATTCTTTCGTTTTATTGGCGGATTGGGTGTGGGGGCATCTACTATTGCCGGGCCTGCCTATATTTCCGAGATTGCTCCTGCCAAAAGCCGAGGCAGGCTGGTGGCTCTCTATCAGTTTAATATTGTATTCGGCATTCTCATCGCCTTTATTTCCAACTATCTTCTGAAGGATGTCGGCGAAAACGCTTGGCGCTGGATGGTAGGGGTAGAAGCTTTTCCGGCGCTGGCTTATACGCTCATGGTATTTACCGTTCCGGAAAGTCCCCGCTGGTTGCTGGTGATGAGAGCGGATCGTGAAGCAACAGCGGATATTCTCAGACAGATTGACCCCAAAGCAGATGTCGATGCCGAGATGGCACTGATCATGGCCGATCATCATGGGGCAGATCAAAGTGAAACCATATTCATCAAGAAGTACAGGTACCCGCTGATTCTCGCATTTCTGATTGCCTTTTTTAATCAGTTCTCCGGGATCAATGCTTTTCTATACTACGCACCGAGAATTTTCCAGGCAGCAGGCCTCGAATCCAGTACGGCATTTTTGAGCAGCGCCGGTATTGGTCTGGTAAATATGGTTTTTACCCTGCTGGGGCTTAGTCTGATAGACCGTCTGGGCCGCAAACAACTCATGTATATTTGTTCTTTCGGATATATTGTTTCCCTTTCTATGGTGTCCGTAGCTTTTCAATTGGATTGGCAGGGAATGGCCGTTCCTGGCTTTATGTTTTTGTTTATCGCGGCGCATGCGATTGGTCAGGGAACAGTGATCTGGGTGTTTATCTCTGAAATATTCCCCAATCACCTTCGGGCGAGTGGTCAGGCATTTGGAAGTTCTGTCCACTGGGTACTTGCCGCTGCGATTCCATCACTCATTCCGATTTTATTCTCTAAAATCGGCGAAGCACCGGTGTTCAGTATTTTCGCCTTTATGATGGTATTGCAATTATTGTTTGTTTGGAAAATGATGCCTGAAACCAAAGGGGTTTCATTGGAAGATCTCGGAGCTGAATTTGCAGATAAGACTTTTGGTTCCGCTGTGAAAAAATAGCACCAGCCGTTTCATTGGAAAGTCGCGGAATTTCCGGTGATAGTGCCATTTGACGACCAATTTTTCTCTTATTCCTGCGGATTACATCCGGAAAGGGAATGGGAAAGTATGGCCTTTATCGAAGAAGAATATTCTGATAAGCTAATGTTTTTTAGATGATGACCGAAATCGATTGCAGATGCCGGCAACAGATGTTGTCATGAAATACAACATCGGAAATATGTTAAAAATAGACGAAAAATTTTACCGAATAAAAAGCCTGAATATGAAAAGCTATTATTTACATTATCAAAAACTACTATTTTATGTGCTTTTGTTCTGTTTACTGCTTCCTGTTACGGCCTATGGCCAGACACTTAAAATATCGGGAAAAGTTACCCATTCTGTAACCGGGATAGGTATTGGCGGTGTGACAGTACTCGAAAAAGGCACCCGAAACGGCGTAATTACCAGAGATGATGGGGGGTATGAGATAGAGGTATCGGAAGGCTCTACGCTTGTGTTTTCAATGGTAGGCATGGAAGCTTCTGAGATAATTGTGCAAAAGGATGGAAACTTTGATGTACGACTGGCAGAAAAGGTCGTAACACTGGATGAAGTAGTGGTCGTGGGGTATGGTACAAAAAGTAAAAAAGATGTCACCGGAGCTATATCCCAGATTTCCAGTGCAAGACTTGAAACCCGTAATCTGAAAAGTGTAGGAGAAGCCCTTCAGGGAGAAATTGCCGGCGTACAGGTAACGACAGCCGCTCGTCCCGGTGATGCGGCAACGATCCGCATCAGAGGCTACGGCTCTGTCCCTGAAGGCGGCAATAATACTCCGCTGATATTAGTGGATGGTCAGGAAGTGGGTACATTTACTACCGTTGACCCCAACGATATCGAAAATATTTCGGTACTGAAAGATGCCTCTTCTGCAGCTATCTATGGCTATCGGGCCGCCAACGGTGTGATTCTTATCACTACAAAAAAGGGCAAATTTGGTTCGCAGACAATTAACTACAATACGTTTTTTGGTTATCAGGAAGCGACCAACAAGGTTGAAATGCTCAATGCAGATCAGTATGTAACGCTACTCAATGAAGCAACTGATAATGCAGGTCTTCCTCGCTTTTACAATGAGCAGGAAACGGCCTCCTGGGCAGGAAAAGAAGGTACCAACTGGCAAAACGAACTCTTGCAACGTGGGTTTATGCAAAACCATCACCTTACTTTTTCCAATGGGACAGCAACCTCTAATTATTCGCTTTCGCTCGGAGTGTTGGATCAGGATGGGATTTACCTGAACACAAATTTTAAGCGATATAATTTTCGGGTAAATGCAGAGAATACTTTTAAAAAACGGCTGAAAATAGGAGAGACATTAACTTTCAACCATTCTCTCCAGAATACAGGAGGGGATTATTATATCAGTCGGATATTTATCCTTCAACCGACTATTCCGGTGCGAACGGACGATGGCTGGTATGGAGCGGGAAATCCCTCCAAAGGAGAAACCACGCTGAAAAACCCGGTTGCCATGTCGGAGTTGATCCATTGGGAAAATACTCAGACCCACTTTTTCGGAACTGTCTATGGAGACCTTGAAATATCGAAAGGGTTAAATTTTCGCTCTGCATTTCGCCTAGACCGCCGTCTTACCGAGAAGGATTACTACGAACCCTCCTACACACTGGGTTTTGTGACACAGGAAGCCTTTGCTGATATGGCAGATTTTAAAGATTTGACTTGGGATTGGGATAATTACCTAACCTATAAGCGTGTACTGGGCAAAAATCATCGGATTGATGTTTTGGCAGGTAGCTGGGCGCGTCATCACCGCAACAACTGGTTTCTGGCTAAAGGATTTGGATTTCCTTCCGACCTGATCAGTACAATTGGGTCTGTCACCACTAATCTTGAAATTCAGGGTTCCTGGACCGAGTATAAAATGTTTTCCTACTTCGGAAGATTCGATTATACATTCAAAGACCGGTATTTTCTCTCCGCAACTTTGCGCAGAGACGGATCCTCCCGCTTTTCAAAAGACAATCGCTGGGGCACATTTCCCTCAGTAGGCCTTTCTTGGGTGGTTTCTGAAGAAAAGTTTATGCAGTCCCTTCAGCCGGTACTCAATTCCGCCAAATTTCGTGGAAGCTGGGGATTGCTGGGCAACTCGGCAATTGGAGACTATGAGTATCACTCCATCGTCAATTTTGGTTTAAACTATGTATTTGGCAATGGCCAGAATCTGGCACTGGGAGGAGCACCCCTGGCGCTTGCCAATGAGGATATTCGCTGGGAAACAACCGAGCAGTATAATATTGGCATTGACCTCGGTTTTCTTTCTGAAAAACTGACGGTGAAAACAGATGTGTATCTGAAAAACACCTATGATATTCTGCTATATGTACCGGTTCCTGCAACTACAGGAGCTTCTAATGCTTCTCGTCAGAATGTAGGTCAGGTGCAGAATAAGGGATTGGAACTCGAAATTGCCTATGCCGATAAAATTGGTGCATTAAATTTTCGGACAGGGTTTAATATCGCATTTCTCAAAAACGAAGTTATTGATTTCGGAGGAATTTCCTGGACTACCGGTAGAGATGGTACATCTAACCTGTATCGGGCCGGATATCCGCTTCGCACCATTTACGGTTACAAAACGGATGGTATATTTCAGACACCTGAAGAAGTGGATGTTAAACCACATGTGGAAGGCGCAGAACCCGGTGACCTGATATTTGTGGATGTTAGCGGTCCGCAGGGAACACCCGACGGAAAAATTGATGCATTTGACCGCACAACACTTGGGCAGACTATCCCGAAATATACCCTCGGTTACAATCTGGGCATAAACATCAAAGGATTTGACGTTACGGGATTACTTCAGGGCGCATTTGGGCACAGCATTATGCTGGCTAATGCCAACTTTGGCGGCGGCAGGAGCTTTTTGGATTTCGCAGAAAACCTCGTAGCAGAAAGAATGGACAGATGGCATGGCCCCGGTACAAGCAATACCATGCCTCGGGTATATTATGGAGGTAGCCCTAACGACAATAACAGAAACAGCGACTTCTTTGTAGAAGACGCTTCCTACCTGAGACTGAAAAATATTCAAATAGGATTTACCCTACCTGCCGATTTTAGCAAAAAAATAGGGATAGCAAGACTCCGTGTGTACGTAGGAGCTACCGATATCCTCACCTTCACCCACTATAGCGGCTTTGATCCGGAAATCCCGATGGAAGGAAGTGATTCTTTTGGGTGGGATTATCCTATGGCGAAAACAATGTTGACTGGCCTGAACCTCGATCTTTAAAAAAAGAATGATGAAAAATACAATTAATATCCTGCTGATTTTTGCTGTGCTTACGGCTGTTTCATGCAAAGATTTCCTGGAAACATTCCCACCGGACGTAGTTTCTGTAAACGCCTATTACCAGAACGAAAAACAAGCAACCATTGCGCTCAATGCTTGCTATGACAATCTCAGTTCACAACTCGACCGCCTTTATGGGTTAGGGGTGGATGCAGTCGGTATTTATTGTGGTGACCTTGCAAGAGTTGGCCGAACCTCCGACCGATGGAATCCATATGAGAAAAATGCACAGGATGGTTCTGAAAAACTGGTAAGTGTGATTTGGCGTGAATGTTATGCTGGTATATACAGATGCAATCTTTTCCTGGAAAAAATAGACGGTGTGGAAATGGATGCAGCCTTGAAAACCCGCATGATCGCAGAGGCTAAATTTCTCCGTGCATTTTATTTTTTTGACCTTACCCGTACTTTTGGCGATGTGCCTTTGGTCACCCAGACACTTAAGGCCGATGAATCTAGGGTTGCGCGTGATCCCAAAAGTGTGGTCGTATCTCAGATGATTCAGGATTTTACAGATGCGATTGGAGGTCTTCCACTAAAAACCGGATACACCAGTGCCGATATGGGCCGTGTCACCAAAGGAGCAGCGATGGCATATCTTACCAAGCTGTATGTGTATGAAAAACGCTGGGAAGATGCTATTCTACTGGGACAGCAGGTAGTCAATTCTGGCGAATATGGCCTTTTTGATGACTATATGGACAATTTTTCCGTTGCGCATGAAAATGGAATCGAAAGCATTTTTGAGATCCAGTGTAAATCAGGAACAGACTCAGGGGAAGGAAATGCACACAATGACCTCGAAGGATTTGAGGGTACGCCCAATCCCCGTGGATATACTGCCCCGTTTTCTGCCTACGTAAATACTTTCGGGCTTCGGTCAGATGGGTCTGATGATCCTCGCAAAGCGTTTACGACCCAGTTTAGTATTATCAGCCCCACCTTTTATGCATCGGTAAAATATATCGAAGGATTTTCCAACGGCAAACAATACGATTCTGACCTGAACTACAAGCTGATGCGATACTCAGATTTTCTGTTGTTGTATGCAGAGGCGCTAAACGAGTCAGGGCAGACAGATGAAGCCCTTGCGATGGTGAATACTATACGCCAGCGCCCCAGTGTAGGAATGCCGGAATTGACAGGGCTTTCACAGGCCGAAGCCCGGCAGGCGATTCGAGATGAACGAAAGTGGGAACTTGGGCTTGAAGGGCATCGGTTTTTTGATCTGGTGCGTTGGGGCATAGCGGGCGAAACCATCCGCGCCCTGGGGCGCCGGTTTGATGACGGAGTTCACGAAGTTATGCCTTTGCCTGTTTCGGAATTGGATCTGAATCCTGCGTTGGTTCAAAACTCGGGATACTAAATAATCAACCTTTTTACGCTCTAATCAAAACTATCTCACAAAACTCCTAATTATGATCAGATTAATTACCCGTCTGAGTATCATCACCGCGATACTCACGATTTTCGCAGGCAATGTCTTTGCCCAGAAGGTATGCCTGGTCGGTGCTGCCGCAGACACCAGCGGTCTGCCACTGGCAGAAAAAAACGCTTATGGCTGGGCATTGTCCCACTTTGGCGCTGACGCCGCCTATATCAGTTTTGCCAATATCGGCAGTAGCGGATTACCCGCCGACTGCCAGGCGATCTGGTTTCACTTTGAAGACGATCCGATTCTGCCCGCTGATGCAGCATTTGCTACTTCAGCAATCGAGGCTTTTGTCTCCAATGGTGGTGGATTGCTTGTTTCCGGATTTGCAACAGAATACGCTGTGGCCATCAACGCCACTGGCGTATCTCCTGATCAGACCATCAATAACGATCCTGCCGGCCCTGATGCAGCATGGGGTATCAAACCTTTTCCCGGTTTTGAAAACCACCCTGTATTTGCCGGTCTTACCGCTAACACCGACTGGGCTGATCCTAACTGGAGTGGATTCCGGACGATCTCAGACAGCGTTGCAGGTCGCGAGGCTATACGTTGGTGGACAGGAGGTTCATTCCCCGGTACAGGTTTGGGAACCATGCCATGGTTTGGCGGAATAGATCTCCCGGTTGTTGGCGAAATTCCCAAAGGACAAGGTAATGTGATGGTAGCAACTGCTCCTGGATATAACTGGATTTCAGCTGCTATCAACGGTGCCAACGAACAGGCAAATCTAGAGCAGTTTACTGCAAACATGCTCAACTACCTGATTCCCAATCCTTCCATTATCCTTATTGGTGCGCCTTCAGATACCAGTGGCCTTTCAACAAGTGAAAAAAATGCCTATAGTTGGGCACTTAGCCATTATGGTAAAGATGCCGTTTACCAGTCTTTCAGTGATGTGGCAGCGAATGGTCTTCCTGCTTCCGTAAAAGTAGCATGGTTTCACCTTGAAGATGATGCCAACATCCCTTCTGATGCCGGCCTGGCTGCGGCTGCTATTGAAGCTTTTATTGATAATGGCGGGGGCATGTTTCTCTCTTCCTTTGCAACAGGCTACGTCGTAGATGTAAACGCAACTACGGTTGCTCCTAGCCAGACTATAAATAACAATCCAGCAGGACCTGATGCCGCATGGGGTATTAAACCATTTGCGGGATTTGAAAACCACCCAATATTTGCCGGTATTCCTGCTACAACCGACTGGGCTGATCCCAACTGGAGTGGTTTCCGTACTATTTCAGATTCCGTTGCCGGTCATGAAGCCGTTCGCTGGTGGACAGGAGGTTCATTTCCGGGTACAGGTTTCGGTACAATGCCATGGTTTGGCGGTACAGACCTACCGGTGACAGGCGAGATTCCTAAAGGCAAAGGAAATATCATGATTACCAGTGCGCCCGGATACCAGTGGTTGCCAACTGCTAACAACGGTGCCAATGAGCAAACCAATCTCGAAAAATTTACAGAGAATATTCTTACTTATCTTCAGCCTGAGCCGTCTCTTGTTATGCTCGGTAGTGCAAACAGTCTCAGCGATCTTCCACAAAGCGAAAAAAATGCTTACTCCTGGGCACAGGGTGCTTATGGGTTTAACATCAGCTATCGTAGTTTTGCAGATATTCAGGCCGATGGGTTACCTGCAAGTACGGAAGTTGTCTGGTACCACCTGGAAGATGTTTCAACTATTCCGACGGAGGCATTAGCCGTTGCTGACTCATTGAAAAACTTTGTTTCCAACGGTGGCGGTATGCTTCTCTCTGGTTTCGCGACTGCTTATGCCAACAATATGGACACTTCAATAGTAGCCCCCAACCAGATCATTGACAATGACCCTGCAGGCCCGGATGCTGCATGGGGTATTAAGCCATTTGCGGGATTTGAAAACCACCCGGTATTTGCCAACATTCCTGCTACAACCGACTGGGCTGATCCCAACTGGAGCGGTTTCCGTACCATTTCAGACTCTGTTGCCGGCCATGAAGCTATCAGTTGGTGGACAGGAGGTTCATTTCCGGGTACAGGTTTCGGTACAATGCCATGGTTTGGGGGCACTGACCTTCCGGCAGTAGGTGAAATCCTTATCGGTAACGGTGGCGTGGTCGCTGCTTCAGCTCCTGGGTATCAGTGGTTGCCCACAGCAAACAATGGCGCCAGCGACCAGGCAAATCTGGAGCAGTTTACCCGCAATATGCTGGAATATCTCTTCACGGTAAATGATCAGCAAACACTCGTAGTCTCTCATGCCGGCGGGCCGATCCAGGAAGGTGATGAAGCTGGAAAAGTTCTGGACGTAACCGTTACCAATGCCATTTTCACCAATCCGCTTACACAGGGAAGCTGGGTCATTAAAAATCTGCCGGGTGGTATTTCTGCCGCAGTATCACGGGTAGATGATACACACGCTTCTCTGACGCTTTCCGGTACCGCTACCGACTATGATGTGGATATTACCGATTTTACAGTAGAAATTCCTTCCTCCGAATTTTTGAATCTAAAAACCGATACGATCTCAAGTGTCGGAGGAGTAGTTTTTGATGCAATTGTAGAAGTTGTATTGAATCCTGGCAAAATCGCCGTACTGGGAACAGCCGCCACTCTTACTCAAATAGAGCCTAATGCCAGAAAAGGATATGAATGGGCGAAAAGAGAATTTGGCGATACTGCTGTTGTATATTACAGTTTTCAGGACGTCATACTTGACTCCACAACCCTTCTTGCCAATTTCAGAGCAGCATGGTGGCATTATGAATCATTTGAGACATTGCCTATCTTGGCAGATAATGAAAATGTAAGCCGTATTCTTCGTAGATTCAGAGAAGAGTCAGGCGGAGGTATCCTTCTTTCGGGTACCGCGACCCAATACGTGGTCAACCTCGGGCTTGAGCCTAATAATCAGGGGATGCAAGTTACGCTTGCCCCCGTAGCCAGTAATCCCGATCATTGGGGATTCAGAATCAAAACGGATAAGCTCAACCACCCGGCCTTTGCCAACCTCAATCCTGTATTTTTTACCCTGTTTACAACCGGGACCCGCGAAAACCCGCTTTCATGGTGGGTGATCAACCCCAACGATCCCAATTATGCCACTATCCCGGTACCCGATCGTTTCCACGGTACGCATCTTGCAGGTCCGGAGTGGGACTCCAATTTTGACATTCTGGTTTCCCTGGCCGAATATGAAGGTGCAGCAGGCGAAGGAAGCGCGATTGCTGTTGGTGCAGGTGCATTTGACTGGTACATTCCCGATGGCGTGAACGCAGATAGTGCCGATCTCCAAACATTAACTTTCAACATCCTCAACTATCTAAAAACTTCCGGTAGTGTAGGTATCTATGAGCTGGAAGAAAATGTGCTAGGTGTGCAGGCATTCCCCAACCCCTTCAAAGACGAAGTGAATATTCGCTTTACTTTGGATAAAACGATGCCCGTTTCTATTCAGATTTTG
This sequence comes from Bacteroidia bacterium, assembly GCA_033764335.1. GTDB lineage: Bacteria > Bacteroidota > Bacteroidia > J057 > J057 > JAGQVA01. The sequence goes on along the minus strand of JANRJC010000052.1, from coordinate 40,870 downwards.
GATATCAGCGGACGCAAAGTAGATGTTCTCGTTTCTGGACAATTAACTTCCGCCGGAACCCAGGTGATAAAATGGCAGGCTAACCGCTTTGATTCGGGTATGTATTTTTACCAGATTAAAGCTGGCAACCAGATTGTCAACGGAAAAATTATATTACAAAGGTAATTGGTTGATTTCCCGGACCGGCAGCAGATGCCTGCTGGTCCGGATTCTTTTTAGTGAAAACCCCATGATATATCTAAGATTTTACACGATCCTTATTGCATTGGCTGGAATGGCCGGCTTTCAGGTACATGCGCAACCCGATACGGTTGCTTACTGGTCAATGAATGAGGCTGCTGGCATACAGATAACAGAAGCCGTATCCGGGGAAAGCTACCTCTACAATTCTCATTTTTCTCCCGAATGGATGTCGGGTGTATCGGGAACCAGTATTCGTCTGAATGGATACGCATCATGGGTGGAAGGGAATCATACTATGGTTTTTCCCGAAAATGAATTTACAATCTCTCTATGGTTTGCGCTTGAATCCTATCCTGTCAACACTGCGGCTTTATTTTCTGCGTTTGATCCTCTGGAAGGGAAAGGTTTTTTTGTTGGGGTAACAAAATATGGAAACATTACAGGTGCAGTTAATATAAATGGATTTAAAAACAATTTTACCGCTATACTTCCAGTCGAAAAATCTGAATGGATACATCTTGCGGTTACTGTTCATACACCCACTGCAAGGGTAAAAGTTTATGTAAATGGGGTTGGAATTCTCGATCAGGGTCTTACTCAGGGACTTGTCAACTGGCCGGCAAACAGTCTTGTGTATTTGGGACGGCACAGTCTGGATGAAAAAGTGGGAATTTTTACTACTAATATCATAAACGGGCTATTGGATGAAGTCGTTCTTCTCCATGAGGCATTGCCGGGCACAGACATTCTTGCAGATTTTCAGGCACAATCTCCCGCAACACAACCCGATCTTTCTATTCCTTCATCACGTTTTGTTGGTGATTTTCACCGACCTCGTTATCACGCTATTCCTTCGGCTGCTTGGACAAATGAGCCGCACGGCCTCGTAAAACACAATGGGAAATATCATATTTTCTATCAAAAAAATGCAAACGGTCCTTATTGGTCGCAAATAAACTGGGGCCACCAGTCAAGTACCAATCTGATCTCATGGAAAGAAGAATCTCCGGTAATATGGCCGCAGCCGGGATATGATCAGTTTGGAATCTGGTCAGGGGATTGTGTGATAGACAATAATGGAAATCCCGTCGCTATATACACAGGCGTTGATGGTGCCAAAGCCAGTATGTGTATTGCCACAGGCAATAATGACCTTACGCTCTGGCAAAAAAATCCAGGAAACCCTATAATTTCTGGTACGCCGCCGCCTTACGTGACGATGGACTTTCGCGATCCTTATCTCTGGAAAGAGGGCAATAACTGGTATATGGTGATTGGGTCAGGGCTTGTAAGTTCGGTTTCAGGCGGTACTGCCTTTTTGTACCGGTCTACAGATTTGTACAACTGGACCTATATTCGACCTTTTTTGATTGGACAGCCATCTATAGATAATGCAGGTATTTTTTGGGAAATGCCTGTGGTTCAGAAGTTTGGAAGCAAATATTTGTTTTTGGTAAATAAGGTTCCCGAACCGCCAAACAAACCCGCAGATGCCTTATACTGGACAGGAACTTTTCAGAACGAAAAATTCACTCCCGATTATATCTCGCCTAAAAAACTCGAGTTGATGAGCCATTTCCTCTCTCCGAGTGTGACTACTGATTCGTTGGGCAGGGTTATCGCTATTGGTATTATTCCCGATCAACTTCCTCCCGCCGAACAATTTGAAAACGGATGGGCCAATCTTTACAGCCTTCCTCGTGTATGGAATCTCAGCCCTGACGGACAGACCCTTGAGCAGGCACCCCTGCCGGAATTAAGTTTGCTTCGGGGAAAACATTACCACTATTCCGATCTGGCGATCAATTCCGGACAGACAAACAATCTTGGCGTAGTTTCTGGGCACCAACTGGAAATAAAAGCGACGATCAATCCCAATAATTCAATGGAAATGGGAATTGTCATTGCTCGGAACCCTTCCGGTACAGAGCAAACAGTGATTGCATACAATAGCTTTTTTCAGTTTCTGACGATAGACCGGTCTATATCCAGCACTAATAATACTGTACCTCGTGATCCGGTATCTGTGAATTATGCCTTGCCTTCTGGACAGCCTTTTGATTTACACATATTTTTGGATGGATCTGTAGTCGAAGTATTTGTGAACGAAAAAGCAGCTTTTGCTTCCCGGATATACCCTGAAGACAGTTTGAGCCAAGAGGTGGATTTATATGTTTCTGGTGGTTCAGCTACTTTTTCAAATGTGGACATTTGGGAAATGCGAGATATGAATCACCCAACCGTCGGTCTAGCAGATGAGATGATATCACCAGAAGGTTTACGCTTACAAATTGCTCCCAACCCGTCCTCCGGTACAATGGAAATCAGTTGTGATTTCAAAAATAAAGCAAGTACTCGCTTAGAAATACTTGATTTACATGGAGTTGCCGTCAAAACTTTTCCGGAGGAAATCAAAGTGCCTGGCAAACAGGTTTGGTTGTGGGATGGTTGTGGTGATAATGGTGAAAAAGTTCCACCACAAGTGTATATTTCCGTGCTGAAAATAGACAATGATGAAGTCCGTACCGGTAAATTGATCATTCAAAGGTGATATATGAAAAAGCTACTACTATTCGGGTTGTTTCCCGTCGTTATACTCAGTGCCCAAAATCAATTTTCCGATGTCTCTGCAACTGCCGGGATAGACGACAAAGGCTCTAACTACGGGGTAGCTGTGGCAGACTATGATAAAGACGGCTGGGAAGATATCTTTATCGCCCGCACAAAAGACGAAAACCTTCTTTATCGCAATAGGGGCGATGGTACTTTCTCGGAGGTCGCACGGGAAGCAGGACTGAATTTTGCCGGAGAAAGCCGCGTCGCGGCCTGGGGAGATTTTGACAACGATGGCTGGCCCGATCTTTTTCTGGGAAATAATGCCGGAACACGCGATAAAATTTACTACAACCGCCAGGATGGCACTTTTCAGGATATTTCTGCCGCTGCTCACACCCTCACCTCTGCCACTGGAAATGCTATGGCGGTACTGCTCGCAGATGTGGACAATGACGGGTTTCTCGACATTTATGTGGCCCGTATGAATGATCAGAATACCCTCTACCACAACCAGGGCGATCTTACTTTCGAAGACATTACTCTGGCTTCCGGCGCTACCGATACGCTGATAGCGATGGGTGGAATTTTCTTTGATTATGACAACGACCATGACCAGGATATTTATCTCGTGCATGATGGTTATCAGGCTAATATCCTCTACCGCAACAACGGCGACCTGACCTTTACAAATGTGGCAGAAGCCGCCAATGCCGATGTCAAAGCCTTTGGAATGGGGGCCGATGCCGGAGACATCAACAACGATGGCTGGCTCGATCTTTATATCACCAACCTTTACAGCAATGTCCTTCTCCTCAACAATGCCGATGGCACATTTACCGACATTACCCGCACAGCGGGTGTGGGAGACTATGGAATGGGTTGGGGAACTTTCTTTTTTGATGCCGACAACGACGGCTGGCTGGATATTTATGTGGCAAATACTCCTCCGTATCCCAATGTATTTTATCACAATCAGCAGGATCTTACCTTTCTTGATCGCGGAGAAGGAACCGTACTGGCCAGTAATGCTAATAGCTTTGGTGCGGTGTCCCTCGACTACGATGTTGACGGCCGGGTAGACATATTTATTACCAATAGCAATGATGCCACAGGCAATCAGCTTTTCCACAATGAAAATATCAATGATTACCACTGGGTAAAATTTCTCCTTCGGGGTACCATCTCCAACGCACTTGCAATCGGTGCAAGGGTGGAAGTATATTCGGACGAAAATCATTGGGTGGATGAAATAAATTCCGGTTCAGGATATGTAAGCCAAAATAGCCTGATTTTGCACTTTGGACTCGGCGAGGCTGATTTTGTGGATTCCGTGGTTGTATTCTGGCCCGGAGGAATTCGTCAGACATACGAAAATCTTACCGTAGGCCGAACCCATATCCTGAACGAAGGAGAAAAGGTAAATCCCGAAAATCTCCAAAATGCAGAATTGACGGTCGTGCCTAATCCATTTTTGGACGAAGTGAGCATTTATTATTTCCTTACCAACCCTATGCCGGTAAATATCCGCATAGCTGACCTGACAGGTCGGACGATTGCCCAATGGGAGAAAACCGAAAGTCAGGCAGGCATACAGGAAACCTTATGGTCAGCCGAAAATCATTTACCCGGAATCTATATATGCACCTGTACTACCCCCGAAGGAGTGCGTCAAATCAAAATTTATAAGAAAGATTAAAATATTATGCCTCAAATGTCACCCGTTAACCGGATTTTCATAATTTTAGCCCTTCTGCCTTTCCTCGGATGCGGAAAAAAATCTGCAAACATGGAAAAAAGTCAGGCGCAAACGATTACGGAAGGATATTATCAGGAAGCGCACCGCCCCCGCTTTCATTTTTCCCCCCCCGCCAAATGGATGAACGATCCTAACGGCATGTTTTTTTATGAAGGTGAATACCACCTTTTTTACCAATACTATCCCGATGATGTAGTCTGGGGTCCTATGCATTGGGGACATGCAGTGAGCACAGACCTTATCCATTGGGACCATTTACCCATAGCCCTTTACCCCGACAGCATGGGCTATATTTTTTCCGGAAGTGCAGTTGTGGATCATAAAAACACCAGCGGTCTGGCCCCCGAAGGCCAAAGTCCCCTGATTGCCATTTTCACCTATCACGATCCGGAGGGAGAAAAAGCCGGTCGGAATGACTACCAATACCAGGGCATCGCTTACAGCCTCGACAAAGGCCGCACCTGGACCAAATACAAAGGAAACCCCGTCGTACCCAATCCCGGGCTGAAAGACTTCCGCGACCCGAAGGTGTTTTGGTATGAAAAAGATCAGCATTGGGTCATGATTTTTGCACGGGGCGACAGGGTGCAGATATACAATTCTCCCAACCTCATTGACTGGGTACTCACCGGCGAATTTGGCGAAACTTACGGCGGCCACGGGGGTGTATGGGAATGCCCGGATTTGTTTGAACTCGCCATAGACGGCAATCCCGAAAATAAAAAATGGGTAATGCTCCTCAGTATTAATCCCGGTGGCCCTAACAAGGGTTCGGCTACTCAGTATTTTGTGGGAGATTTTGACGGGAAAACCTTTATCAGTGACAATCCCGGCGATGTTTCCCTCTGGCTGGACTACGGCACCGACAACTACGCCGGTGTCACCTGGTCCGATGTCCCGGCTTCCGACGGAAGGCGATTGTTTATCGGCTGGATGAGCAACTGGCTCTACGCCAACCGCGTGCCCACCGATCCCTGGCGCAGCGCCATGACCATTCCCCGCACCCTGCAACTCGTCTCCACTGAAGCGGGCGTGCGTATCAAAACCGAACCCGTCGCAGAACTCGGACTGATTAGAGGTGAAGAAAAAAACATTCCCCCACAAACAATTTCCGGAGCCATGCCCATAACCAAAGACTCCGGCAACCTGGCAGAATTGGTTTTATCTTTTGATACAAAGGGAACTACCGCCACAGAGTTTGGTGTTGAACTTACCAATGGCAAAGGCGAGAAGGTGAGGATTGGCTATGAAAAAGCCGGCAATCGTTTTTATATTGACCGAAGACAGTCAGGGAGAAATGATTTTTCGGAAGAATTTGCAGGAATCCACTACGCACCCCATAGCGGAGAAACCACGACACTTTCCCTGCATCTCCTGGTAGATGTCGCCTCTGTGGAGTTATTTGCTCAGGAGGGCCTCGTGGTGATGACCGAGATATTTTTCCCGAGCGAGCCTTTTACCCAGATGAATCTCTATTCCGAAGGCGGAGAGGCAGTTTTCACGGGGGGCAAAGCCACGGAATTGAAAGGAGTTTGGTAATAGAAATATGAAAAAAATACCTAATAAAAATATTACAACCCTTAGCGAAATCCTTGAGGATAAATACGGGAAAAGGGGAAGTGAAAAACGAGAAAAATGGGAACAGGAATTTGAAGCATTTCGGTTGGGGGTTCTTCTTGAAGAAGCTCGTATAAAACTAGGGATGACTCAGGAAGAGCTTGCGCAAAAGTGTGGGACCAACAAGTCTTATATATCAAGGATAGAGAATGATGCCAGTGATATCCGCCTTTCTACTTTAATGAAAATTATTCAACGAGGGTTAGGGGGACAACTTAAGTTGACGATAGAGGTATAGTCTTAGGGAAACAACTTTGATTTAGGGGCTAACATTACTATGACCTCAATACTGCCTTGAAAAAAGATAGTCGCGTATCAGATCAAATTCTTCCCAGTCTTTGCGGTACAGGGTTAAAATCTGGTCATTAAAATGAATAGAGACGGTATCTTCATTTAGCATATCGGGGTTGGCATAGATCAGGGGAAATGCGTTGTTTTCGCCCTTAAAAAGGATTTCATATACCGAAATCATTGAAAAATGGTCGTTGACAAAAAAGATTTCCGCAATGGTGCGGCGCAGTTTTCCATAAGCCAGTAAATTTCCCAGCCCCAGAGCCGCAACTTCGCCGATGACAGCCAGCCATAAGACCGATTGCCCGTATCCTCCGGCATAGACTTTTACAATCACCGCCAGCATCAGGATGAGGTTAAGTGCCCCATAATACTGCATAGCGTATTCCTGAAGAACCGCAACACCGTTTCGGGATTTGGGGTAATGATTACTTTGAAAACTGGTCATGGAAAAAATTTAGAGTTGAAACCCACGGAGGAAATCTTCGGTTTTCATACGTTTTTTGCCTTCCAGTTGAAGATCCGTGATTTCGAGCCATTGATCCTGGCAGGCAAAAAGTAAGGTTTTTTTATCGGAAGAAATAGTACCGGGAGGCTGGTCAGTAAACTGACCGGTCAGCCGAGCAAAAAATATTTTCAGTTGTTTGCCCTGAAGGGTAGTCCATGCGGCAGGGTAGGGGGAAAGCCCCCGGATGAGGTTTCGTACCTTTTGCGCGGGCTGGCCCCAGTTGATTTTACAATCTTCTTTGAAGATTTTGGGCGCGTGATGTACGGCCAGGGAATGTATTTGTGGCACAGCGTGGAGGGAACCGCTTTCCAATCCCCTGACAGTGTCGAGGACAAGGTCTGCTCCTGTTTCCATCAGGCAGTCGTGAAGTTCGCCGGCAGTCCATTCGTCGGGAATATCGGTTTTGTGCTGAAGCAGGATATTGCCGGTATCTATTTTTTCGTCAATGAGAAAAGTGGTGACACCCGAATTTTTTTCGCCGTTTATGACGGCCCAATTGATCGGTGCGGCTCCCCGATACTGAGGTAAAAGAGAGGAATGAAGATTAAATGTACCCAGACGGGGCATTTTCCAGATCACCTCTGGCAACATACGAAAAGCCACCACGACCATCAGGTCGGGTTTTATCGCTTCAAGCGTAGCCACAAAGGATGCGTCGCGGAGTTTTTCCGGTTGTAATACCGGGATTTGATTTGCTTCGGCATAGATCTTTATCGGCGAAGGCCGAAGCTGTTGGCCGCGACCGGCGGGTTTGTCGGGTACGGTAACGACATAAGGGATGTCATACCCCGCCTTGACCAGACGGTCAAGCGACGGCACCGCAAACTCCGGGGTTCCCATAAAAATAATTCGCATAAGAGACAAAACTAAGCAATTCGCAGAAATCTTGCTGCGAAGAGCCGCAAAAGATTTGTTTTTAATGCGTTTTACAGAAATAAAAATGTTTTCCAAACAAAATATTACATACGTTGTTTTAAGTGAAATATATTGTATAAGTTTGCGTTATCTGCATAGTTGACCCCAAAACTATCTATGAAAAGAAGCGTTATACTAACGTTTTTAGGCTGTATTTTATATACTTATGGTTTCGGTACGGACTACTTTTTCCAAGCCGTTGAGGATCATTTGTATGAAAATCCTGCCAACTGGCTGCCTGCTTACCCCGGAACAAAAATCAAAGTAGGAGACCAGGTCTTATTAATGGAGGACGTAAATTTTGTGGGGTTTGATATTGAAGTGAAAGGAGTGGTGGAAGTCGGGCTGGGGGTAACGGTTATTTCCGGGGAAAATGGTTTTGTTATCGCAGAAACCGGTACACTTGACAATGCAGGGGAAGTATTGGTAAAAGATATTAAAAATTATGGCCGGGTACATAACCGCATCGCCGCCCGGATACATTTGTTTACTTTCCATGCTTTCAAAGGAGCCTTTACCCACAATTCCAAATCGGCATATTTTATTACGCTTTCCGACCTTGAAAACCAGGGAAGATTTGACAACTACGGTACCTGTAAAGCCGGAAATGACTTCCGCAACCACGCCATATTTCACCAGATCAAATACTCCAACCTCGATGTCCGGGGCACGATTTTTCTGGCTCCGGGAAGTGTGTTTACTCATTCTCCCGAAACAGTTGCTGTGCCGGGAAAACCCAAAAGGTTTCTGATTCCGGAAAAGCTGTCAGAGAAGTTTTAATTTTCGGGAAAAACGGAGGGTTTTTCTAGATAATTTTGTGGGGTTTTTCTATTTCTTTCGACAAAGAGTTTTTGTAAAGATCTTCTAGCGGAAAGCATAGGTCAAAATCATTCCAGTCTAAATTCCCTTGCTGTATCTGGAAATTTTTAAAAAGAGACTCTTCGAAATATTTTTGAATAGCGGGATGCCGCGTACTTTCAAGGAAGGGTTTAAAATCAACGAGATTCCTGTGCCCATCTGAAAAAGTCAATCGGATAGCAAAATCTCCAATATAACGAGCTTCCTTAATATAAAGAGCTTTTTGCAAAGGCTTTTTGCTATATCGTTCTGTAATTTTCATCTGTTATAACTTTTGAGTAATCTTTTCGAAATCAACTTCTTTATGATATACGAAGTAATCCACCCACTTGCTCACAATCGAATCTGCATAATATTGTAAAAAAGTTTTCAAATTCCTTAATTCATTTCCTTTCAATGGTTCTTTACCTTTAACCTCTGTAATAATAATTTCCTCAATATTTCCAGCTTTTACTATTATTTCTGCTTTACTTTCGTATTCCCCTTTTCTAGCATGAACATGAATAGGTTCATGTTCATTAGAATAGAAAAAAATCACAATTCCGAGGTATTCATATAGTTTAGGCATTTTCTTTCTGTTATTCGATCAAAAATTCATCTCGGTGATTTTTAGTAAAAGTACAACTTTTCTCCCAAAGTGATATATGGTTTTGTTCACAAAACTTCCCGATATTGCAGGCGCTTACAAACCCGTATGGATAAAGAAAAGCTCAAAAAAGCCTGGGATTATACCGTTATTCTGATTGTTTTTGCTGTTACCGGTTCTACCGCAGCGATTATCCCCCGTTATTTGATGCCGCTTTTTGGCCTTGAGTGTTGCAATTTTTGGTATGTCTTCACTTATATCGTTGTTATTACTCCGATTTATCAGGTTTTGCTTCTGATATATGCTTTTATTTTCGGAAAGTTCAGCTACTTCTACGAAAAAGAAAAAAGGATTTTCCGCTGGATGACCGGCTGGATGCGGAAAAAATCGGCATAAAAAAACGCCGGACTTTCCGCCCGGCGTTTCGCGTCATCAACCTATCAAAAGAAAAAACTGAGGCTTGTGCGTAAAAACCGCGGGCTTCCGGGGGTAAAATGAATTTCACTGACGGACTCATTTTCTTCCCGCAACCTTGACTCGGTTTCAAATTGTGCCTCACGCCATTCGGCGTCGAGGAGATTCTCCGCCTGCACACTGAGTTCCCACGGCCCGAGGCGATACCCGATCTGCGCATCGAGCAGAAAATATCCCGAAGCCGTAAGGCTGTAGTCTTCATTGGCGCTGCGATCTCCCAACCAGCGATACCGCAGACTTGCGCTCAGGCCTTTTACGCCCTGCCAAGACAATCCTCCGGTACTGCTGAATACGGGTGCAAGGGGAATATAGGCTTCATTTTCAGCTACTTCCAATGCTTTCGGACGGGTAAAATTTACGTCCACATCGCCGTACAATCGTTTCATCAACTGATACCGAAGGGTAATGTCCACTCCCGACCGCTGGGTTTTGCCCGAAGGCTCCACAATCCCTGCATCTCCCACATATACAAATTCCTGCTCCAGATACAACCCCCATATTGCGGCCTGAATGATCATTTTGGGCAAGGGTTTGACAAAAAAACCGAGGTCAGTTCCTATCGCTCTCGGCAAAATCTCGCGGGAATCTGCCCCCAAAATCACGCGGGTATCGTTGCTGTGAAATCCCGTGCCGGTGCGAAGGTAAAATTGCCAGGTTTCGGCCGGAGACCAGGTCAGGTTCATCTTGCCACTCAGAATGCCTTTTGACTGACCATTTCGGTTGTAAGTAGGGGTAAGGGCATTAGCATATACAAATCGAAACTGGTCGTAACGTGCCCCCAGTTCCAGGTTGAGTTGGGGGTGTAATTCGAGGTTTGCACGGACAAATCCAAACATGTTTACTTCATCTATGTCTCCATAGACCAACGAATCGAGCACTTCCCGGCGGTTAAGGGTATGGGAAAGTTCGTTATCCCGAATCTGGTCTGCGCGTATGCCCACGCCGCTTTCAAAGCGAAAGGGCATATTTCCCAATGTCATCGTTTGGTCATAACTGGACTGATAACCGAGGATTTCGCGGTTTTCTCGCTGGCGTATCTGGTCGCCATTTAGGGGATCTTCGAGAAAAAAGGTAAAATTGCTGTACAACTCAAAATTGTATTTGATCCAGTATAGCTGCTGCCGAAAATGTGCGCCGGAGGCATTTTCAGAAACAAATTGCACATTGATATGAGAGCGGGAGGTCTCTCCGCCTTCGGTATTATCAATCGCACCCCAACGGGTAATGGTTCCCGCCTCAATTGCCCTTGAGGGAATCTGCCCGCTGGCGTCCCACCGGCTGCGGAAATGAGCAGCAGAAACAGTCAAAGACTGGTTGTCGGCGATTTTTTCGGTATATTTAAGCAGGACGTTGCTGCGATGAAAATTCTGCGAACTTTCAAAATAGCCGTCCTGAATCATCCATTCGCCCGCAGCATACATTTGGCGATTGTCCTGACTGAGCAGTTTTACTTTGCTCATCAGCCGAGTAAGTCCATACTGACCGGCTTCGAGTTTTACCTGACTTTCGCGAAGAAAATCTTCGGTGTGAAAAGCTACCTGTCCAGCAGTGGCGAAATTACCGGTGGCTGCATCGTAAACGCCTTTCTGAAAATGTACATCTTCTACCACTTCCGGTATCAGAAAATGCAGATCTGCATAACCCTGCCCATGGGCATGGGAGACCATATTCACCGGCATTCCGTCCACAGAAAGACTGATGTCGGTTCCGTGGTCAATGTCAAATCCGCGAAGGAAAATTTGTTCGGCTTTGCCTCCCCCGGCATGTTGGGCAATAAACAAGCCGGGCACCATCTGGAGAATATCCTGTGAAGAACGCACGGGCCGCAGACGGATGTCGAGTGCCGGAATATTGCGAAGCATCTGGGCAGGGCCGGTAGTGGCGGCGATGACAACTTCATCGAGTTGTATTTCGCCCGGCGTAAGGCGGGTGTTGATTTCGACCGTTCCGGAAGAGGGAATGGTTACGGCCAGGGTTTTGGTTTCGTAGGAAATATAACGGATCGTAAAACTGACCTCTCCTGCGGGAATATCTTCGAAGGAGAATTTCCCCAAATGGCTCGTGACAGCTCCCTGTCGTGTATTGTTCAGGTAAATCTGAGCGCCTTCTAGCGGCTGATTGGTTTCGGCATCAAGCACAATTCCCCGGATATTTCCGCCCCAAACCGCAGCGGATACCAGCAGAAAAAAGAGTAGGGTTATGATTCGCATGATCGGGATTGTTTATGAAAATGAAAGTTCGGGCTTTTAAGTAAACTAATTGTTAAGTGCCGCCAGTTCCGGGTCGCGGGAACCGGTGCGCATAGCGATTTCGAGGTGTTTTTTGGCTTTTTCGGTTTCGCCTAGATGGGTATATATTTCCGCCAGTTGTTGATTTACCTGAATATTTAAGGGGCGGAGGGCATATTCTTTCAGCACTTTATCCAAGGCCGTTTGCGGGTCGTTTAAAAGGTTTAAGGCGACATTGGCATGTTCCAATCCCATCTGATGGCCATTTTTTTCATCGTCGGCGAGCATAAGCAGAATTTCTTCGCTGAGTTTTTGGGCTTCTTTTTCTCTGCCGGTTTCTTTGTAAAGCAGGGCAAGGTCTTCGTAAAAACCCACTTCCGGTATGATTTCGCAGGCTTTTTTCAGGAGTTTTTCGGCACGGTCAAAGTCTCCTTGTTTTTTTGCCAGACTCCCCAGCGCGGCAATGGCAAAGGGGTAATTTTCTCGCTGTACGAGGGCGGTTTCGTACTGAATCCTCGCTTGTAGGGTATCTCCGTATGTCTCGTACAGATGCCCCAGGGTGAGGAGGCACCAGGTGGTTTCTTCTAATCCCGGATAACCCGCAGATACGGCCATTTTCATCGCTTCGATGGCTCCTTCTACTTCTCCGTGTATTTCGCGGAGGTAGGAGACGCGGGAATAGGAACGCAGATCAGGGCGGATAGAGACCATTTTATCGGCCATTTTTACGGCTTCTTCATAATTGCCGAGTTCTACATTAGCATCCACCAGCGCACCGTAAACCAGGGCATTGTGGGGGTTTATGCTAATGGCTTTTTCGGCGGTTTGTTTGGCTGCGGTAAACTGGTGTAGCGAAAGTTGTACCGAGGCTTTCATCAAGAGTGCGAAAAAGGTTTCGTCCGGGCCGGGTTTGGCTTCCAGTATTCCTTCCAAAATGCCTAAAGCGGCAGGGTAATAATAGCCGTGTTCACCGGTGACTCGTGCTTCCTGAAGAAATAGTTGCACCAGTTTAAGGCGTGATTTCATGTCTTTTTCATTCACCCAGATAGCGTTTGAAAGGGTGGTGTATTGCTCCAGGACGGTCTGTCTTTCCTCAGGACTGCCCAGACGGGAGTCTCTTTCGAGTAAAGTCGGAAGTTCGGTTCGTGCCGATTGTTTGTTTTTGGCGTCAGAGTTTATACAACTGCTGATAAAAGGGGTGGTAAATGAAATTACAAGCAAAAAGGCCAGGGTAATAACGATAGAGGGTTGGGGTAAACGGTTCATGACGTATTTTTTTTAGGGATGAAAAATTGATAAAAGACAGGGGCGGTGCGCCATCCCCTTCCGTGGATGACGCAACCGCATTCCTGAATTAGTTTTGTTGTTTGATAAATCGTTCGGATTGAATGACGGACCCATTGATAATCTGCAGCGTGTAGATTCCGTCTGCGAGATTGGAAATGTCAACGGGATACTGCCATTTTCCTCCAGGTACAAAGAACTTTTCGGACTGGATTTTCTGTCCGAGGGCGGTAAATACATTCAGATTTACTTCGCCGGATTGTCCTGCTTCCATATTGATATTCAGGACGTTTGTAGCTGGGTTGGGGTAAAGGAGGCCGACCGGTGTATTGCCGGGATTGCTGGTACGGGCAGAAGAAGTAGTGCTGATTACGCTGAAAGTGATGGTTTTCGGCATCCCCTGTATTCCCTGTCCCGATTTTCCGGTAAAAGGTGTGGCGGTTACTGTATAGGTTCCGGGAGAAAATACGAGTTGGAAAAATCCGCCATTGCCGTTGTCGCCCGGCATAGAGTAGGGGGCAGTGTTGTCCTTGCTAAAGTTGAGGTTTCCATTTAATGCAAAAATCACACTTCCTACGATACCGGGTGTCGTGGTAGCCACAATATTGAGTTTGTTGGTGCCAATCACGTCAAGATCCACAACGTCTCCGTCATTCAGGGGGCCTACGGGCTGGTCGCTTACTGCATTGTACAGGGTAAAATTGGTTACGGCCAGATTCAGCGCGGAGTTGATGACGGTAAAGTTGATGGTGCGGGCGATACCGGGCAGTCCGTTTCCGCTTGTGCCGCTGTAAGGCGTAGCGCGGAGGGAATATTGACCGGGTGTAAGCTCATACTGATAGTAGTTTATCGGGCTTCCGGACTTGCTGGAACCTGCCAGTGCGTAGGGAGGATTGTTTTCCATCCGGAAGGTAGGATCCCAATTCAACCCAAATACCACGCTGCCTACAACACCCGGATTTACATTTGCCCGGAAATTGACTTTGTTGGTCGGCAGGGTTGCCAGGTCGAGGGTATCGCCGTCGTTTACTACCATAAGATCCACATCGTTTTTGGCGTCAATGAGGGTGAAGTTGCGCACAGACTGTGTAGCCGGGAGCACGACAGGCTGCTGATAGGTGATAGCCTTTCCGCTACATTCGCCTGTACCTTCCCACGGTAGTTGCACATAAGGGAATCCAGAGCGGAAAGTGGCGTCATTGGCTTCTACCCCGGTGGTGTAGGTCAGCACGTCGAGCAGGTCTTGTGTTACCGGTGAGGCATTGGGATTGGTGGGATCAAAATCGTCGTACCAAAGCCCGATTGCAGCCAGCACAACTCCCGACACGGCCTGAAGTTCGATGCGTGTTACGTCGTCTTCCAGTCTTCTACCGTTTGGAAATCCGTCCATATTGGGGATAAACTGGAGTGAAGAACTGGATGCATACGTCGGATCAGTAAGACCTAATACCGCTGCATTTACCAGACCCAGCGAAGAGAAAGAAGGGTCGTTGCGGTCGGTTACGGGCACGGCCATGTTTAGGCGGAGCATATCACCGCCATTGGGCAGGAAGTTGTTGACAAAAGGTTTGCCTGCGGCGAGGGGGTTGCCTCCTTTGCCGGTTGCGAGTTGGTAGGGCGGGAAGTTTGGAACTCCGGTATGGAATGCGGGCCAAAGGTCCACCGAGCGTGGTTTTCCCGGTCCGGGCAACAGCAGTGTGCCGAAGATAGCATCATCCAGTGCCGTACCGGCTACGGCTGCGCTGCCTTTGAGGCCAAAGAGTCCGTCATTTCCATTACCGAAGTCAAACGCGCCAAGAGCGTTGCGCTGAATACGCAGTTGACTCAGGGCAGGAACCGCTCCCCCAAAGAGCGAATCGTCCATATACAGACCCAGTTCGGGGTTGTAAAATGATTCAAAAAAGGCGGGGTTTTCATTGTAAGGCGTGCGTGCATTCCACTCGTCTTTGTTGCCAATCGGAATCACGGCTTCGTTGGTCAGGGGCATGCCGAGACGGGAAACCTGTACCCAGGGGCCGGTATAGCTGGCAGCACTTCCGCTCGCACTCAGGGTGCGCATCTGCTGGCGGCTGGCAGAAGCCCATACGCCGATCACATAATCACCGTCCAGAATATTGGCGGCCAGACTCACGTCTTTTCCGTCTTTCTGGAGAAGAGAAATGGGTACCTGAAGGGCGATGGTGCTTACATTTTTGCAGGCTACGCCATCTTTCGGCATACCGGTCTGACGCGGGGCATCACCGAGGTCGAAGATTCCGCCAAGGTCCACAAAAAATGGATCGTCTGCCGGACCGCAAAAAACTTTTTCGCCGCTGGCGAGGGTGGTAATCGCCATGTTAAACAGCGACTCGTAGTCGGTTGCTCCCAGTCCTACTGGCGACTGAATCGAACGTGCACCAATGTTGTAAGGAGGGACAAAACCGTTGGTAGCGAGTGTCGAAAAAGTTACTCCGCCATCCATACTTCTTTCCACGGTATAAGTGGTCTGGAGATTTTCCAACCCCAGGCGAATATTAAAGAAAGTAGAAGGGTCAGAGAGTGATTTTGTGAAGGTAAAACGATAGATAATATCATCGCCTGCGGTTGTCGCGTCATTGTCAATGTGGATTTCGTAGCGGATATTTTCGCCAAACTGATAGTAGTTGGGGCCGCCGTGAGCGAGTTGCAATGGGACGTAGTTGGCGATAATGGTAACCGTGTTAGGGTCATCAGGGCTGCGGAATGCGTACAAGTCTGTATTGTCCGCAAGCGGGTCATTGGCGATCAGGGGTGCTTCCCGGTGGCTGGAGGCAAAAACTGCCACTCCCAGCGAAAGGAAGACCATTAGTGCGCAAAATTTGTTTATTAAAGAATTCATAAAATGAATCGGATTAAATTTTTGGGTTATAGAAATCCTATCTCATGTCGGGACATGAGTTTTTTCTGCATAAAAAGTTTAGGGTTTGGACCGCTTACTGGCCGGTTTCGGTTCCCCGCCAGGGTGAAGCCAGATAAGGGAAAGATGATTTGAAAGTGGTGTCATTCTTTTCCACACCGGTAGAATACTGAAGCACATTAAGTAACTGATTCGTTACAGGTGATGCTTCCGGATTTTCGGGGGAATAGTCGTCATACCAAAGCCCGACGGCTGCGAGTACTACACCGGCTACGGCCTGGAGTTCGATGCGAGTTACGTCGTCTTCCAGTCTTCTTCCATTCGGGAAACCATCCATATTGGGGATAAATTCAATATTGGTGTTGGCATAAGCCGGATTGGTAAGACCTACTACTGCGGCATTGATCAAGCCCAGCGAGGAGAAAGCGGGATCGGTACGGTCGGTTACAGGCACGGCCATATTGAGGCGGAGCATATCACCACCATTGGGCAGGAAGTTGTTGACAAAGGGTTTGCCCGCTGCCAGCGGATTTCCGCCTTTGCCTGTAGCCAGTTGGTAAGGGATGACATTGGGTACACCGGTATGGAAGGCAGGCCACAAATCTACAGATCGGGGCTGTCCGGGGCCGGGAAGCAGAAGGGTTCCAAATACTGCATCGTCGAGTGCTGTTCCTGCAAGGGCAGGATTACCTTTCAACCCAAACAGACCGTCGTTTCCGTTTCCAAAATCAAAAGCGCCCAGTGATTTGCGCTGAATGCGAAGGGCTGAAAAAGCTGGTACCGCGCCGCCAAAAAGAGCATCATCCATATATAAGGCGAGTTCCGGATTATAAAAATACAAGGCATGGGCAGGGTTTTCATTGTAAGGGGTGCGGGCGTTCCAGTCATCTTTCTGGCCGATCGGAATCACGGCTTCGTTGGTCAGGGGCATACCGAGGCGGGAAACCTGAACCCAGGGACCGGATTCGGAGATCGTGCCGTCGGCATTCAGGGTGCGCATTTGCTGGCGGCTGGCAGAAGCCCATACGCCGATCACAAAGTCTCCGTCGAGGATATTGGCGGCCATACTCACGCTTTTATTGTCTTTCTGGAGGGTGGCAATCGGCACCTGAATGACAATGGCGTGGGTGTTAAATCCGGCAAGTCCGTCGCGCATCGTAGTTGTGCCCTGGCGTGGAGAATCGCCTAAGTCAAAAATCCCCCCCAGATCCACAAAAAACGGATCGTCAGCAGGGCCGCAGTAAACTTTTTCGCCGGTAGCGGCTGTTGTTATTGCTGCGGAGATCAGGTCTTCATAGCTGTTTGCACCCAGACCAACAGGGCCTTCGATGGAGCGGGGACCGATATTCGCGGGAGGAACGATACCATTGGAGACGATCGTAACAAAAGTCTGTCCGCCGTCCACGCTTCTTTCGAGAGTGTAGGTGGTTTTGAGGTTTTGTTGTCCGAGGCGAATGTTGAAGAAAGTGGTAGGATCCTGATTCACTTTGGAGAAAGTAGCGCGATAAATGATGTCATCACCGGCAGTTGTTACGTCATTGTCCACATGGATTTCATAGCGGATGTTTTCTCCAAAGGAATGATAATTGGGACCGCCAAACGCATCCTCAGCCGGAACGTAACAGGCGATCAGGGTCACGGTGTTGGGATCGTCGGGAGACCGGAAGGCGTAGAGGTCGGTGTTGTCTGCCAGAGGGTCATTGGCGATCAGGGGCGCTTCCCGGTGGCTGGAGGCAAGCAGGAGCGCTTGGGTTGTGCCCAGTACCATCAGTGATAATCCTATCAGGATACCTTTGGCGAGGGCGGTTGTTTTTTGCATCATAAGTAACACGAATGTTGAAATGTGAAAGAATATTTTCAAAATCCGCATACCTACGGGAGCGGGAAAGATTTGGATTTAGGGGGGAGAGATTTTTTTTTTTAATGGTTAATGGTTAATGGTTAATGGTTAATGGTTAATGGTTAATGGTTAATGGTTAATTATTGTTGAATGGCGCGTGTGTCCGGTGGGTTCGAGAACCTCACCCACCGGAGGAGCCTGCGGTACGCCTCCCGACCGGTGGCTGAGGCTCGCCTTTAAGGCACTTTTGGCCCGAAGCCCGGTCACTATTACGCGCCCTTCGGCGGATCGGAAGGGAAGAATCACCGCGAAACCCTCTCGCTTGAACATTTTTGGCCTCGTTGCGGTAGCTAAAGCGACCGGGGAACATGCCTTGCCTAATCTCGCGCTGCGACTTAAGTCGCCACAAAGAATAAGCCGGTGGCAGAATCCCCGGTCGCGTTAGCTACCGCCGGGCGGGGGATAAGGATCTGGGATAAAATGCGCCCTTCGGCGGATCGGAAGGGGGAAAATTTAAAGAGATGCGCCGGTGGCGCCCCAAAAGCCCCGCCAGTACCCCTTCAAAGGGGTACGACCGGCGGAAGGGGTTCATCATAATCCTACTCCCCCCGATAACTAAACTTTTTCACGGCTTCGGCATTTCGGGTTTTAATGTGGCATAGGTAAATGCCTGCGGGCAGTCCCTGGTTTTTCAGGTTGATGGTCAATTTCTGGGTGCCGGCTTGTACGGTGTCGGAAAATATGATCCCCGCGCTGCGACCTGTCAGGTCGGTGATTTCGACGGTTACTTTTTGGGTTTGGGTCAAATTTAGTTTCACGTATAGTTGTTCCCGGACAGGATTGGGGTATAGACGCACTCCGGGAAGGGAAAGTTTGGGCTCGATCGGTGTTGTTGCCGGGGTGCGGTACAGCCAGATATACGCGGCTTCAAATTCTCTCGCCCAAAACCACTCGCTGTGCTGTCCGTCGGACTTTTCGACCGAAAGGACTTCACCCTGACCAAATCCTGCGGCGTGGAGGGAATCTTCCATCCGGTGCATATCGGCTACATAACTGGCGCCTTCCGGGTTGCCGATCAGTTGGTAAATGCGCATGTCTGCCTGTTTGCCGGTACTGGTTACGTGCTGGTAGGCTTTGGCTCCGGCAAACCAGTACGCCGAAGAAAAGGCGCCTACTTTGCTGAATGTCTGCTGAAATTTGACTCCCGCATACGTGGAGATCAGCCCACCCATCGAACTGCCCATGATGCCGGTGGATTCTCTGCCGGGGCGTGTACGGTAAAGGCTGTCTATATGGGGTTTGAGGGTTTGAACGAGAAAGTCCACATACAAATCGCCCTGACCGCCGCCGTAGCTGGGATTGACCCAGGGGGAATATTCATCCAAACGGGCACCGCCTCCATTGTCCACGGCCACGACAATAATGCCGCTGTCTCCCGCTGCGTGTAGGTCGTTGAGGGTTTCGTCCACCTTCCATTCGCCCGAAAAAGAGGTATAGCTGTCGAATACATTCTGCCCGTCGTGCATATACAACACCGGATAGGTGCGGTTATTGGAGCCGTAGTCGGGGGGAACATAGACCCATACCCGGCGATAGCGGTTGAACTGTGGCATATATACGCTGTCGGAAAGAATGGACACATTGGGCGCTGCGCTGGTCTGCCCGCCGCCGCCACCGCTCAGGTCTTCCCAACCGAGAATCTGGAGCGTTACGGTATCGCCGTTTCCATAAGTGAAGGTGCGGTCGGGGACAAATCCGCCGTTGGCGTTGCTTTCTACTTTTGTCCAGTTTCCGCGTGTAAATTTGAAGGAAATCGTGCCGGTTCCTGCGGCTAATACAATCTTTCGTGTATTGTTTGTGGTGTCCTGGGTAAGCTGGAAAGCCGCATTTCCCGGATCCCAGCCATTAAACGACCCGGCAATATAGACGGGGTCTCCGGGCGGGGTATTGGCGGGGATGGAGTTGACGATGATGGTTACCTGGGAAAAGGAAGGGAGCCAGACAAAAAGGGTTAAAAGGAGTAAAAACTGTGTTTTTTGCAAAAGTTTCATTTGAAAATTTTTGCAAAGATAAGGTTTTAAATCGGGCACCAATCCCGACCCTTTCTTTATTCTGTTCTTAAAGATTTTATCGGATTTGCCATTGCCGCTTTTACCGCCTGAAAACTTACCGTAAGAAGCGTAATTATCAGTGTACCCAGTCCTGTAAAAACAAAAATATACCAGGGGATTTCTGTTTTATATTCGTAGTTCGTCAGCCAGTTGCTCATAATATAACGGAATTATAAAGTAATTGGGATACAAGGCTAAAACCACTAAGTTCACGAAGGAAAACCACGAAGTTCACAAAGAAAAGGCCCTTAGTGTCCTTTGTGAGGCCTTCGTGTTCTTTGTGGTTTCTTTCGAGGTTCTTTATCCCAATAAGTTTATAATTCCGTATTAAAGGAGAACATTTCCGGTGCAGCGGATTCGATAAATGTCCCCTTTTGGCGGATTATGATTGTTTAGGTTAGACATCTAATCCATGCTTAGATTAAGGCCGGGTATCTGCTTCGCAAATGCCATGCGTAATTCGTAGGCTTCCACTAACATACTTCTACCGTATGCGGTGAGTCGGTAGAATTTTTTTCGTCTGCCGCCTCTTTCATTTGTTGCGCCGCCCTCCTCGGAAGATAGACAACCTTTGTCTTCGAGCCGGTATAAGGCAGAATGTAATGCCCCGATGCTGGGGTTTTTCCCAATCTTTTCCAGCAGTAATTCTTTGATAGCTACGCCATACGCCTCTTCCCCCAAAGCTCCTACAGCCAGCAAAACCAATTCTTCAAATGCACCTAACTTCATCGGTAATAGCATTACTTTCCTAAAAACAAAACAAATAAAACAATTTATTTCCTATTTGCAAATGAAATAGATATTTTTCTACTTATCCGCAAAGGGTTTGCGCAAAGGACTCATATATCCTTCGCGATCTTGGGAGGTGTACGCCTATTTGACTTTTACCTAGCTTTCAAAAAGATAGGGTTTTCATCGGGGTGAGGTGAGTGCCGGTTTTATTCTTTTTAAGAGGTTTTTTGTTTTATTGCGTGCGGAATCTATGTATATTTAGCCACATTCCGCACGCGATAAATTTTCCTACTTATGGCACAAGCTTTTATCGGTCGAAAGAAAGAATTGGAAATCCTCCAAAAAACGCTCTATTCCGAAGAACCTGAAATGGTTGCGGTGATTGGCCGCAGGCGTGTCGGTAAGACATTTCTGGTGCGTACCGCCTTCGCCGGGCAACTGGATTTTGAAATTACCGGGACACAAAATGCTTCCACACGTGAGCAGTTGAAAAATTTTGCCATACGGATTCGGGAGTTTTTTGGGGAGGATGCCTTATCCACTACCCCCGGCAACTGGATGGATGCCTTCGAAGTGCTCATGCGTCAACTTGATCGCAAACAAACTAAAGGTAAATGGGTCGTTTTTCTGGACGAATTGCCCTGGCTTGCATCGCACAAATCAGGGTTTTTGAATGCATTCAGTTTTTTTTGGAATAGTTGGGCCACACAAAAAAATATCGTCATCGTCATTTGCGGCTCTGCAGCGTCCTGGATGATCCAAAAAGTGGTTTACCACAAAGGCGGGTTGCACAACCGAATCACCAAACGCATTGACCTCCAACCTTTCAACTTATGCGAAACGGAAGCTTTCTTGCGTGCCAGAAACCTGACCTTCGACCGATACCAATTGTTGCTGCTTTATATGGCTATGGGGGGCATTCCGCATTATCTGAAAGAGATCGAAGGAGGAAAAAGTGCAGCCCAAAATATTGACGCATTGTGTTTTTCGAATTCGGGACTCTTGCGCGATGAGTTTTCCAAACTCTATCCTGCTTTATTTGAACACGCCGACAACCACATCGCGGTTATCCGTGCCTTGTCGCAAAAATGGAAAGGGATGAGTCGCACGGAAATCCTGGCTACAACCCAATTGCCCGACGGCGGCGGACTGAGTAATGTGCTCGAAGAACTGGTCGGATCGGGGTTTATTAATGCCTATTACCCTTTTGGCAAAAAGAAAAAAGACATGCTCTATCGTCTGACCGACGAGTACTCACTTTTTTACCTGAAGTTTATCGAAACCAACCGTACATCGGGTAAAAGTGTGTGGATGTCGCTTAGTCAAACGCAAGAGTTCAAAAGTTGGAGTGGGTACGCATTTGAAAGTATCTGTATCAAACATCTCCCGCAAATCGAAAAGGCTTTGAGTATCGCGGGGGTGTTTTCCGAAGCATCCGGGTTTATTCACCGTGGCAATGCCGATTTCCCTGGCTTGCAAATTGACCTCGTACTGGATCGAAAGGACCATGTAATCAATCTTTTTGAGATGAAATTTTATCACGAACCCTGGCTTCTTTCCAAATCAGAGGCGATGGAACTCCGCAGCCGCGTGTCGCTTTTTAAAAACCTGACCCAAACCTCCAAACAAGTATTCCTCACGACCGTCACGCCTTTTGGGCTTCGCAAAAACGAACACAGCATCGGGCTGGTGGACAGTGAAGCGACGATGGACGATTTGTTTGCAGCGATTTGAAAAAAATCACCCCAACTTTCCCAGAAGAAACATTTGTTCGAGGGTAGGATTTATGCTGCCGCCACGGGGTTCGAGCGTGACGGCGAAGGCGGCAACGTTGCCGGAGACGGACTTCATCTTCAGCAGGTCGGTGGTATTGTCAAATACACCGAGATCCACGGGTTTGCCATCCACGATGGCCCAGAGTTGGAACTGTTTGTCCGTTTCGGGGTTAAAGAGGTTGCCAACAGAAAGGTAGAGTTCGTCAGAACTTTTATCCCAATACACACGGGCGGAATATTGGGGGGCTTTTTCTAATCCGGCGAGTGTTACGACCTGAGTCTCCTGTGATTTTATAATGCTGAGTTGGGTGGCGGCTTTGTTATAGTTTTCGGCGAGCACCTGCTGCTGCTCGGTAAGGAGGGCCAATTGTTTATCCGCTTCTTCCAACTGCAAATATTGAAGCAGGTTAAAACCTACGCTCAGGAGGAAGGCGATGGCTGCCGCAATGGCGATAAACCGCCAGTTGGTTTTGCGAGTCAGGGGTTGAATGGGGGTTTGTTTTTCTTCGGACAGTTCTACAACAGCAACCTTAGAATCGTCTTCTTCAGCAATTTTTTGTTTGATTTTTGAGAGCAGATCATCGGAGGGTTTGCGTTCATACAAACCCGCAAAAGCTTCGAGGGAGTCGCGTATGGCCTCGATTTCCTCACGGATTTCCGGGAAGGTTTCGGCGTAAGCTTCCACCTCACGCGCTTCCTCGGGAGGAAGTTTGCCTGCCACATACAGTTCCAGGTTACCGGATTCTATGTATTCCCGAATGGTCACTTTCATTAAGGGTTTAGGTTCTCTCTCAAGGTTTTTAAAGCCGTACGCAAACGTGTTTTTAGGGTTCCCAATGGAAGTCCGAGTTTTTCGGCGGCTTCTTCATGGGTATAACCGGTAAGGTAAACCATCTCAATCACCTCTGCCTGCTCCGGTCTGAGTTTATTTACCCACTCTCTCACACCGATATTGTCGGGGTTAAAGGAGTAGGTTTGTCTTTCAGACTCGATAGATACGGGATTGGAAGGATTTTGGATTTTTTGTTTAAACTTAAATTCTGCCGAACGTATCCGGTCAATGGCTGTATTGCGGCAGATATTGAGTAGCCAGGTGAATAGTCGCCCTTTTGAGGCATCGTAGCTGGCGGCATTTTTCCAAACTTTTACAAAAGCATCTTGTAAGACATCCTCAGCCGCTTCCTGGTCGCCGACAATGCGGAAGATTACCCCCAGCAAGTTTGTTCCAAACTGATGGTAGATTTGGTCAATGGCCCGGGTATCGCCTGCAACGAGCAGGGCCACAATCTGCGCTTCTGTGAGGATTTCCGGCATAATCAGGTGAAAATTAGCAAGAAGCAACCGTGCATCCAAAAAAATGTTTTCGCCATCGGTTACTCAAAACTAAATTCACCTACTTCAATCACCTGGCTCTCTGCTTCGAGCCGAAGGGTGATTTGTTTTGATTCCTGATTTTTTCGACCGTAGCCGGTAATAAGTTTTAGCTGGATATTCGTCGGCCCGGCAATGCGTTGCTGGCGGGTTCCGTAGTAATTGACCTGGACTTTGTATTTTCCTTTCATGGCCTTTTTCAGCAAAAATTCTTCCGGCCCGTATCCTCCGGTAAAATCCGTGGAAATCATTCCGCCGATCTCCGTGAGTTTGTGTTGGTAATAACATTTTTCTCCGCGTGGATCGGTTACCCAAAGATCCATGTCCACTGCGTCGGCGTCCCAGTCAAGCACTACCCGGATATCGGTAGGAAGATCGGCGAGGAGTCGTTCGTCTATATCTTGAAGATCAAGTGGCCACAGGCTCCGCGCAATCACGGCATTCATCTCATGGGCGGCAAGAACGCCGATTTCGGGAAAACGACCATCCCAGGGAGTGCTAACGACTTTGTAAAGTAGATTTACGGATTCCTGATATTGGCCTTTTTCGGCCATTACCAGCCCGAGGTCGCGCCAGGACTGGGGTTCTTCGGGGCGGATTTCGGTAATTTTTCGGAAAATAAAAGCGGCTTCCTCCCATAGCTCCAACTGCTGCAACCTTCGGGCCAGTACCCGCAACAATTCGTGGTTTTCCAACTCCATTTCTGCAATATTGGACAGGATAAGCAGGGCCAGATCGGCTTCGCCTTCTTTCCGGAAGAAATCGGCCACGTCCAGAAAAAAAGCGGGCGAAACCGAATAAAGAGGTTTTAGCTCCAGATAAACCTCGTAAGCATTGGTGCCGGAATTTTCTTTCAGTTTCCGAATCCAGGGCATATCGGGGTCCCATTCTTTCAGCGTAATTTCGCCGGTAAGGGATTTTTTATCATTGTCGGCTTCTTCTTCGGTTTTATCAATTGGCTCTGCCGCCGCCAGGTCATCGAAATCGCCAAAATCGGGAACCCCGTCGGAGTCTGCCTCGACGGCCCCGCTATCCAGAAGTCGATCTTGGTTGTCGCGTTTGGGTTCCTGGATATAGGGTTTGGTTGGAATGGCAAATTCTTTTTCCCACCACTCCTTCCGCTGATAAAACCCTTCGGCAATCAGATCAAGGTGGCTGAGCATTTCAAATTTTTCGTTTTCTTTTT
This sequence comes from Bacteroidia bacterium, assembly GCA_033764335.1. Lineage (GTDB taxonomy): Bacteria > Bacteroidota > Bacteroidia > J057 > J057 > JAGQVA01. The sequence continues at coordinate 15,724 of JANRJC010000052.1, read as the reverse complement.
TCCGGTTAAGGAGTTCGGTATAGGTTTCACGCAATTCTTCCGGTGGAGTGATCTCGTGGGCAACATAGTCCTCCACGCGATCCAATACCACCAAAGAGGTTTGCCGGGTGAGCAGGGAAAACTTTTTGCCAATGGCGAGGATTTTAGCTCGGTTTTTTTCGGGCTGAATATCCATCTCGCGGAGGATCTTCCCAGCCCAGATTTTACCTGCGTTTATATTTTGTACGGCATCTTTCAGCCGGTCGAGGTAAACGGTCTGGCTGCGTAGGATTTTTCCGTCGAACCCGTAATTAAGGGTAAGAGTTGCTTCATCGCCCCGCATAACCCCCGCCAGGGAAAAAGTTCCGTTTATGTCCTGAGGCATGGAGGGAGTGAGCAGTGACACCTCTTGCGAATTATAATTTGCCGAAATAAACTGAAGCGGACGAAGACTAAGAGCTTTTACGGCCTCTTCATGGGTCAAGGGATTGAGGTTGAGAAATTTTCCACCGGAAGATCTTGCAAGGTGGCGAAGAAAGGAAAAGTCGGCGGCATTTCCGGAGGCCATTGTAAAAACCGGTTTTCCCGGCGGCACGATTAATTCGTTTTCTCCGAAGGTGGAAATCCCATCCGAAACGAGTATAAATTCGTCAGCTACATAGTTTTCGAGCTTAAGCGCCCCGAGTGAGGTGGCTCCGTCGTGCGGAAGTTTGCGCACGGTTTGTGCAAAAGCGGCTTTTTCCTGGCCGGAAAAGCGCAGTACCGGCTGAGCACGGATATGGAAAGGTACCAGCAGGATTTCGGGGTTGCCAACAGATTGGAAATATTGATCCAGAACGGCCAGTTCTTTTTCCTGATCTCTGCCGGAGGCGGAGTGGGACTGATCCCAGAGCACACATACTCGGGCAGGATAGGGTCTTGATTCTCTTTCGATCGCGGGAACCTCTGTGGTGAGGTAAAACCACGCCGAATCGCGGGAAATGCCCTCTATCCACACACGATGATCTTCCTCACCTTTGGGCACGGCAAAAGCGAGGAGTTGATCCGGTCGAAAATCGGTATAGGTTTGCGATGCCCGGTAGGCTTCTTCCCAGCGATTAAAAAACAGGTTTGCGAGTTCGTTTTTATCCGTTTTTGGTTTAATTTCTTGTTTAAACACCTCCACATTCACCGAAAATTTCTTCACTTTCTCGGGAAAATTTAGCGGTAATTGGTACAGCCAGCCGTCAATCGAAGTGAACAATTCCTGCTGGTAGGCAATTACAATTCGCTTATACCCTTCTGCCGGAATAGGGTAAATCCTCGCTTTAAAATGATTGCCCTGTGACCATTCGGCCAGGCCGGGATCAATCTGCTGCCTGACGGTTTGTTCGTAAGCAATCCGTGCCTGCGTTTTTTCCACGGCGACTCCTTCGCGGAGTTTGCCATTTACCTCCATCGCAAAACGTGTAATTGTCTGATCCTCAGCGAGTGGGAAATACCATTGACCTTCCAGCAACCGGTCCGTGGGGTTGTAGAAGAGTAAATCCATGGTTGTGGTGGCCATATTGCCGGTTACCTTCACGTCGAGGCTGATTTCCGAAATACTGAGTGGGTGGGACGCCGAATCCTCATCCGTTTTGACGAGGATGGCCGGGAAGGTATTTGCAGGCATTACGACAGTCGCAGGGGGAGTTGTTTGGGTTACTTTTTGAGAAGGTTTACACCCCGATACCGAAATAAGGAGCAGTAGTAAAGTGACTTTTGCTTTCACGTAAAATGATTTTATTCAACTGTTATAAAATACGAAAATCCGTAATTGTATGTAAAAGTATTTTACCTATTATTGTAATATAATTTTCTAACACGGATTTAATCCCTTGAATTTAAGGAGTCTGTGGCAGAAAAAGAAGTGATTTTAACAATCTAGTCCTTGTTCTGATTTTTGTGCTAAACCTTTCATTTGTATTCCTTTATTACCGACTAAATCAGCAGGTTTGTCCAAAAGGGTAAATCTGCTGATTTATTTTACTGTTTCCTCAATAATTTTTTTGATGAGGTTGGCGGTATTTTCCGGTTGTTCGAGCGGGAACATGTGTTTGCCTTCAATGGGGACAAATTGGGTGAGAGGGAAAAGGCGTTTATGTTTTCGGATCATATTGTCAGGGGTAACTCCCTGAGTAGCATAGACATAAAAGCTTGGGACTTTGGGGCGGGTATTGCCGATCCGGGCGGGAGTAGTGGCAAATAAATGACTTTCCAGCGCGCGGGGAATGGCAAGTTCTACGCCTCCGTTTTCTCCGAGTTTCAGGCCATGATGGGTATATGCGTCAAATGCCTCGGGGTCAAAGTCCTGAAAAAAAGGCCGGGACTTCCAGTACTGATAGGCATGTTCGCGGCTTTCAAATTTGTCCCTGCGGCGGAGGGCGTTGCGGGCGATGGGAACAAGCCGGTGTGAAAGCCCTAATGCACTGACGAGGGCCATTCCCAGGCGAATAGACGGGGTAAATATGGGAGGATCGAGGAGAATAATCCCCTCAAACAAATCCGGACGGTCAACGGCAGCCCATAAAGTAAGAACCCCTCCGAAAGAATGACCGACGCCCCATACCGGGCGAGAATGACGAGTTTCGATGTCTCGTATCAGTTCAGGCACAATTGGTCGCCAAGTTTTACCGGGGCGATATTTTCCTATCCCCAAAACATCAACATGGGTTACCGTATGGGGGTGGAGAAACCGAAAAAATTTTTCGTAGGTTTTGGCGGGAAAGCCATTGGCATGTGAAAACTGAATTTCACTCATTGGTAAAGCTCAAGGAAAAAGTTAAAAACTGCATAAAGAACCACCACCGAAAGATCGGTTGAAGAATAGGGATTTTCCTCCTTTTTTTCTTCTTGTGAGGGTTCATAAACCAGAAGGGCTTTGACAGAGTCTGTAACTGCAAATTCCGTACAGGTATTAACCGAGAAATTTTTGGGATTCATGCACAACCGATAGGATGAAAAACCCAATAGCAGACTGAGGATGAGAATGTAGAGGTATTTCATTTGCCAATGATTCTCCGTTTATACGAAAATGCCGAAACAAAGGATGAAAAATCTTCCCAAAATTGCCAATTCTCGCCGGGTATTCGTTATTTGGTCTTATGGAAAAACATCGGTTTATAAATCGCGCTGCCAGTGGCAATAATTATTGGCCTTTATATCTGGCAGTGATTGTACTCTTGATTATCGGGAATGTGATTGTCTCTATTCCTGCCAGTTTTATTCTCATGAAATTAGGGGTAAACCCAGCAGATTTGCAGAATATGGATTCCATTAATCCGGAGGATTTGGGAATTCATCCGGCGTTGGGACTAGCGGTATTGATTTTACCGTTTGTGATTTCGATACCCGTTTTAGCCTTTGGGGTAAAATACATTCATCAACGCCCGTTTCTATCCATGATTTCGCCGGTGGATAAAATTGACTGGAAACGTTTTTTTACGGCAATGGGTTTCTGGTTGGCACTGATGGGCGGTTTTGAAATGGTAGCCTATCTGACAGAACCGGAAAACTACACCTGGAATTTCGATGCAGGCAAGTTTTTTCCCACGTTGCTGGTGGTGTTATTGTTGATTCCTTTGCAGACTTCATTGGAGGAATTACTTTTCCGGGGGTATTTGCTGCAAGGTTTTGGATTGTGGTTTAAACGCCCGTGGGCGACCATTCTGATGACTTCCACCCTATTTGGCTTATTACATATTGCCAATCCGGAAATCAGCAAATTTGGTTATGGGATTTTGTTGTACTATATCGGCTTCGGAGTAATTATGGCGGTCATAACGATAATGGATGAGCGTATGGAAATTGCCCTCGGAGTCCATGCCGGGAATAATATCTATGGTGCTTCGGTGGTGACTTTTTCCGGATCGGCTCTTCAGACCCCCACATTATTTACGATGCAAGAATACCATCTGGGCCTTATGACGGGTATCTGGCTGGTCGCATCCGCCATTTTTGTGGTAGTGATGATGCGGAAATACAACTGGCAAGATTGGGGCAAACTGGTAGAAAAAATCGCAATTATTCCGCCAGAAACAATTTCGCACCTGGAAGATATGGGGGCAAATGACAGCTATCCTTCGGCCAATAACTCCGCATAAGACAGGGTTTGCCGATTTATTTAAAACTTACATTAAATTCGGATAAAGTACGTTTATTATATTGAGTGTAATTGTTAGTAATCCCCAAGATGATGAAAAACCTACTGTTATTCTGCGGAATCCTCGTTTTTTGCAGCTTCTCTGCTCGTGCCCAATTTGGCATCCTTCAGAAAAAACTCAATGAAAAAGTTTCGGAAAAAGCTGCTGAAGCGATAAAAAAGAAACAAAAACAGCCCAGCTTTGATTTCGGAAAAATGATCGGCGGCAGCGCGATGGAAATGGATGTTACTTACGATTTTGATTTTGAAATTGACTGGCTGATTACCTCTTCCGATGAAGAAGATCCCATGCGCATGGCCCAGCTTTTTTCTACTAATGACAGCATTTTTGGTATAACCACAAAAGCCGCCTCCGAAAACGCCGACTCTCTGGATGTGCATTCCGTCATTGATTTTGGCAAAAGTTATATGATTATGCTCAATCCGGAGGATATGCGCGCCATGGTTTTTGCTTTTGAAAATATTGAAGATCAGGTAGAAAAGCAGGCCGAACAACAAGCTGCGAAAAAATTTACCCTCACCAAAACCGGAAAAACCAAAACCATCGCAGGTTATCTGTGCAATCAGTACCTGTATTCCGGAGAGGATGGAAACGGCCAAATGTGGACGACAAAATCGCTCAGCTACAAAAATTTTGATGTGTTTACTTATTTCCAGAAACTCAACCAACAAAATAATATCGAAGAAAATACCGTCTGGAACAGCGGGGCGGAAGGATTTATTCTGGAAATTGACGGAGTGAATGAAGAGGGGAAACCCTTTAAAATGACAGCGCTGAAAGTGGATACTAACGCCGAAGTTGTATATAAGATGGAAGAGTACGAGGTAATGGATATGAGAGGTTTATCTAAATTATCCGGAGGAGTGAAAGAGTAATATTCGTGTCATGAAGTTACTTTCGGGTATCTTTTAGCGAATGCGGGTACTGCGGAATCAGTTTTGCCGAAACGACGGTTCTGCCAGCCCACACGGCGCCGTTGCAGCGGGCAGAGGCAATTGTTACAACAAAATCAAGATCAAATGTTGGTAAAATTAAGCGGGTGGCCGTGATATTGCAGAGCGTTGCGGATCGTGTTTGAGTATAATCCGAATTCCGTTTTGCGACAGGCAAGCCCCCTCAACGACAAGCCCTTATAAATTTTTCTTTTACCGTCCGTGGATCAGTGATGTCCTGGTAAAACTGCTGGAGGTATTTTTGGTTCTCCCGCAACATTTTTTTATTCAACCCGGGAAAATCGTCGAGTAGGGTTTCGAGTTGTGGACGGGCCTGGTGAAATTTTTCGAAAACAGCGGCAAACTCTGCTTCGCTCCTGCACAAGGCGGCAAATCGCCTTCGTTCAAAATTTTCCATGTATTGATCGGTATAAGGCGCATTTACCCAGCCCGACCAGTCAAAATCATAAGGCACAATAACCGGAGGTGTATCGGGGTTATGCTGGATGAGTTTAATATTTTTTTCAATTTTGACATCCCAGTCCGTATTGCCGATCATATACTGAAAAAGATAGACCAGCAGGGTTTGTTCTTTTTGGGTGCTGTCGGGGGACAAATTTTGGTTTTCAACAAGTTTCCCGCCCATTCTTTCCGCGAGTCTGTCCTCATCTTCAACGAGAAAGGCAAATTTTTCCAGCGGTTCGGTTCGTCCCAGAACATCTTCATAAGTGATTTTCACCAGCCGCACCTGAAAACTGTAAGGCGTAAGTTCATGGAGCATGCGATAAGCGAGGTATTCCCGGAGCACATACGACTCATCGGTACAATGAGGGATGAGTTTGAGTTTGCGGTGTTTTTCGAAACATGTTCCGGGCAAAAAGGTTTTTTCAAACTTAATTTTCACCGGAGGAAAAGCGCAGTTTTGCGGCTGGCGGCGGAAATTACCCTTCACTTCGATTTCACAGTCGAGGCGAATCGAAGAGTCTCCTTCCGGATAAAAAAGTGTGGCCGGAAGTCCGGGAGCATTTTCGGAGCGGTCAGCGAGAAATTCAGGAAGTGGGGCCAGTAGGCGCAGGTGGAGAAGCGAGTCGGAGGCAAAGAGGTCGTTGAGCGGAGACTGGCACCAGCTTTCGACAGAAGCCGCCATCAGAAGAAACCACAGAAATAAATATCGTACTATCATGGGGGGAAAGGTAAACAAACCATTTACGGCTATGAATTTACGAGGTTAAGGGGGAGAATTGCGAAAGTATTTTGGGGGAAAAGAAACACCATCGCCCTCGGATTTTTATAAACAGGGGAAATCACGTATTTTTCGATACATAATGAAGGCAAATGAAAATCTGTAGCATTCGCATCAAAGGTTATCAGCAGTTTGAGGATATTTATCTGGACTTCACCCATCCCGAAACTGGCGAGCCGCTGGATAAAATTTGTTTTATCGGGAGAAATGGGACGGGGAAATCAACGGTGTTGAATTTGATAAATAACACACTGAATCAATTTCACCAGACAGAGGGCGCACATTCAAATTCTTTTCTTGCCAATCTCAGTGGTCCTTTTAATGAGAAAAAGATTCTATTAATCAAATTAAAACTTAATAACCGGTTTGTATATCATTTTTCCTCTCGTTTCGCAAATACATTAAGAGCAGCAATTCTGAAACCTGAAATTGAATCTATCGGCGAAGATTGGTTTGATATTATTAATCGTCCTGACTGGATGCAAACTATAGAACAGGGAAATAGCATTCACCAACATTTTGCGATTGAGGGACAAGAACTAAAAACACTCGTTGACGAAAACCTCTTCCACGACAACTCCTCCGATTTACTCATTTATTCCCCTGCCGAAAGTAGCAATAACTCGTACCTGTCTGTTTCAGATGTACCCCAAACCAATTTCAACGAAGCCTTAAAGCTATTTCAAAACTTTGGCTTTAACCACCTTGTTTCCGATGAAAATGTCCATGAATTCTGGCGACTCCTGATTTTCCTCATTAAAAAACGCGATAGCGAAAGAGAAGAATACGAAAATCGCCCGGAAAACATCAACAAAACCAAAAAACAACTCATCAAAGAGTTTGACGCCATCAGCCCACGTATTCTGGACAAACTGGCCATTTTGTGGAATAAAATCCTCGAAAAAGCCGGGCTGGAATTTGATGTGGAAAATGCTCGCAGCCCCATTCAGCTAACCGAAAATCTCCATGCATACATTCGCCTGAAGAAAAGTAAACAGAAAATCCGCTACGACCAGCTAAGTACCGGTATCCGCAACTTTATATTCCGCATTGGGCATATTTATTCCCTCTACTTCAACCGCGAGATTAAAAGAGGTTTTTTGCTGGTGGACGAACCGGAAAATAGCCTGTTTCCCGACTTTCTGTTTGAACTGATGGAAACGTATCAGGAAATCGTAAAAGACAAAAACGGCGAAAACAATACCCAGTTTTTTGTCTCCACCCACAACCCCATCATCGCGGCGCAGTTTGAACCCTATGAGCGCATTATTCTCGAATGGAATGAAGACGGATATGTAGAAGCCTCCAAAGGTCACGCTCCGGCAGGAGACGACCCTAATGATGTATTGGAGAAAGATTTTAAACTCACTCATGTGATGGGAAAAAAAGGGCAAGAAATGTGGGACGAATATCTTCGACTCAGAAAACAACTTCGGCGAACAGAGGAAGAGTACAGGAAAAAAGAACTTATTTCGAAAATTCAGGAGATTGGCACAGCCTATAATTTTGAGGAGTAATGAAGTTTCTGACAAAAAATAAGGATTCTGCTGTTCTCCAACAGGGACTCACTTACCAGAAAGATAAAAGCAAAAACAACCAGCGACTCCGCGAAATGCTGATTTCAGAGCAGAAGAATTTCTGCGCCTATACGGAAAAATATCTGAATGGAATGGATACTGTGGATGTAGAACATTTTGATTCATCCTTGAAATATAAAGATGATTACTTCAATTATTATGCAGTTCTGAGTAAGGCTAATCAATACAAAAAGGACGAAAAGTATAAAGATGCGCCTTTCTTTAAAAACCGGTTTTTCCAAAATAAAGATGAATTTGATTTCCGCGTGCGGTACGTCAAAGGCGGCGATTATGAAGAGGTGGATTTGAATGACACCGAGGCGCAGGAACTTATAGACTTTTTAGGGTTTAACCACGAATTTCTCCATAGGGATAGAAAAAAGCATATTAAACGGTTGGATGGACTGTTTAAGGATGCAAATTGGAACACAGAGAAGCAAATTGAATACTTTCAGCAAAACAGATCAGAACTCAGTTTTCTTACCGCTCTGGAAGTGGAACTGGAGTTAGATCTGTCCAAGTTTTACCAGAACCCCCCTCAACCCCATGACTCCTGACGTAATCATCATTGGCGGTGGCCTCGCCGGAATTACCGCAGCTATCGAACTCCTCGACCGCAATCTGCGGGTAATCCTCCTCGACCGAAACGGTGAGGATCGGTTTGGTGGCTTGGCCGTATGGTCGCTCGGCGGGCTGTTTTACGTGGACTCGCCCTTCCACCGCAAAGCAAAAATCAAAGATAGCCCCGAACTCGCGCTCAGCGACTGGCTCGCTGCCGCAGATTTTGACCCCGGCGACGAGTGGCCCCGCCGATGGGCCGAACATTATGTCAGCAATTGCACCCGAGAGGTCTATGAATGGCTTAAACCCAAAGGGGTAAAATACGTGCCCTCCGTCCAGTGGGTGGAGCGAGGCCTGTTTCGTCCGGGAAATTCGGTGCCGCGGTTTCACCTCGTCTGGGGTTCGGGGCGCGGTCTGGTCAATCATCTGACGAGTCATCTGTCGCAGCACCCCAACCGGAAAAACCTTACGTTGATGTTCCGCAGCGATGTAACGGAGCTGCTTACCCATAATGGAAAAGTAAGTGGGGTAGTGGGGAAAAACCTCGACAACGGTCAGCCCTTTGAAATCGAAGCCAGCATTGTGATTGCCGCTGCGGGAGGCATTACCGGCGACGTAAACGTCGTCAAACAACATTGGTACAAACCCTGGGGCGCCCCACCCGAAAAAATGCTTTCGGGTTCGCATCTCGTCGCCAACGGCGACATTCACCGCCACGCCGAAAAAGTGGGGGCACACATTACCCACCTCGACCGGCAGTGGAACTATGCGGCGGGTGTTCACCATCCCGATGCAGATCACCCCGATCACGGGCTAAGCATCATTCCTCCCAAATCTGCCCTCTGGCTCAATTATCGCGGAGAAAGGATGGGGCCTGTGCCACTGGTGGGCGGTTATGACTCCCGGTACCTGATCGAGCGCATCTGTCAGGAACCGAAAAAATACTCCTGGCAGGTGTTGAATATGAAAATTGGCCGGAAAGAGCTGGCCGTTTCAGGCTCGATGTACAACGATGCCCTTACCCAGCAGAAAAAATGGGCATTTGCCAAAAACATCCTCTTCGGCAGCCAGCAATTAGTAAACACAATGATTGCCCGCTGCAAGGATTTTGTGGTTGCCGATACGGTGGAAGAGCTAGCCGGAAAAATGAATGCCCTAACTGGCGAAAAAGACATTCACCCTGAGATTCTGAGACAAAACCTCGAAGCTTACGACGCGACGATAGACCGGGGCGAAAAATACTTCAACGACGAACAACTTCGCAGGATCGCCCACCTTCGGCAGTACACCGGGGAGCGGCTCCGCACCTGTAAGTTTCAGAAAATACTTGACGAAAAAGCCTTGCCGCTTATTGCGATTCGGGAGTTTATCCTTGCACGTAAAACGATTGGGGGGATCAAAACGGACTTACAATGCCGGGTGCTGACGCCTGATGACCAGGTAGTGGAAGGATTATACGCGATAGGGGAGGCCGCTGGTTTTGGCGGTGGCGGAATTCACGGGCTGAGAGCGTTGGAGGGTACGTTTTTGGGGAATTGTGTGTTTAATGGGAGAATGGTTGTGAAGGGGTTTAATTAGGTCGGCTGAATGCCGATACCCCGTTAACGGGGTATATTACAAAATATTCTGTAACTTATAACACAAAAATAAGAATTCTCCCTCATTTTTTTCATTTTCATTGATTTTTTTAAATAAAAATCGCTCACGCCAACAGATAATTGCACTTTGATCCGTTGTAATGAAATATGCTAATTATTATGAAGGATATTCTCCCAATAATCCTTGTCTGTTTATTTTTTGTTCCCGTTTTGGGACACGCCCAGCAAAAACACGCCCCCGACAGCCTGCTCCATTTATATAACCTCGAAACTGACGGAAATCATAAACTAATTCTGCTCGCGCACCTCTACAATGCCTTTTTGTATAGCGACTGGAAACAGTCTTTCCACTACGCCCGGCAGGAGCTTCAACTTGCCCAGAAACTCAACGATACCACTCATACTGCCCTAGCTTTTTATCACATTGGCGTGCTTTACAACAATGCCGATAAGGCCGATTCGGCGAGGTATTATTACCTGCTTGCAGAAGAGATTTTTCAGCAAACCCACAACATTTCGCGACAACTGGAAGTAAAACACGCACTGGCCATTCTGGCTTATGAAAAAGGCAATTATTCGGAAGCGCTGGCGATGATTGACCAGAATATCCAATTGCAGGAAGCTCTTCCCGACAAAATCTCCGACCTAGCTATGAGTTATGACCTCCGGGGAATGATCAACCTGTACCTCGGCTATCATACCATTGCACTGGAAAATTCACTCACCGCGCTGAATCTTCACAGCCAGATTGATGAGCCGCTGCGAAAAGCGGATGTCCTCAACCACCTGGCCGGCCTCGAAATGCAGTTTCATCATCTCCAAAAATCCATTGATTATAACCTCGAAGCTCTGAAAATTTACGAAGCCTACAATGACAAATACTATCAGGCACAGGCTACCAATGACATAGGCAACGTCTTTTTTTACCAGAAAAACTACCCTGAGGCTCAAACCTATTTGCTGAAGAGTATATCCCTTGCCCGTGAAAGCGGCTCCCGCGACCTCGAAGCCACTGCTCTGGGAAATCTGGGCAAACTCTACCGGGTTGAAAAAAAATATACAGAATCCCTCAATGTAACCGAACAAAGTCTCAACCTTCTCGCTACCAGCTCCAATATCATTAAAAAAGCCGAGGCACTGATTGATCGGGCAATGACCCGAAACGATATGAATCAACCGGAAAAGGCCATTCCCCTGCTGACACAGGCTGTCGTACTGACAGACAGCATTTCCGCAAAAGACAACCTCCGGCAGGCCTATTTCAACCGGGCAAAATCTTACGAAATGATAGGTGATTACCGACAGGCATTGAAGGACTACCAAAAGTTTGATTCCATTAGTAGCGAACTTTACAACGAAACCCGTTCCCGTCAGATCGAAGAGATGCGCACCATTTACGAAACCGAAAAAAAGGAAAAAGCCCTGTTGGTGCAGGAAAACGAAAACGAAATTCTTCGCCGCGATGCCCGCCTCCGCACTTTGCAGATACAGATGCTGATAGCGGGAACGGTTCTTCTTATCGGAATGGCAGCCCTGCTTTTTATTGTTTATCGCCAGCGGGTGATCCGGCAGAAAATGATCCAGGAAGAAGATCGCAAGGCACTGGAGCAGGAACTTGAATTTCGCCGCCGCGAACTTACCACCCATGCCCTTCACCTCGTATCCAAAAACAAACTGCTGAACAGCCTCAAAAATTCCATCGAAAAAATCAAAACCGAAGCGGACGAAAAAACACCTTTCGTCAGCCTTATAGGCTCCATTGACCAGGATTTGCGCGGCGATGCGGAGTGGGAAAACTTTGAAAAATATTTCCGCCAGGTCTATTCCGACTTTGACGAAAAAATAAAGCGGGCCTTCTCCGAACTTACCGGTAATGAAATCCGGATGATCACTCTGATGAAAATGAACCTTTCCACCAAAGAAATCGCCACCATCCTCAATATCACCCCCGAAAGCGTCATCAAAGCCCGCTACCGCCTGCGCAAAAAACTCAACCTCGACACCGACCAGAACCTCCAGCAGTTTATTCTGGCGTTGTGAGAGGGCGCGTCATCAACGAACCCCCTTTCCTTTCCCCCGGCTTTAGGGGATCGGAAATCATCTCATCTAAATATTCAGATGGAAACAATTGACTTGAGTCAACTACTTTTTTCAGCCCTTCCATATCGGCCAGGGTTACGGCGCGTATTTTTTCGTTCCTTTTATCGTCTTTACCCTTTAAATCCAATGCGATGAAAAAAGACCCTGAGCAATCAAGGGCTTGCTCTATGGCTGCGGTCTTCGCTGTTTTAAGGTGCGCAATGTGAAATTGCGTGATCTGGACTTTGAACGTCAGATGCTTCATTCTGATTCAAAAGTAACGGTTACGTTTCCCGAACCTAATGCCGAAGCCAAGCCTATTACATCGTCAATGGAACCCAATTTTGTGTAGCTGTAAGAGGTTGAAAAGGTCTTGTAGAATAGTACCAATATCTTTGAACCATATAACATTAAGTCCCCATTTTTAATCGTTCCCGGATTGGACGAATTTGTCGGAAGACTGTTTGGCAAATCATAGTATTTTTCATTGCCGTTCAACTCAGTCATATTAAGGGTTAAAGGCAACATTTCCCTGAATTTTTTTGCCGAATTGTTATCCAAAAGCGTAGCCGTAAAGGTTTGTGAATTGACCGTTATTTTGATTTTTCCGTCAGCCATAGGCGTATTATTACCTGTGTTGATATTGACATCTTCATTGTTGTAAGATGATGCGCCACTGATAAAAACCGATATAAACATTAAAATCATCAAAATAGAGTAGTTCATCATTATGTTATTATTTTAAATGTTCATTAAAAAACGAGTTTGATTGCGACTAGCGATACCTTTCTCATGTTATCCGTTTTAAATTTCCTTGATGATTTTTGCAGGAATACCTCCTACGATAACATTGTCGGGAACATCTTTAGAAACGACCGAACCTGCAGCAACTACCGAGTTTTCACCTATGGTTACGCCTTGCAAAATGGTGGCATTGGCACCAATCCATGCGTTCTTCTTAATATGTAAATACGGCAACACTTTCGTCAATTTCGCTCTCTGTAATTTGGCTCAATAAACTCCTGATTTCTTCAAGGCCCGTTGCGTTGTTCATCTGCACCAGCAATTTTTTTGTGCTGTATGAAGCCTCACGCATTCTATAGGCTTGAGGGTCGTTGGGCGGAATGGTTTCTCCTTTCTTTAACCTCTCGAAAATATCTGTTGTATCCATCTTTGTATTCTTTGATACAAAAGTCGGGATATCTTAATGACTCTGGTTAAAGGAATTCAAAGGGATAGTTAATAAATTCAAACCTTTTCTAAACGAACAGAAGAAGGACTTTTACCGGTTTGTTTTTTGAAGAAGTTATTGAAATAAGTCGGGTACTCAAATCCCAAAGCGTAAGCAATTTCAGAAATATTCCACTTGGTGTGTTTTAAAATGGCTTTTGCTTCGTTGGCGATGCGCTCTGAAATGTGTGTGGTGGTAGTTTTTCCGGTGACTTCTTTTACAGAGCGATTCAGGTGATTTACGTGTACAAAAAGATTTTCCGCATAATCTTTAGCTGTTTTTAATGGAAGCGGTCGGTCCGGACTTTCAATAGGAAATTGCCTCTCCAACAACTCCATAAAAACGGTGGTCAGTCGTTCTGCGCCGCTTTTGGTCTGGTTATAATTTTCAGACGGCTTCAACTTTAACGACTCGTGGAGAATCAAGTCAATATAATTGCGAATTAGGTCGTCTTTAAATTCATAATCAGATTGTTGTTCCTCAATCATCTTTTGAAAAAGGCTGTTCAGAAACAGCCGCTGATTTTCGGAAATTTCTAGAATTGGTGTACCACCCATTCTAAACAAAGGAGATTTTTGTAAGTTTTCAGAACGCTTGCCTGAAACGAGAAAATCTTCCGAGAATAAAATGGTATAACCAACATATTGAGTTGATCGCGTTTCCCAGGAATAAGGAATGTTTGGATTTCCGAAAAACAAAATAGTGCCTTCGGCATCAAAACTTCTGTCAGCATAGTGGATACGGCTTTTGCCTGTAGTCAAACAGATTTTATAAAAATCTTTGCGGCTATACACTTTCGTTGCATTGCCATCTTCCTCAATCTGAAAGACGTTGAAACCTTTTAGTTTTAGCTCATTATTATATGTTGATAAACTTCTTGACATAATTCAAAGTTAAGAAATTCAAACAAATTATACCATTGTGTGGATTGAAATTGGCTCTTTTAGTTTTTTGAAGCGTTGGTCCCGATAGCCGTTAGTGGTTCGGGCTTGTTGTCCTACATTTATATTTCGCCTATTTACCTACACTTTTGTAATGAAGTTGAGTTAGTCCTTTGTCATAATGTTTTGAAGAAATAAGTTCTAATCTCTGTTCAGGGCGACCATCTTTGAAAAGTTTGATACCGTCACCAAGTAGAATAGGAATAACAGAAATTATAAACTCATCTACTAAATTATTTTTTATCAACTCATTTGCGATTTCTGCTCCTCCGTCACAATATATATTTTTACCTGGTTGGCTCTTTAAGTCATTTACAAGCCGAGAAAGGTCGTCAGTGTAAAACTTAAAATTCCCGATTGAAGGTTTGGCAGTTCTCGTCAATATGTAAACGTCTTTGTCTGTGTGTGGGTATTCGTAACCCATTGCAATTACCTTTTCATAAGTTTTCCTGCCAATAATTACAGCGTCAACAGATTTAACGAAGTCATTGTACCCATAGTCTTCACCTTCTTGTTCAACCATTGATAAAAATTCAAGTGAGTTGTCTTTAGTTGCAATGTAACCGTCTAAACTCATTGAAATATATAGAATTACTTTTCTGTCCGTTGTCATTTTAATTTATTGTCTGTTCTTGGTGTTTCGTCATAGCCTCCCTTTTTCCCGAAATCACAAACACTTACTTCAGGAATATCGAGGTCTCCCTCTTCCGTATCGTTTTCATGCTGGGCGCTGCGGGGAAACTTAGGTGTTGGCAACTGCTATTTATTTAAAATTTAATTCTTTTAATCTTTTTTCTGCATTTTCAAGGACTGTTTTATCAAACAAAATTCTGTACTTATCTTTAAGCACGATATTTTCAAAACTAATATCTAACCTGCTAATATCAAAAAGTTTCATCAATCCAGATTGTAGTTTATCTGTACCAGCATTTATCAATCTTGAAGCTCCTCCAATAGCCCCAAACCTATCTAAATAGTTTAAAACATTTGCGGAATTAATTTTAGCTCCAAGTTTATTTGATTCTTTAATTGTTTCAATAAATTCTTCCTCTAATTCTTTCTCAAGTTGTAAAAAATCAGCTTCTTTCGATTCTGCGTTTAATTCTCCTTTATCTATAAGGTACTTTTTGTCGTAGTCTGAAACAATTTTTTTCAGATTTTTAAAATGAATATCAAATTGTTGAAGTAGAGTCTTGTCGTCACTAATAACAATCAATTCATGATTATAAAACTCAGCAGAATTAGTCCAGTTATATGAGGCGTTGTTGCATGAATGGGGATAAAAAAAAGTCGGTCGGTTTTTTGTACATTTGAGATGACGAAAAAACAAACCTACAAAATCCCGACCTATGTCAAAGATACAGAAAAAAGCATCGAAAAATCAAGACAAGGGAGCAAA
>JANRJC010000049.1:0-248664 GCA_033764335.1 Bacteroidia bacterium | reverse complement strand
GTGCGCGGACGCGCCTCCAGAATCGAATTTGAGGGGATTGCCTTTGGCTACCGACATTACGGCCCTCCGGGCCTATGCCTTCGGCACAAAAACGGTGTGTCGTGGACATAAGGCCCGGAGGGCCGTAATGTCGGTAGCACGCATGTGCGCGCTCTTTTTAGATTCTGAGGGCGCGTCTTGGCACGCTCGGTCTTTACCCCGTTTTTAAAATCAAAACCGCACGTCAAAACGACCGTCGGTAATATGAATAATGTCGGTGGAATCATTTTTGTTTACAACAAAAATTTCGTTTTTTTATGCTTTAGGGTTGAGATTTGCGTATATTTAAGAAAAGAGTCGATATGTCAGATACCGTTATCACCTTACGTGTAAAACCCGACCAGAAGGATTTTTTTCTGAAACTTATTTCTATGCTGGGAATTGCGGAGGTTTTAAGCCCCAAGCAGATAATCCGCGAATATCAAAACAATGCCCCCTTGGATGTCCCGGTTACAGAGGAGGAAGTTATGGCTGAAATAAAGGCATACCGCCAGGGAAATGAATAAAGCTCGGGCAATCCTTGATACTAATATCTGGGTTTCCTTTGCTATTGGAAAAAATCTCAATCAGTTGGAGAATATCCTGCTCAACCCGGCGATTGAGATTGTAACCTGCACAGATTCTGTTAAAGAGTTTCTCAATGTTGTTGAGCGTCCCAAACTTCAAAAGTATCTGAAAAGCGAGCGGGTTGAAGCTACAAAAGACCTGATTTTTCAGTTTACGACCCTTTATCGTCATCAAACAAAGATATCCGATGCTCGCGATCCCAAAGATAATTATCTCCTTGCAGCAAGTAACGAATTGAAAGCGGAGTTTCTCGTCACAGGTGATGAAGATTTATTAGTTCTGAACCCTTATCATGGAACAAAAATTCTTAGGTTTGCAGATTTTGTCGAAGCAATAAACGGGAAATAATCCTGAAATAGATAATCATGAGTTAGCCTGCCCCCGTTCCCCCATGAAACCGCTCAATCGGCATCAGCACCGGGGCACGCTGTAAAGCCCCGAAAAGGCACAGCAAGTCAGTACCGCCCAAAAGCGGAGAAAAATAGTTTTCATAGGAGTTGAATAAAGATAGGTTTAGAACAAAAAAGTAAAGTTAAAACCGTACATCAAAACGACCTTGAGTGATGCGCACGGTATCGGTCGAATCTATTTCACTAATCGCTTCAAATTCAAACGTTCCGGAAACAAATCCGAGGTCGAGGGTATCCAGCTTCGTAATGACGAGGGTTCCGTAGTTATCGGTGTTAGGGAAGTAACGAATGTCTTCTTTTTCATACGCTACGTAAAATAAGGGAGTCTTACTTTTGGCAAGTAAATAAGTGCCTTCGGCATAAATAGTATCATAGAGCGCAAATCTGATTGAAGCGTCTATGGGGCGGTTTGCAGCTTCAATAATAAGAGAGCCGCTCCCATACGAGGCTGCCAAGGCAAGCGGGAAAACCTGCCCCCCGTTATTGGGTCGCCAAGCGACTCCGTCCACGAGGGCACCAAAAGTGTCCGCTCCTTCCTGAGTTTCGGGGGGGAGTTTGCGCGTTACTGGACCCAAAAGGTCACAACCGGTCAGGAACAAAAGGGGAAGAAAAAAACACATTACTTTCATGGCAGGTATCGGGTTAGAGGTTATACAGAGGACAATATACAATTCGGAGAAAACACTTACTTCAAAAAATCTGCAATTTTGCAAAACAGGGATAATTCCCTATTTTGATCCCTATTAACTTACAAACGACTACTATGGCGACGCTCACAAAAACGAATCTGAAAACTCCCCTCGAAATGCTCTACGGATGGGAAAAATCCCAGCCCGATAAAGTGTATATGACTCAGCCTCTCGGCAGCCAATACCTCACCTGGACTTGGGGCCAGGCTGCCGAAGAAATACGCAAAATGGCCGCCGCCATTGAGTCCCGCGGCTTTGAACCCCGCAGCCGCATTGCTATCCTCTCCAAAAACTGCGCGCATTGGATTATGGCCGACCTCGCTATCATGATGAGTGGTCATATTTCTGTACCCATTTACCCCAATGTCAACACCGGTACGGTTTCCTACATCCTGGATCACAGCGAAGCTAAACTTCTTTTTGTGGGAAAACTCGACGCTCACGACTGGAAAGAAATGCAAAAAGGCATTCCCGCTGGACTGGAATGTATCAGCTTCGGGATTTATGATACTTTGCCGGGTATGGAAAGTTATCCTACCTGGGCACAAAATACCGACAAACAGAAACCTCTGTCGGCCAGCCCCACCCGCGACCTTTACGAAATGATGACCATTATCTATACCTCCGGTACAACGGGTACTCCCAAAGGTGTAGTACTCAATTTTGTGTCTCCGGTTTTTGCGATTGAGGCTTTCCGCGATATTTTTAGCCTGACACCTCAGGACAAATTTTTCTCCTATCTCCCCATGTCTCATATCGCCGAGCGGATGCTGATCACGATGGGAACCCTGCGCTGCGGCGGATCGGTCAATTTTGCCCATTCTCTCGAAACCTTTAAGGATGATCTGGTCAAGGGCAGCCCGACGATTTTCCTCGGTGTGCCGCGTATCTGGGCCAAGTTTCAAAGCGGCATTCTGGCCAAGTTTTCGCCCTCAAAACTCAACCTCCTGCTTTCCATTCCCATTCTCAACAACGTCATCCGCAAAAAAATCCGTGCAGCACTTGGCCTCAGCAATGCCCGCGTATGTCTCACCGGCGCAGCGCCTATGCCCAAAGCTCATCTGGAATGGTACAAAAACCTCGGCATCACCATTTATGAAGTCTATGGCATGACCGAAAATGCGGCCTACTCTCACTCCAATCTTCCCGGTCAATACCGCTTTGGAACCGTAGGTAAACCGATGCCTAACCTCGAAATGAAAATTACGGAGGAAGGCGAAATCTGTGTAAAAAGTCTCGCCAATATGACCGAATACTACCGCGAACCCGAAAAAACCGCTGAAACGATTCGCGACGGTTTCCTGCATACGGGCGATAAGGGTGTCGTGGATTCGGAAGGTTATGTGCGCATTACCGGAAGGGTCAAAGACATTTTCAAAACCTCCAAAGCAAAATATGTCGCGCCCAACCCGATTGAAATGATGATTTCCAAAAATGAATACATCGAGCAGGTCTGTGTGGTGGGGTCAAACATTCCCCAGCCGATTGCGCTGATAGTGCTTTCTGAAAAAGGTCGTGAAAAAGAACGTGCAGAAATTGCCGAAAGCATCACCGCCACACTCTCCGAAATAAACCCGCAACTAGAACACCACGAAAAACTGCAAAATGCCGTGGTGGTCAAAGGGGAATGGACTACTGACAACGGAGTGCTGACTCCTTCGCTCAAAATCAAACGGGGAGCGGTGGATGATAAATACCAAGATCGTTATGAAAAATGGTATGAAAGCGGAAAAGGTGTCTTCTGGGAATAATATTCGATGAATCATTCTCTCGGAATTTGCCTCTCCGGCGGTGGCACACGAGGTATCGCCCATATAGGTGTCCTTCAGGCACTGGAAGAAAACCATATATCTCCTGATTGCCTCTCCGGTGCAAGCGCAGGTGCATTGGTAGGCACACTCTACGCCGCGGGTTATTCGCCGCAGGAAATTCTGGAAATTTTTAAAAGTTCTTCTCTTACCCGGCTTTTCAAACCCACTTTGCCCACACTGGGACTGATTGACAATTCCTATGTGGATGAAATGCTGGGCGAATACATCGAAACGGATGACTTCGCATCGCTGAAAAAACGCATGTTTGTATCCGTCACCAATCTCACCACGGGCCGTTCCGAAATCATTGGGGACGGCCCTCTTTTTAATGTAGTGGTAACTTCCACTTCCATTCCTATTCTCTTCAAAAGCCGCCAAATCGGTGATTTTGTCTATGCTGATGGAGGTGTACTCAACAACCTCCCCGTAGAACCGCTGGAAAAATACTGCGACCGGATCATCGGGGTGAATGTATGCCCGGTGGGGGCGGTCGGCAATTTTGAAAATCTGATAGACATTGGTTATCGCACGCTTGACCTGGTGATGTGGAACAATGTACGCCCGCGACTTCTCCTGTGTGATGTTGTCATTGAACCCCAGGTGGGAAACTTTGGTTTTTTTGACCTGAAAAAAGCCGACCAGATTTTCGAAGAAGGTTATAAAGCTGCCATGAAAAAAATGCCGGAAATTCAGCGGATCGCTGAAGGACGATATAATAGCACCAACCCTTATCGCAACCGGTTTCGAAAAACAGGTGTAGATACCCTTGAAATGTCAGAACCGCTTTCCTTGTGGAGCCGGTTTGTGTTTTTTGTACGGCAGTTTTTCCATCGTTTCTTTGGATAAAATAGGGTACGCCCCTTAATGATACATCTATTTTTTATTCTTTACCCCCAAAACCTCCTTACATGACTCGTAACGCTACACTGCTTTTCCTTTGTTTTATTTTCGGGTTTACTAGCCTTTATAGCCAGAAAAACGATTTACCCAAAGTGTTTTTCAAATCCGGGACCGTAGTTTTTACCGAAAACCTGGAAAAGTTTATTACCCAACCGGGCAATAGTCCTGTAATCAATGGCTATTATTACCGATACATTCAGTTTTATGAAATTCCGGGTAATGAAGCGCAAAAACGCATACAAAACTCCGGCATTCGCCTCTACGACTATCTTCCCCACAATACCTGGCTGGCGGCCATCCCGGTAAATATCAACCGAACCCTGCTGCGAAACTTCGGCATACGAAGCATTGTTCCTCCTTCTCCCGCCGAGAAAATAGACCCGCGCCTCGTCAATGAAAGCCTGCCCTACTGGGCCGTCCGTGGTGACCGGATCGAACTTCACCTTCGGTTTTACCCCGGAGTTTCGGCGACTCAGGCCGAAACGGCTTTGCGGCCTTTTAACGCCGCGATTTTAAAGCAAGTGGAAGAAGAACCTGCTTTTTTTATTGTACAACTGCCCATTGATCAGATATACAATCTGGCAGCTTTGCCGTTGGTAGGTTTTATAGAACCTACGGATCCTCCCGGTGAACCTGAAGACGACGGGGCAAGGTCATTACACCGCGCAGGAATCATTGATTCCGATTACTCTGCGGGAAGACATTACAACGGTGAAGGTATTAATATCCTTGTCCGCGACGACGGAGAAATAGGCCCGCATATAGATTTTCACGGCCGTCTCACGCAGGTTAATGCTGCCGCGCCCCTTGCCGGTACTCATGGCGATATGGTTGCGGGGGTATTTTCGGGGGCCGGTAACCTCAATCCCACCACCCGAGGTGCCGCCACCGGGGCACATATTTATGTGATTGATTATCAGGCTTCGTTTACGGACAATACCCTTGCGCTGCATCAAAATGACAGCGTGATGATTACCAATTCTTCCTATTCCGACGGTTGTAATACCGGTTATACCACCACTACACAGCGGGTGGACAAACACATTTACGACAATCCCCTCCTGCTCCACATGTTTTCGGCAGGCAACAACAACAACAACGAATGTGGTTATGGCGCCGGTTCTCAGTGGGGCAATATTACCGGAGGGCATAAGCAGGGAAAAAATGTCATGGCCGTTGCTAATCTTTATGCCGATGCTGCCCTCGAAAATAGCAGCAGCCGAGGCCCTGCCTATGACGGAAGGATCAAACCCGACATCGCCGCTCACGGGCAGGGGCAGATATCTACCGATCCCAACAATGGATATTCTCCCGGTGGAGGGACTTCTGCTGCCTCCCCCAGTACTGCGGGAGTGGTGGCACAACTTTATCAGGTTTATCGAGAACTCAATAACAATGCTTACCCCGAATCACCCCTTATAAAAGCCTGCCTGCTCAATACTGCCAATGACATCGGCAATCCCGGCCCCGATTTTCAGTATGGATGGGGCATCGTAAACGGACTTCGGGCTGCGAAAACATTGGAAGAAAACCGCTATTTCAGCCAGACTATTTCTCAGGGGGATTCCAATATTCATACACTGACCATACCCGCAGGCACGAAAGAGGCGAGGGTCATGGTCTATTGGCTCGACAAAGAATCAACCCCCAGCGTGGCGATAGCCCTGGTCAACAATCTCAACATGACCCTGACTGACCCGGGCAATACAACTCACCTCCCGCTCGTGCTTAACCACGCGCCCAATGCAACCGCGCTTAATCTTCCGGCAACTCCCGGCATTGACAACCTCAACAATATGGAGCAGGTACGACTGACCGATCCTGCTGCGGGAACTTATACCCTGAAAGTAAAAGGGACAGCCGTCCCGGTTGGTCCTCAAAAATACTACGTGGTCTATGAGTTTATTCCGGATGAAATTACGGTCGTGTATCCCAGTGGAGGCGAAGGATTTGTTCCCGGCGAAACACAGCGGATTCATTGGGATGCTTATGGAAATTCCGGCACATTTGCCATTAGCTATTCTACCAACGGCGGTACGGTCTGGACGAATATTGCCGGAAATATCCTCGGAAATAGCCGCATGTATAGCTGGACCGTACCCGCTACGGTCACCGGTCAGGCAATCGTCCGGGTAAACCGAGGAACCGTCTCCGGTCAGAGTGAATATAACTTCAGCATCGCCGATGTTCCCCAAAACATACAGGTAAGTGCGGCCTGCCCGGATTCTTTTTTCATCACCTGGTCGCCGGTAAGTGGTGCTACTGGCTACGATGTTTTTCTTCTGGGGGATAAATACATGGATTCGGTAGCCTCCACTACCACTAATAGTATCGTTCTCTCGGGAAATTTTGTTGAGGCCGAAAACTGGCTATCGGTAAGAGCAACCGGGCCTCAGGGATTGCGCAGCCGAAGAGCTAACGCAGTTCAATATACACATCCGACACCCTGCCCGAAAAACGATGACCTGGCACTGCTCAACTTCGCTAATCCGGCATTTCCGGTATTATCTCAGTGTTTTGGAGATACACTTTATATTTCCTTAAATATCCAAAACGCCGGAACCAATCCACAGACTGGTTTTACGCTTTCCTATCAGTTGGGAAATAATGCGGTCGTAACGGAAACCTTTAGCGGCACACTTTTGCCGGGTGCGATTACACAATATACTTTTGCCCAGCCGGAAGTTTTGGGGATAAATTCTACCTATACGATCGCTGCCTGGTTGACTTTAAATGGAGACCAAAATACTGGAAATAACCAGACTGATATTTCCGTTTTTACGGCCCCGTCGGCTTTACTTGCCGTTCCCTTTACCGAAAACTTCGAATCGCAACTCAACTGTGGCACGGACGCCGACTGCGGCAATACCATCTGCACCCTTTCCAATAACTGGATCAACGTCACCAACGGCTTCGGAGACGAGATTGACTGGCGGGTGGACAATGGCGGCACGCCTTCCAATGGAACCGGCCCCACCGCTGACCATAATCCCGGTACGGCGGCGGGTAAATATCTTTACACCGAAGCGTCGGGTTCCTGCGATCAAAACACCGCTCAACTCATCAGCCCTTGTATAGATTTGACAGGAGTACCCAACCCTGTACTTCGGTTTTGGTACCACATGCTCGGAGCAGACATGGGTGAACTTCATGTGGACATATTTGACGGAAACAACCTCTATACCGATGTCATAACGCCCCTTGCCGGAGATCAGGGAAATAGCTGGAAAGAAGGACAGATTTCACTTGCCAGCTACGGAGCATTGATTCAGGTAAGGTTTCGGGGAATCACCGGAACCGGATTTGCCAGTGATATAGCCATTGACGATATCAGTGTGACCAATATTGCGCTTCCGCCGCTTGCCGAATTTACCGCTGATAAAGTAACGGTTTGCCCCGGAAACATTGTTTCTTTTACAGACCTGAGTACACAGGGAGCAACCCAATGGCTGTGGAATTTTTCCCCTGCGTCAGTGACGTATGTAAACAATACCGATAGCACTTCGGCTCACCCTCAGGTTATTTTCAATCAGACCGGTACGTATCAGGTAAGCCTCACCTCCTCCAATTTTTACGGTGCCGATACCGTAATCAAAACCGGTTTTGTGGTTGTCAGCAATGGTACATTATTGCCCTTAACCGAAAACTTTCAGTCAGGAACTTTCCCGCCCAACGGATGGTCGCTGGAAAATCCCGACAACAGCACAACCTGGGAGTTGATTTCTGTTCCGGGTAGTACGGGCGGGGGGACGCAAGCTGTTTACATAGACAACTACAATTACAACTCAGCCGGTTCCGAAGATTATCTGACGACTTTTGCAGTTGACCTGACGACGGCAGTTACTCCCCTGCTGACTTTCGACGTGGCTTATGCCCAATTTAATTCAAGCTTTGCGGATGAGTTGAAAATACTTATTTCTACCGATTGCGGAGAAACCTTTAACTCCACCGCTTATAGCAAGGCAGGGTTGGTTCTGGCCACCGCCGGCAGCCAGACAAATTCATGGACACCCACAGGAGTATCCTCCTGGCGAAAAGACTCGGTGGATCTAACCGCTTATATCGGCAATACGGTGGTTATCCAATTTGTCAACCGCACCGGTTACGGCAACAACTTGTATATAGACAATATCAACATCGAAGAACTTTCAGCCGTATCGCCACAAGCTTCGTTTGTGCTTCCCTCCGGGCCATTTTGTGTCGGTGCACCGATTATTTTTAGCCAAAATTCTACCGGAACCAGCCTGCTCTACAACTGGCAGTTTCCCGCCGACGCCTCCGTCCAAAATTCCAACACTCCGGGGCCGGTAACCAACGTTTTTTCCACGCCGGGTTTGAAAACCATCACCTTGATTGTCAGCAACTCGCTTGGGAATGATACGATCTCGCAGGTAATTCAGGTTTTTGACTTACCGATAGCAGCATTCACCTATACTCTCAACGGCGTCAACTCCGTCAGTTTTACGAGTGGTTCCAGTAGTTGGAGTAGCCTGGCTTGGGATCTTGGCGAGGGTACTACTCAGACCGATACAAGTTTTACTCACGACTACCTCGCCAATGGCGATTATCCCGTCGTGCTGATAGCCTCCGGCATTTGTGGTTCTGATACTTTTGTACAGATTGTGTCCATTACCGGAATCACCCCGCCCGACGCAGCCTTTAATGCCTCGCTGTCTCAAATCTGCGAAGGAGATACGGTAATTTTCACCGACAACAGCACGGGAATCGGGATATCCGGCTATGCCTGGGATTTTGGGGCGGATGCATTTCCTTCCGTTGCCACGACCGCCGGGCCGCACCCGGTTATTTATTCATCGGGGGGACAAAAGGATATTTCACTCACTGTCTCCAATGCCGAGGGTAACGATATTAACGTTTTCCAACTCCAGGTGGACTCTTTGCCGGTGGCCGATTTTTCCTATAATCAGGCCGGTGGCGGATTCCAGACCTATGTGTTTTTTAATGAATCCCTCGCAGGAGATATCTATTCATGGGATTTTGGAGATGGAAATACCTCTTCGGCAGTTCATCCGCTGCATACTTACACGGTAAACGGCCTGTACGATATTATGCTTATTACCGAAAATAATTGCGGGCGAGATACCCTTATTCAAACACTGGACATTAGTAATGTGGACATTGACGACCTTTTCAATGACGGAGGAATTTCCCTTTACCCCAACCCAAGCAGCGGAATTTTCGATATAAACTTTGAGGAGGGCTGGGCAGAAAAAGTCGAAATCAGCCTTTGGGATATACAGGGAAAACAAGTTTTTCTGGCCGATTTCCGCATGGAAACTCCGGTTTACCGGGTGAATATATCCGGCAAAAGTAAAGGTACTTACCTGCTCAAGGTACAATCACAAGACAAGATTGCCCTGAAAAAAGTGGTAATTGAGGAATAAACAACAATTTTTATAAATATTAATTATCTTCGCATCTCAGTTAAAACTTGAAATTCAGAATAATGAAACAAATCATATTTCCAATGATAGCTACCCTCATCATGGGTGCATGCAACAACACCGGTAAACTCGGCAGTGCGAAAATGGAAACCAAGATGGACAGCATTTCTTATGCACTGGGTCGTGATTTGGGTAACAATCTCAAAACACAAGAGATTGAAATCAATAGCGAGATGGTTTATCACGGTTATTCCTCCGTGGCCGAAGGCCAGGAGCCCGCTCTGACCGAAGAGCAGAAAGTGCAACTGCTGACTTCGCTTCAGAATGAAATCCGTATGAAACAACGGGAAGCCATGATGCTGCAACAACAGCAAAACCAGCAGCAAACTGCCGCAACCAAGTTTCAGGTTGGACAGGCTGTTCCCGAAATTTCGCTTCCTACCCCCTCCGGTGAAACCATGAACCTCAGCGATCTTCAGGGAAAAGTTGTACTTATTGATTTTTGGGCAAGCTGGTGTCGTCCCTGCCGCGCCGAAAATCCGAACGTAGTGCGGATGTACAACAAATACAAAAACAAAGGTTTTGAAATTTTTGGCGTCAGCCTCGACCGCACCAAAGAAGCCTGGGTACAAGCGATTGAGCAGGACAAGCTGACCTGGCACCACGTGAGCGACCTCCAGTTTTGGGGAAGTGCTGCGGCTCAGTCTTACGGCGTAAACGCAATTCCTTATACCGTTCTGCTGGACAAAGAAGGCAAAGTAATCGCGGAGAACCTTCGCGGCCCTTCGCTGGAAAGCAAACTCGCAGAACTTCTGGGAAGTAATTAATTAATTCTGATCCAGATTTTGTTTGATCTGTTTCAGCTTTTCGCTATCCCCGTTGGCGTCTTCCACCTCTTTTTTAAGAGAAGTCATTTCGATGATGGTGGCGCCGGCGGGGATCGCTAATTTTTCGCCATCCACTTTTCCGATGCTGACTTTGTTTTTGATTACAAAGGGTTTTCCGGAGCGAATATCGGTACCCTGTATTTCCAGAGGAAATCCGTTTACGCCTTCGACATGGAGGAAGCGGCCTTCCCGGCGCAGATTTGAAGGAATCATAAACGAGGTTATATCCAGGTTTGCCAGTTGAGTTGCCACCCAAAGTTCGGCAGAACTTCCGCCTTTATTTACCAGCACTTTTTCGCAGGTAAATCCGTCAATTACTTTTGTTTCGCCCGTAGGGTTTACTTCTGCGGAGGTATTTTGGGAAGGATGTAGAGCAAACTGTGGGTCGGCGAGGTTATAATTCACAACCTGAGGTTGTCCGGAGGTCATATTTACTACCTGATACTCACCGGTAACCCGATCTATAATCGTTTTGGATGCCGATGTGGCGCCCGAAGCCTGAGTAAACATAGCAGCCTTATCTCCCTGTATATGGAAGACCGTGACCAAACCCTCGTAGAGAGAATTAGTCATCGTTACAGTGCCTTCAAATTTCTGGGCGACCAGTTGGGTACACAAGGCCAGAAAAACAATCAGAAAAGAAGTTAGGGTTTTCATTTTAGGAAAAATATTTTTCTTGGATTTGAATAAGCTTTTCTTTGTTCAGAGGTTTGATGATGTAGTCGGTTACGACCTCGTATTGCGAAGAACGTTCAATGTCCTTCCGATAAACCGAAGAAGAGAGAATAAAAAGATAGACCTTTCGGGGAAAAGAAGCCTGAATCTTTTTGTATTCTTCCAGAAACTCCCAGGCACTCATCACCGGCATATTTATATCCAGAAAAATCACATCGGGAAATTCTTCCGGATGATTTTTCGCGGCACTCGCCAAAATATCAAGCCCCTCTCGGCCTCTTGTACAATAGCTGGCGTGTTGCGCAAAGTTTAAATCCCGTAAATTTTTGATACAGATGAAGTTGTTTACCTCATCATCATCAATAATTAATGCCCGGTTGATAAGCGTCATAAAGAGATATTCAGGATTGAATTTAACAAATGTGGTTTATGAAAATAAGAAAAAAAAATGATGTTAGATAATTCGTCCGTTAAACCTTGATTTCGCACCGTTCGGCACGGTTTTTCGTTGTAAATGGGAAGGACATTACCCCTGTCCTAAAATGTTTTTCTAAACCTGTCAGCGTTTCATTTACCCGCTAACTCATACTTTACATGAAAAAACGCTTTACTCCATGTACCTAATTATTCACGACGAGACAACTGCTGGCAGTATTCTCAATCAGGTAAAACTTAAACTCAGCCGGGATGTTATCAGCATCGCTGAGTTGATCCGAATCCGTGTGTTTCAGGAAGTTAATGAATATAATCAAAAACGTCCGGAATACTACCGTGGGCTTGTTCAGCCGGCTCATGCTGAAATTGCGCTGAACGGCTATAAGATGGATAAAAAACACCGTATTGACCCGGAAACGCAGTTTTCCATTGCGATAGATGCTTTCCGCCGCAATGAATTTCAAATCATTGTGGACGAAAAACCGGTCAATGATCCCGACTATTCGATCAGTGTTTGTCCTCATACCAAAATAAGTTTTCTGAAACTGACGACTCTGGTAGGGGGGTAAGTTAATGGGCAAACTTGGACAAGACCTTTTCGGGGAACTGCTTATTTTTAAGCAAAATACAAGCAAACGGTTATTGATCTATGCCCGAAAATTTCATATCTATCCTGCTCGTGGAAGATAATCCCATTAACCAGAAAGTCGCGGTCAAACTACTTGAAAAAATCGGATACTCTGCCGACATAGCCGAAAACGGAGTCAAAGCCCTCGAAGCGCTGGAAAAAGCTTCTTATGACCTGATTCTCATGGACATTCAGATGCCGGTAATGAATGGTCTGGAAGCGACAAAAATCATTCGAAGAAATTTTGAATCCTTGGGCAATCGCGGCCCGGTCATTATTGCGCTTACGGCAAATGCGCTCCCCGAAGACCAGTATAACTGTACGCAGGCAGGAATGGATGATTTTATCGCCAAACCCGTGCGGCAGGAAGTTCTCGCCCTGACGATTTCCCGGTGGTTTTCGGGGATGGAGGTTGTAAAACAAAGTTAACCCGGAAGTCGTTACTTTTCCATGCGGCTTTTCCTGATATTTTTTATGGGGCTGTTTTTCTGTGTTGCCTTGTTTGGGCAAAAACAGCATTCCCCAACCTTCACCCTGAATCCGACACAAATGCGGGAAGATTTGGATTCCCTCCGGTCGGCTTTATATTCCACACCCACAGACCCTTTTGCTTTTATCCGCAAAGAGGAAATCGAACTGTACCTGGCAACGCTCGAAGATAGTATCCAGAAACCGCGGTCGGTGCTCTGGTTTTACCGTATGCTCAATCCGCTGCTCGTCAGCCTAAAAGATATTCATACCCGCATCTGGCTTTCCTGGGCAGCCAATCCCTATGCCCGCTCAGGAGGATTTTATTTACCGCTGAAAATCCGATACTTTCAGCAAAGAGTATATGTCGCCGATGACCCGCATAATCGTATTAAACGGGGGAGCGAACTTATCGCCATCAACGGTGTGGCTGCTGTATGGATAATCCGAAAGCTTCTTGAAGAGCATTACACCGACGGTAATATTGTTCCTACTCGCATTGGGCTGATGGAGGAAAATTTCGCCAATAGTCTGCCCCTTTTTTTTCCGGTTGACAGTATAAATGCACTCCAACTCCGGGCGCCTGCCTCTACCCGGGATACACTTATTCTCTATCCGGGTATTACCAAAACGAAAAAACCTGGCAAAGTCCGGAAAAAATTTCAGGAAACATTCGCCCTCAAGCTTCTTCCCTCCGATCGTACTGCGATTCTTACAATTGGTTCTTTCGCCAAAAGCAATGAGCTAAAATACAGAGCTTTTCTTCGCCAGTCATTTCACACCATCCGAAAACAAGAAGTGCAAAACCTTGTCATTGACATCCGGGGAAACAAAGGTGGTTATATCATCCGGGGGCCGGAATTGTTGGCTTATCTCTCAGAAAAACCTTTTTATTACGCCCATACAAGTATCGTTCGAGCCAGTCCACTGTTAAAAAAAAGAATCAAATACG
This sequence comes from Bacteroidia bacterium, assembly GCA_033764335.1. GTDB lineage: Bacteria > Bacteroidota > Bacteroidia > J057 > J057 > JAGQVA01. The sequence continues at coordinate 234,798 of JANRJC010000049.1, read as the reverse complement.
ATATGATTGCGCCGGGAATTACGATACCGGTTTTCAAAAAATTTGTGGGCAGAGAACTCGTTAGCGGATGGAAAAACCCGGTAGGCACTTACGACACATTGATGTGGGAACCGACACCGCCCAAACCGGAAAAACTCCGTTTTTTGGGCAATACCTACCTTCTTACCAACGGTCTTTCCATTTCCAATTCGTGCCTTTTACACCATGCTTTTACCCTCAATCAGATGGGGAAAGTAATCGGCACTTCCTGTGGTTGCATTGAGACCGGCACTTTCGGCAATTCGGTGGAATTTATTCTGCCTAATAGCCGCATTACCGGCAGGGTCTCTACAATAAGACTGACCTCCCGGAAAGACGATTTCCGCATTACCGAAGAGGGTTTAGCGCCCGATATGGTCGTAGAAGATACGATTCAGGATTTCCTCGACGGGAAAGATACCCAACTGGAATTTGTACTGAAACTTATTCGCAATCAATAGTTTTATCTGACAACCAGGCTGGCCGTGTGCACATTTTGCCCGCTGTTGTATCGCACCGTATAGATCCCCTTCGCCCAACCACTTATATTCAGTTCGGTATTTTTTCCGGATGTGGCCATTCCTTCCCATACTTTCTGTCCATTTATGCCGGTAATCACGATAAAGCCCGGTTCCTCCATCTGAGAAGAAACCTGAATGTTGACCTGAGTGGAGGCGGGGTTTGGGAATATCGTGATTTCACGTGTTTCACGGGGGGAGAAAAGTTCAATCAATGAGGAATACGTTGATTTCCCATCCATATCCACCTGCTTGATCCGGTAAAACACATCAGATCCCCGTGCGTTGCGGGCAATTCCCATATCCCGAAATTCATAATTCCTTGTACTTTGGCTTAGACCTGCTGCGGGAACTTTGTGTATGACTTCAAATTTTTTCTCTTGTTCGCGTTTTCGCTCTATTTCAAAAAAATCCGAATTTAATTCCGCCGCCGTTTGCCAAAAAATCCGGGCATCTTCTCCGTCCCATTCTGCGGCTGCGCCCAGCCATTCGACCGGAAGAAGCGCACTCCCGGAGTCCAGCGACCAGATAAACTCAATCCCGTCTCCACCGGTTCCTTCCACACCTACACCTGTATAAGAGAAACTTACGCTTGAAAATGTTCCCTTTAGTACAATGGTTCCGGCAGCAGTTCCTTTATTTGCACTCATATAAGCTTCGCCTTGGGTTGTGGTGGTAATATCGGGGGTTCTGAAAAAAGTAGAAGATGTCACCTCAAAGGCATTCGTTCCGGTAATACGCACCAGTGTTACTCCCGGTGTAGTAACCGTAAACTTCGCACTGCTGGAAGTCGTATTTCCCCATCCACCGATCCGGTCAATGTGTAAAACCGGATTTTTCACAGTTTCACTAAAGGAAAAAGTTAAAACTCCACTCCCTTTATCATCCGATACATTGTCTATATCGGAGGTTCCGGATTCTGGGTTTTTGTCCCAAGTAATGAGAGTTTCGAAAGAAGTAGTTCCCTGAATACTGCGCTGCCAAAAACTACTGGATCCAAAAGTGCCGGAAGGCGTCGCGGAAAAATTGGCATTTCCGGCTACTGTCACTGAGGCAGTAACCGTAATGTCTCCTCCAGCGGTAGAAGTAGTATAGGGGCCGTAACCACTTCCAGACCAGGTTTCGGTTTCTTCCAGTATGCCGATGGGGATTACCAGACAACCCCAGGTATTCTCACAATCGGGGTCATCACAATCCACCAGTGAATCGCCATCGTCATCAATTCCATTAGTACAATTTTCGGTGGCAGTTGTCTCTACAACACTTACAATTCCTGCCAGTATTACCAGACATAGACCTGCGATTCCCATCATTAATTTCCAGCGTACATTCAGCGAGGGTATAGTTGTGTTTCTGAGTTTCAATTTTCGGGGGTTAGCAATTGTGGTTTCAGGATATTTTTATTGAATATTCATTGCAATATCTAAAGAGAGCCCTTGCTTACAAATTGAATTTTACGGGGTTTCTTTCGTATAAAAATATTTTCCAAGCATTTATGGAAAAACCCGATTGGTTTTGTCTTTAATTCACGACAAAGGTTGCGCGCAGACAAATTGTTTCACCTAAATTAATTCACAAAATGAAAATTTTTGTAAGCGTATTCCTTGTATGTACCCTGCTCCTGCTTTTTGCGGCAGCCCCTCACCCATCTTCACTCACCCAAAATTCTGATCCGGACGGAACCCAGGCTGTTATTGATAAAGGTTTTGACTGGCTGGTCAAAGCACAGTTTGAAAATGGCGGATGGGGTGCCGGTACTCATGCCAATCAGGGCCTACTCGACCCTAAAGCAGTTCAGGTTGACCCTGCGACAACGGCCTTTTCTGCGATGGCTCTTTTGCGGTCAGGCACAACCCTTCGGGAAGGTAAATACAAAACCGAACTGAGAAAGGCCCTTGATTTTCTGCTGAATGAAGTCGAAAATTCGTCGGAAGAAACGACCAATATCACATCCATGGTAGGTACGCAACCCCAGGTGAAATTGGGACAAAACATTGATGTTTCGATGACTTCACGGTTTTTTACCCGTATTTTGACATACGCAGAAGATGATACAGCCCTTGCAGGCCGTATCCGTGAAGCACAGGCAAAATGCCTGCGGAAAATTCAGCGCGCACAAAACAGCGACGGCAGTATTCAGGGAGGAACCTGGGCGGGCGTGCTTCAGTCTGCCGTAGCAAATATTGCGCTGGAAGAAGCAGCAGAAGCAGGTTATGCGGTGGATTCCGTAACGCTGGTTCGCAGCAAAGACTATCAGAAAATGAATATGGATGCGAGTGGAGCCGTTGTTACCGACCGATCCGCCGGGGTTCAGTTGTATTCGCTTTCAAGTACGACCCGGGCAACTGCCAAATCTTACCAAAAAGCCAAAGAAAAGCTCGAAAACGCTCGCGATGAGGGTATTTTTGAAGGTTCGGTACCTGCCTCCGCACCCATTCCCGTAACCGAAGAAAACCTCAAAAAAACGGGTATGGATGACGCTGAGGTCAAAGCGGTGATGGAGGATGTGCGCACCAATGAAATGGCAAGAAAACAAGTTCAGACCGATCAGGTTATGGTGGGTTATGGCAATAACGGCGGGGAGGAGTTTCTCTCGCACATGATGACCAGCGAATCGTTGGTACTTACGGGCGGGGAGGAGTGGTCCAACTGGAACAAACGCATGAAAAATATGATGTCCGGTATTCAGAACCCCGATGGGAGTTGGTCGGGACATCATTGTATTACCAGCCCGGTATTCTGTACAGCGGCAGTATTGATGACACTTACCATAGACCAAGACCCAGCCTTTGCCCTAGAGCGGAAATAATGCGTCATGAATCGCGGATTTATTTTTTTACTTTTTGTTGTTTCGTTTTCCTGTCGGGAATCTTTGGAAGTTACAACCCCGCTTCAACGAGCGGCACACTACCTCTGGTCCCGACAGGCCCCTGACGGGGGGTGGCATAGTCCGGTACATGGTATTATGAAGGGAGGAGAAGCTCATACGCCATTTGTGCTTTTTGCCTTGATGCAGATACCTGAGGATATATATCCGTTACCCTCTCGGAAAAAACAAAAAGCCCTTTCCTTTATTCGAAGTCACCTTAATGAAAAAGGTGTGATTGGTCTTTCCCGTCCCGAAATACCTGAATATCCCAATTACGCTACGGCTTATGCGCTCAGGGTGCTGATCCAAAATAGAGATGCTGCGGATAGTATCCGCATAAAAAAAATGCAATTATATCTCGCCGAACAGCAGTTTACCGAAAATCGGGGTATTACTCAAAACCATCTTGCATATGGTTCATGGGGGTTTGGAGAACCCGACATCCGCACCGGTTCTACCGGGCATCTGGATATATCACATACAAGGAAAGTGTTACAGGCTCTCCGGAGTTCTGGATACGAAGATTCCTCTGCTTATGTCCAAGCACTTCGGTTTCTGGCGGTACTACAAAAAAGGACCTCCCTCCAGCCGGATCCGCTGAGATACAATGCCCAACTTCCTGAAGACGGAAAACCGGTTATTTCCGACGGAGGGTTTTATATTTCACCGATTGTTTATAGTGCCAATAAAGGCGGGATTATGGAGGAAACAGAACAAACCGCTGTCTGCTTCCGCTCTTATGCGACTGCCACCTGTGACGGAATACTTGCCCTATTGGCTTGTGGGGTAAAATCAGAAGATCCCTCTATTCAAATTGCCCGAAAATGGCTGGAAATCCATCCGGAACTATCGCATGACACCCTCCCCGACGATCCAACCCAATGGCAGGCGGCAACGATTATTTACCATCTCTGGGTGCGTTCGGAGGTGTACAAGGCACTTCTATGGCAGGGAAACTGGCGAGAGGAAATTGAGCAGGAACTATTGGCTTATCAACGGGCAGATGGCAGCTATGCAAACAGGGCCGGCAGCCGCAATAAAGAAGACGATCCTTTATTGGCAACGGCTATGGCTGTGTTAATATTAAATTAGGGAATATTAGACTCTTTCAATTTCCTCAATAGACAAACCTGTCAATTCGGCAATCAATTTTGCATCCATATTCCGCAATTTCATGGTTTTTGCTATTTCTATTTTACCTTCTATTTTACCTTCGATTTTACCTTCGATTTTACCTATTTTTTCACCTTCGATCTTACCTATTTTTTCACCTTCGATCCTGCCTTGTATATCAGCCTTTTTACGAGCGGCATCAAGCTCAGCGCGGGCATCCTCTTCCCGCATAAATACATAATCGTAAGCGTCTCGCTCTTCTTTTGTCCAGGCAAATTGGTTTGCCTCATTATACGCGGTTTTCAGGCCTTCATCATCCACATTCGAAGGAATAACTTCCAAGTTTTCAGCATTTTTGATAAAAAAAATCCATTTATCCGTAAGTGTTTCCAATTCGGTTTCTTCTTTATTGAATTTGGGCAATTCAATAAAATTAAACTCAATGTCCTGAATTGTGTGCTGCCCTGTTTCAATATCCATGATACGACTCCGGCTGATATAATGAGGATTATTTGTATGGGAAAAATCCAGTATTCCAATGAAAATAGCCGGTTTTAGTTTCCGAAAAAAATCACCACGAGATATCTGGTCAGTATAACTTCGGCTCGTATAGTATAAAACTCTTTTATCAAATCCGTCTTTCTCTCCTACCTGCATTTCCACTATATATGTTCGGCCTGCCTGGTCGGTAGCTTTGACATCTATGATGGTTACTTTACCTCCCCGGAGTTTAGGTAGTTGATAGGGATTCAATATGCTTACAGAAATGATACGCTGGTCTCCTTCAAAAGCCAGTACAGAGTTTAAAAAAGAAATCAGAACTTCTTTTCGATTTTCATTGCCAAATATCTTGCGAAAGGCAATATCATTTTTTATGTCGGCGAATTTCATAGCTCTCCCTTTTATGTATAATAAAATCCCATCACGCGCCAAGCTATTTCCCAAATATACAAATTTTATTTGGTTATACGCCAAAATTATTTATCTGCTATCTCTGTGAATGTTTATCACCCTTTATTCGTCTTTCGGCAGAAATTTTGTTTTTCCTACAAAAAGTTTTTTCACAATTGCCCCGTCTGTATCGGAAAAATATACGCCCGGGTTTTGGGTAGAAGAGAGGAGAAATTTATAATTGGCATCCTCATAAACCTTTACTTCAATCGGGCCGGCCGTTGCCTGAACCATCATCTGAAAAATAGGAGTAGCAACCGCAGGAGGATTGTCCACAAACGTACTGCCATTTGTGTTTGCAGCCGCATTCAGCCAAGTGTTGACTTCCGTAGGGTTCAGGGCAGAAGAGTCAGACATCACCCAAGTATTATCTGCCTTTTTTATCATCTGAAACGAGCTATCTGCCGGATAGAGAAATGCCACACTTGTCCACTGCGACTGCGGCCCTTTCAAAATGGTTTTATTGCGCCAGTCGTCCGTTTTTCGGTTAAAGGATGATTCCAGAAACCCATTAACCAAGTAGGTTTCCGCTTCTCCATTTTCGCGAACATAAGACATCATTCCGGTTTGTTTGTACTCAAATCTTCCTAATATTAAATCGAGTACTTTGTCTTTACCCGCAAATACGGTCACTTGTGTACCCGCCGTATCAACTTTATACTCACTCCATTGGGTCTCGCTGCGGCTCACAAGTTGTTTGGCGTCAAGAAAGGCAATGGATTCTAATGCACGAGTCGCCATACCGGAAACTACCGGGGCCTGAGTTCCTCCCGGAAGTTGTACTGACCAGTTACCGGCTGAACGCGAAAGTTTCACCTGACCGCCGCCCGGCGGAGTGATCAATATTTCACTCACAAGGGTTGTGTCCAGCGCAGAAAGGGTTTTTTTAAAGGTTCGCTCCGACTTTCCGCCGAAAGCCAAAGCCAATAAATAAAGGGCGGACAAAACCCCCAAAACCGCGATAATCTGTTTATTACTAAAACGTTTGAACATAATTTTCAGGGTTTCTCTAACTATAATCTTCTGCCATCCACTTCAGGCGTCGGTTGCGCTGACGCTGAAAACGCACTACACCAAATACAATTACAATCAGAATCGGAATAAAGAAATTGCTGTATTTCACAAGGTTCCGCATCACGACGGTTTCATCGTCGTCCTGAATCAGTTTTTCCAATGGGCGAGAATCCACCCCGCTGGTTCGCAGAGCAATAAGACCCGTGTCATCGGTCAACCAGTCAATTGCATTTACCAATAGATTTATATTATTCGGGGAAATCTGTTGCTGAGGGGGATTCAGGGGAAAATCACCATCACCGACTACCACCATCTTTGAAGATACCTCTCCCTCAAATTTTCCTTCTGCCGTTACCGCAATATTCTGAACACCATAGACAAAGTCGTCTGTCGTCCATTGTTTTTCCGGGTCGAAAAAAGTAGGCGGGGCAATTTTCCCACTTTGTTCCGTGGTCATTGCCAACGGAGTGATTTTCAATGCGGTATCCTGATTAACGATGGTAATCGGACTGCCAAACTGTATCAACACCTCTTCCAGTCCCTGTGTGATCGGGTGATCATTAAAGTTGCTGATGGTAGGAAAATAGGGAAACGGGACAGGTTGTGTGACCACAAAAAAACCTTGCCTCCGCTGTAAATTGATAGTTGCGCTTTTTACATCGGTCAGAAAGGTTTGTTCGACCACAATCCCCTTCTGACTGAGCCAGGTATCCAGTCCGGTATTTACCCGATCCCAAGGTTGCTGAGCCTGAAGATCTCCGCCTACGGCATTAATACCGATCATCAGCCTTCCACCACTTGCAAGAAACTGATCCAAGGCTGCCAAGTCTTCTTGCGGTATCATTCGTGACGGACCGAGAATAACCACGGTTTTGAAAGCAGACCAGGCTTCGGGATTAGAAGAAAGCGTAAAAGTATCAATTTCATACAGGTTGCTTAGTTCTGCCATTACTTGTTGCAACTGCTCAGGGCCCGGCTCACCATGCCCTTGCAGGAAACCGACTTTGGGTTTTTCGGTTACCGACAATTTTTTTATCCCCGAAGAAAGCGAATACTCCATACCGGAAGCAGATTGAATCAGAGGAATCACTTCCTGTCGGTTACCCATCTTTATCAGCACCCCCATAAATCCGCGAACAACTTTAATCTGATCCCGCTCACGAGCGGAAATATCCAATGGAAAAATCCCTGCCTGAGTAGCCTCCTGCTGTGTTTCTTCATTATCGCCCGGATCAATAAACTCATACTCAATATTAGGGGAATAGCTTTTGTATTCTGCCAAAATATCTTTCAGGTCGGTGGCTGTTTTTGACAGTTCCGGCGGAAGGTTTCGGGAAAAATAGGCAGTAATTGTAACCGGTTCTTCCACGGCTTTCACGATATCTTTTGTACTCTGACTCAGTGTATAACGCCTGTCAGCCGTAAAATCCAGGCGAAAAAATACCTTTGCCGCCAGAAGATTCAGAACAACAAATGCAGCCGCATATAAAAACAGTCGTATCGTAACGGTTGATTTTGTGAGTTTCATAATTCCTTCCTTTAATCCACAACATTTCTGCTGGCGAGTTGTGCTTCCGCTAAAATGAGTCCCAACAGTGATAGCGATACAAAATAGATGATGTCGCGAGAGTCAATTACGCCCCGCGAAACAGAGGCAAAATGAGAAGATGTGCTCAGGTAATTCATTAAACCCGCCAAGCTACCGGAAGCCACGCTGCTCATCAAATCAAATATCCAGTGAAAAACTATACCGATGACCAGAGCAAGCAAAAATGCAACGATCTGATTGCTGGTAATGCTGGAAGCAAATATACCTATGCTGATATAAACCGAACTCAGCAATAGAAGCCCCAGATAACCGCACCATACCGCACCGTGGTCTATCGGTCCTAGCCATGAGACAGTGAAATAGTAGGGCAGGGTGAATAACAGTGCTACCCCAATGAGCAGCAGACAGGCGAGGTATTTACCTGCTACGATCTGCCAGTCGGTGATGGCACGGGTGAGCAGGGTCTCAAGCGTACCGACCCTTTTTTCTTCGGCAATCATACGCATGGTAAGTGCCGGAATAAAGAAAAAAAGTGTCCAGTAGGCAATCTGAAAAAAAGGCAACAGCGTCGCCTGTTTGATATAAAATACGTCTGTACCAAACAACCAGGTAAAAAATCCGCTCAGTCCCAGAAACACGACCAGCAGGATATATGCTACCAATGAGTCCAAAAAGGTGCGGAATTCCCGGTTTGCTATAATCCATATATTTTTCATATACAATTATTTCAGGGTTAGTTCTCGGAATATGTCTTCGAGCCGCTCTTCGACAGGTGTCATTTCGATAAGCACCCAATGATTATTTACACAAAGCCGGAAAATCGCCTCTCGGGTTTCGAGGTCAGTATCTGCGGTGATCTGAAACCAGTCGGGTCGGGTCGGATCCAGTTCCACAATAGAAACGCCGGGAAGTTTTCGGAGTTGAGCCGCGATTCCTTCGGGTGTCTCTGCTTTGATCCGGATCGTCACAATGTATTTTCCCTGTGCCTGATTGCTGAGTGTGTCGGGTGTCCCATCGGCTACGATTTTCCCATTGCTGATAATCAATATCCGATCACAGGTAGCTTCTACTTCAGGAAGAATATGGGTACTGAGAATGACGGTTTTTTCCTTCCCTATTTCACGGATAAGATTGCGTATTTCAACGATCTGATTGGGGTCTAGCCCTGTGGTGGGTTCATCGAGAATCAGGATTTCCGGGTCATGAATCAGTGCTTGCGCCAGGCCTACACGTTGCCGGTATCCTTTGGACAATTCGCCAATCTTTTTGTGCTTTTCTTTGTTCAGACCACATTTACTTACAATCGTGCGGAGGCGCCCGGGCAATTGTTCTTTAGTTACCCCCTGAATCCCCGCGACAAAAGAAAGATATTCCAGCACGGGCATTTCGAGGTAAAGAGGATTGTTTTCCGGAAGGTAGCCGATATGTTTTTTAATTTCCTCAGGGTGATCAAAAATGTCCAGGTCGCCAACCTTTACAGTTCCGGAGGAAGGTGCCATATAACAGGTCAGCACCTTCATGGTAGTAGTTTTACCGGCACCGTTTGGCCCCAGAAATCCGAGGATTTCGCCCGTTTTTACCTGGAAGGATATATTATCCACCGCTTTTTGATCGCCATAGGTTTTGGAGAGATTACTGACGGTAATGTCCATGGCTTATATTCAAAATAATAAATTTTGCAGGGAACAAAATTAGAGCCTGTGGCAGCGATTGTCAAGCCGGAAATGTTAATACTATGTTAAAGTCCCGCCTTTCGCCCAAAACAGGTTTATATTTTTGATCCCAGCACGGAAATCCGGTAGGAATAGAGATTCACCATGATAAAAATCAAAGCGGTAAAAGCAAGCAATGAAGATCCTCCATAGCTGAAAAAGGGCAGAGGAATACCGATTACCGGCATAAGTCCGATGGTCATTCCTATATTTACCATCACATGGAAAAAAATGATGGACAAGACGCTGTACCCATAAATACGGGCAAAACGGGTTTTTGAATTTTCAGCGAGAAACCGTATCCGCCAGATTAGAAGGAAAAATAATATCACGACGGCACTCGAACCGATCCAGCCGTATTCCTCACCAATGGTACAGTAAATAAAGTCTGTTACCTGCTTGGGAACAAATTTGTACTTGGTATAATTTCCCTCAAGATACCCTTTTCCCGAAATACCGCCTGAACCAATGGCTATCTTGGATTGAATAACATTATATCCGGCCCCCTGAGGATCTGCATTCGGATCAAAAAGTACTTTTATTCTAAGTTGCTGGTGCTCCTGAAGTTTGCTTACCAGCGTGTTTACACTTACCGACAATAAAATCAAAAACCCCACGGCAAGGACATGTACCATTAATAACCGGAACCACTGACGTTGATTGTAAAAATACAGGAAAGAAACTACCCCTACTCCCGCAATACAGGCGGCGATAACCAACAATTTTCCAAAACCAAGTGTAACAACCGCCACGATGCCCGTCAATAAAAGAATAATAGGAACCAGTGGATTTAAGCCTTCCCGAAAAAACACCAGCATAAAACTTGCAAAAACCAGCGCAGAGCCGGTATCATTTTGAAAAATGACAATCAATGCCGGAACGATTACCATCATGCCCGCTATTGTCAGTTGGCGCAGGTTGTTCATCGAAAAATTGAGCCGGGACATGTAACGCGATAAGGCCAGCGCTGTGGCGAGTTTGGCAAATTCTGACGGTTGAAACTGAACGCCCCCAAAAACAAGCCAGCTTTTTGCCCCATTGATCTCTCGTCCTGCCACAAGAACCACAATCAATAATGCAATACTTACTCCGTAGGCGATATAACTGATTGCCTCGATAAACTGATAGTCCAAAGAAAGGATAATCATTGCAAATACCAGCGCAAGGCCGATCCACATGGCCTGTTTTCCATGCGTAACACTCATATCCAGCAAAGACGTATGATCACCGGCAGAAGAAACTGCATAAATCGTCATCCAACCCAGCAATAATAATCCGAGGAATAAAGAAAGGGTGATGATATCGAAATCGAAACTTTTCCGGTTCACATTATTTATCTTAAAAAATTGGCATCCAGAATTCTTTGGTATTCAAATGTTTTGTCTTTAATTTCTCTTCGAATATATTTTTCTATCATAATACTCGCGGTAGGCGCAGCCCAGCTTCCCCCGCCTCCGGCGTTTTCAATCACAACCGCAATAGCAATTACAGGGTTTTCTTTCGGGGCAAATCCGACAAATACTGCATGGTTTTCCCCATGTGGGTTTTGAACCGTTCCGGTTTTTCCGCATACCGCAATTCCGGGAATATAGGCCCTGCCGGCAGTACCTCCGTCCACCACTTTTTCCATGGCATCCACCACAACGGCAAAATGCTCGAACCGGATTCCGGTTCGAATCGTGTCGTAGGGAACTCTGTTCCAGTGAGAATCATTCACATCTTTTGTCGCTTTTACAAAATGAGGCGGGAAATATTTGCCCCGACCGGCGATCATCGCAACCATATTCGCCATCTGAAGCGGAGTCATAAGGATTTCACCCTGGCCGATAGCATTACTGATCACATGGGTAGCACTCCACCGGTTTTTCCCGTAGAATACTCGTTCGTTGTCATAAAGATTAGTCGAAGGCAAATTACCGTCTTTTTCATAGGGAAGATCTACGTTTAATTTACGTCCCACCCCCATCAGATCCATATACCTATACCAGGTATTATAGGCTTCGTAGATATCTTTGTATTCGGTTGTGTTGTTGAGGAAATCCATATAAGTCGCTGCAAAGTAGGAGTTGCAGGAGTATTTAATGGCGTTTTCAAGACTCAGGGGAGAAATATGCAAACGGCAGCCGGGTTTTCCATGATTTCGCTTAAACCCTCCTCCGCAACCGTAATAAGTGTCAGGGGTAATAATTCCTTCGTTTAAGGCCGCAAGTGCTACCGGGAGTTTAAAAATAGAACCGGGAGGATATTCCGCCATCAATGGGCGATTGAAAAGCGGATTCAACGTATCCAATTGAAGAATGCGCCAGTTCTTCTGAAGCTCGCTACCTGTGAGCGTGGAAGGGTCGTAAGACGGCGCGCTGATAAAGGCTAGGATTTCGCCGGTGGCAGGTTCTATAGCGACAATGCTGCCTTTTTTATTCCGCATCAGTTCCTCGCCCAGTGCTTGCAAATCCGTATCAATACCCAGCATTACTTCCCGTCCCTTAATCGCCGGTTTGTCCTGTTTTCCATTGGCAAAACTCCCCACTTCCCGGTTATGGACATCCTTCAGGATTTTTTGTTTTCCCTGAATACCGCGAAGGGTAGAATCATGCGCCCTTTCGATACCTGACTTTCCGATCAAATCCCCGCTGATATATTTGCCTTCCGAATTTTCAATTTCGCGAGCATCCACTTCACTGATATACCCCAAAATATTTCCCCCTACCGGATAACGATAATAACGAGTAGTGCTGGCAGTGAAAGAAAATCCGCCAAAATTCCACAAGCGCTCCTGCAATTTCCCATAGGTCTCCGGATCCACATAACGGGCAAATACCGATTCCTTTAACAGGGAATATTCACTGGCTTTTTTGATAATATCGTCTATTTCCACTTGGGTCAAACCCAGCAAATCAATCAATACCGACGTGTCCGGGATCACCAGCTCATTCGGGGTGATCATCAGGTTAAAGGTCGGGCGGTTACTTACATATATTTCGCTGTACCGGTTATAGATATTTCCTCGGGGAGGAATAATGGACTTGGTCTTGATAACATAATTTAATGCCTTTTGAGCATACTCATTACTCACTACCTGAATGGTAAACAACCTCCAGATAAATATCAGGAATACCAGCGCAATGCCCGCAATAATAATATTACCTCTGACTTTGAGATTGTCCATTTATTTTTGATAAAACAGATAACACAAAATATACGAAATAAAAAACGTATAAAGTGTACTGGAAACCACTTTTAACATTGTCAGGAAAAAATATTGGAAGGAAAAGGATTCCAGAAAAAAATAGGTCAGATGATGAATGAATATCAGGGGCAGCAAATACCACACAAACCATACTGCCGTTTGATTGCGGAACGTGATTTCATCCACACTACGATAGTTGGCAGTACTGACGAAAATGGCTATTCGCGATCTCGCGGCAACTGCCATGAGCGACGCAAATATATGTAATCCGCTGGCCGTATGATCGGAAAAAACATCAATGACAAATCCGGTAATAAAAGTAATGATATATACGATCGGTACGGGCAGACTAAAAGGCAGGGTAAATAAAAAAACCAGGAATACAAACGGAGTAGCTACATGAAAAAGCGTAAGATCATTCAGAATTGCTACCTGAAAGAATACATACAATCCAAATGCAACTATATATCTGAGTGATCCATACATTCTATCGGAGATTTTTTTCCAGAGAGTCCAGAATAGGTTTATTGCCGGAAGAGATAAGGTAAACGTTTGTAAGTGAATTAAAATTGGCGGATAACTCCATTTGGGCGTTGTAAAATCCGTCCTGTGTCTGTTTGCCCAGTCGCGAGATTTTTCCGACGACATACCCGGGAGGAAATATCTGACTATTTATGGAAGTGACAACCACATAACCTGTATCAAGTTTTGCCGTCTCCGGGATATATGTCAGGAATGCATGTCGGGGATCTCCGCCGCGCCATTCGTAGAACCCGACGTTCATATCCTCTTTTTTACTATCGGGGCTAAGTGTATTCAAAATCAGCTTAAAATCCACGTTCAACGCACTTAACGCAAGACTAAAGCGATCACTCACCCGAATCACTCTTCCGACAATCCCCTCCGGAGAAACCACCCCCATGTCTATTGCAACGCCATCCCTCGCACCTTTGTCGAGCACCAGATAGTTATACGTTTTATTAGTAGAATTTTTAATTACTCGCGAGGCGATAAACGAAAAAGAATTACTGTCTCGGGTAGTGTCAACCGCCATTTGCCGGAGGAGTGAGTCCTGTCCCATAATCGCTTCCATTTGGGCAATCTGGTTTTTGGCTTTCAGCAATTCTTCCCGCAAATAGATATTTTCATCCATTAAGTGTTCATTGTCCCTTCCCAGGTGAAAATACCGATTGATGACTCCTCGCCGCTCGTAAAAAGTTGAGGTTGATTCCAGAAGAAAATCCCCCATCTGATGGCGTTGATAATCGTTAAAATTAACAATCATATAAAAAGCCATCCCTTCCAAAATCAAAAAAAGGATCGCATTTCTATATGCCGATAAAAACGATATCAGACGAAGCATGGGAAAATGACTAGCTCATGAGGTATTTAAATTCATCAATATTTTTCAAGGCAATGCCCGTACCCCTCACAACAGCCTTCAGCGGATCTTCGGCAACGTGAATGGGAAGTTTTGTTTTTTCGGCCAGACGGATATCCAGTCCTCGCAACGATGCGCCACCACCGGTAAGATGAATACCACGTTCATAAATATCCGCAGAAAGTTCAGGTGGAGTATTTTCGAGGGCTTTCAGGATCGCGTCTTCAATTTTGGTAATGGATTTGTTCAAAGCATGAGAAACCTCCCGATAGGAAACCGATATCGTCTTAGGAATACCCGTCATCAGGTCTTTGCCTCTGATTTCTATATCCACTGGCGGAGATTCCAGTTCTGGCAGAGCTGCGCCCACGTCAATCTTAATTCTTTCGGCACTTCTTTCTCCAATGAGCATATTGTGCTGTTTGCGCATATAATCGAGGATATCGTCATTAAACTCATCCCCTGCGATCCGGATACTCTGATCGGTGACAATACCCGACAAAGCAATCACGGCGATCTCGGTAGTTCCGCCCCCAATGTCCACAATCATGTGACCGGTAGGTTCTTTTACATTTAGTCCGATCCCGATGGCCGCGGCCATAGGTTCCGCAATCAGATATACTTCTTTGGCACCTGCCTGCTCGGCGGAATCTTTTACCGCACGTTTTTCTACTTCGGTAATCCCACTGGGAATACAGATCACCATCCGGTAGCTGGTTGAAAACATTTTTTTCCGGTTACTGATCAGTTTGATCATTCCGCGGATCATGTGTTCCGCAACCGTAAAATCCGCAATTACTCCATCCCGGAGCGGGCGGATTGTTTTATATTTTTCGTGGGTTTTCTCATGCATTTGCTGCGCCTCATTTCCGATAGCGATTACCTTACCGGTCATTCGATCCACAGCAACAATAGAGGGTTGGTCAACGACAACCTCGTCGTTGTACATGATCAGCGTGTTGGCTGTCCCAAGATCAATAGCAATGTCAGTGGTAAAAAAATCAAAAAAGCCCATGTATTCTTTTCCTCGCAATAATTTTTAGTGCTTAAAGTGCCGTACTCCGGTGAAAATTAAGCACATATCGTTAGTTTCACAAAAATTAATCGTTTCTTCATCTCGCATAGATCCTCCCGGCTCAATAATCACCCGGATGCCATGTGCATGAGCGATTTCTACGGAATCCTTAAAGGGGAAAAATGCATCTGAAGCAAGTATGGTATCCTTGAGGTCAAATCCCATATCCGTTGATTTGCGGATTGCCTGTCGAATCGCATCCACCCTTGAGGTCTGCCCTACCCCACTACCCAGCAACTGCCCCTCTTTTACAATGGCAATGGCATTGGATTTCAAGTGTTTACAGATGGTATCTCCGAAGATAATGTCTGAAATTTCCTGTTCGTTGGGTTTACGAGAAGTTTTTACTTCGATCTCTTCCCGGGTAAGGGTATGACTATCTCTGTCCTGTACCAGTATTCCGTTGACGGCTGTTTTAATCATTTGTGTAGCCGGCCGGGTTTTTAACCGTTTCAACAGAATCCGATTTTTCTTCTGGCGGAAAATCTGTAGTGCTTCCGTTGAAAAATCAGGAGCAATCAGCACTTCGAAAAATAATTTATCTATTGCTTCTGCTACCGGCTTGTCTATTGCCCGATTACAGGCAAGTACTCCGCCAAAAGCAGAAACAGGATCACCGGCAAGTGCTTTATTCCACGCATCCAGCAGGTTTTTCCCAACTGCGCAGCCGCAGGGATTGGTATGTTTTATAATGGCGAAAAACGGATCAGAGAACTCATCGGTCAGTTGAAGAGCACTATCAATATCCACGAGATTGTTGTAACTCAGCGTCTTACCGTTGAGTTGTTCAAACTGCTCATTGATATCTCCGTAATAATAACCTTTTTGATGAGGATTTTCACCGTAACGCAAAATCATTGGCTCCGGGTGCGAAATTTTCAAACTCGGGGATTCCGGATTCAGATAACGGAAAATCTGCGAGTCATAATGAGAAGAAACATCAAAAGCAGCCCCGGCAAATAGCTTACGCTGCGAAAGGGTAATTACACCCTCCTGGCTTGTAAGAATGGAAGTAAGCTCTGCATAATACTTTTGGGAAGGAATACAGGTCACGTCCTCAAAATTTTTTGCAGCAGCGCGAATCAGGGCGATTCCTCCTATGTCTATTTTTTCGATAATCTCGGCTTCTTCTGCCCCGCTTTTTACGGTGGCTTCAAAGGGATATAAGTCCACAATCACCAGATCAATGACCGGGATATCATACGTGGTAAGTTCAGCAACATCTGTGCTGTTCCCCCTACGGGCAAGTATCCCCCCATGCACCTTGGGGTGAAGGGTTTTTACTCTGCCTCCCAATATGGAGGGGTACCCGGTAAGATCCGCAACCTCTATAACCTCAGCCCCTAACGTCCGCAGATATTCCGCTGTACCCCCGGTTGAGTACAGCACGACATCCCGGGTTATTAGCTCCCGGACCAATGGCTCCAATCCCTCTTTATGGAAAACAGAAATTAATGCCGATTGAATGCGAATATTTCCTCCCATAACTAATTTAGACCGTGAAATTACAAATTATTATTCTGCTTCAGTAAGTTTTCACATACTTTTTTGACCACCTCCGAAAAATACTGATGTTCAAGTTTTTGCACTTCTTTTTGAAGTTCTGCCGCCGTCCAATCTGTGCCTACCGGAATGCTCTTCTGAAAGACAATTTCACCCTGATCATATACCTCATTTACATAATGAATAGTGATCCCCGAATGAGACGCCCGATCAAGTATAACAGATTCATGTACTAACATACCATACATTCCTTTCCCACCATAAGCAGGAAGCAATGCCGGATGAATATTGAGAATCCTCTGAGGAAAACGGGTTACTGTTTCAGGGGGAATAAGTTTCAAATAACCCGCCAATACAATCAAGTCCACCCCATACTTTTGAAGCAGTTCGTTGAGATATTCTCCACGGGAATACTGCCTGCCCGAAAGAATTTCGACCGGTACCGAAAATTCTTCGCCAAACTTTACTACTCCGGAGTGCGGGTTATTGGTCACTAGCAAAACAACCACCCCTTCCCGGTAATCTTTAAACTGGGAGAGAATTGTTTTTGCATTTGAGCCGCCGCCCGAAGCAAAAATGGCGATACGAATCGGTGAAGATGCCGTCAAACTTTAGTAATTTTCCGCAAAGGTAAACATATCTGCACAAACAAAAAGCCGTCCTCAAAGAGAACGGCTGATTTATTTATTTTATGGAATATTTATTGGATAAGTTTGAAATGAAACGGAATATTCACCCAAAACTGAATGGGTTTTTTCCCCTGAATTGCCGGGGTGAACCGCAGTTTGTTGATATGTTCTACCACGGCTGTCTCCAGAATTGGATGCCCCGATTTGATGACTTTGTGTTTGGAATAATTCCCTTTTTTATCCACCAAAACACGAACCACGACCATATCCTGTATGCCTGCGTCGCGAGCCATTTGGGGATAACCAATCAGATTTCTAATATCTTCCATGTTCACAGGCTGAGGTTCTTCGTCCGGAATTAAAAAATCTTCTATTCCCGGTTCTTGTTCTACAATTACCTCCGGGATATTTCCATCCCCGCTAAATTCTTCATCAAAATAAACCACGTCTTCCCCCTCTTTATCCTTCAGACCAATATTGGGAGCGTTCTCCAATACCTCTATTTCGGCAATGGTCTTAGTGTCATCTTCAATTTCCTCTTCCGGGGTAGGCGTCGGAATCTGGTAAGCAATGGTTCTGACTTCGGGTGGAATCCGTGGAGGGGGTACCTGCTTTATTTCTTCAGGTACGGGTGGTGGGGGAAGATTCATTACATCCAGAACAACGCTATTTGCCTTATCTTCCACAACTACCTCATTAAACCCCAAAGTTTTGGCAATCAATGGGGCAAACGTCAATAGAAATGCAGCGGTACCAATGATAAGGGTCCCGGTCAGGAGGTGGCGCGGATAACTTTTCCGGAGGGAAAAAGCTCCGTAACCTTTCTCACGGTCTTCAAAGACCATGTCATCCAGAGAAGCAGTAATTACTTTTGACATAGATTTGGATTTTTAATGTAAATAAAATTTCCTACCCCCGGAATTAATATCCCGGGAATTCATTCCATCTTTGATAATAGGTTTATAGGAAAGACTGACTTTCCGTTACTTTTCCATAAACGGACAAAAAAAAAGGGGCTAATAAAGCCCCTTTTTTCAAAATTTATTTACAGATATCTTAGTCGGAGAGTGCGTGGAAAGTATTCCTTGCTCCAGAAGTATCCCTTGCATCCATCCGGTCTTTATATTCCTCCATATCGCCCACAAGTATATCGTGGTATTTGCGGAGTCCGGTACCGGCAGGAACGAGGTGTCCGACAATAACGTTTTCTTTCAGGCCGCCAAGGTCATCTGTTTTTGCAGTAATCGCTGCTTCACTGAGTACTTTAGTGGTCTCCTGGAAGGACGCAGCGGACAGCCATGACTTCGTACCTAAGGATGCCCGGGTGATACCCATCAACACGGGCTGACAGACTGCAGACCGGGCTTCACGTGCTTTTACAAGCTTGAGATCCTGGCGACGAAGACCGGAGTTTTCATCGCGGAGTCTTCTTTGGGAAACAATCTGTCCCGGTTTCAGGCTATTAGAGTCACCCGAGTCTTCAATCACAAGCTTGTCGAAAATCCAGTCATTTTCTTCCTGAAAATCAAGACGATTTACGACTTCTTTTTCAAGGAAAATAGTATCACCGGCATCCACAATTTCTACCTTTTGCATCATTTGACGTACGATCACTTCGATATGTTTATCGTTGATCGGTACCCCCTGCATACGGTAAACCTCCTGGATTTCATTTACGATATATGCCTGAACTGCGCTGGGGCCTTTAATCGAAAGGATGTCTTTGGGCGCAATCGCTCCATCAGAAAGCATTTCTCCCGACATTACATAATCTCCATCATGAACAAGGATATGTTTATTAAGAGATACCAGATAACGTCTTTCGTCGGAGCCGTCAGGGGAAGTAACAAAAACTTCCCGGTTACCCCGTTTAATGCCACCGAGTTTTACAACTCCTTCTATCGCCGTTACTACAGCCGGGTTGGAGGGGTTACGTGCTTCAAAAAGTTCGGTTACCCGTGGCAAACCACCGGTAATATCCGCTGTACCACCACCTGATCTTGGGATTTTCACCATGATTTGACCGGCAGTAATGCTTTGTCCACTTTCTGCAACCAGGTGTGCCCCAACCGGAAGGTTATAGCTTCTCAGTTCTTCTCCTTTTTTGTTGAGGATGGTAATGGTTGGGTTAATGGCCTTATCCCGGCTATCAATGATCACCTTTTCTTTGTGACCGGTCTGTTCATCAATATCTTCCAGATAAGTTACCCCTTCTTTTACATCATCCAGCCTGATTTTTCCTTCAAACTCGGAAATAATAACCGAGTTGTAAGGATCCCATTTACACAACATCACCCCTTTCCCTACCTGCTGCCCGTCATTGACATACAGATAAGAACCGTAGGGTACTTTGTTGGAAAAAAGGATACGGGATTGTTCGTCAACAATTTTGATTTTACCCGTGCGGCTGATGACAATGCGTACGGAATCATCTTCGTCATCCTCTTGTTCTACGAAACGGATATTTTCAAATTCTACGCGACCGGGGAACTTAGCGATCAACTGACTGGCAGAGGTAACCCTTTGAGCAGTACCCCCTACGTGGAAAGTTCTAAGTGTAAGCTGCGTACCAGGTTCACCGATGGATTGAGCTGCGACCACACCTACAGCCTCGCCTGATTCAACCATTTGGTTATTGGCAAGGTTACGACCGTAACATTTGGCACAAACTCCAAGTTTGGATTCACAGGTAAGTACCGAGCGGATCTCGACTTCTTCAATCGCAGTTTCTTCTATCTCCAGGGCAACTTCTTCCGTAATTTCTTCACCGGCTCCGACGATTACCTTATCGTTTCTCAGCGGGTCAATGATTTCGTTGAGAGAAACCCGGCCCAGGATACGTTCACCGAGAGGTTGGATAATGTCCTCATTTTCTTTGAGGGCGGTAACAGTAAGTCCGCGAAGGGTACCACAATCCTCTTCGGTGATAATAACGTCCTGAGCAACGTCCACAAGGCGACGGGTAAGATAACCCGCATCTGCCGTTTTAAGAGCCGTATCTGCAAGACCTTTACGTGCACCGTGAGTAGAGATGAAGTATTCCAATACGGAAAGCCCTTCTTTGAAATTGGCGAGGATCGGATTCTCGATAATCTCACCGGCAGAACCTTTCAGGGTTTTCTGAGGTTTGGCCATCAATCCCCGCATACCCCCTAACTGACGAATCTGTTCTTTCGAACCCCGAGCGCCGGAATGGAACATCATGTAGATGTTGTTAAATCCGTCTTTATCCTCACTAAGCTGCTTCATCAGCGTTTCAGTCAGGCGGGAGTTGGTATGAGTCCAGATGTCAATTACCTGGTTATATCTTTCGTTTTCAGTAATGAGGCCCATTGCATAACTTACGGCAACCTCATCAATCTTTTCTTCGGCTTCTTTGATCAGGACATCTTTTTCTGCGGGAATAATCACTTCATTGAGTGAGAAGGAAAGTCCCCCCTTAAAAGCTTCCTGGAATCCGAGATCTTTCAGATCGTCTAGGAATTTAACCGTTTGAACAAGACCTACCCGTAGGAAAATGTCCGTAATTACCGTACGCATGGATTTCTTCGAAAGAAGAATATTCACATATCCGGCACCTTTGGGTACGATTTTATTAAAAAGCACCCTTCCAACGGTTGTTTCAAAAATCTCTTTTACGGGTTTGCCATTTTCATCTTTTACATATTCACCGTTGGCGTCGTATTTAAAATGGCGCAGTTTAATGTAAGCATGTTTGGCGACAACTCCTTCATTATAAGCAATTTCTACTTCTTCCGGGCTTCCGAAAAGAAGACCTTCGCCTTTTTGCTTCGGACGGCCTTTGGTAAGATAATATACCCCCAATACCATGTCCTGAGTAGGAAGAGTAATTGGCGTACCGTTGGCCGGGTGAAGGATATTATGACCAGCGAGCATCAATACGATTGCTTCCAGACAGGCTTCATTGCTAAGCGGAACGTGTACAGCCATTTGGTCGCCGTCAAAGTCCGCGTTAAAACCCGTACACACCAAGGGGTGAAGCTGAATCGCTTTACCTTCTACAAGGCGAGGCATAAATGCCTGAATACCCAGTCGGTGAAGCGTTGGCGCACGATTGAGAAGAACCGGGTGTCCTTTGAGTGTATTTTCAAGAATATCCCAAATCACAGGGTCGCGACGGTCAACCAGTTTTTTCGCACTTTTAACCGTTTTTACAATGCCCCTTTCAATGAGTTTCCGAATGACAAAGGGCTTAAACAACTCTGCCGCCATGGATTTCGGAAGTCCGCACTCATACAATTTCAATTGGGGACCCACCACAATTACGGAACGGCCGGAGTAGTCAACCCTTTTTCCGAGCAGGTTCTGGCGGAAACGTCCTTGTTTCCCTTTCAGCATATCCGAAAGAGACTTCAATGCCCGGTTGGAATCCGATCTTACCGCATTTACTTTACGGGTATTATCAAACAAGGAGTCAACGGCTTCCTGAAGCATCCTTTTTTCATTTCGGAGGATTACTTCGGGAGCTTTGATTTCGATCAATCGTTTGAGGCGATTGTTGCGGATAATTACGCGGCGGTACAAGTCGTTGAGGTCGGATGTAGCAAAACGCCCACCTTCCAGGGGTACGAGGGGTCGAAGTTCCGGAGGAATCACCGGAACGATGCGTACGACCATCCATTCGGGTTTATTTTCCATTCTGCGGTTGGCCGAACGGAAAGCTTCCACCACTTTAAGGCGCTTAAGCGCTTCATTTTTTCTTTGCTGAGAAGATTCGGAAGCAGCGCGCTGACGAAGCGTATAAGAAAGATCATCGAGATCAATGGTACTTAGAAGCATTTCTAATGCTTCTGCTCCCATTTTAGCGATAAACTTCATGGGGTCCTCTTCCGGGAGGATCATGTTATCTTTGGGAAGCGTTTCCATTATATTCAGATATTCTTCCTCTGTCAGGAAGTCCATTTTCTGAATACCTTCGCTTTCCATTACCCCAGGATTGATGACCACGTACCTTTCATAGTAAATGATCTGATCCAGTTTTTTGGATGTGAGTCCCAGCAGATAGCCAATTTTACTTGGCAACGTGCGGAAATACCAGATATGCGCTACGGGGACAACCAGTTGGATATGCCCCATCCGCTCACGGCGGACTTTCTTTTCGGTCACTTCTACGCCACAACGGTCGCAGATAATTCCCTTATAACGGATTCTCTTGTACTTCCCGCAGTGACATTCGTAGTCTTTCACGGGACCAAAAATCCTTTCACAAAACAAGCCATCCTTTTCCGGTTTGTAGGTCCGGTAGTTTATGGTTTCAGGCTTCAGCACCTCACCATTCGAACGGTTCAGAATCGCTTCAGGAGAAGCAAGGCTAACGGTGATTCGACTGAAATCACTGGTGATTTTGGTGTTTTTTGCTATGGGCATGCGTTACCTCCGCTATGGTTAATAATATTCATATAAGACCCAACAGGGTTTTTATTACGACTACTCCAGAGTTACCTCCAAGGCAAGACCTCTGAGTTCGTGAATCAATACGTTGAAAGATTCGGGGACTCCCGGGATCGGCAGCACGTCTCCTTTTACGATTGACTCATATACTTTTGCCCGGCCTACGACATCGTCAGACTTAACTGTAAGCATTTCCCGAAGGATATGCGCCGCGCCGAAGGCTTCAAGTGCCCAAACCTCCATCTCCCCAAAACGCTGACCCCCAAACTGGGCTTTACCACCCAAAGGCTGCTGGGTAATCAACGAATATGGGCCGATCGAACGTGAGTGCATCTTATCATCCACCAGGTGAATCAACTTGAGCATGTAAATTACACCGACGGTAGTTGCTTCATTAAATCTTTCTCCCGACTGCCCATTGAGAAGGCGGGTAACTCCATAATCCGGGAGTTTTGCCTTTTTCAGATAGCTGTTTACATCTTCAACCGTAGCGCCGTCGAAGATAGGAGTAGCGAACTTCACGCCAAGTTTTTTACCTGCCCACGCAAGAATACTCTCATATACCTGCCCCAGGTTCATACGGGAAGGTACACCCAGCGGGTTAAGGACGATGTCCACCGGTGTTCCATCTTCCAGGAATGGCATATCTTCTACGGGAACAATTTTGGCCACGACCCCTTTGTTTCCATGGCGCCCGGCCATTTTATCCCCTACTTTCAGCTTGCGTTTTTTGGCAACATACACTTTTGCCAGTTTCAGAATACCCGAAGGCAACTCATCGCCTACGCGTATTTGATATTCTTCCCTACGGAATTTCCCTTCAATCAGGTCATATTTGCGTTTATAATTCCGGAAAAGAACTTCTATGCTCTGATTCATGCTCTCGTCAGTTGTCCAGTCTGCCGGAATCACATCCAGAAAGTTTAACGCCTGAAGAGCCTTTTCATTAAACTTTTTACCCGAGGGAATAACCTCTTCATTAAACTTATTTTTAACCCCTTTCGATTTTTCTTCCCCCAGCAATGCCATCAACTTGGAAACCATCAATTGATGGATTTCAGCAAGCTCAGAGGTATATCTCTCTTCAAGGGTAGTGAGCATTTTTTTATCGCGGGCTTTGGCCTTGGTCTCTTTCTTTTCTTTGGAGAAAAGCATTTTATCAATGACCACACCATTGATGGAAGGAGGTACCCTAAGTGAAGCATCTTTAACATCCCCTGCTTTATCACCGAAGATTGCGCGAAGCAGTTTTTCTTCCGGAGTTGGATCGGATTCACCTTTGGGGGTGATTTTTCCAATCAGAATATCCCCCGGATTAACCTCTGCGCCGATCCGAATCAAACCATTTTCATCGAGATGTTTAATGGCATCCTCACTTACGTTGGGAATTTCACGGGTAAGTTCTTCTTCTCCGCGTTTGGTATCTCGTACTTGAAGTTCAAATTCTTCAATATGGATTGAGGTATAAACGTCTTCTGCGACTACCCGCTCGGAAATCACGATGGCGTCCTCAAAGTTATATCCTTGCCAAGGCATAAATGCTACCAGCAGGTTTTTACCGAGTGCAAGTTCCCCGTCTTCCGTAGCATAACCATCTGCAATTACAGTCCCGTTTACGACTTTCTGCCCTACTTTTACAGTCGGGCGAAGGTTGACACAGGTGTTTTGGTTGGTTCGCTGAAATTTAGGAAGCGGATAAGTAACGAGGCTGGAATCAAAACTTATCAGATCATCGGTCGGAGTACGGTCATAACGAATCACAACTTTACTGCCGTCCACATAATCAACTACCCCTGTTCCTGTTGCTTTCATCATCGAGCGGGAATCCTCTGCAACTTTGCGTTCAATACCCGTACCAACGATAGGAGCCTCCGGCTTCAGCAGTGGAACCGCCTGGCGTTGCATGTTTGAGCCCATGAGCGCACGGTTTGCATCATCATTTTCCAGGAAAGGAATCAATGAAGCAGCAACCGACACAATCTGGTTGGGAGCGACGTCCATGTAGGCAACGATTTCGGGTTCAACAACCGGGAAATCGCCCATTTTTCGTGCTTTAACTTTATTGTTGACAAATGCACCCTCATTGGTAATCGGGGCATTCGACTGTGCAATAATGGTATCGTCTTCTTCTTCTGCACTTAAGTAAGTAGCCGATCCCGCAACAAGGCCGTTTTCTACTTTCCGATAGGGTGTTTCAATAAACCCCATGGGATTAATTTTGGCATACGTACAAAGCGAAGAAATGAGGCCGATATTGGGACCTTCCGGTGTTTCGATTGGGCAAAGTCTGCCGTAATGAGTATAGTGAACGTCCCTTACTTCAAACCCTGCTCTTTCACGGGAAAGACCACCGGGGCCGAGTGCCGAAACCCTGCGTTTGTGTGTCAGTTCTGAAAGCGGATTGGTCTGATCCAGAAACTGACTAAGCTGGTTGGTTCCAAAGAAAGAATTGATAACACTGGAAAGTGTTCGGGCATTAATCAGGTCTGAAGGCGTAAACACCTCGTTATCGCGGATGTTCATTCTTTCGCGAATAGTTCTGGCCATACGCGCAAGCCCTACGCTAAACTGCGAGTACAATTGTTCGCCTACGGTTCTTACACGACGATTGCTGAGGTGGTCAATGTCGTCCACATGGGTTTTACTGTTTTGCAGTTCGACGAGATACTCAACAATTTTGATAATGTCGCTTTTCGTCAGTACCTGACTGGTTTCCTCAAAGGTACTATGAAGCTTTTTGTTCAGACGATAGCGTCCTACCTCTCCGAGGTCATAACGTTTATCGCTGAAAAACAATTTATCAATTACCCCACGGGCAGTTTCCTCGTCCGGGGGTTCTGCATTTCGAAGTTGGCGATAGATCAGATCAACTGCTTCACTTTGGGAGTTAGCATTGTCTTTCTGAAGAGTATTATAAATAATAGAATATTCGGCAGCGTTTGTGGATTCGGCGACGAGAATCATAGAAGACACTCCGGAATCGAGAATCTGATCAATATCATCCTTTTCAATGATGTGATCCCTCTCAAAGAGTACTTCATTACGAGTGATTGAAACGACCTCACCGGTATCCTCGTCCACAAAATCCTCGGTCCATGTCCGTAGAATCCTTGCGGCAAGTTTGCGGCCTTCGCATTTTTTCAGATTGGCTTTATTGATTTTCACTTCTTCCGCCAGTCCGAATATTTCTAAAATATCTTTATCCGAGCTATAACCGATGGCTCGCATCAAAGTTGTGACCGGGAATTTTTTCTTCCGGTCAATATAAGCATACATGACGTTGTTTACGTCTGTAGAAAACTCAATCCAGGAGCCTTTAAAAGGGATAATACGCGCCGAATAGAGTTTTGAACCATTGGCGTGGTAAGATTGACCAAAGAAAACACCGGGCGAACGGTGAAGCTGGCTTACCACAACCCGTTCAGCACCGTTAATAATAAAGGTGCCGTTTTCGGTCATGTAGGGAATATTTCCAAGATAGACCTCCTGAGTTACAGGTTCAAAGTCTTCGTTTTCCGGGTCGGTACAATAGAGGAAGAGTTTTGCTTTGAGAGCGACTGAATAAGTCAGTCCTCGGCCTTTACATTCCTCAATGGAGTAACGGGGAGGGTCAATATAATAGTCCAGGAATTCCAGGACAAAATTTTCCCGAGCATCCGTTATCGGGAAATTTTCCTTAAAAACTTTGAATAACCCTTCTTCTTTCCTTTTATCAGGTGGAGTGTCCACCTGCATAAATTCTCGGAAAGACCAAAGTTGAACCTCCAGAAAGTCCGGATATTCAATTACCTTATTGATCTTGGAGAATGAAATCCGGTTGGAATCTTTTGTATTAGCCAATACTATAGAATTTTATGGGTGAAATTAAGGAAACGTGCGCGATGAAAAAAACCAAATCAAATCTGAGGGCTATAACATAGAGGAATAGACCTGACTACAACGAATCAGGTCTATTTAAGGGTAGTAGCTTAAAACCCTTTGGGGCCATGTTACTTCACTTCTACTTCAGCACCCGCTTCTACGAGTTGAGCTTTGATGGCTTCCGCCTCTTCTTTGCTCACTTTTTCTTTTATAGCAACAGGAGCTTTGTCAACAAGTTCTTTTGCCTCTTTCAGGCCAAGACCTGTGATGGTTTTTACAACCTTCACGACATTGAGTTTTCCACCGCCTGCACTGGTAAGCATGACGTTAAATTCGGTTTGCTCAACAACAGCGGGAGCACCACCATCACCGGAAGGAGCAGCAGCAACCGTAACCGCAGCAGCTGCTGCAGGCTCGATACCATACTCTTCTTTCAATATGTTTGCCAACTCATTGACCTCTTTTACTGTCAGGTTCACAAGTTGTTCTGCGAATGCTTTAAGATCTGCCATTTTCTTAATGCTATTAAAATAAAAATCTTATGAGTAAATAAACTTTCAAACTAAATACGGGCATTCAAAGTTTTTCTTTGAAGGAAGCAACCCGCAGGATTATTGATCCCTTTCAGAAAGGGTTTTAATGATTCCCGCCAGTTTGTTTCCACCTGATTGCAGTGCGGAGACAACATTTTTGGCTGGGCTCTGTAACAATCCAACAATTTCGCCGATAAGCTGGTCTTTGGATTTCAGTTCAGTAAGGGTTTGGAGTTGATCATCACCTATAAAAACCGCCGTATCAATAATGGCTGCTTTCAGAATAGGTTTACTACTCGTCTTTCTGAACTTTCTGAGCAATTTCGCTGGTACACTGGGGTTTTCTGCGGTAGCAAAAAACACAGAAGAAGGATATTTGAGTGATCCGTACGCCTCAGAAAAGTCTGCACCGAGATTTTCCATTGCTTTTTTGATCAATGAATTTTTGATCACTTGCATGGGAACATTCGACTCAAAACAAAGCCTTCTCAGGTTATTCACCTGTGCTACAGTCATTCCTCCGGAATCAGCTATGTAGAAGTTGGGATATTCCTTCAACTTCTCAGTCAATTCTTTGACAAATTGAATTTTCTCGTCTTTCGTCATAACTTAAAGTCCTTGAACGCTGGATTTTTCAATCTTGATACCGGGGCCCATTGTAGAAGCCATGAAGATTGATCTAAAATAGATACCTTTAGAGGAGGTAGGTTTCATCTTATTGAGTGTTTGCAACATTTCGGTTACGTTACCGACCAATTGCTCTACGGAGAAAGAGACTTTCCCGATAGCGACATGGATGATCCCTGTTTTATCTACTTTAAAGTCAATTTTACCTGCTTTTACTTCTTTGACTGCATTTCCTACATCCGGAGTTACCGTTCCGCTTTTGGGGTTAGGCATAAGCCCGCGAGGTCCCAATACACGGCCCAGTTTACCGACTTTGGGCATTACATCGGGAGAGCAGATAATGACATCAATATCCGTCCATCCGTCTGTAATTTTTTGGATATATTCATCCAGTCCCACATAATCAGCTCCGGCATCTTTTGCCGCAGCCTCTTTGTCGGGTGTAGTGAGCACAAGCACGCGTACCGCTTTACCCGTTCCATGGGGTAAGGTAGTTACACCACGCACCATCTGATTGGCCTGACGAGGATCCACGCCCAAACGAACGTGAAGCTCTACCGACTCATCAAATTTAGCGTATGCAACCTTCTTCATCAATGTACAGGCCTCGTGCAGGTCATAGAATTTTTCACTATCTACCGCACTGGTTGCCTGTTTATGCTTTTTCGTAATCGTTGCCATGATCTAAATTAGTTTTCGTTACTCCAGGGAGGTGTACCTTCAACAACCAGACCCATACTCCTTGCCGTTCCAGCGATCATTTTCATAGCCGACTCCAAAGTAAAAGCATTAAGGTCCGGCATCTTGGTCTCTGCAATTTTCTTACAGTCATCCCAGGTTACTTTTCCGACTTTTTTACGATTGGGTTCGGGTGATCCACTTTTAATATTAGCGACCTGCAATAGCATAACTGCTGCGGGTGGGGTTTTAATGACAAAATCAAAAGTTTTGTCGCTATAAACCGTAAGTACCACTGGCAGTATTTGCCCCTGTTTATCCTGTGTTTGGGCATTAAACCTTTTACAGAATTCCATGATATTCAGCCCTTTCGAGCCGAGTGCAGGACCGATTGGAGGAGCAGGATTGGCCATGCCGCCCTTCACCTGAAGTTTCACATAGGTATCAATCTGCTTAGCCATCTATAATTAGCAATTAGAAATTGATGGTTAGCGGTTATCAGTGAGAAGCAAAAGCTGCAACTGTACTCACAATACAAATACAACTTTCAACTAACAACCAGTAACAAACTCTTTAATATTCTTTTTCAACCTGAAAGTAATTGAGTTCAATCGGCGTATTTCGCCCAAAGATTTTAACAACTACTTTCAGTTTCTTCTTATCCTCATAAATTTCATCAATAACTCCGGTAAAGCCATTGAAGGGGCCCGCCATTACTTTTACGGGTTCTCCTTTAATGAACGGTTCTTCCGGCATTTCGCCTTTTTCGTTCATCTCATCTACTTTACCCAGAATCTTATTTACTTCTGATAAACGAAGAGGCACAGGGTCACTTCCCCGTTTTCCCCCGAGAAACCCAATCACGTTCGGAACTTCCTTAATGATTGGAATCAATTCTCCGGCCATTTCACATTCAACAAGAATATAGCCGGGGAGAAAATTTCTTTCCCGCAGTTTCTTTTTCCCATTGCGCATCTCAAACACCTTCTCGGTTGGGATAAGCACCTGACTGATTTGCTCACCCAATTTGAGACGTTCAATCTCACTTTCAAGGTATTGTTTTACCTTTTTTTCTTTACCGCTAACTGCACGGATTACGTACCACTCTTTCGCCATCTCACTCCTGCTAACTAGTTAAACAAGGAATACAGACCACTCATACCTGAATTGAACAGAAAATCCATTGCGGCAATTACAAGCGCGATCATAATTGAGGCAATCAGAACTGTTACCGTACTGCTCTGTAACTCATCCAGTGTTGGCCACTGCACTTTATATAAAAGTTCGTCTGAGTATTCCTTAAAAAGAGCTCTGATCTTTTCCATTATACTTTTATTTGCACGGGCGGAAGGACTTGAACCCTCAGCCTACGGTTTTGGAGACCGCCACTCTACCAATTGAGCTACGCCCGTATCCGAGTCGGCCTTTAGGGCCTTCCAAAATAAATAGTCATCGGACACCCTACACTTTTGGGGTGTCCGATGACAGTTATGTCAATTATTCTACAATATCTGCTACCCTTCCTGCACCGATCGTACGGCCACCTTCGCGGATAGCGAAGCGAAGACCTTTCTCCATTGCTACGGGGTAGATCAGTTCTACGGAAATCGTTACGTTATCACCCGGCATTACCATGTCCACTCCTTCAGGAAGAGACATTACACCAGTAACATCAGTAGTACGGAAGTAAAACTGTGGACGATAGTTGGAGAAGAATGGTGTATGACGACCGCCTTCTTCTTTGCTCAGAACGTAAATCTCCGCTTTGAATTTTTTGTGCGGTTTTACGGATCCGGGCTTAATGATTACCATACCACGGCGAATTGCTTCCTTATCAATACCACGGAGGAGAAGACCAACGTTATCACCGGCTTCACCTCTGTCCAGGATTTTGCGGAACATCTCCACACCCGTTACGGTAGAGGTCATTTTTTCTGCACCAAGGCCGATAATATCCACTTGATCACCCGTGTTGACGGTACCTCTTTCAATTCTTCCGGTAGCAACTGTACCACGACCGGTGATAGAGAACACGTCCTCAACCGGCATAAGGAAAGGTTTGTCCGTTTCACGAACCGGGGTAGGAATATATTCATCAACGGTATTCATCAGTTCTTCGATTTTTTCGACCCACTGAGGCTGTCCGTCAAGACCTCCCAATGCCGAACCTTGAATAACGGGAGTTTCATCACCGGGGAATTCGTAGAGGCTAAGAAGATCGCGAATTTCAAGTTCCACCAGTTCAAGAAGCTCCTCATCATCTACGAGGTCCACTTTGTTCATAAATACAACCAGTGAAGGAACCCCTACTTGGCGGGCGAGCAGAATGTGCTCACGTGTTTGAGGCATAGGACCATCGGTAGCTGCAACAACCAGAATAGCACCATCCATCTGAGCGGCACCGGTAACCATGTTTTTCACATAGTCGGCGTGGCCGGGGCAGTCAACGTGTGCATAGTGGCGTTTTACAGTTTCATATTCAACGTGGGCAGTATTAATGGTGATACCTCTTTCTTTTTCTTCCGGCGCGTTATCTATCTCGTCGAAATTCGTCACCTTAGAAAGTCCCTTGGCAGCAAGTACCTTCGTGATTGCAGCGGTAAGGGTAGTTTTACCATGGTCAACGTGCCCGATCGTACCGATGTTCACGTGAGGTTTGGTGCGTTGAAATTGTTCCTTTGCCATCTTTATAAAGCTTGATTCAAAATATATGCATTAAAAAAGTCCAGTTTACAGGATTTTGAGCCAATGACCGGACTCGAACCGGTGACCCCCACCTTACCATGGTGGTGCTCTACCAACTGAGCTACATTGGCACTTTACACTAAAAAAACGAGCGGGAGACGAGACTCGAACCCGCGACCCTCAGCTTGGAAGGCTGATGCTCTACCAACTGAGCTACTCCCGCTTTTCATAAAAGAACTTTTGACCATGCAGAAGATTTTGGTGTATCTTCTACATTAAAACCACATTGTGGGGAGAGCAGGATTCGAACCTACGAAGGCTAAGCCAACAGATTTACAGTCTGCCCCGTTTGACCGCTTCGGTATCTCCCCTTTTTCAGACGAGCCGGTGGACGGATTCGAACCGCCGACCCGCTGATTACAAATCAGCTGCTCTGGCCAACTGAGCTACACCGGCATTTGATTGACTTTCTACTTTCATGCCCCTTTGCCAAAAGCTCTGCAAAAGTAGAAAAGTAAATCAGACAAATCAATACGTCAATAAAAAAACTATAAATTCTTCAATTCTTTAATCCGCGCTTTTTTACCTATCTTATCACGAAGGTAGAAAAGCCGTGCCCGGCGTACTTTACCTTTACGAATTACTTCGATTTTTTCAACGGACGGAGAATGAATCGGAAAAATCCTTTCCACACCCACTCCACTCGAAATTTTTCTTACCGTAAAAGTTTCTGTGCCGCCCTGGCCTCTACGCTGGATACAGACGCCTTTGAACTGCTGAATACGTTCTTTATTTCCTTCCACAATTTTTACATGTACGTTGAGCGTATCACCCGCTTTAAAGTCGGGGATATCATCGTGTACAAACGCTGCCTGAACCAGTTTTATCAAGTCTTCCATTGGTAGATTTCATTAGACGGATGGCAAAATTAAGACTTTTCAACCACTCTGCCAAACCAAATCAAAAAAAGCCGCAATTTTTTATTCAAGCAGGTCGGGTCTGCGTTTTCGGGTTTTGTCAAGTGCCTGTTGCTCACGCCATTCCTCAATTTTTCGGGCATGCCCCGACAATAATACTGCCGGCACATCATGCCCTTCAAAGTTTGCCGGACGGGTATATTGGGGGGCGTCGAGCAAATCATCCTGAAATGAATCAAACAGTGCAGAACTTTCGTCGCCCAATACTCCCGGTATCAGGCGGCCAATTGCATCCGTCAATACTAAGGCGGGTAACTCTCCTCCGGAAAGCACATAATCTCCGATGGAGATTTCCCGTGTTACAAAAAGATCTCTTGCCCGCTGATCCAACCCTTTATAGTGGCCTGCGATTAAAAGCAGGTTTTCCTGTAAGGAGAGTTGGTTCGCCATTTTTTGGTTTAGGGTTTCTCCATCCGGAGAAAGATAAATAACTTCATCATAATGACGCTGGGATTGTAACTGGCGAATTACACGGGCCACCGGCTCCACCATCAACACCATTCCCGCCCCGCCTCCATAAGGATAATCGTCCACCTGTTTGTATTTATTTTCTGCATAGTCTCGAAGATCATGCACCACGACTTCGAGCAATCCCTTCTCCTGTGCCCGCTTCAGAATACTGTGATCCAACGGGCTTTGAAGCAATTGAGGTACACAGGAAACAATATCTATCCGCATCTCTATTTTTTAGTCAAGGCTTACAGCAAAAGTATCGGCGGCATCCATGACCTGTATTGGCCTTTTTAGACTTTCTTCCAGTGAAATAAAGGTCTCTGTACGCTGAATCCCACTTATTTTCTGAACCTTATCATTCAGAATATTCCGCAATTCGCGGGTGTTTTTGCTTACAATCTTTAGGAAAATAGAGTACCGGCCGGTTGTATAGTGAATTTCGGTAATCTCGGGGATGGACTCCAGTTGTTTGGCTATATGGTTATACATTGAAGCATCTTCCAAAAACATTCCGACAAATGCACATATATCAAACCCCAGTTTTCCAGCATCTACTTCCAAATGAGAGCCTTTAACGATCCCCATTCCCACCAGTTTTTTCATCCTTACATGCACTGTCCCGCCCGATACATCCAACTGCTTGGCAATTTCGGTATATGGGGTCTGGGCATCTGTCATCAACATGGACAGAATTTGCAAATCGAGTTTGTCAATTTCTAAATTTGTAGCCATATTTTTTATGCAATTTTTTAAAATTCACAACAAAATCGCTTTTTCAATTAATTTTTTATAAAGTTTATGATTTTTTTTAAATTATTTTGAAAATATCCGGCAGTATATTAACTTTGTCTCAATCAATCGGATTTAAGTTCTTCCAATTTAAAATGTAGGGTGATGAAACTGGCAGCCATGCCCTCTGGTCTCGGGGGTGAGGAGATGGGGAGAAAGCCCAATGGGACTAACCCCCTCGTGAAGGTTCGAATCCTTCCCCTACAGCCGCTGTAATAATCCTTATTCACGAAAATCCTTCTCTCTTGGGAAGGATTTTTTTTTATTAATCTATGATATAAATAATGCCCGGAAACCTGCATTTCCATAAGTATTGATGCTCGTATTGCGGATCAATTTAAAAAAATTATTGCATTTCCTGCATATATTTAGAAAAATGAAAAAAAAATATGCGGAAAATACAATTTCAGGAATAGCCGTACAGGACTGATTATCAGCCAGATGTGGTTTTTTCCGAAAAAACATACTCCCGCTACCTGCATTCAATATATTGGGGAACCAAGAATTGTTGTCACTTTTCTAACACCGCAGGTATCTTTTCCGATACAATACTCGATGTATAGATATTATCGTATCCTCGCAGCGATTCATAGATTTTATCCATAATAACGGTACGAACATTTTCCCTCATAAGCAGGTGATTGTCGGGATAGGGAAACGTGCGATTGGAAAGAAAAATATAGACCAGATCGTTCGACGGATCCACCCATACACACGTACCAGTAAAACCTGTATGCCCATAAGTGGTCGTGGACGCAAAATCGGAAACGGGTGAAGCCGCCTCTGCCGAAATTTCCGGCTTATCCCAACCCAGCCCTTTACGGTTGTAATCCAGTTGTTTTTTCGTAAAATACTCAATGGTTGCACTGCGAAAATAATTCTCGCCGCCATAACTCCCTCCGGATTTTACCATCAGCATCAGTTTCGCCAGGTCATAGACGTTAGAAAAAAGCCCGGCATGGCCGGCTACGCCTCCCATAATCGCTGAAGCAGGATCATGGACATATCCCTT
Organism: Bacteroidia bacterium; assembly: GCA_033764335.1. GTDB lineage: Bacteria > Bacteroidota > Bacteroidia > J057 > J057 > JAGQVA01. Next base: position 200,252 of record JANRJC010000049.1, on the reverse strand, counting down.
CACAATCGCATTGCGCCAGGTTGTATCGGCTTCTGTCGGTGGGCAAATCGAGGCCAACCCCTTTTTCCCAGGGTTAAACATGGTTCGATTCATTCCTAAAGGGCGATAAAGCCACTCATCCATATATGTATCCAACGTTTTTTCCGTAACGGATTCGATGATTTTTCCCATCAGGATCATTCCGACGTCGCTGTAGCGAACCCGCTCGGTGTTACGAACAGTGGCATTCCGGATTTTCTGCCAGACAAAACGCGCAAGCGTATCTGTTCCATATAGGGAAGGGGCGATTTCAACCCCCTCTGAACGTGAAGGTGTATAAGAATAAAACACCGGACTCAGATCGTTGCGACTTTCATCTTTATACGTTTCCTGATGAAAGGGAATCCATGAAGGCAGCCCCGCATTATGCTGAAGCAGGCGGCGGATCGTAAGGTTTGCCTTATTACTTCCCTGCAAATCAGGAAGATAACGACTAATCGGCGCATCTAAATCCAATTTACCCTGCTCCACCAGATGCATTGTGCAAAGAGTGGTAGCGGCTATTTTCGTAACGGAAGCCAGATCATACATCGTTTCCCAGCTATCTATGGGCGTACTCTGTCCTGTATAATCCATTTTTCCAAAAGCTTTGTCATAGACAATATTATTGCCTTTCATTACCAGAATGGCACACCCCGGCACTGCCTGTCTTTGAATGTAGTGGCTGGCAATAGAGTCTATTTTTTCTAAGATCTTACCATCCATTTTTTGTGTCTCCGGGGTAGCAAAACCAAAACGGATCGGAGCAGCCACTACGACTCCCATTCCCTCATAAAACTGCTCTGAGGCAGTAACGGGTAACCTGCCATCCACACGAATACCGCCGAAAATCGCCATAGCCACGGCTCGCTGTGCCGCTCCTACGGCCTCATAACCTACGACTACGGCATCTTCCGATCCAAAAAATTTCAGAGCATAGGCATTGCCAAAGAGTGCCAGAATGGTATCGGGAATTTTGGCAGAGATTTCCTTAGAGAGGGTCGCCGTAGCAGCAGCAACGCCAAAGTTTTCGGAGGGCTGATTGTTCATCCCCAACACTCCCAGTATCACCGTATCATATCCTTCCAACTGGCTTAATAAGCGGGTTTTTTCGGCTTCGGTAAAATTTTTGCTCAGATAGAAAAACTTTACTTCTCCATATTTTTTTAAGGTTAGTTCAAACGAATTGCCGCTACTCCCCCCTACTTGTACGCAGGCGATTTTTCGTTTTTCGAGGTTGCGGAGAGGTAGAAGGTCTCCCTGGTTTTGCGCCAGCGTAACCGCAGATTCGTAGAGATGGGTGCGAAGAAGGTCGGCTTCCGCCGTTTGTACTTTTCCCAGTACCTGGGTCATGTCCAGCGGCAGCCATTTTTCCAACCCTACCCGATATTTTGCCAACAGAATTCTTTTTACGCTTTTTTCGAGGTCTTTTTCCGTTATCTCACCGTTTTCTACTGCTTCGCGAATCAGGACTGCGGAGCGGGGAATGTCAGAGGGAAAAAGCAGTACATCATTCCCTGCCTGAAATGCCCGGAGCGCAACTTCGCCTCCGGGATAATATTTCGCTACCCCGTGCATGTTTAAGGCATCGGTAAATATCAGCCCTTCATAACCCATGCTATCTCTCAGCAACCCATGAACGACCCTTCGGGAGATGCTGGTTGCGACATTCGGTGTACTGTCTAAGGCCGGTACGTAGAGATGCCCGACCATAACTGCCGCAATTCCGGCTTCCATCAAGCGGCTGAAGGGGTACAACTCCAACGTATCGAGGCGGGTAATATCATGGGGAATGACCGGGAGGTCAAAATGTGAATCTGCATCCGTATCACCGTGGCCAGGAAAATGTTTGGCACAGGCGAGGACACCGTTGTCCTGCATACCGTGAGAAATCATCACGCCTTTGCGGGCCACGTTGTATTTATTCTCCCCAAAGGAGCGATAGTTAATGACTGGGTTTGCGGGGTTATTATTTACATCCACATCAGGGGCAAAGTTGACGGTTACGCCTACGGCGCGAAGTTCTGATGCCATACTTGCCCCCATTTTATATAAAAGGGAATCATTTCGAATGGCACCGAGGGTCATATTTTTAGGATAATTTTTGGTGCCTTTCAGCCTCATGCCGAGGCCCCACTCCGCATCCTGAGCAATCAGTAGAGGTATCGGAGAAAGTTTCTGATAACGATTTACAAGACGTGCCTGGCTTTCCGGGTCTCCCTGCATAAAAATGAGGCCGCCGAGGCGTTGCGAAGTGATGAGTTTGTCTATGTATTGATAGTGTGCTTCATCTTTATTGGAAAAGGTGGCAAGCATAAACAATTGACCAATTTTTTCTTCCAACGTCATCTTACGCATCACACTGTCAGCCCATTGAGTGGCTTCCCGTTCATCGGATGACTGTGTATAGGCGGCAAAACAGGAAAAAACAAAGAAAAGAAAAGCGCAAAAAAAACCAGGCAAACATTTCATCTTGTTGCTTCAAAAGTGGGTGAAAAATAAAATTTGCTTAGAGTACCCCGTTCAGAACGAAAATAGCGGAAATCCGCAAAAAATAAAACCTCTTTAGCGGATTATTTCTTCGGGAGGGAAAACTTCTATTTTTGACCCCACCGCCAGTAAGGCACAGTGGGGGGTAGTATTCGCCAGAAAGGCCCATTGTTTGCCATAGACCAAACCAAAATCTATATCCAGGCGGTAGTTTTTTAATTTAAAAATCTCCCATTCCGGGTGGCGAACTTCGTACTGGAGAGGTTTTCCTTTGTGAGAGACGCCGATACCGAGGTCATGTTCTTTGAAATAATACTCCACGCTATCTGCCGGGGGCAGGCTTTTTTTATCGGAAAACCGGGCCATGATATTATGCGATTTTCCCCCGTAGAAAAAAGTATGATTTAGTACATGGTCGTTTTTCTCCTGGTAAATGGCCGAAGACATCGGCACAGCCTCGTAAGGTTCGTTGTAGAAGCGGCGAGCAACAAAGGCAATACAATATTTGGGAACCAGTTCTTTCCAGAACATCACGCCGCGTTTGCCATTGTGTCTGATGTAGTAACGAAGGTTGATTTCGGGGAAATTGATATGGAAGGGGATTTTCAATCCTTTGACCCGCGTATCGAGAAAATCAAACGCCACCACACTTGCAAAAGCGTGGCCATCCTGAACGTCTAGTTCGACCCCCGGCGGCACATGCGGCAGAAGGATTTCCGGTGGAACCGGGAAGGTTACGTTCAGGAGATGAGACCAGGTAGCGGTGAGAAAAGGCATACGAGATAGTTTTTAGGCATTGAGCAAAAGCTCGCCGATGGAAAAACAGGCAAATACGACAGATGCGATACCATTGGTCGTAAAAAACGCCAGATTCACTTTGGAGAGATCTTCGGGTTTGACCAGGAAATGCTGATAGACCAATAGCGAAAGAAAAATAGCCGATCCCACCCAGAAAACCCATCCTCCCCCGATCGTTACCCCGAAAAGTATAATCATCGAAGCCGTGAGGAAATGAAGAACCGAGGAAACCATCAAGGCCCGTTTTTTCCCGAGGAAAGCAGGGATGCTGTTGAGCGAGTGGCTTCGGTCAAATTCTTCATCCTGAAGGGCATAGATTATATCAAATCCACTCACCCAGGTGAGGACAGCCACTCCTAGTATAATCGGTTCCCATTGGAACACACCCGTAACGGCGATAAACGCACCTACCGGTGCCAGAGAAAGCCCCAGCCCCAGCACAAGATGGCAGAGGGCCGTAAACCTTTTGGTAAAAGAGTAACCCAGTATGACCAGTAAAGCTACCGGAGAGAGAAAAAAACAAAGCAGGTTGATAAACCCGGTAGTTGCAATAAAAAGCAGGGAATTGATAACGACAAAAGTCAGCGCACGGGAAGGAGAAATGGCGCCGGAAGGAATTTCGCGCATACGCGTGCGGTCATTTTCGGCGTCAATGTCGCGATCAATATAGCGGTTGAACGCCATGGCTGCGCTCCGCGCAAAAACCATACACAACACCACGAGGATAAACGACAACCACCAAGGTTTGTCAGGTTCTGAACCTTGCGCATTCAGCACCTGAAAGCCCAGAAAAAGTCCCAGCAACGCAAACGGCAGGGCAAAAATGGTATGGGCGAATTTTATTAGTGAGAAATATTTCTGCATATCTTTCAATACTATACCGAAATTTACGCTTGTAGCCAACAATAACAAAAGGTGCAAACCAAAATGTCACAGATGTACTCTTGTAACGTTTTGATTTGCACCCAACCCCAGATATTATTCTGACTACGGGTTACGGTTGTCGTTTAGCAATAACTTCGTAGGTATGAGCACCAAGATTGTTTTGCGCAGCAATACACCTGTCGGTACAGGAAAACGCTAAATACTCATCCGTGAGGCTATCCACAGTAAATGGCCCCGACCACTCCAGCGAAAGATTAGGCGGATCAAAGGTAGAAATGTGAAGGGTCGGAATATAAGGGTTCGCCGTCGAAAAAACCTGATAGGTAAAATTCACTACCGTACCATCATCAAAAATGCGTTGCATAGAACAAGGATTTGCACGAGAATCCTCACACACCGGGCAAACAAGCCTTCCCAAATTTGTGGTTAGCACCTTTACCGTATCCTGTGGAGGAAAAGACTGCCCGCGTAACGTAATTTGCTGGATAATCCAGACACCATCAAGTTTTTTTTCTATACGATGACTTTGGCGATCTTGAACTTGTTCAGGTCTGCAACCCGATGCTACTATTGCCAGAAAAATCATTAAAAGAAAATTTTGTCGGGTTTTCATAAAGGTTCAACATTAATTGCATGTGTTACCTCCCGGAAGAGTACTTTTCATATACCACTTAATTATACCAGTATCATACTCTTGCCAATCTGGATCATTCTTATGAACAGGTAATACACCTAATTTCTCATCATTCTCTTGCCAAGTTGAGGTGGATGTATAGGTTATGCCTGTCTCTTCATCTTTATAGCTAAAAGCTTGTGATTGGGTTGATCCACCGCCGTCATACTCAAATGCTTGTATAGTAATAAAATCTCCATACGTAGTAAAATACCAATTAAAAGCATTTTGAAGCGCACAAGTCCATTTATGATTTTTGACATCGCTTTTTGGAATATCTACCCATACTTCCCAAGGTGTTGTAAGGGCTTTCGGCGCAATGAGGTTGAATTTGTATTCTGCTTTGCTTTGGAGCCACCCTTCATCTAAATCACTCCAACTTACTAGTGTATAGATAATTCTAATACCAAACATATCACCACTTGCTCTTAGTGTATTAACAGGTATCTCATTATCATAAATAAAGCCTGGGTAAACTTCACCCTTTTCATTTACTCTCTCATTAAAACCGACAACCAGCGTTGTATGGGAGGGAGTTTCTGCGGATGAAAGAAAGTATTCTTTGCCATTTATATCGAAAGCCAGAACGAGATCTTTCTCATATCTATTATTTTGCTTTTCACAAGCTACTAAAGGAATAAACGAAGATGCATCCCACTGATCCTCATTAATTCGAACTGCTATATGCAGATTGGGGACTTTATCTTTTAGCGAAAGATAAAAATATTTTGCCTCATCAACAGAGATAGATTGAGTCAAGGCTATGTTTTCCAGTAACACATCAATAAAATTTTCTCCATTCTGCATCTTTTCATATTCAATCCAAGACAACAAAATATCATAATCAGCATCACGCATTTCTAATGCTAATTTACGTATTGTCAAACGTGCATCTTCTCTTTGGATAGTTTTTGCTAGTGCCTTTGCTAATATAGTCACTGATTCATCAACACTAATAGTTTTTTCTATATCCCAAGAGTTCTGCCTCTCGTTAGGTGTACAGGACGTGATTATAATACAACTTGCGCTTAAAACAATGGCAAACCAGCTTTTGGAGAGAATTAAATGAATTTTAACAATTACTGGCTTCCAAAAGAAAAAATCATGGGGGGGGGAGATTTTGTACATAAGATTTAAGATTTAATCATTTTGAGACACAATACATTATTGAAAGAAGTACAAATTATTCGATTAATCATAAAATGTGAATTCGCAACGAAAATATAGATAAAAGTGATAAAAACAAGCCCTACATTACCAATTTTTCAAACAAGATTCACATACCACTTCAAGCTAAACTATTCTCCTGTGAGACTCCGTGCTAACCGTTTATATGACTTGTCAAGGGCAAGTTTTGTGTAGGGAATCACAGAGTTTCTCAGAGGAATCACGGAGTCCCACAGAGTCTCACAGCATCTCACGGAATTTTGAATTACACCTTTTTAAAACTATTCTGCGATTTATGGGTTTAATCTCCATGCGAAAAAAAATGTGGTATATCCTCGTCTGCAATAGCGCCAATCCCAAACTCAAGGGAGTGGGCTGCTGCTCCGAACGTGGCTCCGATGACCTAATCCAAACCTTTCGGGATTTTGTAGCTGCCGAACAACAGGAAGCCCATTTTACCATTAAACCCACTCCCTGCCTCAGCAATTGCGGCAATGGTATCTCGGTGCGAATGCTCGATGATATGACCCTTTATGGCCGCGTGGCTCCTTCGGATGTGGCGGAGATCATAACCTCTCATTGTTATAAAAACCAACCGATAAAACGCCTGATGATGGAAGATGGAGGAAAATCGTTTCTGGATTGAATTGCCGGATTCTCCCGAAACCCACTATATTTGCTTTTTCACTTTTCACTTTCCACTTATCACTCTCCACCATGCCCCTGTTATCCGAAAGAGCCAAAATCATCCCCGCCTCCCCGATCCGGAAACTTGTTCCTTTTGCTGAAAACGCAAAAAAACGCGGCACACATGTTTATTACCTCAACATCGGTCAGCCGGATATAGAAACCCCTCCCGCCTATTTTGAGGCGATTGCCAAAGCCGATATCAAAGTTCTGGCCTATTCCCACTCCGCGGGAAACGAGTCGCTGCGCCGCAAAATCATGGATTATTATCAGCGGTTGGGGCATTCACTTGACCTCAATCAGGTAATCGTTACGACGGGCGCATCGGAGGCCCTGAGTTTTGTATTTGCGAGTTGTATGAATCCGGGCGATGAGGTTATTATACCCGAACCATTCTACGCCAACTACAACAGTTTCTCTATTTTCTCTAATATTCAGGTAAAACCCATCACCACAAAAATTGAAGAAGGTTTTGCCCTGCCTCCCATCGAAGCTTTTGAAGAACTGATTACACCGCGTACCAAAGCCATTCTGATCTGTAATCCGGGCAATCCCACGGGTATTCTTTATCCGCAGGAGTCTCTCCAAAAGCTGCGCGACATAGTGCTAAAACACGACCTTTACCTAATTGCTGATGAGGTTTATCGCGAGTTTGCTTATGACGGATTGGAACATCATTCGGTGCTGGAACTGGAAGGCGCGGAGGAAAATGTGATCATTACCGACTCGATTTCCAAACGTTTTTCTGCCTGTGGCGCACGAATTGGCTGTGTGATTTCCCGCAACAAGGGGATCATGGACGCGGTATTGAGGCTTGCCCAGGCGAGACTTTCTCCCCCTACTTTCGGGCAAATCGGCGCAGAAGCGGTCTATGACCTCCCTCAAAGTTTTTACGACACCATCGTCACCGAATATGTCGCCCGGCGCGACCTTTTGCTTTCCCGGCTTAGTCAGATGGAGGGGGTGGTTTGCCCCCGCGTGACCGGTGCTTTTTATGCCATGGTCAAACTTCCCGTGGATGACTCGGAAAAATTTTGCCAGTGGATGCTCGAATCTTTCAGCCACAACGGAGCTACCGTAATGATGGCACCAGGCGCGGGATTTTATGCGACCCCAGGGTTGGGCAAAGACGAAGTGCGGATCGCTTATGTGCTCAATCAGAGCGATCTGAAAGCGGCCATGGACTGTCTGGAAGCTGCCCTAAAAGTTTATCCGGGGAAAAAGGTGGTGGCAGAAAGGGTTTAACCGAAAATGCCTACTTTATACATCCATATTCCTTTTTGCCGAAAGGCTTGCACCTATTGTGATTTTCACTTTATCACCTCCCTGAAACTAAAGGCAGAAATGGTACGTGCCATCTGCCGGGAGATAGAATTGCGCAAAGATTTTTTTCCCGAAAATGCCCCCCTCCAAAGCATCTATTTTGGCGGAGGAACGCCCAGTGTGCTGGAGGCAAACGAAATCGCAGCCATTCTTGAGACAGTCGGTAAATTTTTTCCCCTAGAACCCGGAGCAGAAATCACCCTCGAAGCCAATCCCGACGACCTTACCCCAGACAAACTCCACGAGTTTCGCGGCGTGGGGATCAACCGCCTGAGCATCGGTATTCAGTCATTTGCAGAACGCGACCTGGTGCTGATGAACCGAAGCCATTCGGCTACTCAGGCAATAACATGCCTGGAAAATGCAAAAGCCCAGGGATTTGCCAATATCTCTGCCGACCTGATTTTTGGGATTCCGGGGCAGACGATGGAAGAATGGTACCAACATTTGCAGCGGCTGGCGAATTTACAAATTCCCCATCTTTCGCTTTATGCCCTTACGGTGGAAGAAAAAACGGCCCTTGCCTTTCAGGTAAAAAAAGGACAGACTTCCCTCCCGGAAGATGAGACGTATGAAAAACAGTTTTTGGCTGCCCACGATTACCTTACAGGAAGCGGTTATGACCACTACGAATTGTCCAACTACGCCCTTCCGGGACTCCGGTCGCGGCACAATAGCGCCTATTGGCAGCAGGTTCCCTATTTGGGACTGGGCCCTTCAGCCCACTCTTTCGACGGCAAGCGCCGAATGTGGAACGTCGCTCACAATCCCCAATACCTCTCGGCAATACAAGCGGGCCAGACAGCCCTTTCAGAAACGGAAACACTTGGTCTGCGCGACCGCTACCACGAGTATATTATGACCCATCTTCGGAAAAAGGAGGGAATAGATTGTAGGTATATCCGTGAGCAGTTTTTTTCCGATTGGGAGGAGAAGTTTTCCTTAGAGATAAACAATCTGTTGAAGGAAGAAAAAATGGTAAAAACGTCCACAGGCTACAGCCTTACCCCTTCAAGCTGGCTAATTTCCGACCAGATTATCCGTGATTTTTTTCTGGATTGAAGATAACCAAAAGGAATTCCTAAATTTGGCCACAAATTTCAGGGTATGTCCAAAGAAAATCAGGAAAATGTATTTAATCTGCTGTACCTGTTTAAGGTTGTGCAGAAATATCTGTGGTATATTATCGGCGTGGTGGGATTTGCGGCGATTATGGCTTTTATACTTACCATGCCGTTTATTTATCCACCTGAATATCAGTCCAGTGCGATTGTTTACCCGACCAGCCCGGAGCGTTACGATGTGGTAAATCTTTTTCACCATGAACCTACACTTTTCCTTTACGGAGAGTCCAAGGAGGTAGAAAAACTGGACAATATCACCAACTCCGAAGAAGTAAAAATGTATGTGATTGATTCGCTGAATCTTTGGGAGCCTTACGGAGTCAATCCTAAAACCGATGCCTCCCCTAAATTTTACGTATTGCGTACCTACGACGGCATGGTCAGTACTGTTAGGATCAGTGGAAACGGGCTGCTCATTCAGGCTTACGACGTAGAACCCCAGCGGGCTGCCGACATTGTAAACCTCCTTATTTACAAAATTGACCAGGTGAATAAACGCACCCTGCTTCAGAATAAATCTTCTATTCTGAAAATGTACCGGGAAGGATACAAACATCTTGAAAGCCAGCTTCTGCTTTATACCGACAGCCTCCGCAGCGTGCGGAAACGTTACAATGTATTTAATACCGAATACCAGACGGAGGCATTAGTAGATCAGGTGATGACCGCCGAGGCCGAAGCCGCCGCAACCCGTACCCGTGCGCGGATCATGGAGGCTAGTTTTGGGAAAACCAATTCCGAAACCCGACACGCCGAAGAAGAAGCAGAAATTGCGCGCAGCAGAGTTTATGCCCTTACCCGTCAGAGTAGCGGTACAAGCATTAATCTGGAAGGTTTTCGCGAAGGTTTGGATCAGGTGCTGGCCTTGGAAGAAGTGTGTGAATACCTCGCCCGAGATCTGAAAGAGGCGCGGGAAAAAGTTGAATACCTTGACATGATGAGCCAGACCGATTTTTCGACACTAGTGATCCCGGGGTATGCCCAGCCGGCTGACAAAAAAGCCCGTCCGGTGCGTTGGGTAATCCTGGTGGCGACGCTACTTCTTGCCGGTATGGTTTCGGTCATGGGGGCGGTTTTAGTGGAAAAAATAACGGAGTCGGTCGGAGGGAATAGTGATTAAGGGTGCTTATGACACATTTTTTGTCGCAAATACCGATAAAAATCTGGCGGATTCTCGCGCTGGCGGCGATAGCCCTTCTGACGCTGGTATCTTTCTGGATGGCACTAAGGCTGCATATATGGCCTTTGTATGCCGTTCCCGTCATTGTCGTCGTAACCCTTCAGGTGATCTACAACTATCGGCCTTTGTTTTTCCTGATGGTATTTTCGCTGCCAGTTTCTTTGCAGTATGAGTTTGGGACGGCCTTTGCGATTGATGTTTTTTCCGAATTGCTGATGCTGGTTTTTTTGTTGGTGTTTGTGTTAAATACACTCGCAGGCAGGCAATTTTCCAGGAAGGGGAAAGTGTATGTTTTTCATATCCTGATTTTCCTTATCCTATTCTGGACGTTTTTTACTACACTGACTTCGGAGTTTGTGCCCCGCTCAACAAAATTTTTGTTAGCCAAGTTATGGTACCTGGCCGCGTTTGTTTACATGGCCGAAAAAATCATCGAAAACCCCAAGTCTATCCGGCAGATTTTCTGGGCATTTTTTATCCCGATGATCGTGGCCGTAACGGGTATCACCCTTCGCCATGCTTCGGAAGGATTTTCGTTTGAAGCCTCCAACGGTGTGGCATACCCGCTTTTCGCCAACGGGGTGATTTATGCGGCGACGCTGGTGCTTTTTATTCCCTGGTGCTGGTATGCCCGCACCTGGTATTCGCCCCGCAGCCTGGAATGGTATGTGATACATCTGGGCATTGCCATCCTGGCAATCGCCACGATCCTCACCTACAAAAGAGGCGCCTGGCTGGCATTGATGATTCTCCCACTGGTGGACTTTGCGGTCAAACGGAAAGTATTTGACAAAATCGTCTATATCGCCCTTCTCGTAACCACATTGGCCCTCGCTTACCTCCTGAATGACAACAAGTTTTATGAGTTTGCCCCCAACTATCAGAAAACCATCTGGCATGAAGGGGATATTCAGGGACATTTACAGGCAACACTTAGTGGGACGGAAATATCGAGTATGGAGCGATTTTACCGCTGGGTAGCCGCTAAAAATATGATCGCCGATATGCCCCTGACCGGCTCGGGGCCGAGTACATTTAATCAGGTTTACAAACGATATACGGACGATGCTTTCCGCACCTATGTCAGCGATAACCCCGAACAGTCCACTACGCACAATTATTTCCTCCTGACCTTTTCTGAGCAGGGCCTGATTGGAGGATTTTTGTTTCTGGCTTTGTGTGTTTATATGGTAGTAAAAGCCTCTCGTTTGTATCCCCGCATGGAAAATGCCGAATATCGCAGTATATTGATGATGGCTTTGTTGAGTCTCATTACCATTCTTTTTCACAGCCTTTTGAACGAGCTGATCGAAGTTGACAAGATCGGGCCTATGTTCTGGCTGTGTCTGGTTATCATTCACAAACTGGAAGTGTGGCATGAAAAAAAACCGATCACAGGCTGAAAGAGACAATTTCTTTGAAGACGTATATGAGGTAGTCAAACTTATCCCTCCGGGAAGGGTTACCTCTTACGGGGCCATTGCCCGGTATTTGGGTACAGGTCGCAGTTCACGAATGGTAGGATATGCCCTAAACCAATGTTTTCACCTTAATATACCTGCACATCGGGTCGTAAACCGCAATGGTATGCTCACCGGAAAAATCCATTTCCCCCCCGAAAGACCTATGGATGAATCCCTGCGGGCGGAAGGCGTTGAGGTAACGGAAGATCAGATAATGAATTTTGAAAAATATTTCTGGGACCCGGGCAAAGAGTTGCAACTTTAGAATGAATAACCGTGTCGAAATGCTTTTCACCTGGCAAAAGGCAGGCCTGATGTTTGTATTAATCAAAAAAAGTAAGAAATCCGTGCAATCTGACGATAGAAATTGTCTGTCTTTGCATAGATAAGTTATTCCCTCAAACCTAAGCAAATGCGAAATACATTCCTCTGCAAAACCCTTGCACTTCCCATACTCGCCGCGGGAATCCTTTCTGCCTGTACTCCAGCCAAAAAAGTCCAGCGGTACGATTACCTGACAAACAAAAAAGAAACCCCTGTACCGGCCAAAACGCCTTCTGAATCTGCCAGACCTCATTCTACCGAAACCGTAAAAATAACCCCGGCCAAAGAAAAAGAATCCGAAATCGTCTATTCTCACTCCCCTAAAAAAGAGACGGTAACCGAAGCGGAAACGGCTTTGGGAACCAGCAAAGTCGTAAAAACAGCACTATCTTATGTTGGCACTCCTTATAAATATGGAGGTACCAGTCGCAAGGGAATGGATTGTTCGGGGCTGGTATGTACCTCTTTTGAAGCAGCCAATATTTCGCTTCCCCGCACCTCCTCTGAGATGGCATCGTCGGGAAGAGCGATTCCGCTGAAAAAAGTTGAACCCGGCCACCTGCTCTTTTTCTCCGCCAACAATGGGAGCCGAATCAACCATGTGGGGCTTGTCACACAGGTAAAGGGTGACAATATCGAATTTGTGCATTCAACGACCAGCCGGGGAGTAAGAGTGGACAATATGAATGACCCTTATTGGAGTGTGCGTTTCCGGAAAGCCGTCACGCCTTAGTACAGTTCGCTGCCATCGTCCTCCTCACCTTTGCGCTCCTTCAGCATCCGATAAATCGTAGAAACCCCTATGTCCAGTTTTTCGGCAACAAGCTTGATATTTTCGTCGTGTTTTTTCAGGTAAATATCAATGATCCGGTTGGTATATTCTTTCAGCGTCATTTCCTCCGACAAAGCATCCGGAAGCGGGTCATAGGTACTGAAGGTAATGATGTCCTCGTCTATTTCCTGGCTGTTAGACATTACAGCGGCCAGTTCGACAATAGATTTTAGCTCGCGGATATTGCCGGGATAACTGTAAGAAAGCAGTTTTCGCTGAGCGGCAGAGGAGAGGGTAAAAGGTTCCAGTTCATTTTCTTTGCTGAAACTGGTGAGAAAATATTTGGCGAGGAGAAGAATATCTTTATCTCTTTCCCGAAGCGGAGGAAGTTCAATAGGAAGGCCAAAAAGCCGGTAGTAGAGGTCTTCCCGAAATTTTCCGTGTTTCACTTCTTCCAGAAGGTTGCGGTTGGTGGCGACGATAATGCGCGTATCGAGTTTGACCGGTTTATTGCTACCGATTCGCACGACTTCTCTTTCCTGGAGAGCACGCAATAATTTGGCCTGAAAGGTAATATCCATCTCGCCGATTTCATCGAGGAAAAGCGTGCCTTTATGGGCTTCTTCAAACTTACCGATACGGCGGTTATTGGCTCCGGTGAAGGCGCCTTTTTCATGGCCAAACAATTCGCTTTCAATGAGTTCGGAAGGAATAGCCGCCATGTTCACGGCTACAAAGGGAAAATCTTTGCGTTTGGAACTAAAATGAATGGCTTTGGCGACAAGTTCTTTACCGGTTCCGGTTTCGCCAGTCACGGTCACGGTGATATTGGTTTTGATCGCCTTTTCAATCAGTTCGAATACTTTTTTGATCGCCGCACTTTGTCCGATAATGCTGGTTTCAAAATCGTATTTCTGGCTTACTTCTTTTTGAAGGGTATTAATCCGCACCTTCAGGGAAGCATTTTTGCGGATATTGTTGACGACATTCAGGAGGCGATCCCGGATGTCATTGGTTTTGGTAATATAATCATAAGCGCCGAGTTTGAGCAAATTGACAGCCGTTTCGATGCTGTTTTGTTCAGAGATTACAATTACCTCAATATCGGGATTGTATTCTTTAATTTTCTTCAATACCTCAGCCCCTTCCATATCTGGTAGGCGGTAATCGAGCGTAATCACGTCGGGCTGCTGATCGAGTTGGCGCAGAAGTGCGCCGGCGGTATCAAATTTGGTAATTTCGTAGTCGGGGTTCAACTCCAGGTTAAAACCCAGCAATTCACGATACCACTCATCATCTTCGACTACAAAAATCCGAAACTTTCCGGAATCATCCATAGGGGGAACAGGTTTGTCAGGCCAATATAATAATTCCCCTTCAATCCCCGTGCCTGAATGAATAACAAATTAATTGAGTGCCACCGGAATTTCTTCCACAACATGCTCACCGGACTCCAATTCGTTAAAAGTGATTTTAAAAAGATCGGTATCATTGGTGATATGAGAGCCGCCCACGGTGGCCTGAATCCGGAAATACAGCGGATTGGGGCGGTTGAAATAAGTGGAACCCGAGGCATAGGAATTCCCCTCAAGTGTGAAGTTGATAAAGGTAGCCTGCCCGACCGCACTACTTACTGCCACATTTTCAGACGGAAGCGAAGGAGTGATAAGGTCATTGCCGTCAGGGTTCGTGGCGACATAATCGTCATAAGAACTTTTATAGGGGAAAATATACACAATGGCTCCCTCTACCGGGTGCCCTTGGTCGTCAGAAATAATAAACACCAGGTCGGCGGTTGGAGTAACGTTTCCCACAGGTTCTACCTCACAGGAAATAACCACAAAAGCCATAAAAGCTGTAAAAATCAGTGCGGAAATTCGGAAGAGTTTTTTTGATTTCATTGTCTGTGTTTTATTTTATTTAAGGGTTTTAACGGTACGAAAATTGATATATTTCGGCCATGAAATCTATTAATCCATTGTACCAAAGGGAGATTATCGGGTTGATACCGGCAGGAGGCACCGCCTCCCGTCTGGGTACCTTGCCCTGTAGCAAAGAACTATTGCCGATTGGCTTTAAAACAGGTGTTGACGGTTTTCCCCGACCAAAGCCTGTTTCTCTTTACCTGCTCGAAAAATACAACAAAGGAGGCGCAGAAAAAACGCTTTTTATCCTTCGTGCCGGGAAATGGGATATTCCTGCCTATTACGGTGACGGTCGTGTCACGGGCATGGATATGGGATACCTGATAATGGATCTGCCTTACGGAGTTCCTTACACCTTGGATCAGGCTTATCCTTTTGTCAAACATGCGACCGTATATCTGGGTTTTCCCGACATTTTATTTGAGCCGGAAGATGCATTTGCTCGGCTACATGAGCGTTTGGAAGAAACCGGGGCCGATCTGGTTGCCGGGCTTTTTGAAGTAAGAGATCAGGAGCAAAAGCGAAAAAGTGACATGGTAGCGATGGATACAAGCGGAAATATTGTGGAAATCAATATTAAACCGAAAGCAGAATGTGACCTGGCTCACAGTTGGATCATCGCCGCATGGACACCCGTTTTCACCGAATTTATGCACGATTTTTTGAGGCTGGATCAGACGGAAAGAGGCAAAAACCTAAACCCTGCCGAAATCTACCTCGGTCATGTGATGCAAGCAGCCATCGCACACGGCTTGAAAGTCAACAGCGTCTTTTTCCCCGGTCATACTTTTCTGGATGTAGGTACTCCCGTCAATCTGATGGAAGCGGTGGGAAATCCTCCGACGTGAAAATTTCCCCTCCCGGTAATACATGATTTCCGGCAGTTTTTATAGGAATTGTGAGAATTCGGGAGAGAATGATTTTGTTTATTTTGGAGAGGGTGTATAATTGAGGAAAATTTTTATAAAAATGAAAGTATTAATACTAGCCGGTGGATTTGGTACCCGCCTGGCAGAAGAAACAGATGTACGGCCAAAACCTATGGCCGAGATCGGGGGCAGGCCGATCCTGTGGCACATTATGAAAACGTATTCCTATTACGGGTTTAATGACTTTGTGATTCTGCTCGGATACAAAGGACATTATATCAAAGATTATTTCGCCAAATATTATTTACAGCAATGTGATGTAACTTTTGACCTGGCCAATAATGCCATGGAAGTACATGACAATTTTGTGGACCCGTGGAAAGTTACACTTCTTGATACGGGACTGCACACGATGACCGCCGGACGGATCAAACGCGCAGCAAAATTTATTGGTAATGAGCCGTTTATGCTTACCTACGGTGACGGTGTGGCCGATGTCAATATCCATCAACTGTTGGATTTTCACAAATCCCACAACGGCGCACTTACCATGACATCGGTAAAAGTTTCCGGGCGTTTTGGTTCGGTATATGCCAGTGAAAACAACCAGGTTGCCAATTTCAAAGAAAAGCCCAAAGGCGATGAAAACTGGATCAACGGCGGTTTTTTTGTATGTAACCCCGAAGTACTGGACTATATTCCGGAAGGCGTTGAGGGCGACAAACTTATGTTTGAACACAGTCCACTGGAAAACATGACGGGCGACGGACAAGTTTACACCTACCGCCATACGGGATTCTGGCAGTGTATGGATACATTGGCAGACAAAAACAAACTCAACAAACTCTGGGACGAAGGCAAAGCCGACTGGTTTCTTCAGGATCGTCCGGTTTATAACCAGAGCAGTTAATTCGTATTACTCTATATTTGTATATACTGCCTGAACGTCGTCGTCCTCTTCGATTTTATCGAGCAGGACTTCGAGTTCGGTCATTTGTTCTTCCGTGAGTGTGATGGGTGAAGTAGGGATCCGCTGAAGGCTGGCTTTCTGCACTTCTACCCCACTCTCCCGGAGGGCTTTATCGAGCGAGCCGAAGTGCGTATAATCACCGTAAACATATACCCTATCGCCTTCCGTCTCGATTGAGTCCAGTCCCGCATCAATGAGATTAAACTCCAGTTCTTCCATATTGATACCCGGGTCTGCGGCAAATTCAAAAACCGCTTTACGAGAAAACATAAATTCAAGGGAGCCGGTTGGTACCATACCGAGGCCAAATTTGTTGAAATAATATTTGACATTGGCTACGGTGCGGGTGGTGTTGTCGGTGGCACATTCCACAAATATCAGTGCTCCGTGGGGTCCTTTACCTTCGTAATTGACTTGAGTAAAAGAATCCACGTCCTTATTCGTTGCCCTTTTGATTGCGGATTCGATATTGTCTTTGGGCATATTCTCTGCTTTGGCATTTTGGATGGCCGTACGCAGTTTGGCATTCATCTCAGGATCGCCGCCGCCTTCTTTCGCAGCCAGAGTAATGGCTTTTGAGAGTTTGGGGAATATTTTGGACATTTTGTCCCAACGTTTTTCTTTCGCCGCCCGGCGGTATTCAAATGCTCTTCCCATATTATATAAATTTCTTTCGCAGGCAAAAGTAAGGCTTCGTCTGCAAAGTCAAAAGTACAAATTGGAAGGAATTTATTCTGTCCCCTGAATCGTTTCGAGTTTTCGTTCCCGCAGCGTTTTAATATTCAGTCCGCGAAGTATTTTACCGCCGATAGTACGCGGCTTTATCCACAAGTAATAATGAGCCAAAATACCGAAGGCGGATAAGATTGCAGCGATAAGTCGAACCGGAGCAAAAATTTTCCGGTAAATATTTTCCTGATAAAGTACGAGTTTAAAGGCGTCAATAGCCATTTTCACAAATGGGAATACTCCCCAGATAGGTTTTTCGCCAAAAACCCTTGCGTAATTTTTAAAATCACGAGAGACTCCCCCTGCATGTTTGTTGTAACCTACAAATTCGAGGTTTTTGATTTTCCCCTGAAAAGCCAGCCCCGCCACAAAATGCCAATCGCTACCCAATACCGGCAGGAAACGCACTTTTTGCCCCCAGTCTCTGCGCATCAGCCCATAGATTAAGGCTCCTTCCTTGACCTTCCAATAATAACTAACTGCCCGTGTAAGTCCGTTTTCTCCTTCAAAACTGAGATTAGTCTCGCGATACCGGAGTTTCCCGTTTTCCCAATAATTGATTTGCCCGCTGACCAGTCCGTATCCGGCGTTTTGTTCCAGAAAATCCACATATCGTTGGAGAATATCGGATACCACCTCGTCGTCGTCGGCCATCCACATAAAATATTTGCCTGTCGCCTGCTGAAGGGCAAACTCAAAGTTGGGGGATACTCCCCGGTTTTCTTTGTGCCGGAAATATTTCACACGACTATCTTTCGCTGCCCATTCGCGGCAGACTTCTTCGGTATGGTCTTTAGAACCATTGTCCGATATTATTACCTCCACATTCCGATACTCTTGAGAAAGAATGGACTGAAGGGCGGTATCAATGCGATTCCCACCATTGTAGGTAGGGATACCGATGGATACCAGGGGAGCAGGGAGAGAATGAGTAACACTACTCATCAGACTTATACAGTTAGCTATTAGGAAAATCGAATATATACAAAGAACCGGGCCTTCGAAAAAGTAACCCGGTTCTATTTAAATTATTTTAAAATTAACGCTGGAGTTGCGGCACATTCGCGAAAAACCGCTCGTCCTGTTCCCTGCGAAGCTGGTCTATCAGCCGCCCTTCAGGGATAATCACATCGTCATAGGTCAGTGCCCGGTCTTTGGGTACGTCATTTTTCAGCACACAACCCTCAGCTAACCCCATCGGCAGGAGTCGTTCTTTATAAACGACATCCGCGTTTTCGGCTTCGCCGTAAGTCATGTACCAGCCGATACCGTCAAGTGTTTGTCCCGCTTTCAGGTCAATTTTGGCGGTGGTGATGACATCCACATACGGTTTGTCTTTGGGTACAAGCGTTGCATCGCCAAAAAGTACAGCGCGGGCAATGCTGTTGGGCACTTCAAAATGACAAAGGTGGTAGGGGCGGAAAAATGAGTAAATCGGCCCTTCGCCCAGTTTGTACAGATTGAGGTAATGTCTCTGGCGCGGATGGTCGGTGGTGGCATATACAAATACGCCGGGGCCGGGAGCCGCACCCACACAGTAGTCCACAATCCCGGGGCCTTCCAGCAGTTCTTCCAGCGGCCATAGTCCGGTCATGGTATCCACGTGGCGGCCTCTTTCTACTTCAAAGCCATACATCCCGCGTTTGGCTACACGCATACCCGTGCCGTTGGCGATGATGGCCTGCTCAAAGGAGATTTTGCTACCATCTGCAAATGAGGTAACCATGTGAGCTTTTTGTCCCCACTGGCGGGCAAAACCTTCCTGAGTAGTAGGATTGCGGTAAGGATCCTGAAGTCCTTTGATATTGCCACAGAGCACCGGACGAAGACCAATGCCCACGACCATGCGGTAGAGGTTCATTGTTACACCGGGCTGGTCGCCGTCGGCGTTGGTGATAATGACTCCGGCTTTGTCGGCTTTTTCTTTCAGGATCGGCCCAATCGTACCGTCCACTTCGGCGTTCATCGAAACGAGATGTTTGCCGTTGTTGATACAAGTCATGGCGACGTGTGCCCCAAATTCGACCGCTCCGGTCACGTCGAGTACCACGTCAATATTTCCCGCTTGACAGATGAGCATGGCATCTTCGGTCACGGCGGGTTTGCCTGCGGCAATTGCACCTTCAAGAGCCGACAGAGAGGAAACCTCCGTTACATCTTCGATACCGGCTTCATTCCATGCCTGATAAGCGGCGGGAAGGGTGCGGTTGGAAATCGCAACAATATCAATTCCCTCAAAGCCGTGAACCAGTTGCAGTACCACACCTCGGCCCATAAAACCGGCGCCGACCATTCCCACCCGGATTTTTTTGCCTTCAGCGGCAAATTTGGCAAGTGCCTGATCTACGATAATCATATATTTTCTTCTTTTACTAAAAATGCTTCTTCAGAAAAATCGGGCCATCTTGCATCCTTATCGGAAATGACGGTAGGCTCCATTGGCCATTCGATGCCAAAAGCGGGATCATTATATTTTAAGCCACCTTCAAACTTAGGTGCATAAAATTGGGATACCTGATAGGTAGCTTCGGTATCGTCCACCAGCGTCATAAATCCATGAGCAAAACCTTCGGGAACAAACAACATCTTGTAGTTGTCGGCAGTAAGTTCGACACCGATCCACTCTTTAAACGTAGGAGAATCGGGGCGAAGGTCAATGATCACATCGAGCAATGCGCCACGAGTACAACGCACCAGTTTGCACTCAGCCCAGGGAGAGCGCTGAAAGTGCATTCCGCGCAGAGTCCCTTTGTAGCGGCTGCGAGAGACGTTGGTGTTGACCACCGCAGGGTTCAGCCCGTGTTCTTCAAACTCGCGCTGGCAATAAAAACGTGCAAACATACCCCTGTCATCCTGAAAGGGGGTGGGTTCTACAATAAAAGCTCCTTTTAACTTAGTTTCCGTGAATTTCATATTACCAGGCTTAATTGTTTATCAACCGTTCCTTTTTCCAAAAGATCGCGAATTACATTGAGGCGCATGAGCATGGAGTTGCGGAAATCCGCATTACCAAAACCGATGTTGCGGAGGCCGTCAACGAGTCCTTTTACGGAGGTGTTGAGATCGTACTGAGGCTGATGGTCCGGAGCCATAGCGGCAAATTTGTCAAAATTGACGCGGTAGGAGCGTTTGTCCGGAGCGGCATTTTCATTGACAGAAACCTTCACTTCAGGCAGGATTTGCTGGACGGCCAGCGCCAATTCTTTTACTTGGTAGTTCCATACATTACTACCGGTATTGACCACGAGGTAATCACCTTCGGAAGCGTCGCGGTTGTGTGACCAGCGAATGGCACGAGCCATATCGAGGACATTGATAAGCGGGCGCCAGGGAGTACCGTCGCTGAGAATAGAAATTTCACCGGAGGTAAGCGCACCCGCGACGAAGTCGTTGAGTACGAGGTCGAGACGCAGACGCTCGCTCATGCCACAAGCCGTAGCGAAACGATGGCAGGTGACCTGAAAATTACTGTCGGCGAGAGGAGCCAGATCTTTTTCAGAATAGATTTTCGACTTGGCATAAGCGGTCAAGGGGTTAAGATCCGACTCTTCGGTACGGGCATCTTCCCCGGCTGCGCCGTAAACACTGCAACTCGAAGCAAAAATGAATTTTTTCACCCCGTGTTTTTTGGCAAGTTTGGCGATGTTTACATTCGCCCGGTAGTTGATGTCCATCGTAACCTCTTCAAATTGGTTGCCGATGGGGTCATTGGAGATAGCTGCAAGACTTACAACCGTGTCAACCCCTTCGAGGATTTCTTCGGGGAATTTTCTTACATCCCCGTAGTACTGCATGTCCAGAAAAGATTCCGGGCTGATGGAGTTACTGGTAAGATGTTTAGCAAAGTATCCGATATCAAACCCAATAAGCGTGGTTTCAGGGTGGAATTTTTTAAACTCCTTGACCAGGCCGGGTCCGACATAGCCTAAATTTCCGGTGATTAATACTTTCATTGGTGAAATACTAAAATCTGATATTGATATTCATTAGATTAAAAATCAGAACGGAGGATTGTATGGGGTTTTCAGGTACTTCAAATTTACGATTGCATCACAATGCTTCCAGTTTACTATTTTAATATTCTTACATTTCCCGCAAGAATGATCGCGGTCATTTATTCCTACAACGCTCTGAGTTGTCTGGATAAACAAATTTTTCCGGTACAAAAATTAAAAAAAAATTGCCCGGAAAAAGCATCTTTCGCGTAAACGGAGACTAATACAGGATAAAGCCAACATTCTCCGGGGTAAAAAGCTTTGTTTGTATCACCATCGGTTTCCCCTTCGTTTTATTGTTACCCGGGCACTTCAATATTTCCCGGTTTTCCGGTATTTTTGTATGTATGAAACAAGTGAAAAACGATATTAGCACCCACCCCCGAGTGAGAGTTACCATTCTAGTGGGGTTTTTCCTTGCATTGTCTGCCGTAGCGGGAATGAGTTATTTTGCATACGACAATGTAAAAGACCTTGCTTTCAGCCTTCAGGTAGCCATTAATCCCGACACTTTTTATAACGAACTCAGCCGACTCGAAAAATCGCTTAACAAAACCAACGAAAGTGTCAGAAACTACACGCTGACCCGCAATACCCAAACACTGAGTGGTTATTATCAACTAAATTCCGAGATTTTTGACAAACTTGACAACCTTGAAGATTTTTCCGCAGGTCACCTCAACCAGTCCAAAGCCGTTGCCGATATTCACGATATGATCATTGATCTTATGGATATCAATGACTCCATCATTGTGCTGGGAGATGAAAATGGAGAGGTTGTGAGCACATTCTCCGAACTTACCCAAAAAAATATTGAAGAGCTTTCCTCAAAGGATTTTAACGAAGAGTCGCTTATCTCGATGAAAGAAGAAAAAACCACTTCTTCAAATGAACTACCTACCGTCGAAGAGAGTGAAAGCCTTGACACTTCCGAAGAAGAAACCGAAGAAAAAAAACGAAACTGGCTTTTTGGCCGCTCCAAAAGCCGAAAGAAAAAAAATGAAAGTAAGCAAACAACGCCTGTCGTAAAGCCCAAACCCGATACCGTCATTGTTTATCATAAAATCCAACCAGAATTTCCCACCGATCTCATTCCCGCTAATGAAGTGGACAAACTCCGGGATGATACCGAAGAGCTCATGGATGAAGCGGAAAACAGACAAATACAGATTCAGGAGAAAATACTTGCGCTGACGGAAAAAGGGCGAAGCCAAATGACCCGTATCAGCGTTGAATTCCAAAAACTCGAAAAGGCCAAAGAGGTAGAAAAAGGCAATCTTGTGGTGGACGCAGGAATCCTTGTAGAAGAAACGCTTCTCCAACTGAAAATTTTCGGCTCTGCATTGATTCTGGTATTTGCCCTGCTTCTGAGCGTCATTTATGCCGATATGAACCACAACCACCGCCTTCAGGTGGGGTTAAGCCAGGAAAAAGCCCGCGCCGAAAAACTCGGAAAAGCCAAAGAAGAATTCCTCGCCAACATGAGTCACGAAATCCGCACCCCCATGAACGCAGTGATTGGTTTTGCGGAACAACTGGCAGAAACCTCACTCAACAAACAGCAAAAGGAGTTTTTGCGCCCCATCCGCAATTCCGCCAAATATCTTCTGGGACTGATCAACGATATTCTGGACTATTCCAAAATCGAGTCCGGTAATTTCCGGCTGGAGTCTATTGGTTTCCGCCCCGAAAACGTGCTCGAATCGGTCCGGGATACCTTTTCCGCCGGTGCCACCCGCAAAGGCATAAACCTGGTCTGCGAAAAATCTGGCGAACTACCCGCCGTGCTGAAAGGAGACCCGCTTCGGCTGAAACAGATGCTTTTTAATCTGGTCAGCAATGCCATCAAATTTACCCATGATGGAGAAGTAAGGCTTACTGCCTCGACAGAAGGTGAATCGGAACAGGGGCAAATCTTGCGGTTTGAGATTGCAGATACCGGTGTGGGTATTCCGCAAAAAAGCATGGACAAAATATTTATGGATTTTGAGCAGGCAGACAATACCACCACCCGCAAATACGGGGGCACGGGCCTGGGGCTTTCCATCACAAAAAAACTGGCCGAGATGATGGGCGGAGAAATTACCATTAGCAGCCAGGAAGGCGTGGGGACAAAAGCTACGCTAGTGATTCCTTTTACTCCCGGTACTGAAGCCGACGTAGTAGAAACAACGGCCTTCGAATTACAACAAGCAGGGCTTTTACGCGGTACAAAAGCATTGATTGCCGATGACGAACCCTACAACCGCCTCCTGATCAAAACCATCATGGATAAATGGGGCGTGAACGCAGACGTGGTCGAAAACGGCAAAGAGGTAATGTTTCACCTCGATAAAAACCCCGCTTATGACTTTATTCTAATGGATCTCCAGATGCCGGAAATGGATGGATTCGAAACCTCTACACGAATCCGAAATGAGCGAAAAATGAATCTGCCTATTCTCGCCCTTACGGCTACGGCAACCCCTTCGGAAATTAAAACCATTGAAAGCAAAGGCATGAATGGTTACCTGCTCAAACCCTTTGACCAGGGCGAACTGTATGGCAGACTCGTGCGTTTGCTGGGTTTGGAAAAAAATACCCCTATGCTACCCAAAGAAACAGAACCCGAAAAACCGAACATTCCCACCAACGGACATTCGGCTTACAACCTCGACCAGTTGTTTCATCTCGCCAACCAGGACTCCAAATTTGTGGTAAGTATGCTTACCATTTTCCTCTCCAATGCCACCACAAATCTGGAGAAACTCAACCAGGGTGCAGCCTCCGGCGATTGGGAAAACGTAAGTATGGCGGCACACAAAATGATCCCGCCGAGCCGTCATCTGGGACTGGACAACATCGTAAACCACCTGAAAACCATTGAACTCGACGCCCAAAATCGCAGCAATACCGCCCAAATACCCCAAAAAGTACAAACCGTCTCCAGGGAAATCAACCATATCTTCCAGGTAATCCGAAAGGATATTGAGCGATTAAGCATTGTTTGAAAATTGTAAGTTTTCCTTTGAAATGTATTACCTGATATTTTATCGGTAAGAGTAGTTTTGCGTGAGTTTCTACAAACTTATTCAAAATGAAAAAAACCATAGGATTGATTACCCTTTTATCCCTTTATTTTTTGTCCTATACACAAACAACCGATAGCACACAGACACAGGCAACCAGCCATTTTTCAGGAGTGATTACGGCCACAAACAATGGCATATCCTTATTGCCCAATTTTATGTTGGGCAAACCTGCCGCATTGTTTGATTTATCCATTGGAAAAAAACGGCTGAGCTTTGATCCCATGCTTCGTTTTGCGATGGATGGTAAACCCTGGGTTTTTGTTTTTTGGGGACGATACAAATTAGTCACAAACAAAAAGTTTACCATGAGTGTGGGCGCACATCCTGCATTTGTATTCCGAACCGTAGCCGATACGACCAATGGCAATATAAAAACCTATTTTACCGCGCAACGTTATTTCGCAGCGGAAACCACACCTACTTACTTTTTCAATAAAAAATTAGGCGTCGGCATTCATTATCTGTATGGACATGGACTTACCAAAGACCTCAGTCAGAATACTCATTTTGTGGGATTGAAAAGCATCATGTCCGATCTGCACCTCACTAAACAATTTAGTTTAACTTTCATCCCTCAATTTTATTACCTTAGAATAGATGCACAAGAAGGTTTGTATGCAAACGCAACCGTCATTCTGGCTAAAAAAAATTTCCCGTTTTCAATATCCTCCATCGCCAATAAGGCCATTAACACCGAGATTGCCGGAAAAGACTTTGTCTGGAATGTGGGTTTGAACTACAATTTTAATAACCAGTATATCGAAGCCCGATAAAAATGGAAAAGTCCGAATCATTAGAAGAGTTATACCGAAGAAAGTTCCATTGGGTACCCGAAGATCTCAAAAAAGGATTAGGGCATTTTAATGTCTTTAAACATGAGTTTGTAGCGGGAAAACCCCTCCCCTACCGAAAACGCGACTATTTTAAGATCACCCTGCTTTTAGACAAAGGAAAAATCCATTACGCCGATAAAACCCTTGACATCCCGAACCCGGCGCTGATATTTTCAAACCCTCAGATTCCCTACCAATGGGAACATGTAGAATCCATCAAAAGCGGCGTTTTTTGTATTTTTAATCAGCACTTTTTCCATCAATTCGGAAAACTTGAGCAGTATTCCGTTTTTCAACCTTCAGGGAACCCTGTTTTTGAATTAACCGCAGAACAGATCGCTTACGTTGAAAATGTTTTTCAACGGATGTTTGATGAAATCAATTCGGAGTATATCCACAAATATGATCTGCTTCGGAATCTGGTTTTTGAGTTGGTACATTTTGCGATGAAAATGCAGCCGTCTTCAAAATTTGATCAACAACAGATCAACGCCTCACAACGCATTTCCACATTATTTTTAGAATTACTGGAGCGTCAGTTTCCGGTGGATGAAAACCATCCCTTCGTAAACCTGCGCACCGCCTCCGATTTTGCCAGTCAGTTGAATATACACGTCAATCACCTGAACCGGGCCGTCAAGGCAATAACGGACAAGACGACGACCCAAATTATCGGTGAACGGATTTTACAAGAATCGAAAATCATGCTGCGGTACAGCACATGGAACGTTTCCGAGATTGCTTATGCACTGGGTTTTAAGGAAGTCACCCATTTTAATAATTTCTTTAAAAAACATACCGACTTAAGCCCATTGAAATTTAGGAATATACTTGAAAAGTAATTGAAAGGCACGAAAACGAATATACTGCCGAAGTATATGGCCCTTTTACCAACGAAGAATTAGTGGGAGAAGCATTGAAGCCTTTTAAAGGGCAGGTTAGAGAAACTTCAAAAGTTCTCTAACTAGTCTAAAAACCGTCGTTGAAGACTCCGCAGAAGCAGGCGAAAATAGGGGAGAATGAAAACCCAGTACTTTTTCTGCTCGAATTATTGCCAAGTCGAGGCGGTTCTTATCTATTTTAGGATCCTTGCCTACTAACACTCGAAACATTTCAGTATTAATGCTTTTTTGATCCCGTGTATCATAAAAAACATTGTGCTGAGAAAGATACGTCTTTAATTTTTCAGAATATTGGTTTCGATGCATCGCTCCTCCCTGATGGTCTTCGAAATGCAAGATCAACCAATATTCGAACGCCTGGTTGGAGTATGCCACACCAAACTTAGCAGCCTCAGCCATGCGTATAGCGTTGTCAAAATGGTCTGATGGGAAATCATCTTTGTCAAAAACAACCCAGATTTGATCAAATGGGCTTTTTCCCGCCTCTTTTTTTGCTCGCTCAACTACCCGAATCGTCTCACCTGCACCGCCAATAGAAACAATCTCGGCAGCCGTAATACGAAAATATTGCCTAAGATGATAAAAATAGTCCGGCTCTGTGCTCAACCCTTCACAAACAATCAGGAAACGCTGTCGTTCCACCCGGGTCGGTTTCGGTATTTGAAAACTAGGTGCGGTGCGACGTATTTTGGATTCTTTAAGCTTTGCTTTATGAACCTCTTTTTGAGCGATTTGAGTAGATTTTTTGTCTTTCATCTTTACGTAGGGTTTTCCGATGGAAAGATTTTGGAAAAATCACCCAATACGGGCACACCACCATATCTTCCTCGCAGGTAATTTTCCTCGAAATTATCCGTTTTTCGTCCGCCATCATCGGTTTTAAATGAGGCAAGGGAATACAACGCAGCTGCACCAAATCGGTTTTTTTCTACAAACCAAATTTGGTCACGACGAAATAATCCGGAACTCAGAAGGTTGGTGTCGTGTGTGTTGAAAATGAGTTGAGCATTATGCGGATTGGTCCAAATCGAATTAAATAATTCTATGATTTTACAAACTAAGTTGGGGTGAATTTTTGAGTCTAACTCATCTATAAAAATCAAGTTTCCATGTTTTAACGCTTGTAATGTGGGATGCGCAAAGGCAAAAAACTTTATCGTACCCGATGATTCATGTTTGCTCATTTGAAACTCTTCGAACCCAACCGGTAAATTAGCCTCATCATATTTTTGATGAAGAATATGCACTTCCGGTAATAGGTTTAGGGATAACTCATCCTCAGGCTCAGCGTAATCAATTGCAAACCCATCAATGCTCATATCTGCTTTTTGCAGAAAATTCAATAGTGAATCATGATTTTGTTCTGTTGAGACATACCCCCAGTATTGAGATAATTCAAGGCCGCTTAATATCTCAACCTCTTTAAACCAACTCATCGCTTTCCTACTTAATTCATCATTGAACTGCGCAGCTACTGAAAGCATGAGTGCATTATTCCGCACCATATTTTCTTTCACCAATAGATTCCCTTTTTTGAAAAGGCGGGGATGAATATTGAAATTCTGCCCTTCTCTAAAAAAAATCTCAACCTCCTTAGTGTTGGGACGATGGTAAAACCATTCCGAAATAACCTCTTTAGGCGTCACCTCAAAGCCATAACGGTACATTTCGTCTGCATAAATGAATATAATTTCAAAGAGAGACGGTTGTCCAGTAGTTGCTGCATTAAGTCGAAAAGCTTCTGTTTCTATCTGCTCGCCCTGTTGCGATTCTTTTGAGGAATTCAAAATAAAATCCTTCATAAAACGAACCGCATCAATGAGTTTGGTTTTTCCGCTAGCATTCGCACCATAAATCACGGCACTTTTCAATATCCGTAGCCCAAACTTAGGTACTTCGAAAACATTTTCCTGCTCTCGTGTAGTTTTGTCATAATTGGAAGCAAAAAGAGTAAGTTTTACCTCATCTTTGAATACTTTATAATTCCGCACAGATAGCTGAACAAGCATAATAAATAGTTTTTTTGATAATTTCAATTCAAAAATACATTTTATTTTTGAATTATTTGAGAAATAGACTCTATTTTTTCACACCCGGATTTTGTAACTCCGCTTTACCCGAGTTCTCTAAAGGATTATTTGAATTCCGTAAGCCCTTGTTTGAATTGCGTAATTTTTTACTAATTTGGGGTTATAACTTACATTGCTCTTTTAACTAAAAAAACATTCCATTCACTTCCTATATCCTCATCATCATGGCAATTTTCAATCTAAACATCAACGGAAAAAAACAGCAAGTGGACGTGGATCCCTCTACGCCTATGCTTTGGGTGTTGCGCGATCACCTCAACCTCGTCGGTACTAAGTATGGCTGTGGCATCGCCATGTGTGGCGCCTGCACGATCCATCTCGAAGGCATCGCCATGCGCTCCTGCCAGTTGCCGGTCTCACAAGTAGGCAACCAAGCCGTTACGACCATCGAAGGATTATCCGAAGACGGCGATCACCCCGTACAAAAAGCCTGGTTGGAGCATGACGTGGCGCAGTGTGGTTATTGTCAGGCAGGACAAATCATGAATGCATCCGCATTTCTGAACGCCAATCCCAACCCTAGCGATGCCGAAATTGAAGCGGCTATGAACGGCAATATCTGCCGCTGTGGTACTTATACCCGCATCAAAGCTGCGATTAAAACGGCTGCAAACTCCTAATCGTAAGGCGAGAATATTTCTTTATGACCCTTGTAAAAACATCCTATGGCAGGCGTTCCTTCTTAAAAACCACTGCACTCGCGGGTGGAGGTTTGATGCTTGGCTTCAGTTGGCTGGCGGGGTGTAAACCCTCGGGGAGAGAGACTCTGACCTTGCCGAAGGAATGGTTCAACATCAACGGCTTTTTGAAAATTGGGGAAAACGGTGTCGTAACCATTATGTCCCCTAACCCCGAAGGCGGCCAGAATGTAAAAACCTCCATGCCAATGATTGTGGCGGAGGAACTTGACGTGGACTGGAAAAATGTGATTGTCGAACAAGCCCCTTTAAACACGGAGTTATATACCCGTCAATTTATCGGCGGTAGCCAGGCAATCCGCCAGGGATGGCCCGGGCTGCGCATGGCCGGTGCCTCCGCAAGACACATGCTCCGAGAAGCCGCAGCTAAGATTTGGACGGTTCCGATAGAAGAAATCACCACCGAAGCAGGCATTTTGTACCACAAAAATAGCGGCAAGTCCGCGGGTTACGGCGAAGTGGCATCAGCTGCCGCCCAATTGCCCGCACCTAAGGAGGTAACCCTGAAAGAAGTCGCGGATTTCAAAATCATCGGAACCCCCCGCAAAAATGTGGACGGGTTAAAAATCGTGACGGGTAAACCCTTATTCGGAATAGACTACCACCGCGAAGGTTTGCTCATCGCCATGATTGTCCACCCGCCCGCCTTCGGCCTTAAACTGAAATCCGTGGACGACTCCGCAGCAAGGGCAATGCCCGGTGTGAAAGATATTTTTACGATCAAGGCATTGAATGAAGATTACGAAAAGCAGTTTTTTGACACCTGCACTTTCCCCGACCTCGTAGCCGTGGTAGGAACTTCAACCTGGGAAGTAATGAACGCCAAAAAGCTGCTAAAAATCGAATGGGAGCCGATAGCCGATTCCTCCGAAGTGAGAAATTTTATGGGTAGGCAAATAACGGTAACCACACCGGCAGGGCTTGAAAACACCGCGGATCACAATGCGAAAATGGCCGAAAGAGCTACCCAACCCGCAAATGTGCGCCGCAGGGACGGAGACCCTGAAACTGCCTTCAAAAACGCTACAAAGATCATTGAACGCAATTATACTGCGCCTTTCCTCGCCCACAACTGCATGGAACCCATGAATTTCTTCGCCCACGTGACTGCGGAGAAAGCAGAACTAGTTGGCCCCCTTCAGAAAGCAGAATTTACCGAAAAAGCCTTGTCCGCTCGTCTGGGTTTACCCCTGGAAAAGATAGATATTCAGATGACACGCCTCGGCGGAGGTTTCGGTCGGCGTTCTTACGCTCATTGGCTTTTGGAGGCTGCACTCATCTCTCAAAAGATGAATGCCCCGGTAAAACTCATCTACACGCGCGAGGATGATATGACGGCGGGAATCTATCGCCCCTCTTACCATGCGACATTTCGGGCTGCATTGGATGCCGACAACAACCTGATCGCTTTTCATGTGAAAACAGGAGGGCTGCCGGAAAGTCCGCTCGCCGCAAACAACTTCCCCGCCGGTGCAGTCGAAAACTATCTCGCCGAAGATTGGACTTTGGACACCAATATTACCGTCGGCTCCTATCGGGCGCCGAGGTCAAACTTCATGGCCGCGGCGGAGCAGTCATTTCTGGACGAAGTAGCAGAAACTGCCGGCAAGGATCCCTTTGAGTTTCGCCTCCAGCTTTTGGAACGTGCCCGGCAAAATCCCGTCGGAAAAGAAAATGACTACGATGCCGCCCGTTATGCCGGAGTGTTGGAATTGGTACGAGAAAAATCCGGGTGGGGAAAAAACGACCCGGTTGACGTTCATCGGGGTGTTTCCGTCTATTTCTGCCACAACACTTATGTGGCGCAGGTTTTAGATCTTACATTAAATGACGGCAAACTCCTTATCCCCAAAGTTTACTGTGCGGTTGATTGCGGCATCCTTGTCAATCCTCTTGGGGCAGAGAACCTCGCGGAAGGGGCCATCGTTGATGGCATTGGTCAAGGGTTATACAGCACCCTCACCTTCAAAGAGGGCGTACCCCAGCAAAACAATTTCGACAAATATCGCCTCATCCGTCACAGTGAAACACCGAAAGAAATTGAGGTATATTTCGTGAAAAACGAGATTGCCCCAACAGGCCTCGGAGAACCGACAGGCCCCCCCATCATTGCGGCCCTCGCCAATGCTTTGTACCGTGCGACGGGTAAGCGGATGTACAACCAGCCTTTCCTTGCAGAAAGAACAACAGAGATATAGCGGTTTTTTATTATTAAACTTTCCCCAAAAACTAACAAAATGACACTCGTAAAAACATCCTATGGCAGACGTTCCTTCTTAAAAACCACGGCATTGGCAGGTGGCGGAATGATGCTCGGCTTTAGCTGGCTGGCTTCGTGTAAGCCCAACGCAGAAGAACTCATCAAGATGCCGAAGGAATGGTTCAATATTAACGGTTTCCTAAAAATAGGCGAAAATGGCGTCGTAACCATTATGTCCCCCAACCCCGAAATCGGGCAGAATGTCAAAACCTCCATGCCCATGATTGTGGCAGAAGAGCTCGACGTGGACTGGAAAAACGTCATTGTAGAGCAAGCTCCGCTCAATACCGAATTATTTACCCGCCAACTGGCGGGCGGCAGCCAGTCCATCCGCCAGGGATGGCAAGGACTCCGTATGGCCGGGGCATCGGCCCGACACATGCTCCGTGAAGCTGCGGCCCAAACCTGGAAGGTTCCCGTAGAAGAAATAACTACCGAAGCAGGCATTCTATACCACAAAAATAGCGGCAAATCGGCGAGTTATGGTGAAATGGCTTCCATCGCCGCCCAAATTCCCGTGCCTAAGGAAGTCAATCTGAAAGAAATAACCGACTTCAAAATCATTGGCACTCCCCGCAAAAACGTGGATGGTACTAAAATCGTGACCGGGCAGCCCCTATTTGGTCTCGACTACCGCCGCGAAGGTATGCTTATCGCAATGATCGTGCATCCCCCGGCTTTTGGTTTAAAACTAAAATCGGTGGACGACTCCGCATCCAGAGCCATGCCCGGTATCAGGGATATTTTTACTATTAACACCTACAAAGATGACTATGAAAAACAGTGGTGTGATACCGACGCATTTCCTGAGTTAGTCGTCGTTGTGGGCAACTCGACCTGGGAGGTGATGAATGCGAAAAAGAGTTTGAAACTAGAATGGGAACCCCTATACAGCAAAAACCCCATAGAAACCCCCTCCGGATTAGAAAACACCAGCGACCACCTGATAAAAATGGTCGAAATGGCTGCCAAACCCGCAAAACAGCTCCGCAAGGATGGCGACCCCGATTCTGCATTCAAAAACGCAGCGCAAGTCATTGAGCGCACTTATACCGCGCCTTTCCTTGCTCACAGTACGCTGGAGCCGATGAATTTTTTCGCCCATGTGACGGCAGACAAAGCCGAACTTGTCGGCCCCATCCAGACCCCCGAATTTATGGAAAAATCGGTGGCGGCCCGACTCGGTATGCCGCTCGAAAAAATTGACATACAGATGACCCGTATGGGCGGAGGTTTTGGGCGCAGACTTTACGGCCACTTCGTAGTAGAAGCGGCGGTCATTTCCCAAAAAATGAACGCACCCATAAAGCTGGTTTACACGCGGGAAGACGATATGACTTTCGGCAACTATCGCCCCGCTTACCATATCACCTACCGTGCAGCTTTAGACGCCAATAAAAACCTTATCGGCTTCCACGTGCGAGCAGGCGGTATCCCGGAAAGCCCCATCGCTGCCAACCGGTTTCCGGCAGGTGCAGTGGACAATTACCTCGCAGACGAATGGATATTGGATTCCAATATCACGGTTGGGGCATTTCGCGCCCCCCGGTCAAACTTCATCGCCGGAGCCGAACAGTCTTTCCTCGACGAAGTGTCAGAGGCCATGGGAAAAGACCCTATCGAGTTTCGCCTTCAGCTTTTGGAGCGCGCTCAAAACAATCCCGTCGGAAAAGACAATGACTATGACGCAGCGCGCTACGCCGGAGTATTAGAACTCGTGCGGGAAAAATCGGGCTGGGACACCCATCAGCCAGACGTACATCGAGGAGTTTCCGCTTACTTCTGCCACAATAGTTATGTGGCACAAGTGATGGATATTGTGATGGAAGATGGCAAACTCATCATGCAAAAAGTCCATTGCGCCGTTGACTGTGGCATTGTAGTGAACCCCCTCGCAGCCGAAAACCTCGCCGAGGGAGGTATCGTGGACGGTATCGGCCACTCTTTGTATAGTGCAATGAGCTTCCGAGATGGAGTGCCCGAACAAAACAACTTCGACAAATACCGCCTCATTCGTCATAGCGAGGCTCCCAAATCCATCGAAGTACATTTTGTAAAAAACGATATAGACCCGACAGGTCTCGGTGAGCCGGTGAACCCACCCATCATTGGGGCACTCGCCAATGCACTCTATAAAGCTACCGGTAAACGTATCTACGACCAACCCCTCATGGCTGGGCGGCAGACATTGGGGTGACGAGGGGCGCCCCTTGTGGGCGCCGTAACACGTCCTTTGTGGATGCACTAGGGCGACCACAAGGGGGCGATAGTTTTGCGGTTTGGGCGGGGGTTTTATGTGGTGTTTTTGGGGGAAAGTCTTTTTGAATTCCTGCATCGCCGTGCATACATTTAAAGTGTAGCGAGGCAAGTTCTATCATCAACACCTTAAGCCATGCAATTCATAAAGGCATCTCCCGTGCACTGGGCTCTTCTTATCCTCGTTTTATGCTCCTGCAACCCCAAGCAGAAACAAAAGGTAAGTGATATAAAAACCCAGCCGAATTCTCTTGTCCCCTTCAAGGTTACGGTGATAGCCGAGCTACCCGACAGCCTGCAACCCAAAACCATTTTTCTCGAGCAGATGCCTAAACCCTCCAAGACGGTCGTTCCCGAAAATGGCGGCATCACCAAAATGCTTCCCGTTTTACAAAACGAAAAAGGCGAAGCCATTTTGGATGCCGATGGCAACCCTTTTATTTTGGGCGATGGGGGTAAATCCAATTTCACCACCTTCACAACCGATGACGGCCTTGCTTTAGATGCCATAACTTGCTCTACCATGGATAAATTCGGCAATCTTTGGTTTGGCACTTATGGCGGCGGGGTAAGTCGGTATGACGGCAAGTCATTTACTAATTTTACCACCAGGCAAGGGTTGACATCTTCCATCGTTATAAGCATCAAAGAAGATAAAAACCGTAATCTCTGGTTTGGCACACAGGGCGGCGGGGTAAGCCGGTATGATGGCCAATCCTTCACTACATTTACCACCGCTCAGGGGCTGGGGAGTAATTATGTTTTGAGTATCGAAGAAGATAAGAGCGGCAAACTCTGGTTTGGTACCGGTTTTGGCGGTGGGGCGAGTCGCTATGATGGCAAATCCTTCACTAATTTCACCACCGCTCAGGGGCTGGCACATAATGATGTTGGTAGCATCAAAGAAGATAAAAGCGGCAAGCTCTGGTTTGGCACACTAGGCGGCGGGGTAAGCCTTTACAATGGTAAATCCTTTACTACTTTTACCACCGCACAGGGGCTGGCAAGTAATATTGTTAGTAGCACCACAATAGACAAACGCGGCAATCTTTGGTTCGGTACTTATGGCAGCGGGGTGAGTCGTTACAATGGCAAATCCTTTACTACTCTTACCACCGCGCAGGGGTTGGGGGGTAATTATGTTAGCAGCATCTCAGCAGATAAAGCTGACAATCTCTGGTTTGGTACTTCTGGCGGGGTGAGTCGCTATGATGGCCAATCCTTCACAACTTTTACTTCCGCTCAGGGGCTGGTGAGTAATAATGTTGGTAGCATCACCGAAGATAAAGCCGGCAATCTGTGGTTCGGCACGCGTGGCGGCGGTGTAAGTCGTTACAACGGCGAATCCTTCACAAATTTTACCACCACGGAGGGGTTGTCAAATAATAGCGTTTTTAGCATCTTAGAGGATAAAGCGGGCAATCTCTGGTTCGGCACGCGAGGTGGCGGATCAAGTCGTTATGATGGCAAATCCTTTACTACTTTTACCACCGCGCAGGGGCTAGCAGCCAATGATGTTATTAGCATCACTGAAGATAAAGCCGGCAATCTCTGGTTTGGTACTGACGGTGGAGCGAGTCTTTACGACGGCAAGTCCTTTACTAATTTTACCACCAAACAGGGGTTGCCGGATAATACAGTTTGGTGTATCACAGAAGACAGAGTTGGTAATATATGGTTCGGTACCAATGGCGGTGTGAGTCGGCATGATGGCCAATCCTTCACTAATTTTACCACAGACCAGGGGTTGGTGGATAATCCTGTTGGTTGCATCACTGAAGATAAAGCCGGCAATCTGTGGATCGGTACGGATAATGGGGTAAGTCGGTTTGATGGCCAATCCTTTATTAATTTTACCACCGCGCAGGGGCTGCTCAACAACACAGTTTGGAGCATCACCGAAGATAAAACCGGCAATCTGTGGTTTGGCACGCGGGAGGGATTATGTGTGATGCGTGCTCAGGATGCAAGGAGCAAAAATTTCCAGTCATCAAGCTTGTTTAAAAATTTTAAAATAGAAGATGGTTTGCCAGACAACGTGGTGACCATTGTGATTCAATTGCCTGATGGTAAAATGGCCGTAGGGACCAACCTGGGCATTGGATTATTTAATATTTCCGCAGATTTTACCAAACTAACTGATATTGAAATCTACAATTCTAATACGGGCTATCCGATTAAAGATTTGGTTTTTGGGCAAAATTGCATGCTGTTGGACAGCAAGGGCTTCATCTGGGCTGGCACAGGCAATGAAAAAACTGCTTTGGTTCGTTTTGACCGCGCAGCATTGAATACGAACAGTACCCATCCTACTCTGGTCATTCAATCCATAAAAGTAAATGAAGAAAATGTTTCGTGGTACGATTTAAGCAAATATCCGGTTGAGTTGGACAGCCTCACTACGCCTGCTAACCTTACCGAAGAAGTGAGCGTTTTCGGTAAGATATTAACGGAAGCGGAAAGAAAAAGCATGCAGAAACAGTTTGGCAGTCTTCAATTTAAAAGCATCCGACGCTTTTACCCGGTACCCGAAAATTTGGTGCTGCCTTTTGAACACAATCACATATCCTTTGAGTTTGCGGCCATTGAAACTTCGCGGCCCCAAATGATAAAATATCAATACATGCTTGAAGGCTATGACAAAGACTGGAGTCCGGTTGTCAGCCGAAGCAATGCCACATTTGGCAACATCAGTGAAGGCACTTATACCTTCAAACTCAAAGCCCGAGGAGCCAACGGGGTTTGGACGGAGCCGGTCATTTACAAATTTCGGGTATTGCCGCCCTGGTGGCGTAGCTGGTGGGCTTATGGTATCTGCATTTCATTGTTGATACTGACCGTTTGGAGGGTGCATCTTTTCCAAAAAGCAGTGACCATCAGAAAAGAACGGGAGAAAATAAAAGACCGTGAACTGGCGCAAGCCAAGGAAATCGAAAAAGCCTACTCTGAACTTGGGGTCGCCCACGAAAACCTCAAATCCACCCAAACCCAACTCATCCAGTCCGAAAAACTCGCCTCTCTGGGCGAACTCACCGCCGGCATCGCCCACGAAATCCAGAATCCGCTCAATTTCGTCAACAACTTCGCCGAAGTCAGCGCCGAGATGCTCGGCGAGATGGAAGAAGAACTCGACAAAGGCGACACGCAGGAAGCCAAAGCCATCGCCGCCGATCTAAAACAAAACCTCGAAAAAATCAACCACCACGGCAAACGCGCCTCCGGCATCGTCAAATCCATGCTGGAGCATTCACGCACAAGTACGGGCACGAAGGAACCCACCGACCTCAATGCCCTGGCTGACGAGTACCTGCGGCTGGCCTATCATGGCCTGCGGGCGAAGGACAGGAGTTTCTATGCGACGATGGAGACGCATTTTGATCCGGATTTGCCGTTGGTTTCGGTCATCCCGCAGGACATCGGGCGGGTGTTTTTGAATTTGATTAATAATGCGCTTTATGCCGTCGGGGCATCCCTTGTGGATGCCCGAACGGAGGAGACTCTTGGGGATGCCCGAACGGAGGGGACTCTTGGGGATGCCCTAAATCATAGCGATATGGGCGACCACAAGGGTCGCCCCGACCCCACGCTTTCGATTTCCTCTCAAAAAGAAAACGAGCAGGTCGTTTTCAAAATAAAGGACAATGGTCCCGGCATCCCCGAATCCATCCGCGACAAAATCTTCCAACCCTTTTTCACGACCAAACCTACGGGGCAGGGGACGGGGTTGGGGCTGAGCCTGGCGTACGATATTGTGGTAAAAGGGCATGGCGGGGCGCTGGAGGTGGAAAGTACTGAGGGGATTGGGACTACATTTATTGTGAAATTGCCCTTTTTATGATGCCGAAAATTTAAATTTCTTTTTTTTTGCTAAAAAAATAAAGAAATGCAACTAAAAAGAAACATTGATACTATTTTGTCCGATTGGAAAAATAGCCATTCGAAAAAACCGCTTTTATTGAGAGGGGCAAGACAAGTCGGCAAATCTACCTCCGTGCGAGCCTTCGGCAAGCAATTTGAATATTTCTTGGAGGTTAATTTTGAAGCTGACAAAGATGTTCATGCTTTTTTTGAAGGAAATATTAATGTTTGGGCGGTATGCCCGAAGTGGTGTCGAAGTATTTGGATGGTGAACCTCTTTTAGAAATACAAACCGTACTCGACGAATTACAAGCGTCCATCATAGCCGATTTTATGAAAGAAAAAAACACCAAAGGTTTCCGAGTATCTCTGGAAAATTTCGGTACTTTTCAAGATATAAGTATCATTCCCCTTTATGCGACAGGCTATTCTTTAAAAGACTCAAACAAATGAATGCCGTGAAAACGGTGTTTCCTGAAAATTTTCCTATATTTATTCAAATTCTTTGCATGAAAAAAATCCTCGTTGTGGACGACGAACTGGATATGAAGACACTATTTGAGCAGCGATTCCGACGGGAAATTCGCGATCAATCGCTTGTCTTTGCCTTCGCATTTTCCGGAGAAGAAGCTCTTATCTATTTGGAAAAATATCCCCACGAGGCCGTACTGATTCTCTCTGACATCAATATGCCGGGCATGAGTGGGCTGGAATTACTTCGGCGGATTAAAGAAAAACACCTCGTTCCTCCGCCTTTTGTCATGATGGTCACTGCTTACACCGATACCGAAAGTCGTCAGAAAGCGATGGAAAGGGGTGCCGATGATTTTATTACCAAACCTCTCGATTTTACTGCACTTAAAGAGAAACTACTAAAACTCTTGTGATGATAAAAATTCTGGTAGTGGACGATGAGCAAGATGTACAAATGCTCATCCGGCAAAAATTTCGTAAGCAGATTTCGGCCAATGAATACACCTTTCTTTTCGCACAAGATGGTCTGGCAGCATTGGAAATTTGGGGAGAAAATGAGGACATAGATGTTGTCGTCAGCGATATCAATATGCCCCGTATGGATGGCCTGACCTTACTCACCCGCCTGCGTGAACGCAGCCAGACAACTCAGGTGGTGATGATTTCGGCTTACGGTGACATGGCCAATATACGCACTGCCATGAACCGCGGAGCCTTTGATTTTATCGTAAAACCTATTGACTTTCAAGACCTTCAGCTTACGATCACAAAAACCATCGGATATGTACAGCAACTCTACGCTACCCGCGAACAACTCCGGCGCATAGACATGCTGAAAGATCAGTTCCTGGCTAATACCTCTCATGAACTGCGAACCCCGCTTCTGGGTATTATTGGGCTGGCCGAATCTATGTCTCACCGTATCCAAAACGCTGAAGACCAAGAAGATATTTCCATGATTATTTCCTCCGGCAGGCGTTTATCCTATCTGGTGGATGACATTCTGGATTTTTCCCGGCTCCGCAATTCCGATATTGCCCTTCAGTGCAGGCCGGTACATATTCGCAGCATGGCGGATGTGGTAATAAAAAACTTTGCGGCACTCGTTCAAGGTAAAAACATTCAATTAATCAACACCATTTCTGAAGATATTTCGTCTGCGAATGCTGATGAAAACCGTCTTTTACAAGTTTTTTTTAATCTCGTAGGCAATGCCGTAAAATTTACGGAAGAAGGCCATATCCAGATTTCTGCCAGAGAAACAAACGATATGCTGGAAATCGCCGTAGCCGATACCGGTATAGGTATTCAGGAAGACCAACAGGAAACCATTTTTCAGGAGTTTACTCAGGGAGATGCCACGATTACCCGCAACTATGCAGGTACAGGCTTAGGTTTGCCCATTTCCCGTAAACTGGTAGAATTACACGGAGGCCATCTATGGCTGGAATCCGTTCCGGGAAAAGGTTCAACCTTTTTCTTCACCCTGCCAGTTTCGCATGAAAAAACCTATTCGACCACACCCTTATCCTCCCTAAACTATATCCAACCGGCCGCCCCCAATTTTCCGGAAATAAAAACCACAGAAATTATAACCGAAGGAATACAACCTCAGCGTGTTCATATTTTGATTGTGGATGACGAACCTGTCAATCAACAGGTTTTGAAAAATCACCTCATTTCGCAGCGGTTCCGTATCAGCCAGGCATTAAATGGCGAAGATGCACTCCGGATAATCGAAAGTGATGATTCTATAAACCTGGTACTTCTTGACGTGATGATGCCGCGTATGAGTGGCTACGAGGTCTGTGAAAAAATTCGCCGGAAACATCTGGCCGCAGAGTTGCCGATCATCATGGTCACCGCCAAAAACCAGGTACAGGATCTCGTCCAGGGTCTGTCATCCGGCGCAAATGACTATATCGCAAAACCCTTTTCCCGTGAAGAATTTCTGGCCCGTATCCATACCCAGTTGGACCTCCACCGGATATTTGATGTTGCCGGTCGTTTTGTACCCAATGAGTTTATCCGTGCATTAGGACATGAGCGCATTACGCAGGTTGCCTTGGGGGATCAGACCGAGCGCGAGGTTACCGTGCTGTTTTCGGATATTCGCGATTATACGACCTTCTCCGAGACGATGACGCCGGAGCAAAATTTTGGTTTTATCAATGCCTTTCATGGAAGAATGGGGCCTATCATTCAGAAATATGAGGGCTTTGTAAACCAATACCTCGGAGATGGCATTATGGCGCTGTTTCCTATCTCAGCCGAAGATGCGCTGAAATCTGCCATTCAAATGCATAAAGCGCTACGGCACTACAACGATAGCCGCCTTGCCAAAGGAAGAAAAGCAATCCGTATGGGTATTGGCATGCATACCGGCTCACTGATTATGGGTATTATCGGCGATGAAAAAAGACTTGAAGCAGCGACAATCTCCGATACCGTAAATACCACTGCCCGCATCGAAACGCTGACCAAATATTTTGGCTCGCAAATCCTCCTCAGCGAAAGCAGTTTTCTACGCCTGCAAAATCCTGCTGACTATCATCTTCGCTATCTAGGCCCTGTATCGGTGAAAGGCAAACAACAACCTGTCAAAGTATTTGAATGTTTTGATGCAGATTCTCCCGCTTTACTGAATAAAAAAACGGAAACCCTGCCTTTATTCAACGAAGGGATACAATATTTTTCAGAACAGGATTTTAATCGTGCCTTCACCGTTTTTAAAACATTACTGGCAGAAAACCCGGATGATGCAGCCGCCAGGCTGTATTTCCACAAAACTTCACACTTCATCACTCATGGAATACAGGACCTTAATATGGTCGTTTCATCGTCGGAATTCCCGTTTTAAAACTCCTTCGTTTTATTCCTTCATCACCCCCTTATACATTCGCCCGATAGGAATTTCTACTCTTCCGATTTCGATGTCGTGGGCCGTATAAGCAGTGATTTTGTTTCGGGAGACAATGAATGATTTGTGAACCCGAAGAAATTTTTCCGAAGGAAGAAAAGCCATAAAATTCCCGATGGATTCTTTCGTCAGAATTTTTTTGTCAGTCATTACAATTTTCACATAGTCTTTTACGCCCTCGATATACAAGATATCTTCCAAGTCTATACGCACAGTCTTCCTGTCAGCTCTGACGAAGATATACCGTTTTTCTCCCGAATCTTTTCCCTCCCGGGCTTTTTTTTCCAGAAACCTGTCTATTGCCTGTGCAAATCGCTTGAAAGGAATCGGTTTTACCAGATAGTCAAGTACGTTCAGGGCAAAACCTTCCACTGCATATTCCCGGTAAGCCGTGGTAATAATCACTTCCGGTTTTTCGGGCATTGTCTCTATTAATTCCAGTCCCGTAAGTCCCGGCATTTCAATATCCAGAAATAACAAATCCGGTCGAGCGGTACGAATCACCGGATAAGCCTCCAGGGAGTCGGTGTATTTTCCGCTGACCGTAAACTGTTCCCATTTGGAAATGTATTTTTCAATTACATCCAGGGCCAGGGGTTCGTCATCCAGAATCACACAGGTGTAGTTATTCATGTCCTAATTCCAGTTCAAGATTTACGGTAAAAAAGTCTTCATCCTCCACAATTTCCAGCCGATGCAACCCCGGATAAACCAGTTCCAACCGCTTACGGA
Organism: Bacteroidia bacterium; assembly: GCA_033764335.1. Taxonomy (GTDB): domain Bacteria; phylum Bacteroidota; class Bacteroidia; order J057; family J057; genus JAGQVA01. Next base: position 158,766 of record JANRJC010000049.1, on the reverse strand, counting down.
TATTTTCCAACCCTAAACCGCCGTTGCCATTCGCCGCTTTGGGGGGATATTTTTTGCTGTTCTGAATATGGAATAACAGTTTCGATGACACATCCAGGCTCAATTTTACTTCGAATTTTCCATTTTTCCCTTTCCCTCCATGTTTAAAACAATTTTCCACAAAAGGTAAAAGGATGAGGGGAGAAACCGGGAGAGAATGGTTTTGATCGGGCAAATCCACCTCCAGGTCGAGCATATCTCCGTATCGCAGCCGTTCCAGTTCCAGATAGTTGTGGATCAATTGCACTTCCCGCGCCAGTGGAACAGTCTCCTTACTTGCCCAATATACGAGGTACTCCAGCAATTCAGTCAGGCGAAGAATGCTATCGGCAACCCGATCCGAATTGCTGAGCGCCAGGCTGTAAATATTGTTAAGAGTATTAAACAAAAAATGCGGGTGTAATTGTGCCCGTAGCAGTTGGATTTCCGCATCGGCTTTGGCTCGGATCAACTGCGTATTCATTTTTTCCTTTTTCCTCCAGTCTCCGATGATATACAGGCATACCGCCAGCGCAATCAGAGAGTAGTCGCGGATGATATTTTTAGCGATTTTAGAGGGAGGTATCTGGAAATAAACATCATCTTGGAGGTAATTGATTAGTTCCATCAACCTCAGACGAGAATAAAATAAAAGAATAGCTACCCCCAATACCGTCAGGGCAAACATCCCGATTTTTTCGCGGCGGAGATACCGAGGAACCGCAAAAAGCGCAATAAAGTAGGTGGGAACCATCAGCAGCGGAAGTGTATAAAGCGTCGTCAGCAGAAAATCTATCCGCTGTTGCAGGGATATATGAGACATATTGGCCAGGTATTCCGACGCTATATAAGCTGCCCAGAACAAAAAATGAATGACAATCTCCTTGAATCGCGGTTTCGTCAATGGTTTGGGTATAAAAGATTGAAAGCAAGTTCGCCATTTTCTGGCAGGATTTCCGGCTGTTGCTCTACGGGAATTTGTTGTTGGTCTATTATACCCCCCGTCCTCTTTTTGACTGACTATATTTAACCCAACAACAAACCCTTTAATTTTTACTAATATGAAAAAGACGATTGTAAAAACCCTGATTCCGATCCTGCTGTTGCCCGTATTTTTAATGATGAGTGCCTTTACCGGTGCGAAAGAAACCATCTCTGACGATATTGCCGGTGGGGCCTACTTGACCTTTGCGGGAAAATACGGAGGAGAAATTTCAATGGCCGAGATTAGCAGTCACAAGGAGTTGAGTGTAGCGGGATGCGCTGCCGGGTCAAAAATTTATCTGTTTACCCTTCATTTAAAAAAGGACGGAAAAACCGTTTCTTTTACCGGTAAGTCGCCCCAGTTGAGTACCGAGGTGCTGTCAGCCTTAAAAGCTTTGAAAAAAGGCGACAGCTTTTACTTCGAACAAGTCAAAGCCCGTGAACCGGAAGGAAACATGGTTAATGTATGGTCCGAAACTTTCCGTGTTGTGTAGTGATAATCTACTGACTCACCCTGACCACACCTGCCCCGTGATAGGATTTATATGCCGGGTCATACATTGCTTCCGCGCCGATGGCAGGGAGTTGGAATGTACCGGTATTTACCACACGAAGCAGATAATAATAACGCACCGTTTTTTTTGCGGGAAGATCGGTAAATAATAACAACCGATCGTCCCGCACATCCATGTAGGCGGGGGTAAATTGGTCTTTGGCTTCGTTGACCCATACGAGGTCAGCCGAGGTGCTGACACGGGGGTTTTCAATCTCAAACCCTGCCGGAACAAGGTCTGAAATCGCGATATTCTCCACACTCCGCTCACCGCCCGTAAGACTGATCTCAGCGACAATCAGGTCGCCTTGACGGAAAGTAGTGGTCTCATTCCCAAAGCGGCTGAAGTAGGTTCTGCGCACCGACATACCGTCATCCACTTCTTTCACACCACTGAGCGGCACACCTTCGGTTGACCAGAAGGCGTATGTCTCTCCGCTCCCCGTGGCCTTGAGGGTAATCTCTTTCCCGTTTAAAAGGGAAGCAGGAATGTTTTCGCTCCGCGAAGTAATCTTGCGGACAGACTTTCCGTCCACCAACACCTCTACGTCCACATCGGAGCCAGACTGCTTACCCGCAGCCTTGCCGAGGGCAAGGAATGTCCACGACCTGTCCTGAGTGGAGCCTATTTTATTGCCCATTTCACTCAGGTATTTGACCATCTGGGGGATGCGTTTATTGGAAGGATCTACATCCAACAGTACATTCAGCATGATGGCGTTGGCCCTTACCTCTGAGTCAAAACTTCCTCCTGTGGTGCGGGCGCAGGCTTCGGCGATATAGTTTTTGGGAAGTATTTCGTTGTAGGCATTGTAGTTGTTGTTCAGCGCAAATGCTCCGGCCAGCAGGTATTTGGTGTCTCCCGAAAGCAACTCAGGCCGGGCACGGTAGTAGTTCATCGTCGAAACATCGGCCTGCCCGGCCAGCGAAAGCACATATAGGGAATAGACAATTTCTTTGTCTGCAATCTGAAGCGTAGCTCGCTGGTCTCCGTTGTAACTCACATACTGGAAGGTGCTTTTGGTTACGGCTTTTTTCGCCAGAAAATCAAGGGCTTTCGTGAGCACGGTTTTATCCACCTCATAACCCGCTTTTTCGGCTTCCACCAGAAAATGAGTGGCATAAACCGAACCCCACCAATTGTAATAACTACCGTCAGACCAATAATTAAACGATCCATCGTATCGCTGCATGCCTTCGAGTTTTTTGATTCCTTCTTTTACATAATAGACAGGATTGCCTCTTTTGTAGAGATCTGCCGCGACTACTGAAGCCAGTTCGTTGAAATACAACTGGGGAAATAGTTGCGAAGTAGTCTGCTCCAGGCATCCATGAGGATAACCTACCAGGTAACGAAGGTGTTGGCTGAATTTTACCGCAGGAAAAGAACTGATTGTCAGATTCGTTGTGCGAGTACCTGCAAGGAATTTGTCACTAATCCTGACCGTTTTATTTTCTCCCGCTTTTAAGGTGCTCCATTCACTTTCCACCACAAAGGGAGCAGCCGGGCGAATGCCTATTTCGATTTCCTCTTTTACCTTGTCCAACCCTGAAGATTCAAAGGTAAGTTTGCCTGTCCCCGTTTCTTTCCCCGTAAGGAGGACAAATTTTGCCGTAGCCGAGCCATTGGCGGGGACGTTTACACTTTGTGAAGAATTGGAGGAAATTTTCATTGTCCCGGCGATATTCATCTTGACCGTTACATTGCCCGCTTTGGTCGTTGTGTTCATTACCGTTACCGGAATGACCAGCGAGTCGTTTACGGTAAGGAAACGGGGTACAGAAGGTTGAAGGATGATGTCATCGCTGACCTTCATGGCCTTTTCGGCAGAGCCAAACCGTTTGCCCTGATAAGCGACTGCCATCAGTCGAATTTCTCCATTGTACTGCGGTATTTCGATGGGAATCTGCACCTCACCGTTACTGTTGGTCTTTTTAATTCCCGACCATTGTGAAACCAGCTTAAATCGTTTGGATTTAATCGGGTTCAGTCTTTTTGCGCTTTCGCTTTCATCGCCTCCCGCAGGGGATGATTTTGCGGAAACAATCTCCGGAAGCAGGTACTGATACAGATCATAACTCCCTACGGAAAGCCTCCGACGCGCATACATATACTCGTAAGGGTCGGGAGTTTCGAAATTTTTGACCTGAAGAATGCCTTCGTCCACAGCCGCCAGCGTGACAAATACATCCTCGCCCGCGCCTGCTTTTACCGTTATATATTGAGTGGTTTGCGGTTTTACCCTTCCTTCGGGGGAAGAAATGGTTACTTCTAGTTTGTTGGAAGGCTGAGTAACTTCAACCGATGCATATCCGTGACCTACAAGAAAGGGAACATTGTCGTCAGCATTGTGTGGCCGAAATAAAGTAGCGGTGATATAAACATTGGGCACGTAGAGGTCATTCAGCGGAATGAGAATTTCTTTGGAATTTTTATCCATATCCACGTAGAAGTGTTCCAATACTTTGTCGCGTTCTACGGTTATCAGCATTTTCCCGGTGAAAGGAGCCACAAACAAGGCCTTCGCCTGTTCGCCGGGTTTGTAAGTTTTTTTGTCCAGAATGATTTCGACCTGCCCTTCTTTATTGATTTCAAAAGAAGAAGCCGTCGCGTCGCCCCAACGGTAGGCGTAGAAATTTTTCTTCACATAATCACTGCTTCCCCGCCGGTAAATGCGTAATTCATGTTCTCCGGAAATGGACGACCGGAAAGTATAAGTTTCGGGCGTGCTGGAAAGTTTCAGCGGTTTTTTCCATTCAGAAACTTCTTTTTTGACCGAACGATACTGGTACTGGCCGCTGTAATTACTTTTTTCCAGAATGGTTCGCCATTCCATACGTACCAGTTCGACCTCAACATCCAGGTTATTTACTTGTTTGTCTTCAGGACCAACGGCAACAAGATCAAAGGAAATATCTTTATTCGTCCCGAAATAATAGCCGGAGGAACGTATGCCGATAAAAGATTTGGAAGGATACACGTCAAAATCCACCGAACGGTTTACGGTGCGCCCGGTGACATCAAATACACTGACGTAAGCCGTTCCTTTTACAAATCCTCCGCTTTGAATCTGTGCCGGGAAATTATAAGTAATGGTTGTTTTACCGGCTTCGTCCAGTTTTCCTTCATAAAAATCATTGTCCATATAGGAATCCTGATTACTATATGCGGAAAAGTCGTAGTTGGGGAATTTTTTACTTTGATACGGCTGATGACGCAGGCGAACATCCATCTCGTACTTATGCCCCGCCGCAGGAGCGCCAAATAGATATTCGGAGGAAACCTCAATTTTCAGCGGAGTACCGGGGTCAAGAGTCTTTTTGTCTGCGGCCAGATTCACACGGATTTTGTCGGGGACAAACTCTTCCACACTAAAACGATAGGAAGACAAAAACTTATCGCTTCCGGTATAAAGCTCCGCTACATACTGACCCGTCTGAGCAAAAGGCGGAATGTCAATTCCGAGTTCAAAAGATCCCTGCTCGTTGAGTTTTTTCTGATAGGTTTCGAGGTTTTTCCCGGTCGGAGTAATGACCTTTACCGATATAGGCACATCTTTCACCGTTTCAAGCTCCGAAGTGCGAAGTATGGCTGAAAGGTGAGCCGTCTCTCCGGGGCGGAAGATATTCCGGTCGGAATAAACAAAAACATCATAACTATCGTCAGGGACGTATTTTCCACCGACGTCATAACGCGAAGTTTCAACCTGTGTGGCCATAAGATCCACAAAGTTGAAATCATCCGCCAACTCCGCCGTCAGCATTCTCGGCTCGAAATCTTCCACGTCTTTTCGCAGGTTGGGAAATCTTACGATGCCTTCGGCATCGGTCAGCCCACTGACAAGCGTCTGGTTGTTGGCCGAAATAAGGCTGATATTCACACCCGATACGGGTTCCGTTGTTTTGAGGGAATTGACAAATACGAGTAGTTCGTTTACACTTTGGCGGGCGATGATGCCCAGGTCGGAGACGGCGACAATTTTGGCGTCCTGCATCCAATAGTCGTCTTCCGACCGCACTTCGACAACGTATATGCCTTTAAAACGGTTGTTAAGTGCGTTTTCCAAGTTGATCGTATGGGATTGCCTTTTGTTGCGGGCTTCTTCAAAGTTTATGTCTGCATCATAAAGTGATTTACCGTAGTAGGCCACGTCATAGTAAGTGGCATCGTCGTATTCGTTGTCACGGTAGTAGCTGGAAAAGCGGTTTCCATAGCTGTAATTGTTGTAGAAGAAAAACAGGAGGTTGTTTTTAAAAACCTCATACACCCGCATTTTGGCTTTTTTGACATTGGTTCCTTCCACATTGATATTTTTTAGCCCGCTCCTCAGAAGATAAGTTCCATACTTATCCGCAAACCGAAGTCGCGGTTCAAGGTCGGCGAGCAGGATATTTTCGGAGAAATCTTTTTCCAGTGTGCCGCCATAAAGCCCGGGCAGCCCTGATTTTACTTTAAAATCTATGACACTTCCTGCTTCCATTTTGCCTTCGATGCGGAAACGGTCTTCACTCACGACAAAATTCAGCTTCGCAGGTTTGGGATTCAGGATAAGATATTTTGCCAGTTGGTCAGGATCCACTTCCTGAGTAGTAAACACTTCAATCCATCCGCCTTCTTCGTCAAAACCGGAGCTTACACTCGTAACCGCCAGCCGGGTAATGCCGGGTAATTCTTTTTCAAATGAGCGGTCATCCTCCAGGGGATCTTTGTTGAGCACCGAGTTCAAACCTTTTTTCACCGTAATCCGGAAGGTCTGGTTTTCTTTGTTTTGCTGCATTTCGCCAAAATTGACGGCGATTATGTCTGCCGGTTGATCACTCACCACCTGAAAATCGGCGACCGGCTGCCCACCACGGGTAACTTCCAGGTATTTGCTCACCTCGGAGGGTTCGACCGGATAGGCAAAAACGAGGTTTGCCTGCACGGTGAGTTTATGATCGGAGCGCGGGATTTTTTTCCAGAAAAAATCTACGCCAGTAAGATCAAAATAGGGTGTGTGAAATTCGTAGTCATCAAATTTTCCGCTGAGTTTTGACTCTGCCAGTATCTGTTTTTTGGCGATTGTGGCTTTGTATGTCTGACTGGGCAGCAGGGGTTGATCGGGAGAAAACAGAAGCGTTTTGGGGGAAATCCATTTAAACTTACCCGGAATGGCCGGTTCAAATTCAATAAAGGCCTCACTCAGCCACTGATCCATCTGCCCCGCAGCGGCGAGGTCATGCGAAAATTCAACGGTAAATGTTTGCAACGGTTGGACTTCTCCCTGAGGAGAAAAATCAACAACCTTCACGGTGTTACGGTTACAGCCGGAAAACAGAAAAAAAAGAGAAAGGAATGCAGGAATAAAAGCCTTTAGAATGTTCATGGGCTGTTTTTTTTAGGTATCGGGGTAGTTGCTGAAAATTACGAAGTAATCACCGGTTTTCCGATTGCGAAAGGATAAAAAATAATTTGTGCGAATTTTTTCAATTTCTTACATGAAGGAATTGTGAGCACCATTTTTGTTTACTCATCGTGTATTCCAATATATGTACTAAATAAGTCGTGAAATATTCTCTTGTAGTTCTTACCTTCCTCTTTTTAATGGCTTGTTCTTCCTCCAAAACCTATTACAGGAGTGGAAAAGCTGCTTACTTTCCGGTGGAAATTGCCAACTCGGTAGGCGTTTCCAGTCTCGATTCCGTGATTGTTCTCACCATTTTTGATATTAAAGGAGATATCATAGCGACCTATACGGATATTCAACCCATTCTTCGACGGTATAATTCCGATTATTCACCCGAACAGCTTCCCGCAGGTATCTATTTTACCCGTATTTCGAAGGGGGATATCACTTGTATTACCAAAAAACTCAGTATCAGATAACCTGCCAGATGCCGCAGACTTTTGTAAATTGCGGCATGAAAGAATTATTTGACCAATACATTGCCCATACCTCCGAAGAACCTATCGGCATGGAGATAGAACGAGGAGAAGGGATTTTCCTTTATGCGCCGGATGGCCGCAAGTGGATAGACTTTATCAGCGGAATATGTGTTACAAATGTCGGCCACAGTGCCCCGGAAGTAGTGAGTGCGATTCAAAAGCAGGCGGCTCTTTACCTTCATCCGATGGTATATGGGGAAGCGGTTATGTCTCCTCAGGCACATTATGGAGCCAAAATTATTAATTTGCTTGACAACCGCCTCCGCCGTGTCTATTTTACCAATAGCGGAGCCGAAGCCACCGAAGGTGCGCTCAAAATCGCCAAAAAGTTTACGGGAAGGGGAGAGTTTGTCTCCTGTTATAATGCCTATCACGGCAGTACTCACGGAGCCTTGAGTGTAGGCGGGAATCCGCGCAAAAAAGAAGGTTACGGCCCGCTGCTACCGGGTGTCAGCCATATTCGCTTTAACCATCCCGAAGACCTGACGGCGATTACGGAAAAAACCGCTGCGGTTATCATTGAAGCGATTCAGGGCACAGCCGGAATTATTCTGCCCCGCGACGGCTATTTGCAGAAAGTGCGTCAGCGGTGCGATGAAACCGGTGCGCTCATGATTTTGGATGAAATTCAGACTGCTTTTGGGCGTACCGGCTATATGTTTGCTCATCAATATTTTGGGATTGAGCCGGATATTTTGCTACTGGCAAAAAGCCTCGGAGGGGGATTACCACTGGGTGCTTTTGTTGCCCGCGAGGAGGTCATGGCGGTCATTCAAAAAAACCCGATGTTTGGCCATATCACTACTTTCGGAGGGAACCCGGTGAGTTGTGCAGCAGGAATGGCGGCGGTAACAAAGATTATCGAAGAAGATCTGATGGGAAAAATGCCTGCCAAAGAGGCCATTTTACGAGCAAGGCTTAAACATCCGGCTATTCGGGAACTGAGGGGCATGGGTTTACTTTTCGGATTAATTTTTGAGAATCTGGAGTTTGCGGAAGCCGTGCGAAAATCAGCATACGACAAAGGCCTGTTGACCTTAGGGTTTATTAATATAGACAATGGCCTCCGCATTTCTCCGCCGTTGACCATTAGCGAAGCGGAAATTCACCAGGCTTGTGATATTATTCTGGCATCGGTGGAGGAAGTCTGGCGTTGATTATTCTTCTTCCCGCTCAATATAACGGAGCAGTCGGGCTTCTGCTTTTATCGCCTCATTGTGGTAGGTGTGGTTTTCATTACCGGCAATCAGATTAAATATTTCTTTTGCCTTGGGAAAATCTCCTTTAAGGGTGTAAGCCAGTCCCAGGTAAATTTGGGCTTTCTCAGAAATAATGCCCGGTTGTGCGACAGAAAGTGCCTTTTCCAGCCAGAATATCGCCGTGTCCGAATGTTTTAGTTCGAGGTGGGTAAGGCCTATATAACAGGCCAGCGTATCATTTTCAGGACCCGTTTTAATCAGGTCTGTAAAAGCCACCAATGCCTCTTCATAATTCTCTTCGCTGAAAAGAGTCATCGCAGCCGTAAAACCACTTGCCAAATCCACTTCCTGCTCAATGGCAATTCCCCCGTCGGCGGGTATATCTTCGGCATGAATAGCGGTGAAAAGTTTTTCAGGAGAACCGGAAGCTGAGGTGGATAAATAATAAAACAAAGGCAGAACAATCAGAAATGCAAGCACGGTCAGAATCGCCATGATTCTGAATACGGGAAGGCGGTGTTTGCCTTTTTCGGGTTGAAATTCCTCCGGGTTTGCCTCCATAGTCCAATGGTTCACCATTGCAATCTACGAAGGAAATTGATTATGCCAAGATACCTTTGGTCATTCGGATGCCGCCTGACCATTTTGGGCGGAAGGTTTGTACATAATGGCGTAGATGATACCTGCAAATCCGGCTACTACCACGACAGGAGCAATGTGGAGGGAAATGGAGAATTGAGTTGCATCCACAAAGTTGTCCAGGGACATCAGGTAAAAGCCTAAGGCGATTACGACTACCCCGGCAATGAGGAGAATATAGTTCATCCGCACAAAAGGAAGAGTTGCGGGAGCGTTATTATTTGAGGTTACAGCAGGTCTGCTTTCTACGGTTGTTTTTTTCGAGGAAGGACTCTGCGAGTCCACTTTTTTAATCGGGGTCTTTGACTTACTCATAATTACAGCAATTCGTCCAGGTTTCGGTTTAAATATTTATTGACAGCGAAAAAACTGCCGGACAAACCTAAGGCCAGTCCAAATAACACAATTCCCGCTAATAATCCAATTAGTGTGCCTCCGAGGGAGAAACTGCCCCCCAGTTGCAGCGATTCCAACCAGCGGCGGAGAAAAACCACCGATACAATCAACAATGCACTCGCGATGATTCCCGCAAGCCCGCCCTGAGTCATGCCATTGATCAGAAAAGGTCTCCGGATAAATGACTGGGTTGCACCAATCAACTGCATACTGCGTATCGTCAGTCTTTCTGCATAAATAGCCAGCCGAATCGTTCCAAAAATCAGGTAAAAGCCAATTCCAATCAGGATAAGCCCTACGGTGAGAAATACGAGCGATATAATCTGAATATTCCGGTTGAGGTTGATAATCATGTCTGCGGGATATGCTACTTCTGCCACAATTTTCTCCTGGGAAAGTTTTTCCTGTATATCAATAAGGCTATCGGCCTGGATATAGGAGGGGTAAAGTTTTACATTAAATGAGGCCAGGAGCGGGTTTACGCCATCCATCAGGGCGGTAACGTCCTCGCCGGTTTTTTCCAGCATGGTTTTTCCCGCTTCTTCCTTCGACACATAGCGAATTTCCCGCACAAAAGGCATGGTTCCCAGGCGTTTTTCAAGGTCTTTCAGCACCTCATTGCGGATACCGTCATGCAAAAACACCTTCATCACAATTGCCTCCCGTGCATTTTGGGCAAAAGCACCGCCAAACAACACCAGCGCAATAAACAAACCCAGAAAAAATAATACCAGCGAAATGCTCAACAGCGAAGTAATGTAGGTACTCCGTGATTTACTTTTCAGGTATCGGGTCTGATAGGGTATTTTTTCGGTGCGCATTTGTGCCAAAGATAATCGCTAAATTCAAAATATGATACACGCTCCGGGCCTCTTTGTTCAAAAAATCACCTATTCCGTCTCATTCAAGTGATGTACTACCCGCTGAGGGAAGGGAATTTCAATTCCGGCTTTGTCAAGTGCATTTCTGACATCTTCCAAAGTACCGAAATACACGTCCCAATAATCGTCCACGGTAGCATAGGGTCTTACCGCCAGCACCACCGAACTATCGCCGAGTTCGCTTACACTTACCGATGGCTCCGGAGTTCGCAGCACTTTGGGATTTTTAAGCATCGCTTCTATGATCACGGCACGGGCAAGCTGGATGTCTGTCTTATAACTGACGCCCACCGTGAGGTCCACCCGGAGTTGATTGATGGTGGTATAATTGGTAATCGAGCCGTTGGAAAGAGGTCCGTTGGGCAGAATCACCGCCTTGCTGTCGGGCGTTTTAAGGGTTGTTACAAAAATATTAAGCGCAGTTACATGTCCGGTATAACCTTGTGCTTCAATCAGATCGCCTACTTTGAAGGGGCGGAAAATGAGGATTAATACTCCCCCGGCAAAGTTTCCCAGGCTTCCCTGAAGTGCCAGACCTACCGCAAGTCCCGCTGCACCCAGAATCGCCACAAAAGACGTTGTCTGAATGCCCAGTATGCCCGCCACACTGATAAAAAGTACCGCTTTTAGGGAAACACTGATAAGATCGCCAAAAAATGTGCGAAGTGTTTGATCCATATCTCGGATCTCCATTGCCTTTTTTGCTGCCCGAGCTACCCACTTAATGAGCCAAAGACCCACAAGCAGCGTAATTAACGCTAGCAAAATGGACTGGTAATGAGTTAATACCCATTTCTCCAGTTCTTTCATAATTGTTTCTACCATGGATTCAGAAGATTAATTGAAGGGTTTGTTTTCTTTCTGATGTAAAGGTAATGAGGAAGTCACCAAAATTCCTTCATAAATCCATATTTTCCCGAACAATGAATCAGTCGGGTTCTCCTTCTTTTTTCACAAAAATGCTCAGCCACAACCCCCGTGATACTACCATCACATAGGGAGCCGTAACTAAGATCACCAAGCTGATGGAAATAATATACTGCAACGGCTCTCTCCCTCCTACGAGATAAACTACCGCCGCACAAATCCCAATCATAAACACCTGAATGACATAGCTGATCATTGCCGCCCCAAAATAAAAACCCGGCTCGATCACAAAATCCTGCCCGCAGTTGGGACATTCATCCGGCATTTTCCCCATTGTTTTGAAGTTGTAGGGGTTTTGATTGATAAATAATGGGGCGTTACAGCAGTTCGGGCATTTTAAGGTGAGTGCTGCTCCTACTCGTGAGCATTTTTTGGGGGGGATATTTACCTGATCCTTCATCAATTTTTAGCTTATTTGCAGCGAGGCAATAAATTTAGGTACTCCTTTACGATTATCCTACAAATGATAATGACTGATTCCTTTCCTCCATCTCTTATTCCGGAAATAAACCGAACCGCCAATATGTTCCATGCACTGGGAATCCGGGAAATGGACACCGTTGCCCTCCTCCTGCCGGATATAACGGAATCTTATATTGCCCTTTGGGCCGGGCTGGCGGTTGCTTCGGTTCTACCGATTCATCCCGGACTTCAAACCTACCAGATCGCCGATCTGATCAATCACTCCCAGGCAAAAATATTGGTAACCACGGCTCCTTTTGGCGAGTCTGATCTTTGGGACAGGGTTGAGTCCATCCGGCCGCATTTGCCTTCGGTTAAAATCATCTTACAAACGGACCTCACCGATAATCTCGGAACCCTTCAGCGCATCGGCATGCGCCTCGCCTTGCGGAAAAAAGGAAAAGCCGAAAAAATAGCCGGACAGGAAATCGGCGACTTTAACCGTACAAGGGCAAAATTCCCGGAAGATAAATTGCTTTTTCCCCCGGCAGCACAAAATCATACTTTGTGGCTTCATTCATCCGCTACTCATCATGAACCGGGTTTATCCGCCTGTTCTCCTCAGGAAATAAAGGAATTTGCTCGTCACAACCGAATGCCTCATCCTGTTTCCGAAACACCGAAATACCGGGAAATTTCGGTAGGAGATACACTCGTGAATCTTGACAAAGTATCGGAATCCATAACCTCACATCCAGGGGTGAACCAAGTAGTCGCAGTTCCTTCCCCCGACAGTAAAAATGGGTGGGTTCCGGTGGTTTATCTGATTGCAAACAATAATAATTTTTCGCCCAAAGAGGTTTATGATTTTGCGGTGCAAAATATGGCATCTCCCGCAATGGTTCCACAAGGCATACGAGTGGTAAACCAATTTCCCCAAAGCGTTTCCGGCGAAGTTTCGCTCTATCAGCTAACCCGAAGCGAGATCGAAAATACTTTTAAAAAAATCCCCGCCATCCGGGATTGTAACGCCGTATGCACCTCCGACGGAAAATGGACCGTCAGCCTCTGGCTTACCAATCTCGCCCTCCGCGATGAAGTATTGCACAAAATTCACGGCTACCCGCTTGAATTTGTTTTTTGTGATTAGGAAGAAGGAAAACGCAGGTGCCTTACTTCGTAAATCGGACTTCGTACTTCTTATATCGTACTTCTTAAAAAATTTTACGACAAATGTCGTAGATAATTTTGAATTACGACAAATGTCGTATATCTTTGGACTCATTGATCGTTACTCTTTGAACCCCCTTCCGTCGGACGTCCCCCTTTGAAGGGAAACTGACGGGACAACGATTAACAATTAACAATTAACAATTAACCATTAAATGACCCCCTCGCCCGCTGAACTCGAAATCTTGCAAATCCTATGGGAATATGAGCCGGCCTCCGTGCGGTTTGTGCATGAAAAACTTAGTGAAACAAAAGAAGTGGGTTATACCACCACGCTGAAACAAATGCAGCGTATGACGGAAAAAAACCTGATTCGCCGGGTTGCGGAAGGCAAAACACATGAATACGAAGCCATCATCCGCGAAACACAGGTCAAAAAAAGCCTTTTTAGCCACCTCGTGGACTCCGTTTTTAAAGGATCTGCGATGAACCTGGTAATCCACGCACTGGGTAATACAAAACCCTCATCCGAAGAAATCGGCGAACTCGAAAAATGGCTGGAAGAACAAAAAAAAGGAGGAAATCATGCCCTACAATGATGTTTTTAATCCTATCATGGAAAGCCTGGGATGGGCTATTTTTCACAGCCTTTGGCTGGGTGTGGTAACGGCTGTATTGCTTTTTATTATTTTAAATTTTCTTCAAAAACGTTCCCCACTGATTCGCTACTACGTTTCGGTAATGATGGGGCTGCTGTTCTTTCTCAGTGTAGGTTTTGTATTTGTAAAAGAGTATCGTGAGCAACCTGCCCCCTCAATAGAGGTCTATGACGGAACCTATTCCGGCATTACAGATGCCGCCCCCCTAAAAATTTCGGAGGAATCTTTTTTCGGCAATCTGCTTTATCAATCGAAGCAGATCTGGGAGCGGAATATTCGGGTAGTAGTTTTATTGTGGTTTATGGGAGCCCTTATCTTCGCCGGGCGAATGGCAGCAGGTTACGCTGGGTTGATACGGCTGAGTACGCAGGATATTTCCTCGCCTCCGCAGGAATGGATACAACGTCTTCGGCTTCTTGCAAAAGAAAGCGGAATCAACCGCCCGGTGCGGTTGTGCATTTCCCGACTGATTGACGGGCCGGTCACGCTCTGGTTTTTCCGACCCTTGATCCTTCTTCCGACGGGTATGCTCACTGGCATGTCGCCGGCTCATATCGAAGCTATTCTTTTGCATGAACTTGCCCATATCCATCGAGCAGATTTTTTGGTAAATCTTTTCCAGACTTTTATCGAAACCGTTCTTTTTTATCATCCCGCATTGTGGTGGATTTCCGGCCAAATCCGCCAGTTTCGCGAAGAATGTTGTGATGATCGTGTATTGGCTACCGGTAGAGACGTGCACATCTATGCCGAAGCACTCACACAGGTTTATACTTTTAATTTAACAATTAAACCCCGGTTAATTATGTCAGCAACAGGAAAAAACGGCTCTTTTACGGTGCGCATTCAGCGCCTTTTTGGCCTTAACCCCACCTCCTCAAAAGCGGGAAAAAACCTGCTGAGCCTGGTGATTCTTCTCACATGTTTTGCTTCGTTTGCCTTCCAAGTACCGCCGCAACTCAAAACGATTACGGCGGCTATACCGGAACTTCCGTCGGTATCGTATTTTACCGAACAAATCCCAACCCCACTGATTTCGCCCACTCCGACAAATGCAAATATTTCTTCCACCCCCATTTCTCAGCCGCAATACACTGCGGAAGAGTTCCGCGTAGCAATTCATTCAGGAATGACAAAAGATGACCTTGCGGCGCTGAAAGCCGAACTTAAAGCCAAAGAGATTGATCTCGTCATTAATGAAGAAGAATACGGCAGCAATGGAAAACTCATAAAAGTGGTCGGAAAAATCCGTTTTCCCGACGGTACCTCCGGCAATTTTAGCGGGCATGGCTCTAATATGAAGATCGAAATCAGTCGCCAATACGAAAACGGCAAGGGGGGGAATCTTCACGTATGGGCAGGAAGTTCGGCAGGAAACTCCGCAGTTTTAGCACCGGCTGTTCCCGCACCTCCGGCTCCGCCTTCTGCGGTAGCGGGCGTTCCCGGTACACCGACCGTAGCCGCACCTCCGGCTCCGCCTTCTGCGGTAGCGGGTGTTCCCGGTACACCAACCGTAGCCGGGGCTCCGGCTGCTGTTGCGGTTGTGCCGACTCCCCCCAATCCGCCGGTGCCGGCGATTTCTCCCGAACCGAATGTTGACGTGGACGTTGCCCCGAAACCAACCCCAAACCCCCAGCCTAAGCCTCAGCCTACCCCCGAACCCCGTATGGAAGAACTAAATGTAAATAACGTGGTAAGAATCCGTCCGGAAACCGGCGAGGCAAAACCGCTGTTTATACTCAACGGAAAAAAGCTGACGGATGGGATAGAAGTCGAAAAACTTGACCCTAATGCAATCGAAAGTGTTTCCGTGCTGAAAGGCGAAAAAGCCACCAAAAAATACGGAGATGAGGGTTTAAACGGAGTCATTATCATTAAAACCAAAAAGGAGAAAAAATAAACCCCGACGGTTTTATCTTGTCGAAAAGGAAACCGATACCTTAAAGGCCAGGTTTTGTTTTACATCCGGCAACTGATAAACCCCGTAGCGGTAAAAAATTCCGCCTCCCAGACCCATATAAGCGATGTTGACATAGTTTAGGCGAATAATCTGGTTGATCAGTAAACCGCTTTCGTAATAACCCTTCTCCATCGTTTTAAATTCAAACCCCTGATGTCGCTCCGGATTGGGCAACCAACCATATCCGATTCCCTGTACAAGCGATATTTGGGGTTTGAATTGGGGGGTTTGGAACAATAATGTCCCAAAATCCTGCCGGATAAAAAGTTCGGCATATCGGTCGGAAAGAAATTCGTAGAGATTCATCGTCTGGAAATAGTTTTCGACATAAATCCAGACGCTGCGGCTTTTGCTTCCGGAACCATGAAACAAAAACGGGGCGGGAACTTCGCCTCGGGTCATACCTGCTCGCAGTTGAATCTGAGTATTTCCAAAACGTTTGGTTTCAAATGTATGTGAAATCTCTGTTTCGGCTTTAAGATAGGGAAGTTCTCCTCCCGCAATGTTTTCCCATCCCTTCACCACAACTGCCGAAACAACCGGATATTTGCTGGTAAGGGACAAACGCTGCCCGAAGGTTTCTACAATCTTCTCCCGCCATGCATACCTGAAGCGGAGTAACATTTCGGAAGAATAATAAGTACCGCCCCATTCTGTACCATCATTCCGCACAAAGGTATAGTTGTATCCCGGCGAACGGCTATAGAGAGTTCCGCCTAATGTGATTTTGCTATAACGAAAACCCCGGAAACTTAATTCCGCCTGCTTCCCGTCGGTAAGATCCATGCGGGTGGCCATAAACGACCGTGGCTGGGTAAGCCCCCCTTGTAAGTTGAGCAAAGACTGCCCGGGTTCGATTACATCGTGCCAGGCCGCAGCAGAAAGTTCGACATCGCGTTTGCGATATAAAAAAAGTGTGAGATTGCCGCCGTATTTCCAAGCCTTGTCCCGGAAACCATAACCAAAGTATCCGCCCAGCGAAAACCAGGGAGAAAGGCTTTTGCCCGTGTAAAGCCCCAGTCCCGGGCGGTTGCCCTCAAACTCGTTAAACACAAACAGTTTATTGACATCCACTTCCAAAAACTTCCAGCCCAGTCTTCCCCTCGATAATTTTTCGACCTGGTTCATGATTCCGTCAAAATTGACTTTTTCTCCCACGCTGTCCATAAATGCATAAGTCCGTATCTCCCGGGCGGTCAAGGAGTCTATGCGTTGGATGCCCCAGAAGGTCGAATCTTTTTTGCCTGCATTTTTGTCCATTCGCACATTGTCCAGGCCAAAACTTTTTTTGTCCAGTTCGGGGTTAATTTTGATGTCATGGAGAAAACCCTGTCCACGGGCTTTCATGCCCACATTTTTCTGGGGGTAGTTGCGGATAATCAGTTCAAAATTTAGCTGAACGGGAAACCAATATTCCCCCTCCATACGGGAATACATCTGCTCAATTACCACATCCATCAAGCCCGGCTCTGCGGGGCGGGCAATAACATTCTGGAGGGCGAATTTGTGCGTATTGATGTAAAGAACACCGGTCAAAGCATCGAAATTTTTCCCTTTTTGAGGGGAAAAAGCGACAATATAAACGGTATCCTCGCCTTCATAAAGTGTATCCTGAATTATGTATTCATACCGGCTGAGGCTTCCCTCGGCAATCGGATTGACAAAGGAACGGTCGAGGATAGGAATGATTTCCTGATAAAAAGAAAAAGGCTGAACATCCGTTGCCAAAGAGGCAAATAAGGGGTTTTTAAATCCCGATACTTTTGTTGCCGTAACCACTTCTTCGTCTTTGTCCGGAAAAATAAACCGCCTTTCCGTAACCGATTCCATGATCAAAAGTCCGGTTTTGTCGGCCATTTTTTCAAGCCGGATACGGCTGCTGTCATCGGGCATTTCCCCAAAGACAAAAAGGTCATAATTGATTTTATTGTAGGATCGGTAGGTAAAAGAGGGGAGTCGTTCGGGGTTATTGATTTTCTTATTTTCAATAACCTTTCGGATGAGTTTTTCGGTAGGGTTTTTATCTCCGTAGATGACCACCTCTTCCAATTGAAGGGATGCCGGGCTGAGGGAGATCACAAATTCACCCGGCGGAACCGGTTCGACGATCCTCGTTTTATACCCCAGGTAGCTGATTCTTAGCCGACTTACTTCCGCGTCGGTACGTATCCAAAAATTTCCCTGAATATCTGACGTTACGCCTCGTTTGAGTTCAATATCGTAAAGGATATTAGCAAATGAAAGCGGCTCTTGTGTCAGGCTGTCCACTACCCTTCCCGATATTTCGGTCTGTGCATAAAGAAAGGGTACAACCCCAAAGAGTAGGGAAAATAATAATAATCTCCGATTGGAAAAGAGGAATAATGCTGGCATAAAAAGCAAACGATATACCTTCATTATCCGTTGTGTTTACTCTTCAAGTTCCCGGAGGCAGGTTTTAAGTTCCTGGTAGTGTACGCCAAACATTCGTTGGACATACCAGCGGCTTGCCAAAACGGCAAGGGTTGAATAGACGACCATTAGCCCTACCAACAGCATCCAGATCGCAGGGGTAACTTCTTCCAGTGTGCGCCCGTCTTCCTGACTGCCTTTATAAAAACCATAAAGCATCCCACCGGAACCCATGACCGGAACGGCAATGACTACCAGGTAGAAATAAAGTTTCATATAAAAATCGAGGGTGTGGGTAATCGCTGAGAGAGATGCGCGAAGGTTGTCGGTAGTAATGGAAACGCGATTCAGTGCCCGGAATTTACGCCAGTAGAAAAAACCTGAGGTGAAGATGGTAAGCCCAAGGAAAACCATTTCAAAGGAGGTCAGGGGCGTGTGAGAATAAAGAACCCATCCCGTTCCTGAAAGGATCAGCAGTATAAAAGCCGAAAGATCAATCAGAAGATTCCGGTTGATTTTATCCAGTGCGGATTTACTTCTTGCCTGAAGCATGGAGTGAATTTGCGACGCACTCACCTGCATGGTTTCGGAAGCCGCATCGGAATGTTCCTGCCAGATGTATTTTAGTTCTTCAAAATTCATGTTTCTGTACTACGAATTTATCCAGCATCAAACGTGGGTGTATCGGCCAGATGAGGTTCGAGAAGTTGTTTGAGTTTCAGTTTGATACGATTAAGTTTTACTCCAACATGGTTGCGGGTAATACCAATAATTTCGGCGATTTCATCATAACTATTGTCTTCGAGGTGGAGCATAATGATCGCTTTTTCTATTTCGGACAATTGGTTGATCGCCTGATAGAGAAACTTCATACGCTCCTGGCGCTCGACATCTCCTTCCCAACCGGGAATTTCCATTTCTTTATCAGAGAGCAGTTGAAGTTGTGGGGAGCGTGTATGTTTACGAAAACCCGAAATTGCCGTATTCAGCGCGACCCGGTACATCCAGGTAGTAAATTTGGAGTCGCCTTTGTACGAATCATACGCGCGCCACAATTGCAACACAATCTCCTGAAAAAGATCGCGGTGATCTTCCTCCCGGTTACCGTATATTCTACAGACCTTGTGAATGATCCCCTGATGTTCCTGCACCTGTTTTACAAACGTTTGTTCCTTATTTGAATTCAAATCCATCGTAATTGCCTGCAGTTACGGGTAAATAAGTCGTAGTAACAGAAAAAAAATTACATTACTTATGTAAAGATGAGTTTTTTCTTTGAGGGTTGAAACCAAAATTCCGCTTTAAGGTTTCATCGGTGAATTCATTTTTATTCTTTACCTTTGTATTCGCAAAAAACATTCAAATTCTGAATCTATGTCATCGGTAACACTTAAGGGAAAAACCTATTCCATCAAAGACGATATTCCTGCGGTAGGAGAAAAAGCTTCTGACTTTACATTTGTCAAACAGGATTTTAGCGAAGCAAGCCTGTTTGACGATTTTGAAGGAAAAATCAAAATACTCATTGCGGTGCCCAGCATTGATACGGGAGTATGCCAGATGGAGACCCGGAGGTTTAATGAAGAATTGGGTAAGCGGGGAGAAGGAGTGGTAGGAATTGTCATATCCGAAGATCTGCCTTATGCTTTTCGTCGTTTTTGCGGAGCAGAAGGCATTACCAATGTTGTAACCGGTTCGGATTTCCGTTACAAAGATTTCATCAATGAATACAACACCGAAATCCTTTCGGGTCCTATGAAAGGGCTTTCCGCTCGCGCGGTTTTTGTGTTGGACAAAACCAATACGGTTCGTTATTCGGAACTTGTTCCGGAAATTTCGCAGGAGCCCCAATACGAAAAGGCATTGGCAGTGGTGGATAAGTTGGTGAAATAGTATCACCTTTATCATGGCCCTATGCAGGAGGGTACATTATCGGATAGCCAATTGATTGAAGCGTTGGTCAACCGGCAAAAACCGGCCCTGGCACTTCTTTATGACAGATATGCTTCTGCTATCTATGGTATTATTTTACGGGTAGTAAAAGAACAAGCCGTGGCGGAGGATGCCCTTCAGGATTGTTTTATGAAGGTCTGGAATAAAATCGAGTCTTTTGACCCCGAAAAAGGTCGCCTCTTCACCTGGATATCCAATATCGCCCGCAATACCGCCATTGACTTTACCCGATCCCGTACCTATAAAAAACGCGGCGAGCCGCAGTCGCTGGAAAAAGAAAATATAAACAATCCGATCTTACAGGAGACTACGTATATAGATGGAATCGGGCTTCAGGAGATTGTTGGCCGCCTAAAACCCGAATACAAAGAACTTGTGGATTTGCTCTACTTTAGGGGTTATTCTCACACAGAAGCAGCAGAGACGCTTAATCTGCCCCTCGGTACAGTAAAAACACGAGCCAGAACGGCTATACAGGAACTTAGAAAATTGACTTGACAACTTTGGATAAGCACACATTTATATCATCGGGAATTTTGGAAAGTTACGTGTTGGGGCTTTCTTCGGAATCGGAATCTCGCCTCGCGGAAAAAATGATTTCCCAATACCCTGAAATAAAATCGGAACGAGACCAGATTTCCCTAACTCTGGAAAAATATGCCTTTCTCCATCAGGTACAACCTCCCGCTCATCTAAAAGATTCCCTCATGCGGGAAATCACTTTAGCGAACGATTTTTCAACCCTCCCTTATTTATCCGAAACGTCCTCCTCCGAAAACTGGATCGCCCGCATAAAAAACATCACCCCGCCTCAACCGCTGGAAGATATTTACCTCCACCGGCTGGGTGAAAGCGATGATCCAGAAACCTATATAGCCTGGGCAAAAACAGGCATTCCCCCCGAAGTCCACACCGATACCTTGGAATCTTTTCTCATATTGGAAGGAACCTGCACCTGCTATATCGGGGAACAAGTCACGGATATGTCTCCCGGAGATTTTATGGTTATTCCACTTTATATCGAACATTCGGTCACCGTCACTTCCGAAATCCCGCTGAAAGTAATCCTTCAAAAAAGAAAAGCGGCGTGATTGCCAAACTTCCCTTGTCAATGGCCGGAATTGCCGGGTGTTTCACTTGTTTTATGCTTTAGTTCCTGCTTTCTTTGTAAGATTGCTGCGGCTAACTCTCGTGCATGAAATCATTTCTGGGGATAGATCACTTTGCCAATCCGGAAGCATTGATACTGCTTCTGATTATCCCTATGTACCTCTTTTGGTACATCCGGTATTTCCGCCGACAGCGACTGGTCATTCGCCTGAGTTATGACCCGACCAAGTTACAGCGCCCGAAAGTAAACCTCGCCTTTCTCCGTATCCTCCCGCGTGCCCTGCAACTTATCGGCCTGACACTCATTATTCTTGCCATCGCAAGGCCACAAACCTCCCGCGAAATCGTGGAAAACCAGTCCCCGGGAGTGGATATTATGCTTTTGCTCGATACAAGTGGGAGCATGGAGACCACAGACTTCATCCCCAACCGCCTTGAAGCCGCGAAAGAAAACGCTATTTCATTTATTGATGGCAGACAAAATGATCAGATCGGCATCGTCCTTTTCGCCGAAAATGCCCTTAGCTATACCCCCCTGACCCTCGACTATGACCTTCTCCGGAAAATGATTGAAGGTATTAATTTTAATATTTTGCCCATGCAGGGTACAGCCATGGGCCAAGCCGTTGCCGTAGCCATCAACCGCATGCGTGACAGCGAAAACCCCTCCCGGATTATTGTGCTGCTTACTGACGGTGCCAATAACCGGGGAGAAATTGATCCCATTACAGCCTCCCGGCTCGCCGCGAGTTTCAACATTCGTATTTATTGCATCGGTATTGGTAATAGCAGTACTCCCGCCCAGATCGCAGCACAGGGCGGCAATACCGGCCTCGACGAAGAAACCCTCCGCCAAATGGCCGATAATACCGGCGGAAAGTTTTTTCGCGCCACAGACCCTGAACGAATGAAAGCCATATTTGAAGAAATCTCCAATATGGAAAAAGCAGAGATTCAGGAAATTGTCTTCCGCCAGGTATTTGACCATTATCCGGGGTTTCTTCAGGCAGCAATTATCCTCATTGCCTTTTCCTTTCTTCTGATGCTGACCTTCATGTATAACCCGCTGGAGCAGTAGTCAGTCTTTTTTTGCCATGCCTATACTGGCAATATAAATTTTTTCCGGGGGAACCTTCGCCTCGGACAAGGTGCGTATGCAGGCCTCCAACGTAGCACCGGTAGTAATGACATCATCCACCAGCAATAACCCCGCCGGTGGATTTTTTTTCAGTTCAAATGCTCCCGAAACATTTTCCCACCGGTTCCCTCCTGCTTTGCGGGTTTGTGTCAGTGTCTTACGGCTTCGTTTCAACAATTGGGTTTCCAGCGGAATATCCAATGCGATACTTAAGCCTCGGGCAATTTGTTCAGACTGATTATACCCCCGCTGAATCAATCGGGAAGCATGCAAAGGCACGGGAACCACTGCATTTACCTGCCCGAGCCAGTCTCCTCCCCTAAGAATATGGCCGTAATATTGGCCGAGAAATACGCCCAACCGGGGTGCACTTTTGTACTTTAGGTGTTGAAGGATTTTTTGAAGCCTGCCGGATTTGGCGAAATAAAAAAGACTCATCGCTCCGTCAAGCGGAATACGCCCGGCAAGGCGGTAATACAACTCATTGTCGGAAATCTTCAAATGCGTCTGCGTCTCCTGTATCTGGGAAAGACACGAAAGGCAAATACATTTTTCCTGAATGGTAAGAGGCGATTCGCAGCCGTAACAGGAATTGGCCACAAAAAGCTGTGCAAATTGTGTAATCATGGTGTTGTACTTTTCGGGAAATTACAAAGAATTTGCAAATTCCAAAATTCAGATTGCGAATAACTGAAAGGCTGCTCATATTTGAGGTCCCATAAAAAAGGACGCCTCTTATGACTCATCATTTAAAGAAGTTTGAATATCAGACCCCGGAAATCATATTTACCTGGAATGACCCCGAAACCGAAGCAAAGGGTTGGCTAGTAATCAATTCGCTGCGTAACGGTGCCGCCGGTGGTGGTACACGCATGCGCAAAGGGTGTACCCTTGACGAGGTGATTTCGCTGGCAAAAACAATGGAAATCAAGTTCAGCGTATGTGGACCGCCCATCGGCGGTGCAAAGTCAGGGATTGACTTTGATCCGGAAGACCCACGAAAACACGGCGTGCTGCAACGGTGGTATCAGGCGGTAACACCGCTCCTCAAACACTACTATGGAACCGGCGGGGATCTTAATGTGGACGAGGTCGCCGATGTAATGCCCATAACGGCTGCTTTAGGTATCCGCCATCCCCAAGAAGGCATCGTAAACGGCCATCTTCACCCTTCCGAGGAAGACAGAAAAGCTATCCTGAATCAACTCTCCGAAGGTGTTTCCAAACGAGTGGTTCACGACGACTACGCACCTACGACCGATCAGAAAACCATTACGGTCTCCGATATGGTCACGGGTTTTGGAGTAGGAATGGCTGTCGTGCATTTTTACCGGATATGGGGAATACCCATGGCAGCAAAACGGGTGATTGTACAGGGTTTTGGGAATGTAGGGGGTGCAGCGGCCCTGACACTTGCCAAAGAAGGATTCCGCATCGTCGGAATTATAGACCGAAGTGGCGGGATTATCCGCCCGGAAGGATTAAGCCTAGCCGAAGTCAAACATCTATACCTCAATCGGGAAGGCAACAAACTGGCAGTAGAAAATGCCTTACCCTTTGAAAAAATCAATAACGCCGTCTGGTCGTGTGGAGCAGAAGTATTTATCCCCGCCGCCGGTTCCCGGCTAGTTACCAAGTATCAGCTCGACCAAATGCGTGAAAACCACCTGGAAGTCATTTCCTGCGGGGCAAATGTCCCCTTTAACGATCCTGATATTTTTTTGGGGGAAACCGGGCTTTACGCAGACAACCACGTGGCGGTCATTCCTGACTTTATTGCCAATTGTGGTATGGCTCGTACGTTTGCTTATCTGATGAAACCACATATTTCGATGGAAGATGAAAAAATTTTTCAGGATATATCCCAAACCATTGAGAATGCCCTGAAAAAGACCTTTTTACGCAATCCTTTTCCCCGCGAACTCTGGCAAAACTCCCTGAGTTGGGTACTTGAAGACATCCTGAAAATGTAGGTTATCCTAATGTTGATTTGGAACTTATTTTTATATGTAGTTATTTCGGGACGAATCGCCGGATGTCTTACCTATGAGAAACCGAATTGCCAAAAAGGTCCTTTTTATACTCCTGATTTCTCATGGATTTGGTTATTCCCCCCTATTTGCTCAACAACCCCATGTGCAGGAACCGATTGAAGCCGTAGCTGCCGAAGTACACCATCATCCAAGTCCCTGGTCGGTTATCCCTTTTATTTCATTATTAATTCTAATAGCCACCGGCCCGGTATTTTTTCCCCACTTCTGGCATAAATACTACAAATATATCGCTCCGGGTCTGGGTCTCATTACCCTTATTTACTACCTCGTCGGGCTGCCGGGCGCACATGAACCTACACACGCCCTTTCCGAATACATTTCTTTTATTGCCCTGCTGGCACCACTTTATATCGCCTCCGGCGGTATCCTCATTCAGATTGACCGGGAGGGAACTCCTTTCGCCAACCTGGCTTTGCTGATGATCGGAGCCATGGTTTCCAACCTCATCGGCACCACCGGTGCTTCTATGTTGTTGATACGCCCTTTCATCCGTCTAAACCGCGACCGTTTACAGCCTTACCATATTATCTTTTTTATTTTTATGGTCAGCAATGTCGGCGGATCACTTACGCCCATTGGCGACCCGCCGTTATTTCTGGGGTTTCTTAAAGGCGTGCCGTTTCAGTGGACGATTATTCATATTTTCCCGGAATGGTTGTTCGCTTTAGTTTTGCTGGGAATTGTTTTTTTCTTCTACGACCGGAAAAACAAAAAAAACCTGGACCGCGTGGAGTCCATCTATTCCGGAAAAATTATTTTACGGGGATCTCGCAATTTTTTATGGCTCGGCATTATTGTCGGTGCGGTTTTTCTCGATCCGAACGTAGTTGACTGGGTTCCCTCAATCTCTTATCATGGCTCCGAATACTCCTTTCTGCGCGAAATTATTCAACTTAGTGCCGGAGTAGGCAGCTATTTTTTTGCGGATAAATCGGCTCTACGGGGTAATGAATTTACCTTTGACCCGATCAACGAAGTTGTTTTTCTTTTCGCAGGTATATTTTTCGCCATGATGCCCGCCCTCCAGCTTATCGGAGAGTTTGCTTCTAGTGAAACGGGCAAATCTTTTTTCTCCGTCAATAGTATTTATTGGATTACAGGAACCCTATCCGCCGTTTTGGACAATGCGCCTACTTATCTGAACTTTCTTTCCGCAGCATTGGCCAAGTTTGATATGGACGTCAGCAGTACCGCCGAGGTAGCCGCATTTGCCGCAGGAACGGTGGACCTAATTACCCGAGATTACCTCCGTGCGATTTCTGTCGCAGCCGTATTTTTTGGTGCCATGACTTATATAGGCAACGGTCCCAACTTTATGGTCAAATCTATAGCGGAAGAACGCGGCGTGGTCATGCCCAGTTTCTTCGGTTACATTATTCGTTATAGCCTGATTATATTGTTACCTATCCTTTTTCTTACCTGGCTGGTTTTTTTCGTCTTCCTGCACGGAATTTAACGGCTAATAATTTGTACCTTTATCTCAACGTTTATACTTAGGTACACAACCCTTCGAAGTACATATAATCAGGTGATGAAAAAGATATTTAAAATCTCCGGTATTATCCTCATTATACTGATAATCACGCTAATAGCAGCCCCGTTTCTATTCCGTGACAAAATTGAGGGCATCGTTCGTAAACAAATTGACGAGTCGCTTAACGCACAGGTCTATTTCGCAGATGTAGGGCTTTCCTTTATTCGAAATTTTCCCAATGCAAGAATCTCGATCCGGGATTTTGGTGTTGTAGGGGTGGATACTTTTTTATCCGATACCCTGATCCACGGCAAAAATTTTGACCTGGTGGTGGATATTATGAGTGTGGTTGCGGGAGATGAAATCAATCTCAAAAAAATCATCCTCGATGAAGCGAAAATCAAAGCCCTCGTGCTAAAAGACGGTACCGCCAATTGGGACATCATGAAGGAGGATTCGGCGGCTGTTGAAGAAACGCAAGCAGAAGAAACTTCCAACCTCGTAATCAAACTTGAAGAATACCGCCTGAACAATTCCTCCATCATTTATGACGATGCCACTTTTCCCATGCGGGCAGAGTTGACGGGCCTTAATCACTCCGGAAAAGGAGATTTTACCCTTGAAATTTATGAACTCAGTACGCTTACTCAGGCGGAAAAATTGACCGTCGTGTATGATGGAATTGAATACCTCAAAAACGCAAAAGCAGAAGCTCAGGCAGATATGAAAGTGGTTTACAGTGCCACGGAATTTAAAATTGATTTTCTCGACAATCTTTTTACCGTCAATGAACTTCCGCTAAACCTGGATGGCTGGGTATCCATGCCCACCGACGATATTGACATGGATCTCCGTTTTAAAACGCCAAGTACCTCCTTCCGCAGTATTCTTTCCCTCGTGCCCGGTGTTTATTCAGAATCGTTTAAAGACCTCAAAACCGACGGACAACTGGCTTTTGATGGATTTGCGAAGGGCATTTACAACGATACCCAAATGCCGGGATTTGGGCTTAACCTCAAGGTCACCGATGCCATGATGCAATACCCCGACCTTCCGCAACCCGTTACCGGAATCAATATGGACGTTTCAGTTCTTAACCCTGACGGCGACCTCGAAAAAACATCGGTGGACATCCGCACCCTGCATGCAGATTTTGGAAAAAATCCCCTTGATGCAACTGCGAAAATCAGCGGACTGGAAAAAATAAAAATTAATGGAAGTTTAAAAGCCGATCTCAATCTTGATGAACTGACCCGCATTTTCCCGATTGAAGGAACTACACTCAAAGGAAAATTTACAATAGATGCCGAAGCAAACGGCGTTTACGACGAGACGCAGGGCGTATTCCCGAAAGTAGATGCTGTAATGGCTATGACCGAAGGATATGTCAAAAATGCGGAATATCCGGCAGAACTCACGGAAATGAATTTTCACGCTTCCCTTAATGACCCCGATGGAAGCATGGCAAATGCGGTTTTGGATGTACCAGAATTTCGGTTTAAACTCGACGGAGAACCCATTACCGGCAAAGCCAATGTGCGCAATTTTGACGACCCCAACTACCTCGTCGAAGCCAGCGGAAAACTCGATCTGGAAAAACTCATGCAGATTTATCCCATTGACAGCATGACACTTTCCGGTAAGCTGATTGTGGATCATTTCTCTACAAAAGGAAAATATTCCGATATCGAAGCTGAAAATTATACAAACCTCCCCACCAGTGGGACAGTACAGGTGCAAAACCTCGTTTACACCGACTATTACCTTCCCAAACCCGTAACGATTGAAACCGGCACGGCAACCTTCACTCCTTCCAAATTGGAAATCACCGGAGCAAAAGGCAACCTGGGAAGCAGCGATTATGCTTTAGATGGCTATTTCAGCAATTATATGGCCTATGCACTGATGGATAATCAAATGCTGAAAGGAAATATGCGTCTGGTCTCCAACCGGATGGACCTCAACGAATGGATGGTTGAAGAAGAAAGTACCCCTACAACAACCGGAACAGAAGAAACCGAAATGGAAGTAATTCCCGTCCCGGATAACCTCGATATTGTTTTTGATGCAGACATGAAAGAGGTGATTTACGACGATCTTTCCCTTAAAAACATCAAAGGAAGGCTTACCGTTGCGAATGAAGAAGTAGCGATGGAAAACCTGGGATTTGGCATGTTTGGGAGCCAGGTAGCCATGAATGGAATATACAATACAGCAAACCTGGAAAACCCCACCTACAACTTCTACCTCGACATTAAAAACCTGGGGATTAAGGACGCATTTACCCATTTTACTACTGTCCAGGGATTCGCACCTATCCTAAAATTTGTCGAAGGTGTGTGCAACACCGAATTTGGTATTTCCGGGCGTTTGAAGCAAAATATGATGCCTGTACTGGAAGAGGTAAACAGCCTGGGCCTTTTCCAGATCATCAGTGGAAAACTCGAAAATTCCGGAACCATGAACGCACTTGCCGAAAAGACCAACCTTCAGGTGCTTTCCAAGCTGGATTTGAAAGAAGTACAGGGAAAATTCAAAATCGAAAACGGTTTCCTCGAAATCAGCCCGATAGATCTGAAAGTAAAAGACATTCTGTTTACCATTGGCGGGCGGCAAAACCTCACAGGCAACCTGGATTACGAGGTGAAGATTGACGCACCTCCCGGTGCTATTGGCAATGCGGCATTTTCCGCACTTTCCAACCTTTCCGGCGGAGCCGTAAAAGCCAGCGAACGAGTGAACGTCAACCTCAAACTCAGAGGAACCGTTACAGAGCCGAAAGTCAGCGGAGCGGGAGGCGGTACCGGAGACGAAGTCGGTGAGCAGTTGACCGAACTTGCGGAAGATAAAATCTCCGAAAAACTCGGTACCGATGTACAACTCAACAAGGACAGTATCAAATCGCAGATCAGCGACCTGAAAAAAGAAGCTAAAGACAGCCTGAAAAGCGTAGCAACCAAAACCGCCCAACAGGTAAAAGACAGCCTGCTCAATGCCGCTACCAGTGGAAAGACCAAAGAGGAACTAGCCAAAGAGCTGAAAGAAGGAATTGGGGACGGGATTAAATCACAAACCGGCGAAGATCTCAAAGGCACACTCAATGATTTGAAGGATAAATTTGGCTTCCCCAAAAAGAAAAAAAATGATTAGCCGAGGATAGGCTTCCGTCAATCCGAAAATTTAAAAAAAAGGGTGATTTTTAAACGAATTACCCTTTTTTTATTCACGGAAGAAATGGGAAAAATCCCCATTTTTTCGTAATTTTAACGGCAATTTAAAACCAAAGAAACAACCGAAAAACGAAGTCAATGAGCGATTTGGAAAACCAGTCTCAGGAATATTCCGCGAGCAATATTCAGGTTCTTGAAGGTATTGAACACGTGAGGAAAAGACCCGCGATGTATATCGGGGATATCGGCGAACGCGGGCTGCACCACCTGGTGTATGAAGTAGTTGACAACTCCATTGATGAAGCGATGGCGGGCTACTGCGATACCATTGAGGTTACGATTCATGAGGATAACTCCATTTCTGTCAAAGACAACGGACGAGGGATACCCGTGGATATTCACGAAAAAGAGGGACTCTCCGCCCTCGAACTCGTAATGACCCGCCTCGGGGCAGGAGGTAAATTTGATAAAAATAGCTACAAGGTTTCCGGAGGTCTTCATGGCGTCGGGGTTTCCTGCGTAAATGCCCTTTCCAGTGATTGCCATGTATGGGTTTATCGCGATGGCAAAGTCTATTTGCAGGAATATGAAAAAGGTGCCGCCAAAGCAGATGTAAAAGTGATCGGCGAAACTACTAACCGAGGTACAGAAACCCGATTCTGGCCCGATTCCACTATTTTTACTACTACCGAATATAAATTTGATACGCTGGCTTCCCGCCTCAGAGAACTCTCTTATCTCAACCGTGGAATCCGCATCACCATTACAGATAAACGCGAACCACTCACCGAAGAAGACCTTAAAAAACCGGAAAACGAAGGACTGAAGTATCTTACCAAAACCTTTTACTCCGAAGGAGGACTCAGAGAATTTGTCAAACATTTGGATTCCAATCGCCAGCCGCTACACAGCGAACCTATTTACATCCAGGGCATAGACGATGAAGAAACAACCCCGGTCGAACTGGCGATT
Source organism: Bacteroidia bacterium (assembly GCA_033764335.1). Classification (GTDB taxonomy): domain Bacteria; phylum Bacteroidota; class Bacteroidia; order J057; family J057; genus JAGQVA01. The sequence goes on along the minus strand of JANRJC010000049.1, from coordinate 128,790 downwards.
CAGTATAATTCTTCCTTCAACGAAAATATCCATTCTTACGTCAATAATATTAATACTCACGAAGGGGGTACTCACGTTTCGGGATTTAAAACGGCTCTTACCCGCACGTTGAAAAATTATGCGGAGAATGAAGGGCACTTAAAAAAGGTTAAGTTTAATATCACCGGTGAGGATTTTCGCGAGGGATTGACCGTTGTAATTTCGGTAAAAGTGCAGGAACCGCAGTTTGAAGGCCAAACCAAAACGAAACTTGGAAACTCCGATGTGGCAGGAGTGGTGAGTTCCATTGTCAGTAAATATCTGGCTTATTACCTCGAAGAAAACCCCACCATCGCTAAGATGATTATCTCGAAGGTCGTACTCGCCGCCGAAGCCCGCCACGCAGCGAAAAAAGCCCGAGAAGCCGTACAGAAAAAAAGTTCCGCCATCAGCGGAGGTTTACCCGGAAAACTCGCCAATTGCTCCAGCCGCAAACCGGAAGAATGTGAAATTTTCCTCGTCGAAGGCGACTCCGCCGGTGGTAGTGCCAAACAGGCCCGCGACCGCCGGTTCCAAGCCATCCTTCCTCTCCGCGGTAAAATCCTCAATGTCGAAAAAGCGCATCCTTCCCGGATTTACGACAACGAAGAAATCAAAAATATCATACTCGCCCTCGGTATTACCGGCATCGGCGACGGCGATAATATCAATCTCGACAAACTTCGCTACCATAAAATGGTCATCATGACCGATGCCGATATTGATGGAAGCCATATCCGAACCTTATTGCTCACGCTGGTCTATCGCTATTTCGGTGTGTTGATCGAAGCCGGCCACGTTTTTATCGCTACTCCCCCACTCTACCAGATAAGGGCAGGGAAAAAACATAAATACGCATGGACCGAAATTGAACGCAAAGAGGCGATTGAAGAATTAGGACACGGCGACGAATCAAAAGTGACGATCCAACGCTATAAAGGTCTGGGCGAAATGAACCCTGATCAGCTCTGGGATACAACCATGGATCCGGACCGAAGAACCCTTCAGCGCGTAACCATTGAAAGTGCCGCAGAAGCCGATCACTTATTTTCGATCCTGATGGGAGACGACGTAGCTCCTCGCCGCGAATTTATTGAACGCAACGCAAAATACGCCAATATTGACGTATAAATCACTTTAGCCCTCAGTCTTCCCGTAAAATCGTAACAGGAAATTCTGCAGTGTTCCAATCATCTCCGGTAGCACGGGCGTTTTCTTCAAAAGAAAAGCCCCTGCTGCCACCTTCACCTGCCGAACGGCTGGTCGCCTTAGGCAGATTTAATTCCTGCAACCGATAAAGACTGGAATCAAACTCTTTGGTAGAAACTATTACTTTCAGGATTTCCTGGACACTTTTCCTTCCAAAAGAAACAAAACTGTCGTTCACTTCTGCTTTTAGCACCGCACCGTTTCTTACCCAGATCTCCTCGCCGCTATTGAGCCATAATCCGCCCTGAGGAAGCATTCCCGGTTCAACGCCAAAAAGCGACGACATATAAATCAGTGAACAATACAATTTCTGATTTCCCCGGTTTATCATCTTTATCCGGAAGCGAGGTACGCCAGTGGGGCCGTCTGCTTTGCGATAGCGCAACAAAACATCCCCATCCCTCTCCGAACGGAATACCCGATTCTCTGTCGGATGACAGATTTCGATCACCACAGATCCTGTAGTAAGCGAACTTCCGGGGTTTTTCAAGTCTCGCAGCCGCTCCCACCTCGCAATATGCGCGAGGTTATTAATGACTTTCTCCGCACTCTGCGGATTAAATCCGACAATTTGCTCTACCAGAGGCTGATTGTCTGCATCACTTTTCCTCGTGATTATATACTCGCTGCGTTCATTCGCTACTACTTTATAATCAGCGGTTACGGGATCATCTGCCAATTTTACCAATATTTTTTCTTCGGAATCGGCATTTCCGTGGGCAACTTTTATAAGGTTTTTGGCATGTTCATTCACCGCTTTTACATACACAACCATCGGCTGTATGGCCATTGCTGTAATTTTGGTGCGATACGCTTTTTGAGGGTCGAGTTGGAGATTGCCTTCGGGGCGTACCAGACTTTTTTCAGGGGAAACCTCTTTTACCGAAATTTTTCCCAGCGATTTGGCCGGGTTAGACATTTCGGCTTCATCGGCGCCGTCTCGGAAAACGGCTAATTCCGTCTGCGCCCCACCAAAACTACCGGCGACAATCCCGTGTACGGCTCCGGCGTCTATTTCCCATCCGGTCTGGCGATTATTGGAAAGAATATAATAATTGGTCTTCACCGCCGTAGTTCCATCCAGAAAATTCAGGTTAATATCTGTTTCCGGAGCAGTCATCTGAGGTACCTGATCATAAGTTCGTTGCTGGACCAGCCCCCGTACGCGACGCATAAGGTCATTGTAGGTAATGGGGCCTACCGTATTTTCCAGCACTTCGAGAAGGGAATAGGTAAATACTCCACGGGGAGAACCCGCTAGAAAAGTTTCTTTGGCAAGTTGGAAAGAATGAGCCGCTGCAAGGGCAATATGGCGGGGGGAAGGCACCGTAAAAGATTCTGTACCCGAAACCGACATCGCACTCCGATCCGAATTAAAACTACGGGGAAGAATATAGGTATCCAATGCGCGGGTTTTGGTAGTTGCTGCCGACTGCCGGGTTTTGGTATAATCCAAACTTCGTGTATTATCGCCGGAGTTACAGCAGTCGGTAATGACCAAAATATGGGGGTTGTTTTGTGCCACCAAATCAATGAGGGTAGCCAGTTCTTTATCCGCGATATCCATGCCGTCGGGCAGTCGGCTATCATAACAGACCAGCGTTTCATTTTTCTTTTCCGGCTCGATGGACCAGAAAAGTTCATGGGCAGGTTCCTGCGACCCGTGGCCACTGTAATAGAAAAAAACAATATCGTCTTTGGTTGCCTTGGTGAGGTGGGTTTCAAATTTGGAAACGATATTTTGCCGGGTAGCGTCCTCATTTTCAAGAACTTCCATTTTCAGGGGAATTCCGTTTCGACGTGCTTTCCGGTCCAGAAAATCGCGCATGGCGCGCATATCGTTTACACATCCATCAAGGGCAGGTACGGGGTGTTTATATTTGTCAATACCGACCAGTAGGGCATAGATATTTTTGCTGCTCATATAGGTAATACCTGGATTAATAGGCTGTTATAATGGAAATTTTAAATTCGCAAAATAAACCCAGTAAACCAAATTACCGATCAATCACTTATCGAATTATATATCGCAAAGACACCGCAGCATTATTTCCGGAGAAGACCGGGTCATAACGAAGTTCGACCAGCGGTTTTAGGTCAAAGGCAAATACCAGAGGTGAGTGGGGGAAGACATACTCAAACCCTACCAGAAAATCTAAACCTGCCACCTGGCGGGGGGTTTGTTCCGGGGCGACGAGGCCGGAATATCCTAAATGTCCTCCTAATCCAAAATAGAGGGCGGAGCTGGAGTGCCGACCGAGAAAAAACTGTTGTTCAACCATTCCCACTACCCGAAAACCGGTCTGACGGTAAACCAGCATTCCTTCTAATGCGGTATTTTCTGCAAAAAAATGTTTAAGGCTAATGCCGCTATCCGAACCCGTTCGAAGCCCAAGCGCGGAGGTATATTCCTGCGCAGATGACCGTGAATACAGCAGAATCGTCCCGAGGAAAATCGAAAAGGAAAACCGAAGAAACTTGGACATGCGGTGGAAGTTAGTGGGTAATTTTCATAAGGTGTATCAGCTATACGTTCCGGGAAAAAATATATTTTGAAAAACGGGAAAAGTCAAAGGATAGAATGAGAAAGAAATAAAAAGCCGTCCCGGCAGGAACGGCTTATCTATTTTGCTTTCAGAATGAAAATTAATTCAAAAGCTTGAAGTTGAAGGGGATATTCACCCAGAATTGAATCGGTTTTCCTCCTTGAATAGCGGGTGTAAAGCGGAGTTTGTTTACATGCTCCGTTACAGCTTTTTCAAGAATGGGGTGAACCTGGTTGATCACGCGGTGTTTGGCATAGTTGCCTTTTTTATCCACGAGAACCCTTACAACTACACTACCTTCGATACCCGCATCCCTTGCAATCTGAGGATAACCAATCAATTTCTTGATGTCATCCATGTTGATGGGCTGGGGTTCTTCTTCTGCGAAGATAAAGGCATTGATTTCCGGCTCTTGCTCCACGATTACCTCGGGAACATCACCATCGGCATCAATTTCACCATCGAAGAAACCTTCGTCAGAACCTTCTTTATCTTCAAGACCGATATTAGGTGCTTCTTTCAGTTCTTCTACTTCGGCGATCGTCTGATCTTCTTCAAGTTCTTCTTCCGGAGTAGGCTCTGGAATCTGGAAGGCGACCGTTTTCACCTGTGGTGGCGGTACCTTTGGCGGGGGCGGTGGCGGTGGTTTGTCCTCATCAATCGGAGGTGGCGGCGGGAGGTCCTCCATATTGATTGTCACGGAAAGGCTTTTATTCTCTTTAGCTTCACCCTGAAGGCCCAGACTTTTGGCGATCAGAGGCGCAAAGGTAAAGAGGACAGCAGCGATTCCGATAATGGCTGTTCCGACAATGAGGTGGGTGGGGTACTTTTTCCGGAGAAAATAAGCACCGTACCGTTTCTCACGATCTTCAAAAACCATTTCGTCTAAAGATGCTCTTATTACCTGAGACATAGTTGATCAATGTATAATGTTTCAATATACCTTATTTTTCCGAAATTCCGGAGAGGTTTATTCCTCTTCTGCCGGCGTAAGTTCTCCGATCAGCAGGAGGCTGTCCTGTGCGGTGAATTTATCAATGGCGTACTTAGGAGCCTGAGTGATAGCCAGTTCGTCGAGCAAATCCACCAGATTTTTATAACGGCTCTGTATGCGAGGTTTGATCACAAAGATCGGGTCCCAGCATCCTTCCGCGTTATTCACTTCTTTGCAAAGCGGTTTTCCAATGGTTTTTCCATAATAAATATGGCTCAACAAAACTTTTCTCAAACCTTCATCCGAGAAATTCGTCTCCAAAATTTCAGGTTCTGTGATGCCGACATAATACTTGACGATGTCGTTTTCATCCAGCACCAGGGTCATAATTTTGTCTTCGAGGATTTTGATACGAAGATCTTCCAAATCCTCAGGATTATCTACTTTAGGGGGCATGGTGAGCTCCATTACTGAGGAACTTGCCATGGTAGCGGTGAGAACGAAAAAGGTCAGAAGAAGGAAAGCCACGTCCACCATTGCGGTCATGTCAATCCGCGTAGATTTCTTCTTGGTTTTAGAACCACCTTTTTTTGATCGCCCACCGCCTTTCGCGCCGGAATCTACATCAGCCATGTTTACTCTAGTTTAAAGGGTGATAAGATATTATTCCACTTCAACGGCACCGCCTTCTTCGAGGGAAGTAATCAGACTAAACTGGTTTACATCCCATTCCTGAAGCGAGCTGATTACATGAGAGACCGCTTCATAACCTGCGTCTTGATCGCCTTTGATGGCAAAACGCATGCGCTGGTCGGCGAGGCGTCCCCAACGAATCCAGTCCTTCAAATCATTGCCGGTCATGGTAGCGGAGTCCGTCACCATAGCACTAATTCCTTTGTGCGCAAAGGCCTTCAGTTCATCCCCTTCCGAATCCAGCCATTGTTTCACCTCATTGTGAGGAACTCCAAATTCCTGCAAGGTTGTAAAATAACTGGCTCCTTCTTTGGAAATGGTTACTTCCTTCTCAGACAGAAAACGCCGGAGAACCTCTTCGCGGGTAAGCGGGTCGGAATATCCAACGAATACCCTTCCTTCCGGATCAAGCGAGATGACACAGAGCGCCTTATCGGGTACCGGGAGATCCGATACAGAACCGGGCATGTCCACCTCTACTTTTGAGTCCTCCCGGAAACGGGTAGTAGTCAAAATGAAGAAAGTAAGCAACAGGAAGGCCACGTCCACCATCGCCGTCATGTCAATTGAGGGCGGGTGTTTTTTAGGCTTTTTTGCTGACATTGTTCTTTTTTAAAACGTTGAAATTAGTTTCTTACGTCAAAGGTCTGAACAATACTATAACCTGCTTCATCCATGGCATAGGTCATGCCGTCAATTTTAGTGGTGAAGAAGTTATAAGCCAGAATGGAAAGCGCAGAAGTCGTGATACCCAAAGCCGTGTTGATAAGCGCCTCGGAAATACCCACGGAGAGTTCGGCTGCGTTAGGAGCACCGCCTTCACCCAATGCGCTAAATGCCCGGATCATACCCAATACCGTACCGATAAGACCGACGAGGGTACCGAGTGATGCGGTAGTAGCCAGAATCGGGAGGTTTCTTTCCAGCATCGGAAGTTCAAGCATGGTAGCCTCTTCGATTTCCGTCTGAATCGCAATTTTCTTCTGGTCTTTTTCCAAGTCTTCAGCCACTTCCATCTCTTTGTATTTGCGAAGACCGGCTTTGATAACGCTACCTACAGATCCGCGTTGTTTGTCGCAAAGCTGTGCAGCACCGTCCACATTTCCTTTAGCAAGAAGGTTTCTTACTTTTTTCACAAATACATCGGTGTTTCCTTTTCCACCTGCACGAGAAACGGTAATACCTCTTTCAATCGTAAAAGTGAAAAGTACCAGGGCAAGTGTCATACCGATCGGAATTACCCATCCGCCTTTGTAAACAAGGCCGTAAGTATTGGCGGGTTCCTGATCCTGTGCTGTCGGAGGAGCAGATTCTTCACCGCCCACTCTTCCAGCCTTAACCCATTCCTGATAATCTTTGTCCAGTTGTACTCCGTTTTTGAAGTTACTGGGGTGTCCGAAACCTTTCCAGAAAGCAACCTCAGCAACCACAAAACAAACAAGGATTGCGAGTAGTGGGAAGATTGCCTTTAAAGGGCTTGCGGGTTTAATCTGAGCCTCTCCAGAGGCATTCGACGTCGTAGGTTTGTTAGTTTCAGCCATTTCTGAAAGCCTTTAGTTTGATGTACAATTTAGAAGTTAATCTGTCCAAAATTATGTATTTGGATCGTAAACACAAAGAATTATAATAATTTTGTTGGTGTTGATAATATTCCCAATCCTGCAAATACTTTTAATACTTCTCTTGGCAGGCATTCATCTATGCTGTTTTTATCAATATTGCCCAGACCTTTGTCCATAATTCAAAGAACGGATACCGTAATGGCCACTTCGATATCTTGTATTCTCAGAGATGGGATTCTGTTTTTATTTCCATAAATCTCCGCTATTTTTTTTTGATTTGCCTTATGATACCGTTTTCAGATTCCACCCCCCTCATCGCCACTACCTTGTTTGGACTCGAAGAAGTCCTTGCAGAAGAATTGCGGGCACTCGGTGCCGGAAACATCCATATCCTCAACCGTGCAGTCAGTTTTACCGGTGACCAGGCATTGATGTACAAAGCTAATCTTTGCCTCCGCACGGCTCTTCGTATCCTCAGACCTATCTTTGATTTTACAGCGGAAAATGAGCAAATGCTCTACCAGCGGATTCTGGATTTCGACTGGGCAGAGGTCATGAGTACTGATACGACTTTTGCCATCCATGCAGCGGTATCTTCTCCTCATTTTTCCCATTCTCAATATGTAGCCCTTAAAACTAAAGACGCTATCGTGGATCAGTTCCGCGCCAAAACCGGCAAGAGACCCTCCGTAGATATACAAAATCCCCATATAAGCATCAATATCCATATCACCGGCAATCAGGTTTCTCTGGCCCTTGACAGTTCCGGGGAGTCTCTCCACCGTCGGGGCTATCGCACCCAAAACCACCGCGCTCCCCTCAACGAAGTCCTCGCTGCCGGACTCCTGCATCTGGCTGGATGGTCGGGAGAAGGAAACCTTGTTGATCCCATGTGCGGCTCGGGCACAATCCCCATAGAAGCGGCACTGATTGCCACCAATACCCCTCCGGGCATTTTTCGCCGCAATTTTGGATTTCGATCCTGGCGCGATTACGATCATCAAGTCTGGCAAAAAGTCAAAAATGAAGCTCGCCGCCAACAAAAAACCTTTACCGGAAAAATTGAAGGTTCGGACATATCTTCCCAAAATCTCGCCCTCGCCTACGAATGCGTCAAAAATGCCGGATTTGAAACGGTTATCAGCCTCTCCCAACAAGATTTTCTCTCCCGACCCGCCGTCAATGGGGGCGGCATCCTGATGATCAACCCGCCTTACGGAGAAAGGCTCGAAGAAAACGACATCGAAAGTTTTTACCGCAATATGGGCGACCGGATGAAAAAAAACTGGGCGGGGTATAACGTCTGGATTATTAGTTCAAATACTGCTGCAATGAAAAGCGTAGGGCTCAGACCTGATAAAAAACTTCAGGTTTACAATGGCTCCCTGGCATGCAAATTTTACTGCTATCGCATATTCGAAGGCAGCCGTAAGGTTGATTAAAATTACTATTTTTCGTAATTACTATTCATTGGATTTTCTAAAATCCTATGTTTAGTTGCATTATGGGCGTAAGATTTTTATCAAAAATGTAGTTTTTTGCCTACAAAAGGCTCCCCACTCCTGCATTTACTGCCGTTATCCACATATATTTTCCGATTTTTTCACGGCAATGTATCTTTATTACATTCTATAATTTTCGTAAATTATCAAGAATGTAATTGCCAGATGGACTGATTATTGTATAGGGGTATAAAACTGCTAGGAATATGGGTATGGAAAAGGTCATTTCTAAAACCATTGGAGGGAGATTCTAATGGATGTAAGGATTTGACGGGAAATTACCTTTATGCCAGAGGTCTATCCATTATTTTTATAAATGTAAAATCTCTTGCTGAATATGCATAATATCTACAAGTCTCTGATTACCGTTCTTGGCCTGTTTATTCTGGCTAATATCCCTTCTTCTCTCTCGGCTCAATGTATCAAAGGCGATTGTGATACCGGGAAAGGTGTGTATTCTTATCCCAATGGCGACTATTACAAAGGTGACTGGCGTAGTGCCAAACGGCATGGAATTGGCCTTTATAAGCTTGCCAACGGTGACCAGTATGAAGGGGAATGGAAAAATGATGAAATGAGCGGCGAAGGGGTTTATACTTATTCCAACGGAGATATTTATCAGGGAGCCTACAAAAAAGGGCAAATGGATGGCTACGGGGTTTATACTTTTAGCAATGGAAATATCTACAAAGGTACCTGGGCGGAAGACCAGCAAAACGGAGAAGGTGTCCTCACTTTTCCTAATGGCACAGAAATAACCGGCCTTTGGACCAACGGCAAGGTAAATGGAACCGCTAAGTATATTTATCCTAACGGAGACTTGTATGAAGGCGATTTTGTGGACAACAAACGCAACGGACAGGGCAAAATGATCTCCGAAAAAGGCGACATCTATACCGGCAACTGGGCAAACGGCGAAAAAAACGGCCAGGGAAAAATGGAGTTTGCTTCCGGGGTCATTTATGAAGGGGAATGGCAGCAGGGACAAATGACGGGTATAGGATCGCTTACCACTTCCACGGGTTCCAGCTATACCGGTGAATTTCGGAATGGCCGGTACAATGGAACCGGTAAACTCACCCACAGCAACGGCGATGTTTACGAAGGTGAATGGCTGAACGGGCAAAAACACGGCAAAGGAATTTATGTCTATAGCGACGGCAGTCGTTATGAAGGGGAATGGAATATGGACAAACGCCACGGAATGGGTAAATACGCCTATGCGGATGGCAATATCTACGAAGGTGAATTTAATGCCGGCCGTGTCCACGGCGAAGGCATCCTCACCAAAACTAATGGTGAAGTCCAAAAGGGCAAATTCCTCTATGGCAAATATGCAGGGGAATAGTTTTGCCCGATCGGTGGCTTCTCATCAGTGGCTGAGGTTCTCAAAGCCACCGATAAACCCAAAAATGTATAAAAATATTTCCTAAATTCCGACCTTATTCTTAGGTCGGTCTTATGAAAATTCTACGCTACTCTCTATTTGCCGTTATTACACTGCTGCTCCTCTGTTGTGCAGGCGGTTATTTTTATGTTTCCTCCACTGCTCCTGAATACGACGGCGCTATTGCCCTTGACGAAGTAAGCGATTCGGTAGAAATCCTGTACGACAAATTTGGAGTTCCGCATATCTACGGAAAAACCGAAAAGGATGTCTATTTTGCGCTGGGTTATGCTCATGCCCGCGACCGTCTGTTTCAGATGGAATTGATCCGCCGCCTGGCGGAAGGAAGACTGGCCGAAACTTTCGGCCCCGACCTGATAAAGGCAGACTTGCTTTTCCGCACACTGGGGATACATCGTCATTCGGAGAATGCCGTCAAAACACTTTTTCAGGATACTTCCCAACCCTGGCAGCAGGCTGCTGCCGCTTACCTCAACGGGCTGAATTATTTTGTGGAAACCGGTGAAACACCGCTTGAATTCACCATTTTGGGCATCGAAAAACAGCCCTTCACGCTTGAGTTCCTTTATGATGTTTCGGGATATATGGCCTTCGGCTTTGCCGAAGGGCTGAAAGAAGAACCGGTGACAGATAAAATCCTCCGTCAGTATGGGGAAACCTATCTGCAGGATCTGGACCTCCACCTAAAGGGGAACCAAGCCAAAATCCCCTGGGGGTTTTCCGATTCCACCCAACAAACGCCTACCCTTGCTGCTACGGTTACGGAAATTATTCAACAGTTGCCTGTGTCTCTGTTTATTGGTAGCAACGCATGGGTAATTAGTCCGAAAAAATCCGCTTCCGGTAAGGTCATTTTTGCCAATGACCCGCATATTGGTTTTGCACAGCCTGCGGTCTGGTACGAAGCGCATATCGAAACGCCCAATTTTACGCTCTACGGCAATCATCTTGCCGGGTTTCCTTTCGCACCCATAGGCCACACCCGTAGTCATGCCATTGGTCTGACCATGTTTGAAAATGATGATACGCATTTTTACCGCGAAAAACTTAACCCGGAAGACCCCAGTCAGGTATGGGTAAACGACCATTGGGAAAACCTGGTCATTCGGGAAGAAATTATTCATGTAAAAGGCAAAGCAGACACGACGCTGAAGGTACAAATTTCCCGCCACGGCCCCATAGTCAATCACCTTTATGCTCCTCTTACCGAAGGGGATTCGGCTCCGGTTGCTCTTTGGTGGAGTTATCTTCAGACGGAACCTCGTGTACTCGAAGCCGCTTATGGCCTTGCACACGCAGGTTCGATGACAGAAATAAAAGAAAGTGTGGCCAAAATCCATGCCCCCGGACTAAACGTGATGTATGGCGATACCGCTGGAAATATTGCCTGGTGGACAACCGGCCATCTGGTAAAATATGCAGAACATGTTGATACCAAACGAGTGCTCGACGGAGCATCGGGCAGAGATGAACCGCTGGAAGTACTGCCTTTTTCGGATCATCCTCAGGTAGAAAACCCGCCGACCGGTTATGTTTATTCCGCCAATAATCAACCGGAGGCGACAAAGGGTTTCCTTGTTCCGGGTTATTATGTCCCAGAAATACGCGCCCGCCGAATTATGAATCTGCTGGAAAATAAAGATGTCTGGTCAGCCGAAGAAGTGCGCACGATGGCCAAAGACGATATCGGCTCCTATCCTGAAATGCTGAAATCTATTTTACCGCTTATAAACCGGGAAAAATACAATTCGGAAACAGCGATAAAATCGCTTGAAATGATGGAAAACTGGGACGGTAGTCATGATCTTGAGGCCGTAGGCCCTACCCTCTTTTACAAACTCTCCAATCGCATGATCTATCTGGCGATGGCAGACGAGTTGGGGGAAAAAGATTATCTTTCATTCGCCACAACGCATCTGATGAAAAGATCGCTGCCTTTTCTGCTCGCAAATGATTCTTCGGCTTGGTGGAATAATATTCAGACCGCAGACATTAAAGAAACACGAACAGATATATGCAATCAGGCTTTTTCCGAAGCATTGGCGGAGTTGGAAGAAATGCTGGGGAAAGATGTAAATGAATGGCAATGGAAACGAATTCATACTGTCGAACACGAACACCCGATGGGAAAAGTAGCCCCACTGAATAAGTTGTTTAATGTCGGCCCTTTCCCCATTGCGGGAGGACAGGAAGTCATCAATAATACCGGTTTTTCCAATGCACCTTCGGGAATTTTTAAGGTTAAAATGGGGCCTTCACGCAGAGCAGTAATAGACTTTGCGGATCTTGAACATGGGCAAACTATCTTACCCACCGGACAGTCGGGCAACCCTATGAGTCCTCATTATAAAGACCAGGCAGAAATGTATGTACGCGGCGAATACCGCACCATGCTCCTCAACCGAAAGGAAATTCAGGCAGAACAAAAACACCAATTGATTTTTACCCCACACTTAAGGTAGTTTTTTCACCTGATAACCCCAACAAAACCTCACGGGCTGCATGGGATACTTCACAAAAGAATCATCCGTGCGGCTCTTTTCACATTGAAAAAACACGCTTCCCCGGGTGTTACGGACTTCCCGCATAAAGGTACAAGTAATGCACAACGATTTTTCCATAAAAAACTCTGACTGCTCCGATGGCTTCGAGTCGAAGACGCCTTCGGTGTCGAAGATTCCTCATAGGAAAACCTTAGCCACCGGAACAATTGACAATTAACCATTAACCATTAAACTACACCCCCTCATCTCCGCAGTATCCAGTCGCCCCAGCACCTCAAATGTTCCGTCGGGATACATTTTACCAATGTCATCCGTAGCGATAAACGCACAGGAATATACATTGGCGAGATCCACAATATGCAATCGCCCGGAAACCCCCACTGGCTCAATGAGTCGGTTGAGGTGAATATCCGAAACATATACCCGCATCGTCGGTGCGGGGCGAAAACGCCCGGTAATGTCGGTATAGGCCTGACTCATTAGCTCCGTCATTCCGTATTCGGAATAAATCCGCTTGAGTCCCAGCCCGGCCTGTAAACGGGTGTGCAGTTCCTCTCGAATCATTTCCTCCTTTCGGCCTTTCATCCCTCCGGTTTCAATCACAATGCTGTCCGGTGGCAGTTGGATCGGTTTTTCTTCAGCAAAATCCAAAAGCGCATACGCCACCCCGATGAGCAAAATCCGCTCGCCCAAAGCTGCACTTTCCTCTAGGGTTTTTCGCAAAGAGTCGAAGTCGTGCAAATAAAATCCACTTCCGGGTAAACCAAATACCTCGATCCAGGTTTTAACCATGTGAACCAGCGAAGAGCCTGATCGTTCAAGGTAGGAAGGCAAAAGTCCCATAATGCGGTAGCGCTGCCGGGGAAAAAAAGCAAAAAAACCCTCAATCGAATTTTTTTCATAAAGAGAAATATCTTTTACCGGGTGCCGGGAGGGTATCTGGCCGGTGGTTCCACTGCTGAAAAAATTTGTTTCCGGCATCCATTCACCGGTTTTCATTTCAAAATGTTTAAAAAAACCGATGGGAACTGATACCGGTTGATCTGTGCCCAGTTCTTTGCAAAATGCCTGAATAGCAGGATTATGCCTGTATTGAAAGGTCCATAAATCTGCTTCGAGGCTGTTGAAATCCCTCGTCTCGGAATACAATTGAGCGAAAAAAATTTCGGGATCAAATTCTGGCATATAGATTTTCACTTTTGGGCTTACAATAAATTGATCGTAATTTCACCCTAAATTATTCAAATATTTTCAATGACTGACCATTCCGCTCTTATCCATATAAAAACGCTCGGGGAATTGAAAGCTTCCGGCTATTCTCCTAAATCTATAAAAGATGAATTACGGGCCAACCTCATACGCGCCTTACGCAAAGGAGATGATATATTCAAGGGAATCGTTGGCTATGAAGAAACCGTCATTCCTGACATGCAAAGAGCCATTCTTTCCCGACACAATATTATTCTTCTGGGTCTCCGGGGACAAGCCAAAACCCGCATTGCCCGTCAGATGACCGACCTGCTGGATGAGTACATACCCGTCGTGGCAGGTTCAGAACTCAACGACGATCCTTTCCATCCGCTTTCTCGTTATGCCCGGGATATTATTTCGGTAAAAGGAGATGCCACGCCCATCGAGTGGATGCATCGCTCCGAAAGATATACCGAAAAACTGGCCACTCCAGATGTCACCGTAGCCGACCTCATCGGTGATGTGGATCCGATCAAAGCGGCAACAATGAAACTGCCTTATTCCGATGAGAGGGTCATCCATTACGGGTTGATCCCCCGCGCACACAGGGGCATCTATGTGATCAATGAGTTACCCGACTTACAACCTCGGATTCAGGTGGCATTGTTTAATATCCTTCAGGAAGGAGACATACAAATCAGAGGCTTTAAACTGCGCCTGCCGCTCGATGTTCAGTTTATCTTTACAGCGAATCCCGAAGACTATACCAACCGGGGAAGCATCGTCACTCCGCTCAAAGACCGGATTGAAAGCCAGATTCTGACACATTACCCCAAATCACTGGAGCTATCCCGAAAAATCACCCAACAGGAAGCCCGTATTCCCGAAGTACAAAAAGCAGCCATCGTTATTGACAATATATGCGCAGAACTGGTAGAACAGGTTGCCATAGAGGCGCGGTCAAGTGAGTTTGTGGATGAAAAAAGCGGGGTTTCCGCGAGGCTTACCATCACTGCCTATGAAAACCTGCACAGCACCGTTGAAAGGCGAATCATTATCAGCAATGAAACCAAAGGTTATACCCGCCTGGGTGATCTTGTGGGAGTTGTTCCCGCCATTACGGGTAAGATCGAACTCGTATATGAAGGCGAGCAGGAGGGTCCGGCAATTGTAGCGCAAAAACTCATCAACAAAGCCATACGTGTTACTTTTGCCCGATATTTTCCTAACCCGGAAAAACTCAAACGAAACGACAATAACAATCCCTACAAAGAAATCACACGCTGGTTTGGCAGGGGCCACGTCTTAGATATTCCGACAGACCTAAAAGAAAAAGAATATCGGGAAAAACTCCGATCTATTCCCGGTCTTGAAAAACTGGTCAAAGATCTTCACCCCAAAGCCGGTGAAGAGAAAAAATATTTCCTTATGGAATTCGTCCTTCATGGACTGGCGGAATATTCGTTGTTGGGAAAACACGGAATGGAATCAGGTGCACAATTTAAAGACCTCCTAAGCGGCATGCTCAATATGCCTACGGAAGAGGATGATAGCGATTACGGCGGGTATTATGAAGAATGAAGAACTTGATAAAAAGAAAATAACCAAAGAAGGATTAAGGCAACTCACCGGTATTTATCGGTATATTCTTCCTTATCGCGGGTATTTTATACTCGGCATGTTTTTCCTGATCCTTTCGACGGGTGCTACCCTTACATTTCCCTACTTTCTGGGAGAACTCGTAGATGCGGCAAAACCGCGTTTCATGGCGGATGTAGTTCTTCCGGAATTGCAAAAAAAAGCCCTGCTTGGCGATAAAATACAACCCGAAGACCTGAACAAATTGCTCCAGGCACGGGAAACTGATAATACGCAGGTACGCCAGCAGATCGAAAACTTGCGAAAGTCAGCAGAAGCCGGAGAAGACATTTCGAGGGAAGACCTGGAAAAAACCCTGACTCCCCCTGAGGAGGGCATAAAAATTTCGGAAAGCAAAATTAATATAACGGCCCTGTTTCTGGCGGCTATTCTCAGCATTCAGGCTGTTTTTTCTTTCCTTCGTATCGTCCTGTTTGCTCGCGTAAGTGAAAAAGCCATGGCAGATATCCGGCTGGATCTTTATCGGAAAATCATCACATTGCCGATTCCTTTTTTTGAACAGCGTCGGGTGGGTGAGCTTAATAGCCGTATCTCCGCCGATGTAACCCAACTACAGGATATGTTGTCGTATTCTCTGGCAGAATTTTTACGCCAGATTTTGACCTTTACCATTGGCGTTTCCATCCTTGTAGTGATGATTTCGACCAAACTTACGCTGTTTATGTTGGGTACATTTCCGTTGATTATTATTGCAGCACTCATTTTTGGAAGATATATCCGGAAATTATCCAAAACCACCCAAGACCTTCTGGCCGAATCCAATACCATTGTGGAAGAGACGTTTCAATCGGTATCCATCGTCAAGGCGTTTGCCAATGAGTTGCTCGAGACAATTAAATACAAAACTGCTTTGGGAAAAGTCGTTCGTACCGCACTGCGAGCGGCGGCTTTTCGCGGGGCATTCGTTTCCTTTATTTTTGTCGCACTTTTTGGCGGCATTATTCTGGTCATCTGGTTTGGTGCACACATGATTAATTCCGGTGAAATTGCCATTGGACAATTGGTATCCTTTATCCTCTATACTACCTTCATCGGAGGTTCGGTAGCAGGAATGGGCGATCTTTACGGACAACTTCAGAAAACCATCGGCGCTTCCGAACGGATAAGGGAAATATTAAGTGAAACACCCGAGCTTATTCTGGGAGAAGAAGAAAAAGCCGCAGCCGAAATTCAAGGAGCTATTCAGTTTCGCGAGGTGGAATTTGCTTACCCGGCCCGCCCCGAGGTCACGGTTTTAAAAGCCTTTAACCTCGACATTGCGGCAGGTGAAAAAATTGCACTGGTAGGGCAAAGTGGAGCCGGAAAATCCACTATTGCCCAGTTACTTATGCGGTTTTACCCTGTAGGGGGCGGGGAAATTTGGGTGGATGGGAAAAATATCACCGACTATGACTTGGCTGCCTATCGCAAAAATCTGGGTGTTGTACCACAAGAAGTGATTTTGTTTGGAGGTACTATTCGGGAAAATATTGCTTACGGGCGACCGAAAGCTACTGATGAGGAAATTACGGATGCGGCTATCAAAGCTAATGCCTGGGATTTTATTCAGGGTTTTCCCGAAAAAATGGACACGATTGTAGGAGAACGGGGCATCAAACTCTCCGGCGGCCAGCGTCAGCGCATCGCCATTGCCAGGGCCATTCTAAAAGATCCTGCCATCCTTATCCTTGATGAGGCCACAAGTTCGCTCGACGCCGAATCCGAAAGCCTGGTTCAATCGGCGCTGAACAAACTTATGGAGGGTCGGACTACTGTGATCATTGCCCACCGGCTTTCCACGATCCGCCAGGTGGATCGAATTTATGTCCTGAACGAAGGCCGAATCATTGAGTCAGGCTCCCACGAGGAACTGTCGGTTCTGAATGCCGGTGCATACAGCAACCTGCTGAAACTGCAACTGGAATGAAACTGCTGATTCTTACCTCACGATTTCCTTATCCACTTGAAAAGGGGGATAAACTGCGCATCTATCATCAGATACGGGTGTTGAGCCAATCGCATGAAATCGTGTTGTGTTCCCTTTCCGATCAGCCGGTAAGCTCCGCAGATAGAGATGCCTTAAAACCTTTCTGTTCCCGAATTTTTATCTTTCCCCTAACGCGATTCGGAATTTTCTGGAACCTTTTCCTGACTATATTTTCAAGACATCCTTTTCAGGTTGGTTATTTTTTCCGGCCATCTGTCAAACACGAACTCGACAAAATTTTAGAAACCGAAAAACCTGACAGAGTATTTTGCCAACTGATCCGAATGTATGAATACACTGCGGGCTGGCAGATACCTTTACTATTGGATTATATGGATTGTTTTTCAGTGGGAATGGCACGCCGGGCTAAACATGCCGGGTGGGGGCTTAAGTCGTTTCTCAACTGGGAAGCAAAAAAACTGGCGAGAGCCGAAATTCTGGCCGCCCGAAGGTTTGATCTACGCACGATTATTTCTGAGCAGGACCGCCTGCTTTTGCCGGAGGGTGTGCAGAAGGAAGTGTATATTATTCCTAACGGAATTGATACTCGTTTTTTTTCACGCCAAACCGAAAATATTTCTGCGGAATACCTCATTGTATTTGTAGGGAACCTGGGTTATTTCCCGAATGTAAACGCGGCGCGTTTTCTGGTGAGAAAAATCATGCCGGAAGTCTGGAAAGTGCTTCCCAATGCAAAAGTGCTGCTGGCCGGCGCACGTCCCGCTCCGGGAGTAATGGCATTAACTCAAAACCCCCGTGTTGTGGTCTCCGGCTGGGTGGAAGATATACGCACGGCTTATATTCAGGGAGAGATTTTTGTCGCGCCCTTATTCACTGGAAGTGGTCAGCAAAACAAAATTCTGGAGGCAATGGCCATGGGTGTTCCGTGTATTACGACACCCCTTGTAAACAATGCCATTGGTGCTGCCGAAGAAACAGAAATCCTGCTTGCCGATACCCCCGAATCTTTTGCCACGCAGATTATTCGTCTCCACAGAGATAAAAATTTACATCAGACCTTACGCAATAAAGGGGTATATTTCGTAAATAACCATTTCAGTTGGGAAAAATCTGTACAGATGCTGGAGGTTTTGCTGAAAAAATAAAAACATGCTTTCATTTGAAACGAGACTACTCACCCGTCTCATCATTTATGGCTTCGCCGGGGTGATACTGACCGGTTCTCTGCTCTACTCCAACTATCTAGCCCGGCAGTTGGAGGAAAAAGAAAAACAAGGCGTGGAACTCTACCGTGATGCGCTCAAATTTATTACAGATGAGATTGACCCCGAGGATCCCAACTCCGCCTCTGAGGCCCTGGCTTTTATCCATGGGCGGATTATACGACCGAATGATGACCAGACTCCTAAAATCCTTGTGGGCGAAGGAGATGCCATTGACGGGGACAACCTCCAATTGCCCGAAGAACTCAGCGAAGCCGAAAGACTCACCGAAGTGAGGAAAAAACTGGCCCAACTCAAACAGGAGTATCCTCCTATCGTTGTCGAGTTTGACGACGGGCGATTTCAAAAGGTTTATTATGGCAATTCGATTCTTGTGCAACGTCTTCGTTGGTTTCCCGTGGTGCAGATTCTGGTCGCTTTTGTGTTTATCGGAGCCGTTTTTGCAGGGTTTGCTATCGCCAAACGAAACGAACAGAACAAAGTGTGGGTCGGTCTGGCAAAAGAAACCGCTCACCAACTGGGTACTCCCGTTTCGAGCCT
This sequence comes from Bacteroidia bacterium, assembly GCA_033764335.1. Classification (GTDB taxonomy): domain Bacteria; phylum Bacteroidota; class Bacteroidia; order J057; family J057; genus JAGQVA01. Next base: position 109,874 of record JANRJC010000049.1, on the reverse strand, counting down.
TATGGCCTGGATTGAGTTATTAAAACTTAAAATGGAAGATCGCCCAGAAGACAATGAATTGATTCTGGAAATGGAGCGAGATATCATTCGGCTCGAAAATATTGCTGAACGATTTTCCAAAATCGGTTCACAGCCTGAATTAGTTGAAACCAGTCTGAAAACCGTCCTTGACCATTCTGCCGAATACCTCCGGAAGCGAATGACCAAAAGAGGCAGCATACGAATGGAGGTTCACAACAATATTCCGCTTGAGAGCAAACTTTTTATCAATCCCCAGCTATTCGATTGGGTCATTGAAAACCTCCTGAAAAATGCCCTGGATGCAATTCAGTCGAGGGAAGGTGTGATCGCTATCAACGCCGGCCAACGGGGTATTTATTATTACATAGATGTATCCGACACGGGAAAAGGTATTCCTAAAAGTAATTTTAAAAAGGTTTTTGAGCCGGGATTCACTACCAAAAAACGAGGGTGGGGCCTGGGGTTGAGTTTGACAAAACGGATCGTCGAAAATTATCACCAGGGCAAAATCTACGTAAAAACCTCGGAAATAGATAAGGGAACGACTTTCCGTGTGCTTTTGCCCAAAACATATAAAAACTAAATAACCCGATGCCCCGAATAATTGCCATAGATTACGGATCAAAGCGCACAGGCCTGGCATGGACAGATCCTTTGCAGATTATTGCTACCGGTATCGGAAGTTTCGATACTGTGCAGTTAGAGGCAAAAATTGCCGATTTATTTGCCCGCGAAGAAATCAGCGAGATTGTATTGGGTTTCCCCACTCGTACCGACGGCACGGATACCAATGCCACAGAAGGAGTGCGCAAACTCGGCGAACAATTGGCCAAAAAATACCCACAGGCAAAACTCCATTACTGGGATGAGCGTTTTACTTCCAAGATGGCCTTTCAGACAATGATTGATGCGGGTTTGAACCGAAAAAAAAGACGGGACAAACACCTTGTAAATCAGATTAGTGCGACGATTATTCTTCAGGAGTTTTTACAAAATCGCTAAGCAGGTTATTATCGCTTTCTTCGACTAAACTCAATATATTCCCACTTTCTGCTTACCCATTTGATTTTCTGCCAGAAAGAAAGAAATTTGCGGACGGAAAAACTGTCGCAAATCGAAAAAAATGATTCTTCCTATTGTAGGTTACGGCCATCAGGTGTTAAGAAGTAAAGCTGTCGAAATCGGAGCCGACTATCCCGGTTTGTCCGAGCTGATTGAAAACATGTTTGAGACCATGTATAACGCTCAGGGGGTAGGCCTGGCTGCGCCCCAGATCAACCTTCCGATCCGGTTGTTTGTTGTAGATGGGACACCAATGGACGATGAGGAGATGCAGGGGTTTAAACGAGTATTTATCAATGCCAAAAAGCTGGAGGAGAACGGCAAACCTTGGGGGTTTGAAGAAGGTTGCCTGAGCATTCCGGATATACGGGAAATGGTGCGAAGAAGAAGTGATATTACCCTCAACTATTTTGATGAAAACTTTGAGGAAAAAACCGAAACTTTTTCCGGGATGAAAGCCCGTGTTATTCAGCACGAATACGACCATACCGAAGGCATTCTTTTTATGGATCATATCTCCCACCTTCGGCGTTCAATCCTAAAACCTCGGCTTCAAAAAATCATCCGGGGGGATATAGAGGTAGAATACCCGATGAAGTTTAACAGGAAGGTCTAACCATCCGAAGACAAGACTAAAAAACATCTTTCATATAGAGTGATGTAGGGTTTTGGCGAAATGTTATCCCGCAATTAAACAGAAAAATGAAAATTCAACGAGGGTGCGTTTTCGGAATTTTTGCGAAAACTGCGTTTAAAGCGACAAATTGCGTTTTTTAAAAAAGTTTTATTTTTTACGTAAACGATTACGGTTCATGCAATAATTTGTAAGATTTTCGCGTTTTTATTGCCATTTCATTTGGAAAGTTTGTTTTTTACACCTATATTTGCTGAGATATTAGGTTTAGTATGTCTCAAAATCACTTCAGTTTATGACTTCTCAAGAGTTGCATTCAAAATTGCAGAACACTAAAAGCTTTCTGAACAGGGAAGTTGTTAGGAACAAACTTAACGGCGGGACTTTGCTGAGCTATCATGAACTCGGCGCACGTCTTGACATGATCCACGAAGCTGAAAGAATCGGCGTAAGAAATCTGGGTGAAAATGAAAACAGAAAACTTACTCGAATGATTAATCAGCTGGAGGAAATGCATAACGTTTCTCTGAACTGACAATTTCTCTCTATTCAAAAAAATGCGATGGGAAGTCTTACGGCTTCCCTTTTTTTATGAAATAATTGGAAGAATCCGGCAATTGTATCTATATTTAACCGATTTTTTCAGAAGAATGCTAATGGAAATATTTACACCGACGCTCCTGGCCACAACGATCCTAAGTTATGTGCCGATTTTTATCCTGATCGGCATTGCGCTGTTTCTGGGATTACTTCTTACAAACCTCTCCTGGCTGCTAGGCCCTGCACGTCCTAATGACCTGAAAGCCTCTGTCTATGAGAGTGGTATGGATCCGGTGGGTTCTGCCCATGAGCGTTTTTCCGTAAAATTTTACCTCGTTGCCATGTTGTTCATCCTCTTTGACATCGAGGTCGTGTTTATGTATCCCTGGGCAGTACAGTACAAACAGCTTCTCCTCCAATTCGGAGTGTTTCCTTTTATCGAAATGCTGGTTTTTGTACTGATTCTTTTCGTAGGATATATTTATATTTACAAAAAAGGCGGGCTTAAGTGGAGATAATTTTTCCCTAAGCCGAATTTAAACAAAATATACACTTAGCGGGTTTATCAGACATGGGATTAGAAAAAGCATTAGCCAAACAACTACCTCAACAGGGATATCTGCTCACCTCGGTTGATTTTGTAACCAACTGGGCACGTACCAATGCTTTATGGCCGATGCCTATGGGCTTGGCCTGTTGTGCGATTGAAATGATGGCTTTCGCCGGGCCGAAATACGACGTTTCCCGGTTTGGTAGTGAAGTGTTCCGTTTTTCGCCACGCCAAGCCGATCTTATGATCGTCGCCGGCTGGTGTACCTACAAAATGTCTCACGCCATTAAACGTATCTGGGATCAGATGCCCGACCCAAAATGGTGTTTCGCCATGGGTGCATGTGCATCAACCGGTGGTATGCACCGTGTATATGGTGTAGTACAGGGAGTGGACAATTTTCTCCCCGTGGATGTTTATATCCCCGGCTGCCCCCCCAGACCCGAATCTGTGATCAAAGCGCTCCAGACGATCCAGGAAAAAATCCGGAAGGAACACTCACTTATTCAGGACTAAATTTTCTACCGAAAATTTTTTCAGACACATTACCGTAGCGGAAATGGTGGCAAATGCCGGGGCAAGAAACCACCCCAGCACCGGGATCAATAATAGCCCCAGAAAAACCAAACCGTTGCCGATGGCAACGCCGCGGTTCTGTTTTACAAAAATCACACTCTGGCTCACACTGTATCGCTTGCGTTCAAGTGTGTAATCCATATTTCCAAAACCTGCATAAAAAGCTTCAACTCCTAATGTGAGCACCGTCGCAGCAATTGAACCGATAATCGGAATAAAGTTTAATAGTAAAAACATCAGGGTAAAAAACAGTTCTCTCACCAGGTTGCGCAGGGAAACTCTAATCCCCCGAATCAAATCCACCAGAAAATTGCTGTCATTGGGAACTTCTTTTCCGGTAACAATCTTTTCTACTTTTTCAGAGAGAGCTCCCATAAACGGAGAAACAACGGCCAGCACAATATATTTGCCCAGGAAAAATATAATCAGTGTCGTCAGCAGAAATATAATCACATCCGCGGCCCCCTCCGCAACCCCTTTCATGCCTTCCCACGGAATCATATTTACGACCGTTTGCTCAACCGAACTGTTGGCAAACCAGACTACCGGCCCGGCTACCAGTAAAAACATTACTCCCATGCTCACTAAACCAGGGATAATAATGTATCTCCACAAATTGTGCTGACTAATCATGCCGAGGGCAGACCCATAGGCAGATATGCTGTCGGTAATGTCCTTAATCATAAAATTTCAAAAGAGATTTTTTCTTCGAATTTGTCGGTTACAATATCAATATAATAAAGACCTTTCTGTAAATATTTTGTACTTAGAGTGAGTGTATTTCCATCGTTTTTCAACTCCGAGCCGCTGACCGTCAATTTTTGTTTACCTCTATAAAAAGTATAACTCACAATGGAGGCACCGGCATTTTCTGTACTAATACTCACTTGGCTTTTTCCCACAATCACTACGGTCAGTGGGTTGGGCGTAAAAGTGATTTCTGTTTCTATATTTTGCAGGAGCGATTTCCGTTCTACGATTTCTCCCCGTATCGGTTTTTCTTCGGTCACAATTTTTACAGTAGTCAGGTCTGATACATTCGCCAGCAGCGAATCCGCTTTGAGGGCATCGGGAATGCCGTAGCCGTATTGAGCATCCGGTAACCCGGCCTGATCTCCGCTCAGCCTTACAGCCCTGATGATATCTATATTGCTCCGCTCCGGATGTGCCTGTCGCAGACAAGCGGTAAAGCCGGCAATCAGTGGCCCGGAAAAGGAAGTACCGTTTACCCCATAAATCCGGTTGTTAGGATTAGCGGCCATAGTGCGGCTGCCCATCGCGACCACGTCGGGTTTTATACGCCCGTCGGAAGACGGCCCTACGGAGGAGAATCCGGAGAGGTTTTGCAGGCGATCTACTGAGCCTACACATAGTACGCTGTCGGCGTCGCAAGGTGCGACGATGTACTTCCAGTGATTGTCACCTTCATTTCCCGCACTTACCGTTACAATTATGCCTTTTCTTGCTGCGGCATCTGCCGCCTGGCTGGTAATGGCTGTGTTGCCATTCATATCTTCATAACTATAACTATCCTCCTCATTATCAAATTCATTATACCCCAGGGAAGAATGAATAATATCAACGCCCATCGAATCGGCCATTTCTACTGCTTTTACCCAATTATATTCTTCCTGGCGGGTTTCGGAGCGAGAGTTTTCGGTGCGAAATAAAACAACGGAAACATGAGGAGCCGTTCCCACCAACTGCCCCGGCATATTGGCAGCGATGACGGAAAGAACCTGGGTTCCGTGTGCATCTGAATGATACACGGTTTCATCATTGTCCACAAAATCCCAGGTAGCAAGTATTCGGTTTTCGGCTCGCATCGAGTCAAAAGCAGAGATTGTATCCGCTCCGCGAAATCCCGCGTCCATCACGGCAATCTTTACCCCTTTCCCCGTAAATCCCCTCTCATGTAACCCGGCGATGTTGAGCATATTGTTCTGCTCTTCTGCCTGGCCATACAATAAGGGTGAATATCCTGTCTGAATATCTGCCACCAAATCCTCACTTTCTGAAGTGCGCACCAGGGAAGCTACAGGGCGAAGGCCCGATACAAAGTCCAACGCGAGAATTTCTTCCCGGCGGCTGCAATCCATACGAACAGCAGCAGCGTTTAACCAGCGGGAAGCAGACAGAACCTCAAAATTGCGGGACTTAAGTGTCTTCAGATAGGTGGCTTCCACAGGAAGATCGGAAAGGGTTACCGGTATATTTTTTGCCGCTCTGCGGTCGAGGGCTGCATGACTCAGAAATTGAGAGGGGTCTTCCAGCCGGGAGCCGGATTCTGCACCTTTATCTTTAAAAAAGACCCAAACTGTCTCTTGTGAGTAAGAAGGCAAGACCATCCATATCAGGGTAAAAAAAGTCAGAAGGATTTTCATAGAATTATTTTCGATGATACCGTTTTTGCGGAATATCCGTTTTGTTAACGGAAATTAAAATTAGATGTTTGAACACAAAGAAAAAAGCGACAATTGACCTCAATATAAGCAGTTGTATGGTTAAATTTGCCTTTATTGATTTGCTATTATGATTGTTCGCATCGTACGGATGGAATTTCAGGAAGAGAACCTGGATACATTTCATAAGATTTTTGACGAAAGCAAAAGTCAAATCCGCCATTTTCCGGGTTGTTATCACCTTGAAATTCTGAAAGATTCTACTTATCCTCATATCCGGTACACCTATAGTATATGGGAAAATGAGGCCAGCCTGGAAGCCTATCGAAACAGTGGATTATTTGCATCCGTATGGCAAAAAACCAAAGTTCTTTTTTCCGGAAAAGCCCAGGCATGGTCTATGGAACCCTGGGAGAGGATTGATTAGTAAAAAATCCTTAATTTTGTCCCTTATGGATGATTTCACCAAATTTATTTACGTCGGCGACCCGCTTTGTTCGTGGTGTTACGGTATTTCCGAGGAACTTGAAAAACTCCGTTCCGGCTATAAAAATTATCCCTTTGAAATTGTGGTAGGAGGTTTACGTACTCATGAAACCCGTCCAATGGATGTACAATTAAAAAAATTTCTGTACGAACATTGGGAGCAGGTTACGGAACTCAGCGGTCAGCCTTTTAATTATGCGATCCTCAACGCCGACCGTGAATTTGTGTATGATACAGAAAAACCCTGCCGGGCGGTAGTGGCCTTTCGCCACTTGAAACCTGAATCTACCCTGTCTTTTTTCAAATCGGTACAACATGCTTTTTACCGTAACAATCAGGATACCAATAAGGTCGAAACTTATTTTCCGCTCTTAAAACAGTTTGAGGTAAACGAAGAGTCTTTTACGGAGCTTTTTTTCCGCGAAGAAATCCGCAAAGAAACCACGGATGATTTTCTGTGGGCAAGACAGGTAGGCGCCAATAGTTTCCCAACCATGCTGATCCAGCACAACCGCACATTATGGGCCATTGCCATTGGTTACAGCACCTTTGATCGGATGGATATGATTGTGAAACGAATTTTAAACGGAGAAGCCCCTGTTCGCGCCTGAATCTAAGATCAGATTTTATTACCTATGAACATGTGGTTGATGGTCTGTTTGATCATCGCAATACGTTCAGCATTGTTGGGTTTGCCCGAATCAAGGTGTTGATAAAAATTAGAGCCTTCTATGAGAGAAATCATCAGTTTGGCCGCTTTTTCAGGATCATTTATCTGTATGACTCCGTGTTCATTGGCATAAACAATTTCTTTAACCAGGGCTTTTCGGAAAGAAGAATAGTATTCAACAAACCGCTCTTTCACCTCCGGTAACCGCAGTCCCAGCGTATAACAACTGTAAAACACCGTATTGTTCATGATTCGATCCCATTGAATAAGCGAAACCACGTCGAGAACATCCTCCCATCTTTCCTGTGGATCTAAAACCAATGAGAAATCCGGTAATATATGAGAAGAGTACGTGGATATGATATAATCAATTAGTCCCAATACCATTGCATCCTTATTCGAAAAATAGTGAATAAGGAGGCTGGGATTTACTTCCATCCGCTTAGCAATTTTTGCGATTGATGCGCCCTCAAAGCCTTCATCAATGATTACATCATAGAAGTAAGACAGGATTTCCTGTTTCCGGACGGTTGATTTACTTTTTCTGCCCATTTATTTGTGCTTTCCACAAACATTTATAAAAAATCAGCGGATTCGAACTTAGGCATTTCTGAAAAAAAATTCAAATTTTTGTAATATTAACTTTTACTAATGTTTGAAAACCAAATTTAATTTCAAAAAAATCCTTTTCAACAATTGATTTTTGGGAGGGTATAAGATAGTAAAATATTCGGAAATTTTCAGTTTTTATTCAAATTGTCAATATAAAAGGGATTGCTTAATTTATACCGCTAATTCTTCTACGGCAACCCTTACTAATTTTTTTCTTATGAAAAACCTCTTTATTCTCCTGTGTTTTATTGTTTTGACGACATCACTTGTGGCACAATCTGGCTCAAGTGATATCCGCAAACAGCTTCAAAATCAGTTCATTATGGCTGAATCCGGGGATACCATCGAAATTCCTGCCGGAAATTTTTCCTCGAAGGGGACCCTTTCGCTCGAAGGGAAAAAGAATCTGGTGATCCGTGGTCAGGGTATCGAAAAGACCATTCTTTCTTTTAAAGGCCAGACCGAAGGCGCAGAAGGAATCAATATTACCAACTGCTCCAATATCAAAGTTGAGGGTTTTACCATTCAGGATGCCAAAGGAGACGGACTTAAGGCTAAGGACACTGATGGTATTTATATGGTTGACATGAAAGTCGAATGGACAGGCAAACCCTCTTCCCAAAACGGAGCTTACGGCTTTTATCCGGTGAGTTGCCGGAATGTGCTCATTGAAAAATGCGAGGCAATCGGCGCTTCTGATGCAGGCATTTATGTCGGTCAGTCTGAAAATATCATTGTTCGCTACTCACGGGCTTATCACAATGTAGCCGGAATTGAAATTGAAAATTCTACACAGGCCGACGTTCATAATTGCGAGGCTTACATGAATACCGGAGGGATATTGGTTTTTGACCTGCCCGATCTTCCCAAGAAAAAAGGCGGACAGGTGCGAGTCTATAACAATAAGGTACATGAAAATAACTTCAAAAACTTTGCCCCCAAGGGCAATACCGTAGCAACGGTCCCGCCAGGTACGGGCGTTATGATTTTGGCAACCAGCCATGTAGAGGTTTTTAACAACGAAATTCAATCCAATATAACTGCGGGCACAGCTATTATCAGCTATTATATGACCCAAGTACCGATCAAAGATGAGTTGTATTATCCTTACCCGACAAATATTTACATTCACGACAACTCCTTTATGCGCGAAAAAACAGCACCTACTCTGAAAAATCCGATTGGAAGATTACTTTTTTTGAAGTTTAAAAAGAATGTTCCGGATATTCTTTTTGATGGAATTACAGACAAAAATACTGTTCAAAATGATGGAACATTTAAAGATGAATACCGAATCTGTATCCGCAACAATGGCAATGCGACCTTCGCAAACCTTGATGCAGAAAATAATTTCAAGAATATACAGACGGACCTGACGCCCTTTAACTGTGAATGTAAAGTAGTTTCTTTTCCAGACCTTCGCACTTCCCTAAAATGAGTGTTCGCCATCCTTTCTATCCATTCCGGCAAATAACAGTGCTGATTTTTTCTGCCCTGCTTGCCTTTTTTTCTGTTTGTTTAAACAGCGGGTTTATTTCGCTAAAAAATCCTGAAAGTCAACGGATTAAGCCTCGACTCATGCTTTCTGAGTATGGTTTTTTTCAGGGGAAAATCGCCGACCAGATTCCGGAAAAAGGAGTGATCCCCTACTCACTCCCTACGCCTCTTTTTACCGATTATGCACAGAAACTTCGTTTTGTAAAGTTGCCGGAAGGTAAAATGGCTAGTTATAATCCAAAGGATGTATTGGATTTTCCGGAAGGAACCGTTTTGATTAAAACTTTTTTTTACTATCACGACGAACGAAACCCGGAAAAAGGAAGAAGGCTGATGGAAACTCGTCTGCTTATCCGGGGAGAAAATGAATGGGAAGCTTTTCCTTATCACTGGAACGAAGAGCAGACCGACGCCACACTCGAAGTAGCCGGAGACACCAAAACCGTCAAATGGATCAACCGTAAAGGGAAAAAAATCTCCCTCGAATACGCAATGCCAAATCTTAACCAGTGTAAAGGTTGTCACAATACCGATGGAAAACTTGTTCCCATTGGCCCCTCAGCCCGACAGCTAAATCATCCGCTTGAAAAAGATCGGGGAATAGAAATCGCCAATCAGCTTGTTTATTGGTCCGAGAATAATATTCTCCTCGGATTGCCGGAAGATGCTTCGGAAATCCCGCAAATTGCGGTCTGGGACAACCCGGCCTCCGGAACGGAGGACGAACGCGCTCGTGCCTGGCTGGACATAAACTGTGCCCATTGCCATAACCCTAAAGGTCCCGCCAACACTTCCGGCCTGCTTTTGGACATTTATCAAAAAGACAGCCACCTATGGGGGGTTTTTAAAGCACCGGTTGCCGCAGGCAGAGGATCCGGTGGCCACCAATACGATATTGATCCCGGTAACCCGGAAAGTTCGATCCTTTATTATCGGCTGGCCTCCACGGATCCGGGGATTATGATGCCAGAATTGGGACGAAAAATGATCCCTACGGAAGCCGCAGAATTGATTTATGACTGGATCAAAAACATGAAATCCGAAGACTATAAATAACCACAAACAAAGAAAACATACGATGAAAGTTTATCTATCGGTCTTTTTTACCCCGCTCATCTTTTTTATAGCCGGAGGTTGTTCCATCACCAAACCTCCGAAAAAACCCTTCGAAGCTTATACTCCGTCTGCTATTCCTGATTACAGCCAGGCCCATACATGGGCCGCTCTGCCAGAAAAGGTGGACTCCGCGGATAAAACTCCCCCCGGAGTTTCTCCGGAAAATCAGCTTGCTGCGCAGACCGACGTTTTTTTCATTCATCCCACTACCTTCATGGGCGGGGTAGCGTGGAATGCAAATGTCAATGACAAAGAACTAAATGCAAAAACGGACGCGCGCGCGATCAAACATCAAGCCAGCCTGTTTAATCATAGCTGCCGCGTATATGCCCCCCGGTATCGTCAAATGAGTTTTGGCGGCTTTTTCTCGGACGATAAACCCTCCGAGTACAAGGCGATAAACCTTGCCTACGAGGACGTAAAACAGGCTTTTAATTATTACATGGAGCATTACAATCAGGGGCGTCCCATTGTCATCGCTACTCACAGCCAGGGTACGATTCATGGAATCCGGCTTATCAAGGAATATTTCGACGGAAAACCTCTTCAGGAAAAATTGGTAGCCGCCTACTTCGCCGGTTGGCCGTTTCCTGCGGATACACTGGCTTTTATTCCGATATGTGATTCGGCGACACAGACCGGCTGTGTGATGGGATGGAATACATGGAAAAAAGGTGCCGTTCCTAAAAAAGATTATACCCACTTCTATGACCGTGCAGTAGTAACCAATCCGCTTTCCTGGCGATCCGATACGATATACGCTCCAGAAACCCTGCATAAAGGATTTCTTTACCCTAACTATAAAAAAATCAGAAGCGGTAAACAGGATGCGCAGGCACACAACGGATTACTCTGGACAAAAAAACCTTTCCCGATTATTCCGACCCAGAACTATCACGCGGGAGACTATAACCTTTTTTGGGTGGACATCCGGGAAAATGTCGCCGCACGGGTGAAGGCTTATTTCAACTCACATCCGGCGCATTAAATCGGTGAGGTTTTACTCAAAATCAGTAGTAAGTTTAAATCTCAATACCCGGCTATTGCCGGCATCAGCTACATACAGAATGCGATTGATGTATGCCACTCCTTGTGGTTCGCGAAACTGTGTAAGACCTGCACCTGTACCGCCGAAAGAAGCCTGTATTACCTTCCTTGAATTTGAACCTGCGGGCGGGTTGACTCCTTCGTATCCCAAACCATTAAACTGGAACACTGAGTCTTTTGCCGCATCCACTACAAAAAGGTAGTTGGTACCGTCGCCGGTGAGCGTTACATCGGAGGGAGATTCAAACCGATTGGCTTCGTACAAAAAATGATCGGCACGGGAAGTATCTCCCGTCGGAAAATTTTGAACCTGGTAGCTAATACCAAAAGGAGTTTCAATTGCGGCAATATATTGAACCCGTAGCACATTGGTAGTGCCTATGGAGGCAAAAATAAAATCAGGCGACGAGGACACCGCCGGGCTTTGCGGAGGTTGAGCTGCGGTAGTAAGTCCTTGAGGCGATTTAAAATAATCGCGGATCAGCCCCAGATTTGTGGTAACAAACACAGGGGTCTGAAATTTATCCGTATCGTCAAAAACCAGTATCGTATTGTCGGGGCCACCAAACTGGCTGGGAGCATTGGAGGGACCATTTCGGGCGACATAGTATTTATTATTCCCCTGAACCGCAATGCCGGTAAAAGAAACCGCTTCATCACTGATGGTAGGTGTTCCGGAGCGATAGTAAAAAGGGTGTATAATTTTTTTGCTGATATAGGCATTTTTCAACCCGTATTCCCCTGTCTTGTTGAGGTTGATCCGATATATTGCCGGCAGCGTAAAATCCGTACCGCTGATGGTCGTATCAATCGTACCGGTAGCAAGGATATCCAGCCTTCGATCCTGGGTTATGGCGGTAAGCCCTTGCACACGAAACCGCCCCAATTCTTCACCGGCCTGATCAAGCGCAACGATTTCTTCTGTTCCCTGATCAACCACATAAAGAAGTTCGTCCCATCCGGCAATAATATCGGTTGGGTAGGTAAAATTATCCCATACCGGTTGAATCGGTACATAAGCCACAGTTCGGCTATCATAAACCGGTTCATCGAGGAAATCCGTAGGAGTTTTTTTTCCGAAAAACCCCTCACACCCTGTGAGTATAATCAGGAGAGACAAACAGGCCCCGGCGGTTTTCGCGGTATCGCTATTCATTGTTTTCTGTTGTGGGATTCAAAGAAAAATTCAACCCTACCCGATGAACGATACCCAGGTATCTCATTGGGTCAAGTGCGTAATCAAACATCAAAGGATGCCGCCCGGCCCGTGTGCGTATTCCTACACCGGCAGTCGGGAGGTTCTGATCACTAACATTAATTTTATATCCTGCCCGGAGAAAAAGAAGGTCTTTATAATTGTATTCAAGGCCGATCCGGATATTTTCTGCATTGTCATTGGGATGGTTTAGCTGAAGCATCGTAGTCAATGATTGTTTTTCATCGGCACTTTTCCAGGGGACAATCGAAATGCCCAATTGAAAAACCGTAGGAGTCGGATATGAATCAAGGCTCAAGGGCTTTTTGTTAAATGTAGTGTCCAATGTCACCGAACCTCTGAGTTTGGAGTTTACCCCAAAACTTTGGACCATTACGGCAAACCGGAGGTCTTTAAAGTCCGTTTCATACAAAAACCCGAGGTCAACCACACCCGTTTGTGCCACAAACTGAGCCAGTCTTTCCTGAACATATTTGCCCGTGATGCCCCAGCTAAACTGGTCAGTCAGGCGTTTGGAATAACTGAGGCCGGCGGTAAAATAATTGGCGTAGAACAATTCCCCCGTACCTTCCGGCTGGAAGGTGGTGCGCACCTCCATAGCACCGGAGTTGAGTGCACTAAGCGAAAAACCGAAAGTACCAACACGTTTGCTGTGAGTACTGGCGGTCAGGTAGGCAAAATTAATATCGGCAATCCAGAAAGTATTTGCTCCGGCGAGCGAAAAGGTTTCGACCTCTGCCAGCGTAGCGGGGTTGGTATAAGTAGAATAACCATCCCCGGTAAGGCAGATATTGGCACCCGCCAGCCCGGCGGAGCGGGGGCTTACATCCATTTTAAGGAAGGTAAGGGCGGAAATCCCTGCCCTTTGAGAACCCAGTTGTGGAAACAACTGCGCCTTTACAGGCAAAACGAAGAGGAAAAAAATGGCCAGAAAAGTAAACTTTTGCTGCATAAGTAAATTATAAAGCCCCCGAAAGTTACCAAAAGAAAAGACATCCGAAAAAAGATTTCTGATTCAGGCATAGTTTTAGTGGAAATAGATTATTAGACAAGGACTATTGGGACTTTTGTGAAAAAGTGTATATTTGCGACCAGTCACCCTTATCTTTTCTCACAAAAAAAGGCAAGGGTGATACCAAAAACGGATCAGTATGACGTTTTTACAAGGATATTTCTACGGACTTGCGTTGATTATTTTTATCGGTCCGGTATTTTTCACCCTACTTCAGAGTACGCTTGAGCATGGACTAAAATCGGGTCTTGCCGTAGCTTTAGGCATATTTTTCAGCGATATACTCTGTGTATTATTGCTTTTGGGATTTGGCATTTCCTCCTTTTTCACCAACCCCGGCAATGAAATGTTCATTGGCATTGGAGGTGCGGTGCTCCTGATTGGGCTGGGTTGCCGATATGCCCTAAAACCTGTACTTAGCCAGGCTGATAAGATTCGGGTTAAAACCTCCGACTACCTGCATTTTTTTATCAAAGGATTTCTGATAAACTTTATCAACCCTTTTGTCTTTGCAGTATGGATGGGTTTAATCGCCCTGGCCGACAACCATACAGCGGGAAACTCGGACAAATTGATTTTTCTCGCCGGAATACTGATGGGCGTGTTGACTACCGACTCGATAAAAGCCCTTTTTGCCAACCGGATCAAAACCCTCTTCCAGCCCGAATTCCTTAAACTCACCTACCGCGTGATTGGTGTGGTGCTGATTCTTTTCGGCTTCCGCATCTTGTTGCACGTTTTTTAATTCATCCCTAGAACTTGCGGTTTGGGCTGTTTGCGTTCCACCAAAATTCCCCATACGATCAAAAACTGAGCGGCCATATAAGTGCCCATGATCCAAAAGCGCACAAATAAGGAAGGCAGATTATAGTCCCCGAATTTGTTCAGGGCGATCATGCTGTCGGAAAACATAAACAATATCGCGCCGACAAACACCAGTACAAAACTTTTAACTGAAGTAAACTCCCAGCGGTTCATTGCAGCGAGAACCATCCCAACCAAAACGGCACTATATACCGATACCGGAATCGTAAAGGTACCGAGGTTAGGGAACAGAATTGCCGTTAATACACTGCCGTACAAGACCACGGGCGCAATCAGCCACGGTTTGCGCACCAGAAGCCGACGCATACGTCGAGGTGTCGAACGCATCTTCATTCCAAAAAGAGAAATATAACAAAGCTGCGCCATCAGAAAAGACCCTATCCCGGCAATAAACCAAGTAGTACCCGAAAACATCAGCAAGATATCCCCTACAAGTGAGAAAAGAAATGCCATCAACATCATCAGGTCAAATAACCCTTCACTGGCCCAGGTCACGTAGAGGTAATAAATTATCAAACTGGAGACGATTAAAGGTTTGATCACATAATAAAACCCCGGGTAGATTTCGTAAAAAAATTCAGCCGTAAGCTCCGCCAGGAAGATAAAACTGAAAACCGAAACAAAGATTGAAAATTTTTTCAGTCTTATACCCTTATCGGTACGGGGTTTTCGGGATACCTCATTCATATTTTCGTAAATTAAACCGTACAAATTTCAAATAATTATCTGCCTTTTTGTGCATCTGTGTCAGTTTTTCCCTAATTTATAGCGGACTAATCACTTGCGAACTTATGAAACATTATCAAACCAGCGAAATTAAAAACATCGTCCTGGTGGGTAGCTCTAAATCGGGCAAAACCACACTAGCAGAGTGTATGATGTTTGAAGGAGGTGTACTCAACCGCATGGGAAGTGTGGAAGAAGGAAACACCATTTCTGATTTTCATGAAATAGAAATCGAGCGGAAAAACTCCGTTTTTGCTTCTATTCTCCACACGGAGTGGAGGGGAACGAAAATCAACATTATTGATGCCCCAGGGTTGGACGATTTTACCGGAGAACTTATCAGCGCACTTCGTGTGGCCGATACAGCCCTCGTTACCCTTAATGCACAATACGGAGTAGAAGTAGGCACAGAGCTTGTCTGGCGATACCTCAAAAAATATCATAAGCCTACGGTATTTGTTATCAACCATCTGGACCAGGCCAAAGCCGATTTCAACAATACGCTGGAACAGGCCAGGGCACAGTTTGGCGATAAAGTCATTCTCGTTCAGTATCCCTACCACACCGGCGACGGTTTTAATGCAATCATTGACCTCCTAAAAATGGTCATGTATAAATTCCCACCCGAGGGAGGAAAACCGGAAAAATTGCCCATTCCGGATGATGAAAAAGCGCGTGCAGAAGAACTTCACAATACGCTGGTGGAGGCTGCTGCTGAAAATGACGAGTCCCTCATGGAACTCTACTTCGAAAAAGGCGAACTCGACGAAGACGAAATGCGGAAAGGGCTTCGCTCCGGACTGGTCAACCGCGACCTTTTCCCGGTATTTTGCCTTTCCGCCAAAAAGAATATGGGCAGTGGCCGGTTGATGGGTTTCCTCGGAAATGTGGCTCCCTCTCCCGGAGACATGGGCCCTGAAAAAACCAAATCCGGCAAGGAAATAAAAGTAACCGATCCCAATTCGACTCTCTTCGTTTTTAAATCCACGAATGAAAAACATACCGGTGCCATGAGCTATTTCAAGGTAGTCTCGGGTGGAATAAAGGCCGGGATGGAATTTGTAAACACGGCCAATGGTGCCCGCAACAAAATCAACCAGATTTCTACCATTGATGGGAAAAACCGCCACTCGATCGAAGAATTGGCTGCCGGTGACCTCGGAGTAACTGTAAAGCTTAAAGATACGGGAACCAATCAGACTCTTCGTCTAAAGGACGACGGAGAGGAAGTGGATCCTATTATTTTCCCCAACCCTAAAATGAGGACAGCCGTTGCACCCCTCAAACAGGGAGACGACGAAAAAATGGCTCAGGCATTAATTAAAATTGCTTCCAGCGATCCGACCCTGCTTTTTGAATATTCAAAAGAACTAAAACAGTCCATTATACACTGTCAGGGGGAACTTCACCTGATGGTCACCAAATGGCTGCTGAGCCATGTCTATGGCGTTGAAATTGAATATGTAAAACCGAGAATCTCCTACCGGGAAACCATCCAACGCATGGCCGAAGGATATTACAAACACAAAAAACAGAGTGGAGGTTCCGGTCAGTATGGGGAAGTTTACCTTAAAATTGCTCCTTATTACGAAGGTTATTCCGATCCTGCGGAGTTAAAAGTCAGGGAAAGGCAGGAAGTGCCGCTTGAATGGGGCGGAAAGCTGATTTATTGCAACTGCATTGTAGGTGGAGTAATTGATACGAGGTTTATGCCTGCCATTCTGAAAGGAATTATGGAAAACATGGAAGAAGGGCCGATTACGGGTTCGTATGCCCGAGACATCGTAGTTTATGTGTATGACGGCAAAATGCACGCGGTGGATTCCAACGAAATTTCCTTTAAAATCGCCGGCCAACAGGCCTTTAAAAAAGCGTTTCTCGATGCCAGTCCGAAACTGCTCGAACCCATTTACCGGTTGGAGGTGCTGGTCCCGGATGACAATATGGGCGACGTTATGACCGATCTTCAGGGGCGGAGAGCCATTGTGGAGGGTTTTAGCAATGAGGGCGCGTATCAGAAAATCACCGCTAGGGTTCCGCTGGCGGAGTTGTATAAATATGCGACTTCGCTGAGTTCCGTCACCCAGGGCCGGGCGACACATACAAGGGAGTTTATTGAATTTGCCACGGTCCCCCCGGACATTCAGCATAAACTTGCGCTGGAAAATGCGGCAGAAGTGGTTTAGCGGTTATAAAAAATCGTTTTTGATACAGGCACAGAGGATTATCCTTTGTGCCTTTTTTTATTCCAGTTCTGCTAAAAAGGGATTCAATTTATTGAACTTCTATATTCTTGTGGAGACATCCCCATATTTTGTTTGAATACTCTGGTAAAATGCTGCGGATATTTAAATCCTAACGCATACGCAATTTCACTCAACGATTTGTTGCTGTCGAAGATTCGTTCTTTGGCAACATCAATCAATTTAAGTTGTATGAATTCGTGTGCTGATTTACCCGTCTCCTTTTTAATCAGGTCACCAAAATAATTTGCGGATAGGTTAAGCTCGCTTGCACAGTATGCAACAGAGGGTAAGCCTACCTCCTGTGGTTTGCCGGATGAAAAGAAATCCTTTAGCAATGTTTCAAACCTTTCAAGAATTCCTTTGTGAGCATTGTCGCGTGTGATGAACTGGCGATCGTAGAACCTTACACAATAATTCAGCAACAATTCAATGTTTGAGGCGATGAGTGTTTTGCTATGCTTGTCAACAGCATGTTCCAATTCGTATTTGATTTTAGTCATACAATCCAGCACGAGTTGGCGCTCACGTTCAGAAATGTGCAGTGCTTCATTCATATTGTAGCTAAAGAAGGTATAGTCATCAATGTGGCGTCCCAAAGCGGTTCCCTTGATCAGATCAGAATGGAAAACGATTCCATGCCCTTTGGGTTGGTACAACTCTTCCCCTCCATTAGCACCCAGCATTTGTCCAGGAGCAAGAAATATCAGGGTGCCTTCCTGGTAATCGTACGTGTTTTTTCCATAGCGCAGATCTCCGCATTCAACATCCTTTAGCAAGACTAAATAGAAACCAAAATAGGTTTTTCGTAATCGCCGTGGAGCAGCCTTCGAAAAATCAATCACACTGACCAGCGGGTGTAGTGTCTCATGATTGTTGAATAAATTGTATTGACTGATGGTATCAAACCTTAAGATATCTTCCATAACTCTCTCGCGTTTAGCTCAAATTTAAGCTGTTCTGCGATTGAATCCGATAAAAAGCAGGGGGATCAGTGAATTTGGTAGGCAAAACAGTAATCTGTATAAGTCTGCGGGCCTGAAAGCGTGCTATTTTGGTACTGCAATTAGATCACAAAGTAAATCGCTAAGAGAATTGATTTTAGAAATACATGGCTGTAAAATACCAAACTTCCAAAATATTTTTCTTCATAATGGCCTTGTTATCATCACTCACCGTTCATGCGCAAAAGAAACAGTCTATAATAATAGAAGACCAGGGTAGTTTTGCTGTGGGTGGTACGGTGATCACAAACCCCGGAACGTTTGACCCTATCAAGCGCACTCCAGAGGGCCAGACATTTCATGGTGACCATGCCTATGTATTTTATCAGATACCGGTAAAGGCAAAGAAATTGCCACTTGTATTCTGGCATGGCATCGGGCAATTTTCAAAAACCTGGGAGACGACGCCTGACGGGCGTGAAGGTTTTCAGAACATTTTTCTCAAACGGAATTTCAGCGTTTACATGATTGATCAACCCCGGAGAGGCCGTGCAGGACGGAGTACCGATTCAGTAACAATCGTCCCCACACCCGATGAGCAGATGTGGTTTGGCACCTTCCGCCTGGGGATTTGGCCAGAGTATTTTCCAGGTGTCCAATTTTCGAAAGATCCGGAGACGCTCAATCAGTACTTCCGGCAAATGCTGCCAAATATTGGGGGGTTCGATTCGGAAATCATTTCTGATGCCACTTCACAACTGTTTGACAAGATAGGTGAGGGAATTCTTGTTACTCACTCCCACTCCGGTGGATTTGGTTGGCTTACGGCAACTAAGAATAGTAATATAAAAGCAATCATCTCATACGAGCCGGGGAGTGGTTTCATCTTTCCGGAAGGAGAAGTTCCTTCACCTATCGAAAGTTCGTCTGGTGCTGTCGCTGCCGTTGGCCGACCGATGGATGAGTTTATGAAACTCACCAAAATTCCCATTATCATTTACTACGGAGATTTTATCCCAACAAAACCTGATCCCAATCCCGGAGCGGACGGATGGCGTGCCCGTCTTGAGATGGCGAAACTTTGGCGAGACGCAGTGAATCACTATGGCGGTGATGTTACGGTAGTCCACTTACCGGAGATCGGAATAAAAGGCAATACACATTTCCCATTCTCCGATCTAAATAACGTTGAAATAGCGGATCTGATGTCGAAATGGCTGAAGGAAAAGAAATTAGACCAGTAAAAATTTAAACAAATAGAATACTATGAAAAAATCAATAACCGGACTTTGTATTTTAATAGTGAGCGTAATGTCTTCTTACGCTCAAGGTTCAACTAAAAAGAATAATTCTAACGCAGAACAAGAAATCATTAACCTCTCTAAGGAAAAATGGCAATGGATGGCTGAGAAGAATGTGGACAAACTTGCTCCACTTTTCCATGATGAGTCAAAATTCGTACACATGAGCGGGACCTGGAAAAAAGACGAGGAGCTTGAAATTATCAAAACGGGAAGTATCTGGTATAAGAAGGCTGATGTTAAAGATGTCGCTATTGAAGTAAGCGATGACACCGCCATCGCATGGAGCCGTATTACACTCACTGCAGAAGTGCGGGGCAATGATGTGGTCACCGAGTTCACCGTAACGGAAGTCTATAAAAAGCAAAAGAAGGATTGGAAATTGTTAGCTCTCACATTTAGTAGTGTGCGGGATACACATGCCATTAACCATTAGTCAATAAATAACTCATGATATACATATAGAAACAAATACCCAAATGGCAACAATTAACCTAAACATTAACGGCAAGCAACAGACAGTAGATATAGACCCTAAAACTCCTGTGCTTTGGGTTCTCCGCGAGCACCTGAATCTCGTGGGTACGAAGTATGGATGTGGTATTGCACAATGTGGAGCATGTACCATTCACCTCGAAGGTAATGCTGTGCGATCGTGTTCGTTGCCCGTATCGGCTGCTGCGAATAAAAAAATCACAACGATCGAAGGTCTTTCCGTAAATGGCGATCATCCTGTTCAAAAAGCCTGGCTTGAGCATGATGTAGCACAGTGTGGTTATTGCCAAGCGGGTCAGATCATGACTGCAGCCGCCTTGTTAAAAACAAACCCCAATCCGACTGATACACAAATCGAGGCTGCAATGTCTGGTAATATTTGCCGGTGTGGAACCTATTTACGAATAAAAAATGCCATCAAATCAGCAGCTAAATAGAAATAATATTGATCGAAATACCATTAGTATAAACTAAAGAATTAACAATGGAAAAGATTAAAACTTCACAGAGCAGGCGGTCATTTTTAAAATCATCAATACTTACTGGTGGTGGTCTGATGATTAGTTTTAGCGGATTGGCAAAATTCACATTTAACGATAAAATCAGTACAAAAAATATTTCGGAACAATGGAACGAAATAACCGGCTATATTAAAATTACCCCGGACAATATTGTTAAAATTCTTAATCCTAATCCAGAATTTGGACAAAATGTAATGACCTCACTCCCCATGATTGTAGCAGAAGAATTAGATGTGGAGTGGGAAAAATTAGTTGTAGAAATGGGGCCGCATGACAATGTGAAATTAGGGCCGCAATTTACGGGCGGAAGCAATTCAGTCAGGATGTATTGGAAACCACTCCGGGAGGCAGGTGCCGCAGCGCGTCAAATGTTGAGAGAGGCCGCAGCACAAACCTGGGGTGTACCAGTGGAAGAAGTGACAACAAAAACCGGGATGCTCTATCATGTAAAAAGTGGTAGATCAGGAACGTATGGCGACTTTGCATCAAAGGCTGCCGCCGTTCCCATACCAAAAGGGGTAGTGCTAAAAGATGTAACGAATTTCAATTTGGTGCGAAGTTCCCGAAAAAATGTAGAAGGTTTGAACATTGTAACCGGTAAACCTCTTTTTGCATTGGACCATACCTATGAAGGAATGCTGATTGCCATGATTGAACACCCACCCGCGTTCGGAAAAAAACTCAAATCTTTTGATGCATCTGAATCATTGAAAATGCCTGGCATCAAAGATGTTTTCAGCTTGAAATTGTATGAAGACGATTTCGAACAGGGTGGTTTCGATACACGAACATTTAATGATTTGCTGGTAGTGGTGGGCAATACCACGTGGGAAGTTATGAATGCCCGAAAAAAACTAAAAGTAATCTGGGAACCTATCAGCGACACGAAGGAAACAATGGCAGGCAGAGGCGGAAAAAGAGAAGTTACTATTCCTGCCGGGCTTGAAAGCACCAGCACGCATTTGGCAAAAATGGCCGAATACGCAAAGATGCCATCGCAACAATTACGAAAAGACGGAGACCCTGAAACCGCATTCAAGAATGCAGCGCAGATTTTAGAACGAACCTACAATGCTCCCTTTTTGGCGCACAACTGTATGGAGCCTATGAATTTCTTCGCCCATGTTACCGATGAAAAAGCCTTGCTGATAGGACCTCATCAGGCACCGGGTTGGATAGAACCTACAATATCAAAAATTTTAAATCTGCCCGCTGATAAAATTGAAATACAAATGACTCGGATGGGTGGAGGTTTTGGCCTCAGAGCCTACGGCCATTATGTGGTAGAAGCAGCTCTTATCTCAAAAAAGATGAAGGCTCCCATCAAACTTGTTTACAGTCGTGAAGATGACATGACCTATGGCATTTATCGCCCTATGTATACGGCTACCTATCGTGCTGCGCTGGATGCCAATAAAAATTTAATCGCCTTTCATGTTAAGGGTGGCGGCATTCCGGAGCATCCAATCCATGCAAACCGGTTTCCGGCTGGTGCAGTGGATAACTACCTCGCGGAAGGCTGGACGATCCCATCCAACATCACGATCGGAGCATTCCGCGCCCCGCGATCAAACTTCAATGCAGCGGCCGAACAATCGTTCCTAGATGAATTGGCAGAACTCATGGGCAAGGATCCCATCGATTTCAGACTCGAACTTTTAAATAGAGCCAAAGAAAAACCGGTTGGTGAGCGAAACGATTACGATGCTGACCGATATGCAGGCGTATTGAAGTTGGTGAAAGAAAAATCCGGATGGAATAATCCGGAAAATAATAAATACAGCCGGGGCGTGGCTGCTTACTTCTGTCACGCTTCGTATGCCGCTCATGTGGTGGATATCGTACTAAAGGATGGTCAACCGTATGTTGAGCAGGTTTTCAGTGCGATGGATTGTGGTGTGGTCATTAATCCGGATGCAGCCATTAACATGGTGCAAGGTGCTGTCGTGGATGGAATAGGGAATGCCTTCTATGGCGCGTTAACGCATAAGGAGGGTGCTCCGGAACAAAACAATTTCAACCGATACAGAATGATCCGGCTCCGGGAAGCGCCTAAAAAAATTGATGTCAGTTTCATTCAAAATGATATTGATCCAACCGGCTTAGGCGAACCACCCTTTCCGCCAGTTTTGGGAGCAGTGGCAAATGCATTATATAAAAACATGGGCAAACGGTTTTATAATCAACCTTTTGTAAATGATTTTAAAGACAAAATATAAAATTCGAAGGGACAGGTGCGCACACGGCCATGTTGCATCTTCGAACAGCAGCCTCGCTGCCCTTCATCATTAAGTGACTACAAGTAGAAAACTTAATCAGTGATTTAAATACAGAAACGATCTTAAACATACCCGAGATGAAAAAACGATCAATTGGAATCACGCTACTTTTTTTTATAGGTAGTTTTTTAAGTGCCCAACAAGCAGCACAAAGTTCAGGTCCCGAAGTTAAAACAGTCTCCGGCACCGTGCGCGGAGTAAAAGACGGAGATGTCACGGCCTTCAAAGGAATTCCCTATGCAGCGCCACCCGTAGGTGAATTTCGCTGGAGACCACCGCAACCGGTAACTAGATGGAAGGAAGTTCGTGATGCAACCAAGGATTGTGCTAATTGCCCACAGCGAGCCTGGCCGGGTTCCACAGCAATCATTTCCGAAGATTGCCTTTTTCTTAATTTGTGGGCACCGGCTACCGCTACGAAGAAATCAAAATTGCCAGTAATGGTTTGGATCCACGGAGGCGGTTTCACAGGGGGTAGCGGCTCCGGACCTGGCTCGGCAGGAGATGCCTTTGCCAAACAAGGTGTCATCTTGGCAACGATCAATTACAGACTTGGCCGGCTAGGTCATTTTGCGCACCCCGCATTGAGCAATGAACATCCGGAAGAAATGAAAGGCAGTTACGCCTATATGGACCAGATTGCCGCGCTGAAGTGGATAAAGAAAAACATTGCCGCCTTCGGGGGCGATCCGAATAACGTAACGATTTTTGGTTTTTCTGCAGGTGGGGTCTCGGTACATTCACTTTTAACAATACCCGCTGCAAAAGGTCTTTTCCATAAGGCCATCAGTGAATCGGGGGGAGGCCGTGACGGTGTTCTTACCGGCAGGCCGATCCGGCAGGACAATGCTGATGCTCTTTACACGGTTTCTGCGGAAACAATTGGGATAAACTTTGCCCGCAAACATAAGATCGAGGGCACCGATGCGTCCGCATTGGCAAAACTCCGCTCTCTGAGCATGGAAGAAATTGTGGATGGAGGTCAGGAAAATGATAGCTCGGGTCTTCGAATCTACTCAGGGCCGATCCTCGATGGTAAAATGGTGGTAGAAACAGCAGAGACCGCATACAAGGCAGGCCGGCAGGCCCGTGTTCCACTCATCATCGGAAATTGCAGTGCTGAAATTGGCGGAGCCTTTGTTAGTACCAGCAAGTCAAAGGAAGAATTATTTGCACTTTTTGGCGAACTTGAAGCGGAGGCTAAAGCTGCCTTCGATCCTGAGGGCAATAAAGAATTCACTGAAGTACTCACAAAGTTTAACACCGACTGGGTGTGGGGTGAGCCCGCACGGATGACCGCAAGAGCTTTTGTAGCGAAAAACAACCCCGCTTACATGTATCAATTCGGTTACGTCCCTGCCGCAATAAGGGAACGGGCTCCGTATGGTGCCGGTCACGGATCGGAAGTTTCTTTTGTATTCAATACGCTCAATGCCCGATGGGGAGCCCCGGCTGAGGCAACACCTGAGGAGAAAGAGTTAGCGAGAATCATGAATACCTATTGGGCAAATTTTGCCAAAACAGGTAATCCTAATGGTAAGGGTCTGCCGGTTTGGCCTCTTTACGATACTCAAAAAGAAGAAATACTGGATATTGAGTTAGAGGGAAAACCCGTCAGCAAGCCCGATCCGCGAAAAGCAAGATTTAATGTGATTGAAAAAGCATTTAAGCAGCGGGATATTCTGCAATCACGGGGTATTTAGCCGCTGAAGTCAAACCTACTTACTCTAGGACAGTAAGAGAATTCATCAAGTCTGCTATGAGTATTTCATTTAAACAAACTGATATGGTTGAACAAAAGCTTCATAAAAACATTTTCTACCTCATGGTTCTGATGTCCTCTATTTGGATTGCGGGTTGTAAATCAGAAAATGACACAAAGAGCATTGACAACAAGCGTACCTGGTCTGTTTACAAGGCAGATGAAAAGAGCACGAGTTATTCTCCGCTGGACCAGATTGATGTGTCGAATGTAAATCAATTACAAAATGCCTGGATTTTCCAAGCCAATGATGTGCCACAGGGCGAGGAGCCGGTAGGGAGTCAAAGTAACCCCATTATAATTGATGGGGTGATGTACGCTAATTCTTCCAAACAATCGGTGTATGCGATCAATGCCCAAACAGGCGAACAGATTTGGGCTTTTAAAGCTTTGGGGGAAGACGAACCAAGTGCTGCCAGCAGAGGTGTTACCTATTGGGAAGAGGGAAATGATAAACGGATCTTATACTCTGCTGGCAATTACTTAATGGCCATTGATGCGAGAACCGGCAAATTGATTCCCTCTTTTGGCGAAAATGGGAAAGTGAGCCTTAACGCGGGCGTGCGAGATGACCCCGATAAAATTTCGGTCACATTGACAACCCCCGGCAGTATATTCAATGATCTCATTATCATTGGTTCACGGTTGCCCGATTTTTATGGCGCGCCTCCGGGTTATGTCCGTGCTTATAATGTAAAGACCGGAGAGCTTGCCTGGACATTTCATACCATACCCCATCCGGGTGAACGGGGTTATGAAACATGGCCTCCCGATGCTTATAAATATGCAGGTGGGGTAAACTGTTGGGCGGGTATGAGTATTGATTCCGAAAGAGGAATGGTTTTTCTGGCATTGGGTTCTCCTTCTTATGATTTTTATGGAGCAGATAGAGTAGGTGCCAATCTTTACGGCAATTGCATCTTGGCTTTGGATGCGGCCACCGGTCATTATAAATGGCATTTTCAAACCGTGCATCATGATGTTTGGGATTATGATTTACCAGCTCCCCCTAATTTAGTGACTATCCCAAAAGATGGAAAAGACATTGAGGCGGTAGCACAGATTACCAAACATGGTTTTGTTTTCGTGCTCGATCGAGAAACGGGTGAACCCATTTTTCCGGTTGAAGAACGAAAAGTGCCTGCTTCAAATCTTCCAGGAGAAGAGGCCTGGCCCACGCAGCCCTTTCCGTTGAAGCCAAAAGCATTTGTGAAACAGTCCATGACCGAAGATGATTTAACCCATTATTCTGACACAGACCATCAAGCAATTCTGGAAAAATTCAGATCCGTGCGCTATGAAGGCCTGTTCACCCCACCCGATTTGAAAGGCACATTAGCATTACCTGCTACAAGAGGAGGAGGCAATTGGGGCGGAGCCGCTTTTGACCCTAACACCACCTACCTCTACATCAGAGGGAACAATCTACCCGAAATACAGACTATCGTAGATGCCGATAAACATTTTGCCGCCCAAAATAACTCACTGCTTGAACAAGGTCGTGTTGTCTATGACAAACATTGCGGAGCATGCCATGGTCCCGAACGGGAAGGAATTTCGCCAACTTTCCCTTCTTTGGTAGGCATAAAAAATAGAACAACCGAAAAGGAAACACTTGAAAAAATACGCCAGGGCGGCGGTCAAATGCCGGGTTACAAAGGTGTTCTAACGGCGAGTGAAGAAAGAGCGATAATGGCTTTTTTGTATGACTTAGAAAACGCTGTTGCAGAAGAGCCACAATCCAGCAGTGAAAAAAGACCCGTAAGGTACATGAACATTACCCCTTACAGGACCTGGAGTGATCCGAGCGGCAACCCTGCCTTGAAAACGCCGTGGGCAACCTTGAACGCCTTAAACCTCTCCACCGGTGAATATGAGTGGCAAATACCCTTGGGTAATGACGAAAAATTGCAGGAAGAAGGAGGCCCCCCTACAGGTCTGCTTGGACGATCAGGTCCTATGGTAACAGCAGGTGGCTTGGTATTTATCAGCGGAGCAGCCGATCAAAAACTGTGGGCTTTTGACAAGAAAACAGGGGAATTGGTTTGGGAGACAACATTGCCCGCTCCTAATAACGCTAATGTTTGTACTTATGCTGTGGAAGGAAAACAATACATAGCTCTTTCGGTAGGCGGGACTAAAGAAAATCCTTCAGGCTCAATCATGGCATTTGCCTTACCTTAAAGCTGCTTGTTAATCATCCGTGATTTTGGTAGGAGAAACGGGAATCGTCTGACTTCCTCAACTCGGAGCGTAAAAATTTGAAGGCATCACCTTTCTGCCTTTTTTATTCCAATTCTGCTAAAAATTGGTCTAAAATCAGCTTATGGCCATTAAAAATTTCAACTTCCTGCGACCAGGAAGTTACTCGCCAGTCGTCTCCAGGTTCGGCAATTAAAATTTTGCGGGAATCGGTAAAAATCCATACTACTC
Source organism: Bacteroidia bacterium (assembly GCA_033764335.1). GTDB lineage: Bacteria > Bacteroidota > Bacteroidia > J057 > J057 > JAGQVA01. Next base: position 82,904 of record JANRJC010000049.1, on the reverse strand, counting down.
TTCCCACACCAAATGCCAGGAGATCATCCTTCTTGCGGAAGTGATAGTCGGAGGGAGCCGACTCATCCGGCAATTGAGCCATTGTATCAATTTCAATAACACATTGAGGCGGAATGTCTAGGTACTTATTGGTTTTGGCGATGCCGGACAATTGTTTTTTGGTGAAAATCGCAATATCTGCTGCACGCCAGGATTTGGGAGAAAACTGCAACCCCAACTCACTGCCCAGTACCTGAAATGATTTACCCAATGTCATTCGCAGCCAGATTACCAGTTCCGTCACCAGTAAAGCCTGTAGATAACTATTTCCCCTAATTTCACCGGATGATTTTTCGCCGCTTACTACCGATTTATACCCCCGGTAAAATATGGGCTGCCCATCAACCATTTCGTAGATGAGAGAAGCAGGAATATTTTTTACCGTTGAACGCATGGCTTTGGCTATTTTTGATTGTAAGATACGGCGAAATTTCCATTAATGCACAAAGGGTTGGGATTTCAGGTTAATAGATGCGGTAATGGGTCGAGTATTTCGATTACAACCAACCCGGTAGTACCCCAAATATCCACGACAAGTACATATTTTCCTTTTCTGATAAACCCCCGATTGCTATATGCTTCTATTTTTCGCCCCCACCTGTCAACAACGATACCTGTACATCCCAGATTACAGAAAGTTTTCAGTACAGATCCAACATACTCGATAAGGGGTTTTTCGTAAGTGTGTGTCCTCCGTACATCCTTATCATCATTTGACCAGGAATAAGAAACCATTTTTATCGCACGTTTTTTTCTCTCCATCAGAAAAGGGTGTACGATTATCCCTATTAACTCAAAGAATTTTTGTATAAAGTTTTTCATGATACAAGGGGTTAGGGTTAAATGGGTATGATTTCAAAGCTTTTTGCTTATACAAGGAATACGAAAAAGATTTAAAAAAAGGGATTTTCATAACAACATTAGTGAAATTTCACTCTTTCATTGCAGAAATTTCAAATATCCATTATTGAAATTTCAAATTGACTGATTGCGGATGTAGGAAATAAAATGGTTCGGTTCCCAAAAATCTTCCTCATTAAGAATGGTTGAATAAATCTTTATTTGCAATTTCACGAAATTTCATGAAATTGCTGAACCCCAAAGCCCTCAACGAACGACATACTTATGTCTTACGAAGAAAAAATAAACCGCTTGAAAGAGATTCAGCGAATTGTGGAATCTACTCTAGAGAAATATTCAGAACTTACTGCCGAGGCCTTAACCGAAATTTTAACCGCTGTTTCTGAAAATAAAATAACGCCAACAGATATCAGTCGAATTCGAAACCTTGAACTAAATACGAAACCTAAAAATCTCTCAAGCAGAAAAAAAATAGAAAATATCCATAACGCGGCATGTGTGTTGGAAAAAGATGAATCCATCATCCCCATCTTCCTCGAAAAACCCAAAAAAGAGCTTCACCCCCAACGTACTTCATTTTCGCCTGCGCCTAGCGTTGAAAAAGAGGACAAATTTCTCAAATCGCTGGCAGGGGACTATATCTGTTTCCGGCCAGATTTTGAAGATCCGACAAAACCGGTAGTAAAGGTTGATTTGCATTTATCCTATCCCTACATCGGCAGCGATTTGAAGCGCGATTATAATATTTTGAAAGCCGAATACAAATGGAATGATTATACCAAAACCTTTGACTATCAGGGAAAAGCACGTATTAAACGCAGTCGTCTATACATGCGGTTTTACAACGACAAAGAGGATATCTACAACATCGCCAAAATAGATACTACCCGTGCCCCTGACATTATCCAATGTATTTCTTCCTGTGTGGTGGACGGAAAAGAAGACCCTATCAGCTATCACCGAGTGATTGTGAAAGATGATTTTTTAAACTTACATAAAGAAGTAGAGGCACAAATTTCACGTTTCCTCCAAGCCCAACCCGGAATCACCTCTGCCATGTCGGGTCTGACAACCGTGGAAAAAATACGGGAAGAAAATAAAAAATATGAATTCGTTTCGGAATTAACGCCTTTCTATGATACCTGGTGGTATTCCTACAATATGTTCAGCCGCGACGAAAACGTCATTTATCAAAACGTCTGGCATTTTCAACAAAAGGGAAACAAACTCAGAGCCACCCGATATGGAGCGAATGGAAGAACCTATGAGGGTGAGCTTACTTATATCCGAAAACATCTCTTTTTTACGATGTGGGAAACGGGCGAAATTAGGAACAAAAGGAGTTATATCGCACCTCTTGCAACAGGGCCTCATATTCCCTTTCCCGAGGAGATCAAATGCCTGGGAATGTCTTTGTATGAAAACAGTTATCCTGTAGCAGGGAAAGAAATTCTTATCCGATCCTCCACCCCACTCAAAGAGGATGATACCAAAAGAATACACAACCCCAAAGAGGTAAGCTCAAGTGTAACTGATTTTTTAGGGGAACATGAAAATGCAAGTATGTTCCTCAAACCAGCGGAAAAATATCAAGACCGGCGATTTGAGGGAGATTACTTGGTTTATTTTATTCATAGCAGGAGTAAGCGGCTGGTTAGAAACAAAGCTCGTATTAATTTTTCCACAGAAGGGGTGAAATTTCACTATGAAACCTTTGAGAAGAAAATCTACCCGGCTGTATTTACCTCTTTTTCGTCTAATGCCCTGCACATTCAGCTTAAAGAGCTTCAGGAAAGTAAAGATTATTTTAGTTTTCATTTTAAAGCCATAGACAGCGAAACAAAACAACACTTAACTTATATATCAGGAAGTGCTTCGGCAATTTCCACGGGCATGAATTTGCCCATGAGTTATGCCGTAATTCTTAGGCGAATAGAATCTCACACTTGGGACGACTATAAAACAGGCCTTATCGAAGAATCGGAAATACTTTCTGACGAAGAACAAATAATATTTTCCTACCTAAATTTCCATGCTTCCAATCCGATCCTGGTCCGAAAAATCAATAAGTTGGATAGTGCTACAATGCAAATAGCAAAAGAGCAATTTTTCAGCAACCTGAAAAACAATATCTCCGGACAGATTAATCCAAACCTCCAACGCACCCATAAAGGATTTATCACTAGCCTAGTAGATATTTTATCAGAATTTACTAATGATAACCAGATCACCCTTAAATCCGAACATACGGGAATCTTTCGGATTTTTTACGACGAGTTACTTACAGCCTATGCCGGTGAAACCTGTGGCATTTTCGCAAGTTCCCTTCCTTCCGAAAAATATTTCTGGCCAGAAGGCAATTCTTCCGAACTCAAAATCCGGGAATTTATAAACGCCGGAGGGAAAATGCACCGGATTTTTTTGATTGATTCCGATCAGCCCGACCCCAGCGAGATCAAAATCATCAAAAGACATTTTGGTCTTTATGGAGAGGATAACAGCGGTGGGGTGTATGTTACCAATATCCAACATCCCACCGTTAGAGAACAGTCAGAATTAATCGAAATTTTTTCTACCGAAAATCTTGGCAAACTTTCCTGGAAAGTGATTACCAAAGGGCCGAATGGCGTCATTGATACTCAGTCTATATACATGGACGAGGACACCCATCAGGAACTGATGGATCGGTTTAATACCCTTATTTCGCTGAAAGAGGCAACGATCCGGGTCACCCGCGAAATCCTCGCCTTCTGGGAATAACTACTCCTCTCGCAGCAGCGATCTGATCCAGAAAATATTTTGGCGGCGTATTCAAAATGCTGATTGGAAGTGGTGTAACCGGAACCATGTAGAAAGTTGCAGGAAAGCACAGGAAAAGCACATGTATACTCAAACACAAGTGGTTTGCGAAAAAAGTCTCTCGCAAATGAGCGAAAAATTCGCAAACGACGGGCGGTTGAGTATATTTCCTCAATATTTATTCACTAATTCCTTTTAAGATTTGGGCAAAAATATCCTTTATCAGTTCGTAATCTTCAAAAATATTCTCGCTCAGAAAGTATTGTGTTATACTCCCTGTTTTTTCTGTCAACTCATTTTTAATGGTTGATTCTATTTGGCTTGAAAGCTTTTCAGAAAGTACCAAAATCTTTTTCATATCTCGTCCCATCAGCCTTGCCCCTGCCAACTGAACAAAATGCGTGGATTCGATTTCGTCAACCATGTCCAGATGGGCAGTATAAAACCTATCCTGATTGATCTCAAAATAATTTCTTAATATCTCACTCAAATCGTCAAGATCTTTTTTTCTGCCCGGCTTTTCACTGAATGAAATCAATTTCAAAATTACAATTCCTTCAAGTGGGGAAACTTTAATAGTAAGTCCTTCCAGTTCTGTATCAATGGTGTATGCGTTCACTTCTTTCATTCCGATAACCGAAAGCTCGGTTTTTCTCTCAGCAAAAGTCACGGTTCCCTCTCTTTCAATTTCTCCGAAAGGAAGTAAATCAATCATTGTTTCTGTTTTTTCATGAATTAGGCGATAAGGCTCAATATCTTTCCGGAAACCGTTTTCAACCAACATGTTCTGCATTTCATCATATATTGGAAATCCCGGAAGCCTCACGGCAAAATCTATGTCCTCCGTTATTCTTCCTGGTGTAATTCCGTTTTCAAGCAAATGAAAGTTTCTTGCCTGTGCTCCTATGAGGTAATATTCAATTCTTAAATAATAGCACACCCTATCAAAGATTGCAAATACTTCTTTGAAGTTGGGAGGTAATAGATCGCTATATGTCTTTTTTGAGGAGTTGCTCATATATTATTTTTGCAGTTTCCATACATCGGTTGTTGCCCGTATTCATTAAATCAGTATAAGCTAACAGAGGATGCACAATGGTTTCTCCATGGCCATCGTTTTCTTTCCAAAACTTCTTATACACTTTGATCTTTCCATTTTGGTCCGGAACAAAATGATAATTTTTTATCAGGTTATTCCATGTTTCCTCTGTATATAATGTAAATATCTGAGGTTGCAAATAACCGGTAATTATACTACCAGCAGGTTCACTACCCCAAAAGGTTTGATGGTGTTTCAGGTTGAGTTGTTTCCAGTTCTGTTCGTCTTCTGTCCCAGCAAAGCGGAAATTGCCAATGTGCAAAGCTGGTTTCAGTTTTTCCTCAAAACCCATCATCCATTTGTCCAGCAACTCATTTTTATTGATGATTTGAAATTCCCTTTTTCCTTTTTGAATCAGAAATTTTTGCTCCTTTAATCCATTCAAAATATAGCTGACGTTGCCCAGCGCAATTCCCACTTTCTCTGCAATTTTTCGCTGCGGGAGGTTTAAAAGCTTATCGTCCACCAGAAAAAGGTAAATCAGTTTCAACCCTGTAGCGTTGAATGTTCTTTTGGGGTTTTCGCCCTTTGTTTTTTGATTTTTGTGGCCGTCTATCCATAAATAATGTTTCGCGGTTTGCAAAAAAATATTTCCAGCACTGTCAAGGTATCCTATGCCTTGCTTTCGCAGTGCTTCTTTTATTTTGGGAAATATAGTTTTAGCTATTATAAGGAAATGTTTGTTGTTCTGTGCTAGGTCTTCAATGAATGGCAACTGGTGGCTTCGGATTTCCTTTTTTACATCCACAGTGAAGGATTCTCTACCATTTTGAAAAGTGAAATGCACTTCACCGTCCAAACTTTTTTGAGGGTTTGCGATGTAGATTCCCTCTATACCCGTGTTTTTTTTGAGGTTATCCAGAGCGGTATGCACTATTTTTTCTTCCAACTTTCTATATTCGTTCAGATTATTCCATACGTTCACGAAACGTGAACGCACAAATATAATGAACATTCCTCTACGAATACAACCTCACACTTCTATTTTTCCGTTCACCTTAAAAACCAAGTTCTGCGTTCTCGCCTCCTGGGAATAACTACTCCTCTCGCAGCAGCGGCAGGGTCAGGCAGTGTGGGCCGCCGTTGTCGGTGCGGATTTCATTAGAGGACATGCGCTCCAGATGGCCTTCCGGACTGAGTGTTTTGAGTGTCTTTTCGAGTATGTCTGCCGTTACCGGATTCCGGTGGTAGGTGATTGCGCGGTAAGGTGCGGTGGTAAAAATATTCCCGGCCATATTGTGCTGGTCAAACAGCGCGTCCATCAGGTTTTCGTAGGGGGTAATGCTTTCTTCCGGGTCTCCGCCTATCCAGACGATACGGTTCATGTCTATGAGGTTGTCTTCCACGAGTTGATCCAAAAAATAACGAGCAGGTTGCGGCAATCGCACAATTTGCCCCTTCTGCCGGATATAATCCCGGTCATAAACCTCCACTTTACCCGCATTTTCAAAATGGCGGGTGGTCGGTATTCGGCTCAGGTCGGTCTGGTTTACGCCCATATTACTCCGCAACCAACGCACAAAGTGCTGAAGCACTTCAATTGCTGATTCATTACCCGGAGGATCGGGGTGACCAAAGATATAAGGCATACAGATGGCCGACTTTGGACCAAACATATTAAAAACCGTGTCCAAGTGAATAAACCCCCGCAAATCCGGGACATTGACCAGGTATATCCTTCGGATTTTATCGGCTTTATCTGCTTCAAATAAATGTTTTACCAGCAATTCGAAGGCCGGGCGGGTGGTACGGTTAGAATACAAAAATTCGGGGCGACCAACGCCTACGGCGATGGCTTCCTCATTGATTATCACAATATTTCCGCCTTCCATCAGGTAGCGATCCCGCAGGCCGGACCAGGTATTGTCTTCTCTCAACTTACGGAGGAAGTCCACCATATCCAGAAAAATCGAGTCCTCGTCAAACATCGGGTGGTATTTGAAAACGGAGCGCACGAGCGCAGGTTCCGGCAGGCGGCGGGGCGACTCCATTGAGTTAATGACCACACCACAGGGAGTTACTGCGGAGGAATCGCGCATCCACATCATCTCTCGTTTGGGCGGAATAATGATATTGGGCAGGCGCCCGTTATTAAGTGTGAGTTTCCGGGGATATCCCTCGACCATATCGCAGACCAGTTCTTCGGTTTCGTAGTTTTCTAGTTTGATTCCACGGGCCTGTAGATGGTCGAGGTACTCGTCGGCCATTTCATGGAGCGTATCGCGGAGGATTTTCAGCCGGAGGCGATAATCGGCTTTTTCAAAAATTTCGGCAAGCAGGGTTCGCAGTTCGAGTACATTCTCCTCCCCGATTTCGCGGCAAAGGAAGGCTTTCAGATCGCGGTGATTGCGCTGAAGTTCATGGTATGCGCGAGGGTTGGGACCCATCAGGTGATGATCGCCTTCCCAGGGGATGAGTTGCCGGTGTTCGGCACCGGGAGTATGGATCAGGACTTTTTTTAATTTATTGTATTCCGAGAGAATCCGGGGTTTCATAAAAAAAGGTTAAGTCTGAAAGATCGGGTTTTTATTTCACTTCGGGAAAAACTTCTGCCATCATACATCTGACACTGCCCCCGCCATAGACTTCGACGACATCCAGCGGAACGACCAGTATCCGGGTATAATGTTGAAGGGTTTTCTTTTGTAATTCATCCAAAGAATCGTATGCCCGGCGGCTTAATACGCCCCAGGGAATACCGTCTTGGCTGACAACCTGAAGCAGGTTACCGGCAAAATTATTCATTTGAAAAAAAGTCAGCGGAATGATTTCAAAACCACCCGCCCTCAGGCTTGTTATCACATTTTGCCTTTCCGACTCATCCGGAATTGCTTCCAGACAGATCACCGCATAACCCTCGCCCAAACCCATAAGCACATTGGTATGGTAAATTTCCTGCCCATGTTCATCCATAGCATGGAATTCAACCAATCTATATTGGATTTTTTGGCAAAATTTCCGGAGAAGTTCGGGATGAGTACGGGGGGAAATACAGGCATAAACCACCTTTGCTGCCCGATCCAGAATCATACTTCCGGTTCCTTCCAGATACTGTCCGGGGCCTGCATATTTCCGAAAATCTACTACTTCCGGATTCGCATACAGGGCTGTCATTTCCTGAATAATATCGGATCGTATTTCTGCCTGTCGGTTGGGCGCAAGCATGGGGTAAATAAATATCTGTCCGTTACGGTGAAGGCTTATCCAGTTGTTGGGAAAAATCGAATCCGGCGTATGGGGTTCTGGAGTGTCGTCAAATACCGTAACAGTAACGCTGACATCTCGCAGCATTTTCACAAAAGTATCAAACTCTTCTAAAGCCCGGGCCTGAATTTCGGCGGAGGAAAGAGCCGGGGATTTTTGCTGAAATGCATTACTTTCGGCGGTTTGTTCATTAAAACCAAAACGCACCGGCCTAATCATCATCAGATGGGAGGTAAACTGTAGTTGCCTTCGGCTGAGCAAATCCATACCATTAGCGGATTAGAGATTTCCCCTCAACGCCTGCTCTCTCTCAATTGCTTCAAACAACGCCCTAAAATTGCCTTTGCCAAAAGAGCGCGCCCCTTTACGTTGAATGATTTCAAAAAACACCGTGGGACGATCTTCTACCGGTTTAGAAAAAATCTGCAACAGGTAACCATCTTCATCTCGGTCCACCAGGATTCCCAACTCTTTAAGATCGCGAATTTCCTCATCAATATGTCCGATTCGATCCGCCAGCGTGTCATAGTAGCTGGTAGGCACATGCAGAAATTCGACACCACGGCTTGTGAGTTCTTGTACCGTTTCAATAATATTTCCCGTGCCCACGGCTATATGCTGGACGCCGGGGCCTTTGTAAAAATCGAGGTATTCTTCCACCTGTGATTTTTTTTTGCCTTCGGCAGGTTCATTGATCGGAAACCGCACTTTACCGGTTCCATTGGACATCACCTTACTCATCAGAGCAGTATATTCGGTCGAAATATCCTTATCATCAAAAGAAACCAATTGAGAGAAACCCATCACATCCCGGTAAAATTCACACCAGCGGTTCATCTCATTCCAACCTACATTTCCCACCATGTGATCAATATAACGAAGTCCGGCGGAGGGCGGATTAAAGGAAGTTACCCAGGGTTGGTAGCCGGGCATAAAAACACCGGAATAATTATCACGCTCCACAAAGATGTGGACAGTATCGCCGTAAGTATGAATACCGGAGAGGATAATTTCTCCGAAATCATCCTCATAGCGGTTGGGGAAAAGATAAGGTCTTGCGCCACGTTTAACCGTTTCTTCAAAAGCCTTGGCAGCGTCGGGAACGGTCAGTGCGATTGCCTTTACACCATCGCCGTGCATGTGAATATGGGCGGCTATTTCGCTGGTAGGCTGGAGTGGTGTTGTAAATACAAGGCGGATTTTATCCTGAACAAGCACATACGAAGCGCGATCCCTAATACCCGTTTCCGGGCCGGCATAAGCCTCAGACTGAAAACCGAAAGCCGTTTTATAAAAATGAGCCGCCTGTTTGGCGTTTCCAACATACAGCTCAACGTAATCTATTCCTCGTAAGGGTAAAAAGTCCTGCATATTAATTCGATTACAAATCTTTATTTAGTTACCACCGAGTATTAAAGGAAGGCCACTTTCGCCGCTTCCCACGACGATTACTTTGGTATTTTGGGAGTTGGCGAGTTCTTTGGTAGCTTCAATGCCCTGCCATTTGAGCAGGCGGTCGGAAAGGCTTTGAGAAACGATATTCTGGTATTCTTTTATGCCTTCTGCTTCAATTTTTTTCCTTTCGGCCTCTTTTTTCTCCTTATCAATCAGGAAGTCATATTTACGAGACTCCTGCTCGGCCTGAAGTTTGGTTTCGATAGCATCGCGAATGGTTGCGGGGAGCACGACATTCCGGATACGCACGGCGTCCATGTGGATATTTTTGCTACTGAGCGCTTTTTCCATTTTGACGGCTACTTCGGTCTGGATAGCGTCCCGTTTGCTGGCATACAATTCTTCGGGATCGTATTTTCCGATTACTTCGCGGATGGCGGAGCGGATTTCGGGAACAATGATGGTATTGGCATATTCTTCCCCGATATCATTGTGCAGTTGCGGAAGTTTTTCAGAAATGGGTTTGTACAAAATGGTGAGGTCAAGATTAATGGTAAGACCATTATTTGCCAAAACCTCCATCTCATTCATTGTCAGTTCCTGAAGGCGAGTATTGTACCGGACCATCGTATTCCATGGGGCAATGACATGAAATCCCGGTGGATAGGTTTGGCTAACGTCAACCCCGCCGCTAAATTTTTTAAACAATACCCCTTGTTGTCCTGCCTGAATCGTGATAAAAGTACCCGAGGTGATGGTTATCAGCAAAATAAAGCCGATAAAAACCAGCACTGCTGTGAGAACTACTCTTGATTTGTTCATCTGGTTCGTGTTTTTTTTCATGGCTCAATTTTGCAAATATTCCGGAGAATTCCCATCAGACTTTTAATCCAAACCTTGCTTCGGCCAGAATGCTTACCTCTTCACCAATGGCCAATCCGGAGGTGGCTGCGGGAGAAGGGGCATTAAGAATATGGATAGACCGGTCTTTATATTCGATTTTAAAATCCTCAATCATATTTCCATCGGGGCCGAGAGCCATTGCTCGCACGCCTGCCCTTCCGGGCACGATGTCCTCCATGCCGAGGGAGGGTATCAGTCGTTGAATCTGATGAAGAAACAGCCGTTTGGAGAATGCCCGGCGGTATTCATCCAGTCCAAACCGCCAGTGGCGGGAAAAAAGTTTCCAGGTTCCGCGGTAGGTTAAGGCCTCCCAGGAATCGCGAAGATTAAAATCGGTTTTGCCGTATCCTTCTCTTTTAAAGGTAAATACGGCATTGGGGCCACATTCCACGCCCCCGTGTATCATGCGTGTAAAATGAACGCCGAGAAAAGGGAAAGCGGGATTCGGAACCGGGTAGATCAGGTTTCGGACTTTGCCGAGTGCATGTTCGGCCAGATCGTAATAATCACCCCGGAAGCCGACAATTTTTGCAGAAGTATCCACCCCATCCATTGTCGCCAGGCGATCCGAAAATAGTCCTCCACAATAAATAGTATGTCGCGTTTTGAAGTGAGCACAGTTAGTAACAACGGTAGTAATTTCGCTTTCTTTGGCAATGGAAAGCACTTTTTGGCCCGTAAGGGCACGGCTGTTTTCGTTGATACCGGTAAGCAGTTCGGCGAGTTTGTGTACGACAGCCGGGTAATCAATAATCCCGGTGCAGGGCACCCAGATTCCTGCGATACCTACGCAGTTGGGTTCGATTTCCCGGACCTGGTCGCCGGTTATTTTTTCAATGCCTTCGGTTCCATTGGCAATCCCGTTGGCAAATATTTTTTCGAGGAAAGGCAGTTCGCTTTCCTGTGTGGCGACCACGACTTTTCCGCACACATCGTGGGGAATATGGTGCGTGCGGGAAAATTCGACAAGCTCACGCCGTCCGGAAACACAATTTTTGGCTTTGTACGAACCCGGCTTGTAGTACAGTCCGCTGTGAATTACCCCGGAGTTTCGTCCGGTTTGGTGGAGGGAAAGCTGATTTTCTTTTTCCAGCACCAAAATATTCAGGTGTGGGTTGCGGAGTTGGAGTTTATAAGCAACACTGAGACCTACAATTCCACCACCGACTACAATAATGTCGAAGACTTGTCCGGGATTTTCCATCACAAAAATTTTGAGCAGCAAAGATGAGAATTAGGAATACATTAGTCAAACTTCATCGAACCTTTGACATTTGTAAAAAATCTTCTACCTTTGTACTCCATTTTCTAAACCCTATGATGGATATTCAACCAAAATCGTTTAAAAACGAGTACGAAACAACGTTCATCCTCACTCCCGATCTGCCAGAGGCTGAACACAAAAAGGCAGTTGACAAATTTGTCAACCTCATTAGGGAAAATGATGGGGAGGTGTTCAATATTGAACACTGGGGCATGCGCAGGCTAGCCTACCCCATAGAGAGAAAGACGAACGGCTATTATGCCTATGTTGAATTCAGAGCTTATGGAGATTTCATCGGCAAACTGGATCAGGCATACCGTTACGACGACCAGGTCATCCGACATTTGACAGTAAAACTCGAAAAACACGCGGTTGCGTTCAATCACAAACGCCGTGAGCAGGGATTTGGACTGAGAAAAGAAGCAACTAAAGGTAACCGTTAATTGAAATAATCATGGGAAAAAGAGATTCAGTAATCGGACCTACCGCTGTCAATCAGATCCGCACCCAGCAAAGACAGAAGAAGTACTGTCGGTTTAAACGTGCCGGGATCAAATACATTGATTATAAAGACCCTGATTTCCTCCTGAAGTTTGTGAACGAACAGGGGAAAATCCTACCCAGAAGACTGACTGGCACAAGCCTTAAATTTCAGCGCAGGCTTTCCGTAGCGATTAAACGCGCCCGTCATCTGGCCCTTATGCCTTATGTAACCGATGATTTGAAGTAAAAACCGAAAATTATGCAAGTAATACTCACTCAACCGGTAAGAAATCTCGGCGAAAAAGATGACGTGGTGAAAGTAAAACCCGGCTACGCCCGAAATTTTCTGATCCCTCAGGGACTGGCTGTCATGGCAACGGAGTCTGCCAAAAAGGCCATGGAAGAAACGAAACGCCAGGCGGCTCATAAAGTAGAATTCATCAAACAGCAGGCTCGCGACGAAGCTGCCAAACTTGATGGTCTCAAAATTGTTATTGAAACGCTCGCCGGTGCAGATGGAAAACTCTTCGGCTCCGTAACTTCTATTCAGATTGCCAACAAGCTGAAAGAAAAAGGTCTTGAAGTGGATCGTAAAACCATCATCGTAGATGATATACGCTCTACCGGAGAATATACGGCTACTGTCCATCTTCATAAAGAAGTCAAAGCAACTATTGCTATTGAAGTCGTTCGTAAAGAAGATTGATTATTCCGACATCAAAAGGCTTTGCCCCTTTCCTTCCCGGAAAGGGGTTTTTTATTGCACTAAAAAAAGATGAGGCTTCCTCGAAAAGAAAGCCTCATGCAGCCATGAAAACGCCCTGTAATTTAGAACGGGAATCAATTTTTCGATTCCATCTTTATGACTGACAAAAACGAATCAGGTCACCCGGATTGGATTATTTTTTATTTTTTTTCGCTTTATCAAATTCAATGGCCTGTTTGCTCCATTCGTCGCGCCGGATTCTTCCCGGGAAAAACTCAATCACTTCGTTTACTTTATCCTCGTCCTCCGGAGTAAAATTGGAAATCTGAAGGAAAGTATAAATCCCGATGCTGTTGAGTTTTTTCTCGATAAACGGGCCAATGCCTTTTATCAATTTAAGATCATCTTTATCCGCCGCAGAGGCCAGACCGATCCGGTCAAAATTGACCTCCTGTGCACGGGCGCGAATGCGCTCCAATGCATCGGCTTCTTTTTCTTTGGTTCCTTTGGGTTTGGCTTCCGTTTCTTTGGATTTAAGCTCTGCCGCCTGAAAATGAAGCAATTCCGCCCGAAGTTTTTTGTTTTCTTCAAATTCTGACTTAAGCGCACTTTGCGCACCTTCGTGTTTGACTTCCAGGCTTTTCACCTGCAACTTCAGGTCATCGGTTTCTTTTACTGCATTTTCGTACATAGCGGAAACTTCCTCGTATTTCCGCCGGAAAGGAGCAAGAAGATTTACTTCGGATTCAAGCTCGGTTCGGCGGGAAGAACATTCGGCGAGCTGTTTTTTCTGAATGGCAAACTTGTCTTCCAGTTCAAGGTATTTGGTGCTGATGTCGTCATATTTGGCACTCAGGTCTTTGTTTTTTCCCATCAGCAGGGTATGCTGGTTGGAGAGGTCGCTGTATTCACCCACTTTTTGATCATAGCGGGCTTTGAGGGTGCGGTACCCCCATTGTTTGATGATCCATACGATGAGACCGCCGAGAATTGCAGCCACAATCATCATAATTAGCGCTACGGACAGATCATCCATTATTCCTTGCCAGTTCATGCGGTATTATATTTGGAGGTGGTTTTGATTTGATAAAGATTTACTGAATTTTCACTTCGACGCGGCGGTTTTTCGCACGACCTTCTTCGGTTTCGTTGGATCCGAGGGGTTGAGATTCGCCTTTGGAAGCGACGGTGATCTGGCGGGAAGCCAGCCCAAATTCCTCAAAAAACTTTCGAACCGTCTCAGCTCTCTGCAAGCCCAGATTTTGGTTGTCGGAGTCCAAACCCATACCGTCGGTATGGCCGGTGAGCAGAAGTTTTTTCCCGGAATTCTGATTCAGGTACTGAATCGTTTGGGTAATATAATTCCGGATTTCTTCATTCATGCTGAGTTGGGAGCTTTTAAAGTCGAAGTAGAGGTTTTTTGCTTCGAATACCGGAGTTGCTACCGCCCTGTTTTTTTCCGGGCTACCGGGCGTTTCCGGTGAGTCTGTCGTATCCGGCAAGTTGTTATCTGTCGCCGCAATTTGACGATCCACCAACCGCAGGTTTATACCTCCCAAAAGAGTATCCTGTGCAGTAAACGGCATTTCTGTTAGTTCTCCCACCTCAAAACTTCGGATCATCCGGTCATCGGGAATACCTCTTGACGCAAGTAACTCCCGAACAAAATCTGCTCGGGCAAGGCCCAGGTTTGAAAAAGTAGAAGAATTGGTTTCTTCGGTGGCAAATAAGCCGGTGATTTCAATGTCCTGGTCAGGATGTTTTTTCAGGTAGGTTGCCAGCGAATCGAGACGGGTTTTCACTTCAATCGGAACCCGTGCAATGGCTCCGGACCGGGGAAAACGGAGATTGGCATCTAAGGTCATAAGTGGTTTTCCCTGATAGGAAACCAAAAATGGAGGAACCGGAATATCAGGGGTAAGGCTGTCAACAGAAAGCTGAGTCTCCGCCATCTGGTCATTGCAATGACCTTTTACCTTACACACCCAGTACCATGATCCGCCACCAATCCAACCCAAAAGTGCCAGAATCAGTGCCAGAAGTAGTAATCTCATAGGTAGGGTTAGTTTTTAGGAAAAATTAAACATTTATTCAAACTAATTATTATAGTAAGTTAGAAAAAAAAATCGAAATTCCCGTTTAATGCAATCGGTGGAAAAATTCTTACGGGCAATTTTGCCTATATTTAGGGCCAACCATAATGAGGAAACAAATAATGATGAAATACACGATTTCATTTGACCGACCGAAGGAAAAGCTTGTGAAAGTAGAAATTGAAACGGCAGTAAATAAAGGTACTGTGCAGTTTTTTCTCCCCAAATGGCGGCCGGGAAGATATGAACTCCAGGCTTATCCTAAAAATGTCTCGGACGTTACGGCCAAAGATCGTGCAGGGAATCCCATTCCGATTGAAAAAGTTTCCACTCATGTATGGGAAGCCGTCTCTACGGAAGAGACGGTGCTGACCATCCGTTATTTTTATTTTGCCAATGTCGCCGATGCCGGGGGTTCATGGTTTGATGAAGATCGAATTTATGTCAATGGAATAAACCTTTTTATGTACCGGCCGGAAGCGGTAGAGCAACCCTGCGAACTGACGATTCTGCTCCCGGAAGGTTATGAGCTTGCCGGAGGTTTTTCCGGAGAAGGCCCGGTATATCGGCTGGAAAATTTCCATCAATTGGTGGATACGCCTTTCCTGGCGGGTAAAAACCTGATTCACCACCGTTTTGAAATCGCGAGCGTTCCCACACATTTATGGTTTCAGGGAGAATGTAAACCCGATCTGGTGAAAATGGAAACGGACATTCGCCGTTATACCGAAGCACAAATGGCCGTTTTCGGAGATTTTCCGGTGAATGAATATCACTACCTCTATGTCATGCTGCCCGGACATTTTCGGCACGGAGTCGAACACCACAACTCCACCGTAATCGCCATGGGTCCCGGACATCAACTGATGACTCCCGGTATGTATAAATCCTGGCTCGAAATTTCTTCCCACGAACTGTTCCACACTTGGAATGTCAAAGCCCTTCGCCCGGCGGATATGTTTCCCTACAACTACGACACAGAAAATTATTCAAAACTCCACTACATCACCGAAGGAGTCACCACCTACTACGGCGACCTGATGATATGGAAAGGCGGAATATGGGATATTCATCAATGGATCAACAGCATAAACGCCGAAGTGGCGACTCACTACCGCATGGGCGGTAAGGCTCATATTTCCCTCGAAGAGGCAAGTTTTCAAAGTTGGGTAAACGGTTATCAGAAAACCGGAACCCCCAACCGGCGAATTTCTTTTTACACCAAAGGTTATCTGGTGTCTATGCTTATTGACGCTGAAATACGCCGGGCTACGGACAACCGCCACTCGCTCGATGATGTCATGCGGGAAATGTATCATACCATTGCCAAACAAAACCGGGGTTATACCGCCCGTGATTACAGAGAAATCATTGAAACTTTCAGCAGGCAGGATTTTGGCAGCTTCTTTGAAAAATATATTTCCGGAACTCATCCGCTGGAACATGCCCTTGTTCGGTTAGGCGAATTTATGGGATTGGATCTTTTTATGGTACAACCCGATGATCTGTGCGAAGCATCGTGGGGGTTAAAAATCACCCTAAACCCACAAGGAGACACCCTTGTCGAAAACCTCCTGCCCGACAGCCCCCTGCGGGTAGCGGGTCTGTCGGAAGAAGACGAAATCATCAGTATAAACGGAATAAAAGTAGAAGGCAATCTCAATGACCTGATCCGTTATTTTTCGACTTCCGATGCCGAAGAAATAGAAATCCATTATTTCCACCTCAACCGCCTCTGTACCGGAAAAATCGCTACAAAAGCCGGTTTTTATCACCTGATTCCCCAATTTGCGCTTACAAATTCCCCCACCGAAACCCAGCAAAAAAACCGGAATCTCTGGCAAAAAATCAGAGTGGGGGAAAAAATGAAAAATGTATGAAAAATACGACAGACTCTCGCGAATTAATCCAGGGAACCGTGATTCGCTCGGTGGGTTCCAGCAGCCGTGTGAAAACCCTAACCGGCAAACAATACGACTGCATTATTCGGGGAAAGTTTCGTATTGAAGGGCTTAATACCACCAATCCCGTCGCCGTGGGAGACGAAGTATTGTTTTCCGAACCGGGAGAAGGAGAGACCGGGGTCATTCAGGAAATCCTTCCCCGCAAAAATTATATTCTCCGGAAAGCCATTTCCCAAACCCACAAGGTGCATATTCTCGCTGCCAATATGGATCAGGCCATTCTTCTGTTTACCATTGACCAGCCCGTCACGTCCACTGGGTTTGCCAACCGTTTTTTGGTTGTGGCAGAAGCCTATCACATTCCCGCCAAAATTGTGATCAACAAAATAGACCTGCTTCACAGCCCGGAGCAACTTGAGCGACTGGAAGAAATCACAAATCTTTACAGCAAAATCGGTTATGAGGTCATACAGGTCAGTTCACTCGATGCCCGTTATAAAGAAAAAGCCACACAACTACTGAGCGGGAAAGTTTCATTCGTCGGGGGGCATTCCGGCTCGGGCAAGTCCACCTTTATCAATCTGGCCGATCCCGATCTGGACATTAAAACCTCCGAAGTCTCCGAATACACCAACAAAGGCACCCATACGACCACCTTTGCCGAAATGCATGCGCTGGCCGGAGGCGGTTATATCATTGATACACCGGGGATTAAAGAGTGGGGAATCACCGATTTTGAGCGAACGGATCTGAGTCACTATTTCCCGGAGATGCAGGAATTGCTAAGCGAATGCAGATTCAACAACTGCACCCACACCAATGAGCCGAAGTGCGCAATAAAAGCCGCCGTCGAAGCCGGCGAAATCCATGCCTCACGGTATGACAGCTACCTCCGTATGCTGGAGGAGACGGAGGGGTAAGAAGAAAACCGATTATTCAAAGGTAGAACATAAACAAACCGGGCGATTCATCTTCTCGTGCTGAGAAGTTTTTTCAAATACTCAGGGTCTCGGGGGCCATAAGCAACCGCCAAAATTGTGGTTATCTTTGATAATCAGAGAGTAACTCACGATTCGTTGGTTAGTTCCTGATATATTTTCGACATTAACTCCTGACGAGAGATATTTTTACCTTTTCCATCAAGGTAAGCTTGTTTTCTATTCAGGATTCGTTGAGCCAATTCAGATTCATTGACTTCTACCTCAGAATGAGAAACATCCACAGGAATTTGCCCGGGTTCCACACCCTGCAAAATTGTCAGTGCAAGCCGTATTCGCCGAAGAATCGGCAATTTGTAAGCGAGAGAGAGAATATGTTGTTCCTGTTGCTCAATGTTCATGGTTCTATTATACGAAAAAATTTAAGAAAAAAGATACCGGTTTGATAAAACCTTCCCACCATCCGTTCATTTTTCCTCAACCACCCGCTGCATCCACTCGGGCAAGGGTATATTTTTATATTGGTCCCAAAACGGATCGTCCCATTTACCCAATATTTCTTTTGCCGGTTGGGCGACAATCATATAACCTTTAAACTCGTCCGTTTTGGGTTCGAGGGGAAGTAAGGTGAACAGGGCAAACCATTCCCGAACAGAATTCGATTGAGTATCCCATTTCTGGTAAAAATCAGATTCACGTGTCCGATTCTGGGAATACGCCAAATACCATTTTCCGTTAAGTTCCCGGTAACGCAGTTCCTCAAAAGCCGTTTGGCTCTCATTGTAATAAGTAATCAATCGCACGACGGCAAAACTTTTTTCGTCCATATACAGGGTGTAGGCATTGTCGCGAGCGGGCCGGACCGGCGATAAATCCAAGCGAAGCAGGGTTCGGTCGTCTTCTTGGGTGCTCCCCACGATCTCGATAGTGAATCGCTTAAAAACCGAAGGTTTCCATTTTAACTCCGAGAGAAAAAGATTATCAAATACTACCCCCGCTGCTTCCATGACAAACAAATCCGAAGAATGAGCCTCTCCCGGTTTGGAAAACGGTCGGGAACGTGCGTGTTCGATTTTCAGATTGCCTTTGTGGTTGGTATCGAAATATACCTTCATCTCGTATTCGCTTAAAATATGCAATGCCGAAAGATCGGTTTCATGATGCGCCGATCGAAAAAAAACATGGTAAAGCGCGGGTTCCACGGCGTGGTTTTTTTCCAGATTATCCATGATTTTTTGAAAAAAATGCGCCCCGGTTTCCCCGTAAATGGATACTTCTTCCAGCATTAGGGCTTTTTCGGTGAGGCGAAGCGTATCGCCCGGAAGGCTTGAAATCGGTTGTTTAAAGGCTAAATACGTCAGGTGACTAATGACCAGCGAATCGGTTCCCGATTCGAAAGGTAACCGAAACCGACCATCCGAATTGGTGAGTGTGCCCGTTCTCCGGTCGTTGGAAAGATACACATACGCATACGGTATCGGCTCGCCGGTGGCAGAGTCCACGACAACACGGGTAACTATGGGCTGGCTTATTCCCGGTAAAAAAACTGCGAGAAAGATCAGTAAAATCAGGGTTTGTTTCATGGAAATATGGTTAAAAACACTCCTTACAAAACCTACTCGTTCCCTTTTCGGCATCCGGGTCGGCCACCTCCTCGCGTTTCAACCCCTGGCTAATTGCATAGATCACTTCCCTTCTTTTTCGAATCCTTTGCTACGGATGGGCAATTCTTTCGTATCTTGCCGTTACAATATCGGCTTCGCTGATCTTGAGCGTAAGCATCGATTTGTTTGTTTGGGTCGACACAAATCTACTTGCTTACTCTATCTTTTTTCTAACTTTTCACCGACTCATTTGCTCAAATCCTTTTGCAGGCGAGTATAATCAAACAAAACTTGATGTCCTTTATCAGGAGTGATCCTTTCTAAGGGAAAAAACAGGGTATAAGATAAAATTTTTAAGAAAAATATACGAAGTATGAATTTTTCTTGAAAAAAAACACTATATTCACAATAATCCTATTCACTAAATAGAAACAGTTACAACATTAAACATTTTAATTCGATGAGACACTATTTTCCTTCCCCTTAAAGATTAGGCTTTCCTGCTAATCATAATTCCATTTCGTCAAAATCTCTCTCAAATAGCCCTAATAAGGGCTTAAGGCTGTTTTCATCAGAATAATTTCACAATTCCCAATTATTATAACCATATGAAAACTAAAACAACCTTCCTGATTAAATGTTTAATCCTGGTCTTAGCTGGATTTGCATCTAGACCACTTTTTTCGCAGGATTCAATCTATTGGTATGTTCTTGGAAATCAAGACGTTTGGTCTCTTCAATCAGATGTGTTTGCCTTTAGATGTGTAGAAAAAGAAGCTTATACTGGTACATATGATGAAGAAGTTATCATAGATATGCATCACCGTTCAACACATAGAGATGGCATAATGGAAGTATATTTCTCCCCAACAGCATCAGAGGAAGATATATTAGATGAGATAATTACTATCAGGAATTCAAGTCAGTATGAACGAGAGTTTCCAGCAGTGACGAAATACCCCACTCTTTCCTATGATGATGGAAAGTGGGTAATTGTAGATGATGTACTATTTGTTTCTTTTGAAGATCCTGATGTTTCAACAAGTGAGATATCTGAATTTATGGATCGTTATGATCTTCTTTCATATTATACACCAAGTAATAATTTGCCTGAAAGATCATCGTCTGAAGGAAGTTATTTTCATATGTTTCAGGCAACTATAGACCTGGAAACATTCTATAATACTCCTGTTGATGATGCTGTTGAAATACAGGAGGAAGAAGAAGAGTTTGTAAGAGCTGTAATTCCTAATTTGTTAATACCTGATGTTGGATATCCTGAGAGTTCAGAACCATCAAATGGTGAGTTCAATACAACTCCAAGTGAGAATTGCGAGGTAAATGATCCTTTATTTGATGAACAATGGGCAATCGAAAATGATGGAAGTTTTACACTTCAAAATGGGATAAATGGTTCAGTATCGGCTCTTTCTGGTGCTGATGCCCACATCTGCGAGTGTTGGCATGAGGGGTTAAGTGGAGATGGTATTTTGATTGCAGTAATGGCGGATGATGATTTTTTTGTAAGCCATACAGATATAAGTGGTCAATATGAGTTACCTGGCTATGATTGTTCGGATTCACAAGTAGGTTGTCTTACTCCAGGATATTATGGTGCATCTGTTGAGGGTTCTGGAACCTATATTGGGGGAACTATTGCAGCCAAGCAAAATTCAACAGGGATTTCAGGTGTTGCATATAATTCCAAGATTCTACCCGTGTTGGCTGATTTTCAAGATTTTTCCTCTGTTTATGAAGCGTTTTATCGGGTTTCCGAATATGATATACACTATGAAGGTACAATTGTAGACGTGCTTGTTACCAATTTTTCAACAACTCAAGACTATTTTCCTTTTGAAGAGGCAGTTAAAGATATATCTACCTTGATTGGGCGACCAGACCAGACTTTTAACCCCAATACTTATTATGGAATAACTATAATTGCTCCAGCATCTGCAGAAGAAAATAGTGCAGGGACAACAACTCTCCATTATCCAGCAGCTTATAATGAGTATGTCTTAGGAGTTATAGGATCTACACCTGAAGATGAACTAAAAACTTATCTTGATGATTGGACACCAACAAACGCCCCAAGTTTTGGTGCCAATTATGGAACTATTTATGATGTTGCATCCCCAGGCACTTTTATTACTGGTTTATGGAAAGATGGAAGTAGTAGTACCTATGAAAGTTTTCAAGATCCAACATGGGGATCTGTTGTTGTTGCTGGAGGAGTTGCTGCAATGATTGTTGAAGACGCTCCTACATTAAAAGCAAGCCAAATAAGAAATAAAATAAGGAATGGAGCAGACAAGGTTACCTATACTTATACTAATGGGGTAAGCGAGGAATTTGCCCATGGGCGTATTAATTGTGAAAACTCATTAGAGGCTTCCATCTGGAATACTTCTATAGGAAAAAAATTACTTGATTGGCAAGGTAGTGTTTTGTTATTCGAATCGGATGAATCAGTACTTGAAATCCAATTTGAACTACCCTCCTCAGAAAATAGAGCTAAAGGATTTATTTACCTGATAAATGGTCAATTAATAAAAGAATTTACTATGAAAGGGGAAGAGGGGGTAATTGATATATCTTTTGGAGAATTTCCAAATGGGACATATTTGTTAAGAGTAATAGGAGAAAAAGGAGGTATATTTTCTCAAAAGTTCTCTCACTAATTATGGTTGTTGTATGTACTCTGTTTTAATATGAATCTTAATGAATTGCTGGAGAATTTTCATTCACTTTTTGTAAGTATGAAATTTTTCCAGCATTATCAATGATTACTTTTTTTACAACAAAAAATATCAAAAGAGTATTCCCTGTAATTTCAGGGAATCTTGGTGCTAATATTTTTTATATGAGATCAAAAAGAATATTCACGGTGACCCTTTTTACTTTGAGTTTAGTCTACTTAGTAAGGGGACAGGTTACTTTTGATACTACATATGCAAATTCACTATCATCTGATTTAGGCTTACAGGTTTTACAAACAAATGATTCTGGATTTGTAGTTATAGGACGGAGCCTAGATTCAATTGGTGGGTTAGACTTATATGCACTGAGGGTTGACTCTGTTGGTAAGATAATTTGGGAAGATAGGTATGGAGGAAATCGCAGTGAATTTGATGGAAGTATATGCAAAGCATGGAATGGAGGGTATATCTTATTGGGAACAACTTTTAGTTTCGATGCTCAATTGGATGATCCTTATGCCGTTCATGTGAATGATTCAGGAGAAGTGGTATGGGATAGTGTATATGGAGGGTTTGAAATTGATAAAGGTAAGTCAGTTATTCCATTTGTAGATTCTACTTATTTGATATTAGGAGAAACATCTAGTTATGCAACCAATGGTTTAAGAGATATTTTTATCCTTAAAATTGATCAAAATGGTGATAGTTTAGGTTATTACACTTATGGTTGTGAAGTTCGGACTGATGCAAAAGGTGTTGGTTCAACTCCCTGGGGAAATTATTTAATTGTGGGTCTTGGTAGACCAAATAATGGAGATGACACTGTTTGTTTTTTTAATATCAACGGAGACGGAAATCTGAATTGGTCTCAGAGTTTCCCTTATCCAACACAATTTGCTCCAACTTCATTATTAACATGGGATGTAAGACAAAGCTCCCGTCAGACAATGCTGGTTAAGGGGCGGAATTTTGTTATGGAAATAGACAGCTTAGGAAATGTTATTCATATGGACACCACGATGTTTGGGCAAAAAATTATTTCCTTAGCGACTGGTGAAATGGTAATGATTGGTAGAGGATTGGGGAAATATGATCAAAATTTCACAAATCTCTGGAGACGGGATGATTATGGTGAGGACTTGTTAGATGGAGTCGAGTTAGGTGATGGCGGTTTTATGCTGTTAACCAGAGGATTTGATAATAACGGATGGTCAGACATCCGCCTCATTCGCACAGACTGTGAAGGAAATGTTCAAAATCCGGTGTTTTGTTCTGTTACATCTGTAGAACCAGATAATGATTTTGTCTTTAGTTTATATCCTAATCCTGCCAATGAATACCTATATATAAATCTCCCCCCTGATATACACCATGCGCAACTTCTTTTTTATGACTATTCCGGGCGGAATTTAGGAGATTTTTTGCTTCATAATGGTGAAAACAGGATCAATCTCCCAGAAATAGCCACTGGATTAATAATATATGAAATTCGGATTAGTGATCAGATACAGTATGGTAAAGTGCTGATTCAAAAGTGAAAACACTGAAATATATCCTGTCTGCTTTTTTTCTGGTATTGGGAATCCACTCCTCTATATCTGCTTCTCATGTTGCAGGCGTTGAGTTAACATACCGATGCCTTAATTTTCAGGTAAATCAGTATGAAGTAACATTAACCATGTATCGCGACTGCTTAAATGGGAATGTAGGCTTTGATCCGGTTGTGTTTTTGTTTGTTTTTGCAGGAAATACAGGAGAAAGGTTGGGCTTTTATCCACTAAAGCCTGCCTTTGAAAACCCTGACACAATTTCCGTCAATGATGCAAATTGCACCGCATCACCGCTCAACCTTTGCCTGGAAATGGGTCAATATATAGATACTATTTTTCTCCCTCCTCTTCCAGATGGATATGATTTGAGTTGGGCACGTTGTTGCCGTAATGAAGCCATATCTAATATTCCCTCTGATCAGGGAATAAGTGTGTTAACTCATATTCCGGGGACATTACCAAACAATTCTCCTCAATTCCAAAATTTACCATCATTATTCATCTGTAACAACGAACCATTCAATCTGGATTATTCTGCTACAGATGTGGATGGCGATTCATTAACTTATGAAATTGTAACACCCTGGACAGGGCAAAATAGTGCAGGCTGGGGAGCACATGCCAATTTTGCTTCGGTCATTCCCCAAAACCCGATGGGGCCACCTCCATATAACAATCTTAATTTTTTGGCAGGTTTTTCTGCTCAGACTCCATTTGGTCAGGGAAACTTTTCCATCAATTCCCAGACAGGGCTAATTAGTTTGACTCCTATTCAGGAAGGATTGTTTGTATTTACTACTTCTGTCAGAGAGTACCGAAATGGAGTTTTGTTGAGTGAGAATCGCAGAGATTTTCAGGTTAAGGTTGTAGAATGTCTTCCGCAAGGAACGCTACCTGTTATTTCTCATGATTTGAGTGGTTGGTCTAACTCAGGAAATGATACTTTATTTGTTCAATCTGCTGATAGTTTTTGTTATTCTATCAGTCTTTTTGACAGCGCTTCAGCAGATTTTGTGGAGTTTTTTCCAGCCAGTTCCTCTTTGGGAATAGGAGGAGCGATGAAGCCACCTTTTGCACAACTAAGCAGTAGTGGAAAAAATCCTATTCAGGGAGAGATATGCTGGAGGCCATCATGCGAACTGGCTGGTGATACCATCCCCATAATTGTTGGAGGCCGTGATCTTAAAGATTGTTTTGGAACCAACCAGGTATTTGATACTGTTTGGGTTGTGGTATTGCCTTTAAAACAAGTAGAAGCTGGAAATGATACCAGTATTTGTGTCAATGGTGGTATTGCACAACTTCAGGCTGAAAATGCTTACAGATATAAATGGACACCATCTATTGGTTTATCAAGAGACAGCATTTTTAACCCATTGGCTTCCCCTCCAACTAGTCAACTATATCAGGTAACGGGGTGGGATAGTCTTGGATGCCCGACCAGGGATTCTCTTTGGGTTTGGTTGATTCCTCCAATCCCAGTAAGCATTAACGGTTCAGATAGTCTTTGTTTAGGGCAAAAAGGAGAGTTGGATGTATCTGGTGGGCTAAACTATTTATGGTCAACGGGGGATATAACACCCAATATCTCTTTAATTCCTAACCAAACAACATATTTATGGGCGTTGGGTTATGATAGTCTTGGATGCCCAGGTGATTCAGTTTGGTATGAATTATATGTAGAAGCAAATTTGCCCCTAGCAGGGTTCACAGCTTTTCCAACAGAGGGTTATGGACCATTAGAAGTTCAATTTCAAAATAGGAGCTTTTATTCAAGTCGTTTTGTCTGGGATTTTGGTGATGGTTCGACAAGTCAGTTATCTAATCCCAGTTATACTTTTCTTGAACCAGGCCGTCATCAGGTTAAACTCACAGCAGACAATACCATCGGTTGTGCAGACTCAATAGCAGTAACTTATATTGAGGTTTGGTCTCCCAAATGGTATATACCCAATGCATTTACGCCTAATGGAGATGGGCATAACGATGTATTTTTTATGTCCGGAGGTGGAATAAAAGCAATTGATTTGAGTATATATAATCGCTGGGGACAGAAAATCTTTTATAGCCGAGATCCTTCCTTTAATTGGAATGGAAGCACTCCAAGTGGGCAAATTGCTCCAGAGGGAGTATATGCCTGGCATATTGTTGTTTTTCCCTGGACAGGAGATTCCTGGCAAAGGTCAGGGACTGTTACGCTGATTCGATGAAGATGCTTAATATTATAGTTCACATGTAAGCGATCTGTGAACCGCATCTTGCCTAGTAGATTGTGCCTACCGATCTTTGTCTTGCATCAAATATACTAAGATGAAGCAAAGGACAGCGCAAGAGATGCGCCCGTTATTGGACTCGTATGCCCAATATGGAGGCAGTAAAAAAGCCTTTTGCCGGGAGCGAGGCATAGCCGAACATACACTGGACTATTGGCGGCGCAAATTAGCCCGGGTGCGGTCTGCCGCTTCGGCCTTTATTGCCCTGGAAGTAGATCGGATGAACAGAAGTGGGAGCATAGAGATGTACTATCCCAACGGCGTGCGGATAGAATTTTCCAGAGAGGACTTGCTTTTTGAAGTATTTCCATAGCCTTTGGAACTATACTTCACGTCAATAGGTT
Organism: Bacteroidia bacterium; assembly: GCA_033764335.1. GTDB lineage: Bacteria > Bacteroidota > Bacteroidia > J057 > J057 > JAGQVA01. Next base: position 56,746 of record JANRJC010000049.1, on the reverse strand, counting down.
TTGTGCAAAAGTTTGAAAACGGGGAAATATCCGGGCAAAACACCATAGGATGCCGACAAAGGGCGTTAAAATGAAATGTGCGGCATCAACAAAGAACAAATGACAATCGCCTGTCTGGGCCTTGAAAATCAAGGGCATAAGAGTGTCATCCAAAAATTCTTGCTGTTTTTCCGGATCTTCTTTGGCCGAGCGAGGCGGATGCGACTGGAAGTATTCCACCAACTTCACCCGATGGCTCATCAACATCGATTCAAACCCTCCATAATGAAAGGTTGTTAAGGCTTCCAGTCCCCCTTCGTTATAGCATTTGACATAGTTGCTCACCGAGTTGCGATGAACACCGCTCCTTTCCGCCACCTCCTCGCGTTCCAACCCCTGGCTAACCCCATAGATCACGTCCCTTCTTTTTCGAATCCTTTGCAGCGGATGGGAAATTCTTTCGTATCTTGCCGTTATAATATCGGCTTCGCTGATCTTGAGAGTAAGCATAGATTTGTTTGTTTGGGTCGACACAAATCTACTTGCTTACTTTATCTTTTTTCTAGCTTTTTCACCGACTCATTTGCACAAAACCTATTGCAGGTGAGTATAACAATGAAGTGATTCCACATTTTGTGAAATTGGGAATTTTCGTAGGAAATTTTATGACGAAAATATTCTTCGAGTATTCGTCTTTTCGTGAGTAACTCACGATTCGTTGGCAAGCTCCTGATATATTTTCGACATTAACTCCTGACGAGAAATGTTTTTGTTTTACAGCCGGATCAATAACTCAAGCTGGCCACCGAGGCCGACTTCCACAATTCGCTGAAGGGTTGAAAGCCGAACTTCTTTTAAGTTATTTTCGATTTTGGAAATATAGCCTTTATTCGTGCCACACCGTCGGGCAAGTTCCTCCTGCGTAAGACCCTTTTCCCGGCGGGCTTGTTGAATCAAGAAGCCAATTTTAAAATTTTCATATCCCTGCTCAAACTTGTCACGTTTGGCGGTTCCTTTTTCGCCATATTGCTCGTCAATAAATTGGTCAAGGGTTTTTAATGAAGCCGATTTTTTGTGCATACTTTCCTATTTTAATGGGGAAATTTTTTCATTTCCCGCTCATACTCCTGTTTGATTTTTAATGCCTTTTCAATCTCTATTTTTGGGGTTTTCTGTGTTTTTTTATGAAAACCATTCGCCAGAATATACTCAAAGGAAAGTGGTTTGCGAAAATTTATCGCCTATTCGGGTGCCTGTCTGCCGACCAGATGGCTATTTTATCCGTACCCTCGTTGATTAAAGCCACGAATAACGCGAATTTACACGAAAATTGCCGCTAGCCGTTTTCCGAAAACCACTTTTGTTTGAGTATAATCCAAAGTGATCTACTTTTTAAAAGTGCTGCCAGGACGATCCAAGCATAGAAGATGTGTAAAAATTTTTATTTACTTTGTAACACAAAGTACTTTGCTATCGTATCAAGATCATTCCGTCTATCAACCACCTATTTCTCCGACTATGCAAAAGACTAACTCTCTTCCTGATCTCCAAAACATAGGCTACCTGTGCCTTCTTCTCTGCCTGAGCATTTTTGTTTACCAACTTATGAGTGATTCGGGCAATATCTTCGCCAATGGCGGCGGCCTTTTTTGGATTGTGTATGGATTAACGGTTGTTTATTTTTTGATCGTTTTTATCCATCACTTGCAAAAACGATTTGACCTCCGGAAAAATGGCATAAAAGAGTCGTTGCGGTGGGATGAAAAAATTTACTCCATTCTTTTGGTACTTTTTTCTCTTTCGGCACATTCGCTTAACCTGGGCCGGGAAATAGCCGTTTTTGCGCCTTATGTAAATTGGTTAAATGGGTACATGATTGTCATGCATCTTGCCATTCTCGTTTTTCCTTATCGGGATCAACTGCCTTCGTCCGTTCAGTATCTGATCTACTTCGTAAATGGTTCGGGGTTATTAATCGCCTCCTACATGGCGATTTTCCTGGGACCGCTAAATATCTACGCAATCCCGCTGGCGATTGTACTCGGCGTTTCGTTATTGGCACTTACGCCTCTTTTTTGGGTATTGCACTTTTTACAATCTCTTTTCCGGATGAATCCCCTTCCCGGCGCGCAGCGGGCTTTCTGGTTGGGAGCCATCGTCCCGATTATGATTCTGATAGGTTTTCTTAACAAATGGAATGTCACCCAAAATCATATCGAATCCGCCCGCACACTTTATCAAACCCAATATGCCGATGTATTACCCGAGTGGGTCGTTTTGAGCCAGCAACTGCCCGACGGACCATTTACCGAAATGGTACTTATGAGCGAAGCCTTTTCCCAGAAATCTTTCTGGACAAATGAAACCCGTGGACTATTTGACCAACTTACTTACCGGGGAAATCAGCGCCATAATCCGCTGGCCGTTATTGCCCATATTTTTCATAAAAAACTGGACTTTTCCGACGAAACCCTCATCAGACTCCTCGAATCCCGTTATGACGCGCGGCATCAAACCCACCGCCGTCTCTGGCGGGGCGACGACCTTGAAACCTTCAAGGTTCAAACCGACATTCAGGTATATCCGCAGTATCGCCTCGCTTACCTTGAAAAAACACTGACCATTCACAACGATTCTCACGAATCCTGGAGCCAGCAAGAAGCCGTTTATTCCTTCTATTTGCCCGAAGGTTCGGTTGTCTCGTCGCTCTCTCTCTGGATCAATGGGAAAGAACAGCCTTCGCGTCTCACCACCCGCAGCAAAGCCGACAGTGCTTATCAGCAGATTGTGGGGCAGGAAAGACGCGACCCGGCACTTGTACACTGGCAGGAAGGCAACCGGATTTCGGTGACGGTTTTTCCCTGTACACCTGCCGAAGATAGGATTTTTAAAATCGGTTTTACGGCTCCTTTGAGCATCCGAGGCAATACATTGGATCTTAAGAATGTTTATTTTGATGGTCCCTCGACCGCTCATACAAGGGAGGAAATTACCCTTCATATCCCGGAAGATTATACTTCCCAACCTGCGCTGTTTCGCGGATTTAAAGAAAAGGAAAAGGGTGTTTTTGTTTATAAAGGGCAATATCAGCCGGATTGGGAACTTCGTTTTCCCGCACCGGCACTTTCCGAAAACGGATTCTCCTTCAATGGGAAATCTTTCCGGATGCAGCCCCTTTTGATTCGCCAAAAAACATTTACTCCTCAGGAAATTGTATTGGACATCAACCGGTACTGGACACCGAACGACCTGGAGATGACACGTAAACTGACCGAACGATTTGCGGTATATGTTTTTACGCCTGAACTCACAAAACTCACAAAAGAAAACTTTGAGGTTGTCACTGAAGAACTCCGAAAAAATCAATTTACCCTCCTTCCCCTGCATAAGATTTCTAACACGGAAAACACCCTCGTCATATCTCGTTCGGGAAATCGTTCACCCCTGCTCAATGATCTGAAAGACAGCCCCTTTTCAAACGATATGAGTGTATGGCTGACCGGATTTTCCGGCGGAGTCAAATGGTTTCATTTAGGCACAGAAATTTCCCCTTATGTGCGCACCCTCAAAGAATTACGAGTACTGGACTTTGCCAGTGGCAGTCCGGAAAAGTTGGAAGATTGGTTAGGCGAAGGCGTATTCCTTTCGGAAGAAGAGACCTCCGGGCAGGTGAATATTCATTCTGCCGGAGTAAGCATCAGTATGGACTCCGTGGCTCAATACTCCTCAGCACCGGACCATCTGATGCGTCTCTACGCCTATAACGACCTGCTACGGTCTATCGGCAGATTATACTTTGACAAAGAGCATCTTGAAGACCAATGGATACGGCAGGCGGAAGAAGCCTATATTGTGTCGCCGGTTTCGAGTCTTACCGTTCTGGAAACTCAGCAGGATTATGAACGGTTTGACATCAAAGAAAATAAAGAAACCCTGGGCAATGCGTCTATCAACAACGATGGCTCGGTACCCGAACCCCATGAGTGGCTATTGATTTTTCTGACCGCAGTTGTCATCGCAGTTTTGCTTTTAAAGAAAAAATCCTCCGTGAATTTTTAATATGCAAAAGAGCCTCACAACCTTCGGGCTAGTAGCATGGGTATTACTTGCCGGCATACAAAATTTGCGTGAGTATATCCCACTGGAGATGAATGTAGTCCTTTGTTTTATGCTCGCGCCTTTTGTGATGAGGATACAGCGGGAGGGAGAATATTCGGTGCGGTACGGCTGGTTGGCGGCGGGATCTTTGCTAGCCTTCCATCTGATTCACATGCAGATATTTTTTCTACTCGGAGTGGGAGCAACAATATTTATGATCCTTGAGGCCCGGCATGGCAAGATGGGAATACTGCCGCTGATATTGCTGATACTAATTTCCCCCATGCTTCAGTTTTTGGTGCGAATTTTCACCTTTCCGATACGGTTAGAGATGAGCCGGATTTCCGGTGAAATCTTGCGGTCGGCGGGTTATGAAGTTACGGTAAATGGCAATATTTTCGAAACCGGCCCTTTCCGTTTTGCCATAGACCAGGCCTGTCTTGGTCTTAATATGATCATTACGGGGTTGATTATTACCACTTTGCTCATAACATTCGCAGAAAGACGCACAGGTTTAACGACGCCGGTGTGGAAGCTGGCCGCTCTCTACGTCACAACTATCATCCTTTTGCTGTTGAGCAATTTTTCCCGAATACTGGTGATCGTAATTTTCAAATCCCCCCCCGAAACCCTCAGCCATGAACTGATCGGGCTGGCGTGTTTGATTTTGTACGTCGTGGTTCCCCTATTTTTTCTTACCCAGCGACTTAACACGGCGACCACTCCGCGGCCTTCCAAACCCGGTAAGTCCTATACCCCTGTACTTGGCCTTGCCTTGTTTCCGCCGCTGGTAGTTGCGGTTTTCCTGCTCAACCTCAACCGGGAAAATTACCGTTACGAACCCGTTGATGCGAAATTACTGGCGCTGGAAATCCCCGGAATGGAGAAAAAAATGTTAGAAACCGGACTGGCCAAATTCCAAAACGAAAACCTGCTTTTATATATCAAACCCCCTTGCAGGTTTTGGCGGTCAGACCACACCCCATCCATCTGCTGGCAGGCAAGTGGTTATGAAACCGAACACATTCGCACCCTTAAGATTGGAGAAAACGAAGTTTTCGTGGCAGAACTTCAGAAAGAGGAAGAGACACTTTATACTGCCTGGTGGTATGACAACGGTACCCACAAAACGATGAGCCAGTTTGACTGGCGCTGGAAAACCCTTAAAGGCGACAAACCCTTCAGCCTGATCAACCTTACTGCCGCCGATGAAGTTACCCTTCAGGCATATTGCCAACAGTTTTTGGAGACGCCGACAATTTTTTCAGAAAATAACTTCAATTCTAAATAAAGTATATGTCCCCGGCATACAAGTTGCTGATTACTAAAAACGCAGAACTTAGGTTTTGCGTTTTTTCGCATTGGGGATTTCAAAACAAAAGCGTATAATCGTAGGGGTAAAAAAGAATTATTTTTTAACCTGTGAGGTTTCATCGTAATCTTATGAGGTCGAATCATCTGCTTCAGGGATTTATAATTCTACTGATTTCCACCACAATGGTACTCTCGCTGGAGGGTATTTTTGGGGGGAAACAAATGTCTCTGGAGGATATTCCGGCATGGACAATGATTGACACGATTGTTCCTCAGATGGAAGAATTATATACCCATGATTCACTCGAAGGCGAAGAAAAATGGGATTCCATTAACAACTCGGCACCCGAAACTCCCGGAAAACCTCCCCTCGCCGGTTTTTATACAGCCCTCGACCGCGCCAAAAATAAAACGGGCAAAGCCCGGATTGCCTATTTCGGCGACTCGATGATTGAAGGAGATTTGATTACCCAATCCCTTCGCAACGACTTACAGCAGATTTTTGGGGGAGAGGGAGTAGGTTTTGTGCCGATTGCCTCCCAGACCTACGGCTTTCGCCAGTCTATCCGACACCGGTTCAGCGACGACTGGAAACATTATAATTTTCTCACCCCCAATCCCACCAAACATGACTTCGGGATTTCGGGAGAACTATTCCTGACCCAGCAGCAGGCCGCCAAAATGCCCGGGAAAACCTGGGTAAAATATTGGGGCGAAGACATTTACCCCACTACCCGTATTTTTCATAATATCCGGCTTTTTTATGGAAAACAGTCTTCGGGCAATCCCTCCGACAATTTTGTGCTTGTTACAATTAACGAAGAAAAAGACACTTTCCCGCTTAGTCAGACCGATACCGTCAACGAGGTGATGATTGCGACCCAACAAACCGGGGAAATCCGTTTAAATTTTCATATCCCGGACAACCTTCCGGTTTACGGACTTAGTTTTGAGGACAGCGTAGGAGTATTTGTAGATAATTTTTCTTCGCGGGGAAACAGCGGCATGAATCTGATTCAGATACCCGGTACAACCCTGCACGAATTTCACAATCACCTTAAATACGATCTTGTTGTACTACAATTTGGCCTGAACGTGATTATGTCCAATAAAACGGACTATAAATTTTATGAAAACGGTATGACGAAAGTGGTAAAACATTTTCAGGAAAATATGCCGGGAGTGGACATATTGATCGTGAGTGTGGGCGATAAGAGTTCCGTCATCAATGGTGTGCGCCAGACAGACCCCTGCATACCCTTGATTGTTGCAGCCCAGCGGAAAGTAGCCGATGAAACCGGGAGCGCTTTTCTTGATCTTTATTCGGGTATGGGAGGGCGAAACTCTATGATCAAATGGGTAAATTCCAACCCGTCTCTGGCGCAAAAAGATTATACACACCCCAATCGCCGCGGAGCGGTAGAGGTTTCCAATATTGTAAGACAGTATCTTCTCAGTGAATATCCATCCGCGGCAGAGCTTAGCAAACCCTCCACGCTGGCGGAATCGTCCTTGCTCAAATAACAAAACCTTTTGGTTACACCATGTGCAAATTTACCCTTAGTTTTCTCCTTATAGTGGTATTCGGTCTTTTTTACGGCTGCGGACCGGCTTCTACCATTGTCGAAGTACAGGTTTTAAATGTAGAAACCCAACAACCGATTGACAGCGCAAATGTGGTTTTGTACCGCTATTATGACCGGGATTATCTGACGGTCATTGACTCACAATGGACCTCTGCGGCGACAGAAGGCAAAATCAGTTTCCGGTTTGTTGCCGAGGAAGGTTATCGGTATCGGGTGGAGACAACACGCAAGTTTTTTCAACCGGTTCTCAACGAAAACGGTGCTACCTACGACAACCAACTCGAAATTGTACCCGCAGACAGCAATACCGCCATTTTGCTGTTGGAAATGATTCCTCCGCCCGACCCGGAAAAATACGCGCTGATTCACCCCAATGTCCCTGTAAACCAGGTAATTGGAGCACTTTCCACGGACACCTGGGAATGGGTATTTCTGCCCAAATTATATTGGGAAGACATACCGGCATTGTTGATGATGGGTGGCGACAGCACTTTTGTCAATAGTTATCCCCGCCAGGCACAGAGCACTTACCGGCCCGACAGTGTGCGCACCGGCCTAGTTGCACTTTGGCTGATTGAGGCTATCCGAAAAGGCACACTCGCCTCCGAAGAAATAACCGGTGATCTCATGCCTCCCTCTCGCGTACCCGTATTGGGAACCAGCAAGGGCAACCCCAAAGGTTTTAATAGTACGGCACAAATCCGAACCGCCTTGAAAGCCTATCAAGACTGGTGGGAATCAGTCAAAACCCTTGAAAAAACCGAAGCCGCCAAAACCAATCCTTTGAGCGGTACAGGCATGAGTTGGATGTAGCAGAAAAAGAATGGAAAGAACCGTATTTCTGGTTGGTTTTATGGGTGCGGGAAAAACTACCCTCGGAAAAGAAGCCGCCAAATGGATGGGTTGGGATTTTGTGGATCTGGATCATTTTATCGAAGCCGAAGAAGGAACAACGATCCGGCAGATATTCGAAGCCAACGGAGAATCCTTTTTTCGAGAAATTGAGCGGGAATCGCTTAGAAAAATCGCTCGTTCTTCGGGGAAAAACCGCATTGTTGCCACAGGTGGCGGAGCGCCCTGCTACGGTGACAATATGGCCCTGATCAATGAACTAGGTATCTCTATTTACTTAAAAGCTTCGGTGGAAATGCTGTACAATCGCCTCCGGCTTCAAAAAGACGAACGCCCGATGATACGGGCGGTTGCCGATGAAAACCTTCCGGGCTTTATCCAAAACCTCCTCGAAAAAAGAGAACCTTTTTACCAAAAGGCTCATTTCACCCTCGAATTTCCCCATTTGACTTCCCGTGCGATGGTTCACCTGATTCAGGAAATACAGGTTTAACAGGAAGTTTGTACCTTCGCGCATCAAACCCCAAAAATCATGCGTTTTTTAACATTTTTTCTACTCTCAATCTCCGCTTTTGGGCTGTTTGCCCAAACCGAGGAAAATCTTCTCCTTTCCGGCCCCATGGTGGGTTACTCCGAAATGCGGGAAGTTCTTTTATGGGCGCAGACCAACGGGCCTGCGCAGGTACAGTTTGAATACTCTACCGGTGAAGGTGCAACGACGATTTATCGCACCGAAATTTACCCGACAAGGCTCAGCGAAGCTTATACCGCTCGCCTGATCGCCGACCAGGTGAAGCCCGGACAGATTTATTCCTACAAACTTCTTATCAATGGAAAAGAAGTGCCTCGTCCCTATGCCACAACGTTTCAGACCCCACCTCTTTGGCAGTGGCGCACCGATCCTCCGGAATTTAGTTTTGCCCTCGGCAGTTGTTCCTATATCAACGACGAACCCTATGACCGACCCGGAAAGCCTTATGGGGGCGATTACCGGATTTTTGAATCCATCCATCGCAAAAACCCCGACCTGATGGTATGGCTGGGCGACAATACTTATCTGCGCGAAGCCGACTGGTATTCCAATACCGGCATTGTACACCGCTACACCCATACCCGTAATTTACCCGAATTGCAGCCGCTCCTCGCTTCTACGGCGCATTACGCCACCTGGGATGACCATGACTACGGTCCCAATGACAGCGATCATACCTTCAGAGACAAGGACCTTACGTATAGGGCTTTTCAGCTTTTCTGGGGAAATCCCTCCTACGGCGTCGAAGGCCAGCGGGGGGTCACGACCACCTTTGAATGGGGCGATGCCCAGTTTTTTTTGTTGGACAACCGCTATTTCCGCGATCCCAACAATAAAAAGTCCGAAAAACGGAGTATGCTCGGCGAAACCCAGCTGCGCTGGTTTATAGATGCACTTATCAGTTCAAAAGCCAAAATCAAATTTGTCTGCATCGGCGGACAGATTATTAATGATTCCGGACAATTTGAGAACTATTCTGCCATGGCACCCGAGGAAAGAGAGTATATTCTCAATACCATTGCTTCCGAAGGTATTAAAAACGTCATTTTCTTAACCGGAGACCGCCATCATGCAGAGTTTTCCGTGTATGAAAAATACGGGATAAAAATTTATGACTTCACCACTTCACCGCTCACCGCAGGTGTACACAATCAACCCGAAGAACCCAACACCCTGCGAGTTCCCGGTTCCTACTTTGGGCAGCGCAACTTTGCCATGATTGAAGTGAGTGGACAAAGAACCGCCCGAAAGGTCAAATTAAGTCTTTTTGATACCGACGGCAAACCCCTTTGGTCGCGGGAGATTGAAATGCTCGAATAAGTTCGCGGCAAGTTCACTCCAGAGAAAGAGCAATTTTGGCCATTTTTTCAAGAAAAATCGTCAGACGGCGCCGGGAAATCAGCAACTCGGTGCCGTCTTCCATTATAGCCGTTCCTCCCTGTAGGCGAGAAAAACCTTTCAGGTAGCGAAGATTTATGATATAAGATTTATGAATACGCTCAAACCAGGCATCACTCAAGACCGCTCGAAAATCCTTTAAAGGCCGTGAAATAAGCACCTTTTCCCCGTTGTAAAGTGTTAATTGAGTATAAGAACCTTCCGCTTTCAGGTAATGAATTTCCTTTTCCTCAATGAGCATAAACCCATTCGTTTGGGGAAGTATAATTTTTTTCTTCTCCGGTTTCCCCGCGGGCAAAAAAGTCTGAAGAAAACGGAGTACCCGTTGAAGCAGTTCCGGCGAAGCTTGAAATATCTGGCGGTTTGACTGCAAAAACGTGAGTACCTGATCATGCGGGACGCTCATTTCCCGATTTTCCAGAACGGGCGTAATTTCCATTGGGCGTTGTTATTGGTGGTGTGTAATCAGAATGAAGTTTTGTATATACTTAGTCAACGAGCGGAGAAAAACGTAAACAGGTTTTTGAAAAAAAATTGATTTTTTTCAAAATTATTTTTTTTAGGATTGTTAATCCGCCCGATAAACACCTCCGATGAAACACCCGACGGTAACTAACGCGGCTCGCCGGGAAATAAACCCCCCCGCGAAAATTAAACGTTTTTCAAAAAAAACAGTCTTACTTAAAATACCCTTTACATGAAATATGTTCTCCGCCTAATTCTTGCTTTAAATCTTTTGTATGGGGGGTTTTCCTCCGCGCAAATACTCAACCCCATTGTTGTGGACATCCCCATGCGCGACGGGAAAACACTGAAAGCGGATGTTTACCTTCCCAATACTACGGATACGTTTCCGACGATTTTGATTCAGACGCCGTACTCGCGGGTACTTTATCGGCTCAATCTTCCGCTGGGTATTGGCAAACAACTCAGCAGCAGCCCTTATGCTTTTGTGATTGTGGACTGGCGTTGTTTTTATGGGTCGGCTGCGGCTTGTATTTCTTCGCCTAAAAGAGGGGAAGATGGGTATGATGTGGTGGAATGGATTAATGCTCAGCCCTGGTCCGATGGCAAAATCGGTACTTGGGGACCTTCTGCGCTCGGGATTATCCAATACCAGACGGCGAGGGAAAATCCGCCTTCGCTGGATTGTATCGCTCCGCTTGTAGCGGGTTCTCAAAACAAATACCTCCAGATTTTTCCCGGTGGTGCGGCTATCACCGAACATATCGAACAGCTCGACGGGCTGGGTTTTGGGCTTTCTTCTCTCTACTACTCCAACCCGGTAAAAAACCTGCTCTGGCAAATCGCCGAATCGGAAACCATGTACCCGGCAGACATAAAAGTACCCACCTTCATGATCGGCGGCTGGTACGACCATAATGTCCAACTTATGACGGAACTTTATGAAGCGCTTCAGACATCCTCGGATATTTCTGTCAGAAACCAGCATCGGCTGCTTATGGGGCCATGGGCGCATGGAGGTTTTGGCACCGCATATGTCGGTTCGGGTCAGCAGGGAGAACTTTTTTACCCTGAAGCCGCAGGCTGGAGTGATTCCCTGGCAGTCGTATTTTTTGACTATCACCTCCGCAATCTGCCTAATGGCTGGGACAATACGCCCAAGGTGCAATATTTTCAGATGGGGCAAAATACCTGGGAATCGGCCGCTGCCTGGCCCCCGGATGGTACATTCGAACAAAAACTTTTCCTCCACGAAACCGGAGAAATACAGTCTTTCCTTCCGACGACAACATTGGGGCAACAGACATTCGCCTACGATCCCAACGATCCTTCACCCACACACGGTGGCCCTACGCTCCGGGCAGATCAATTACAAGGCCCTTACGATCAAAGCGATACCGTAGAATCGCGAAACGATATTCTTCTATTTTCCTCCCCTACCCTCACCCAGCCGGTAATCGTAAAAGGCAAACCCTACGTGGACTTGTATGTGTCCTCTGACCGACTGGATACAGATTTTGCCATAAGACTTACCGATGTATATCCTGACGGGCGGTCTATGTTGCTTTCGGATGATATACAGCGGATGCGTTTCCGCAACGGATATGCGGCTAGCGATACCTCAGCGATGATACCCGGAGAAGTTTACCCGATAAAACTCACCCTCCCCGACATTGCCCATACCTTTTTGCCGGGACACAAAATACGGCTGGATGTGAGTTCGTCCAACTACCCGCGCTTCAATCGCAATATGAATACCGGCGGCCCCATGTATCCCGGACTCAATGGCGATACCCTTGTAAATCCATTGATTGCCACCAACACCGTGTATATGAACAGCCTGCGCCCCTCGTCTATTACCTTACCGCTGACAGACTCTTTGTCCACGGGCATAGACTTTTCGCAAACAGATTTCCTTGCCTTTGAAATATATCCCAACCCAACCCGGGAAACCGTGGTAATTTACCTCACAGAAAAAGTGGAAAGGATTCGGTTAACCGACCTCAGTGGGAAAGTTTGGGCAGAAGATTTGATGCCCGATTTTGTGGCGGGAGAGTATCTTTTTTCGGTAGAGAAGTGCCCGGAAGGCCTGTATCTTTTGGAGGTTATTTCGCCGAAAGGTCGTGGCTGGAAAAAGCTGATGGTGAGGCGCGATTAAAACGGCGCCGCCATTTGGGCCATTGGAGGATCAGCTCCATAACCAGCAGATTGGGAATCCAGCACATATAGGCCACAAAAAGATAGGCATCATCAAAAGACCAGCGGAAACCGGCAAGCAACAGTGCCAGCCATAACCGCAGGGTCACCGCTGCAAAAGTCAGTGAAAAACTCCGTAACATCCATTCGCGGTGAAGGGCGATTTTTTTCTGCCGGATATGAATATAAGCCATCAGGCTGGTGAAAAACCAGAAAACCGCCAGCAAACCAAAACCGATGCCCGTAGGCAACCCTCCCTGAGCAAAAAACGCCAGAGAAAAACCCGCCAGGCTGCTCAGGAGAATGGCTATCAGGTAAACTTTGCCCATAACCCGATGAAGGGAAAGCCGCTTTTTGCGCAGACGGGGAAGAAATTGAAAAGGCCCGATCGCGAGAGCGACCGCACCACCGCCCACATGCAGGTAAAAGGCCAGCCGGTAGAAAAAACTATCGAGCAAAACTTCGGGCTTATTGCTCAGAAAATTGCCCTCCGTCTCAAAACTAAAAAAAGTGAGCGCATATACAGCGATGGCAAAAGCCAGGATAAAAAGGAAAATTCGACCCGTGAGAAGCATGATTTTAAACAAATGAGGGTGATAATCCGGCAAAAGTTACACATTTTCCGCAGAGATTACGCCAAAGACTTTGTAACTTGCAGTATGCGCAAGATTCCATACGGCATTAGTTATTTTCCGACTCTCGTGCAGGACGGATATTATTATGTAGATCGCACCGCATATATCGCCCGACTGGAAAATTCGGGGGATCGTCAGGTATTTTTTTTACGTCCCCGACGATTCGGAAAAAGCCTATGGATCAGCACTTTGCAGCATTATTATGGAAAAGGGTATGAAGAAATATTCGAAACGACATTCGGAGATTATTATATTGGCCAACACCCCACTCCTTTGCGCAATCAATACCTGATGATGGTACTGGATTTCAGTGGTATTAATACTGATACCCCGGAATCCACCTATGACGGGTTCCTCCGAAAAGTAATTTATGGGGGGAAAAATCTCCTTCTTCAATATAGTTCGTTTTTTTCAGAAGCAGACATCCCAGAGTTGGAGGCACAGAAAACGCCCGAAGGAGTCATTGAGTATTTGTCCGTTCTTATAAAAGAGAAAGCCAAAGACCATAAAATTTACCTTCTCATTGATGAATACGACCATTTCGCCAATGAGCTAATTTCCTTCCGACAATCTGACTTTCAAGATATGGTAGGAGGAAACGGGTTTGTAAGAAAATTTTATGAAGCGGTCAAAACCGCTACACGTGACGGAGCGATTGACCGGATGTTTGTAACCGGAGTGTCTCCACTGACACTTGACAGCCTGACATCAGGGTTTAATATTGCACGGAATCTTTCGAGTGATCCGGAATTTTACGATATGATGGGTTTCCATGAAACTGAAGTTTCTGCGATTTTACAAAATATCGGAGTAACGGAACAGGAACTGCCCCTTCAATTGGACCTGTTACGCCGCTGGTATAACGGATACCGGTTTTCAGAAGCCGGAAACCGGATGTATAATCCGGATATGATTTTGTACTATACCGGTTATTACTCCCGGAATCACAAGCTGCCTGCCAATATGCTCGACCACAATATACTAAGTGACTACGGCAAAATTCGGCGGCTTTTTCAGATTGGAGATAAGGAACATGAACGCCTGCTGTTGTTGGATCAATTATTGACAGACGAACGAGTGGGTGTTTCTTTAACGACACAATTTAGCTTTGAAAGAAATTTCACCGAATCCGATTTCCTAAGCCTCCTCTTTTACATGGGAATATTGACCATTGATAATGTTGAGCGGGGTCAACTCCAACTCCGGATTCCCAATGAAGTTATCCGACAGTTGTATTTTCAGTATTTTCATCAGGTGTTGGAAGAGGAAAGTCAGCAACGACTTGCAGAATCGTTCAAATATAAGGCGATTAGCGATTTTGCGTATGATAATAATCCCGAACCACTGATGCAGATAGTCGCAGAAGTGTTGGAACAGCTATCCAATCGCGATTGGATTCGTTTTGATGAAAAACATATCAAAACCGTGTTAATCAGCTATCTTTACCAATCGCCCTTGTATTATATCAAAAGTGAATACGAAACAGGACAGAAATACGTGGACTTACTACTATTGCGGCGACCGCCTTATGATCCCAAATATCAGTTTGCACTTGAGTTAAAATACCTTGCTAAAAAAGATGAAACGCAACTGCAAAAAGTTGCGGAAGAAGCCCGGCAACAATTAAAAGCCTATTTGCAAAAAGAGGAATTATACGCACTCCCCGACCTTAAAGCTTGGCTAGTGATATTTGTAGGGAATGAATACCGCGTCATGGAAGAAGTGGTTAAATGAACCTCTTCCCCTGACGGGTGTATTTATTCTCAGACAAAATCAAAACCATGATTAGAAATATCTTTTTTACGCTTGTGTTTTTTGCAGGGGTTTTTGTTTCTTTTGCTCAGCAGCCAGAACCAATTTCCCGCATCACCCGTGAGTTTCGGGATTACAACTATTACCTAACCCAAACAAATCTCTGGAAAAAGGTTACTGCCACCACCCCTCGCGATGAAAATGCCTGGCTCAACTATTACGAAGCCAACCGCGCCGCAGGTATCGTAAATGAAGGCAAACGCCCCGAAAATACCGACAACCTCCTTGCGGAAATGAAAAAACACCTGCCTGAATCGGCGGTTTGGAATTACCTCATGTACCGCAACGGCGGCAACGATCTTTCCCTGTTTCCCTACCTCGAAAAAGCCTATCGCCTTAGGCCCGATATGCCGCAGATTCTGGAGGAAATGGTCACTTATTACGAATTTTCCAATAAGCCCGAAAAACGAAAAGAGTTTAACCGCAAATGGTTTGAAACCGGAGCCATGCCGGAAGAATTACTCGCCTTTAACCACAATGTACTCGTAAGCCTTGAGCCAAATGCCCTGATTTTCACCAACGGAGACAACGATACCTACCCCGCATGGATGTTGCAGGATGTGATGAATGTGCGCCCCGATGTCATTGTCCTCAATCGCTCGCTGGCTCTGTCCAAACCCTATATTAGCGGGTTGTTTTTACGGCATAAAATCGCAGATTTCACCTTTACTCCGACCAGCGATGGATACGCAGCCTATCAGGACAAACTTGTCGCACATATCCTCGCAAACGCCCAAAGACCCCTGCATTTTGCCCTGACTGTGGCCCCCGAATCCATCAAAAACCATAAAGAAAATCTTTATGTCGTCGGACTCGCTTCCAAATACAGCAATAAACGATTTGACAATCTCGCTGTCCTGGCAAAAAATGTGGAAGAACAATTTTTGCTCGATCACCTAAACATCAACTTTAGCTACGTTTCGCCGTATTCGAGCATTACCCCCATGCGCTCCACTTATCTTACCCCTTTGCTAATGTTGCACCAATATTATACCGATAAAAAACAAACACCTAAAGCGGCTGAGTTAAAAAAACTGATTCAGAAAATAGCGGTACAAACCCAGCGGGAAGAAGAAGTCAAAAAAATACTCGGCGAATAACTTATGCGCTTTTTCCAGCCCCTATACGAACATTGCAGCGATGAGGAACTAATGAAACTGATCGCAGAACATGACGAGCGAGGATTCGACGAACTCTACCGCCGTTATGCTGATCGTATGCTCCATTATTTCTGGCGAATGTTTTACCACGACGAGGAAAAAGCGCAGGATTTTGTTCAGGATATTTTCGTAAAAATTGTCGAAAAGCCCCATTTATTCCATCCCGAAAAAAGATTTTCCACCTGGATTTACAGCGTGGCTTCCAATATGGTCAAAAATGAATACCGCAGTCGCGAAGTGCGGAAAATCATAACCACAATGGACGACATGAGCAGAATCCCTGTCGCTGAAACTCTCGACGAAACCGCCCTTGACCGCCAGAAGTTTATCGCCCGCCTCGAAGATGAACTCGAAAACCTCAGCGAAAACCACCGCGAGGTTTTTGTCTTACGCTATCAGGAAGAACTTTCGATTAAAGAAATCGGCGAGGTGATGGGCTGCTCCGAAGGAACGATTAAGTCGCGCATATTTTATTGCCTGCAAAAACTGGCAAATGGATTGAAAACCTTTGATCCGGGTAAATAATGACAAAACTATGGATATTGAAAAAATGATGAGAGAGAAACCCTTTTCTACCCTTAGCGAAAAGGAGCGGGAAATGATCCTTGCAGAAATGACGGCTTCGGAATACGAATCCCTGCGAAAAACGGCACTTGCGGCGGAGCAGTATTTCCGAAAAGAAGTGAAAACCCTTCGTCCACGCCCGGCTATTCAGGGGTATGTGCGGGAGACTTTGCGTAAAAAACAAGAAGCCACCGTAGAGGGGCGCATTACCAAACTTCTAAATCTTCGGGTTCCGGCCTATCAGGTTGCGGCGGCAGCGGCTTTACTTATCGCCACCCTGTATTTTACCGGGAAATCTTCCCAGACTTTATATTCCGGGGACGGGAACCATGTGATGATTGCCGATTCGACCCAGACCGATACCGCTAGTCAAAAGGGTATCAACCTGCTGGAAGACACGGTTTTTTCGCGGTTTATGATGGAAGCTCTGTAAAATTTCGGAAGAAATACCGCAATTTTGCGCCGTAGTGGTAACGATCTTCCAGGTATTGTAAACCCACTTTTTCCAACACTCGCTGGGAAGCGAGATTATGAGGATCGGTAACGGCCACAATCCGCTCCAACCGCAGGGTATCGCGGGCATACCCGACCAGAAACTCCGCAACTTCCGAAGCAAATCCTTTTCCCCAAAAATCCCTTGAAATGCGGTAGCCAATTTCCGTCTCTTCGGTTCGGTCCAATTTCCGAAGACAAAAAACGCCTACAAACCGCCCATCTTCGCGACTCCTCACCGTCCAGTAACCCCTGCCGGGATGTCTTTCCTGCCATTCGATCAGTTCGGCGAGTTTCTTGCGGGATTGTTCGGGGGTAAATACCGGAGAAATATACTTCATCACCTCCGGGTCTGCACTCAGTTGGTGATATTCGTCAAAATCATCCCACGATATAAGCCGAAGTTGGGTTCTTGCAGTCAGCATCTTGCATATTTTAGGGCATAATTCCCATCTTTTGCATCAGAAAAGTTGCGTTCAGATTTTGGGAAATGCCATCGAGTAGTTTATAGTCAAAGGTCAGTTGATCACCGCTAATTTCCACTTCAAATCGTTTGTTTCGCGCATATTCCGGATAATCTTCTGCCAGTTTGCCGAGGGAAAGATCATGGGTTGCGACCAGCCCGACCGCACGAAGGTGAATAAGTTGTTCGATAAATTTGCGGGAGCCGACCATTTTGTCTTTCGAATTGGTTCCACGAAGCATTTCATCTACAATCACAAATACCGGGCGGCCTTGTTTGAGTTTATCAATGATTTTTTTCAGTTGTTTGAGTTCTGCGTAAAAATAAGACTCATTGTCGGAGAGGGAGTCCTGCGTACGCACACTGGTAATCATTTCAATAGGAGCAAAAGCATATTTTTGGGCGCAGACCGGGGCACCGTTCATCGCAAGGATAAGGTTTACGCCGACGGTTCGCAGAAAGGTGCTTTTTCCCGCCATGTTCGCTCCGGTAATGATTAAAAATTCGCCCGGTTTTGTCAGATCCACATCATTGTTTATCCGTATGCCTGCGTCAATAAGCGGGTGTCCGAGTTGAGTGGCATTCATAAAAAATGGTCCTTCCGATACTTCCGGAAAAACGAGGTCCGGGTGATTGTAATAAAACCTCCCCATGCTACCGAGAGCATCCCAGCGGCTGATAATATCAAACCAGGCGGGAAGTTCCGTTTTATGGGTTTCCCTCCATTTTTCCAGAAGAGACACATAACGAATATCCCAGAGCAGAACCCCGTTCAGCAGAAGTCCCATAAAAGCATTCAACCGCTGATCGAGCATATAGGTAAGTTCGCCCAGAAGTTGAATTTTTTCACTGGCAGGAAAATCTTTTTTCAATAAAACCTCCCGATCCCGTTTCAGCAAGGGAGCCGAAAAACTTTCGGTTTCGATTTGCCCCAGAAGATCGGCATACTTTCGCAACATTTCTGCCTTTTTACCCACCTGAACCTGCTGCCGCCCTACCCTTCCGAGGTTTAGCCCTACGATACCGAGATTGATCAGGAAAAAAAGCAGCGGCACACTACCCGGAAGTTGAAGCCGGGAAATCCCCAGGGCAGGAATGGCCGGGATCAGCCAGAACAATAACGATACCCCAAACAACACAGGCATAACCACTATCAGCCGCGAATAAAGCGGGTGAGTAATAAAATACGGTTTTTCTTCAAGCCATTGGAGCAAAAATCGGCTATTTTCTTCCGAATCCGTTTTTCCCATTCCCAATGCCTGAAAATTGAGATTCCAGGCAGGCTTTTGTGCCAAGTCGGCGATGGCCTCCTGCCGGAGGCGGATTTCATCCGCCGATTGCAGCGGATTTTTCAGGCCATCGGCCAGCATCTTACGGCCAATGGCCGTCCCGGTGCGGTTGATATACTGAAATACCGAACCCCGGCCAAATATGTCCAAATCGTAGGAGTACGGGTGATCATAATCGCGAAACTCTGCCCCTTCTGTGCGGTCTTTCCACTGCCCTTTCAGCGAATGAATTTCGGCCTGATGAATGACGAGCAGCCGCTGGTTGTGTTCCCGTTTTTCCGCCACCTGCGAATGCCAGCGGATCAGGTAGAGAAATAAAACCAGCAAAACCAGTCCTCCCGCCAACCCTGCGGGAATTGTCCATTGAAAAAGCAGATAATCCAGCCCGATAGCTCCCAGAAAGCCCCCCAGCCTTGCCCATGAAAGCAGGTTGTACTGCCGATCCAGAATTTTGAGTTGTGCAGAGAGGGAATTTATTCCCGCTTCATATTCCGGTATGGGATTCATTTTATTCACCTTCCTCGGAGATATTTACCTGGTAAGCTACCAGCCGGTTGCCAAAAAATGTGGGGACAAGGAGAAGATTTTCCGAAGGGATCAGCCATATATCCGCGGCATTAATTTCCGCCGCTTTGGTATTGAGCAGACTTGTTTTTTCTCCGGCGGGATTTACCACAAAAACCTCACCCTGCCAGTCAGAGACAAAATAATAACCGGGAACAGTGGCGGGAACAATGCCATCCGGGCGCCCCATTTCCCCGGTAAGAGCGGTTTTTTCGCCCGAAGAAAAGGCATATACCGACAAAGTATTTATCCCCACTTCGCCGATATACAGCCGGTCTTCCTCCACATATACCCCATTAGGCAGGTTCAAATCGCCCTCTTTGAACAGCGAAAGGCGGTTGTCTTCCAGAACATAAATGCGGCTGGAGTCCATATCCGAGATATACACTTTCCCCGAAGCATCCACGGAAATATCGTTGAACATTCCCGCCTTTTCCAGCGCGATTTTATTGATGATTTCCCCTTTCTCCACATCAATAGACACGATTTCATCTATATCCGTTGTGTAGAGGATATTCCCGTAGAGGCCCATTCCTTTGGGAGAACTCAGCCCATCCACCCAATACAGATCGAGGATTTCACCCGTAGTGGAAACTTTGGAGATAAACCCGTTCCCGTCTTTCTGGCGGGGGTTGAGATTGACGTTGGAGACGTAGATCACGTCGCGGCTTTCGTCGTAGAGCGCAGATTCCGGCGTGCGGAGCAGGGTATCGGTTGCCCATACTTCCGAAAGCGAGAAGGTGACCTTTAGCGGTTTGTCGGAGGGTTCTTTTTGCTGGTCGGAACTATTGGTCCGGCAGCTAAAAAGTGATACCATAAGACCCATGAAAAGCAGGGGTAAGGCAGATTTCATAATTGGTTTTTGTTTGCTGCGGTAAATTACACATTTATTCCGGAAAGAAGATTTTTTACCGGTCTTTGCCCAGCTTTAAACCCGCCGTCTGAAGCACAAAAAAACCTGCGATAAAAAATACCGACATGGCGATCATACTGTTGCGCATGCTGCCCGTGATTTGTTCGATAAAACCGTAAGAAAAAGTGCCCAGCACAATGGCAATTTTTTCAGTAATATCATAAAAGCTAAAAAATGAGGCCGATTCGTTGGTTTCTGCGGGAATAAGTTTGGACCAGGTAGAACGCGAAATAGACTGAATGCCCCCCATCACAAAACCCAGCACGGCGGCAAGTGTGTAAAAGGCAATTTTGTCCGTGAGAAAATAGCCCGCGATACAGATTCCCACCCACAAAACCAGGGAAGCCGAAATCGCAAACCGGTTTCCCCACCTTCCCGAAACCCATGCCGTAGTATAAGCCCCGGCAATGGCCAGAATCTGCAATACCAGCACCACGAGGATCATTTCGTCGCTTTCCATTCCCACTTCAGTTTCCCCAAACAAAGGCGCAAGCAACATCACCGTCTGCACCCCCATGCTATAGAAGAAAAACGAAAACAAATAACGCTCCATCACCTTGCGGGTACGGATGAAAGTGAACACCTTTTTTATCTCCGAAAAACCTTTACCCAAAACCGAACGATCTATTTTTTGTCCCGTGGGGCGATCTTCCAAGTAAAAGAACCCAATCTGCGCAAAACCCAGCCACCAGAAACCCACCAGGAGGAAACCAAACTTGGTCGCTGCGCCCTCACTGGCAAAACCGACGGATTCGGCGTTGAGGATCAGCACAAGATTTACGATCAGGAGCACCACACTGCCGAGATAACCCATGGCAAAACCTTTGGCACTTACCCTATCCATAATGTCACCCGTTGCTACTTCCGGCAAAAAACCATTGTAAAACACGAGCGAACCCGCATAACCCACACTGGCGAGCACGGCGCAGGTGATGCCATATTCGATATTTGCCCCGTCAAAAAAATACAGACCGATACAAGCCAGCGATCCCAGGTAGGTAAAAAGCTGCATAAACCGTTTTTTCCGTCCACTATAATCCGCGATGCCCGAGAGAACCGGAGAGAGGAAAACAATGATGAGAAAAGAAAACGAAATGGCGTAAGTGTAGAGCACCGAATTTTTGACGGTAAGACCGAAAAACTCCACGATTTCCCCCCCAAAAGCCGCTCGGGTAGCGGAGGAGTAATAAATCGGGAAAATGGCCGTCGTGACGATCAGATTATAAACCGAATTTGCCCAGTCGTAGGAACTCCAGGCATTCAGTAAGCGGGGATGATTTTTTGGCAGCACAGGGAATCATTTATGTTTTAGGGAAGATGCAATTTTTTTTGAAATTGGCGAGGAATGAATGATTTTGAGTTGAAAAAAGTTGGGGTAAGTAGCCCGACTTGTTGGGTAACCCGATACTTAAACCTCGCGCCACGAGCGAACCGAAAGCCCGTCACTACGCTTTTGCCCTGTGTTTCCACCGTATATAACCTCGCCCCCCTTCTGACCCGTAAGCTTTTCCCAATAGCGGATTCCCTGAAAAAAATCGTCCCGGATCGTTTCTCCTGACTTTATCTCTATTGGCAGGAGTTCTAAGCCATTATCCACCACTACATCTACTTCATTTCCTGTGCTGTCCCGAAAAAAATACAAATTACTGCGCTGCCCTCTGTTGTAGCGGTTTTTCAACATTTCGATGATTACAAAATTTTCAAACAAAGCACCACGATAGGGATGGTGAATTAACATCTCAGGAGATTGTATCTGGAGAAGACTTGCCGCAAGCCCTGAATCATAAAAATAAAGCTTGGGGCTTTTGATTATTCGTTTTTGGCTGTTCGTTTAATCATTTTTACAAATTAGGAATCTAATTCCTAATTTGCAAAAAACACAAAAATCATCGCCTGGTAAGCATATTCCACAAAAAAATCCTATATTTAACCTCTTCCGCTTCGCAGCCCATTCACATTTACCTTAAATTCCTAACCCTATGGCTTACAGCGAGTTATTGGCTGACCGGGTGCGTCGGTCGCTCACCCAGCGGAATGTGTTTTTCGCCGAAAAAAAAATGATGGGCGGTCTTACCTTTATGGTGGACGACAAAATGTGCATCGGCATCCTTCAGGAAACCCTGATGGCGCGGATTGATCCGGATCATTACGACACCGCCTTGACGCGGCCCGGCTGCCGGGAGATGGATTTTACCGGTCGCCCCATGAAAGGATTTTTGTTTATAGACGCCGAAGGCACCGACCATGACGAAGACATGGAGTTTTGGGTACAGGAATGCCTGGATTTTAATCCTCGTGCAAAGTCGAGCAAGAAGAAATAAAGCCTCTTTCCCCTCATGCAAAATCACCGTTTCTTACGATTTCTGCGAAATCTCGGTCCGGGTATCATTATTGTGGCTGTGTAAGTAATGTCCGTGCGGAAAAATATCAGAAGAAATAGCTATCTTTGGTGAAAAAGAGGTTTATATGCAGTATCCCATTACCATACATCCCGATCTATGTAACGGAAAACCAACTATCCGTGGATTACGAATTACCGTTCGCTCAATACTAGAACATCTCGCAGCGGGAGACAGCATGGAAGACATTCTGACTGCATACCCATTTCTTAAACAAGAGGACATATACGCCTGTCTAGCGTTCGCGGCTCAGGCAGTAGATCGTGAAACAATTGTCTATAAACTCGCAAGTTGATGATTATGCCTTACCGGTTTCTGGTTGATATCAATCTCCCCAAGTATTTTAACTACTTTCAGGGGCCGGAATTCATCCATCAATTAGATTTAGGACTTGATTGGAGTGATACTCTTATTTGGAATTATGCTAAAGAGAATAATTTAATCATTATTTCCAGAGACTCTGATTTTTTTTTTAGATGTATGTTGGACCCATCGGTAAAAGTTATTCATTTACGGTTGGGTAATATTCGGATTCGGGAAATGTATATGTTTTTTGAGGAATCTTGGGGTACTATTGTCAGTAAAATAGATGAAGCCCAGTTACTGGAGATAACGCGTAATGAAATCAAAGTGATAATAAGCAATAAATCGTAACTGCTGTAGCTTTATAATTCCCTTATTTTTTCTGCCGGGTCTAACTTTACCCTCATGCAAAATCACCGTTTCTTACGATTTCTGCGAAATCTCGGTCCGGGTATCATTACCGCTGCGCTGGTCTTTGGGCCGGGTAGTCTTACGGTTGCTTCCAAGCTGGGTGCCGGCTTTGGCTATCAGCTTCTGTGGGTAATTCCGCTGGGGCTGGTTTTTATGGCAGTATTTACGCAGATGTCGGCGAGGATCGGCTTGGCTTCGCGTAAAAGCCTGATTGATCTCACAAAGGAACATTACGGCAGAGGGGTCGCCATTCTCACCGGTATAGGCATATTTCTCGTTACGGCGGCTTTTCAGGCGGGAAATTCCATCGGCGTAGGCATTGCTTTTGGGGAATGGTTTCACACCTCCTCCACGCCTTTTGTCCTGGCTTTTTCTGCCCTGGCGATCGGGTTGCTGTTTTTCCCGGGATTTTACAAGATGCTGGAGAAAGTGATGATTTTTCTCGTGGGAATCATGCTGATAGCATTTCTGATCACAGTTTTTGTGGCAAAACCCGCGGTGGGCGAATTTTTACAGGGATTGTTTGTGCCGCGATTGCCGGGGGGTTCGGTGCTGCTGGTGGCGGCGATTACGGCTTCGAGTTTTTCGATTGTGGGAGCCTTTTACCAGTCGTACCTGGTGCGGGCAAAAGGCTGGGACAAGTCGCAGCGAAAAGTCGCTTCCGCAGAAGCACTGACGGGCATTACGATATTAGGCATGATCACATTAATGGTGATGGCCGCAGCAGGGGCAGTATTACATCCGCAGGGAATCGAAGTCAATACGGCTACGGACATGGGCAGAGCAATGGAACCCTTATTTGGCAGTTTTTCTAAGGGAGTTTTTCTGTTGGGGCTTTTCGGTGCCGCTTTTTCTTCTTTGTTGGGAAATGCCACGATTGGCGGCGCTATCCTCGCCGAGACACTGGGTTTGGAAGAAGGATTTCACCGGTTCGGTGTCCGGATTTGCATCATGGTCGTGATTGTGTTGGGAGCGACAACGGCTCTGGTCTTTGGTCGGCTTCCACTGGAAATGATCGTTTTTGCCCAAGCAGTCACCATTTACCTTGCCCCTTTGATCGGGCTGGTGATTTTCCTGATCGCCAACAAAAAATCGGTGATGGGAGACCTTGCCAATAGCCGCACACAAAATGTGCTGGGAGCAGTAGGGCTATTGATTTTAGTGATTTTGGCGGGGAATAATCTGAGGTTGATCGTTTCCTGAAGTGATGCCTCTGGATACTCAAACTGGGCGCAAACCAAAATTTGTATTTCTTCTTTGCGACCGATCATGACTGAATTTATAAATTGCGGAATCGAGGTAAAATTAGCAAGATTCCGCAATTTATAGGCTTTATTTTGCGGAAAGTGTTTGATTGGATAAACATTCCGTAATCTGCGAATCATTTTTTTCAATTAAATTTGATTTTTAATCCTACGTTTTATGCATTCAACCAACTATTACAACACATTTATCGAAATTGCGGAAGATTGTCCTGTACAATCGGGAGAAATGCCCCCGCTGAAAGGCGAAAAAAAGTCGGTCGCCAACCTCCAGTTTGAGATGTTGTATGAAAATCCCTACAAATACACTTCCGACGAAGTATTGTTTGACGTTTTTGCCCAAAGAAAAGAGGTTACAAAGGATGTATGGGAAGAAGAAAGGGAGGCTTATTTTTCCAAAGGCCAGCCTTGTTTCCGGGCTTCCCCGCTGACCAAACAATACGGCTGGGGCATTCACAGTGACGAATCAGGAAAAATCGCCATGTACGGAGCCGAAACCGAAGAATACCAGCGGTTTGTAGCAGACCTTTCCCTTAAAAAAGTAAAAGCAATGCGCTCAAAAAAAGGGTGATAAGAAACGGGAGGGAGGTTTTTCAACGATTCTATCCAATTTAGGTACTGCACCGCAAATTTTCCAAAATCAATATTTTGAAAAATTCGGTTGTCATAACCAAGTCCGGGGATTAGGAATATTTTCATCTTAATGATTTAGCATTCAGCAAATTACATCCGCTAAGAAACGGAGAGAATTCAACTTCAGAAAGGCTATTTGGGGGATTAAAAAACTGGGGGGATTGCGAGGAGGTTTCCGGTTTCCGAGACTAGAGTATGTGCGGGCTACGTATCCGCCCAAGCAACCGCGTATTGCTGCAGATTTATTCCTGAGTCAAAGATTGAGGCAGCTCGACGGAGGTTGTTTCATCTTTAAAGTTGTAGGGCAGGAGTTCGTGAATGCGGTTGATGGGGTGTGCGGGTAATCGCCTCAGGATAGTGTAGAGGTATAGGAAGGGGTTGAGTCCGTTGAGTTTGGCTGAGGCGAGGAGGGAGTAGAAGATGGCGGCATTTTTGGCACCTCGTGCAGATCCTGCGAAGAGGTAGTTTTTACGCCCGAGGGCTAGGGGCCGCACCTGATTTTCGATGAGGTTATTGTCGATTGGGGCCATGCCGTAGTGGACATAGGCAGATAGGCTTTTCCATCGCTGGAGGCTGTAGGCGATGGCCTTTCCGATGGCAGATTTAGGCAATACGCGGGGGTACTCGGCCTGGAGCCACTGTCCGAGTTGCTGCAGTATGGGCAGGGCCTTTTGCTGCCGAAGGTCTTCGCAAGTGAGGTCATCTACCTCTTGCTCGCGTAAATTGGCTTCTATCTGGTAGAGTTTTTGTATTTCGGAGAGGAAGTGCCGGGCGCGGGGCGGGTCATTGGTCTGGGCATCGAAGAACTTGCGCCGGGCGTGGGCCATGCAATGGAGGTGTACGACGCCGGGCACAGTGTCGAAGTAGCTGTAGGCTTCGTAGCCGTCGCTCTGGAGGATGCCCTGGAAGTGTTTGAGCCGCTGGTGAGGGTGATAATGCTGTCGTCCGTGCGGGTAATCGAAGAGTACCATTTTGTCTTTGGGGTCGAAGTAGAGCCACATAAAGCCGCGGTGGCTTTGGCCTTTTTTTTCGGGATCGAGCACCTGGATATGCGATTCATCGGCCTGAACATAACCACTGACGGTGGTAATGGAATGGGCCAGGGCGTCGTAGAGGGGTTCGAGGAGGGCAGCGCTCTGGTCGACCCAGTGGCCGATGGTGGACTCGGAGAGGTCGATGCCATGGCGGGTGTAGATGCCCCGTTGGCGGTAGAGGGGCAGGTGGTCGAGGTATTTGCCGGTGATGATCGAGGCCAGCAAGGAGGCATCGGCGATGCTTTTGGGCAGGGCCATCTCGGGCAGGCTGCCGATGGTCACGCCATCGTGGCCTTTGCGCACATACTTGGGACGCACATAGCGCAACACAAAAAGCTGGGCAGGTACCTGGGCGAGTTTTTCGGTTACTTCCTCACCGATGCGCACCATGTCTTCGGTCTTGTTGGCTGGCTCGATGACGATCTCCTTGCGGGGCAGGTCTTCTGGCAGTGGCTTGCGTCCGGGGTGTTTTTTGCTGCGGGTATAGGTGATTGTTTCCTGCTTCGGCTCGGGAGCGGGTTCGTTCTCGTCTTTTTGAGGAACAAGCTCAAAACCCAGAGTCAGCTGATTGGGATCTTCCACCCGGAACCTTTCGCGTATCTGCCCAAAGCGCTGCCGCTCCAACCAGTCGATACGCGCCTGCATGCGCATCAGTTGTTCTTCGAAGGCGGCAATGGTTTGGTCCTTCCGAGAAAGAATTTCTTTGCTCTGGGAGAGGGCTTGGCTGCGCTCCTGCAGGGCTTGTTGATGGGTGGCGATTTCGGCGCGGAGGAGGGCATTTTCTGCCTCTATTTTTGCCAGTATCTGCGCCATTTCCATAGGATAAAGATAGGTAGAAAAACCGCGTTTACCTAGGTTTCAGGCCACGTTTTCTACTTTTTCCGGCAAAGAAAACCGCTTTCTCTGTACCACCGAATCGAGCTTTACGCCCTCGAGGATCAGCACTAGTTTTTGCCACGAAAGGACATGGGAACCCTCGTCCAAACTGGTTTTCGGTAGCTCGAATGTCCCCGATTCCAGTCGCTTGTACCACAGCACAAAGCCGCTTCGGTCCCACACCAGGAGCTTCATCCGGTCGCGGCGGCGGTTGACAAACAAAAATACATCGCCCGAGAGCGGATCGCCTGCCATGGCAAGGCTCACCAGACCGCTCAGTCCGTCAAATCCCTTGCGCATGTCGGCTATCCCTGTATATAGAAAATACCGCTGATGCGGCCCCAGGCTCAGCACCGCTCCGCCAGCTTGAGCAATACCTCCGCCACATAAGCCGCACCACCTATTAGCTCTACCTCCAGGCCTCCCAGCCGTAGCTTTATCCCTTCGGGTTCCGGCATGGGCTTGAGCGCCACAAAGCCCGCTGGAGTTTTCGACCCATCGCGCAAATACTGACCCCGCCAGTAGCTGAAGGTGGCCGCATTCACGCCATGTGACTCACAATATGCCCGCTGACTCTGTCCGCTCTGCTTCCAGTTCTCAACTAGCGCGAGCCATTCGCTTCGCGTTTTTTTGTTAGTTTTCATCCACACAAGCTACTACGCGATCATGCCTGGCGACAAGATGCGGTTGCTTGGGCGGATACGTAGAATTGGATTTTATCATCTGTTGGGCTTATTCCTAACTTACTCAACACCTTCTCACGATATAAACTTACAAAATCCATGCTTTTATCTAACTGATTACCACCCTCTTCTATCTTTTCCCAATATTCAACTATACTTTTAGGCTCAGAACGTGCGTAGGTATCCTTCACTTGAATAACAAATACTGTATCCCCTTTCCATGCAAATACATCAACATCGGTGACCGTGCGATTACTATTGGGATCACGCAGATCAACCCCTTTTTTAGTCATAAAACCGACATCTTCAAAAGTATTTGCAATTTTACTTACCAGACCGGAAGATTTTTTATTGATTTCCCTTGATTGCTTTTTCTTGTCCCAATATTTTAGTAGCCTATTTTGTATAACTACAGCGTGATTTTTATTAGCAACAGTGCCCACAAGCCAGCACACCATGTTACCAAACCGCAAAAAAGGACGCTCAAACAGATTTATACTTTGTTTTGAAACTTCAGGATCATCTAATTTGAAGGAAAGTAAATCAAAGGCGGGAGGAATCTCTTCAGCAAGAAAATCTGGATCATTTTTAAATACACCTTTGGTTTGTTTCAAAAATTCAGTCTCTGTTCGAAAATTTAACGGCCCTATGAAAATGCCTTTTTGTATCACCATTTTCTCTATAGCTAAAGCTAT
Organism: Bacteroidia bacterium; assembly: GCA_033764335.1. Classification (GTDB taxonomy): domain Bacteria; phylum Bacteroidota; class Bacteroidia; order J057; family J057; genus JAGQVA01. Next base: position 28,138 of record JANRJC010000049.1, on the reverse strand, counting down.
AATTTTCATCGGGTCTGAGATTATATCTTTTTGATTTTCAAACAATTTGATTATATGGGCCAAATAACGATCTAATTGATTTCCATCAAGCGCATTCATAAATCTCAGAGTATTAAGGGGCGCAACTTTATGACCATCAATTTCAACTTCTTCTGGGAATCCAAGATCATCCCAATACAGTAACTCAAAGAGGATTTCGGACTCAGAAAAGACATTTCCCAAAGTTTTTCCTTGGCTCTGGTTGTTTTCGGATATGGCTTCTGCAAGATTCTGATAATAAACAGTCATTCTTTTATACTGCTCTCCTATACGATCCCAACGAATCTCACTTTCTCGATCAGGAGGGACAACTTTAAAACTGTGTTCATCGAGAAAAATAAGCTGGTGATTTTGAAAACAAAACCTACTTAATAGATCACGGTAATAAAAGTCATATTTATAAACCTCAAATATGTCCTCAAATTTCTTCAAATATTCACTGTCCTGGCAGCGTACCAAGACTTCCAAAAACTGAATCTGGAACAAATCGGGGTCAGAATGCTGCGGAAATTCTACTTGTCCTTTAAGCCTTTGCTGCAAAATCTGGCCACACGCGTCCGCAATAAGTGCATCATAAGAGTTGAAATTTCCTCCCTGAATAACAACCACCTCCAACCTTCTTTTTTCCCAAAAGATTGCAATAAGGCATAGAAGTTCTATGAATTCAAATTCATTCAGAGAGTTAAGGATGGTGTTTTTTCCTTTTTCTGAGGCGTCTCTGATCAAACGAATCTGCTCAAATTCTCTAATCCGCTTGATAATATCAAGGTCTTCTGAATTTTTTGCCAATTCCGAAAATTCACCCCACTTTTCATCGATAAGAAATAGTTGATTTTGACGAATCAAACGTATTGAATCTGCCGGATTCGACTTAAACAACTTGAGTGCTTCATTAAATAAAGCATTTTTCGATTTTGATTTATTCATCATGCTATATTAAAGTTACCGCGCACGGTAAATAACGTGAATGAATAAATACTTATACAAAAGTAAGTATTAGCTGTATCATCTCCAAAACATGAAGAAAAAATCTGACACCAAAATCGAAACCCTTCATAGCTTTTTTAAATCAAATTCCATACTTTGAGGCCGTTTCGAAAACATCTATCCTGATTGATCAACACTCCCTCATGGCTATCATTGATACTGACTTCACCAAGATTGTTCAGATCTGGTATCACAGAAAAGATAAAAACGATTCCTTTGCCGCCAACCAAATCGCAAGCATCGTTTTTAAAAAAGGAGATGGGTACTTTACCTCTCGCGTGATTGCCGTTCGTAACCAATACAGCCGTTATTTCACGCAAGAAGGCGGGACCCTTCGAAATCCCGTATTAAAGATGAATTGGGATAAAATTGCAGAAGACTTCCCCCTACTAATTAATCCTAAAAATCATAAATCCAAATCCTGGAATTCTTACATTAAAGCTAAGGAGTCGTTGGCATCAGACAGTTTTGCACAGATGCATCAGTCAATCGAACATGAAATCCGGGATGCGAGATCTGATCAGTTTAGAAAAGCTATTTCGGCTAAAATCACTCGTGACCTGGCACCAGGGTTGGGTAAGACCAGCTTTTTTTATGAAGCGACCATCACCGTTGACAAAGAAGTGGAATTCCCTATTGAGGAAGGTAGTAAAGTGAAATTATTTTGGAAAGGGCTGGAGAAGTTGACCCTTGATGCTCTTCTTTTAAGTTATGACTCGGAATCAAATAAAATTGTATTTGAAGTTTCCAAACGGATTCCATCTCCTTTTAGGAATAGCCCTTTTAGCATTAGGGAAGATAGTGAACATTTGCTTCGTGCTTTGGATAAACGTTTAGCTTATATCAACAAAACCGATCCGGAACTAAACTCAGTCCTGCGCAAAGGAAAAGAGCTAAGCAAAAAAATCTTTAACCGGATATCCTCTCCCGAAAAAATAAACGGGAATATTGAGGTGCCAGAAGATTCTCTGGATGAATCTCAAAAACAGGCTATCTCCGAAATGTTAGGGCGGGATATTACTTTTTTATGGGGTCCGCCAGGAACAGGAAAAACCCATACTTTGGCTAGATTTATAGCCTGCCTGGCGTGTGCAGGAGAAACCGTTATTGCAGTCGCAATTTCTAATGTTGCAGTTGATCAACTTGCCATTAAAACATGGCAAGCCCTACAATCCATCGAAGAAGGGCGAAAATTGCTCAGTCAGGGGAAAATTTTGCGATATGGTAAACCCCGTCTCATGGATATTCTCAGTAAAGATGAACTCTTTCCTGTGCAAAGTGAGATAAAACAAAAAAGGCAGACCTTAACTACGCTAATGAAAAGCATGCGTCTTTATACACCTGCAAATCCTAAATACCCGGAGTTACAAAGTAACATATTGCGATTAAAAGACGAAATACAAAACCTGACTGCTAAATATTTGAAAAAGGCTAGGATATTGTTTTGCACCGCAGCACAAGCCAACATGGAACCTACCCTTGACTCTCTAAGCTTTCATAATGTTGTAGCTGATGAAGCTAGTATGATGCCTGTGCCAACAGCAATTTCCATAGCTTCTTATGCATATAGACGAGTAGTATTTGCAGGCGACTACCGACAATTGGGACCTATTGCGATATCGAATACTCCCGAGGCCCAAAAATGGCTTCAAAAAGATATATTTGCCTTCATGGGTATTTCCAATTCGGCAATACATCCGCTACTTTCTATGATTACTGTACAACGAAGAATGGCACCCGAGATTAGTACTCTTATCAATAGCACCTTTTACAATGGTAAACTTCAAGATCAACCCGCTGACTTAAAACCTATCAAATTGGGAGTAAATGAGGATTCCATAAGTTTGTTTCTTCAATCCAGCGGGGATGTGTTTTTTTCTGCCAGTGCATCCAGAATTAATAAAGAATCAGCCGAACATGTAGTCAATCTGGTTAATCATCTTATAATTGATAATCCGAACATCTCCTTCTCCATTGGGGTAATCACTCCGTATCGTGCTCAGGTAAACCTTATTAGACGGATAATCACCTCCTATCGTGACATAAACAATAAAGTGAACAATGGCGATATTCAGGTTAATACCATTCATGCTTATCAAGGATCAGAAATGGATGTCATCATCTGGGATTTGGTGGATACTTATCAAAAAGGCCCGGGTTTGCTATATTGCGATGAAGTTGGTGACAGATTGGTAAATGTCGCCATCAGTAGGGCAAAATCACGGCTGATTATCATTGGCGATTTTCAGCTTTTTAATCATAGAAAAATGAGTAAAAATGTATTCCTTATCATGAAAAAACACTTCACAAATGAAAACAGAATACCCGCAACTCTATTTTCCCCATAATACAGCAGAAACCTTATCTTTGAAAAAAACTTCCCCCAACCAAAGTTTTTAAATATCTTTAGCCCCCTGTAAAATTGCTATATTCACCCATTTAACGCGCGCTCGTCCCATTATGCAATCTCTGAGGAAAACACTTGCCGTACGTCAGTCGGTTTTTGACAAATCTTATAAAGATGTTGTTCTTGACCTGACTGATCTTGCCGATGGTAAAATTGACCCCGACCGGTTTTTTGCCGAAAACTATATCACCAAAGGCATGGAACAACTCTATCGGGCTGTCTTTGGCCGCTTCGATGGCAGTATTCAGGATGGTGTATTCAAACTTACTCAGGCTATGGGCGGCGGTAAAACCCACAGTATGATCGCCGTAGGACTCCTCGCGCGTTTTGCCGAATACCGTCAGCCCGTCATGGGCCATCTCTACCAAACCTCCTTCAAAGGCCCCGTCAAAGTCATCGCCTTCTCCGGAAGGGAAAAACCTTCCAACGGTATCTGGGGGTTTATTGCCGAACAACTGGGAAAAAAAGAGGTCTTCCGACACTTATACGACAACGGCGATGCACCCGGACAATCGGACTGGATACGGCTCCTCCAGGGAGAACCAGTGCTCATCCTCCTCGATGAGTTGCCCGACTACCTTAGTTATACCACCAGTGTTCAATCCGGCCACGGTACCCTTGCCGATAAAACTACCCGCGCACTCACTACCCTGCTCAATGCCATCGGCAAAGAAGAACTCAGCCATATCGCTCTCGTTATCTCTGATTTGCAGGGATCTTATGCCAAAGGATCTTCCAAAATCGCCGAAGTCATCGACAATTTTGAAAAAGAAACTCACCGCGTAGCCAAAAACTTTACCCCCGTACAACAAAACTCCAACGAAATCTACCACATCCTCCGAAAACGCCTCTTTGAAAATGAAGCATCGGAAGAAACCATCCAATCCATTGCGAAGGCCTACGGCGAAGCACTCGCCAAAGTCGTAAAAATGGAACTCACCCACGAGTCTCCTCAAAAACTGGAATCCGCCATCCGGGAAAGTTACCCTTTCCATCCCTCTATGCGCGAACTTTACGCCCGGTTTAAAGAAAATCCGGGCTTTATGCAGACCCGTGGACTGATCCGCCTCATGCGGGCCATTGTCTCCCGCATGTATGACCCCGAATCGGATACCGCCGACAAAACGTTACTGATTCATCCCTACGACATTGATCCCAACGACGGCGACATTCATACCGAACTCAACGGCATCAACAACAAACTCATCACCGCTATCTCCAATGATATCGCCTCCGGCGGTCAGGCGGCTGCCGAAAAAATTGCGGAAGAACTCGGCAATGACCTCCCGCTCAAAACGGCTAAACTCATCTACATGTCTTCCCTTAGCGCCACCCAGGGTGGCGTGCGCGGGCTGAAACTCACCGAACTTTTTGCCTACCTCGCCGCGCCCGGCGAGGATATCGCTGCCCTCAATGTCAAAATCCTGCCCGCTCTCCGCGAACGATCCTGGTACCTCCACCCCGACAAGTCGGGAGGACTCCTCTATAAAGATGTCCAGAATATCTCCGCAAAAATCAATACCTACCGGAAAAACCTGGCACAGGAGGCCATTCGCAAAGAAATACGCGATATTCTGCAAAAACTTTTTGCCCCTATCAATAAAGATGTATATCAGGAAATCAGGGTCTTGCCTGCCGTTGACGAAATCCCTGACGACAAATCTAAAGTTACCCTCGTCATCTATCAACCTTATCAGCCCGGAGCCATTCACCCCGACCTCCAGGCGAAATACGATCATACCCGATACAAAAATCGCCTCCTTTTCCTCACCGGCGACCACCAAAGTATGGATACCATCTACGAAAATGCACGCAGTATCCGCGCAGCCGAAGAGGTTAGAAAAGAAATGGAAAACGAAAAAGTCCCGTCTTCCGATCCGCAGTTTCATGAACTCGAAAATCTCCTCGACGGTTATCGGTTTAACTTCTACTCTGCCGTGCAAAATGTATTTACGCGATTTTTTTTCCCTACCAAAAATGGCCTTACCGAAGCAAATATTAACCTAAGCTTCAATCAGAATAAATACGACGGAGAAGAACAACTCCGAAAAGCACTCACTGAAAAACGAAAATTTACCACCGAAGTCTCCGTAGATGCTTTTGTCCTCCAACTTCAAACTAAACTTTTTGCCGGGCAGAAAAAACGCCCCTGGAATGAAGTGGTAGAAACCGCCGCCACCGATACCAGCTGGCTCTGGCATAAACCTAATGTGCTCGAACAGACAAAAGCAGCACAACTTCAAAAAGACCTCTGGCGGGAAGAAGGTAGCTGGATTCATATCGGCCCGTTTGAAAAACCGCCTACCGAAGTACTTGTACAGGTAACCCATGTCAACGAATCTACTGGCAAAACCAGCCTCACCATCCGACCCGTCCGAGGACAGGTAGTCTATTACGACTACGGTACTCATGTCTCCGAAAATAGCCCCGAATGGTCTGTGCAGGAACCGCTCGTCACCGACGAAATACTGATTTCCTTCCTCTGTGTGGACAAAGAAGGAATACATAAAACCGGCGCCCCTTATATCTGGAAAAACGATATACAGCTAAAATACGACCATGTTCAGCAGGGGGATGTTTTTCTAGTAACGCTCCGTGCGATTCCTCACAATGTGGAAATCCGCTATACCACCGACGGCAGCAACCCGCTCAATCACGGGGGCATTTATACCGGTGCTTTTGAAGCTAAACCGCAAACCAAAATCCTCGCCGTCGCCACCAAAGGGGAATTCCAATCGCCCGTCAGGGAAATTGATCTTCCCAAAGCGCATGACACTACCGTATCTATCCGCAAAAATCACCCGCTAACCTATAAACAAAAACTCGCCATGAATACCACCGCCGAAACCTATCAACTGGTAGGGCTTCTGGTAAAATTTGATGCAAAAATCAGCGGAATCACCCTCTCCTCCAACAAAACCCCCGCCTGGGCTACCGTCATGGCTTCCCCCGGTCTTGTCTATACCGCTCAAAAAGTAGAAATTTTTCTCAAATTTGTGCATGATGAATTGTATGGGGAAGGAGAACTGGGTTTCCTGGCCGAAAAGTTTCATTTCCCCTCCGGACAACATTTTCTCGATTTTGCCCGCGAACTGTCTCTGAAATTTAAACCCACTGACTGTGAACAATAAATTTCCGCAGAATCCCCGCCTCGGTTTTGGTTTTGACCCCGCGCAAAGCCAACATCACTTCGTGGTGTGGATTCCCGCTTCCGCACGGCAGGAGGTCATGGTGCATGAACTTCAGGTCTTTGACGAAGACCTCAAACCCGAAGCCCTGCATCTCAACTTCCTCGGGCCGGAGTCTTCGGGCAAAATATTGCTCAACCGCTCCAAATGGGACAAAATCGAACAGTATCTCCGCATCGAATTTAACAACCGCCTCAAAGCCGTCAACCGCAACGCCAAAACCGTCGTCTGGAAAAAAGGCGTCAACCACCTCCACCGTCTCCTCGGAAAAGAACTGATGGTACTCGCCTGGGCCGTCGAAGATGCCGAACCCGGCGCCATCTCCCAGGCTGTCGAAAACTGGCTCGGCCTCCGCCCCGAAGAACGCTGGTGGCTCTACACCGTCACCAACGCCGCCACCGGCCACCCTACCCTTGGCCGCGGCAAAGGCTGGCGAAAAGCCCTGCGGTTTGCCCTTACCGAAAACCCCATCCCCGAAGGCCGCTACACGCAGGCCCTGCTCGATGAGGAAAAAAATACCCTTTTTGAAGAAGAAACCGATATTTACTCCGCCAAAGAATGAACACCCCCGCTTTTATCGAAACGCAGTTTCCCGTCTCCCGCCTCTCCAAAGAAAGTTATAAAGAGCGTAAGGCTGGCTCCGGCCAAACCCTCACCGGTCTGGGCAAATGGTGGGGCCGAAAACCCCTCGTGCTGGTGCGCGCCACGATCATCGGCCTCCTGCTCCCCGCCAGCAGCGACCCGGAGGCTGATCTCGATATTTTTCTCAAACTTATGACCATGGACGACCAGGGGCTGATCCGCCGCCGCTCCAAAAATATGCCGGTCAAAGATCTCGAAACCTGGCTCTCCGAAGACGAAAAACTGCGTTACCTCGAACAGGGAAAATGGCGCAGTAGTGTCAGCCGGGAAGAAAAAACGGAAGTCCTGGATCGGGCCTTTCTGCGAATGGGCTACGATGCCCGCCTCAACTGGTGCGACCGCCCCGAACAAATCGAAGGCCCTTCGGCAGAAGCCTGGAAAACCATCAACGCCCACTGCGGTACCCATGCCCAAACCTTGCAGGAATGGGTACAGCAAATGGGCGAAAAACAATTTGGCCACACCCCCAAAGTAGGTGACGCTTTCTGCGGGGGAGGTTCCATCCCCTTTGAAGCCGCCAGGCTCGGCTGTGAAGCTTACGGCTCCGACCTCAACCCCGTAGCCGCCCTGCTCACCTGGGCCGGACTCAATATCATCGGCGGGGGAGAAAAAGTACAAAAACAGGTGCAGGAAGCCCAACGCCATGCATTTGAGGCCGCCGACCGGCAGATCACCGAATGGGGCATCGAACACAATGAAAAAGGCTGGCGCGCCGACGCTTACCTCTACTGCATCGAAGCCCAAAGCCCCGCCACCGGCTATTGGGTTCCCCTCGCTCCGGGCTGGATCATATCGGAAAAATACCGCGTATGCGCCGTACTCCGCCCCGACCATGAGCACAAACGTTACCATATCGAAATCGTCACCGGCGCGGATACCGAAACCTTTGAAAAAGCCAAAAACGGAACCGTCAGAGACAGCCGCCTGATATGCCCTGAGACCGGGCAGGAGTTTTCTATCGCCTCCCTGCGTGGCGACAATACGATCGCAGGGCAGGCAGTATATGGCCTCCGTATGTGGGAAAATGACGACCTCGTGCCACGGCCCGAAGATACCTTTCAGGAGCGGCTGTATTGTATCCGTTACCTCGAACCCGACGGAACCCGGCATTACCTCGCCCCCGACGAAAACGACCTGGCCCGCGAACAAAAAGTCCTGAATCTCCTCCGCGAAAGATTTGACCAATGGCAGGAAAAAGGGTTTATTCCTTCTGCCAAAATCCCTTCCGGCGATAAAACCGACGAACCCATTCGCACCCGAGGCTGGACCCACTGGCATCATTTGTTTAATCCGAGGCAGTTGTTGGTGTTGGGGGAGATTGGTAAGTTAAGTTCTGAGTTTAAAACAATTGAATGGAGTGCCATTCGTGCATCAATAAACCAAATTATCGACAATTTCTGTAAACTAAATGGATGGAATTCACATCAATCTAAAGGCCCTGGATCACCAAACCACGTATTTACAAATCAAGCATTAAATCCTCAATTAGTAATGGGGTGTCGAGCTTTTACAGGTCTTAAAGATTATTTTTTACATGGAGAAAAAATGATGTTTTATGATGTTTCTAAATCAACTGTAGAAACTACTGATGCTAGAAATCTAACACAGAATAACCACTTCTGGATCACCGATCCCCCCTACGCCGACGCGGTGAACTACCACGAGTTGGGAGATTTTTTCCTCGCCTGGTATGAAAAACATTTGCCGCGGTTATTTCCCGAGTGGTATGCCGACAGCCGGGCGGCGCTGGCGGTGAAGGGAAAAGGCAGGGACTTCAACCGGAGCATGGTAGAGGTCTATCGCAACCTGGCGGCCCACATGCCCGACAACGGGGCGCAGGTGGTGATGTTTACCCATCAGGACGCCAAAGTCTGGGCCGACCTGGCACTGATCCTCTGGGCCAGCGGGCTGCGCGTCACCGCCGCCTGGACGATACAGACCGAAACCGACGCCGGCGGCATCAAAAAAGGCAATTACGTACAGGGAACCGTGCTCATGGTGCTGCGCAAACAACTGGGCACAGAAGTAGGATTTCTCACCGACATACAAGTGGATATAGAGGCCGGGGTAAAAAAACAAATAGACTTTATGCGCGCCCTCGACAAAGGCGACGACCCCAACTTTGGCGACGCCGACTACCAGCTTGCCGCCTATGCCGCCGCCCTGCGGGAGCTTACCGCCTACCGGCAGATCGGCGAGATCGATGTCGAATACGAACTCAGCAAAGACCGCAAATCCGCCGAAAAAAGCGAAGTCGAAAAAATCATAGACGTTGCCGTCAAAGTAGCCATGGACTACCTCGTACCCAAAGGCATGGAAGAGCGCTACTGGCGCAAGTTGCAGCCCGAGGAGCGATTTTACCTCAAAGGGCTGGAAATCGAGTTGGGCGGCGAATACCGGTCGGGCGTGTATATGGAAATGGCCCGAGGTTACGGCATCCACGAATACAAACACCTGATCTACACCAGCAAAGCCAACGAGACGCGGCTGCGCACCGCCAGCGAGTTTAAAAACAAAGAATTGAGCGGCGCGGGGTTTGGCAGCAGCCTGACCCGGCAGATACTGTTTGCCATCCACGAGACCCGCAGCCACGACGACGACCCGCGCATAGGGAGGAATTGGCTTTACACCGAGTGGCCGGGGTATTGGGAAGACCGGGCGGTGATCATCCACCTGTTGGAGTACATCCTCAGCAAATGCGCCCCCATCGCGCACTGGAAATCGGACATACCCGCCGCCGACCTGTTGCGGGGGTATTTGGAGAATGATACGCCGGGTTGAGAGAGCGTGCGAAGACGCGCCATTTTGAATTAAAAAAAAAGGGGGCGCATCGGGGCTACCGATATTTCGGCCCTCTGGGCCTTAGCCTTTGGCACAAAAATGTGTATCGCAGATACAAAGCCCCGGAGGGGCGAAATATCGGTAGCCAAAGGCAATCTCCTCAAATTTTATTCACGGGGCGCGTCCTTGCACGCAGAAATATTTTTAATGGGTTTCCCCATGGATAGAGAGAGCGTGCGAAGACGCGCCACCTGAATTAAAAAAAGGTGGGAAATGGGCCTCCAGGCTACAAACATTTGACCTCTCCGAGGTCTTGCCCTTCGGCAAAAACCTTGAATAGCTTTCTTTTTTATACCGGTGACCTTTCCGAGGTCTTGCCGGTCGGCAAAAACCCGCATATCATTTTCCGGCCAGGCCGGGACTCCGGAGGAGTCGAATGTTTGTAGCCTCGATGGCGGCTCCCTCAAATTTTATTCATGGGGCGCGTCCTTGCACGCAGAAATATTTTTAATGGGTTTCCCCATGGATATTATTCCTCCTAATACCTCCGGTTGAGAGAAAAAATGTAATTTGAGGAAAAAGCGAAAGAGACATCAACACCCCCTATGATTCACCGCTATTCATCACGTCAGGGACAAAAGCTGGGAGAACAATTTCTCGCCAGAAAACTCAGAGATGCCCAGTCTTACGACCGTATTGCCGGGTATTTTAGTTCGTCCATCCTCGAAATAGCCGGAGAACAGATTGGCAATATGGAGGGGCCGGTGCGAATGATCTGCAACTCCGACCTTGACCCGATGGATGTACAAGCCGCCAATGCCGCCGCCCTCGCAATCACCCAGGAGTGGAAAAAGAGCATAGACTCGTTGTACAGCGAAACCCTTCAGGCACGCTTGTCTGCCCTGCATCAACTGCTGAAAAGCAATAAATTGCAGGTACGGGTTTTACCCAACGAAGCCTTTGGCCTGATACACGGCAAAGCAGGTGTCATTACTTTTCGCGACGGCACACAAACCTCCTTTTTGGGCAGCGCCAATGAAAGCAAATCCGCCTGGGCCTTAAACTATGAACTCATTTGGGAAGACGACAGCCCCGAAGCAGTGGCCTGGGTACAGGCAGAATTTGATATACTCTGGAAAGATGCACGGGCCATTCCCCTGTCCGAAGCCGTAATCCAGGACATCGAGCGTTTGGGAAAACGCACGGTAGTCAGTCACGAAAGCTGGAAAAAAGGCACAGCACAGCCGGAAGCAGCAGTGGTGGAGTCCCCCATTTACCGGCAACACTACGGATTGTGGGCACATCAGAAATATTTTGTCAAAAAAGCCTACGAAGAACATGTCAGCGGACGCGGGGCGCGGTTTGTACTGGCCGATCAGGTAGGACTGGGGAAAACCGTCCAACTCGCTCTGGCCGCCATGCTGATGGCGCTGAAAGGCGACAAACCCGTATTGATCATCGCCCCCAAAACCCTCCTGTATCAGTGGCAGGATGAGATGATGAAGTTGCTTGACCTTCCCTCCGCGGTCTGGGACGGCAAAGCATGGATAGACGAAAACGAAATCCGCCATGAAAACAACGATCCGGAGAAGGCGATACAAAACTGCCCGCGGCGGTTTGGCATTATCAGCCAGGGGCTGATTGTGCGCGGCAACGACATCACCCGTCAGTTGCTCCATCTTCGCTACGAATGTGTGATTGTGGACGAAGCGCACCGCTCGCGGCGCAGCAACCTCAAAGCCGGAGGCGAAAACGAAAAAGCAGAGCCAAACAAGCTCATGCAGTTTTTATTAAGCCTTTCAAAGTGCACCCACAGCATGATGCTGGGCACTGCTACACCGGTGCAATTATACCCGATCGAAGCGTATGACCTTTTGAGTGTGTTGGGAGCAGGTTCCCCCCATGTATTGGGAGACCCCTATTCGAAGTGGAACAGCGGGAAAAAAGACATCGCCTTTCAACTGGTAGAGGGTACGGCAAAAATCAATACCGACCGGGCGATGAAGTGGGACTGGATTCGCAACCCCTTTCCGCCAGCGGAAGAAGACGATTCGGTTTTTGGGGTCATCCGGCGAGACCTCGACATGAAACCCACCGACTATCTGATCAAGATGGAGGAAGAGGAAAATCTCCGTCCGTGGAATCGTTCCATTATGGACAACCGCGACGACCTGTTTGTGAAACACAACCCCTACATCCGGCACATTATCCGGCGCACGCGAAAATACCTCGAAGAGACGCTAAATCCGGAGACACACGAACCCTATCTTCAACCCATCGGGGTAAAGTTGTATGGAGAAGGAGTGAGAGACGCGATCCTGCTGCCCGGATATTTGCAGGACGCTTACGAGACGGCTGAGTCATTTTGCACAGCATTAGGAAAGCAGATGCAAGGGGCAGGATTTATCCGCACCCTGTTGCTCCGCCGCATAGGCAGCAGCCTGGAAGCAGGCCGAAAAACTGCGGAAAAGATGCTGGGACAGGGAGGGTTAAGCCAGGAATGGGAAGAAGACGACGATACCGAAGAGGAAGAAAAGAGCGGAATTGCCCGTAGGTTGGGAGAAAATGAACAGCAACTGCTCCGAAAACTCATTTACGAATTGGATCAATATCAGAAACAGGATCCCAAGCTGGATCGTTTGCAGCAGTTACTTTTTGAGGAAGGGTGGGCAGACGCAGGCTGTATCATATTTTCCCAGTACTTCGATACGGTGAAGTATTTTTCACTCCAGGTAGCCAAAGCGCGACCAGAGTTGGAAATAGGCGTTTATGCAGGTTCGGACAAATCGGGCATTTGGCAAAAGGGAATATTCACCCGGTATTCCAAGGAAGAGGTCAAAGCTCGGGTACAGCGCGGAGAACTGAAAATACTGTTTGGCACCGACAGTGCGAGTGAGGGCTTAAACTTACAGCGGCTGGGCACATTGATCAATCTGGACTTACCGTGGAACCCCACGCGGTTGGAGCAGCGGAAGGGGCGAATCCAGCGCATCGGGCAGCGGCATAGAGAAGTACGCATTTACAACATGCGTTACGCCGGGTCGGTCGAAGACCGGGTGCATGAGTTGCTGAGCGAGCGGCTGGAAAAAATATACAACTTATTTGGCCAGATCCCCGACATCTTGCAGGATGTATGGATCGAAGCCGCGCAGGGCGAAATCGAAAAAGCGCGGGAGCGCATCCGGCAGGTAGAGACCCGTTCCGCCTTTGAGATCAGATACGACCGCCCGATAGAAAATGTGGACTTCGAGACCTGCACGGAAGTGCTGAATGGCGAGGAGATTGGCGCCGCGTTGCGGCGGGGGTGGTGAGGGGCAAAAGTTAGCTAAAATTATTTCTCAGATTTACCATTATTATCACTTAAAAGAAGCTTTTGCGACTTTTCTTTAAAAAGTTGATTCTCGGTCCGATATGACTTTTTTAACTGCTCTATTCGGATAGCCTGTTCTATTTTTTCAATTTCAACTTCTTCAAGCATCTGTAGATAATACCGTTTCTTGGAACGAGAAATTTCAAGAATGTTTAATTCTTCTTCCAGGAAATCAGAAGTGTTTCCAGAAAACAACACCTTCCCCCAAAGTTCAACCGCAATGCGCCATGCAAGGTAAGTTCCCGCTCCGCAGACAAGCACTAAGAGGTAGGAGATATAGGGCTTAAAGAGATTAAAGTTATCTAATACCAGCAGCAGAATAACTGTTAGAAGAAGTATCCAGAAAAATCGTTTTCGTTGAATTTCAATTGGATTCATTTTAAGAGGATTTTTTGGTAAATAGTTCAAGTAAAGCAGTAGAATTAAAACCCAGGCCAGCGGAGCCGAACCCTATCAGAAATAACCCGGATTTTATTTCATCGGGGCGTGAAAAAATGACTGTAATACCTGTAATAGTAAGAATACAGGCAAAGATCAATCGGAGTCTTTTTTGAAAGTTTGAGTTCTGGATGTTCGCTTTTCTTTCCCGAGTATCAAGAGAGCCACTTTTTTGCAATTCTCTTAGGTCATATATTTTTTTTTCAACCTTGCCAGCACTCTCTTGATAACCGTCAAACTCTTCCAGGGTTTTGCTTTCTTTCATTTTAATCCGAAGAACCTTCAATTGCGCCTCGAAATGGTACATCAATTCATTATACTCTCTTAATTCGTACCCCCCTCTTTCAAGGCGGAATCGAGGGTGTATCCTTTTTTTCCCATCATACATAACATCAAACGAGAGTCTTTCAGGATCATTATCCTTGTTAGAAAAATCTCTTTCATTCCTAGTATGTTTGCTTTTATCTTTTTCCATGAAAGTTACTATTTGTCGGGACAGCCACTGCCTGTTATTTCACAATCTGGCCTAAAACACCAATTGGTGAGCTTTTCAGGTGTAAATCCCGCTTTAAGCATAAAAGCTTTCCACAGACCTGCGAAACGTTCCTGCTGGAGGGATATTTGATTATCTTCCAAACGTCGGGACAATCGAATAATAGTAGGTTGGACGTTTTTTAAGCTTTCGTAATTACCTTTGTAATGATCACTAGCGATCTTTTCAAGAGAGACATACTTTCCTTCAATTTCGGATTTTGCGGTAACTCGCATATTGAGCCTACCAACGGACGAGTTATCGCATTGCTCGATCATATCTGTAATCAGTATAAGGTGATTATAAAAATCGGCAACATTTTGAATAAATATCTGATCAGCCTGAAAGAAAGAATTTAGAATACAACTGTTCAAGCGTGCTTGATGCTGTTTATCATTTTGATTTAGCGTGAGAATACTATCAATCCGACTAACAAGTATTGGAATAGCCTCCCTTGCTTTTTTTCGTAAAATTACACACTGCAAATCTTGGTTTTTACCGCGAATATCAGGTTTATCAAATTTAAAAAAAGTAGGCTGGGAGGTTTGACCAATCTGATAAAATCTGATTGAAGAGTTGGCTGGATATTTTTCAAGAATTACGGAGGCACATTTTTTAAGTTGGTCTATTTCTTCCTGCTGAAGACTCGCAGAAAGATCACAGAATACAAGTACCCGATGGGTAAGATTAGATTTTTTAGTTGGAGGAACCGATTGTCCATCAGATTGGGTGTCGTCAATAGCAGAAACCTTGTTATTTCCACCACAGCCCCAAGCTATGCAAGCTAGTAACAGCAGATAGATAGCCAAATGATATTTAACTAGAACTTTCATATAATTAGTTTACTTTATCTTGTAGATAGTACTCATTTACGAGTGATTTCTCAATGTAAGTCTATGAAAATCGAATGTTTTAAAATTTCATCACTCGCAAATGCGCACTACCCTTTTTGAATGTTGTGTAACCATTATTTTCGATCAAGCGATTGTTGAATTCTTTGGTAAGTTTTTTGCTCCCGAAAAATTTTTGCGGTGAGAAAAGTATCTCCGTTTGCCTTCATGAGACTTTCCTTAATTCCTTGATTAAGGCCTAATCGGTAACTTTCTACCATATCTTTTGCATATTTTTCAAAAAATTCGCTACTCTTACAGTTATTAAGCAATATCTCCAATTCTCTTAGCTTACTTTTCGCATCACCATATTCTAATGAAAGAAATCTAAGATACTGCCTTCGATGAGTTGTATAGCGATGTTTACTATTAAACAACTGACGCTTATTATGCAAAATGCTAAGTCCCTTAGAAAGACAAATACCACCAATAAGTGGAAACATAAGCGTAATTAAAATAAAGGCAGCCCCATCAAGATAGCTCCACTTTTCAGAATCTGGTAGTACTATGCCCTCTTGTTCAGCAAGTTTTTGGCGGTCTTCAAAAGCATCAATTTTGGTTGAAACCCTAAAAAAACCAAGTACAAGTATAGTAGCAATGGTAAGCACCAAAACGCTAAATTTAATAACAAACCTTTGCTTGCCATTGCGCTTGATCACTTCAAGTTCAAAAAGATCATACTTACCAGGCAACTGATGATATTGTCGTACAGTATTCTGAACAGGGCTACCGACGAACTCATCCCAGAAAACCTTGATATAAACCGTAAACAAGGCTACGCCAAGAGACATGAGCGCAACCTCCCAATTTGCCCTAATTACATCCCAAAACTGGTTTAAACTCGATTTTTCATCTTGAAGAGGGTCAAATAGTTTCACTAATTCAAGAGATTCTTCTTCGGTTTTTCCCAGACCAAACCCATCTTTTGTAAGTTCAAGAGCAAGCGGAATATCTGATACCACAAGTAAGATTGCACAAGAGATATAAATAATCATAAGGGAAAAAGAATAGTGCCTCGAGAATAATTGCGACTGCCTGATTAACTCAAAATAATAGTCCCTTGAACTTTTATACAGAGACTTAATATTCTTCTTTTTGAGTTTGCGTGTGGAATATTCACTATCGGCCTTATCATAGAGTCTCTGAGCGTACGTTACAAGCCCTGCTTGGACATGTTCAACTTTTATTTTTGCGATTTCTTCGACCTTTTCTTCTGGAGTTCTTCTACCCGTAAGACCTTCCTCATAACCTTTAAATTGCAAGTCCTTAGAAATTCCGCCTAATCTTTTATTATACTCATGAGGTAGTTCAGATAGGGTAACATCATAATCATAAGTCAGATTTCGGTCTAACTTTTTATCAGATATTTCGAGGTTTGACGCTTCAAATGTTTCGGTTTTAGCTCTTAACCGTAGCAACCTTAGGATACGCCGCCAGATGTTGCCCATCCGCTGAAATACATTTCTTTCTTCAGCCATAATATACTTATAATCAAGGATATATAATTTTTACAAATTTTAAGAGACTAAACCATTGGTAATATTCCACTTTGCTAACTCAATTCCATCCTGAACCTGCGCAAGGTGGTAGATATACGCTTTTTCAATGCGATTAACTTCCTCTTTATATATCATAGAGATACCAATGCGATTTCGTTTGATTCGAGCGATGGTTTGTTCACGATCTTTTATTGCTTGTCGGCGGCGTTCCTCATACTCAGTGGTATTTTGCTTAAGCGCTTCAATCTCTCGGCGTATTTTGAACAGTTCCATTTCAAGTCGTGATCTTTCATGTTCAAGGTTGGAGATTTGAAATTTCAACTCTGGGAAAAATTTATCAATATGCTCATTTAGCTCTACAGAGGCCGGAGCGGGGCCTTCTTCTAACTTATTCTTTCTTCCAAACCATTTCCGCAGATTAGGCAACGGGATACTAAAACTACCCGGAATACCGGGTAGTTTAAAATATATGCGTTTTGAGTTTTCATTTGAGGTATCGTCCTCTTCGTCTTTGTCGCTTTTCTTTTTTTCATTTTTGGACTGGACAATTTTATTAACCAGCGCATTTTCCTGAAGCATCATCTCATACAACTGACGGTATTGTTTGAGCATACCATATTTAAACTCTTTGCCTTCCTGTGAAAAAAGACTCAGAAGGCTAGGCTCCGAAAGTTCCTCCAAAAAAGCAGAGATGTTTAGATATTCACTCTTTAACTGGTCTTCGGTGTACAAAAGTCCTCTATATCGGAGACTATATCCAATTACTCCTCCGGCAGTAAGTGCAATAGAAAGATAATGAGTCAGCAGGAGCCCACTAGTAACAGAACTATGAGCACCTTTCAGCGCGAAAAGAAGAAAGGTCGTCACAATACCGAAACACACAATTACAGATATCTCCCAGTTCATTTTCCAGAAACCAATGCCCTGTGATTTAGGATCACTTTTAAGGATTCTTGGCTCAATAATTTTCGTCAGGTAAAGGTAAAAAATACCTGCTATTCCAAATGCAATAGAACTACCCACGGCTATGGCAGTGACTGAATTATCCAATTTATCCAAATCCGTTGAGGAGATTCCAAGAACTGCAATGAGGATAATTCCTCCACCGACAAACACTAACAAAGGCAATATCTGAAACCACAAAAGGAAAAAATTATCAGACTTAAATGCAGCCTGAATAGAAATATCCTGCTGGGCCGAGTCATATTCCGCAGATAATGAGGCATATTGTTTTACCTTATAGCGATTGATGATCATTTGAGCAATCCAGGCAATAAGACCAATCCCAGCCAGGAATATCAGAAGGTATATGGCATATTGAAAAAACACGTATGTCTTAGTTCCTTCAGGAATTTTACTTCCGAGAGAAAAAATATTCTTGAAAATGAAAGTAAAATACGCCTCGCTTGACAACTCAAGATTACCCTGATTGACAAAGTACACATACACCGAAAAAAACCAGCCCGCTGCCAAGGCAAGAACATAGCCGAAATATGACAACATGGTAAAGATGTAAGACTGTATCCCCGAAAGATTCAATTCTTCAACAAGATGTTGAACTTTCTCATATCTCTTAAAAATATTTTCGCTGATTTTTCTTACTGAATCAACCCCATGTCGTTTTCTGGAAGGGTCTGAACCAACACTGTTTCGCTCTTTGTGATCAAGAACCATTTTGTCAAGAGATTCTTTGACTTTATCAATTCTTTTTTTGACCAAACCACCTTCGCCTTCGGAAAGCTCCTTGTAGGCAGCAGATAATGTTAGCCTGATTTTGTCTAAAGCTAATTGTGTATCAATTTCATCAGTCTCCCATTCAAGCAGTTTCGTGCGATAGGTATCAATTTCATTTTTAAGTTCCAATACTCTTTTATCTTTTTCTTCAATTCGTTCTTTCAAACGATCAGATTCTTCATTGCTGACCTGATCAAGATTATTAATCAATTCAGCCTTTTGCGTTTCGAGTTCTGCTTTAATCTCTCTATATACTTCGTCAAGATTAGTTCGTGCATGAATTGCCCTGAAGAAACCAATCCTTGCATAAAAATCAGATTCAAGCAGAAAATCTTTTTCTATAGGTGTTGCTTTTGAAAAAGAAAACGGTTGAATCGTATAATTAACCGCTGATAGCTTACTTACAGGATCACTATCCACCGTTTCTTCCTTATCTTTGGTACTTTTTCCACGAGATACCAGCGGTTTTTCGGATGTATCGTTGCTTGAATCATCCATTTTATCCTTTTCAACATTGTTTGTGCCATTTAAGCCATTTTGGCTTTTTAGCTCTGGTTCCGTAACTCCATTGGAAGGAGTGGGATTGTTCTTATTATCTTTTTCTGGGTCCATTTCAGATTTTTCAATAGAGATCCGGCCTGTATCACAAGCAACTAAAACGGTTTGATATTACAATACCAAACTATATACACTGAGGGGGCAATCCTATTACACAAACACAATATAGACATATTTCATACAAAAAAAAATATTTGAGAAGGGAAATTTTTAACAAAAATCTTAAATAAATTTCCATTCATAGGAATAATTATGGCAATCTTGGCTATTGGACAATATCTGATGTGGAATTACTGCTAACTTCCCCCCCACCTCAAAAAAAAAACTTCCCCCAACCAAAGTTTTTAAATATCTTTAGCCCCCTGTAAAATTGCTATATTCACCCATTTAACGCGTACTCATCCCATTATGCAATTTCTGAGGAAAACACTTGCCGTACGTCAGTCGGTTTTTGACAAAACCAATTTCTATATGCCAAAAATCCTCCCCACTCTCCTTCTCCTCGCCGCCTGTACCCAGGCGCCGCAGCCTTCGCTCTCGGATGCGCTCGCGGTTTTTCAGTCCAAAAGTTTTGTGGATATGACCCATGCGTTTGAACCGGGGATTCCGCACTGGAAGGGGTTTCCGGATGAAAAACAGGAGGTTCTCTACTGGTATGATACGACTCGCGCCGCGACGCTGGGCACGGGGTTTTATGTGCAGTCTTTTACGCATGTGGGGCAATGGGGTACGCATGTTGATCCGCCTGCGCATTTTATCCAGGGGCTGCGTACCGTAGATCAGATCGAACTGAAAGAGATGATTCTGCCGCTGGTGGTCATTGATGTACACGAAAAGGTGGTGCAAAATCCTGACTACACGCTCACGATGGAGGATGTCCAAGCCTGGGAGTCCCGCCACGGTCAAATTCCGGAAGGGGCTTTTGTGGCCATGCGCACCGACTGGTCAAAACGCTGGCCGGATATGGCCGCCATGCAAAATAAAGACAGCAGCGGTGTCGCCCATTACCCCGGATGGAGCCTCGATGTGCTCAAATATCTCTACGAAACGCGCAAAATCACTGCCTCCGGCCATGAACCCACCGACACCGATCCCGGCGTCGCTACCAGCAAGGATGATTATTCGCTCGAAGCTTATATCCTCGGACAAAATCACTACCAGATCGAACTCCTCGCCAATCTCGACCAACTCCCGGAGACAGGCGCAGTGGTCGTGGTAACATTCCCCAAACCCAAAAATGGTTCGGGGTTTCCGGCAAGGGTATTTGCGATTTTGCCTTAACTCGGGAACCCCTTCGCCTCCTCCCAGTATCCATCCATCTCTTCCAGACTCATGGCTGTGAGGGGTTTGCCGATTTCGCGGGCGCGGCGCTCGATATGGTTGAAGCGGTATTGAAACTTGCGGCTGGTGCGGGCCAGGGCATCTTCGGCATTTGCGCCCACAAATCGGCAATAATTTATCAAAGCAAAAAACAAGTCTCCCATTTCATCCTCTAATGCGTCGGGTGTTTCGGCGGCGTGTACTTCGGCGATTTCTTCTTCGACTTTGGCCCACACCTGTTCCTTGTTTTTCCAGTCAAATCCTACCAATGCGGCTTTTTCTTGCATCCGCTGCGCTTTGATCAAGGAGGGCAGGCTTTCGGGCACGCCGTCGAGAGCAGAGCTTTCTTTTTTCCCTGCGTTTTCCCGCTCCTTCGCTTTGATCTGTTCCCAGTTTTGCCGCACCTGCTCCTCCGTCGCGCCGCGTAAGTCGCCATATACATGGGGATGGCGGCGAATGAGTTTGTCAATCTGCCCTTGGATCATTTCGGCAAGGGTAAATTGGCCCTTTTCAGCCGCCAAGCTGGAATAAAACAAGACGTGCAACAAAAGGTCGCCTAATTCTGCTTTGATCTCACGATAGTCGTCTTTAAGCACCGCATCGGCGAGTTCGTATGTCTCTTCAATGGTCAGGTGCCGAAGGCTTTCTTTGGTCTGCCGGCGATCCCAGGGGCACTCCTGGCGGAGTTCTTCGACAATTTCGGTCAGGCGTTGGAAGGTCGTAAGATGAGTCATGGAATAGAATTTGGCGTTTTCTAAATTTGCTTCAAAATTAGAAAAACTATTCGATTACCGGAGACGTTATGGGTATAATGTAAAAATGATGAAAAATCTTCGCCCGATACTTTCGCTGTTTTACCTCGCATCTGTGCTGCTGGCATGCCAAAGTTGTAAAGAGGATCCTCCACCCAAACCGGACCCGGGGATTGGTTTGTTTGAGTTGAATATTGTGCCTCGTGTGGGAGGGCAGCTTTTTCAGAAAAATGATGACTATTTCCACGCCGACGGGCGAAAGTTTGAGTTTCATACGGCCAAAATTTTCATTTCCGACCTGACGCTCTACCGGGCCGACGGCTGGGATACGGTGATTCATTCGCCACAGACCAACTCCGAAGTGATGTTGTTTAATTTTGGGGAAGACGAAATCCGCAAAACTTCGCACGGAGAGGGTTTGTTTAAGTTTTTTACGGTTCCCGCCGGAGATTACGACGGCGCAAAAATTAGTTTTGGCGTACCGCCTCGCTATAACCACACCGACCCCCTCTCCTACCCTTCCAACAACCCGCTGAATTCGGCTTACCTCATGCATGAAAACACGACGTTAGGATATGCATTTGTCCACCTGGCGGGCAATATAGATACCAGCCCGAATATGAGCGGTGCTTTGCTCGACGGGCCTTTTGAATATTTCATCGGGGGAGATGCGTTGTTTAATACACTGACTTTTAGGGGAGGAGACTACGTCTTTACCGTTCCCAAAAATGCAGAGCTGCAATATACGATTGAAATAGACCTCAACCGGCTTTTTTATACCCCGACAGACACCGTGGATATAATGAATGATCATGTGCCCGATCTTTCTTCCAACCCCACATTGTCCGCAAAGATTATGGATAATTTTATTCAGGGAGCGATTTATAAGCCGCCGTTTTGAGGAGCAGGGATGCGGTCATGCTTATTATAAAAAGTAACTCTAAACCAAAACCCGTTGGAATAAAGTTCTGGACGCTGAAATTCCTGCTCTTTCATCAGTTCGAAAATTCTTTTTAATCCTTCGCCCAGCTCGCGCATTAACTGATTCTCCCGTAATACTCTTGCCACTAAAGCATTCCGTGATTCATGGGAACCTTCTCGTTCATACAGATTTTTAATGGTCAATGTAGAAAGTAAAGCACCCGGGCTTTTTATCTCCATTTTATTATTGAATATATAAATCTCAATAGCATTTGCAATACTATAATCTCTGTGAGCAATTGCATTTAATAGGGCTTCCTTTACAGCCGTTTCAGGGTAAATGTATTTTTGTTCAAATTGAGTATTAGCATTAAGTTCCGTTTTATAAGCGAGATATAACCTCAAATGTTCCCATGTTTTAAAAATCAATTCAAAAATATTCCCTTTAATGGTTTCATCACTTATTACATTGTATTTTTCGCCCGCTTCCAGTGTGTTACCATTTACTCTAAGAAATCTAACCTGACACCGAGGATGCCACTTATCAATGTCTTTGGCAAATAATAACAGCGCGGCACGCCTTAACCTCAGGCTATTTAACCCATATTCGGCCAACCCAATTTGCTGCAAGTATCGCTCTACACTTAATCCTTCTATATATTGGTCCGCGACCCCTTTGAGAAACGTAACATCTAAATCTGTAACTAATGCACCGTCAACAAATTGACTATCAAATTCACGTGATTTCACTTCCTGTCTTTCAAACTGGATTTGATCAACGGCAGCAGGAACAGTAGCTTTGTCTTTCCGCCTTATGCATCTACCATCGGGGAGTTGGTAAATCATCGTTGTCCCCTTATTCACAGAAAAATACAAAATAATTTTACCCTCAATCTCCAATTTGTTTGTATTATTTAATGGAAGTTTGTGGTTTTGGTAAACATGTGTATTTACTGCATTTAACATCATTTGAATTTGATCTTCCGAATGAGGAATTCCCGTAATGGTTCCGTCGTCTTCAACGCCTATAATTATGGCTCCCCCATCAGCATTTGCAAATGCGACCAAAGCTTCACCAATATCTGCACAAATAGATTTGGTAAGTCGGGGTTTTTTATTTCCGGGACGGCCTTCATAGGCTGTCTTAAATTCTCGGAAATGGCTTTCGCCGAGAATTAACGTATTTTTTACTTTATCCGTTAATAACAGAATATCTTCCATAAAACCTCCCGGTATCAAATCCTTTCCACAAAGATACACATTTAGCCGTTCTAGTGAATGGTATTCTTTCCAAAGGAATCCCTCAAACTCCATTAGGTCTATTCCTCAAAAAACCCGTAAATTCCCCCTGTGAGATTTCATTGGTCACTACTTATGGGGTTTGCCTGGCTGCTTTTCCAGGTAGCCCCCTACCTCGTATATTCTCAGGTGGCGCAGGAAAAAACCCCTGGCCTTGAGCTTACCATTTCCCGACAAAACAATTTTACCTATAGCTCGCGCCTTGACCTGCTTTATCATTTTGAAAAAGGGCCTTACCGCGCCGAATTAACTGTATTTCACGAAAATCTTCTCAACAGCACCCGCAAACAAGACCCTTTTGTCCAACTTTATCTCCGCACCAGCCTCTGGCAATTTTACCGCCTTCGCCCGCAGTGGGAACTTTCCTCGTGGCTCGAAACCGATCAGTTTTTTAATACCGGAAACCAACGTCTGAGCCTCTATGCGGGGGTTACGTATTCGCCGCTGCCGAGTGTATCGGTTTCTCCGGTCGTGGGCTATAGCTGGGACTACCGATCCTCCGTGCTCGACCAGGGTTTTACCCCCGGTCTGCTTATTCGTTCTCGCCACGACTTCGGCGAAGGTCTCTCCATGCGAACGGATGTTTTTGCCCGTGTCAAATACATCAACCCGCGCCATCAACGCAATATCATCCTATCCAGTGAATGGGCTAAAACTTTCAGCGAACAGGCAGGTATTTCTTTCGAGTTGGAAGGGGGCAGTAATGAAATGGATAACTACCAGGCCGGCTCTATTGAACGGATCAAAGCGGATACACTTTCGGCGAGGCTGGGATTACAATATCAACTATTTAAGGGAATGTACTGGGAGTCCGACAATCAGGTGATTCTCACCCGAAGGAAATTTGACTACGACGTATTTACTGCTTCCAATCCCGAATTTAATGACCTACTTTTTAACCAGTTTAACTGGCGCACACGGCAAAAATTGTCGTATTCCGGGGCGAAAATGGACGGTTATTTTACTTACGAATTTGAATCGCTGGGACGGCGGTACGAACTGGAAAATTCGATGGAACTACCGGGAATTGAATTTAACCGCCTGCTTCAGCGCGAAGAACAAAAAGATTATTTCCGCAACCTCACAAGGCTGGAAATGCGGGTAAACTACCGGTTGAATTCCCGGCAAAAATTTTCCCTCATTGGAACCAATCGTTATTTGCAGTACGATACCCCTTCGGAAATCAATTTTGACGACCACGACGAACTTAACTACGCCCTCAGCAGCGAATGGAGTGCCAGTTGGTCGCGAAATTTTTCCACCCGCTACAAACTCATCGGCAACGTGCGGCGTTACGCATTTTTGTTTAAAGAACGAAGCCAGGACAACTATACCCAGCCTTCCCTTCGAATGGAATTTGATTACAAATGGCAGATTTCGCCCAATCTCTCCCTGCGAGGCGACCAGTTTATCTATGTCACTTACAACGTAAAAGATTTCGAAGACCGCAACCTCACCGACCGAAGTACCCGCAACCTCGAAAGCAGACTCATCGCTCGTTACCGCGCTAATCCCAAACTCACAAGTGAGTTGTCCGCGTACCGAAAAGAAATTCACGTTTCGTATCTCAACTGGGAGAAATTTTCAGAAACTACCCTGGACACTACTACCACCTATATTCTGGAGCAGACCAATCGCTACGAGCTTAAATCGCCCTGGGAAAAAACGCGGCTTTATTTCGATTTTGGATATAAACACTTCAGCCAGTTGCGTTTCCTTAACACCTCCATGACCAACCTGGAAAATATTCTCACCCCAATCAACCTCCACATCCGAAACCATCAGACAGGACCGGTTACGGGCTTACGTTTCCTCCATCGAAGACCCGCCAACGCCGAGTTTTCGATCTGGTGGCAAGTTCAGTATCTGGACTATAAATACCGGGAAATCGGGCAGTTGATTACCCTTTCAACCAATTACCAGGAAGCGGTATTACAAAAAGCGGTGGTGAACTTTCGCCCGTTTTTCCGCTTACAGTTGAATATTGTGCTCGCGGAAATCGAATAACCCTATCGTCGCATATTATCCAGCCGTTCAAACAACTCTTTTTCGGCGGGATTAAGATTTTTAGGAATTTTCACATTTACGGTCACATACAGATTGCCAAACAAATCCGGGTTGTCGTAATCGGGCATTCCCAAATCTTTGAGTTTTAGCACTTCCCCTTGTTGAGTGCCCTTCGGCAGAGTCATAAACATTTGGCCTTTCATGGTTTGGACGGGAACTTTCTTACCCAAAACGGCTGCGTACAAATCCACATTTATGGTTGTGTGAAGATCGTTTTCCTTCCGGGTAAATATCGGATGAGGTTTGATAACGACGGTCATGTACAAGTCGCCGGGTTCGCCGCCTTTGGCGGAGGGTTCTCCCTGAGCTTTCAGGCGCAAGACCTGCTGGTCTTTGATGCCAGGTTTGATGTGAATCCGCAGTTTTTTTCCTTCGAATCCCAAAATATCGGACATTCCCTTGTAGGCCTCTTCCAGGGTAATTTTTACATTCGCCTGCTGGTCGCGCCCTCGACGACTGGTACTTCCGCCAAATACCTCTTCGAAAAAACGCCCGAAAATACTGTTGATATCGGCCTCATCCATGTCCGGAATGGATATAGGCCCTTGTGTCGGAGGTTTTCGTTGCTGCATTTGTTGATACTGGCGAAACCTTTCCCCCATCTGGTCATACCGAAACCGGTTTTCGGCGTTCCCCAATACCTCTTTTGCCTCGTTGATTTGTTTAAACATGTCCTCCGCAGCCTTATTGCCGGGATTTTTATCGGGATGATATTTAAGTGCCAGCTTTTTAAAAGCCTTTTTGATTTCTTCTTCCGTAGCAGTTTTGGCCACTCCCAGAATCTTGTAATAATCTTTATACTCCATAACAACTACCTTCCCCAGCGGATGATTAAAGTTATTTTTGGGTTGAATATAATTAATCTACCTTTGATTTTTCCGAAATTATGATTGCGCGATTTACGGTATTTTTTAGTCTGCTTTTTTTCTCCTTAAACCCCTGTATCGGGCAGGCGACTCCTTTCACCCAAATTTGGGGGGATCCCTTCGTAACCGAACAAGCAACGGCGGTGGTACAACTGCCTTCCGGCTCAATTTTCATCACCGGAGCCGCAGATACCGACTCCATCGGAGGATTTGATATTGTCCTTTCCAAACTTTCTCCGAATGGAAACCTCCTCTGGCAAAAGTATTACGGAACCCCCCATCAGGATTACGCAAACGGCCTGCTTCTCTACGATGAAGATCATCTGGTTGTTTCCGGCAACCGCACGGAAATGGTTTCGGGGTCTTTTCGGAAAATCGCCTTCCTCATGGCAATAGATACCACAGGCAAGGAAATGTGGACCCGCGACTACCCCGATAGCACGGGTAACACGCACTTCAAAACCGTCGAAAAAACCCCGGATGGAGGCCTTATCGCCTGTGGTTCCGTTTCCGCAGCCAATGGCAACGGCAATGATTCTTATATACTAAAAACCGATGCGACCGGCAATCCTCAGTGGCAAGGGGAATATCAGGATACCCTCGGCGATGTCGCACAGGCAGCCCGTAATGTGCCCGGAGGCGGTTATATTGTTGTAGGCGACCAACATCAACAACATGGCCACTACAATATGTATATCACCCGGCTGGATTCGCTCGGTAAATCCATCTGGGCAAAAACCATTACCCAAGAAAACAATGGCGGCGCCCAAAATGTCATTGTAACTGCTTCCGGAAATTATCTCATCACCGGAGAATCATACCCCGATATCAGCGAGTTTTATTTCGACATTTACCTCGTAATGGTATCTCCTAATGGACAGATTATTAAAGAATCTTTTATCGGAGAATCATTTGCCGAAGCCGGTTATCGGGTATATGAATCTCCCCACAATATTTTTACGGTGTGTGGTTACGGATACAATTTTGCGAATCTATCCACAGATATGATTGTGGTGCGAACCGATAGCAACCTCCATGAAACCAACCGGAGATACTACGGCACAAATGACCTTGATCAGGGCTTTGATATTGTGCCTTCGGTATATGGCGGTTTTCTTGCCGCGGGGTTTTCCTCTGCCGGAAACGACAATCAGTTTATGCTGGTTTATGACCCATTTCCGGAAGAAAATACCGATGGTTTGGAAATTGAAGGGCAGGAAAAGTGGGCGATCTATCCCAACCCCGTAAAAAGCGGTGAATATTTTTACAGGAGCCCTTCTTTTCTGCCGACCAAATTTACCATCTACCGCTTAACAGGACAAAAAATAGCGGAACTTCATTGGGATGCCGGGCAAGATAGGGCAAAAATGCCTTCGCATCTGACTCCGGGAGTGTACCTGTATCATTTAGAAGACGGACGAAACAAGACGATTGGGAAGATCATTGTTCAATGAGAAGTTCGTGAGGAGCTACACATCCAACATTTATTTTTTTTCTTCCTTCCGTATCTGACGTATATAAGCTGCCAGTTTTTGTTGGCTTATCCCAAGAAACTCGGCAATAGCCGATTTTTCAATTCCGGCTTTGAGCATTTTGGCGATGGATGCTTTTTTTTCGGTTTCCGCTTTTTGGCGGGCTTCCGCTTCTTTTCGCTGAGCTTCGGCTTTGAGTTGAGCCTCGATTTCGGCCTTCTTGCGGGCTTCGGCCTCTTTCCGTTGAGCTTCGGCTTCTTTTCGCTGAGCTTCCCCGATTTTCTGGTCTGCCTCTGCCCAAGCCTCCTCGCGTCCCTCTTCTCTTCCTCTGCGAAGCAATTGCATCGCCGGGGAATCATTAAATTCCCATTCTTCC
>JANRJC010000047.1:0-171089 GCA_033764335.1 Bacteroidia bacterium | reverse complement strand
GGGTTGGGATCGGTGCTGGTATTGCCATCGCCAAAGTCCCAGGATACCGTCGTGGCATTCGAAGCCGTGTTGGTAAACTGGAAGGTAAAGCCGAAGTTCACCCAGTTGTAGTTAAAGTCGGCCACCGGACTCAGTTCGAGGTTGAGGGTTACGGTATCCGTACCTTCACAACCACCGGCATCCGTTACCGCTACCGAGTAAACCCCGGCGGAAGTAGCCGTGATGGTCTGAGTGATGGCACCATTGCTCCAGAGGTAGGTAGCACCCGGGTTGCCGGCATCCAGAAGGATGCTGTCGCAACCGGCCTGATCGCCACCCAAATCCACCGAAGGCGGTGTTCCTGCACTGATCACAATCATATCCGTTGTCTCGCAACCATTAACCGGATCCGTAACCGTAACCGATACGGTATCCGAACCGGTAGTAGGCGGAATCGCCACGATGGTCTGGCTGTTTTCGCCCGTACTCCAGCTAAAACCAAAACCAGGGTTACCCGCATCCAACGGAACCGGATTACAAGCAGCAATATCTACACCGAGGTTCACCACCGGTGCATCTTTCACTTCAATGGTAATGGTATCGGTCGCGGAACAGCCCAGAGACGTAACTTCCACATAGTAAGTACCATTGGTCGTAACGGTCAAGGTTTGGGTAAAGGTTCCCGGTACCGACCAGACATAAGTTGAACCCGGGTTGCCGGCGTCAAGGATGATCTGATCACACGCTACCGTATCCGCAGGACCGAGGTCCACCGTCGGGCTGGGGTTTACCAGCAGGATTACGGAGTCAGTACCGGCACAACCGTTGAAGTCAACGACATCCACATAATAAGTGCCAGAGGTATTGACCGAGATAGCCGGAACGGTATCACCGGTACTCCACTGATAACTTACAATTTGTGGCAGGAATGCATTCAGCGTAGTTCCTTCGCAAGCCGTACCATCGGGACCGAGGTTGACGGGCACATCCGGGAGGAATACTGCCTGAACAGGCACCAGCGGGCTGGGGCAACCGAAGGAAGTAACTTCCCAATCATAGAAGAAATAGTAAAATCCGGATGGGCCGAGGCCATTGATCGTACCGGTTACCGACACTACGCCGGGGATTTCATAAGGGAATACGGCACTATCAAAGTTACGGAAGAGAGACGAAACCGAAGAACCGTTGGCATCCATCTGGTAACCTGTACCGGCAGGAATGTCAAAGTTCAGGGCTAAAACCGTATCCGTAACGGTTCCACCGAAGGGGAACGAAGCGGTTTCGACAGTAAACCCTGTATTATCCAGCACATTCACAACAATAGTACCTGCACTGCCCGGATATACTCTCACCGAGTTGATGGTGATGTCCTGAGTAGCATCAAAGGTAAGACCATCTGGGAAGAATGTGTATTGAGCACCACCGCCGAAGGTATTGTCAGCAGGGGTAAAGCCGGTGTACAGGATTTGATCCGTTGCCTGAGCATAGTACGTGGTCGTAGCGGTCAGGTACGGCGTAATCAGCGTATCACCGGTGTGAATAACGTTTCCACCCGGAGCATCATACCAAAGGATAGAGGTAGCGGTTGTATTTGCAACGAGCATAAACGTTGCCGAGTCGTTGGAACAAACCGAATCCGGGAATACCGCAGGTGAAAGCGCCGAAGTTGTGATCGCCGAGATCAACAACGTACTATCGTTGAAGAACAGGGTATCACCTCCCAGTATCGTATAACCTGTAAAATTGAAGATACCGCCGATATTGGAGTTGAATGTTCCTACCACAAACAGGGCTGTATCGCCTGACTGAATGGAGTCAGGAAAGACATTGGTGAGGGTGGTATTGACAGCACCTGTGACATTGACAGTTACCGGAATATTCTGCTGGGTTTCGAGACCGAAGTTTACCAGCATTACTTCTACTACGGTAGAGTCGGAGCTACAATCAATGCCCGAAGGTTGTGTAAAGGCCACTACGCCCATGTCGTCGTCCGGAGTATCGTAGATGAAGATATCGTCAAATGCGAATCCATCGTCCTCCACGGAGGCATCCGATCCAAAGGCAACCCTCAGTTTTACATCGGATTGTCCACCCAGACCATCAAGTGCATGTTTGGCAATTACCCAGCCACCGGAACCATTGTTGGTGGCATTACGTCCTGTCCACGCTTCCTGTGAACCACCGGGATTACCATTGACGGTATTGTCGGTGTACCAGTTGTCGGGGTCGCCAAAGGCTCCCACATTTTGCCAAGTAGTACCATTGTCAATCGAAGATTGCAACACACCGCCGTCCCAGCTAAATTCCGTATTCCACCATACCGACATTTCGATTTTAGGAGAGGCAAGGTTGGTGAAGTCAAAACATGGCCCCATTACCCATCCGTCTTCGTTGCTGTTGTACAAGCCGGTTGCATTGGTAACCCAGGCATTTACACCGGAAGCAGCAGAGTTGATGACTGTACCTGCCGGTGTAGCAAGTTCCAACGTAGTCGTACCTTCCACTACCCAACCACCATCACCATTTTCAAAATCCTGAATGTAAGGATAACTGGTGATAACCGGAATATTTTTGATATCCACGGAAACGCTGTCGTTAAACAGGTTGGTATCGCCGGTAAGGCCGGTAGTCCAGGCGGTTACGGTATAGGTTCCGGGCACGCTGAAGTTTTGCGCAGGAATAATAACCGGAATCGTTACACCCGGAGCGATCGTGTCCTGCGGGCTGGGCAGCGTGTTTATTGCTCCCGGTACGCCGTTGAGACTGATCTGATAATTGATGGTGACATTGGTGACAATCGAGTCGGTACCTAAGTTGGCAAGACCCAATGTAACGTCTTCACTCGCTGTCAGACCACAAGCATCGGTCGGAGTAAATACATTGGTAATGCCGGCATCAAACGGAATCACATCATAGAGACCAAAGTCATCTATGGCGATATCGTGCTGGAACCACTGATTGTTGGTATTGATACGGAATCTTACGCTGAAGCTCGGTCCATAAGCAGACATGTTCAGACTGATAAAATTCCAGTTGGGATCTTTGTGTCCCAGCGGCGGAATAATATCCAGAATCAAGTCTGTACCATCTATCACGTCAATATGCAGCGTGTTTTCGTTGTTCGGGTCATTCCCATTGTTGGAGAAATACCAGAACTCCATCTGCGCCTGGTTAAAGCCGCTGATATCAAAACAAGGCGAAATCATGATGACCGAATCATAATCAAAATCGTCATCCACAAATACGTAGTTAGTACTACCTGTGGTATGGTCAAACGACGGACCTGCGTTAAACGAACCTACCGCAGCACTACGTACTGCCCAATCCCACGGAGCATCCGACTGAAGGTTCAGCCAGCCATTTGCTAGGGTGATGATCGGGTTACCCGGACCAAAACTAAAGTCATCTGGAATCCAGCCTGCACCGTCAAAGTTTTCGAAGTAAGGATACGCACCTGTATAGGCATTGTAATGAGTAATCTCAATCGTAACCGTATCATTCAGTGCATTGCCATCTGCGGGTGTAAGCTGTGTGGTAACGATCGAAATCGTATGAACACCGGGTACAGACAGGTTGGCAGTAGCCGTGAAGGTATAAGGAATCGTGTCGCCCGGCAGAATAATACCAGGAACCGTTTCCGGAGTGGTATAAGCACCGCCGTCCACGGAGAAGGAGGCAACTACATTGGTGAGGGTGTCCAAACCAAAGTTTACGATTTCTACCTCAACGGCTTCACTGGAAGTCAAACCGCAACCATTGGCAGGGGCCAATACTTGTCCCGCTCTTACATCGTATGCCGGTGGTTCGAAGATGTTGATATCGTCAATGGCCATGTCCGTCTGGAACGTTGCCACATTAAATATTCCCCGGAAAATGATCTGCGCATTGGATACAGCATTAAATGCGGAAAGATCCACAATCGCTTCCTGCCACGGATCGTTTTCTCCGGTCTGCTGCTGACCCGACAAGGACCAGATCGTGGTTTCACCTACGTCGGTTCTTACGACAACCTGAAGAGTACCCATACTCGGACCAAACATGTGGTACCAGAAACTCATTTTCGGTACGTTGATCGCCGTAAGGTCAATACAGGGAGAAACCAGATTAAAAGTATCTCCAACAAATGCCAGAAATGTACTATGGGTGTACATATAAATATTTCCACCCGGAGTATGGTCGTCAAGTGGGCCGGTACCGAAGTTGTTAAACGTACCATCCGTTTCGACAAACCATCCCACATTGTTACTGGTATTGTTGGAACTGCGGGTCCAACCATTAGCAACCGTACCGGGATCGTCAAAGAATATACCGGGGATAAAGGTTTCAAAGTCCTCAATCAGCGGCAGAGAAACTACCGGAACCGATTCAACCACCGCATCCGTAGTGTCATTAAAGACGTTGGGGTCAGCGGCAATCGTTGTATAGATTTTCATATTATGGAAACCCGGAGATGAGAAGTCGGCTGTGGTCGAAACCAATACTTCCATCGTAGCACCGAGGCCCAGTGTACCGCTGGTAACGGTAGTTGAATAAGTTGCTGTACTTGCACCCGTAACATCTGCCGTTACCGTCATATTATTGGTGGCGAAGTTCAACGGCGCAATACCGTAGTTGGTGATTTCAACCCTTAATGAATCCGAAGTGCTATAACACTTGGTTTCGGTCGGGTATGTAAGAGCCGTAGCTCCTGCATCTACGGGCGAAGGACTGAACAACAAGATGTCGTCAATCGCCATGTCAGACTGGAAGCTGACGTTGTTAATGCTTCGGAATTCGACCTGAACGGTACTGCCTACCCAGAAAGCCATGTCCACCGTATCGGTAAGCCAGGGAGCATTTTCGGCAGTCTGTTGCTGTCCGGATAAGGACCACACCAATGAATCTTGTCCATTCCAAAGTATGTGTACCTGCAAGGTACCCATCGTAGGACCAAACATGTGGTACCACCAGGTAAGTATCGGGTTGGGAGCACCGGTAAGATCCACGCAAGGGCTATACAGACTGTAAACATCGGAAAAAAGCGATCCCGAAGTTTCGGTGTACATATAAACACTTCCGCCCGGCGTATGGTCGTCAATCGGACCGGTGCCAAAAGAGTTACCTACACCGTCTTCCTCCACTGTCCAGCCGAGGAACGTACTGGAATTGGTGGAACTCATCGTCCAGCCGTTGTCCAATGTACCGGGGTTGCCTACGAGGAAAGTTTCGAGGTTTTCCTGAAGGCCGCCGACGATGGGCAAGGCGACTACCGAACCATTGGTAGTGTCATTAAATGCATTCGGGTCCGCAGGAGTAGAAGCAATCGCTTCGAATACGTGAGTACCCCCATTGGAAAGGTCTGCATTGGTGGTTACTAACACATCCTGTGTTGCCAGTACGGCCAATGTACCCGAGGTAAGGGTCGGAGAGAAAGTCTGAGTACTTGCTCCACTGATATTCAGTGTAATCGTGATATTATTTGTCGCAAAGTTGAGTGGCTGAGTACCCACATTCTGGATTCTTACGGTCACTGCCTCAGCGGTACCATAACAAGCTGCATTGGTCGGGGAGACAATAGATACTGCCGATACGTCAATGGGAGAAGCATTATAAACCGAAATATCGTCAATTGCCATATCACCGGTAAAGGACACACCTCTTACACCGACAAACCGGAGTTGAACCACAGAGTCAATTGCCCAGGAAAGATCCACAATGGCTTCGAGCCAGGGATCGGTTTCGGCAAATTGCTGCGGGCCGGACAGGCCATAAACCAGCGAGTCAAAACCGCCGGAGGTGGTTACATAAGCGGCGAGAGTACCCATACTTGCACCATACATGTGGTACCAGTAAGACAGCCGCGGAGCAGTGGCTCCGGTCAGGTCAATACAGGGAGAAGTGAGGATGTAGGTATCTCCAAAAAATCCAAAGGAGGTTTCGGTAAATAAATACGTATCTCCACCGGGAGTATGGTCATTGATCGGACCGGTCTGTGTATTGTTTTGTACACCGTCAAATTCCACCATCCAGCCGTCGTTGGGGTTGGTGGTAGTTGCTTTCCAGCCCGGGCCAAAAGTATCGGGCTGTCCAAAGTTGGGATTTTTACCAAAACCCACTTCAAAGTCCTCTGCGTAAGCGATCGGATACAAAAACTGGCTCTGATATACCAGAGTAGAGGTATCGTTCGCCGCGTCAAAGTCCCCATCAAGGTTACTCCATACCTGAATCGTATAAGTGGTATTGGGAGTGGTAAGGTTGGCGGGGGTGGAAAAGGTAAAAGTCGTACCAGACCCCCCTGCTACGGACCCAAACAATGTGTCAATCACCGGAGCAGCACCATTGATGGAATACCCCATCGGGATGGTATCCTGCGTCTGCGAGCCGAAGTTATATACCGAAGCGGTAATCGGCTGACTGGTGAAATTACAGGAAGAAACAAAGGGTACGATGGAGAGTACCCCAGCATCTTCAGGTGGCTGTGGCAAAATTACCACCTGGAAGTCGTTGGTCTCACCAAAGGTATAAGTAGTACCGCAGGGATCGAGTGAAGCGATACCGGATGGATACACACCCATTACCCGGAGGCGGGTAGTTCCCACAGTGGCAGTGGTAGGCACCTGAAAGGTGATTGTACCGGTTGCTCCGGATAAAAGGTCCAGGTGTCCCAGTTTTTCCGTAATGGCAAAAGCACTGTTGATGTTGTAGTCAATCCAAGCTTCAACCGTGATGGAAAATATCGGGTTGCCGGTCACACTGAGGTTGTAAAATGCCCCTGTGTAGAGGTTTGTACTGGCTATGGACGTATAGTTGGCATAGCCGGAAGGCGGACTGGGATAACTCGCATTGATCGTCCCGATTTGGACGTTCGAAAGTGAGTCTCCTGCCGTTGTGCCCACTGAGTAGCCAGGTATGCAATATTGTGCATACGCTCCCACACTCAACAGACATGTGAAGAAGAGAGTAAGTAAATGCTTCATGTTGGGTTTTTTGGTTAGTAAGGAACTAAAATTACTACTCCAACACCGAAAAACAAACTTTTCTGATGAAAAGGACACCTGTTTTATCTATCGAAAAAATCGAAAATTGAAATATCAAAAATGTCACAATAATGACTTATTGCGGTATTATAAAATGTAAGAATCGGTTTGGGGTTTACACCGCCTTTTTCAGGCTAAAACGGAAGGTCGTTCCTTTATTTACCTCACTTTCGACGGTAAGTTGTTCGCCATGCATTTTGATGAGGTGTTTGCAGATGGCGAGTCCAAGGCCGGTACCTCCTTTTTCGCGGGAGCGGCTTTTATCCACCCGGTAGAAGCGCCGGAAAATTTTCTCCAGATGTTCTGCTTCAATCCCGGGGCCATCATCGGCTACGCTTACATACATTTTATCGCCGGAGGTTGTCAGGATAATTCTTACCTCTCCGTTGCCGGTACCGCCGGCATCGCCGTATTTTACGGCGTTGTCCACCAGGTTGGACAATACCTGATAAATCCGTTCCCGGTCTGCGATGACCATTACGTCTTCATTGCCGCTGCTTATAATCCTATAAGAAATCGTCCTGCCTTTTTTATTAAATTTATGCTCCAGCGAATCCATTACATCTCGCACCAGTTCATAAATGGGAAACTTACGGATTTTCATGTCCATTTCCCCTGATTCCGCCTGGGTGATGATGAGCAGGTCTTCCACCAGATTCGAAAGGCGGTCGGCATTTTTCATGGCTTTTTTCAGAAATTTCACCCTTACCTTTTCATCATTCATCGCCCCGTCAATCAGCGTATGGATAAAGCCCTGAACGGCAAAAATGGGGGTTTTTAGTTCGTGGGATACTTCTCCCAGAAATTCCCGCCGGTAGGCTTCGAGGTCTTTCAGCTTTTTGATTTCGCGCTGATTTACCAGGTGGAGGTTTTTCAGCCTGCGGAAAACTACCCACTCAAGTGTCGCTACGAGGAGGATAAAACTCACAAAGAAAAAGATCAGCACTTCGTATATCGTCGCACCCATGATGGGTTCAAGAAAATTTCGCATCAGAAGATAAAAACCCGACAAACCGATAGCCAGGTAAAGCGAAACATAAATCGAAGAGGGAATCTTAGGTGTCATATTAAAGTAATGGCGGACCGACTGACGACTTTAATCTTCTTTCATAAATTTATATCCCACACCTTTCACCGTTTGAATATAGTCTTCCCCGATTTTTTCCCGAAGTTTTCGTACATGAACATCCACGGTGCGGTCAACCACAAACACATCCCCCCAGACTTTTTCGAGGAGTTTTTCTCTTTTAAAGACTTTGCCCGGATGAGAGGCGAGAAACTGAAGCAATTCAAATTCTTTTTTCGGCAGGGAAATTATTTCTTCCCCTTTTTTCACAATGTATTCATCCCGAATGATTTCCAGGTCGTGAACAATCAGCTTATCGGTATCGCCTTCCACCAAATCTCGACGAAGGATGGCGCGTATCCGACTGAGCAATACACGCGGTTTTACCGGTTTTGGAATATAATCATCTGCACCCGCATCAAAGCCGGCAAGCTCCGAATATTCTTCCGCACGAGCAGTAAGAAATACGATAAATACCCCCTTCATTCCTTTAATTTCCCGGATTTGACGGCAGGTTTCGATTCCGTCCATACGGGGCATCATAATATCAAGCAAAATCAGATCGGGTTTGTGATCTCTCGCCTGTCGCACGGCCTCCTCTCCATCCATTGCTTTTATGACTTTATAACCTTCCTTCTCCAGGTTATATTCGAGCAAATCGAGAATATCAATCTCGTCGTCAACAATCATTACTTTTGTCTGCGACATATCAGGTTTTTTTCGTTTACAATACCCCTGTTAAAGCATTCCAACAACTTCATAGACCTGAGTATTTATTTTACAAATATAGTGTTATAGACTGACAAGAGAAAACGAAAAAGGGGTTATCCGCCTTTTTGGACAACCCCTTTTTCACTTATATTCATTAAAATCTTTTATGCACAGCTTAAAATCGGTGAAGCAATGCCAAACATCACAATCAGTGTGGCGATTACGGAAAGGAAGAAATAGATAAAAAACGTATTTGCCCCGACTTTTGCCGCACAGTCTCTAAACCAGAAAAAGCCAAGTATTCCTCCTGCTACCAGAAAGAAGATCGCAAACGGTATCCAGCTTTCCATACAACCCAGCAGGAAAAAGCTCGTCCCCAGTCCGGCAAGCATCGCACCCCAGCCGATTGCCAGCCAATGGCATTTTCCGGGAGGACAATTGCGTTTCTTACCTTGAATCATCCATACCACAACGGCAACCATAAACAATGCCATTACAAGGGCCGTGATGATAAGGATTGCAGGGGCAGTTGTGTGTTCGACAGTTTCCGCCACAATACAGACAAGCAGGGTTCCCAATGTCAGAGCAGCAAGGAAGGCTACCAGATAGGGCATAATTTTACACCAGATCGAAACCTCCGGGACTTCTTCTTTGGGAATGTTCACCGTTGTTTTTGCTGTACCGCTGCACGTGCCCGGGCCGGTTGTATTGACGGTAACTGATGCAGTAGAGTCGTTGGTTTTCCGGGAAAATTTATGGATAGCTTTTACTCCGGTAGTTGTCTCCGTAGCAGAACCATCGCCCCAGTTCCAATCAAATTTGTCAGGTTTGGAACCGGTATAACTAACCTGTGCCTCCACCTGCCATGTTTTTAGGTCAAGGGCTTTCGACGAAAGTACGGTAACTCCGGTAATATCGGGGCAGGTATTGGTAACAATAATTTTTGGAGGAATTGTGACCGTTGTTTGTCCAGAACCTTTACAGTCTTGGGGACCCGAAATATCCAAATGAATGGTTTTATCGGTAGGACTACCTGCGGATTTAGCATAGTGATGCACGGCTTCCGGACCGGTTGTGATTTCTTTGGGAGAACCGTCTCCCCAGTTCCACTCATATTTGTCCGGCGAAGGGCCTGAAACGGAGGCAATAACCTTTACAGTAGCCGTGTTGTCATCCTCGGCAGTAATAGAGGCGGAAACCCCCGTAATTACCGGGCACTCCGGAAGCTCTTCAATAATGGCGCCTACTTCTGCGGTAGCTTTTCCACCGGTGGTACATTTATCAGGGCCGTTGGCTACAAGTGCAATTTTATAGGTTTTTGCAGTAGTATCGCGATTATAGGTATGAGACGCCTCCGCCGTTCGGCTGGTTTCTTGGGGGGTTCCGTCACCCCATTGCCATACAAATTCGGAGGGCATGCCTTTCACAAAGGCTGCTTTTGCCAACACGGTAACTGTTGTACGGGTTTGGGCAGAAACAGCCACTTTCAGGCTTTCGAGTTCGGGGCAAGGGGCTGTTGTGACGATGGCAGGTTCGATGGTTACGGTAGTCTGTCCATTGCTGCCACAACCACCCGGGCCTTCGGTTTTCAGCGAAAGGTTATAAACCGCCGCACGCGAATCAGGTTTAATATAGGTATGGGTAGCTTCTGCGGAGGAAGTTTCCGTTTCGGCACTTCCATCGCCCCAGTTCCAGATGAAACGGTCGGGTGGGGTTCCGGATACGGTTGCCGTAACTTTGATTACCTGTTCGGCAGGTGAAGTTCCCACCTTTTCTGCGATTATACCGGTTATCTCCCCACAGTCTGAAAAGATACGGAGCGGGTCGCCGCTGAGAGGATAAACTTTGTCTCCGGTTTTGGGTTCAACAATAAAGGTCCAACCCGAAATAAAAGAACCTTCATAAGGAAGTGTTTCGTCAAGACCTTTGTCGGTGTGAGAAGGGGTTTCCCAATGATCTTTGACAAAAACCGACCCACCTTCGGTCATATCAAAACCGTCGGCAGGGCTGAGACAGATTCCAAAAACGGCTCGGGTAGAATGGACACCGTTGGCAAAGGAATAAAAATAACCACCGAGGATCTTAAAAAAACGGTCGGGATCGCTTTCACCTTTTTTGGTGTTTTCGATTTCCATACCGATGAGTTGAGGGGGATTTGCAAAGTCATTTACCGAAGGGTTGTCGCTGCTGGTAAAAATTACTCCCTGGCTGGAGAATCCGCTTCGTGCGATGGTACGCGATTTTACGGCACTTCTTTCCAGAAAACCGGAAGGTACGTTCAAGGGCATTTTCATAATTTAATCGGTTTAGAAGTAAAGTAAACTCCGGGAAAAGCAACTTTGCATCGGAACTTTCAGCCGGATAAACCCCTTTTACCGAAAGTCCATAATATCCAACATTTAATATAGGCTAAATATTGTGAAAATATGCAATTTTTAGTCAAATATATCTCATAAAAAAATCCGCAACAGAGAATCTGCTGCGGATAAGGTGATTTTTTCCGGATTTACTTCATCTCACCGGGCACAACCGCTTCTGTCACTTTCCGGCTGTCGCGGATGATCGTAAGGATCGCTTTTTTACCGATGGCACTTTCATCCAGGCATTTGTGGAGGGTGTCAATGCTGCTGATTTCCCTGTCGTCATAACCGATAATAACGTCGCCCTCCCGCAGGGCGGAGGCGTTCGCCGGCCCGTCGGGTTCAATCCCGCGAATGAGTATCCCGCCTCTTCCGGTCAAACCCAGCAAATTGCCGGTGCGCTCGGGCAGCCGGATGGTCTGGCCCGATATGCCGAGCCAGGCCCGGCGGATATAGCCCTGGGTAATCAGGCGGCTTACGATAAACGAGGCCGTTTCCGAAGCAATGGCAAAACAGATACCCTGTGCGGGCAAAATGACGGCGGTATTTACGCCAATCACTTCTCCCGTACTGCTTACCAGCGGCCCTCCGGAATTTCCGGGGTTGAGTGCCGCATCGGTTTGAATTACGTTGTCTATCAGCCTTCCCGACTGTGACCGAAGCGACCGCCCCAAGGCGCTGACCACACCGGCGGTCACGGTGTATTCAAACCCATAAGGATTTCCGATGGCGATAGCCAGCTGACCTACCTGAAGTTTGGTCGAATCACCAAACCCGACTGCTGGCAGCCCGCTTCCGGATACTTTTACCACAGCCAGATCGGTCGCAGGATCGTCTCCGACTTTTTCTCCGGAAAAAGTCTGCCCGTCAGCCAATGAAATTTTTATCTCCTTTGCTTTTTCTACGACATGGCTATTGGTCACTAAAAATCCATCGGGCGTAACTAAAAAACCCGACCCGGTTCCATACCCCGATGGGCGCCTTCGTGCAGAGCGATTGTTTTCGCTGTTTACTTCGATATGCACTACTGCCGGGCT
Organism: Bacteroidia bacterium; assembly: GCA_033764335.1. Lineage (GTDB taxonomy): Bacteria > Bacteroidota > Bacteroidia > J057 > J057 > JAGQVA01. Next base: position 158,920 of record JANRJC010000047.1, on the reverse strand, counting down.
TGCTTTCTGCGAGGCAGATACGACGGCCCGGGAATAGGCATCGAGCAAAGTCGCGTCGAAAAACCCGCTCCCGCTGGCGTTCTCGGAAAATTCGGATTTCGGGTGTTCAGAATGAATGAATGTTTGCATAAATTCGTTTTAGGTAAAACACCTGCCCGAAAAAAATGTGACAATTATTTTTAGCGCATTACAGCAATTGGGTTTAACCCGGCGTCTCATACAAAAGCGCCGTAATGGAGGCACGAGTGATAGACCTTACTGAGGAAAAAATGCTGCAAGGCTGTCGCAATCAGGATCGCAACAGCCAGCGACAACTCTACGAAAAGTATTTCGAAGGGATGTCGTATATCTGCATGCGTTACCTCAAAGACCGGGATCAGGTCTATGATCTGGTTCAGGAAGGGTTTATTAAAATTTTTCAAAACATCCGCAAATTTGAGGGAAAGGGGTCCCTCGAAGGATGGATGAAAAGGATTATGATCAATTTGTGTCTGGACCACTTGCGAAAAATCAACCGGAGATTGCCCGATGTTCCGCTCGAAGATGTATATGATCTAGAAGTGGATGAAGACATCGTGGCAAATATGGAAGCGGAGTATATTCTTGCTCTTTTGCAGAAGTTGGGGCCAATGTACCGGACGGTGTTTAATCTCTCTGTGATCGAGGGCTACGCACACAAGGAGATCAGTAAATTGTTAAAAATCCGGGAATCAACTTCCCGTGCATACCTGACGGCTGCTAAAAAGCAGATTCGGCGTATGCTTACCGAAACAATTGGACAAAGGGAAAGGAGGGCGAAGAATGGCTAAACTGGAATCAATTATCCGAAAAAAAGTTCTCGAAGCACGACCATCCGTAAAAGGGCCTGACTGGGCAGAAATGGAGCAAATGCTGGCGGGTTTGGAAAGAAAAAGAAGGCCCGCAGGCTGGCTGTTTCTGACAGATCTGGGCATATTGCTGATGTTCGGATGGATGTTTTTTTGTGTATCGGGTAATCATCCCGAAAACCACGACCACCCGCCCCTCCCGCCGGTCGTGCAGACTCCGGTACTTACACCACCGGCAGAAGTAAAATATGGGCAAACATCGCCAATAGTTTCTTCGGTGGTTTCGCCAGGAGTTTCATTGCCCGTTTCGCCCGCGGTTTCATTGCCCGTTTCGCCTGTGGTTTCGGAAGATACTCGTGGACATTTCGTCGTGCCCCCCATTCACACCCGGCCCCGTTTCCTTTCCAGGTCTATTTTCCCGCCGAAAATCCTTACCATTTCCCCGCTGCTCCTGACGAATAAAACGCCCCAACTTCAAACGCCTGTTTATACACCTCCACCGCCCTGGAGTCAGAGTCGCTGGGCATTGGAAGTCCACTTAAACAATGTTCATGCGCCGGTATATTGGGGACAGGATTCGGTGAAAAAGTTTTTCAGTAACTACAATAGCCCGGGGATAGGCATTAGTTTTTTGCGGAGGCGAAGTGCACGTTTTACCTGGGGAATAAGGTTTGATCTGGATGTGCCTTCTTATCCGGTGGATACTTCCCCCGATGATCCGTTTGCTTATTCGCGCATGTGGGGAGGAGGTTGGGATATGGCTTTTTTTATGCGTCAATATAGGAATGACGATCCGACCAAACGTTTCAGAGTTTATTGGCAGGCAGGGTTTGGTTACAACCTGATGGGCATGAATGCTTACAACATCAGCCGGATAGACAATCCTTACGACGATCCCAAAACCCAATGGATTTTAAGGAAGTCCCGGCTCGAAGAAGCTTCGATCAACTTTTTTCCCTGGGAAACTTATATGCACATGACCACCTCCGGCGGTATTGGAGCCGAACTCCGTCTTTACCGGAGGTTAAGTCTTACGATGGGTTCCATCGTCCATGCCAATATGCTCATCAACAAAGACCGGCTAAACAATCCCGATCAATACTGGGGTTACGATTATTATATCAAACACAGCATGGGCCTTCAATACGGGTTTTAGTTTCCTTTCAGCCAGACGTAATAGTTGAGGTAAGTACACTCTTCCAGTACTTCTTTGTAGTAATTTGTCTGGGAATAGGAGGAAATCAACTGGTCAAACCGCTTGCGGTATGCGGGTTTTTGATCCAGATGATCATAGTCTGTATAACCCGCCAGGTAGAAGCGGTTTTGCTCACATTTTGCTGCCATAAATGTCGCCTGTGCAGCAAGTTCACGGTTCCCGCTCGCCTCTGCTGCTTCAATGGCTTTACCGTAATATTCTTCGGGTGTTACCATGTCCACAAACAAATGACTCTGATCCTGATAATAAGGATCGTCTTCGGTCTGCCCAAATCCATACCAGGCACCGCCACTACGATAATAGGTGGTCGCCTGCCATGCGTGGCCGAAGAAGGTTATATTATAATATCCGTTGCCGAGCAGCAGGTAGTTCTCAGCCGCTTTGGCAGGGTTTGAGGCTGCCTCTTTTTCAAGCGAAATTAATTTTTCGATGAAAGTAAGTTTGTTGTAAGGCCCTTTTTCGAGGTCTTCTTCACAATCCAGGCAGTCTTTGGTATGTGCCTTAAAAGGATCGCTGGGGATATAAAAATAGGGGATATTTTCCCGGACCTTAACCGGTATGGATTTTATCAGCGACCCGGCTTCATCCAATTCCTGTCGCTGAATATGAAAAGTGGCTTTCATCATCTGCAAAAACTCACGGGGGTGGTCAACGGATAACTTGCTCAACAGGTGTCTTTCGAGGGCATTAGGAGAACGGGTTTCCAGTTCTTTTGTCCACTGAAGCAGGTTATCCACAACTGCCTCATTGGGCTGAGTCTGAAGCCAGTACACATCTTTAGTGGATAAAAATGCTTTCCCAGGCTCGTTCTGCTGATTGTATAACCGTGAAAAAGTATTCAGGAGAAACCGCTGAGACTTTTCTTTAAGTTCGTGAGAATCCGGATCAAAAGTGATTTGTTCCCATTCCGCATACAACTTTTCTTCCGTAGCGAGGTTTATCGTCTTCAATCGGCTTACCGAAATTACCCATCGGAAAAGCCGGGCGTATTGCTGTGTGCGTGCGTCTTTTGCATTTCGCCCTTCCACGGCAAAAATCTGATCTGCCCGGTCAAAATTACTATTCATAAATGCCAGGTAACCTTCGGCCATACGCCAGAGTTGGGGGGCGTTGACTTTTTTCTCCGAATTGATTTTTTCCACAAACTTTGTCAGATTTTGCAGGTAGCTGGTTGCATTTTCTTTCGATACGCCTGCATACTCTTGCTTAAGGGGAAATTCGAAGTCAAAATCCCATCCGAAAAAGTCGTATTCCAGTTTGTTTACCTCGCGGGCGAGAAGAACATTGAGCTTGGGGGAAGAAGGATCAATTGTATATAAAGCCGCCATTTCATCCACGGCCCGGCTGTTGAAGTCTATCGCCCGCATAAAGAGGAGGTTCGCTTTTTCTTCTTTATTTTGGCAGAGGTTCATAACCGCCTCCCATTGTGCATCGTCTTCGATATGGAAACTGAGCCAGGCGGGAACTCGTTTGGAGGGGCTATGGTCAAATACTTTTGAATATAAATAAGCGGCTTCTGCATTTTTTTCCTGAGCGAGAAGTGAACCGGCCTTGTGCCCCAGCGACCAATAGTAAATTTCGCTTTTCTCCTGATCTTTCAAGGGTTCGACCATTTCATCGTGAAAGCGGATACATTCTTCATATTTTCCCAGATAATGAGCCAGCCGAACCACCTGGTACCCAAAACGCATTTTGATAAAGGGGTTTTTGGCAGCGTCATACTGCTCAATACCCGCGCCAATGAGTTTTTCCATTTGGGCTTCGTCTCTGGGCTGAGTTTCCTCCTCCCATGCGTAGGGATCCCAGTTGACATGAGGTTCACATTGTTTGGCGTAAACCAGATAACAGATCGGGCTGGTCATGTTTTTCTGTTTCCAGTAAGCGACCAGGGAGTTCTTTTGAAGGCTGTCGGGAAGGTTTTTCGCTTTTCCGTCCACGTATTTTTTGGTAGCGATCAAATCGTCATCGGAAGCTTTATAGACAACATAGGATATATCTTCGAATGTGGGTTTATTCTGATGAAAATCCTGCCATTCGATGACGTTGTAGTTCTGCCGGTATTCGTTGGAATTCCAGTTATAATCATAAAACCGGTCAAAACTCAGAAAAAGGGCACTATATTCCGGTTGGCGGGAAAGGGCAGGATCAAAAAAAGAATATCCGTAAAAATAGTCATCGGGATCAAAGCCGCAGGCACGGGAAGTTTCTACGGGTTTTGCGGCAAAAAATAAAGCAAGAGCAAAGGGGAGTAATGAATAAACCTTTTTCATGGATTTGGGTGGTTATGCAAACCGGAGGTGAAATTGGGAAAAACCACAATAGAAATCAATAAAATACCTTGCATATTCCGTCAAGTTCTTCTGCGGAATATTTTTCAATCGTCGGGCTGTCAAGGTGGTAAAAACAAACGCGCAGACTGTCGCTTTCGATGAGTTCGGCGAGCATTTCGGAGGACTCTTCGAGGTTTTCCAAAGAGACCTCTTCAAACCGGATAAAGTCATCCTGGTAAAGGTAATAGCCGTTGATATAAGTGCTTTTGATTACTTTAACCACCTGGGGATTTAGAAATTTAAACTTGGTTTTGTCGAGAAGTTGTTCTGCCCTCAAGTTGTTGAGCAGGTGGATGGTCTGGTTTTTACGCATCACGACTCCCCAGGAAAAAATCGGCAGAGCGATATCGAGGTGAACCGGGTATTCGTCAAAATTGTCGAGGTACTTTTCGGCGGTTTTGAGGTTCAGGATAGAATTTTCTTCGGCGACATCGCGTACGTCACCCATATTATAAAACATCAGCATCCCGCGGTCAATGGGCGGGACGCCGGTAAGGTTGTAGTATTTGATCTGGTGGAGGCGGATCGTGGCCGAAAGCTGAACATGGCGTTCCACCAGCCGTGTACGGAGGTGGTCAAGCAGGCGGAAATAATTGTCGCGGCTCTGTTCCGACCAATCACAATCCATCTGAATTTCGCGGAAGGGAATTTTTCCCGCAATCCGGTCAATCCGTTGCAGAATTTTTTCGCCGAGGTCGGGCACATTTTCAAATGTGATATTGGACATGGCCCGGTTGGTAATATAGACTGTAGGGATAATGTTGCGTTTGCCCAATCCCGTGGTATCAATGCTCACACTGGCAATAGGCACCGGTGCATTTTTGGCGATGTTCCAGTCCACATCAAAAAAACGAAGGTAAACGGTTTCCACCCGTAGGGAATCCAGATACGATTTCTGCCGCGCATCGGTAACAAAACTGCTTTTCCAGTGATAAAATGCCGGCTGTACCTGACGGTCATTCAGGTTACAACTAAATAGTAAAAGGACAGGTATCAACAGGTAAAGGAATCGGATATTTTTGATTCTCATAGTTGCTCCGAAAATAACATCACCGGGATATTTATCCTCACAAATTATTCCAAAAGTTGCCCTTTTTTCCTTGCCTGCGATATTTTTCACCTGAACGGTACTCCCGCCTCAGTAAAACACAGTTGCAAATCTTCTCAATCTGATAAGCGTTTTCTCAATTCGATAAGCAAATTATTTATTTGATTTTTGCAATTATTTGATTATCAATAATTTAATTCAAAAATCTTTACTGGCATCTGTCTTGCCAATGTAAGGGAAAGGTGCTTTTAGCCAAACATTGAAAAAATCTAAAGTTATGATATTCCGCAAAACATCTCTCATTGCCGTTGTTCTTCTCTCGATGGTAGTACTGTTCGGTTGTAATAAAGAAAAACTGAAACAACTGGAAGAACAGAACAAACTCCTTCTCACCCAAAGCCAGCAGCAAGACTCTGTGCTCAACGATTTTCTTTCTACTTTCAACTCATTTGGTGAAAACCTCGACCAGATCAAAGAAAGAGAGAACCTTGTCTCGGTAGAATCCGACGATCCGGAGCTTCGCAAAACCGGTAAAGACAAAATCCTTGCAGACATTCAGATGATTGATGAGTTGATGGCTCAAAATCGCACGATGATTGCAGAGCTTGAGGAGAAGGTGAAAAACTCCGACGAAAAACTTTCTCAGTTCCGCAATATGGTTGCCCGCCTCAACCGTCAACTCACGGAAAGAGACGGCGAAATTGCTGCACTCAAAGAAGAACTGGTACAGAAAAACTTCACCGTTGAAGAATTAAATATCCGCGTCAGCGAGTTGCATCAGGTTACCGAAAACCTCACTCAGCAGACCCAGACACAATCCGCTCGTATTTCGCAGCAGGACGCTACGATCAAAACTCAATCGGATGAAATAGACGCAAAAACTACGGCTCTGAACACGGCCTATTTTGTGAAAGGTTCGACCAAAACCCTGAAAGAAAAAAATATCCTTGAAAAAGACGGCGGATTCCTCGGAATCGGTGGTACCAAAAAACTGGGTGATGATATTTCCGAAAATGACTTTACCCGAATTGATATAACGGAAGTTTTCAGCATTCCGCTCGAAAGCAAAAAAGCCAAGCTGGTTACCAACCATCCGGCAGACTCTTACGTGATTGCCAGTGAAAATAATACCGGAGTACTTGAGATTACCAATCCCGACAAGTTTTGGAAAAATACCAAATACCTGGTAGTTGTAACCGACTGATTCACAGAAGAAACCTAACCCTAACTCCTTTAAGTACGTACGATTTTGCATCGTGAGGCCGAGGCAATCCGAAAGGGTTGCCTCTTTTTATTCTCCGTCTCCCCGTACTTGTATTTCCGCTCCGTCGAGGGCACGGGTAAGTGAAATCTGGCAGGAGAGGCGGCTTTGAGGGGTATAGTTTGATAAAGTGTCCAGCATAAACATTTCGTCGTCTTCGGGCATCTCCAATTTCTCACCGCCCTTCAACACGTATATATGACAGGTACCACAACCGGCGATTCCTCCGCAAATTGCAGGCACATCAAAATTTTCGGCGGTAAGGATTTCCATCAGGCTTCCGGATGGGTTTTCGTCTATCGCTAGTGTACGTTTTGTCCCGTCCCGGTCTTCAACATGGATCGTAATCATAGGTTCTGATTCTCTTTTTCTGACAAGGTGAAAATTCGGGCGCAAAACTAATCGTTTTTTCAACTTTCCCCAATATCATTCCTCATCCCGGAAAGAACTGGGGTATAGGATGTTTTTGGGAATAATCCGAAACAGGATCGGCAAAGTGATAAAAGCGCCGGGAAGCAGCAGGAAGGTAAATGCCGGAATGGCTCGCAGGATGTCCAGAAGCTGTTCTCTGACTTTTTCTTTTTCTTCCGGGGTCAAAGCCTGAGTAGCAGATTTTCGAAGGAGGACAACCAGTTCACGGCTTTCCGCGATTTCGTTGGAAATACGTTTTTGATTGATCCGCGCCGTCTGGCCCATCCTTCGGATAAGGCGCTCACTCACAATCCGGTAATTTTGTTTGATCTGAAGATAATGAACCTGATCCCAGTATTCGAAGACAAAATTTTCCACCGCGACCATGCTATGAGTAAGTTCTTCGGGAGTAAGTCGAAGTAATGCAGCAAGTCGGGCGAGAAATTCTCTTTCCAACTCGGAAATTTGCCGGTTTGCCCATGTGGTGAGGATGGCGAGTTCGAGAAAATATTTTTTCATCGCCCAGCTTTGGACTCCCGAAAAGTCGAGGTCTTCGATTTTGACGCCTTTGTTAAAAGCAGATTCTGCCTGCTTTTTTTTATGGGCGGGTAAATTAGCAGACTGGAGGAAATAGTTAAACAGTTCCCTTGCTTCGCGTTTTACGCTATTATCGGCATGAGCCGCCGCCGCGATTACCTGCAAAATAAGGAGTCGAAGGTTCTGGCGTTGGATTTTGATCGAATGGTCTGGCGTTTCAGGTCGAGGATCGCCGAGGGTTTCCATCCATTGAACAAAATTTATCAGGTCAAAAAAGAGGAAACTATTGTGGAAGAAACTGGTCCAGAAATTCCGCCAGTCATATTTTATACTAATACGCTGATCGAGGATGTATTCGATTTGAGGAATTGTCTCTCGTTTTTTTCCAAACAGGCTGTCGCGATTTTCACTATACAGGTAGAAGTTTTCTTCATAATAAGCGCGGATATCATCCATCACCTGTTGGATAGTCGTAGGAAAATCCTGATTTTTTTCGTGACGGAAATACAGACCACAACTGATATAACCTTCCGCCAGAAGAATTTTCACTTTGTCTTTTTCCGTCCAGTCCGGTGATTTAGGGTGAGGAGATTCAATAAACCGGATCGGGTAGCCATACATCAGCCCGGTAGGCTGGATGATATGGTACAGATATTCATAACTGCTAAAATCCATGCCTAGCTGCATGCGGGTATAGGAAGCCTCGGGCACTTCTAGAAATGCCTTTGTTTTATAATTAATAAAACGTTTTAACCATCCGCTAACACCTGGATTCATTTTTCAACTACTTCCAAAATTGAACAAATGTAGGGAATTATTCGCGAACGAAGACTTATCCATAGTAAAAAAGGCCACCCTCGGGTAGCCTTTTTTATCGTGTATTTTATAAAAATTATTTTTCGGTTTCTTTTTCGGGGATTTTAAACAAAACCTCGCCCAGTGATTGTCCTCCGGCACTTCCGCTCATTGCCCCCAGCATACTGCCGAGCATAGCGCCTACTGCTGTGCCGAGTCCCGGTACTACCGATCCCAAGACTGCGCCTGCAGCTGCTCCCCCGATAGAACCCCCGGTAGTACCAATGTTTGAAAGCGTATTTACTTTGTATTGGTCCGATTGAATTTCTCCCCGGAAAAGTTTGAAGGTATCCGCCGATTGATCCACTACAAAAAAAGCAAAAGCGGTAAGTGCGTTATGACGGGTAAATCGTTTCAGCACTGCTTCACCAAACCGTTTTTTCAAAACGTGTTTTGCACCTTCACTCAGGGCAAGTCCCGAAGCCGTTCTTGTGCCTCCTTTCAAGGCTTGCTCTGTGCCTTTACTCACTACTCGGAAAGTCAGTTGTGTCTGATCTATTTTCCCCGCTTTATAATCCTCAAAACTTCGCGCACCTTCTTTCGCCATCCCATTGATACCGGCAATAACTGCGGAAGCAACTGCGTTAAGGCCGATTTCCATAGACACCGGAACCGGAAACTCCGGAAGTTCATCGCCGTCCATGATTCGGACATTGATTACCCGGTTAGAGGAGGTTAGAGAGCCTGAAGAAGGATTAAGCGGTTTATTTGACATAAGGTGTTAAATAAGAACTTTCCATTTATACGAATATAGGTATTTCGGGTTGGTTTTTCAATTTCTAACCGGAGGAATTGCAAATTTATGCGTAAGATTTTATTAATTTCGGGGCTATGAAAATGTCTGCTGACCTGATTTGTGACAGTCCTGCCGGCTGGATTGCGGCAGTTATGGCTGATTTCGACTCCTTTCTACAGGACCATGCCAACTGTGAGCGCAAGGCTTCCGCCATGGCTATGAGTTTCGTGGCGAAATATCCCGATCGCACGGAAATCATTCCGGAGTTGATCGAAACCGCTGTTGAAGAGCTTGAACATTTCCGGGACGTTTACCGGATTATGGAAGAAAGGGGCATACGCCTTCCCGATACGATGGCGGAAGATCTTTATGTAAAACAACTTTTACAAACTTGCCGTACTGGCCGCGACGAGCGGCTGATTGACCGATTGCTGTGGGCTTCCGTAATCGAATGCAGGGGTGCAGAACGTTTTCGACTGGTATATGAAGCCCTTGAGCCGGGCGACCTGAAACAGTTCTATCACCGATTGTGGGCTTCAGAAGCCAAACACGGCCACATTTTCGTAAAAATGGCCCTTATCTATTTTCCCGAAGCCCCTGTATTTAAGCGGTTGCAGGAACTCGTAGAAATAGAAGCCCAGGTATTAGCCGGGCTTGAACTGAAGGCTGCCTTACACTAATACAGGATTAGTAAGTATCGTCCGGATCTATTTTAAATCCCTCCAGAAAGTTGGTCGAATAAATACCCGAGCGAAATCTTTCGTCGCGCATTAACTGGCGGTGAAAAGGTATCGTTGTTTTTACGCCTTCGACGATAAACTCTTCTAGTGCCCTTTCCATTTTTGCGATCACGGCCTCGCGGGTGGGAGCGGAGACAATGAGTTTTCCAATCATGGAGTCGTAGTAAGGAGGAATCACATAACCGGAAAAAGCGTGAGTGTCCACCCGGACTTTCAGACCTCCGGGTTTATGAAAATATTTTATCGAACCCGGTGAAGGCCGGAAATCGTGGAGGATATCTTCTGCATTGATACGGACTTCCATAGCGCAGCGGTTGAGGATCATTTTATAAGGTTCTTTGATCTCCTCACCGGCGGCCACGCGGATTTGTTCACCGACGAGGTCCACGTCAAACAGTTCTTCCGTCACGGGGTGTTCGACCTGGATTCGGGTATTCATTTCCATGAAGTAGAAATTGCCGTGTTTGTCGTAGAGAAATTCTACGGTACCCGCGCCTTCGTAATTGACCGTTTTGGCGGCTTTAATTGCGGCGGCGCCCATTTTTTCGCGGGTTTCGGCGGAGAGAACGGGGCTGGGAGACTCCTCTACGAGTTTTTGGTGGCGGCGCTGGATAGTGCAGTCTCGTTCGCCCAGATGATGGACATTGCCATGCTGGTCGGCCATGATCTGTATTTCGATATGGCGGGGTTCCTCCACAAATTTTTCGAGGTAGAGGCCATCATTGCCAAAAGCAGCCCCGGCTTCGGTGCGGGCGCTATTCCATGCGTCCTCCATTTCTTCGGGGCGGAATACCTTGCGCATACCCTTACCACCGCCACCGGCGGTAGCTTTCAGCAGGATGGGGTAACCGCAGACTTCGGCGACTTCCAGTGCCTGTTCCAGGGATTCGAGCAGGCCATCCGAGCCGGGCACAACCGGTACACCGGCTCTGATCATAAATTCTTTGGCCGTGGATTTATCGCCCATGGCATTGATTACCGCAGCAGTAGGGCCGATAAATTTAATTCCATGGTCTTCACACAATTGCGAAAACTCCGCATTTTCGGAGAGAAATCCATAACCGGGATGAATAGCATCAACCCCACAAATCTCTGCGGCAGAGATAATATTGACCATGTTGAGGTAACTTTCCCGGCTGGAAGGAGGGCCAATGCACACGGCCTCATCGGCAAATCGGACATGAAGGCTATCCTTGTCTGCGGTAGAATAAACCGCTACGGTTTTAATGCCCATTTCGCGGCATGTGCGCTGGATTCTCAGGGCGATTTCACCCCGATTGGCAATAAGTACTTTATTTAGCATAATGACAGGTCTGGGCCGGTTAAGCGTTAGTATCTACCAGGAACAAAACCTGATCGTACTCAACGGGTTGTGAGTCTTCGATAAGAATTTTGACAACTTTCCCATCAATTTCGGATTCTATTTCATTAAAGAGTTTCATCGCTTCAACGATACAGACTACCTGGCCTTTTTCAATATGATCACCTACTTTGATAAAAGGGTCTGCATCCGGAGAAGATGAACGATAAAAAGTGCCAATCATAGGCGATCGGAATTCATATAAGTTTGAAGGGGAGGCCGATGCCTGCTTTTTTTCTTGTACTCCTCCTTCATTCCCTGCTTCGGAAAATTCATGATGGGGTACGGATGGCAGATGGGTAGGGTGGGAAGAATGAACCGGGGGCTGAGAGGTGGTGTAAATCACATTTTTTTCAGCAGGTTCGCGTCGGATGAGAATCCGGAAATCTTCTCTTTCGATCTCAACTTCGGTGAGGTCGGTTTTGTTGACCAATTTTAGCAGGTCCTGTATTTCTTTAAAATCCATAGAAATGAGTTGAACAGGGTTAGTTAATTCAGGATTTTACACGCTCTACGTAAGACTTGGTTGCCGTATCAATTTTTACCTTATCTCCAATATTAATAAAAAGTGGTACCCGGATTTCCGCTCCTCCTTCTACCGTTGCAGGTTTAAGGGTATTGGTAGCTGTATCACCTTTGAGACCCGGCTCTGTATATGTGATGGTTCTGATTACGTTGGGTGCAAGCTCCACTGTAAGCGGTGTATCATCCGATGCATTAAAAAGAACCTCGCACATTTCTCCTTCCATCAGCAGATCGAGGTTTTCAATCATAAATTTTTTGATATAGACCTGCTCATACGATTCCGTATTCATAAACACCAACGAATCGTCCTCTTCATACAAAAACTGGTACTGAAGCCGTTCTACCCGAATATCATCAATTCTTGCACTGTTGTTGAAAGAGTTTTCAATCACTTTTCCGGTGGTAAGACTCTTCATTTTTACCCGGACAAATGCTGCGCCCCGCCCTACTTTTACATGCTGGAACTCAATCACCGAATAAATATCGCTGTTATATTTGAAAGTAAGCCCGTTCCGAATGTCTGAAATGTTTGCCATATAGAATTTATATTGTTCTTGGATCAAAATCAGGACGCAAATTTAACAATTCTGCTGAAAAATTCAGGGAATCTGTTTGATGAAGTACCAGGCTTTTTGAAATTTTCCGGTCAACGGGATCCTTGCAGCTTCTGCATTATCAATTATATGCAAAGAATATAAGGAATCCTGCCGAATAAAATAAACTACTGACTCAAAAAAATCTATCTCAAAATCGCTGCATACCGGAGAACCCGCAATGTTTAGCTTCCCATTAACCTGCTGAAGGTCGCGCATGTACTCTTTTCCCAGAGGGTTTTCGACATAAGGAGTGTAGCGAATTTTTTCGTATGCTACGACTTTTTCGGGTTCTGCGATGTTATTACTATTGTAGTCAATAAATGCCTGCCGGGAGGTGTTGCCTTCGCGGGTATGAATAAAAATCCGGCTTCGGGCGTCCGCTTCAATTTCCACTATTTTATATTCAAAAATGGCTTTACCGATACTCGCAAAGGCCTGTTCATCGTAAATATCTACTATACGGTCATCGGCTTTCACATAAAATTTACCGCTTCGATACACCGCTTTGCCGGGTTTGTAACCCGGTGTGGTAAGCGTCAGTTTTTCATTTTTTAGCCGAAAAAAACCTATTTTTTCTTCCACAGAATCACAAATTAAAATCACCGATTCGCCCACGCAAATATAGTCCGGAGTCAATTCTCCCGTGGAAAAGGTCTGCAAAACCTGCTGATTTTCAGGATCATATTCAAATATCTGGCGTTTATCTCCTTCGGCAAACCATATCGTTTTCTCCGTTCCGGAAAAATCGGAAATTTCACCAACTCCGGGGTAAACCTTCCAGTCACGCTCCACCTGATCGGCGATTATTCTTATCAGCGATTTTTGATCGGTCTGCTGACTCAGGATAAATCCGGTATGCGTCTGTGGCACAAACCGCAGATCATCATCAAAAACACAACCGCATAGGGTTGTGCCTGCCAATAAAATTGTGAGTAGCCGCATACGGTTGAAATAAGCACTAATACGCCCATTTCAAATAAACAGAACCCCAGGCAAACCCGCCGCCAAAAGCAGCCAGCATGAGGTTATCACCTTTTTTCAACTTGCTTTCCCATTCCCACAGGCAGAGAGGGATGGTCGCATTGGTCGTATTGCCATAACGCTGAATATTGATCATTACCTTTTCCGTCGGCAATCCGGCCCTTTTGGCTGTAGCGTCAATGATTCGTTTATTGGCCTGATGCGGTACAAGATAGGCGACATCCTCCCCGGTGAGGTTGTTGCGTTTCATTACTTCTTCGGTTATATCCGCCATTCCCTGAACGGCATACTTATACACGGTTTTCCCATCCTGATAAATATAATGTTCTTTGCTCAGGACATTTTCTACCGTACTCGGGTGTTTACTTCCGCCTGCTTTTTGTAAAAGAAATAACCCGCCGCTGCCATCCACCTTAAATGCAGAGTCAATGATCCCGTTATCATCTTTGGAAGGTTCAAGCAAAACGGCGCCGGCGCCGTCACCAAATAAAATACAGGTATTCCGGTCTTCATAATCCACTCTGACACTCATCTTGTCTGCGCCTACGACCAGCACCTTTTTGTGCATCCCGGATTCAATAAACTGCGATCCGGTGCGAAGAGCGTAGAGGAATCCGGAACAGGCGGCATTCATATCGAATCCCCAGGAATTAACCGCGCCGATTTTATCGCTGATAAGATTGGCTGTAGCGGGATATACATAATCGGGGGAAACCGTTGAAACAATAATCAGTTCGATATCTTCGGGTTTACAATCGGTTTTGCGGAGGAGGTCTTTTATGGCTTCAACTCCCATATCAGAGGTTGCCCGGTCTTTGTCGAGGATACGCCTTTCTTCGATACCGGTTCGTTCCCGTATCCACTGGTCATTGGTATCCACCATTTTTTCCAGTTCGGCGTTGGTAAGTACTTTTTCGGGTACATAACCACCGACGGCAGTGATTGCTGCTCTTATTTTCATCCTTTATGCAAAATTAATCTTTCTGTAATCAGTACTACACAAAGAACCATCAATATTTCGGCTTTTGCAAATACCTGACATATCTGAGGAAGGCACTGCAAAGTAGGGTTATTATGGATAAAAACGATGGATTATTACAACTTTTTTGCGGTCTTGGCTCCAAGTTCGCGGAGTTTTTCGGCGCGGGATGCCAGGTTTCCATGCCCGGAAGTCAGCTTATTCATGGCATCCGAATAGGTTTGGGAGGTTCTTTCAATGCTTTTTCCCAGCTTTTGCATTTCCTCTGTAAAACCGACAAACTTGTCATACAATGCGCCGCCCTGCCGGGCAATTTCCTGGGCGTTTTTGTTTTGATGTTCCAGTTTCCAGATAGAAGCCACGGTTTTGAGGGTTGCCAACAGGGTGGTGGGGCTTACAAGTACGATTTTCCGATCCCAGGCAAAAGCAAAAAGGTCATGCCGGTGTTGTAATGCCAGAGCAAAGGCTGGCTCCACGGGCATAAACATCAGTACAAAGTCCGGAGACTGAAGACCTTCTATGGCGGGATAATGTTTGGTACTTAGCTGATGGATATGGGTACTCACGGATTCGAGGTGTTGTTTAAGCGCAATAGCTTTACGGGAGGGGTCTTCCTCCGACACAAAACGATCCCAGGCAGTCAGCGTGACTTTGGCATCAATGATAATGTGTTTGTCATCGGGTAAATGGATAATCACATCCGGCTGGAGTCGTTTTCCATCGGTGGAGGTGAGTTGGAGATCTTTACCCTGTACAATAAACTCTTCCCCTTCGCGAAGTCCGCTGCTTTCCAGCACACGGGCGAGTACAAGTTCCCCCCAGTTGCCCTGCATTTTGCTGTCTCCCCGGAGTGCTTTTGTGAGGTTCTGCGCTTCATGGCTCATTTGCATATTGAGCGTCACAAGCTTTTCCACCTCTTTCTGAAGGCTAAACCGCTCGCGCGCTTCCTGCTGATAGGTATTTTCTACCTTTTTTTCAAAGTCGGTGATTTTTTCCTTCAGGGGTTGAAGCAGATGATTAAGCGTTGTCTGATTGTCTTGGGAAAGTCGTTGCGAACTTGCCTCTAAGACCCGCCCCGCGAGGTTTTCAAACTCGGTGCGAAGCTGCCCCACCGCGTTTTCCCGCGCCTCCAATGTGGCCTGAAGGCGAATATTTTCGGTCTTCTGCCGGAGCGTTTTTCCGTTGAGAAGGAAATAAACGGCAAAACCGCCGGTAAGTAATCCGGCGGCAAGACCTAAGGTAAAAGATAACCCGTCTATCATAAAACAAAACTAATGATAAATCTTTAAGGCTCTACTCCTTCTGAGGAGATACTTCGCCTTTGATTCGCAGGACGGTATTCGGTTCTGCTGCGTTTGACTTTACCGTTACTGTTTTGGTAAATATGCCTGCACCGGCAGCGTTGTAAGTCGCCGTAATGTACCCTGTTTCGCCAGGAGCAATGGGTTCTTTTGTGTAGTTTGTAGCTGTACAGCCGCAACTCGCCTGAACCGATTCGATTCGCAGGTCTGCATTGCCGGTATTGGTAAAAGTGAAAGTGTGTGAAACCGGGATTCCCTGCGGAATTTTCCCTAAGTCAAATTCTTTTTCATCAAAACTAACACTCACTACCGAACCTTCAACCTCAAGGGTCATTGTGGGTTCTGCATGAAACATGGTCTGAGCACTCACCGCCAGTGTTGAAACAAACAATAGAAAAAAGAATGAGGTTTTCATAAGAGTTTTTTAGTGTTAAATGAATTTATACACAAGTATAAACTAAAGTTTTAGTTTATACAACTAAGTTCTTAGTTGAATTGAAAATATTTTTATAAAATACTGAATTTCAATGCAAAATAAATTTATCAACTAGGTGTTTTTTTCTTTCGAATGCTATGCAAGATTTTGTAACCGGCAATAATAATAATAAAGATTGCTAGGAGCGGTATTCCATAAACGACCAGAAAGAAGACAACCCCAATCCACCAACCGGCAGAAGAACTGACCTCAAAAGGATCGCCAAAGGTATGCAACTCAAAGTTTTCGGGGGTGAAGGTTTCTTGAGCAAAACGGTCAATTTCTTGAAAAAGAACCTCCTTTTGGGTTATAACAGAGGCAAAGTCAAAATTTTTAAGATTGGGAGTATAGGCGATGATGATATTATCTTCTCCGGAGGGAGAGAGGTTGTGAAACTCCATAACCATGGTTTTAGCATCTTTGTGAAGCAGAAAAACGGAATCGGGAGAAACCCCGCGAAGATGGTCTGCGACAAGTTCTTCCATGAGCCGGAGGCGGATTTCACCCTGTACGACAGGCTGCTTCCAGGTAGCACCGGTTTCAAGCAGATATATAAAACCATTGTTATAATCCTTGCCATAACCTTCAGAAATACGGGTTTCATTAGTATTGACGATAAAATACACCTCAATAACGGTTGTATCGCCGGGAGGAAAAACAGTATTCCATACATACCAATTGTCGTTAGATGCGCCTACATCATTTACCGGTTGAGAAATGATCTCCACCTGCTGCCCGTTTATTTGTGCTTTTAACGCATAGAGCGAGTCAAAATGGATCTCTTCACGATTAGCAGTACGGCCATCAAATGAGGCATTTAAGGGGTATCCTACCCGGATGCTGACCGCTTCAGAGGTTTCGTTATACATCCGGTATTCACCTTTTATAACCGCATACCCACGATAAAGCTGAATGGCAACTTTTTCCCAAACCATCTGTATTTTGCGATATTCAGCACTATCTTCCGGATAGAGGAGGGAAAAAGTTCCCGTGCCACCGGCATTCCAGAATCCCGGTTGGGCTGCATTAGGAAAGGCAGACAGAGAGAGGAATAAAAACGGCAAAAACACTAATTTCTTCATAGGAAATAAATTCGCAGAGTGCTTCCAATATACGATTTATTGCCTCTGCATGAAAAATTTAACAGGGGGGAAAACTTTTACAAAGTTAAATGACTCCGAAGAAATCGCGGTTTTTTTTTATTTACCCGAACAGAATCTGCAAAATTTTTCAATAAAGAGGAAATTGTTCCACAAAACATAATATTCTGACCACTCAGCCTATAATTATGGTAGAAATTACAAACCAATAATGCTGTTAAACGGATAAAAACCTATATTCAAACCTTTTAGCTGTTTATACCCAAAGAATCTTGAGTAACCTAACAAAAAATTGATTATATTTAAGATAGAGATTTTAGTCGGATAAATATCAACGATTCCATTATTTTTAGGATAATATGGATATCCGGAGTTTTTTTGAAAAAATACGAAAGCCTATCAAATGGCGTTAATTATTGTGAGGGAAAAATTACCATAAAACGAAATTTAAGTTGACACAAAAATAACCCCTGGTATTATGAAGCAGATTCTACTAACAGCATTCTTTACATTTTCCCTGTTAATTTCCCTCGCTCAGGATACTTACTATAGTATCAGTGATGGAAACTGGAACCTTGCAGCAACATGGGCAATGAATTCCGCAGGAACTATCCCCGCAAACACTACTCCAACCTCCAACGATACGGTTTTTATCCGGGACTCGGTATATCTGACCGTTCCCAAAAACCATATCCATCGCGGAAATGTGTTTATTTCTACCACGGGAATTTTTAATATTTTCTCGGGTGCGGGTGTAAGCGATCCCTATATTTTTGCCGGAGACTCTTTTGTCGTGGAAGGCAGGCTTATTACTAGCAGCGATTTTCATAATCAACGCCAGTTTACCACAGGCCCGGATGGCGAAGGTATCCTCATATTTGGAATAGCCTCTGTCATTAAGATTGGAGACGACCTTATTGTCAACTCACAGAGTTTTACTATTATGAACAATGCTTTCTGTGGAGATGGTACCTCTTTTGACGATATGTACTTCAAAGGCACTCAGGCTAAACTTTGTGGCAACGGCAAGTTTGTGATCCCGGATGCCCTCCGGGCCTGGGATGATAATAATATTGAGCAGATTCCCCCTAATGCTCAGTTATTCAATCAAATCTGCCTGGGTTTTGACTTCTATGGAAATGTGGGCGATTGTGAAAATGAAATCAATCCCATATTTACCGGTGGAGGCACTTTCCCGGTAGAATTACTGTCCTTTACCGCTACCTCCGTAAATGATGCCGTTCAACTCGAATGGATTACGGCCTCGGAAAGTAATAATCATTTTTTCACCGTTGAAAGGTCCTATGACGGCGATGAATATCTTGTTGTAGAAAATATTCCGGGTGCAGGCAATAGCGACCGGGTTTTGACGTATAATATTACAGACCGCCGACCCGGCAAAGGAACTATCTGGTATCGTCTGAAACAGACGGATTTTGACGGAGAATATACCTATGGTTCCATCGTGACGGTAACGCTGGATCAGGATGGGCCTCAGTTGTTTTTATATCCTAATCCAGCTAGTGATGGTCCGTTCTTTCTCGAATTACACGGCTTAAGGGCTGAGGTAGATATGCAAATCCGCATTCTCGACGTGACCGGTAAAGAAGTTTATTTTTCCCATGAAAAAGCAGGGAGAAATGGCTCTTTTACCTCACAGATCCAACCAAGTCTTAGTTCCGGCCTCTATTTTGTACAGGTAAAACAGGCAGGAACAACCCTTACCCAAAAGCTGATTTTCTGAAAATAAGCCTTCGGCTTTGAATAATTTAGCGTCCTTCAAATCAGAACAACGAGTCTATGTTCTGTGTAGCGGTAGTGCCCGGTAAGTGTGCTGCCGCTTTTTTTTTGCCCTCCGGCTACTCTCCGTTCAAACTTACAATTCCACAAGTTAACGCGCTTTCTTCTCCATTCGGTGAAAAGGGTGATCTTTTTCCATTTTTACCCGTCATATTAGTAAAAGATTTTATTACCCAACTACCCAAACCCGAATTATCACACAGAACAAAAGCACATGAAGAATCTACTTTTTATCACCCTGCTTTACTTCTTTTTGATTCCTGTTTTCTCCCAAAATACTTTTTACACAACCGGCCTCGGCAACGGCGAATGGTCTGATCCCCAATCCTGGTCTCTCTCCGAAAACGGCACTGAACCCGCAGGATCGCCCCTCGCTTCGGATCATGTTGTCATCCGTCATTATCTTACACATCGCGCAGAACCCGGTTACACCCATACCGGCAATGTCTCCATACAGTCTTCCGGAACCTACGAAATCGTTACCGGAATCGAAAACCCCGGACCCTACATTTTTGCCGGTGAGTTGTTTGAAGCCGAAGGCACCTTGATCACAATCAGCGATTTTTACCAGCAAAATCCCGATACAGATAAAAACTCAAAACTCCACTTTATCAGCGGTTCCCTCATCTATATCAATGGCAATCTCGCCCTTCATGGAAATGCAGAAGTAGTAGCCGACAACAAAACCTGCGGTGCTACGGAAATCTCCGGCGACCTCTGGCTGAAAAGCACAGACGTAACAATATGCGGAGAAGGTTCCTTCGTCGTCAATAACAGGGTACGCGCCTGGGATGTCGAAAAAATAGAAATAGAACCCACTCCCGCCGGTCTTAATTATATCCAGTCGCTGTTTTGCAAAGGATTTAACGTTTACCAATCTGCCGAAGATTGCGAAAATGAAATCCCCGCACTTACCGGAAGCGGCCTCCTCAGACCCTTCGTAAAATTTGAATCTCCCGAATTGGAACTTTTCCCCAATCCGATCTCCGGTAGCAACGTCTCCCTGAAAGCCGACGGTTTTGAAGCGGATGTAAATGTCAGCCTTACCGTCCGTAACCTCCTGGGACAGACGATCAGCACCTCCAGCCTCCATACTGACAATGAAGGTTATATTTCCCAAACACTTTCCCACAATCTGCAACCGGGAACTTATGTGATGATCATCACTTCTTCCAGCAAACGTGTAGCCAAACAACTCAGAGTCCTCTGATTGGATGATATAACACTCCTTAGCAGCCAAATACCCCTGGATTTTTCTCGTATCTGACGGTTCTGATGCCTTCCCCTTCTTTTCCAATAACAAAAGGAAGGTTTAGCATCCCTTTATCCCCTTTTAACCCGATGAAAAATCTGTTGTTTTTCCTCTCATTCTACCTGTTCTCTTTTTCGCTTTTTTCACAAAACACCTACTACTCCTTTCAGGATGGTGCCTGGTCTGACTCCAATACATGGTCGGCATCGGCCACAGGCAATGGTCCGGCAGGCCCACCTTCGGCTTCCGATCATGTCGTCATCCGTGATTCCGTATGGCATTCGCTATCAGCCAGTTATATTCATACTGGAAATATAACCGTCGCAAAATATGCGCGGTATCAAATCAACAACAGCCCCGGCGAGGTTTATATCTTTGGCGGCTCTCTGTTTGATATTTTTGGCAAAGTCATTACTACCGGAGATATTGCCAACCAGATACCCGGTTCGCCCGGAAGCGGATTGATCGTCATCAACCCCTGGGCAAAACTACATGCAGGAGACGACATCATTCTGAATGCTTACGGCAGTCTTATTATTGATAACCCCAACTGCGGATCTGTCCAGACTTGCGATGATATTTACTTCGACGGCGACGGTAGCGGAGTTTGTGGCGAAGGTAGCCTCCTCGTACCGGGGCAGGTACGGGTATTCGACAACAACGGAAATGAAATTACGCCTTACCCCGCAGCACTCGCAGCAGCGGCCAATCAAGTCTGTCAGTCATTTCCCTTCTACGACAGCAAAAACAATTGCAGCTTGCAGTTACCGCTCCTTACCGGTACGGACAATAGTTTTCCCGTAGAACTAATTTCCTTCACGGCAAACTCTACTTCCACGGGAGTACGCCTTACCTGGGAAACTGCTTCTGAGCTTAATAATGATTTCTTTACCCTTGAACGCGCAAGGGATGAAATTACCTTTGAAGCAATGGCTGAAATTGCCGGAGCAGGCAATAGTGATGCGGTTATTTCCTACGAATACACGGATAAAGACGAACTGAATGGCAAGGTCTTTTATCGGTTAAGGCAAACCGATTTTGACGGAAAGTTTAGCTATTCCTCCATTATCGAAATTGTTATAGACAGAACTCCCTCTGGCTTACATCTTTTCCCTAATCCGATATTCTCCGGCCCCTTTTTTCTTCAACTGAACGACGCAGAACATCTTCCGGTACGAGTGGAAATCAGGGATTCACAAGGGAAAATAATCCTGACACAAATGACACAAACAGACTATAAGGGAAGCATGTCATTCCCGATAGATATTCAGTTGCCCGCTGGTTATTATTTTGTTTCCGCCATTACACCTGGAAAGAAATATACCACAAGGTTGCTGAGGCGATAGTTTTCGTTCTTTTCATCCTTAACATGCACCATTAACCGGTCAGCCTTCAAAGCTGCCGGTTTTTTGCGGTTAATCTGTTTTTACATCATTTGGAGATAAGAAACCTCTTTTTCGGAAAGAATACGCCAGTTCCCACGGGGTAGATTTTTTTTGGTAAGGGGTCCCAGTGCCGTGCGATCCAGTTTTTCGATCTGATATCCCAAAGCTTCAAACATCCGCCTTACGATACGGTTCCGTCCACTGTGGATTTCTACCCCTACTTCCTCTTTTCCCTGTCCCATGACATAGTCAATTTTATCCACTTTGGCTTCACCATCCTCCAACGAAATGCCGTCGAGCAGTCTCTGCATATCTTCCTCTAATACAGGCTTATTCAACCCTACATGATACACTTTTCGCACACGGTGAGAGGGATGAGTAAGCTTTTTTGCCAATTCTCCATCATTGGTCAGGAGAATGAGCCCGGTAGTATTGCGGTCAAGTCTTCCCACTGGAAATACCCGCTCGGTAGTAGCATCCGCTACCGCGTCAATGACGGTTTTGCGCCCCTGAGGATCACTATTGGTAGTGATCATATTTTTGGGCTTATTGAGCAGGATATAGATGAAGTTTTGGGGTTTAAGGATTTTTCCTTTGTATTCCACTTTATCCTTGCGGGGGTTGATTTTCACTCCCAGTTCGGTTACAACTTTGCCATTAACCTTTACATAACCTTTGGCGATAAGGTCATCGGCTTCGCGGCGCGAACATACACCCGCCTGAGCGACGTAACGGTTGATACGCACACTTTCATCTTTTGCCGGGAGTGTTTCCGGGGATTGAGAGGGTTTAGTTTCGCGGCGAGGGCGCCTATTTGACTTCGGGGGCGGTGTCTTCTCCAGGCGTTTTTTAGAAACCTGTTTTTTCTCATCCACTCTACTCTTCCAGAAGGCTTCCTTCTTCGGGGTTCTCTCCGGTTTCTTTGCCATTGGGTTTATTTATCTTATCATCCATTTGCTGGCGGAATAATTCCTGATGTTCTTCTGCCAGTTCTTCGAATTCTTTCAACTTGGGGAGATCGCTCATATCTGCGAGTCCAAAATACTGCATAAAAAAAGCGCTTGTGCTGTAAAGAAGGGGGCGTCCGGGACCTTCCGACCTTCCGGTGATAGCTACCAGCTTTTTTTCCAAGAGTTTCTGCACAGCATAATCACAGTTTACGCCTCTGATAAATTCCATTTCTGCTTTGGAAATGGGCTGGCGATAGGCGATAATGGAGAGAGTTTCAAGGGCTGCCCGGGAAAGTCTTTTCTGATTTTTATTCAGTGATGCTTTACGCACATACCGATGAAAGGCGGGTTTGGTAAAAAACTGACATCCGCCTCCAACTTTTCGTATTTCAAACGGGTATTTTTCCTCCGAATATTTTTCCTGCAAACCCTTCACAATTTCTTCCCAGACCTCTTCGGTAAGTTCCTGAAAAAGAGAAAATTCACCGGCATCCCACGGTTCTTCTTCGGCATCATCTTCCACGGGCGTGCCGTTGTCCGCAGATTCCGCTTTTTTTGCAAAAAAAGTATTACGGATAAAGCCCCATGTAACCGGTTGATCGGCGACAAAAATTACGGCTTCGATGATCTGTGAAAGTGTCGGTTCCATTCTGCTGAAAGATTTCCGGACAAAGGTAATGAATTCAAGGTTTACTTTCCCTTTTTCGCTACTTCCTTCCGGTAAAAATCAACCAGCCCGTTTATAATCTTATCATTTTTCAGCTCACGCATCCACAAGCCTTTTGCGTGTTGACCGATGGTGTTTACCATACTTTGTTTTTCAATCAATATCGAAAGGCAATTAGCAAATTCTTCGGGGGTATCTGCCAGTAGAATATCATAACCGTGTTTTACACCAATTCCTTCGGCTGCAATCCGGGTTGCTACAATCGGTTTACCATAAGCCAGGCCCTCGGCTATTTTCACCCGCATACCGCTGCCGGAAAGGATGGGCACGACCATGATGGACTTGGAACGGATAAATTTTCCGGCGCTTTCCACTTCTCCTGCAATGACGATGTTTTCCTGCTCCAGTTTAAGATATTTATCCGGCATACTCCTTCCCGCAAGGTAAAACTTCACCTTCGGGTGCATTTTGACAATTTTCGGCCAGACATTTTTCAGAAACCATTCCAAACCTTCGACATTGGGACCCCAGTCCAGTGAGCCTATATAAAACAGCGATTGGGGTTCGGTTTTGACTTCGGAGGTATCCAGGTCATCTTCATCAATTCCTGCGGGGGAAACCCAAACCGGGGTTTTTACCCCCATATTTTTGACGATTCCGGCGTCCCTGCCCGTGATAGGTACAGCTACATCGAAAGGATTGGTAGCATAGGTTGTTTCCTCAAAGGTTTTAATCCGAGCCGCTGTCTCCCGAAAATAATACTCTTTAATAGGGTTATTTTCATTGTCGGCCCTGCGGCTCCATATTTCATGTTCGATATTATGAGCGCGGAGAGAAATGAGCGATTTGGGTTTCATCCTGCGAATGGTCGGAATATAAGGAGCCATAAACAGCGTTTCCAGTTGGATCACGTCATAGTCATTTTTTTCCAGCAATCGCTCTAATTGTGCCTGAAAGGCTTTGGAAGTAAACCGGACCACATGGTACGATTCTTTGCTGAATATAAGATTGGCGAGAGCATCAATAAAACGCACCTGGGTGTCCACATCCACTGCATAAAAATTAGCCATTCGCTGAATCTCCAAAGGCATAGACCGGAGCACGACAAAATGTTTGCTCGTATTCATGGTCAATACGGTAACCTGATGCCCGGCTTTGGAAAAACCGCGAATCATACTATGCATAGCCATTGTGCCGCCATCTTTGGGAGGATACGGAAACTTCGTGCAAAGCATCAGGATTTTGAGGGGGGACGTCATAAAAACTATTAAAAGTCAATGGCGGAGATAGCTATGCTTATGTTTAGTCTTCATTTTTTTTTAACTGCTGATCTTGAGCAAGGCGTTTATATTGTGAAATAGCGGCCTGTGCTAAAATTTCAAATCGTTCTTCTTTTGATAATCCTCGCTCAATGAGTACGGCATTTACACTTTCCATATTCGCTAAAACATTCAATTGAACTACGCCTGAAAAATCTCGGATATTACCTTGTTCTGCTTGTTGTGGATTCTGCTCCCTCCATTGCTTAGCTGTTAAGCCAAATACAGCCATATTAATCAGGTCTGCTTCTTCTGCGTAAATGATCCAATCCTGATTTTTACTTTGTTGAATCTGTAAACGCGGAATTATATGCTCTTTAATTGTATCCGTGTGTAATCGGTAATTCACTTTTGAGAGAAACCGCTGATAATTCCATTCCAGCTTTTGTTGACTATATTCTTGTTCTTTTAACCTCTGAAATTCCTTTATCAGATAAAATTTAAATTCAGGACTCAACCACGTTGCAAATTCAAAGGCTATATCGCGGTGAGCAAATGTACCTCCATAACGACCACTTCTGGATTCTATACAAATAATCTTCGCCTTATCTATTAGCTGTTTTGCCGAAATAAAATTTGCCTCCTGAGAAACTTCTATTTTAATCCCCTGCATTTGCAGGGGATTAAAATCTGGGTTATTCTCTTGCTCCCATAATTCAATAAAACGCAATGTATTCCCTCGTTTTAACCATGCTTGAATAACCGTATCCGTAGTTTGATCATTACGACTTCTGGCCATATCCGTTAGGCTTATATAATCTGCCGATCGAATTTCTTTTATAGAAATCGTTAATCCACTTACTGTAATGATTTGAGTCTTTTGAGTCATGCCGGAAGTAGGGTAAATTTTTTATAAAACCCAATGGCTTTATTATTGCAAAAGTAATATATTCTACTCACGCATAAAATTCATCTTCAAAAGTCTGTAAAAATACCCCTCCCTCAGTATTTCGTATTCAAAAATCTTTTGCGCCGCCGATAGGGAAATACATCCACGATTTCGCCGTCTATCTGTTTCTGCTGCATGTCAATCCAAAAACGAGGATCAAAAAGGTCGTTGTGAAGTTGGAAAAATATCGCCCGGATTTCCTCTTTACCGATGAGAAAATGTTTAAATTCTTCGGGAAAAACATCATTAGGCCCGACGGCAAACCAAGGGGTGGAAGCATATACTTCGTCCTGTTCGCTGGGTTCCGGCATACGCCGGAATTTGTAATCGGTCAAAAACCCGATCTCATCATAGTCATAAAAAACTACCCTCCGATGGCGCGTAACACCAAAGTTTTTCAACAACATATCGCCGGGGAAAATATTTGCTGCCGCCAATTGTTTGATACAGTTGCCGTATTCATCCACGGCTTCTTCGATATCTTCCGGCGTAGCATTCTCTAAAAAAATATTGAGGGGAACCATTTTTCTTTCGGTGTATAAATGATCAATGATCACTTTGTCTCCTTCTACATGGACAATAGACGGTGCGACTTTCAATAACTCCGCCAGTAAATCCTCCGAAAACCGGTCTTTGGGCAAAACAAAATGTTCAAACTCATGAGTATCCGCCATTCGCCCTACCCGGTCATGCAGGGAAACAAGTTTGTATTTCGACATTACATGGGCTTTACTCATGGATTTAGGGGGGTCGAATTTATCCTTGATCAGCTTAAATACAATATGATAGGATGGCAAAGTAAATACGGCCATTACCATACCCCTGATACCGGGAGCAACCACAAACTTATCGTCGGATTTATCGAGGTGTACCAAAAAGTGCCGGTATAATTCGGTTTTACCGTGTTTGTTGAAGCCAATCGAATTGTATAAATCATTGTAAGGCTTAAGCGGAAGAATTGTCTTGATAAAATGCACCAGTTCTGAAGGAATTTCCACCTCTACCAGAAAGTAGGAACGGGTAAAACTAAACACAATGCTCATCTCATCCTGTTGGGTGATCAGGGTATCGGCAAATACCCCTTTGTCTCCGTGAAGCAGCGGTACAAGAAAGGGAAACAATGTTCCCCCAACATAAATTCTCCCTACCAGATAGGCACCTTTGTTTCGAAAAAACACGGATTTTAGCACTTCCAGGCGGATTTCAATATCGGATGAATACTGATCTAAAATCCCCTGATGCAGTTGTTCGGTAATATACACCACATCCCGTTCCAGGTTTTCGTAAGGGACATTAAACTGATAATCTTTTAGCAGTTGCCCAATAAACTCATGCGAAGGTCTGTTGCCGGGATAGGTCCGATAGATGGGCGCTTCGGAGGCATATTCCCGCTGAGTATGTTCATCTGCTACAAACATCATGTCCAGATCCGCACCAATTTCACCCAACACCTTTCGACACACCGAATTGTAAAAGGTTTCCGCGATTTCATACTCATACATTTTCAGGGAAATCTCTGCATATTGAATTTTGATACTTTTCCAGAGTAGTAAGTCGGAAAATTGTTCCTCAAGGTGAGTCGTTACCAAACGCGCATATTTTGACACTTGCCTTTTGTAAAGATTAAGGCGGCGGCGACTGTCGGCCTGTATTCCGTGCCAGTCGCGATTTTCAAAACGTATTTTTGCCCGGCTGGTAATTTCTTTAAACTCCTTCAGATAACCATCAAATCCTTCGATGATCATCTGCGCCGCCGAAAATGCACGTTCTTTTTTCATAATCCGGATTTTTCTCTCAAATTTACCTTATGACAATATCGGAGATTTTTATTTACCCAATCAAATCCCTCAGCGGAATTTCCCTTCAAAAGGTACTCGTCACTGACCGAGGGCCTCAGTACGACCGCCGTTGGATGTTGGTGGACCGGCAAAACCGTTTTATCACTCAGCGCAAATTTCCCGAAATGGCCCTGCTCCAACCCGAAATACAGGGGGACGAATTGATTATAAGCCATAAGACCAAAGACATTTTGCCTCTCGTAGTTCCGCTATTGCCGGAAGAAAATCATGTGATTCATGCAACGGTTTGGGAATACAGCTGTATCACATTGTCGGTAAGCCGTTATGCCGATGCATGGCTGAGTGAAGTACTCAAAACCGATTGTCGGCTGGTGTATATGCCCGATGAAAGCATTATCCCGGTAGCCGAAAAACACCAGCGGGCGGGGGAGGTTACCAGTCTTTCCGATGGATTGCCTTTTTTATTGGTAGGCCAGGCTTCGCTCGACCACCTCAATGGTCTGATGGAAAAACCGGTTCCGATGGATCGGTTTCGGACAAATTTTGTATTTACCGGGGGAAAACCTTATGAAGAAGATGGATGGAAAAAAATCCGTATCGGAGAGGTGATCTTTTACCCCGTAACCCGGCGAGGCCGTTGTGTGCTCGCTAATGTCAATCAGGCAACCGGAATACGAGAAACCGAACCTTTTAATACCCTCACTATCCACCGAAATACCGGAGATAAAGTGATCTTTGGTATGGGTATGATCCATGAAGGAGGCGGATCAGTGCAAATCGGCGACAAAGTCGAAGTGATTTAATGCAACCGATTTAATTCATTCTGAATTTCTTTTAGCAAGACATCGCATGTCTGCCGAAATTCCTGCACCATGTCTGGCAAAAGTGTCTTGTCAGCAGCATCCGTTGCCGTATTTTCAATGTTACGGATAATCCCGGATAAAAGCGGGTTTCCTAATACGTTTATCGAGGATTTGTATTTGTGGGCGGTTGCACCTAATGCTTTGTAATCCTTGTTTTCCAACTGAACCTCCATTGTCGAAACTACTTCCGGAGACTGGAGCCGAATCATTTCCAAAATTTCCACAACAAACTCATTATCATCTCCGATGATACTTTTTAAATGAGTCAGGTTTATCGTTATAGCCTTTGCATTCATGCCTTATGAGAATTTTTTCTGAGACAAATATGCAATTTGATTTTTTTTATAAAAAGTTAATTATATGTACTTTTTTACATTTGGAATATATATCAATCTTTCTGAAGCGGTTTAGCCCGGACGCCCGATACCCTGTAACATTTGGCCTGTATAAGGTTTCGTTTTCACCCAAACACATCATAATTTGCTTTTCAAATAAAAATTTCATCGAATGAAAAGGAATTTTATCAATAAAGTTTTTGTCATTGAAGATGACGAAATATTCGGGAGGGTTGTTCAGCGAACACTGGAGAAAGAAGATAATTACGACGTGAGGATATTCAAAAGCGGGAAAGAATTTTTTGATAATATTCACCTCCTCCCGGATATTGTAAGTATTGACTATAATCTTCCGGATATGAACGGGATGGAAATCCTGAAAAAAGTCAAACAATACAATGAAGATATTTCTACCATTATCCTTTCCGGGCAGGAAAAGGTTGAGGTTGTCGTAGATGCTTATCGAAACGGTGCAAATAATTACATCATCAAAAACGATAATGCATTGGTAGAACTCACGAATGTGGTAAAAAACCTGAGTTCTCATGTCAGCCTGAAAAAAGAAGTGGAAGAACTCCGCGAAGAAATCATTGATCGAAATCGGTACAACCAGGTGATAGGCGAGAGTCGGGGGGTATTGAAAGTGCTTAAGATGATCCAGAAGGTAGAGAAAAACAATATTCTGGTGCTGATTACGGGTGAAAGCGGAACCGGCAAGGAGGTTATTGCCAATACGATTCACTACAATTCTCCTCGGGCACGGCGTCCCTTTGTACCGGTAAACGTTGCCGCTATTCCCGCAGACCTCATCGAAAGCGAGTTATTTGGCCATGAAAAAGGTGCTTTTACGGGTGCTTCCGGAAGACGTATCGGTAAATTTGAAGAAGCCAACGGCGGTACCATTTTCCTCGACGAAATCGGAGAAATGGAACTCGGCCTGCAAACCAAACTCTTGCGTGTACTCCAGGAAAGTAAAATCACCCGACTCGGTAGCAATAAAGAAATTCAACTTGATGTACGAGTGCTGGCCGCTACCAACAAAAACCTTGGGAATCGGGTAAAAGAAGGCTTTTTTCGCGAAGATTTGTATTACCGCCTTCAGGGTTTTCTTATTCACCTTCCGCCTCTTCGCGAAAGAGGTAATGATGTTCTTATCCTCGCCAAAAATTTCCTTAAAATCTTCTGCAACCAAAATCGGATGCCCTTGAAATCTTTTTCGAAAGATGCTTTGGAAGCACTAATGAATCATAACTGGCCCGGAAATGTGCGGGAGTTGAAGGCTCTCGTTGAAAGAGCGGCCCTTATCAGTGATGGAAACGAAATTTCAGAAGAGGATTTAATCTTTTCGGATTCGATTTAAAACTGTTCCGAATATTTTATTCGAGGTGCATCCATTCCCATGCGCTATGGTACGCACCGATTTCTTCAATATAGTCGAGAAAGTCGTGGTAAAACGGATCGTTGCCCAAGGTGGAACTATCCCCTACCACGACTAGTTTTTTTCGGGCACGGGTAAGGGCGACATTCATTCGCCGAATATCCTTTAAAAAACCGATTTCGTTTTTTTCATTGGAGCGAACCAGACTGATGTAAATCACATCCCGCTCCTGTCCCTGAAACCCGTCAATGGTATTTACGGATAGGTAGGATTGGAATTCCGACAACATCGGGCTGTTTTGAATCTGAGAAGTAATAATCCGTACCTGTTCTTTATAGGGGGAAATAATTCCTATTGTAAAATTCGGATTGAGAATTTCCGGTACCTGATTACTGATCTGGTTAAACAGCGTCGCAAGGTGTTTCAGCAAAAGATTTGCTTCATCCGGATTACCTCTGCTACGTGTTTCCGGATTGACCATCTCCTCAAATCCACATCCGGCAGTATCCACAAATTCTACCGGGAGAAATTCTGGTCCTAACTGGTGGCCGTGTACCTTGTCATCGGCGTGTAGTTGATTGTCATAAAATTTTTTTCCGGAAAACCGCATGATTTTTTCATTCATGCGATATTGCCGGTCGAGCATGACATCCACCTCTTTTTGTTCAATAATGGATTCAAACAAGGTATGACTAAGCCCGCCGCGATTGGCTTCTACCGATTTTACGGTCGGCGGTAACTGACAATGATCCCCGGCCATTATTACTCGGTTTGACCGCAAAATCGGAATCCACGCTGCCGGTTCCATTGCCTGCGCTGCTTCATCAATAAAAACCGTGTGGAACCTTTTTTCTCCTAAGATAGAATTCGCAGCTCCGGCAAGTGTAGAGGTTATTACCTGAGTGCGACTCAGAATCTGAAACAGAATATAATCCTCCAACTGGTGGGAAAGGTTCTTCAGTTCGCGGGCTTCCTTCATCAACTCCTGCCGCTGTTGCCTTTCCCTCCCACCAAAGTTTCTTTTAAATTTTAAGGCGGCGGTTTTAATTGCTTCTGCTTCTTTTCTCAGTTTGCGCAGTGCCGGATAATCTTCATGGCTGGCCATTAATCCGTCTATCGTCAAATCTTGAAGAGCCTCTTCCACCCTTACCGGATTTCCAATACGCGCCACACTGATTCCTTCCTGATGACATTTGAGAGCAAGGAGGTCCACGGCAGTATTGCTGGGAGCACAGACCAGTACCTGATTTTCATGTAAAAGAACCTCCTTGATTGCCTGAACCAGAGTTGTTGTTTTACCCGTACCTGGCGGGCCATGGATAATGGCCACATCATGCGCTTCCAGTACTTTTTGAACGGCGCGGTTTTGGGAAGGGTTAAGAGTGGGATTCTGATAAGTAACTTTCCATTTGTGAAATTCGGGCACAACATCTCCGGAAAGTATCTCCCGAAGTTCTGCCAGTCGGCGATTTTTGCCGGGTTCCATAACCTGACGAATCGCCCGCTCCATTTCGAGGTAAGTTTTGTCGTCAAATTCCGGATCAATTCCGAGTTTTGCGCTTGTAATCCAGTCAGGAATTTGCTCCGAATTCAACGCGATCCGAATCACCCCTTTCCGGATAGAAGCAATTACGCCCGTATTCCTGCCCATTTCCTGGTCAGAGGCGTTTCCGAATATACTTACCGGGTCGCCTGCCTGAAAAACCCCACTTTTATTTTTTTCTGAAAACGAGTCTTCGAGTTCGATGACAATCTTATCCCCCAATCCCACATAAAGCCGTTTCATGCTTAAGGGATACCAGGTAATACCCTTTTTTACACGTTCTGTAAGTGTTTTTTCCAGTACCATTTCACGGTACAGGCGAATATCCTCCTCTTTCTCAATTTTGAGAAGAGTCAGGAGGTGATTGAGTTTTTCAAGGGTAGAGGTCATGAGCTAAAGAACTCCCGGATTTTTGAGAAAAGTCCTTTTTGCTCTTTTGTGGGGTTCGGTTTAAAATTTTCGGAATCCATAAGCCGGGTAAGGATTTTTCTTTCCTCGGGCGAAAGGTTTTCCGGTGTCCAGACATTGATATGAACCAGCAGGTCTCCGGCGCCGTAACCGTTTATATTGGTAATTCCCTTGCCCCTGAGGCGGACGACCTTTCCCGCCTGGGTTCCCGGGTTAATTTTTATTCTGACTGCACCGTTTAAGGTGGGGACTTCGACCTGCGTACCTAAAGCTGCTTCCGGGAAGCTGATAAAAAGTTCATGAATAAGGTTATCGCCGTCGCGTTCAAACAAATCGGAGTGGGTTTCCTCAATCTGAATTATAAGATCGCCAGGAGCACCTCCGCGAAGGCCGGCATTGCCTTTACCTCTAACACTCAAGGACATACCTTCCTGTACACCAGGCGGAATTTTTACCGTCACGGTATCTTCTTCCGGCACACGGCCTTTGCCTTCACAGGTGCGGCATCCTTTCGACACGATACGACCTTCGCCCTGACAGGTAGGGCAGGTGGAGATTACAATTTGTTGAAAAAAACCCCCTCCTGCCTGCTGGCGGATTTCGCCGGAGCCGTTGCAGGTAGGGCAATGAGAAAAGGCCGTACCATGTTCAGCACCTGTGCCGGAGCACTCCTTACACTCCATCTGCCGATTGAGTTTAAGCGTTTTTTCGACACCGGTAGCAATCTGATCCAGTGTTAAAGCCAACTTAATACGGATATCACCTCCGCGTTGACCTCTGCGGGTTTTTCGCCGACCACCGCCTGCGCCACCAAAAATATCGCCGAAGGGGCTATTATCCCCAAAAATATCGCCAAACTGAGTGAAAATATCCTCAAAACCTCTGCCTCCACTACTGGCAGCCCCCCCTACACCTGCATGCCCAAAACGGTCATACGCAGCACGTTTTTGATCATCACTCAGGACTTCATAGGCTTCAGCCGCCTCTTTAAATTTGTCTTCCGCATCTTTATCGCCAGGGTTTTTATCCGGGTGATATTGCAGAGCTTTTTTGCGGTAAGCTTTTTTTAAATCGTCTTTAGAAACGTTTTTGCTCACCCCCAAAACCTCATAATAGTCTTTTTTTGCCATAAGTTGTTATTCCCCCACGATTACTTTGGAGAAGCGGATAACTTTTTCGCGATATTTATAACCCTTTTCTACCTCATCAATAATTACCCCTTTTTTTGATTCGTCTTCAATGGGGATACTTGAAATAGCCTCGTGAAACTCTGAGTCAAAGGAGTGACCTATACATTCGATGGGTTCGAGGCCGATTTTGCCGAGTTGTTGTCTCATACTGTTATCAACCAGGCTAATCCCATTTTTGATGGCTGCCAGGTTGTCAGTCTTTTCAATCGCATCTAATGTACGGGAAAAATTGTCAAGTACCGGAAGTAGATTTGTAAGAACATCCTGATTGGCAAACCGAACGGTATCCGAGAGTTCCTTTGCTTTTCTTTTTCGGAAATTGTCAAAATCAGCCTGGAGTCTCAAGACCTTGTCTTTTTGTTCTTCCAGTTCATTTTTGGCTGCCCTGATTTGGACCTGAAGGTCTGCAATAATTTTCATAGCCTCGTCAACGGTTGCATAATCTCCGTTAACTGATTGGCTTTCAACCGTTTGTGCTTCAGGGCTGTTTTTATTTTCAAGTGTTGGCTCAGACTCTTCGGAAATCACTTCAACATCTATGGCAGGTGTGTCCGGGGTTTGTGCTTGGGCATTAGAGGTATTTTTATCTTTGGCCGGATCTTTCATCTTTTCCTTCATGATTTTCGCGTATTTTTTACCTTTCATAGGTGCGCAAAATTAAACAATTAAATGATCGAAGCCTGATATAAAACACAATTTATGCCAGTGACAACATGGCAATTATCAATGGCATAACTGGCAGTATGAATAAATACTACGGATTTTACCGAGGGCTTTTAAAATTTTTCTGATAATTCTCCCAAGAGGTGGTTTTATAGGCATCTTCTCCGAGGAAACTTAATATTGTCAGCATTTCCTTAGAATCATGATACCCGGGTACATTCGTAATAATGTTCAACTGATAATCAAAGAATACCGTTGAGGGATATGAAAGTTTTCCATTCAACATTTTGGCGGCGAGTTCATGGTATCCGCTTCTTCCGTTGGGGATGTATTTATAGGTAATACCTCCCACGGTGATGTCTTCCTTCTGCTCAGCATTAAACTTTACTGCGTGATAATTTTCATTGATGTAAGAAACCACCCCTGCCTGAGCATAGGTATCTTTATCCATTTTTTTACACCAGCCACACCAATCCGTATAAACATCCACGACAATTTTTTTCCGGTCTTTTGCTGCTGCCGCTACGGCTTCTTCAATGGATACCCATTTAATTTGTGCGGTTTCAGGCGGTAGTATTTTTTCGGTTTGGGGGGAAAAAGCGCTAAGAAAGACCCCTGTGCCTATCAATAAGAGTGAGAAAAGATATACAACCGTTCTATTCATGATTTCCCTGATTATTGAGTTATAAATTTAAACAAAAATATATCTGGAAAAACGACGGAATTGTCGGCGGGGTTACGAAGCATATTTATTCCCGCTTGCGAGTAATTTTTGCTCCGATTGCCGTCAGACGTTGTTCAATATCCTGGTAGCCTCTGTCTATCTGTTCAATATTATAAATACGAGAAGTACCTCCGGCAGATAAGGCTGCGATAAGCAGTGCTACTCCTGCGCGGATGTCGGGGCTTGTCATAGAAATTGCCTTGAGTTTTTGTTTTCGCTCCAGGCCAATCACGGTGGCTCGGTGTGGATCGCACAAGATAATTTGAGCGCCCATATCAATAAGTTTATCTACAAAAAACAGTCGGCTTTCAAACATTTTCTGATGGATCAGTACCGAACCCTTACATTGGGTAGCGAGCACAAGAACAATACTCATCAGGTCAGGCGTAAAGCCAGGCCAGGGGTGATCGGATACCGTAAGAATACTTCCGTCAATAAATGTATCAATTTCACAGACTTCCTGCTGATGAACAATAATATCGTCGCCTGAAATTTCGAGTTTCACGCCCATTCTTCGGAAAGTTTCGGGAATAATTCCGAGGTATTCCACGCCTACATTTTTGATTGTGAGTTGGCTTTGGGTCATGGCTGCCATGCCGATAAAACTGCCTACTTCGATCATATCGGCCAGCATTCGGTGCTCTGTACCGCCCAGGCGATCTACGCCTTCAATGGTGAGCAGGTTGCTTCCGATGCCCGATATTTTTGCCCCCATGCGGTTAAGCATTTTGCAGAGTTGCTGAAGGTAAGGCTCGCAGGCTGCGTGATAAATCTGGGTGGTACCTTCTGCCAGTACCGCTGCCATTACAATATTGGCAGTACCGGTCACGGAAGCTTCATCCAAAAGCATATATTTTCCCTTCAGACGACCCGGCACCCGCACCTCGAATATTTCTTCCGGCTCGTTGTAATGAAACTCGGCACCCAACTGCTGGAACCCCCAGAAGTGAGTATCCAATCTTCGGCGGCCAATTTTATCGCCACCGGGTTTGGAGATAAAAGCTCTGCCAAAACGCGCAAGCAGCGGGCCTACCAGCATAATAGAGCCTCGCAATGCACGGGCTTTTTTAAGGTATGCATCCGACCGTAAAAATTCCAGATCCACCTTATCTGCGGTAAAACGACAGGTATCCGGAGCCAGTCTTTCTACCGTCACTCCCATAAAGGCAATAATATCAATCAGCCGATTGACATCTACGATATTGGGAATATTGGTTATGGTAACAGGTTCGGGGGTGAGGAGTACCGCACAAAGGATTTGCAGAGCTTCGTTTTTTGCACCCTGAGGGGTTATTTCACCGTGCAGGCGGTGTCCGCCTTGTACTTCAAAAAATTCCATGAATATTGCTGCTAATGGGAAACCCGGTTAATTTTTTCTGCGACGTTTATTGTTCTTGCGTTTGTTTGCGTAATTATTGCCGTGGTTGTTTTTATTCCCATTGTTGTTGCGATGGTGGGGTTTATGGGTAGTAGGCTGGTTGTACAAGGGAGGATTAAGAGCTACTTTTGAAAGCGTGAGGTCTTCGGCCTGAACACGAATTTTTCCACCAGAAATATCGTTCATGTGTTCGGCAATAATTTCTTCCTGTATCGAATCGCGATCCATGGTCTTAAGAAATAATTTCATGGTATTGGCGATCTGGTTGATGTAATCTGCTTTATATGGGCCTTCCTCCATTTCGATGGCTTTGCCAATCATCAGATGAACATGATTGCCGTACTGC
Organism: Bacteroidia bacterium; assembly: GCA_033764335.1. Taxonomy (GTDB): domain Bacteria; phylum Bacteroidota; class Bacteroidia; order J057; family J057; genus JAGQVA01. Next base: position 122,753 of record JANRJC010000047.1, on the reverse strand, counting down.
CGGTATTTGGGCCTTCCTTTCTGATAAGGGACTTTTTTTCCCCCTTTCAAGAAAATATCCAGGTTCTTCGGTTTAGGATAAGGGGCATCTACATCCAGTTCATTTTCACATATCAAAAAGACTGCATCCCAGAGTTTTTGTTTATAATCAGGGTTTTCTTTCAGGTTTGGATTGAGGTTGGTCATTATTTTTATAATCTCGTTGACCACCCTTGTCCGGGTATCTCTATCATCAATACTTCGGGCATAATCTACCATTGACTGGATATTTCTACCAAATTCACGCAATTTGAGAGGCTCTTGAGATATTTTATATTTCATATATAAGTGTGTGAATGCTAACCAGATCCTTCAGGAGTGGGATCAGAATATTCGACTAGAACCGGTAAGGCTGAATATATCTTGAGTGGTTTTATTTTGCAAAGAAGCTAAAAATAATTCAAAGCTGCAACAGCAATCCTGATACCGTTTTAACTTACGATTTGAAGTTTTGCATATTTGAGCAATAATACACGCTGGCCTTTCTGATCAAAGAATACACTGGCCTTTTTGTTGACTCCTTCGCCTTCCACGGCTACAACTTTCCCTTTTCCAAATTTCTCATGGAGAACCTGTATTCCCGGTACAATCTGCCTCGGGTCGGCAAGGGGAAAATCTTCCTTCTCCGGGCCTACCACTGCTCTTGTCAGGGGTTGAAGGGGTCTTCGTGAAATGCTTTCACGGGAGGAGGTGGATTCCCTTCCGGGCACTTCTCTGCGGGAGGATACCTGATGGGGTCTGATCATAAATTTCGGGTCCACTTCATCAATAAATCGGCTGGGTTCATTAAATTGAAGGGTTCCAAATTTGTAACGAGAACGGGCGTAGGTAAGCGTTAGTCTTTGTTCTGCCCGAGTAACCGCTACATAAAACAACCGCCGCTCCTCCTCCAAGTCTGCGCGGGTCTCAATGGAGAGTGAACTGGGAAAAAGGTTTTCCTCCATGCCTACCAGAAATACCGATTTGAACTCCAAACCTTTAGAGGAATGAATGGTCATCAGCGTGATGTAGTCATCATTGTCGGTTTTTTGGTCCTGATCGGTAAACAGCGAAATATCTGCCAAAAAACTTTCGAGGCTTACATCATCAAGGTCGGGGTTTTCGGTAAATGCCTGAGCAGCATTCAGCAGTTCCTGCACATTTTCCCACCGGCTCAGCCCTTCCGGTGTATTCTCCGAATGAAGATCTTTAAGGATACCGGAATTTTTCGCAATATGACTTGCCGCCTCATACGCATCGCCGTTTTTTGCCACCACTCCAAAACTTTTGATCATGGTAACAAAATCCGTAATTATGTTGACAACTCGTGAGTTCAACCCTGTTTGGGCAACGTTTTCCAGTGCTTCCCAGAAAGAGAGTCCCTGCTGGTCGGCAAATACCATAATACGCTCCAGCGAAGTTTTGCCGATGCCTCGTACAGGATAATTAATAATCCGGTCAAGCGACTGCTCGTCTTTAGGATTTATAGCTAGACGAAGGTAGGCGACCACGTCTTTGATCTCTTTTCGCTGATAAAAGGACAATCCTCCGAACACCCGGTAGTGGAGACCGGTACGGCGAAGTTCATCCTCCATGGCGCGAGATTGAGCATTGGTGCGATAGAGAATAGCAAAATTTTTATTAAAAAGATTGAGCATTTGTTTTTGCTCACGGATCATACTACTTACCAGCCTGGCTTCTTCTTGCTCCGTAGTGGTTTCGATCAAATGGATTTTTTCTCCTTCATCATTTTCCGTAAAAACTTTTTTCTGAATCTGGTCTTTGTTTCGGGAAATAACCGAATTGGCAGCGTTGACGATATTTTGGGTAGATCGGTAGTTTTGTTCCAGCTTAAAGACCTTGAGATCAGGATAATTTTTTTTGAGGTTCAGGATATTTTGAATGTTGGCTCCCCGAAATGCGTAAATGCTTTGGGCATCGTCCCCCACCACACATATATTTTCATGGACGGCTGCGAGTTTTTGGGTGAGGATATACTGTGCCAGATTGGTATCCTGATATTCGTCCACCATAATGTATTTAAACCGATGCTGATATTTATAGAGTATATCCGGAAATTTCTCAAACAGTTCGATAGGTTTTATCAGCAGGTCATCAAAATCCATCGCATTGGACTTGTACAGCCGTTGATTATAAATGCTGTAAATCTGCGCTACTGTCTGGTTAAATTCATCGGTAGCGTGTTCGATGTATTCCGCAGGAGTAACCAGTCTGCTTTTAGCAGTGCTGATAGCGTTACGGATGACATTGGGTTTATATATTTTATCGTTAAGGTTTTTTTCTTTGAGAATAGCTTTGACCTGGCGCAGAGAGTCGTCGCTGTCATAGACGGTAAAAGAAGTAGTATAGCCAATCCTTTCTGCCTCGACTCGCAGCAGGCGGGAAAAAACGGAGTGAAAAGTGCCCATGATGACACTTTTGGCCTCCGGCCCGATGAGGCGAAGGATTCGATCCTTCATTTCTTTAGCCGCTTTGTTAGTAAAAGTAAGGGCAAGTAACTCTTGTGGGTCAGCCAGCCCCTGATATAAAATAAATGCAAGCCGGTAGGTAAGTACTCGCGTTTTACCACTTCCTGCACCGGCAATAACGAGTTGTGGACCGTCCACACTCATCACCGCTTCGCGTTGCGCTTCGTTCAGTTCATCTAAGAATTCCACGCCTCTAAATTAGCGAAAAATCGGAGGTTATTCGCTCTCCTCTTCAATTTTTCCCGAGAGGTTTTCCTTTGATTCCTCTACCAACATTCCTTCGCGGAGTCGTTTGGAAAGAATGGTATATGGGCCTGTGATCACTTTCTGTCCGGAGCTAACCCCCGAAACAATATGAATATGGGTATCATCACTAATACCGGTTTCAACGGAAACCTGCTTGACTTTGCCCGCATCATAAACAAAAACCACTTCTTTGGCTTCTCCGGCGGAGTCATTCCTAAGAGTAACCGCCTGTATGGGAACGGCTGTTACATTTTCCTCACTTCGGGTATAAATTTCAACCAGTGCCGTCATTCCCGGGCGGAAAGGACTTTCATCGGATGAAACCGATTTTTTTTCCAGGATAATGTCTTTATAAGATTGCGGCGACACAATTACTTTCACCTCAAAATTGGTCACCTGATCCGTGCTGGCAACTCCTGCAACGGTAGCGGAATAGGCTATTTCGGAGACTTTTCCATAAAAAACTTTGTCGGGAAAAGCATCCACTTCGATTCGCGCCGAATCCCCCAGCGCTACATTAATAATATCGTTTTCATTAATTTCTACCAGCACTTCCATACTGGAAAGGTCGGCGATTTTAAGTATCTCGGTTCCCGACATCATGCTTGTTCCTACCACCCTTTGTCCGAGTTCCACATTCAACTGTGTCACCGTACCGTCCATAGATGCATATATATTGGTGCGGTCCAGGTTTTGGCGGGACTGTTTGCGGGTTGCTTCCGAACTTTTTACCTGATAAAAAGCTGACTGGACATTATATACTGCCGATTCGTATTGCGATTTGGAAACATTAAATTTCAATTCCGCATTTTCGAGATCCACTTTGGAAAGCACATTATCTCTAAAAAGTTGTCGGGAACGCACCATACCCACCGAGTCCTGAAGCAGGGTGGCTTTGGCCTGACTTACACTGGCTTTGGCCTGCAGATAGGCCGCCTGGCTGCGATTTACTGCTGCTTCGGCTTGCTCCAACTGGGCTTTATAATCATCCGGACGAATGGTCAAAAGCAAGTCGCCGCGTTTCACTTTTACCCCTTCCTGAATAGCGATAAAAACCACTTCTCCCGAAACATCCGGTGCTACCGGAACTTCTACCGTAGGCTGAACCGTGCCCGACTCAGATACTCTTGAAAATATCGAGCGCGCAACTGCTTCACCAGTCTGAATTTTGACAGTTGCCTGTTGGCATCCTGCCAGGAAAGCAAAGAAGGATAATAATAAGGTGATGAATAGAATCCTTCGCATATATTTATTCATGAATAAAGTCTTGTGTGTAGAATCGAAAATCCATTAATCTAAAAACCTAACGGTTTCCCCTGGTAAAAATCCAGAACCTTTGTACGGAAGATAAAGTCAAATTTGGTTCTCACCAGATCATTGGTCGCCCGATTGAGATTATTTTTTGAGAGCAGATATTCGGTAGAGTTTGCAACTCCGAGGTTAAACTGTTTTTCCGTATTCTGGAAGGTAAGTTCAAGTGCAGCAACCTGCTTTTGAGTGGCGAGGAAACTGCTGTAAGCGCTTTTTGCATCCAGATATGCCTGCTGAATGGTCTGTTCAAGTTGCTGGCGTTGTAACTCTGCGGTAAATTGGGCATTTTTAAAACCGACCTCCGCCCGCTGCATATTGGCAATGTTTTGTTTACGGCTATAAATGGGAATATTGAGGTTAAGCGAAATATTTCCCCCCAGGTTGTCCACCATCTGATTGCCGAAGCTATAGGTATCCGTAACCCTTCCCTGATCCGGATAGGTAATATTGGCAGGTTGAATTTCGCCGCCGTTGACCGAAATTTGAACGGGAGAAGTGACATCAAAGGTTTCGCCGGTAAACTGCTGACGTCCGCTGGAATAACCGGATCCGATCTGGCCGGAAGCTGTGAGGCTCGGCAGCCGTCCGGCTTTAGCAATTTCCATATCCAAAGCAGAGCTTTGAACATTGATATCTGCGCTTTGGATAAAAGGCTGAGTACTTTCGGCCAGTTTGTAAATCTCTGCCGTGCTGGCATCCATAAAATCTGCACCCGGCTCATTGAGTTCCGGCACTTGTATGCGGAAGGGCTGGTTGGGATCAAGCCGGAGAAGTTGCATAAGATTCAGGTAGGACAGTTCACGCTGATTTTGAGCATTTACGAGCGTGAGTTCATCGGTAGCAATTTGCGATTCAAGTTGAATCAAATCTGCCTGAGCCAATGATCCCGCGCGTACCAGTTTTTCGGTGCGGTCGCGTTGTTCTTTGGTAGAAGCCACTTGAAATTCGGCACTTTTGACAATCTCCTCGTTTCTCAGGATTTGCAGATAAGCAATCGTGATATTAAGGGCCAGATCGTTTTCTGCCTGTTTCAAATCAAGCTCACTAGCTTTGAGGTCAAGTTCTGCCTGTTTGATCGTATTGCTAATACGAAAACCATTAAAAACTGTAACGTTAGACGATAGCCCTGCATTAAGCGATTGAATCGCCTGAGAGGTAAACTGATTGGTAAAGGGATTTACCGAATAACCAAAGTTGGTGGTGGTATTGCCGCCAAAGCTCAGCGAAGGCATACGGGAGGCTTCCGCCTGCTCAAGGCCGATTTGATTGTTGAGGCGGTTGAGTTCAGCCTGTTTCAGGGAAATATTGCTTTCTAGCGCGTATTCCAGGCATTTTCTCAAATCCCAAGTGTTGGCATCCTGTGCCATAGATACCGAAACGATAAGGCTGAATACCAGGAGAGAAATAATACTTCGTATAGTCATAAGAATAGGTCTTTTTGCATTTTCAGTTTGTCTGATAAGCAGAAATTGGCAGTGTAAAGTTTGACAAATCCCCTCGGATAACAAACTCAATGGCAGATATTATCGGGTGTTTTGCAGAATTTTCACAGATTGAGGTTCGGCAGATAAATTACTTCTCTCACCCAACTAAGGCTTTTGAGATATTCAAGCGTAAGGGGTCGAATGGGCGAGTCGAGTTCGATTACGAGTTTGGCCAATGCTCTTTTCCCGCTTCGGTTAATGGTCATAGTAGCAATATTACAATCCTCATGAGCAATGACATTAGTAATAAACGCTGCGCTGCCGCTGGTGTCTTCGGCTTTTATCACCATGACCGGAGACTGAGCGGAAAAATTGCAGGGGAATCCATCTATTTCCACAATCGAAATCAACCCTCCTCCCCGTGATACTCCGAGTACACTCATTTTTCGCTCGCCTTCGGCCATTTCTATTTTAAGGGAATTGGGATGAAGTGCCGAAGCATTAAATACCGCTTTAAACGCATATTGCATTTGTGCCTCTGTAGCAAAAGCAAAGGCATTTTTCAGGCGCTCATCGTCGGTTTTCATATCGAGCAGCCCGGCAATAATGGCCCGGTCGCTACCGTGTCCTTCATAGGTACGGGAAAAAGAGTTGTAAAAAGTGACCACAACTTTTTCCGGCTGACGGCCAAAAAGACCTCTTGCCACGCGCCCGATTCGGGCAACACCGCCCGTATGTGAACTGGAAGGACCAATCATAATAGGACCAATCATGTCAAATATACTACTTCTTTCCGCCATACGTTGATAAGATTTGAGGGAAAATTCCGAGTTGGTGGTAGTAAATAAAATTCTTTACGAATTTAGGTTTATTTCAATATTTCACCGCTTTTGAAGTTAATAATAAAGGGTTTTGATGTAGGAGTGTTAAAATAATTCGCTGGTTTTTATAGAAAAAATCATGCAGATTGCACATTCCAATCCAAATTTTTTAAAAAGGGGTGTAACCATTTCGGGATTCGACTATTATATTCTCACGAAAAGCAATACTTTTATACCTGCATGGATATGCAAGATTACTTTAACACTGTTTGCCAAATGAAAAAGTTTTTAGCTCATGCGTCCCTTGCCCTGGCATTGTGCTTTTTTTTCCTGACAAACGCCCAGGCACAGGACCCACAATACTCGCAATTTTACTCTAATCAGGTCATGCTGAATCCGGCTTTTACCGGAAGTGGTATTGGTCCAAGAGTAGCCATGAATTACCGGGCACAATGGGTGAAAATTCCCGGCTATTACAAACAATTTGCCTTCTCCTATGACCAGCCGGTTCATTTTCTGGGAACTTCACAGGGTTTGGGAATCAACTTCAACTCGGATGTCGCCGGGGAAGGAAACCTGACCAAACTGAATGTCAACCTCAGCTACGCCTACGAAGTAGAAATTGTGGATGACAACTTTATACGTTTTGGTCTTTCCGGTGGTATTCAGCAGGCAAGTATTGATTTTTACAAACTCCGTTTTCCGGATCAGATTGATCCCCGCAACGGCTTTGTAAGGCCTACCCTGGAGCCGGGCAATATTTCCAATGCGGTAATCAGACCCGATGTCAGCGCCGGGGTTACTTACTACAATGAATATGCATGGTTGGGCGTTTCGGTCAATCATATTACAGAGCCTCAGGAAGTATTTACGCAGGTAAGCGGGAGCAATATTGAAGCAAAACTACCCCGAAAATACACCGTTACCGGAGGTATCAATATCCCGATAGAACCCATGGGCAGCCGCCGTGAAATGTCTATTACCCCGGTATTCCTCTACAAAATGCAGGGAGAATTTTACCAGATTGACGGAGGGCTTTATGTGAATGTGGAGCCAATGGTATTTGGAGTATGGTATCGCCATCAGGATGCGCTCATCGGACTCATCGGCGTAAGACAAGGGCCGTTTAGCTTTGGCTATTCTTATGATTATACGATCTCCGATCTTACTCAACGGATTTCCGGTGGTTCCCATGAAATTTCCGTCGTAATGGAATTTGAGCAGTACAATAAACCGAAAAGCCTAAGACACCGCAAAATGCCTTGCCCCCGATTTTGATTCCGGGTATCAGGTTACTTATATTTGCAAACCAAACCGAATTATTGGATAAAACTCTACTTGTTATCTTTTACCTTCAATACGAGTAAAACCGGGCAATATTTCGACAGTCGTGTCGTAATAAAGCTGTAAAACAACGTCTTCTTATGAAAAACAGAGGAATCACTTATGCGCTGTCTGCCCTCCTCGCATGTGGGCTTATGGTTAGCTGTTCCAGTCACAAAAGTAAAATCAATAACGTAGGCAAACGCAGTGGTAAGACTGGTATCAAATATAGTGAAGATACCTACAAACCCCCTAAGTACAAGGAAACTGATCCCGCACCCGGTTTGGTATTAATTCCCGGCGGTACCTTCCTGATGGGTGGCGGTGAAAAAGACATCGAAAATTCGATGGACAACCGTCAGCGTCAGGTAACTGTCCAGAGTTTCTACATGGATGAAACCGAAATTGCAAACGTTGACTGGAAAGAATTCCTGGAAGACGTACTTAAAAACGATGGAGGAGAAACCCGATACGATGAATTGTATCCCGACACAAACGTATGGCGTCGCGACCTCGCCTTTAATGATCCGTATGCAGAAACCTATTACAGCCACCCTGCATTTAATATGTATCCGGTTGTGGGTGTAAACTGGCACCAGGCCAACGAATACTGCAAATGGCGGACCCAAACGGTAAACGACGTACTTACGGAAAAAGACGAAGAGGCAATCAAATACCCCTCTTATCGCCTTCCTACCGAAGCTGAATGGGAATATGCCGCACGAGGTCTCCTCGAAAGCGAAATCTACTCATGGGAAGGTAAATCTCTCCGCAATCGCAAAGGCCAATTCCGCGCCAACTTCAAACGCGGCCGGGGTGACTATGCCGGATGGAGAGGGGGCGACGGCAGACACATGACCGACGGTTATATGATCACTGCTCCGGTATTTGAGTTCTGGCCCAATGACTTCGGCCTCTACAATATGTCCGGTAATGTTGCCGAATGGACACAGGACAACTACCGTATCCTCGCTTTTGAAGATGTGGAAGATTTTAACCCCTATCGTCGGAAAGGTAAAACGGAAATCCGTCCCGATGATTGGCTCGACGATATTTCCTACAAATCAAAAGAATCCCTTCTCTTCAACCCCGATCCGAATGCTCCTGTGGGAAATGACGGGTTTGATAACGTAAAAGTATATCGTGGAGGTTCCTGGTATGATATCGCATACTACCTCTCACCCGGTGCAAGACGTTTCTACAATGCCGACTCTTCCAGCGCAACTATCGGTTTCCGCTGTGCAATGATCCGTGTAGGAAGTCCTGACTAACTGAAATAGTTTCCAATAAAAAAGCGGTTATCCAAACGGGTAACCGCTTTTTTGTTTTCAGATCAATTATTATTCACGAGAAATAAATTTCAATATATGGATTTTTTATAAATATGGATTCGGGTTAATTTTAAGTAAACATCTTAACCTGAATTTATATGACTAGCCGGTTAACAACCGAACTCAGAACTGTCAACCACCAGCAGGTTCGGCAGCAAATGATTATGAAAACCATTCTTGTTGGTGCTACTTTTATCAGTATGGCACTGGCAGTTTTGATAATGTATCAGGATCTGAGTCATTACAGGCCTTCACCCCCCAAACTTTTGGTTTACACAGATATATCTTTTCCCGAGACTGGAGACACGATACAGGTGTCCTATGTTTTTCATCAGATGCCTGGTCGGCCCGATCTGATGTTTGATCTTTACCATTCGTTACCTTCCGGTAGTGGCTTGACATTCGTGCCGGCAAGTTTCAGGGTGGAAAGTGGATACTTTTCCGAGGCTATTGTACACAATTACGCAGGGAGAGATTTCTTGAAAATCGAAAAAATCACCGGCGATGCCGGAGAGTTAAAACTTAACCTAGCGGTAGTTGCCGGCGCGTCTTTTGACCCTGAGCAGCGGGTAATTCCCCTTTCTGACGGAGCTTTTATTCGTTTTGACGGAAGCAACTATTTTGCGGATCGGGGTAAAATCAAAAAAGCCGCCTTTCGCAGCTTTTCGTACCCAGGGGGGGATTCGAACCCCCACATCCGTAAGGACACTACCCCCTCAAAGTAGCGTGTCTACCAGTTCCACCACCTGGGCTAAAATCTCTTTTTAGAGTTTTGTGATTCGGCTGGGATTCGAACCCAGGACCCCCTCATTAAAAGTGAGATGCTCTACCAACTGAGCTACCGAATCTCTTTTTGCAAACGTGAATATCCTTTACGTAATTGCGAACGCAAAGATACGCCCATTGACTGGAATGTCAAGTAATTTCAAAAGAATTTTGCTTTGGTCGGTAATTTTATTTCCGGCCATTCTTACAGCCAAAACCCGGGTGGTGGCTGACAGTTTACTCAAGCGGGCTTCGGAAAAGTTTGAATATGAAAACTTTACCGAAGCAATTGAGATTTATGAACAACTGATGGAGGTCGGTTTTTTGCAGGAAGAAATGCTGTATCGCCTGGCCTTTATGCATGAAAAAAAAGAAAATTTTTCGACTTCGATCTACTATCTCCGCAAAATTCAGTGGGAATTTGGGGGTAAACGCATTGAGGAGAAGATCGGTTTACTGATGGAAAAGGCCAACCGCGAACGACTTTCTCCGGGAGAAGTGTGGACAAGTTACCGGCTGTTTCTTCATCATCATTACTTTTCGCTTACAATTTTGTTGGGAATAGTCACCTTTCTAAGCGGAACCATTTTCATTCGACGGCTACACGAAATATTACGGGCTATGGGTATTCTTTCGGGATTCGCCGCAGTTTTATTGGGTTTGGCATTGTTAGAGCAATTTTTCTTTTCGCCCCGGCTTGCTGTGGTGATGCAGAATACCGCTTTTTATGATGCGCCCGCTTTCGGAGCGAATTTCCGGTCCTTGCCCATCGGGCAGGGGTCAACGGTCATCATTATAGATACCCAAGATGTCTGGCATCACATTTCGATGGACCAATTTGATACATGGGTACCGGCCTTTGTAGTTCGGGAAATAGCCGATTAAATCTACAACCCGAAACATCTTTCGCAAAGAACGCCCTTATTTGTGGGAAATAAGGAAGAAGTTCTTAAATTAGGGCAGTACATCAAAAAATAAGGAAAATACGGAAAACCTGTATAGGACTGATTAACCAATCCGGGTACTTTCCGTAAGTACAAACAAATTTATTCAACCTCCAGTTTAGCTTTAATTAACATGTGGAAACGATTTGTACGAGCAATGAGGTCTATTTTTGGGGGACTTGTTAGCTCCATCGAAGATCCCAAACTCATCCTTGAGCAAAATATCCGGGAACTGAATGACCAGATCCCTAAAATGAACGAAAACATCGCCACGGTGAAGGCCAGTGTAATGCTGCTTGACAAAGAACTCAATAAATACAAGCGGGAATACAAAGATTTGGTCTCCAAAATGAAGGCGGCCATTCAGGCAGGTCGTGATGATATTGCACAAAACTATGCCCTTCGCCTCGAATCCACCAAGTCTCACATGCTTCAAACGAAAGAACAGTTTGAAACGGCTCAAAAAGCCTACGAGAAATCACTCGAAGTGAAGAAAGTCTTCATGAAACAACGGGAGAAAAAAATCGCAGAAGCCCGTGAAGCGCTCCGCGCTCATGAAAGAGCCAAATGGCAGGCAAAAATTGCTGATACCATGGAATCTTTCGAAGTAGCCGGCATTGACGCCACCCACGACGAAATGGTTACCCGAGTTAATGAACAAACCGCCAAAAATGAGGCTCGCATGGAAATGGCTCTTGACTCGGTGGACACCGATTCCTATAAAATTGATGAAGAAGCCGAAAACCTTCGCGCTGCTGACCTGGTCAAACAGTTCAAAATGGAAATGGGACTCGACTCCGACGATCCACTTGGCGGCGATACCGATCATGAACCTGGTAAGAAAGAGTTGGAATAATGTTTATTTTTAAATGAACTGACTTATGACGAGCGAAGAAAGAAGACGCCTGCTCAAAGAACAAATGAAGCAGGAATTTAAGAATGACATCAAAAAACGTAAGGAGATTGAGGAGCAGATGAAGGTAATGCGCCATACTCGTAAACTCAACGAGGCCGTTACGGGAATCACTACCGGACTTACCTCGGATGATTCCGATGATTGGATTGATAAAATCAATCAGAAAACAGCTCTCAATGAAGCTAAATTTGAAGTGTCGCTTGATAATAACTCCGCCGTAAATCAGGAAATTGAAAACCTCGAAAAACAGGCTCAGGCTGAAAAATTTTCCGCCGAACAACTCATCAAGGATATGAAACGCCAAATGGGACTGATCGAAGAGGAAGAAACGCCCGAAACGAATAAGTCCACAGATGAACCGCCTGAAAAAAAATTAGGGGACTTTTAGGGAAATGTAAGAATTTCACTAAAATCGTAAACACCTCTCTGCAATAAAAACCTATCCCCGGATGTATCTTATCCGGGGATTTTTATTATTATCCTATGAAAAACCGGATGCTCAGATTACTTAACCTGTTTGCTTTTTTTACGGCCTGCACTTCCTTTGGGCAGACTTTTCAGCCACTCAACCAAATTAGTATTCCCCTTTCCGAAAAAGCCGAAGTATATGCTTTTTCTGACGACGCGGGGATTACGCTTCTGTTTAAAGAAGGAACCGAAGCGCAGCTTTACCTTCTGGATCACAATTTCCAGGTAAAACAAAATTATCCTCTTTATGACCTGCCTGCCGCGGGGGTGCTTGAAAAGGTGGGGTTTACCAATCTCCCGGATCAGCTAAATATATATTACTGGTCAGAAGATACAGATGAATACCAGGTTTATTCCATCAGCAAATCCGCAGGTTTGATGGAAACTCGCAGGTTTGATGTCGGGAGATTGAGAAAGGGGCTGGTTTACTGGGGTACATTTACTTTTGACGGCGTATTACATATACTCCGGATGCCGCGTAATACAAACACTATTCGTATTTGCCGTTTTGAAGGAGAAGACAATTTTGACACCCAGGAATTTTCCCTTGAAAAAACCGATTTTCTGGAAAAAACCAACTATGAGTTGACCCGCATTGAAAATCCAGAAGAACTTCAGATCACCGATGTATATCTCCCCGGGAAAATGTACCACTACGGCGAAAACGTATATCTGACGCTTGACGAACCCGGATTTACTTACCTGATTTCCATTAACCTCCGCACCGGACAAAAAACAGAACAAAATATCACCGGTCCGGATTTTACCTCCTCGTATAAATCCAATTCCGCTTTATTAGGAAAAAACCTGTATCAGGTGGCCGTTTCTACCGATTCACTTCGGTTTCAGATTACCGATATTCACTCAGGCAGCATTGTACGAAAATATGCTTATGGCATCACCGACGAAATAAGCATTCAGACCGGTGGTATGACGATTCGGGATGAGGCTGGAAATGAAAAACCCGTATTCCTCACATCCGATTTTTTTCAGGAAATAGGAAGATCGGATTATATGGCCATTTTAGCCCAAAACTCCTCAGAGGCACCGATGACAGAAGTATATATCGGCGGAGTAAAACCCTCTCAGGTGCGCGGCGTAAGCGGATTACTGCTGGACGAATCTTTTCGCACGGTATTTTTCCGGAGTGTTCTCAGCCATCCGGCTTTTTTACCGGTGAGTGCGCCGTTGGCTTCCTCTAACCGCCGTCCCACTTTCCCGCGTGGCGAAAAATATTTTGTCCGGGGATCATCTAAAGGAAGACCCTTTCGGGGATATTATAACCCCCGGACAAAATCCTTTACCATAGGCCTTTAGCGGCGAGAATAATTAGGTGCTTCCTTAATGATCTGGACATCATGTGGATGGCTTTCCAGAAGCCCTGCATTCGTAATACGAATAAGCTGGCGGGTCTGAAGCGTGGGTATATCCGCAGCACCACAATAGCCCATTCCGGCGCGAAGACCGCCTTCCATTTGAAACAGCACTTCGGTTACGGTTCCTTTATAAGCTACCCTTCCGACAATTCCTTCGGGCACGAGTTTTTTAATGTCGTCTTCCACATCCTGAAAATAGCGATCTTTACTGCCCGATCGCATTGCTTCAATCGAACCCATGCCGCGATAAGTTTTAAATTTCCGCCCCTCGTATAATACCGTTTCTCCGGGGCTTTCATCCGTACCGGCGAGTAACCCTCCTGCCATGATACTGCTTGCACCGGCCACGAGTGCTTTGACAAAATCTCCGGAGTATTTGATCCCTCCGTCAGCGATGACGGGAATACCGACAGGTTTTGCGGCTTTGACAGCCTCCATTACAGCCGTAAGCTGAGGAACCCCGACTCCGGCGATTACACGGGTGGTACAAATACTTCCGGGGCCTACACCGACTTTGACCCCATCCACGCCCGTTTCAATCAGTGCTTCGGCACCTTCACGGGTAGCGACATTTCCGCCGATAATCTGAAGGTGAGAAAATTTTCGTTTTACCTCACGGATGACATTGAGTACCCCCCTAGAATGACCGTGTGCGGTATCAACTGTAATAACATCCACACCTGCCTTTTCCAAGGCCGATATTCGATCGTGAGTATCGGAAGTAACACCTACGGCAGCACCCACACGAAGTCTTCCGAGATGGTCTTTACAAGCGTTGGGGAAGGCTTGTTTTTTGATGATGTCGCGGTAAGTGATAAGACCAACCAGCCGCCCATGTTTGTCCACCACAGGGAGTTTTTCGACCTTGTAGCGGCGAAGGATTTCTTCGGCTTCTTCGAGTGTTGTTCCTTCCGGAGCGGTGATCAGGTTTTCACGAGTCATGAGTTCCCGCACCTTGCGGCCATCCGCTACCTCAAAACGCAGGTCGCGGTTGGTAAGAATCCCCACCAGCCGCCCCTCTGTATCCGTAATGGGGATACCTCCGATACTATGCTCGTGCATGATCTGAGAAGCGTAAATAAGCGTATCTTCCGGAGTAAGGGTAATAGGGTCCACAATCAGACCGCTTTCCGAGCGTTTTACTTTTCGAACTTCTTCCGCCTGCTGGTCAATGGGCATGTTTTTGTGGATCATGCCAATCCCCCCACTGGCAGCCATCGAGATGGCCATCTGGTGTTCCGTCACGGTATCCATTGCGGCACTCACTACGGGGAGGTTCAAACGGATTTCACGGGTAAGCCAGGAGGAAGTATTTACGTCGCGGGGAAGTACTTCGGAGTAGGAAGGAATGAGAAGGACATCGTCGTAAGTAAGTCCTTCAAAGGTGATTTTATTGTTTTCTGACATAGCAAATATCGTTTTTGACATTTGCCGAGCAAAGTTAGTGAGAAATTATGAGTTAAGGGAAGGATTGGGAATTTTTTTATTTTTTTCTATTCGGTTTTCTACGATCATAAAAAAGATCCAGCCAATCACGCCATACAAAACCGTAAATACGAGGGTAGCTCCGTTTGAGAAAAACCCAATATTCTGACCGGCACTACCCTCTAGGCCAAAAGCCAGAAACAACTGATAGACAATAAAATGCGTGGTCCCCATACCCGCAGGAACCGGTAATGCCCAGCCGATTCCGCCAATAAAAAGAATCAGGACGGCAAAATAAATCCCCAGGTCATGTGTATCCGGAAGGGCGAGTATAAAAAAATAATTCATCAGGATCAGGCAAGCCCAAGTCATAAAGGTATGGAAGAAAAACCATCCCGGTTTTTGTAAGAAAAATACGCTTTTGACAGCCTGGAACATGGTATAAACAAATCCGTAAATTTTGCCGGCAAACCCTTTGCGACTTTTCCCCAACCGAAGCACATACCAGGCCCCAACAGTCAAGACAACCCCGGCGAGTCCTGCGATCAGGAGTATTCCCAAACCGTTTTGTATCCCTCCAAAAATTTTCCCAAACATCTGGCTAAACAGATCGCTAAGTCGCTGAAACTCTACCAGGAATATCAATCCAATGCCTGCAAGCAAAACAATCACATCAAAAGCCCTTTCCGTAATGACCGTGCCCAAGCTGGCGGGAATGGGGATTTTATCCGTTCGTAACATAACCGAACACCGGGCAACCTCTCCGAGTTTGGGGGTAGCACTATTGACCAGATAACAGATAAAAACCGAGGCGATGGTATTGAGGGTATCCGCAGGATGTCCAGAGCTATCAAGCATTAGTTTCCATCGCATTCCCCGGAAAAAAAACACGCCAAATAAGGCAACTGCTCCCATTAGCATCCAGAATATGTCTGCCTCTTTCATTGACTGGAAAAGATCTTCCAAGGAGCGGTCTCTGAAAGTCAGGTAAAGCAACGCAGTGGCAATCCCGAGACCAATGACGAGTTGAAGAATCGTTTTTAGATACTTTTTCATAAAAAAAGACCTGAACCAAGAGTTCAGGCCGAGGTCTTAATTATAAAACATCGACAGGCAAAGATACAAAACCTTATCTATTCCCACAGCTAAATTCTCTAAATGCCTCTATTGAATCAGTACAAAACTAAAGGGTACATTTACCCAGAAGGGAATAGGCTTGCCTGCCTGAATTGCAGGAGTAAACTTAAGTTTTGCAATATGCGCCTCAATGGCTTCGGTGAGCAATGGATGAACCTGATTGATCACTTTATGCCGTTGATAAACACCCCGTTTGTCCACCAGTATTCGTAGCACTACATTCCCATGGATTCCGGCATCGCGGGCAATTTGCGGATAGCCGATAAGGGATTTGACTTCATCCATATTGATGGGCGCAGGTTCGGATTCGGCGAAAACAAAAGCCTCAATCGGCGGCTCCGCGTCCCGGATTACTTCCGGAACGGTCTCTTGCACGAGTTCGACATTTTCGCCGGTAAAAAACCCTTCATCGGCACCTTCTTTATCCTCCAACCCAATACTAGGGGCCTCTTTTAATTCAGCCACTTCGGCGATGGTCTGCTCTTCTTCCGGATTAATTTCGTCTTCCGGAGCCGGTTCGGGAATATGAAAAGCTACCGTACGCACTTCCGGCGGTTTGATTCTGGGCGGCGGTGGCGGCGGCGGGGTTTCTTCATCAATTGCAGGTGGGGGTGGAAGATCATCCATGTTAATGGTCACCTTGATGCTGCGAAGTTTTTCTATATCTGTATCAGGAACTATTGACCTTCGAAGAATAGGCCCAAAGGTCATTATAAGAGCCAACGTTCCGATGAGAATTGTGCCGACAGTCAGGTGTATAGGGTATTTCTTTCGAAGGTAAAAACCCCCATAACCTTTTTCTCGATTGGTAAAGACCATTTCGTCGAGATCGGCAGTCAGTGCGGAAATATTTTTGCGAGGCATAACACAAGAATTAGGTTCGACACTCAACAGTATCAAACCTAGATATTCCCCTTGTACCTCTCAATGACGTATCATACCCGCTAAAATGTTTTTCATCATTTACATTTTTCGGATTCCAGCCGGTCTTTGATGATAAGCATAAACTGAAAATCGCGGCTGATTTCGGGGAAAAGAGAATCATTTCCCCAGATACGGCACAAAATTACATCCTCGGAGGAAGTATGGTCAATTTCATTCATAAGAGCCATAAAATCCTCATATTCGCGGAACCTTTCGTAAATTTGCGGCAAACGGCGAAAGTACCGGGAAATCGTCAAAACTTTTCCCTTTACCGGCGAATAACGTTCATAGTTCAACTGATGCGCCAGCGTATGATAGCCCCAGTTAATGGCAGGGTTTAATTCGGTGTGGATACCCCCAAACTGACCGTAATAGTTACCCGGCTGGAGAATATGATACTTATAGAGCAAACGAAAATTGGAGAACATCCGGTCTTCGCGTTTTTTCTGGTCTCCGTGATCATAGACAAACTCGCGAAGAAGTGGCGATTCAAAACCTTCTACCGTATTTTCCAGCAGCATTTCAAACATCCAGTAGCGGTCCCCCCAGTAGCGTCGGTAAGCGCGTTTTCGATCCTGAACTTCTTTGTACAACTGCCGGAAATATTTTTTAATTTCTTTATCGTTATACTGGGCTTCGGAAAACATTTTTAGCTGGGTAATTTTGTCTCGTACCCCTGCGGTAAGTGGTTTTTGAGGCAGAAGATTTACCATACATTCGATCACGAGTTGAGGGGATTGTTCCAGATCAATACCAATGATTCGTATTTTTTCGTGAGCAGGTAAAAATCGGTTGAAAGTATATAACTCCCGATAAAACTCGATCATATCTGTGGGGCAAACCGGAATATCATAAATGGCCCGGATGAGCAGATTTTCATTGCCCGTTTCCAAATATCGGTTGAGCATATCGCCGTAACTGTAACCGCCTTCGACAATAAGATTTCTTACATGGGCATGGTAATACAGATACATCAAAAACCGGTATCGGACCTGGGTATTCATGGATAGCCAGTGTTCTTCTGCGGTGAAAAAAAACTTATACTCTTTTACCACCTCGTCCAGCATAAAAAAAGATTCAAAACCACTATCGGGAGACATTTCAAGAGGCGATACCTGAGTGCGGATATAGGGATTAAAATCGGGTTGGCCGGACACGGTGCACCGTCCCAGTCCTGAAAAAAGCAAGGTTGCAAAAGCAATTATAACCGTAAACCGGATATTCGTGCGAATCAAATGATTTTTGATGTGATACTCTCCCTCTTTTAGCCTTTACAAATATACATTTCCTGCATGAAATCATTGATAGGTTTTGTAGAAACCTTTATTTGATAATTATTCGCATGGAGATGCCTCTGCTTCGGGTTCCAGAAGCAGAATATACTGAAAAGTTTTACTCATTTCAGCGAACGGGCTGTTTTTGCCAATCATACTACACAAAACCACGGGGTTTTTGTAGTTTTTCTCCACATAATCAACCATTTGGGTGAGTTTGTCTTCTTCTCCCAAGCGGTTGTATTCGGCGGACATTCTGCGAAAATATCTGCTGATCGTCATTACCTCTCCCAACACCGGTGATTCCGGGTAAAAATTCAGCCGGTGTGCCAGGCTCGGAAACTTCCAATTGATAGATGCCTTAATGTCGGTGTGCAAAGCACCAAATTGCGCATAATAATTTCCCGGCTTCATCCTCGGCTGAAGGGCGACAAAATTGGCAAATAGTTGTTCTTCGCGTTTTTCCCAGGTTTTCTTAAAGAGAACTGCTTTGATCAGCGAAAAGGATTTCCCCTGTAAAGCATTTTTCACAATAAGCTTTGCGAGGTCATAATCTTCTCCCAGGTAAGCGGAGTATATCGAATTTTTTTGGTCAAAGTCTTTACTGAGTCGCTGGAAAAGCTGATTTACTTTTTTTGCTTCGAAAACCCGCAACTGATGGAGGTTTTTTATTTCTTCCACCTGTACCGCTATTTCATCCGGCGGTTTTTGTTCCGGAATAATCGTACTTAAGCCCTGAAGGGCTAGTTCTGGGGAATGTTCCAGATCAATCCCGGAAACCATAATTCGATCTTCCAGCGGAAACTGAGCGTTGTATTTGCGGAGTTGTTCAAACATTCTCATCTGATCCTGCGGGCAAACGGGAATATCATTGAGAACCCGTTTCAACAGCCGTTTATCCCCTGTCTCAAGATAGCGGTTGATGAGGTATCCATACGTAAATCCCCCTTCCAGAATTAGATTTCGCACACCGGCCTTTTGATGGAGGTAGGTGAGAAAGGCAAACTGAATCTGCGAGTTGATGGTGCGCCAGTGTTGTTCGGCTGTAAAGAAAAACCGGTATTTGCCTACAGTAGAATCCAATACAAAAAAAGAGTCGGACAAACTATCACCTTCTATTTCGAGGGGATAGACATTTTCCCTCCAGTAAGTCGTATCCGAAATCTGAGCATGAAGCGAGTCCGGTACTAAAATGCCCAACAGGCAAAAAGCGTAAGTTATAACACAAAATATCCTGTTCATTTTTATTAGCTTTGTCCGAAAATCCGATTATTGATGGAAGAATCAAAAACCCCTATAATTATTATTGGTACTGGTCCGGAAGCCCGTGCGGCCTTGGATGCGGCAAATGCGCTGGATGTGATGGTTTATGGCTTTCTTACCGATGATGACAGCACAATCAGCCAGGAGATCAATGATATTCTGGTAATCGCCAAGCTGGGCAACCGGGACAGCGATACGCTTTTGGAAGACGAAAATATCAAACTGGTGGTTGCCGCCCGCGACATAGAGCACCGCCATAACCTCGTAAAATACCTTGCTATAAAAAAACCGGAACTCATCAATTTGATTCATCCCTTTAGCAGTATTTCTTCTTATGCAAAGATCGGGAAAGGAAACCTGATTTACCCCGGTGTAATTGTTCATGCAAATGCTCTCGTTGGTAGTTACAATCTGATAGAAACCGGGGTTTCCATTGATATAGATACACAGATCGGCGACTTCTGTACTCTCCAGACAGGGGCGCGCATTGGCCGGGAGGTAATGATTCATAAAGATGTAATTGTTGGCATGGGTGCAGTCATTCATCCGGGGTTGACCATTGGAGAGGGTGCGATGATCGGCCCGGGTGCAGTTGTGCTTAAAAATGTAGATCCCGGGCAAACGGTATTCGGCAACCCTGCAAAACCTACAAACTAGTAGGAGAAACTTTCCACAATATTATAAAACAGCGGAAGGTTGATTTCAAAATCACTTTTCTCCGTTGTGGTAAGTGCCATACCTATAAGGTAGTCCTTGTCATAGTCCACGTAAGCATAAGCCATGTATTTCCCTTTGATCCGCTCCGTATTGGGGGTCTGAAACTCTGCGCAAACTGCCGGGAGGCGGGACATCGTTTCCACGGTATGTTTTTGCCGGATAATGTTTCCTTTATAATTTTTGACAAAAAGATCTGTGAGCCAGATATACACGGAGTCCACACTGCTGCAACTCGGCATACGTTTGTTGATATATTGAATTTGGATATAGGGATTGGAAAGGCTGATTTCGCGCCCATTTCGGATATAGGTGAGAAACAGACCATTGTCTTCGCTGAAAGTCTCTGTATTTACCCACGGAACCATCGAATTGATCATAGGCAACAGAGGGGCCTCATAGGTGAGGCTAAACCGCATGGTATAAGCCTCGAAAATATTGCTTCGCCCTTCGCCCTGATAGACATAGGGAAACATGGTAGAATCGCCCAACAAACCTTTCGTAAGGTTTTCTTCAATCATCTTAATATCCGGTGAGGGAAGATTGGAGTTGGCGGATTCTGATGAAACTAAAGCATTTTCTGTGGCTTTTTGAGGTTGGGAGCAACTACTAAAAACCACAGTAATCAGGCCGGCAATAAGAAGTAGATAATATTTCATACATCGAATTTACAAATTCCCCCGTCCAATTTACAACTTATCCTCATACATATCATCTCAGAATGTTTTCTTAATTTTAATTTGAATAAATGGAATGTTAATTTTTTGTAATTTATCATTTTTAAATAATGCGAATCGTTGTGAGATTGCAGGTGTCAATTTATGAAAAAATCAATGAACCTATCAGTATCACGGACAATTTTTACATTTTCAGCCCTTTCGGTTTTATTAGCTTCCTGTAGTCTGATAGAAAAGACGGATAAAATTATTGCCCCAGAATGGTCTCCTGAAGTCGCTTTGCCATTGGTGAATACGCATATTTCGGTGGAAAAAGCGCTGGATAAAGTGGACACCGGAGGTTGGTTACAAATCAGTGCGACAGGGGACCTGGCCTTGCTGTATGAAGCACATCTCGCCACGCTTTCGCAGTCCGATTTTCCGGTCATAACGCTTCCCGATATACCGGTGGTAATGCCCGACTCCCAACTTACACTACCTTTCCCGATCGAACAGTTGCAGCGGATTACATTGAAATCGGGGAGCCTTGATTTTGACTACCAGTCTTCTCTTTCCGGAGAATATGAAGTATTTCTTCGTTTGGACGATCTATGGAAGGATGGAAGTTCTTTTGTGGTTTTTTTACCTCTTTCTCCTTCGGGCAGCGGTTCGGCCACTTTCGACCTTACGGGTTATACTTTTGTTTTCAGTGATGACTCTGTTCGGTTTGCCTGCTATGCCCGGCATACAGGTAGTGGGCAGACGGTTACCCTCGACGGAGCAAGCATGCTTCTGAAAGGAATGGACTATTCTTACTTAGAGGGAAATATTCCTTATTATGCTTTTTCCAATGACGCAGATAGCATTACGACGGATATTTTCAAACAAATAAAGGTCAAAAGCCTTGGTCTCGCAGATCCTTCGCTGACCTTTATTTTTGACAATTCTTTTGGTGTACCCGTTGAAATAACCTCTCTTATTTCGGCAAGCAGCTCTGACGGAATGACAACCGTTCCCCTGGGACATGATGGATTGGCAGGAGGAATTAACCTTCTCCATCCGCAAATTTCAGAGGTGGGCCAAAGCAAAATCACGGAGATTACCATCAATAAAACCAATTCGAACATTACCGATATTATTTCTGCCTTACCGGAAGTTCTTACTTATCAATTTGGCATGATCGCCAATCCGAACGGAAACGCCTTTTCCGGGTTTATCACCGACTCCAGTTCCCTTTCAGTAGGTATTTCTGCCGAAATACCGCTGGAAGGGCAAGTGGAAGACCTTATTTTGGAAGACACACTGGAGGTGGACCTTTCCGACCTCGATATTGTGCAGGCAGGAGGATTTAAGCTAATTACCGAAAATGCCCTCCCGGTTGAGGCGGTGGCACAAGTGTATTTCCTCGATTCACAAGGAGAATTGCTTGACTCCCTTTTTGATGTTTCCTCCGCCCTTCTTTCCTCTCCCGAGACAGGAGCAGACGGCGCAGTAGTAACACCGGGTACTCAGACATTATCGGTAAACTTTTCGGAAGAAAGATTTTCCCTTCTGCCGGAGACCCGAAAAATTCGCATTCGTGCGATTATTTCCACCGCCGGAGGCGGGGTTTCACCGGTAAAATTTCGGGTGAGTGATCAGATTGGAATCAAACTCGGGGTAACCGCCCGAATAAATCCTTAAAAATATGAAACGAATAAAAATATATACTCTCATTTTTGTTTTTGCCCTGATATCACAGGGGCGGGGATATGCGCAACAGGAATTGGGGTTACATTTTATGCCCCGAGCCGTGCAGAATCTTCAGGCAAATCCTGCTTTTATGCAGGAAAAAACTATCACTATCAGCCTGCCCTCGGTCTATCTGCACGGTTTAAACAGCGGTTTTTCTTATGCCGATATTCTCCGCCCAAAACCCGGCACAGACTCGCTCATGATTGACGTGGAAGGGGCAATAACCCGGATGCAGGACGTGAACATTATCCGCACACAGGCAAACGTGGATATACTGGGAGTAGCGGTTAAAGTAGGGCCGGTGCAGGTTTCTGTTTTTACCGGAACGAAAGTGAGCGGCTATTTCAGTTATCCCAAAACCCTGCCCGAACTTGCCTGGTATGGCAACGCGGGTTTTGTGGATCAGACACTTCCGGTTGCACCCGATTTTCAGGTTTCGGCATGGCATGAAATCGGAGCAGGTCTGGTATTCCGAAAAGGAAAACTGCAAATCGGCACACGGCTGAAATATCTGGTCGGTCTGGCGAATGTTTCCGCAGGAATGGCCGAGGCATCCCTTACTACCAGTCCGGAGATATACCAGCTTCAACTACAAGTCAATTACGAGGTACAGACCAGCATCTTTGACATCGGGAGTCTGGAAAACTTCAACCCTCAGTTTGAGTTCAAACCCTTTACCGGAAATCATGGATTTTCAGGTGACCTGGGATTAGAATATGCCTTAAATGACCGGATAAAACTTTCGGCCAGTGTGATTGATCTGGGTTTTATCAACTGGACCGATCAGGCAAAAATTTACCATGCAGAAGGCTCACTTTCTTTTGAAGGATTGGACGTGGCAGAGGTTTTTGAGCAGGATTCTTTTAATATAAATACCGTATTGGACTCGTTGTTTAGCGATATTCAGACAGAAGAAACGGCAGGAACTTTCCGGACAAGTCTTCCGACGAGAATTTATATCGGAGGGACTTTTGCGCCGATAAAATCGCTTCGGCTGGGCGGTTTGTACTACAGTGAATTTTATCGGGGCAAGGTTTTCCCTGCTTTCGTAGTAAGCGCCAGCAAAGATTTGGGTAAAATTTTAACTGCAGGACTTACCTGGTCGGTGCGCAACCGGAGGTTTGATAATCTGGGAGCAAATCTATTGTTAAAACTGGGACCAATCGTCTTATTTGCCACTACGGATCACCTCAGTTCCTTTCTTCGGCCTACGGAGAGTCAGCAGGTAAATCTGCGATTGGGTTTAAATGTCACCTTCTGAGGATAAAGATTTTTTTACGTTGTACCTATACCTGATGTCTGCCTGAAAACGGGTGGACATTTTTTTTTAGGAAAACAGGTTGGGTTGCAGCGGGTCAATATTTCCGGGGATTCTTCCGAAATGTTTATAGGCTCGTTCGGTAGCTACCCGGCCTCTGGCGGTGCGTTTGATAAAACCTTCCATTACCAGATAGGGTTCATAGACTTCTTCGATGGTTTCAGCCTCTTCGCCGGCGGAGGCGGCGATGGAATTAAGTCCGACAGGGCCGCCACGGAATTTATCAATAATGGTAAGCAAAATTTTGTTGTCCATATCATCCAGACCTGCTTCATCCACTTCGAGCGCTTCGAGAGTAAGTTTGGCGATATCCATATTGATTTTTCCTGAACCTTTTACCTGAGCGAAGTCTCGTGTGCGGCGGAGAAGCCGGTTGGCGATGCGGGGAGTTCCCCGGCTACGCCGGGAGATTTCGAAAGCGGCATCCCGCTCGATGGGCACATTCAGGACACTCGCAGAGCGGCGTACAATGGTAGCCAGCGTTTCTGCGTCATAATATTCCAGACGTGCATTAATCCCAAAACGGGCGAGCATGGGCGAAGTAAGCAAACCTGCACGGGTCGTAGCACCGATCAGCGTAAAAGCGTTCAGGCCAATCTCTATGCTTCGGGCATTGGGACCGGTTTCGACCATGATGTCTATTTTGTAATCTTCCATCGCCGAATAGAGGTACTCCTCAATCACCGGCGAAAGGCGGTGGATTTCATCAATGAACAAAACATCTCCTTTTTCCAAATTGGTCAATAGTCCGGCGAGATCTCCGGGTTTTTCGAGCACAGGGCCGGAGGTAGTGGTAATATTAGCACCCAATTCATTCGCTACGATAAAGGAAAGGGTAGTTTTACCCAAGCCGGGAGGACCGTGTAACAAAACATGGTCGAGCGGTTCCCCACGCATTTTGGCCGCTTCAATAAAGACCTTGAGGTTGTCCGTCAGTTTTTTCTGCCCCGTAAAATCTTCCAGAACCTTAGGGCGAAGTTGTCTTTCATCCTCATTGGGTGTCGAAAGGGGGTTGAGAAGTTCATTTCGCATAATGAAAGACAAAAAATTTGGAAACTTCCTCCAAGTTAAAAGTAAATTTTGATAAAAACAATGGGATTTTGTTTAACCTTGCTAACCTTTTGGGCTATTTAGGGAGGGTAAAGAAAAAAGTAGTGCCCTGATCGAGTACAGATTCAACCCATATTTTGCCGTGGTGATGGGTGACGATTTCTTTACAAATTGCCAGCCCAATACCACTTCCGGGGTATTTGTCTCGGGCATGCAGGCGGTTAAAGATTTGAAAAATCCGTTCTTTATATTGAGGTTCCATACCGATACCATTATCTTTTACGGCAAACGTAAAATGGTCTTCTCCTTCTTCTCCCCAAACCTCTACCTGCGGAATCTGGTTTTCGGGTTGAAACTTCAATGCGTTGCCTACTAAATTTTGGAGAAGCTGAAGCATTTGTTCTGCATCAGCATATACCTGCGGAAGATTACGACAGGTAACATCTGCCTTCGTATCGGAGATAACGAGGTCAAGATTTGCACAGACATCTTCCATGACCTTGCTCATATTTACCAGAGAAAACGGCTGGGAATGGGTTTTTACCCGTGAATAGGCGAGCATTCCTTCCAGTAGTTTTCGCATTCGCATCGCACCGTCAATGGCATAATGGATATAATCCTTTTCAGACTCACCCAATGTGTTGTAAAGCGATCTTTCCAGAAGTTGGAGATAGTTTACCACCATACGCAGCGGCTCACGAAGGTCATGGGAGGCCATGTAGGCAAAATTTTCGAGTAATTCATTCGAATGAAAAAGCTCTGCGGTGCGTTTTTCGACTTCCTGCTCCAGCGAATCACGAGCTTCCTTCAGCCGGATTTCCCAGTTTTTTCTTTCCAGAGCATTAATAATGATATCGGCCACAATCTGGAAAAGCGAAATCGTATCCTGAGACCAGTTGCGCTGTGAAGACATAGCATCAAACCCGACAAAACCCAGCAGTTTCCCCTCGCGTAACAGCGGCACCGCCAGCATCGAATTAACCCCTGTAGTAATATAAAAATTTTTTTCGATTACCGCTTCCTCCGGCATTTTGGTGACATTGGGGATGTTTACCAGGTATTTTTCCTGAAGTTCTCGGGCAAACCAGGGGAAAGCATCTACTTCAATATTTTGCTGGAGTTTTTTTAAAGAAGTTACCCCTTTCTGACAATATTCATGAATATTGCTCATTCGGGTTCCCTCGTCGGTGTATAAAAATACATACGCCCGATCCAGATAGGCAAAGTCACATACTTGTTTCAGCGCATATTCAATTCCTTCATCAATATCTTTGGCATAGAGATTTATAAAGTAAGTAGAAATTTGGGTGATTTTATCGCGGAGAGCGTTATGCTGGTTTAAGGAATCTTCCAGCACTTTTTGAATATTTTTCTGATCAGTAATGTTCCGATTAACCGCCACATAACCTTTCACTTCCTTGCCTTCCGCATAAATACACGAAACGGATGCCATTACATGGATAGGGTATCCATTTTTATGAGTATGTATTTGTTCGCCTTCCCATTTTCCGGTACTCACCAAGATTTCCAAAAGTTCGGATGCCGGTTGTGTAAGATTCTGGGCACGGATGATATTCGATACAATTTTGCCTATGGTTTCGGACTTTGGCCAACCATAGATGGCTTCGGCTGCGCGATTCCAGGAGATGACATTGAGATTTGTGTCTGTAATAATAATCGCATCCGAGACAAAATCCATGATAGAGTTTTGACTCGCTATTGTTGTGAGCAGGGGATTTTCGGGCCGACCAGATTCTTGCATTAATCAGAATGCAACTAAACTTACTGCTACAATATAAAAAGCCTTGATTAGGATTCCAATCTTAATCACGATTTTATGCCTGAAAAACTATTGTTTTGCTGTTTCTGGTAGATGAGTTGTTATCTTTTCAAGATATTCCGTGATCATTTTCCGGTTCTCCACAAGCATCAAAACCTCCGGATTTTTTTTCCTTAATAAGGAAGAAAAACTCCATCGGGAATACCATTTTTTCACCCATACAGAATACCAGTAGGCCAAATTGCCGGTAAGGGGGAGCGAAACCAGGTAAATCAATGCCCAGCGCAGGTCGCTCAAAGCCCATACGATACCGGTCTGAATAAGGTATAAAATGGGGAAAGTAAAGATCGCTCCGGCAGCTTTTACCGAGCTGTGAAAATGATCATCCTTGAAAATTTTTTTTGCGGCGATATCCGGAATTTTATAGGGGATGTAACTATTGATTACTCCGTACAGATGGATCGGCAGAAGCAAAATCAAACCAACCGCATACAAAAGTAAGCCGACAAACGAATAAGGCGCAGCCGCTACAACATGGTCTCTCCATCGGAATTTTTTCAGCGCGGCACGGTATTCGGAAGTTTTGGCTGCAATCTGCGGCCATTGGGGATCTCCTTCGCTGATTCGTCGCTCGATAACGTCTATGAGTTTTTTGGCAGAATCAAAGACATCGCGCAACCTGCGGGGATTTAGCCCCGCTTTCCGTGTCATCGGCACTTCGTACATCATCCGCAGGCTTTCAATTGTCTCGTAGTTTTCTTTATTGGCGATATGAAGAATGCTATCCCTCATACCGTCGCTAATAACCTGCGTGATTTTGATCAGGGTTCGCTGAGGATTGGTTTGGTATTCTTCATAATAATCTTCGGTATTGATCGGCTTGCCATATTTTACATACAAATCTCCCCGGAAATGCAGGTGATTGCTGTAGTTGAGTCCAACCGGAACAAAACAGGTTCCCAACTGAAAATCATTGGCTTCCTCGGCGAGGAAGGCGATACGAGCAGTCCCTTTTTTTAGGGGCCGCAACCGGCGTTGCCGGTTATGATTGCCTTCCGGAAATATGATCAAGGCTTCTTTGCGGCTCAATCTTCGGATACAGGTCGCAAAAATCTCCTCATTTTTCTGTAAGGTATCCACCCCATCCTGCTGCCGGTAAATGGGCAACATCTTAAAGGTATTAAAGATGGGTTTCAGTTTCGGCAGGAAAATATCCGACCTCGTCATAAAGGTCGGCTGCCGGTCGCGGGAGGTTGTACAGACGACATTCAAGGCATCAATCAGGGCATTCTGATGATTTCCGGCAAAAATCACCGGTTTTCCTTTGGGTACATTTTCTTTATACCCATCCACTTCATGCCGACGATAAAACATCCGGAGAGCAAAAGCTATCAGCGCCTTAAGTGTATTGTAATAGAAAGTGTGGAGTTTTCGCTTCATAATGCAAAACTGCTTTTCAACTTTTAGGAGGAATACGGGACCATATTGTACCAATACTCAGGCCTGTTACGATATGCATAATTCCCCAGAGTGCCGCAATCATGGCCATTCCGCCCAGTCCGTTAAAGATAGGACTAAATATAAGTACCAGCGCCAGCCCCGAGTTCTGAATACCTGTTTCAATCGAAATTGTACGAGCATCCTTTGTTCCCAAGCCGACTATTTTACTCAGTGAATATCCTCCGACTAGCGCAAGACCATTGTGAGCCAAAACAATCAGCACGACAAATCGAATGTATTTTACAAAAAAATCAAAGTTAAGTGCGAGAGCTGCAACGATATAACCCGCAAAAAAAACAATGGACAAAATGCGTATAGGTCGGGTGATTTTGGAGGTGAAATCCGGAAATTTTTGGGCTGTCCACATACCAATCAATAAGGGCAGAGCCAGTATCAGCAAAATTTTAGTGAAAATATCCACTGGGTTGAGGCTGATTGTTTCAAGTAATTCTGCTGCGGGTGGATAAAATTGTGACCAGAAGGCAAAATTAAAAGGTGTCATGACAATTGCCAGAATCGTAGTTGTCGCCGAAAGGCTTACCGAAAGGGCCACATTGCCTTTTGCCAGCAAAGACATGAAATTGGAAATATTTCCGCCCGGGCAAGCCGCTACCAAAAACATACCCAAAGCCATGCTGGGACAGGGACGTATCATCCATACTAATGCCAGCGTTAAAGCTGGAAGTAATACCAACTGCGAAGCCAGGCCGGTAAAGGGAGCCAATGGTTTTTTAAACAATAACCGAAAATCATCTACCCGAAGCTCCAGGGCAACCCCGTACATAATCACAAACAGTGTTATGTCCAGAATTAAAAGACCGTCCGGAGAGAAGTTTAAGGCTACTGTGTCAAATGATTCACACATATCAATCAGTCTTTTACCCGGTTAAATGCAAGTGCTTTTAACATCCAGTCCGGAAGTGGCTTTTCCGGATTCCTCTTTTTCATATTGAGGTACCAGCCCCATTTTTTCATAATGGGTACTTTGTGGGTTTCGACAAACTCAATAAGGGTTCCGTCGGGATCTTCGATATAAGAAAAAGAACCCGCCGCTTCTCCCATGTCAAATACTTTCCCCAGAGCGCGGGCGCTGTCAACGGTAAAGGGGAACCCTTTTTGTGCACATTCTTCGCGGAGCGCATCCATTCCCGACACATCAAAACAGAGGTGAATAAACCCCAGATCGCCCCAAAACCGATTCTCAAACATTTTTTTTCCGGGTCGGGTTTTTGACTGAATCAGTTCGATATAGGTGGGGCCGAAGATGCGGCTGAAACCTCCTTTTCTCGGCTGAGAATGGGTGAGCAAGATCCGGCGAAAAGTCCCCCTCCCACCGGGAAGTGCAGAAAAATCCTCAAAATCTCCTGTTTTATCATAAACAACTTTATCGTAACCGAGAATGTCGGTATAAAGCCGTTGGGATTTATCCACGTCGGACACTCCAATCATGCAGCCGCCCATTCCTCCGGTAAGGTGGCGACCTTTGGCAAACCACGCATCTTCCTCAATCACCTGAAAAATATTGCCATAAGGGTCGCTCAGAAAAAAATGTTGTTTTCCCTCCGGGTCTCGGCTTATCGGCCCAAGAAACGCGGGTTTATCCGCTTCCATTTTTTGATAAGCAGCGGGTACATCGAGGCATTTTACCCTTGCGGCAAAAATTCCACAATCACCCGCGATGGGAGCCTGTTTCGGCGGCTGAGGGGTTCGGCTGGTATATTGCCAGATTTCCATTCCACCGCCGCCCTGAAGGTTGGTAGCGAGGATTGCATGGCGTTGATGGGGTTTGCCTCCGGTGTAGGGCAGCATGAGATTGGCTTCGGCGGCCTCCTCAAATATGGGGACATCCATCCCAAAATTTCGGCGGTACCAACGCCATGCGTCATGAACATTCGGAATACCAATACCGATCTGTTGGATGCCACTGATGATTTTTTGCATGAGAGGTGATTATATGAACCGACAAATATAACAATTTCCTAAAGCGGTGAACCTCTTCACGAAAAGTGGGTTACATATTTCTCCGATACTGGCCTCCTACTTCATACAGGGCATGAGTAATCTGCCCCAGAGAAGCGCATTTTGTGGCTTCCATAAGCGCTTCAAACAGGTTGCCATTAGCGACGGCTACTTCCTGCAAATGGCGGAGGGCAATTTTTGCTTTAGCCGCATGCCGGACCTGTAAATCGCGCATTTGCAATATCTGGTATTCTTTTTCTTCGGTAGTAGAGCGAATCACTTCATGGGGAATGATCGTAGGAGATCCCTCATCGGAGAGAAAGGTATTTACGCCGATGATCGGCAATTCGCCGGAGTGTTTAAGGGATTCGTAGTAAATAGATTCTTCCTGAATTTTACCGCGTTGATACATCGTTTCCATCGCACCGAGTACTCCGCCTCTTTCGGTAATTCGGTCAAATTCAATCATTACGGCTTCCTCCACCAAGTCGGTGAGTTGTTCAATAATAAAAGCTCCCTGAAGCGGGTTTTGGTTTTTGGTAAGGCCCAACTCATGATTGATGATCAACTGAATAGCCATAGCCCTGCGCACCGATTCCTCGGTGGGGGTCGTTATCGCTTCATCGTAAGCATTGGTGTGGAGGGAATTGCAGTTGTCGTATATCGCATAAAGTGCCTGAAGGGTAGTGCGTATATCGTTGAAAGATATTTCCTGGGCATGAAGGGAACGACCGGAGGTCTGGATATGGTATTTGAGTTTCTGGGCGCGTTCGTCGGCACCATATTTCAGTTTCATCGCTTTAGCCCAGATACGCCGCGCAACTCTGCCGATTACGGCATACTCCGGATCCACACCATTGGAGAAAAAGAAGGAGAAATTGGGGGCAAATTTATTGATGTCCATTCCCCGCGAAACGTAGTATTCCACAAAGGTAAAACCATTTGCCAGAGTGAAGGCCAACTGGGAGATAGGGTTTGCGCCGGCCTCGGCAATGTGGTAACCCGATATGGAAACGGAATAAAAATTTCGCACCTGATGGTCAATAAAATATTGCTGTACATCGCCCATCAGTTTGAGAGAAAACTCTGTCGAAAAAATACAGGTATTCTGTGCCTGGTCTTCTTTTAGAATATCTGCCTGTACGGTTCCTCTTACCCGGGAAAGCGTTTGGGCTTTGATTTTATCATATATTTCCTGTGGCAAAACCTCCTCCCCGGTAATCCCCAGCAGCATCAGTCCCAGCCCGTCATTGCCTTCGGGAAGTTCACCCCAGTAAGTAGGTCGTTTGAGACCTTTTTCTTCGAATATTTTTTCGATTTTCTGATTTACTTCTGCTTCCAGTCCGTTTTTTCGGATGTATAACTCACACTGCTGGTCTATGGCCGCATTCATAAAAAAGCCTAAAACGGTAGCCGCCGGGCCATTGATAGTCATGGAAACAGAGGTCGCCGGATCACAAAGATCAAAACCGGAGTAAAGTTTTTTGGCGTCGTCGAGGTTGCACACCGAAACTCCGGAGTTGCCGATTTTTCCATAAATATCGGGCCGGTTGTCGGGGTCTTCTCCATAAAGCGTTACTGAATCAAAGGCCGTTGACAATCGTTTGGCAGGCATCCCGAGCGATACGTAGTGAAACCGCTTATTGGTACGCTCCGGCCCTCCTTCTCCGGCAAACATTCGCGTCGGGTCTTCCTGCTCGCGTTTGAAAGGATATACACCGGAGGTAAAAGGAAATTCGCCCGGCACATTTTCCTGAAGATTCCACTTCAAAATATCTCCCCAGCCTTTGTATCCGGGCAGGGTCACTTTCGGAATGTGATTGTGAGAAAGGGATTCGGTAAATGTGGTTATACGGATTTCCTTGCCTCTTACTTCATAAATGTACTCATCTGCCGCATACCGGGCCTTTTTCGCTTCCCATGTTTCGATAATATTGTGGTTATTAGGATCAAAATGAAGACTCTCTTTTCGGTAAACTTCTTCCAGTTCTCCGGCTATTAAATTTTTCCCGGCCTCTTTGACGGTTTGCGCTGCGACCTTCAAACTTTCAAGTTTGTGGGCGATTTGAGCCTGTGTTTCTACCCATTGGTTGTAATTGCGGATGGTTTCCGAAATTTCAGACAGATACCGTGTCCGGGCGGGAGGAATGATATAGATTTTTTCCGAAGATTCGTTGTTCGTCTCATAGTCAGACTGAAAGTTTAAATGGGTTTTTTTCGAAAGGATATTCATTGCAGCCCGGTAGAGGCGATTCATCCCCGGGTCATTAAACTGGGAAGCAATGGTACCGAATACCGGTAATTTTTCGTCCTCTTTTTCCCAAAGCTGATGGTTTCGTTTGTATTGTTTACGCACATCCCGCAAAGCATCCTGAGCACCGCGTTTGTCAAATTTGTTGAGCGCAATAATATCGGCGAAATCCAACATATCAATTTTTTCCAGTTGGGAAGCCGCGCCATATTCCGGGGTCATCACATACAACGACACATCGGAATGGTCAACAATTTCCGTATCCGACTGGCCGATACCGGAAGTTTCCAGAATGATAAGATCAAACCGAGCGGCTTTCAACACATCCAGAATCGGGGTTACGTACCGGGAAAGGGCAAGATTCGCCTGACGGGTAGCGAGAGAACGCATAAAAACACGGGGATGATTTACCGCATTCATCCGAATCCGGTCGCCGAGAAGCGCGCCTCCGGTTTTGCGTTTGGAAGGATCAACGGAAACGACGGCCAGGTATTTTTCGGGAAATTCGCGAAGAAACCGGCGAATCAATTCATCCACAAGGGAGGATTTCCCCGCTCCGCCGGTACCGGTGATACCCAGCACGGGTATAGGGGGTTGTTGCGCGATCAACGTCTGAATATGGGCATATACACTTTCGGCCTGAGGCGACTGGTTTTCAATGGCGGATATAATACGACCGAGGTCGCGGGACTTTTTATCCTGAATTTTACTTATTTCTCCATTAAGGGAAATCCCTGTGGGAAAATCTGCCTTTTCCAGAAGATCATTGATCATTCCCTGGAGGCCCATCTGGCGGCCATCATCAGGCGAATAAATTCGTGTGATACCGTAAGCATGCAACTCAGCTATTTCGGAAGGCAGAATCGTGCCACCGCCGCCGGCAAAAATGCGGATATGACCGCAACCCAACTCTTTGAGCAGGTCGTACATGTACTTCAGGTATTCTACATGCCCTCCCTGATAGGAGGTAAGAGCGATTGCCTGAGCATCCTCCTGAATTGCCGTATTCACAATGTCCTGAACCGAACGATTGTGCCCGAGGTGAATAATTTCTGCGCCAGAAGCCTGTAGGATTCTGCGCATAATGTTGATCGCAGCGTCATGCCCGTCAAAAAGAGATGCCGCCGTCACAATCCGGACTTTGTGCTTAAGGGTGTAAAAAGTCGTTTGATTCATTGCAGTAAGTTTGACCTGATGACTTAACCTGCAAAGATAAACATTTCAAGGGAAAGCCTGAGTTATATCAAGGCTTCCCATAAAACCTCTGCAGGATGTTGCGCTTTCCGACCGGTACCGTCCGCAATCTGGTGGCGGCAACTGGTTCCGGGTGCGGCTATAATTGTAAACGCTTCCGATTTTCTTACGGCAGGGAAAAGAACGAGTTCGCCGATTTTCATGGAGACGTCGTAGTGTTCTTTTTCATAACCAAAGGAACCTGCCATTCCGCAACAGCCGGAGGGAATTACCTCTACGGTGTAATTTGCCGGCAAGGAGAGAATGGTGCGGGAAACATCCACAGAGGATAAAGCCTTTTGGTGACAGTGGCCATGCAGGAGAACCTGTTTTTTCTCGGTGGTAAATAATTCCGGGGAAATATTTCCACGGGTAATTTCCCGTGCGAGAAATTCATCTATCAACAGCGCATTTTTCCCGAGTTTTTCGGCTTGTTCGCGGTATTCTTTAATGACGAGGCGAGGATATTCATCCCGGAATCCCAGGATAGCCGAAGGTTCAAGGCCAACAAGTGGTACGTTTTCGGAGATAATATCCTTAAATACTTCGACATTGTACATAACAATTCGCCGGGCGGTCGGCAGCAGCCCTTTGGAAATGTAGGCGCGACCGCTTTCAGCGTGGGGAACGGCTTTCACTTCGTAACCCAGCCGATGAAGTAACCGGATGGTTTTGATACCCGCTTCAACGTCGTTGAAGTTGGTAAATTCATCAAAGAAGAAATAAACGGAACCTTTAGACGGGCGGGCAGGAGTAAATACCTGAGAATGAAACCATTTCCGGAGGGTTGTTTTGTAAAGAGAAGGAAGGTTGCGTTGTGGAGCAACCCCCAACAGCTTTTTCATTACACCGCCCGAAAAGCTATTAGCCATAAAAAAATTGCTGATCGCGGGTGCGATTGCGGCAATTTGGTTGAGGCGCGAAATATCGGCAAAGGCTTTTGCGCGTGCCGGTACCCCGTGTTTTTTATAATACTGATGAAGAAATTCCGCTTTGAGAGTGGCTACGTTTACGTTTGACGGACATTCCGAGGCGCAGCCTTTGCACCCCAGGCATAAGTCCATTACTTCATAAATTTCTTTGCTGGCAAACGGGTTTTCATCATTAGAGCGGGTAAGAATTTCGCGTAGAATATTGGCCCTGGCTCTTGTGGTGTCTTTTTCATCACGGGTGGCCATATAACTCGGGCACATCGTGCCACCGGAGAGATGTGTTTTGCGACAGTCGCCGGAACCGTTACACTTTTCGGCTGCACGGAGAATGCCTTCGCTATCTGAAAAATCGAATACGGTATCAAATTGCCGTGTTTCTTTTACACCCTCGTACCGGAGAGAAACATCCATTGGTGGAGCATCTACAATTTTACCGGGGTTAAAGATGGCCTGAGGATCCCAGGTTTGTTTAATTTGTCGCAACAGTTGGTAGTTGTTTTCCCCTACCATAAGCGGAATAAATTCGGCCCTCACCCGGCCGTCGCCATGTTCGCCGGAAAGAGATCCCCGATATTTTTTAACCAACTCTGCAGTGGACTGTGCAATATCGCGAAATAGTTTTAGGTCTTTCGGTGATTTCAGGTCGAGTATCGGGCGGAGATGCAGCTCTCCGGCTCCTGCGTGTGCGTAATAAACGGCCTGCTGACCATACGTTTCCATCATATCCGAAAACGCAGCGATATAGGCGGGGAGTTCATCGGGATAAACGGCCGTGTCCTCAATTACAGCAACGGGTTTGGCATCGCCGGGCACATTGGACAGAAGCCCGAGTCCTGCGCTGCGAAGGTCCCAGACCTTGTTTATATCTGGCCCATAAACACGGGGGTAGGCATAGCCGTAGTTTGCGGCCCGCATATCGGCCTCGACGGCAAGCAGTCGGGACTCCACCTCTTCTTTGGTATCACCCCCGATCTCAATTACCAAAATCGCGCCCGGATCACCTTCCACAAAAAACCGGTTTTTCTGATAGAGCCGGTTCCCTTTCGTGCAATCCATGACAATTTTGTCCATAAGCTCGACTGCACGTGGATTGTGTTTTAATGCGACCAAGACGGCCTCCAGCGATTCGGAGACGGTTTCATGGTGAATACAAACCAGACCCGTGACTTTCGGAGGGAGGGGATCTACATGAATTTTTATTTCGGTGTGAAAGGCAAGAGTACCTTCTGAACCGGCGATGAGTTTGCAGAAGTTGAAGGGGGTTCCACCTTCGGTAAAAATTTCACTATTGAGAAGGACATCTACGGCATAGCCGGTATTGCGGCGGTGGAGTTCCGGGCGGGGAAATTCTCTTCGAATTTCTTCCTGCCGGGCCGGCTGGCTGAGTTCATCGCGAATCTGCCGATATATCTGCCCTTCGAGTGTATTGAGGCCACATTTTTTTTCAAACTGGTTTTTGTCCAATGGTCCAAAAACCGCTTCGCTGCCATCGCTGAGCACCGTTTTTAGTTCGATTACATGGTCGCGGGTAGTGCCATAAACAATGGAGTACGAACCACAGGAATTATTACCGACCATGCCGCCGATCATGGCACGGTTGGCGGTAGAAGTATTGGGGCCAAAAAACAGGCCATAAGGGCGTAAGTATTTGTTGAGGTCATCGCGTATGACACCCGGTTGCACTTTTACCCAGCTTTCTTCCTTATTCACTTCTAAAATGCCCGTCATATAGCGGGAGGTGTCCACGACAATCCCACTGCCGACACATTGTCCGGCGAGGGAAGTTCCGGCAGTGCGAGGGATGAGAGATGTTTTTTCTGTGCGGGCAAAATGAATAAGTTGCTTCAGGTCGTCGGTGTTTTTGGGCATGGCTACAGCCAGCGGGAGTTCGCGATAGACCGAGGCATCGGTAGCGTAAAGCACCCGCATGATGTGGTCGTAATACAAATCACCTTCAAGTGAAGCAGCAAGGACAGAAAGTTTGTCTTGAATCGGCAACATATTTTGTTAAAGGCTCTGGATATAGACTACATTTTCCTGCATAGCCGGTGCCCAGACTTCGTTTTTGACAGCGTCATAATAAAAATCAGCGGGGCCTTTGATGCTGTCCACGGGCATATTGACCCGCGAAGTTTCTCCATTAGAAAGATCAAGCATTAATATCCCGGAAGCATTCCAGTCAGAAAAAAGTAGTTTTCCGCTTTCGAGCAGGGTTATCCCATCAAGAAACCCGCCAAAGTCGTTGATCGGATGATAATTATTTCCTTGCGCGGTGAAATCTATGGCGCAGAGTTTTCCGTCCACTTTACCGGTATAAGAGGCAATAAGAAGGCGATTGTTGGTTTCATCCCACCAAAGTCCGTTAGGTCCGGCAACCGGCGTCTGGGTGGCTACCTCCGTAACCGAAAGATCATCGAGGTTAATAGTAAACACTTTTCCTATATCGGTGGCGGAGACAAAAATTTCTCTATTATTTTTTACGGCAATATCATTCAGGAAGGCTGTGCCTTTGGAGGAGAAATCCACTACTCCGGCAGCAGCTTTTGTAGCGAGGTCAAATACTTTTACCTTGTCCACGTCGGCTACATAAAATTTTCCGCTGACAATGGCGGAGCCTTTGGGTGCATCAAGTCCGGATATAAATTTTTCATCTACGACATTGCCCTCTGCATCGAGTTTGGTGATAAAGCCATCGCCGTCTTTGTCCATCGGTTTTAGTTCGACACCGACATTGGACACATAATAATATTGCCCATCACCTACCACAGACTCCGGAGAGGCCAACCCTTTGTTTTCCAGTTTAAGTGATTTTGCAGCAGAAAGAGTATCGGAGGAGGTTTCTTCCTGAGCAGATTGCTCTTTGGAAGTGGGGGTACAGGCAAATATTCCCCAGGCAAAAAATGTAAGGAGAAGGAAGCGATACATAGTGCGAAAATTAAGTAGTTAGTTTAGGTTTAATAGCTATTACAAAAGTTTATCAATAATATGATCGGCGGTAATGCCTTCGGCTTCAGCGGTGAAAGACGCCACGATACGGTGGCGCAGGACAGACTTGGCCACGTCGTTGACGTCTTCGATATCGGGAGAGTATTTACCCTTTAGCAATGCCGTAGCTTTTGCGCCGAGGATTAGGTACTGAGAAGCTCGGGGACCTGCCCCCCAGGTAATCAGTTCTTTGATGCCGGGAGCGGCATGTGGCGTATTGATACGGGTTTTATTTACCAGTCTGACTGCGTGATCTACGACATTGTCGGTGACCGGTACTCGCCGTACAAGGTCTTGGAAATACAGGATGTCTTCACGAGAAAGAATGGTATTTAGCTTAGCGGTTTCGCTGCCAGTCGTTCTTTTGACGATTTCTTTTTCCTCCTCAATGGAAGGGTAGTCAACCATGATGTTAAACATAAACCGGTCCAACTGCGCTTCGGGAAGGGGATAGGTTCCTTCCTGCTCAATGGGGTTTTGGGTTGCCAGAACAAAAAACGGGGCTTCGAGTTTGTGGTCTTCCCCGGCAATGGTCACTTTTTTCTCCTGCATGGCTTCGAGAAGAGCCGCCTGCGTTTTAGGAGGTGTACGGTTGATTTCGTCGGCGAGTACGATATTGGCGAATACCGGTCCACGGATAAATTTGAAGTATTTTTTATTCGTATCCTCATCTATTTCGAGGATTTCGGTACCGATAATATCGCTCGGCATGAGGTCTGGGGTAAATTGAATTCGGCTGAATTTCAGATCAAGTACCTCCGCAATTGTGCTGATAAGAAGGGTTTTGGCGAGACCGGGTACGCCTACGAGTAGCGAATGTCCTTTACAGAAAAGGGCGATGAGTAATTTTTCAATTACATCGTCCTGCCCGATAATAACTTTTGCGATCTCCTTTTTCAGTTCCTGGTATTTTTGGGCGAGGGCATCTGCTGCCTCAACCTCGTTTTTGTATTTCTGCATTATTCGACCCAGTTTTTAAGTGCGTTTGAACATTCTGTGGGTTTGATGTCAATATAGATATTTTTCTTAGCGGATTGCAACCATTTATCAAAAATCTCTGCCTGCTTGTTTTGTAGCGCCGCATTTTGAATTTTTTGGTAATCGTCTTGAAGATTGGGAGTATGCGGGGGAATTTTTGTTTTCAGATATACTACATGAAAAGCTCTTGATCCGTCGGGCTGAAGCAGTTCCATGGGTTTGGAGATTTCTCCCGGATTCATTTCATCAATTTTAAAATACATGTCGGCATCGAGTGCATCCATGGGGATTCGCAGTTCATTGGTCTGTGGGTTGGAAATACAGCCGCCGCAGTGTTTGGAATTGCGGTCCGATGAATAAAGAATCGCCGCCTGTTCAAAAGTAAGGGAATCGCTGTTGACGAGTTCCATGATTTTGTTAAGGGAATCTATCGCAATGGAGTCTCCATTGGTGCTATATGACAGTCGTTTCAGGATATGAGCGGCATGAACCATCTCGCCTCGTTTTTCATACAATTTGACGATATGATAACCGAATTCGGTCTTAAAAGGTTCGGAAACTTCGCCGACACGCATCTGATAGGCAACTTCTTCAAACTCCGGCACCATCTGTCCGCGGCCAAACCAGCCGAGGTCGCCACGTCTTTCTTTTCCACCGGGTTCATCGGTATTCTTGGCTGCCAGTTCGCCAAAATCTGCACTTTCGTCGAGAATTTTCCGGCGGAGCTCAGCTAGCGTTCCCTTTGCCCGTTGTTCACTTTCATCGGAAAAAGGAGGGTTGATGACGATATGATTGATCTGAACCTCTGCGGGAAGAAGGCCGAGGCTGTCAATCGGTATGATTTTAAAAAACTGCTTTACTTCTTTGGGGGTAATGGTTGCGCCCTCCATCATGACGCTCCGCTGTTTGTTGATCAGCAATTCGCCACGGATATCGTCCCGGATATCGAGTTTAAATTTATCCACGGTTTTCCCATATACCTCCATAAATTTTTTCTCCCCGCCCATCTGTTCAAGGGTATAAGTTACCCGTCGGTCAATTTCGACTTCAACTTCCGCTTCGGAGATTTCGATACTGTCCTGAATAGCTTTGTTGAGAAGAAGTTTGGAGACGATAAGGTTGTCCATCACCTGGCACCGCAGGGTTCCATCGTCCTTTTGTCCGTTGATAACCATGTAATTGTACTGATTATCAATGTCCGACTCCAGAATAATTTCTTCTCCGATGATTGCGACGATTCTATCAAGAGGCTGAGCCTGTGTGTTTCCGATAAAAATCGTCAATACAGAAACCAGAAGTAGGAAGCGATAAAGCCGTAAATTTTTCATAATAAATTCAATAATAAGTAACCTTTCCTGCGGCTTTCGCCTGTTGGATAAGGTTGGATTCCGTTTGGTCCACAAGGGTATTTTTCCGCTGGTTGAGAATAATATTAATGATTCGGTCGCGGCAAAGGCTCAGGGGCAGTTGTTCGCCCGGGTTAATCACATCCAGCAGCCGGAAAAAATCATAAAAGGTGGTCTCACCTTCGGTATGGGCGTAGGGATAAACCGTGCTTTCGGAGGCTTTTCGAATATTTCCGAAATAAAATCCTTTGGCAATCCGATCCAATTCCACGCCGGGAACATAGGTGCTGTCAAGCCGAAAATCCGCTGCATTGGTAGCTGACCAGGAGATTAGCTCTTTGATTTTTTGCGGATCGTCAGTTTTCATATCATTGACCAGTTGGTACTGTCTTTCGATTTTTGTAGAAATGTAGAAGTATTGAAAGTACTCTTCCTGTGCGATAAATTTATCGGGATATTTGTTGTAATAATTGCGAATCTCGGCATCAGAGACCACCAGAAGGTCCGGTTTTTCCTGAATCAGCCAGGCGGCAAATTCATTTTCCATCAGCTTCTTTTCGTACATCTTCAGCTTGTAGTCCACTTTAGTTTCCAAATCATCCACTTCTCGCATCGCCTCTTCGGCGATGACCTGGGTGCGCACCCACTCTTCGATATACTTTTGAGCATACTTTATACTGTCCTCCCCCTTCAGGGTATCGGGTGTAAAATAATCCACTTCTTCGCGCAGCAGCAGTTCCTTATTAAACCGGGCGATAACATCTCCCTTTCCCGGCCCGGCACTACCACCGCAGGCATTCAGCGTAATCAGAAGCAAGACGAGGTTAAACCACAAAAGGTTGTACCTGAGGTTATTTAAACAGATTGTTAAACACACTTTCATTAATTTTTACCGGATATTTTTGGGCTAATTCAACCAGCCATTGTTGTTCGAGGTAATCCTGATACTGGGTAATCGCCTGTGATTTTACTTTTTCAAAAGGCTGGATACCGGCAGGGTTTTTTGTAGTGCTGACAAGGATTCTGTAAAAATTGTTCTGCTGTTCTGTTTCGGTCTGATAACCTACCGGTTGGGAGAACAATTCTGCGGGTACCTGATCTTTTTCTTTTTCATAGGTCTGGCTGGTAATGCTCAGTTTCAGCGCAGAAGTTTGGTTGATTTCGCCTTCAATCTCCGCGTCAGATTTTCCTTCGGCGAGCAATTTTTTTACCTCATTGATTGCGGCTTCGTCAGTCGTGCGGTATTCTTTTACGTCCACGGTTTCCCCGGCGTGAAATTTGGTCTGATTGTCCAAATAATATTTTTTCAGGCCGGTAGTATCTTCGACCGCTTTTTTCCAGACTTTTTGTTCCATGAGGGTAAAAAGTAAAATCCCGTCGCGGTATTCTTTCAATAAATGGCGGAAATCCGGGTTTTTATTGGGAAGTTGTTCTTCTTCATACTTAAGCAACTCCTGTTCCAGCCAGGCATTGAAGATTTCATCTGCGGCCTGGGACACGGACATTCCGTTGCGGCGGGAACGGGTACGCACATAATAGTCCACAAATTCCTGTATCGGTTGGGTGTAAGTTTTTCCCAAAGTAAACAGCGGTTTTTGATACAAGGCGGTTTTTGCCGTATCAGGTTTCCATACTCCGCGTAGGAAGGATTCGTCGAGACTGGCTTTAAACTCATCAAAATTGGCACTGTTGAGTGCGTAGTTATTTTCCTTTTTAATCTTTTCGATCAGGGCATTGCGACTGATCTGGGCGCGTGAGTCCCGCGAAATTTTTTGTTTGAGGGCATTGCGAGACTCTTCAAAAGAGGCTCTTTTTTCTTCCTCAGTTACTTTCAGGATATGCCAGCCAAAGCGGGTAGTAAAGGGTTCGGAAAATTCTCCTTCGGCGAGTTGAAGTTTGAGGTTTTCCATTTCCGGGAGCAGGCGTCCCGTACCGAGGTCACCGCCTTTGCTGGAAGACGAAGGGTCGTCGGAATACTGGGCGGCAATCTGCGCAAAATCTGCCCCGGCTTTCAATTGGTCATAGATTTCGCGGATGCGTTTTTCGGCTTGTTCTTCGGTTTTGGAAGAATAACGCTCTCCCACCCGGACAATAATATGGGCAACTTTTTTGGTACCAGTAGAGGCAATTTTGTCGTGAACAAAAAGGAGGTGGTAACCAAAGCGGGTTCTTACGGGTTGAGAAACCTGACCGACCGGCGTATTATAGGCAGCCGATTCAAAGGGATAAACCATGTCAAAGGCCGAAAAGAACCCCAGGTTCCCTTTATTGGACTTGGCGGAGGGATCATCCGAATATTTTTCCGCCATGTCGCCAAAGTTTTTGCCAAAATTGACAA
This sequence comes from Bacteroidia bacterium, assembly GCA_033764335.1. Classification (GTDB taxonomy): domain Bacteria; phylum Bacteroidota; class Bacteroidia; order J057; family J057; genus JAGQVA01. The sequence goes on along the minus strand of JANRJC010000047.1, from coordinate 80,525 downwards.
TAGAGTCGCGGTAAGCCATCACTCGTGCAAAAGCTTTAGCCGTATCTTCCGGAGAAGCACTCTGGTCGGCATTTACGAGCAGGTGACTGGCATTGACCAGAAAGGCGGAGCGGTCGTAGGCTTCTTTGATCAATTCATCTTCTACTTCTTTGGAAGAAAGATAAGGCTGCGCCAGTTGTTTGCGATAGGTATTAAACTCCTGCTGAAAGGCCGGAGTCGTGTCCAGCCCGATGGTTTCGGCTTCAAACACTTTGCGTTTGAAGTTGATGTATAAATCGAGGTATTCTCTGAATTGTTCCGGTGTATGAGTAGCCACGGCTTCTTTCCCGCCGTTGTTTTTGGCATAAACCCGCTCAAACTCTTCTTTGCTGACATTTTCTTTATCAAAACCCAGAAGTACCGGGCCGGTTTCAACGGTTGCCTGTGCCTGACTGGCAGTCTTTGGTCCTTTACATGCGGAAAAAATCAATACCGGAAAAATCAGTAGCAGAAACAGATTACGGGTGTTCTTCATAAGGTCATATAATTTTTTGATCCGCAAATTTAGTAATATGAGCAGAATAAAGAAATCAATAAAATAACCCTGATCACATAAGTGACCAGGGTTTATCATAAGGAATTTGTAAGATCGGGTAAATATCCCGACTAAATCGTGCCGGTAACAATCAATAGGGCGTGAATAATGGCGAGCAGTCCGCCAAAATAATAGAACCCCAGGAAGCCCAGTGCGCCATAACCCAGAAGGAACAGTACCAGATTCAACCAAAACCGGTTGGTAGCATCTCCGTCGTAAAGATATACGGCCAGCGGCGGAATGATAATCGCCAGAAGGATCAAGATGATCGGATCAAGATCTTCAGAAGCCTGATCGCGGGAAAAAAGCTGTTTGATCATCGCCTTACGAGCTTCTTTACGCATGGCTTTTTTATGAGCTTTTTCCATTTGCTGAGGTGCGGCAGCAATGTTTTCGGAAGTACGAGCGTTTTCAGCCGCAAGTGTTCCGTCCAACTGCCCGGCAAAAACAGGCAAAGTCAGCATAAAAAAGGCTGTAAACAGTAAAAGTAGGTGCTTGTTTTTCATATAAAAGTGTTTAATAAGTTACAGAGTTTTATTTTGATTTGCCCAACTTCATCTGCGGATAAAGCTGAATGGCTGCAAGGTAGAGCCAATACCCCCATACAACGATCAGAAGGGGATAAATCACAAAAACACCATTGTTGTAATAAATGGCGTCGTCAAACTCAAAATGATGAAGGTGCATCACGGCGCGGGTAATGCCGCAGCCCAGACACTCAATCCCGAGAAATACATACGAGGGACAGATGGATTGCCCCTCATCAAAAAAATCCGAAGGAAGTGCCCACAATACCAAGGGAAAAACCAACAACATACACAACCAGATGAATGTCAGCCGTTTTCGAAATGGTTTCATGTTAGAAAGAATAAAAGAGGCTGTCTAATATAAAAAAATTATCAGACAGCCTCCTAAAATTATAATTACCCAAACTTAGGAGGGATAATATTTTTTTATGTTGACAAGTGCGTGAATCAATCCCGGCAGCCAGCAGAGCAGGGTAAGCAAGAGGTTTACCAACCAGTCATTACCGTCAAAATCGGTAAGGAGTCCCATCGCCAACCAGCCCAATCCAAAAATTGCCAACAGGATATATACCCCTTTACTAATATCTGAACTGTTTTTTTTGAGGCGTTTTTTGAGGGCTTTTTGAGCAGCTTTCAGTTTCAGCGTGTTTTTAATCCCCAGATTTTCTCCGGTAATCTCCTTGTATTTGGCAGGAGTAAGACTTAAAAAGGCTTCAACAGTTGGCGCGACATTTTGGGGAAGGAACTCCAGCGATAACGCTTCTTTCGGAGGGGCAACCGGGGTTACTTCCGTGTTGGCAAACCCCATGGTTGCCAGAAGCAGCATAAAAAACGAAAGAGTAAAATTACGCATAGTTTAGTGATTTGGTTAAATGAATTTATGGAAGAAAAGAACAATTAAACGTTTAAAAATCAGCCGGCAATCCATTTGAATTTATATTCCAATGTCGGCGGCGCAAGTCTTTCTGCTGCACGTCTCAAACGGTCGGGAAGTCGCATCATGTAGTCCCTTGCGCGTTCGGCCTGATCGGTCAGGCCGCCGCCCAGTTTGTCAATCTCCCAATATTTCAACAAGGAATCAAGGATATTAATATAGTCGTGTGTGGTATAGACCCCAAGTCTTTGAGCGGAATTGGAAAAATGTTCAAAAAGTTTTCCCACGGGGCCGCCTGATTCGCGGAGAAAATGTGCCGGCATGATGATTTTTTTGCGCATCATGTCTTCGAGAGCCAGCATCATTTCGCTGGGATCAAATTCAAAGATTTTTTTCACAAAGGTCTGATAAGCTCTCGCATGGCGAGCCTCATCTGCAGCAATGGTTCCGCACATTTTGGCGAGTTGGGCGTTTCCGGTTTTTACGGCCATTGACCCCACTCTCCGATGAGAGATATTGGTCGCCAGTTCCTGAAAGCTGGTGTAAACAAAGTTTCGATAAGGGTCGTGCATTGTACCGATATCAAATCCATCATTGATAAGATGTTGGGTAGAAACTTCTACTTCGCGCATATTGACCTGCCCGGAAAGATAGAGGTATTTGCTTAGCAAGTCGCCGTGTCGGTTTTCTTCTGCCGTCCATCCACGCACCCATCTTGACCAGCCGTTTCGGTTTTTCTGATCCACCCCTTCTACTTCCATCAGCCAGGATTCATAAGTGGGAAGGGCTTCTTCGGTAATCGTGTCACCGATCAGCACCGCCCAGAAATCATAGCTGAGTTCACGAGCCAGTTCTCGCAATTCCCGGAGTGACTCCATAAAATCAGGTTTGGTGGGATCCGGAAGCATATCGGAAGGCTGCCATTGAGTATCAATGGGGGCGAGAAATTTTTCAATATAGTCATCCATCAGTTTTTCGATGGTATGCATTACTTCTAATCGGACATTTTTTACAGACATAATCGGGTAAAGTAAGGATACGTTTATAACAAAAATCGTGAGTAAATCTCAGTACTGAATAGCGGCTACCACTATTTGTTCAACTTCCTTCATTACTTCCTCTGCCTCGCGGCCTTTAGGATCAATGAAAGGATGAACGGTCCAAACGGGTTTTTCTCCAAACGAAAACGGGTACTTTCCATATTGAACGATCTTCCAGGCATGATTGATCGTAACGGGAAGAACAATGGCTGAGGGGGCATATTTTAGGAGCGTTTTCAGGCCACTCGGCGAAAATGGCCGGGGCTGACCCGTTTTACTTCGGGTTCCCTCCGGGAATATACAGGCCGCGTAATTATTTTTTTCGATGTATTCCGCAAATTTTTTAATGGCAGGCAATGCCTGTCGGGGGTCTTTGCGGTCAATCAGCACAGAACCTCCATGCCGAAGATTGAAAGAAACGCTGGGCATGCCGTAGGCAAGTTCGATTTTGGATACAAACTTGACGTGATGGCGGCGCAGATACCAGAAAAACGGAGGAATATCGTACAGACTCTGGTGGTTGGCTACAACAATCAACGGGCGATCTGTGGGTAAGGTTTGATTCACGACAAACCGGCATCTGACACCGATAAACAAGAGGCTCTTCGTCAGAAAAAAATTCATATAGTCCACCGATCTTTTATGCCAGGAGTATCCTCCCAGCTTCAGGCAAATCCATTGGATCGGGTGAAAAACAATCAGTACCAGTCCAAAAACCAGTAAATGAAGAGGGGTAAATATGTAACCTAAAAACTTTTTCATAGCTATTCGGGTCGAAATTAAGTCATAGATTCAACAATGTTGCATTTTCGACCAATATTTTTCCCGGTATCTCTCTCGTTTTTATTTTCGGCGAATGGTTTCAGCAACCACTTCGGAATCGTTATATATCGTGCCCAGAATCCCACCCAGTTTGTAATTGTCAAAACCTACAAAATACAATCCTCTGTAGTCCCCCTCCGCCACTGCCTGTTTGGGCAATCCATACGAGTCCAGCAATGGTTCGGGGTTTTCGATAAATTCACGAATCAAAGCCCGGTAGCCGGTGGCGAGTATCACACTGTCAAAAGGATAGGTTTTTCCGTCTATAAACCTCACCCCCTCTTCGGTAAAACGATCCACATCGGGTAAAATTTTTATCCGGCCCGACTTGATATGGGCAACCGTACCGAGATCAATCACCGGGGTATGGCCCGTGGTTTTTAGTTGTTCGGCAGGGGAGAGGCGCGACATAGGGACCCCATACCGGGAAAGGTCTCCGATCACGATTTTCCGCACCATTGTACCGATAAAATCGCCCAGGCCAAAAGGCAGTTTTTCCAGTTTCTTCGCCGTTATCTGCACCGGTCGGCCCGCGACATCGCGGGGAACTACATTGATCGGGCTTCGCACTGAAATAAAGGTCTCTACCCCCGACTCACACAAATCAAGGGCAAGTTCTGCCCCGGTATTTCCCATACCAATAATGAGCACTCGCTGCCCCAAAAAAGGTTCAGGGTTTTTATAACTGCGGCTGTGAACAATTTTTCCCCGAAAAAGTTCCTGATCTTTCCATACAGGGCTGTAGGGGACGCGGTTGATACCCGTAGCGAAAACCACGTTTTCCGCTGAAAAAACTTTGCCCTGCTGCGTTTTTACAAGCCATCGGTTGCCCTCTTTTTTTACCGATTTTACCTCCTGGTTGAATTGGGGTCGGATATCGAAATTTCGGGCGTAATTTTCATAATAGCGAGCCAGGGCTTCTCTCGGCACGTAAAGCGGATATTCTTCCGGGAAAGGAAGATGCGGCAAACTGGACAAAGGTTTGACCGTGTGAAGGCAAAGCCGGTCGTAATGATTATGCCACGACCAGGCAATTTTGTCCGTTTTTTCGAGGATTTCAAAAGCGACATTCGCTTTCCGCAGTCGTCCCGCCACTGCCAGCCCGGCAGGGCCTGCTCCAATTATAAGGGTATTTATTTCATCCACGGCTTGAAAATATTTATCCATTTGCCTAAAACAAATGATTTATGTGGAAAGGTAAAAAAAATCTTAAATTGACCGCACTACAACAACTACCCATTTATCCTTAAAACTATGTCTTCAAACTCTTTTCTCATCGCAATTTCACTGGTATTGGCTTCCCTTTTTATTGCCTGCAACAGCGAAAATCAATCTCAGACGGATCCCGCCACCACGGAAAATGGACTTTCTGTTACGGTTCAGGATTGGGGGCAAACGCCTGAGGGGCTTGCCCATCTGTTTATCATGAAAAATAAAAACGGAGTCGAAGTCCGGGTAACCGATTACGGCGCAACCCATACCGCATTTATTGCTCCCGACAAAAACGGAAACATGGGGGACATTACGCTGGGATTTGACCAGGCAGAAGGATACGGCAAGCCTCATCCTTATTTTGGCTCTACCGTCGGAAGGTATGGAAATCGCATCGCAAATGCCCAATTTTCGATTGATGGCCAGGTTTATAAACTGGCTGCAAACAATGGCCCCAACCATTTGCACGGCGGAGTAAAAGGTTTTGGAAGAGTGATGTGGACGGGAAAAGAAATTATCCGTGAAGACGCCGTAGGAGTTGAACTTTCTTATACCAGCGCTGACGGAGAAGAGGGTTATCCCGGAAAACTGGAAGTGATTACCCGTTATCTACTCAACAATAACGACGAACTACGGATGGAATACGAGGCTACTACCGACAAAAAAACGGTTTGCAACCTCACCAATCACGCCTATTTTAATCTCGGCGGCACAAGTGACATTCTTAGCCACGAGTTGATGATTGCCGCTGACAGTTTTACTCCGGTAAACGAAACGCTTATTCCTACGGGTGAACTTCGTGCGGTGGAGGGTACACCTTTCGACTTCCGTACTCCGATGGCCATTGGATCAAGAATCAACGCCGAGGATGAGCAGATCAAATTTGGCGGCGGTTATGACCATAACTATGTCTTGAGCCGCAGCGGTGAAGGGATGGAGAAAATTGTCGAGGTTTATGACCCGTCCAGCGGGCGGGTGTTGGAGGTACTTACCGAAGAACCCGGCGTTCAGTTTTATACCGGCAACTTCCTCGATGGAACATTGACAGGCAAAGGAGGAAGTGTTTACGCCTATCGTTCCGGTTTTTGTCTGGAAACTCAACATTTTCCTGATTCTCCCAACCAGCCGCAATTTCCCTCTACCCTCCTAAACCCGGGAGAAACCTATAAAACCGCAACCACCTGGCGGGTATCCGTCCGAAAATAAAAATATGGCAGCAGAAACCAAAAAATGGATTGAAACCGTCGTCGTAGGACTAAATCTTTGCCCTTTTGCCGGATCGGTAATGAACGCCGGGAAAGTCCGCTACAAAATGAGCAAAGCCACTAACCACGAAGATTTGTTTCAGGAATTGCTGGAAGAAGTTGAATACCTTCTTTCGAGCGATCCTTCCGTGTTAGAAACCACTTTTCTGATTCACCCGCATACGCTTACCGACTTTCCGCTGTACCTTGATTTTATTGATCTGGCAGAGGAAGCACTGGAAGAAGGCGAAATGGCTGAACTGGTGCAGATTGCCGGTTTCCACCCGGACTATACGTTTGACGACAGCGATTACGACGACCCGGCAAATTACACCAATCGTTCGCCGTACCCCCCATGTTGCATTTGCTGCGAGGCGAAAGCCTGGAGGCGGCGATTGACGCTTACGGAGATACCGAAAGTATCCCTCTTCGCAATATCGAGCAGATGCGTAAGCTTGGCCTGGAAAAAGTTCATCAAATGCGGGAAGAATGTTTTGATGTCTGAACCTGTTTCACCGGAAAAATCGTTATATTGAGGTGAAACAACCATTACAAAAAATGAATTACCTCAAAATCGCGCTCTACTTGTTGCTAAGTACCGGCTTAAGTTGGGCCGGTCTGGTGGTGGCTGATTTGTTTAGTGATCCGGATTCTTTGCTCTCCCCGGTTTTCAGCCTTCTGGCTTATAGCTGGGGGCCTTCACTCGCGGTTCTCATCCTTCAGAAGTTGGTTTACCGGGAATCCATGGCTCGTTATGGCTGGAATCGCAAACATTATAGCCTTCGCTGGATTCTGACGACGCTTTTTTTACCCGTTGGGGTAGTGATTGGTTCGATAGCCGTCGTTTTTTTTCTGGGCAACCTGATGAATATTCCCGGTTTTGGCAGGGTTGCTCCGGGCAATCCGGAGTTTGGGCAAATGCTGTTCGATAAATTTTCTCCCTGGATGGGGGAGACACTGTTGCATATATACATGCCCACCGAAATGATATACCTGTTTATTGCTCTGGTCGCGTTGGGTATTATAGCGGGAGCAACTTTTAACCTGCTGTTTAATGTCGGTGAAGAAGTGGGCTGGCGAGGATTTATGCTGATAGAAACCCGAAGTCTGGGTTTTTTGGGTAGCAATCTGATATTGGGAGGATTCTGGGGATTGTGGTCAATGCCCTATTTTCTGTACCACTACCCCGATCCATCGGCAGATTTATTGTGGTTTTTATTTGCCAATGTCGGCTACTGTATAGCGCTGTCATTCCCACTGGCGTATTTCGCCCTGAAAGCGCGAAGCATTTACGCCTCGGCGACCTTCACCGGCATCATCAATAACCTGGCGATCCTTTCCGCGATGTTTGTGGTGGACAGTAATCCGCTTTTAGGCAGTGCCAAAGGCCTCGCCGGAATGCTGGTATTCCTGGTTATCACCTTTTTCATCATCCGTTACGACGAGAAATTTGTGGAGGAATATCCGGGGTTGTTTTATTGATTAGACGGGTTATTGTTTCTTATCAAAGATTTGATTGATTTCTGAATCACTAAGTATTCTATTATAAAACCGAATATTATCTAACCAACCAGAATACAAGTTATATAAAGCGGTTGAGCCTGTTGGATGATAAGCCCCAAATGTATAGCCATTATCGGTTGAAGCATGACTGAGTCCGTAATACCTAGTTAGACAATTCGCAGAAGTCGTATTAACATCAATATTAACGGTTACTCTATGATCCCCATCAAAATAGATTTTTTGTTCTCCATCTTTAATAGTTACAGTTAGCATATGCCATTGGTTATCTCGTAGTTCTTGATTATCAACTCCAAAATATTTATTAGAATTAGAGCAATTACCAAGTGTAGCAAATGCAATCGTATTATTAATCAAGTGTATTAAAGTTCGGTTTGGGTTAGTTTCACTGACCAAAACACCATCACTGTCTGATGTTTTTAACCACAAATTTAATGTTCCTAAAGTTTGATTGAAAAATGGATTTTTCCCTAATTGAACATACGTATTATTATTAGAAGAAAACCATAATGATTTACCACCTGTTCCTGCGACATCGGTAGAAAATGTAGGATTGTTATACCGAAATCCATAATAATCCTCATTATTGATTTCCGAATTGATCTTAGTTGTACTTGAATCCTCAAGATCGAAAGTGTAATACGCCAATAAACCTTGCGCTACTACAAATTGAGATTCTATAATAAAAGAATATTTTTCTTTCCACACTGACCCTTTATCATCAGAGAGAGTTATATCCAATACAATCGTAGAATCCCAGCTAGCAAACGGATCCACAGAAACATCAAAAACCCCAATCTTTTCAACAGAGCTGTTACCAGCAATTGCACCCAAGTCTACGAATCCGGGGCTAGTAGCTACAATGTTAGGATCATTTGAAGAAACTTCAATCCGACAGCCGGTAGCCTGTGTATCTCCTCCATTCCGTACCCGCATTTGCAATGAGACTGTTTCACCTCTATTAACTTTTTGATCAGGCTCAAGAGATTCTGCTATTATATTAACACTAACCACCTGAAGGAGTGGTAATGATTCTGTTTTGAAATTAAAAATATCTCCATAAGCAGAACTATCATTATTTTGGGCATAGGCTCGATAAAAATACTGTGCCCCGTCTTGAAGATTAGTAATATTTGTCTGGTAAATAAAATTATCACCCGTAGGGCCATTAAACTTTGATTTTAATGCAGATTCAAGAGTAGGTCGGCTGTCTGTAGACCATACATGGCCATATTCTGTAATTTCTGTTGATCCAATTGCTATTATCTTTCCTTCTATAGTGGCCCGGTCAGTACTTTTACTTGAGGTAAGGCCTGTTTCAACTACCGGAGGATAGCCAGTGGTGCGAAAAGGCATAATACTTCCTAACTCAGGGTTCGGGCGAGTACTAAATTGAACAAAAGTACGAACGTAATAATCTTCAAATGGCTGCAATCCATGAATGACATACGAAAATTCACCTGTTCCACTTGGGTTTCCGGTAAATGTATAAGCAGAATCAACATTAAGCGTTGGATTATTTTTAAGCGACCATACAAATCCGTAATTTTTAATTGGCTCACTGACATTTAACGTTAACCAACTTGCCGCAACCGTAGCTGTTTCTGCTCCTCTGGTTTTGATAGAAATTGTACTGAGTTTATTCCCACCAATATTTATATCCGTTTGGTTACTTCCACCAGAACCTCCAGAATTACCTAAAAAGATAAACTCTGTGGCCTCACTAAAAAATATTTCATCAACCTTATTCTCCTTGAAATAGGCGACCACCCAGTATTTTTCGTTTTCTCTTAACCCGGAAACAGATACTATTACGCTATCATCACCCTCTTTCGGAGCAAGTGTTCTAGACCATTTTTCATCTAATTCTGGATCAGGTGCATTATTTTGAGCCCACGCGAAACCATATTCCACTATTTTATCGGGTTTGGTTAACAGATTCCATTGTGCTTTAAATTCAAGTCCATTTTGGTTAATTATAACCAATACGGGCCCGATTTCGTTTTTTTCACTCAGATTTCTTTCGAAAAAACAAGAGCCAAACAATAGGTAAAAAACCAATCCTATGAAGATTGTGTGTGGAGGTCTAGTTACATGATTCATGAGTCTAACTGTTTTCAGAATAAATAAAATCTATTTCATACGCTGTCTAACTACTTTTACATACTCACCCGGTTCAAAACCTGCTTTTAAGCCATCCCATGCAGGGTTAGAAGTAACGTCAACTGAATATTCGGGGACCGACATTTTATTAGTCCCAGATGCACCCGCAGTATAGTTATTATTATTCTCTACTCTTTCCCCAATTTTTTTCAAACCATCGGCAATAGTTGTGATTCGGTATTGGCCGGCATTATTGAAAAGATAATTGTACTGATCCTCGACAAAACTACCTGAAAGGATAGAATCAATTGGGAAAAATTGAGAATATACAGTATCCCATGAAGAGAAATTATCAATTCTATATTCTACTACCATCCAAGTATCTGAGGTATCGGCTGGATTAGTAATAGCGCATATATTATCAGAAATATTATTGGTTCTATTCGTAAGGCTATATGTTGTTCCTTGCGGAATAGAAGTTCCGTTGTCTGGTAGAAATGCATTTGTCATATCAGGATCTGCGGGACTTCCTGCACATGGATCTGTATGAGTTGTGAATGACTCAATATTTCCCTTAACAGTTTTATTTTTAGTTTTACCATATATCAATACAAAATACTCTGTATCAGGGGTTAAATTTGTTAGCTCATGCTCAAAAGTAGTTAGATCGGGTTCTCCTTGAATAGAATAGGTGTACTGCCTATCATCTGGGGAGAGATCGCCTGTTATTCCCCAGACAAAACCATATTCATTCAAGGTTGGCCCCTCCAATGACTCCCATTTTCCTTGTATTGTTGCCGTTGTGCTGCTTATAGCTGATACAGATATATCGTCCGGAACGTTTTTATTTTTAATAATTCGACCACAACTGCCATAGATACAAATACCTAGGCTAAAAAATATCAGATAAATTTTTGCTATATAGTTTTTCACAAATGATTACTATTTGATTGTCCTAATGAATTCACTATTTCCTGAAATTTCTTTTGATTCCAATAATGGCTGATAGGATACATTTCTCTGACTTCTTTCAATTCCTCTAAACTTAGCCCACATTTCAAAGAGCGTGATAAACTCTCATAAAAACCATGATCGTTTTTTCGCTTTCCTTCGATAAAAAGAAGATAAAAATAAGGATCATATTTATCCGGAAACATCTTTGCATACTTATACCCCCATTCAAGAGCTATATTATCAAGGCTATCTGATATGGAATAATTGGTAACCAAATCCAGCAGTTCAGCCTTATGACTTGCTTTCATGGCCTCTAAAGATAGAGTCGCATTTATCGTAGAAAGAGCATTAGAATACTCTTTCTCCTCCCAAAAAGATAGAAAAAGGCCGCGCCACGCCATAAACAAATTAGAATCAAGTTCAAGTGCTTTTTGATAATCAACTTGCGCTGAGTCAATATGTTTCAATTTAAATAAAGAAAGGTTTGCACGATTAATAAATGCTGAACTATTACACGGTTTCTTTTCTATTAATCTATCATAGATACTACCCGCTTCTTCATGTCGTCCAAGTTCTGCAGCAACTATTGCTTGGTTTTCTAACCCTTTCAAATCCTGTGGATATGTAACAAGAAACAACTTAAGTAAAGAATCTGCTTCTATATATTTTCCTGATACTGCCTTCGCTATTGCAAGGTTCATCCTTGCATACTTGATATTAGGATTAAACTGAAGAGATCGCTTTGCAAAAAAATCAATTGAATCAATACGAGATTCATTTACATAAATTGCTGCCAGAGTATTGTACGTTATTGCCAGCAGCATTGAGTCTGGTTCGTTTTTGTTTTCGAGTAATCGCCGAGCTTCCTTTAGATTACTTTTTGCTGCTACAATACTATCTAATTGCCATTGGACTAACCCCAAATCGTGAAAAGCTTCAACAAACTCTTTGTTTTTTATTAATGCACGATTGTAATAATAAATCGCTTTTTTAAAGCTATCGCGAGCATCCTTCTTTTCGCACTTATCCTCTAACTGATTACCTATTTTTCTCAAACAAGATGCTATCATAAAATCAACTTGCTCAAACCCTTGCTCTTCTCCTGTCTTTTGTGCCTTCTCTATATCATTGGATGCCTCATAAAAATACGCTAACGCTTTCTCAATGTCTTGTTGATTGAAACTTTTCATACCTATTAGAAACTTTACAACAGGTATTAAATCTAGTGCTTCAAAGTTACCTTCGTCAATAACTATCCCTAAATCAAAATCACTATTACGCCTTAAGTTATCTCTTAGAGTTAAACACACATAATTTATTGCACCTCTTTTTTCATTTATAGCATAACCCCATACAGCTATATCTGCATTACATTCTTTTCCTATTTTGGGTATTTCTTTATTAGCTATAGTCCTTAAGTAACCACTACTTTTTCTTTTACGCTCAAAGCGATTATCCCAGCCTAAATCTAAATCGAGATTAAGGCTAAATAAGGTATTTTGAACCTGCTCCATAACATTGGGGGTACCTTTTCCAATTGGAAATAGTAATAAATTGCTCAGGTCTGGGTTATCTTGAACAAAACCACATTTTACTATATTAAAAGGCCAAGTCTCAGTCAAATATAAAGTACCTACTCCAACCGCTAGCAAAAGAGCGAATGCGATGGCTCTCATTGGAGTGAAATCTTTTATTACTCTATTAAGCTTTGAGGATGATTTTCCCTTCAAATCTGGGTTTTCTTCTATATTAGACTTTGAGGGTAGTTTCCATTTCAAAGCTGGGTTTCCTTCTATCGAAAAAAGTCCCCATTCTTGCCCAGAATTTTGATTCGCATTTTTGCCGCTCCAAGACATTGCCCGATTCATTTCCTCCGTAGAAGAAAATATACGTTCTCCCATCATCGGTATCTGCACCTCGGCACTCGCCTGAATAAAAGATTCCTGAATCGAATAGCCATTTGCCAAATTTGTATAAAATGCGATTGAAAGATCAGATGCTTTTTTATCGTTAACTGGCCCTTGAGTTGCAATTACAGTACCCACACCTGCTTTTAATAGTTTTTCTACTTGCATATAGGTCCCACAGCCATTGAGAAAGACTAGCTGTATCCCAGGTATTGTACTAATGACCTTTGATAACTGCTCATCTGTAAGTTCTTCACTACTTCCATCATCTCTGCGCAATATCAAATTTGCACTATCTGCATGTACACCAAAATGTATTACACATATTCTATCTTTATAGTTCCTTTTTAACAATGTGTCGAAAAAAGAAGCCGATGAGGTTTCACTCTCATCAACAACTTCACACTCAGAGTTAGAATTACTAAAGTTGGCGACAATTTCTCTTCGCTCTCGCGTAAGGTCTGGAAGAAGCTGTAAGTTAGAATTTGCAAAAAAAAGTAAGAAGACAGGTTTAGGCATAATTATATGAGAAAGGAGGAAACAACGACCTTAAATTAATTTTTTTTTTGATTGAACCTTAATTTATTTGGCTTTATGTAAAAAAAATATTCCTTATGCGCAATTAATTGATAATCAGAGCGCATTTATCTTCCTATAAAACTCTGCAAATCTTTGATAATTTTTCCTATTCTACCCTCCCCCCCCAAACTCTTAGAGCATGTTAGGAAATATAATTGTCTGACCATCAGGTTATTCGATTTAAAATAATAGAAATATTTGCCCAAATAAGCCAATATTTGGCCGATCGGAGGGTATGTTCATAGTCTTTGACGATCCTTCGGAAGAAATTAGTCCCGGCAAGGGTGCGCTCAACTACCCACCTTTGGGCAATCGGCACAAAGCCTTTGACACTTTCGGGCTTGGAGGCACATTCAAAAATCAATCCTATTTTTTCCGTTTCCACGGCAAAACTTCCCTGATACGATTGGTCCGCCAACATTTTTTCTAACCGCTCCGAATAGGCGGAAATCCGGGGTAGCAAGCGCTTCCCTTCGCTCCCATCATGCAGGTGAGCGGCATGAACTTCTACCTCAAAAATCCGGCCCCCGATATCTACCACCAACTGTCGCTTCCGACCGTTGATTCGTTTATGCGCATCTGTCCCCCGATGCTCGAAGATCATGGGCGCCAGCTTAACACGCTGACTGTCAATGCATACCTGAGAAGGTAATGCCGCCCGGTTTTCCCGTTTCCGATCCCGCTGATTCAAGGCTAGATTCACCTGATCCATCGTCCCATCTTTATTCCATTTGTCAAAATAGTAGTACACGGCCCACCATTTCGGGAAATGAGGCGGCAAGTTCCGCCACTGACATCCCGTTCGTAGCAGGTACACAATGGCATTTACTACACTTCGTATGGGCATCGTCCGTTTGCGTTTCCATTCAAAAAATTCCGATATTGAGCCCCACTGGGCATCCGTTAGTTCGCTATACTGAGAGGTCATTTTGGTTTTTGTTTGCAAACTCAACCTAATGACCTTTGCCCACTTTTTAAAATCCTAACATGCTCTTAATCAACGCGCGAATCAGTGCGGGGTAACCAATCAGGCTGAAAACCAGACCAAACCCTCCCAAAACTGCGGGTACAAGCCAGTAATCGGGTCCGGGAATCATTACTTTCTCCGGGGATTTTTCCAAATACCAAACTTTTATCTGCTCCCCTACCTGAAATTGAGCGGGATTGGTGAAGGTAGTGGAGGTATATTTCCGCATTTCGCCATTTTTATCAAGAAACTGAACCACAGGCGCATATAAGTATCTTTTTTTTCGGTCGGGATGGGGATAATTTTCAATTACCCAACCGTCCACCTGAATACCGTTGCGCACAATATGACTTGTGGACTGCCAGTTGTACCAGCCAATCACAGCGCAGACGGTGCCAATCGTAGCAAATACACCGCAGAAAATAAGCCAGGATTTGTCATGCATATTCAGCGAATTTTTGACCTTACAAGGCCAAATTTATCGCATTAGCGTGACATTTCCGCTAAATGTTTTTTCTCCGATTTTGACTACATAATAATAAACACCTTCACTGGCTTCTGCGCCTGATGCCGTAAGCCCATTCCAGGCATTTTCAACCAAACCTGTACCCGAAAATATCGGTCGGCCCCATCGGTCAAAAACTTCGGTATAGACCGTTTCTTTTCCATTGTATTTTACCCAGAACAAGTCATTTATCCCATCTCCATTAGGGCTAAAAACATTGGGAATCAGCACATCCGGCGGAAATACCGTCAGCGGCCCATACTTAACCGAGTCCACACAACCTCCGGCGTCGGTAGCTATCAGCATGACATAATAAGTACCGGCCTCACCGTAGGTGTAAGTCGGGTTTTCAGCAGTAGAAAAGCCACCGTCGCCGAAGTCCCAAAACCAGGAAACTGCGCCCGTAGAACGGTTATTGAATTGAACTCGGGCATCTGGAAGGGGAAGGGAAGTTCCCGGTTGGGGATCCGAAATAAAATCCGCAACGGGTCCTCCTCCGATGGTAATTTCACCCAAACTTCCCGATACTTGACAGCCTCCCGCGCCCGTGGCGGTTAGATTTACGGCATAGGTTCCCGCTTGGGAGTAGGTGTGCTGAGTAAATGCTTCATTGCTGATGGGAGAGCCATCGCCAAAGTCCCAGATAAAAGCAATTCCTGACTGGGTATTTTCATAAAAATTGACTGTAAAATCGGCGCAACCTTCTTCTCGCGAGCTAATATAATCCAGTACCGGCGTCGGAAATACCTGAATAGTGATGCCTTTTTCCCCTTTGCAGGCACCTTCGCTAATTTCCACCGAGTAGGTTGTAGTAACATCCGGGCGAGCTAACGGAGACGGACTGGAAGGATCATCCAAACCCTCGGCAGGTGTCCACAGATAGACTGCACTGCCCGAGCCACCCTGTGCCGTCAGGCGCACCGATTCACCGGAGCAGATGGTACTTGTGTCCGACATTACCGAAACCTCAATCGCCGCAAAAACATCCACTTTTACTTCATCTTGGGTCGAACAGGCTCCCGAGGATACGGTAAGCGTATAGAGAGTTGTCTGAGACGGGCTGGTAGTAGGTTGGGGGACAAAAAGCCCCGACATACCGTCGGCGGGTGTCCATGCATAAAACACCGGCCCGGTGGGCTGTCCGCCAATCATGGTATGGCTGCCCTGTAGCAGGATCGAATCGCCACGACATATCAGCCCGTCGGGGCCTGCGTTGGCTATGGGAGCAGGAAGTACCGTAAATCCTACCTGATAGGCAGGGCTTTTACAACCGTAGCTGGAAGTAGCAACCAACGAGTAAACCGTCGAGGCCGTCGGATTCGCCAAAGGAGTCGGCGAAGCCGGATCGTCAAGCCCCGCCGAAGGCGACCATTGATAGGTATAAGTTGCCGTTGAGTCTCCCCCTGCTATGCCGTTCAGGCGGATCGTATCACCGCCACAGATTTCATAAGAACTTCCCGGGTTTGCCGTCGGAAGGGTGTGTACATTAATCGTTACCGAATCCGCCACACTGGGACAACTGTTGGACCAGGCTACGAGGAAATAAGTAGTTGTGATCGGCGGGCTGGCAATCGGTGCCTGATTTGAAGAGTCGGTAAGTCCCGTAGCCGGTGTCCAGATAAAATCATAATTCGGGCCGGCCTCGGTCGCATGTCCCAACAATTGCGTGGTATCTCCCAGACAGATAGACCGGTCAGGCCCGGCCTCCACCACGGGGCGTTCTCTTACTGTAACTACTACCGTGCTGAGTGTATCCAGATTGGTATTGTCGCTGGTGCAACCATTTGCCGAACCCACAATGACCGTGTAGATCGTCGTGCTGTCGGGTCGGGCGTGAGGATTTACAATATTGGGATTGTTGAGACCCGTCGAAGGGATCCAGGTATAAGTATATGGTCCGGGAGCTTCCAGCGGGTTTAATACGGTACAGTGTAAACCAATGCCCGGGCCGCCTTCACAGATAAACGTATCGGGTCCGGCATCCACAATCGGCAGACGTTTTACATTTACCACCACATTATCAAACTCACTGGTACAGCCATTTTTATCGGCAATCTGGACAAAATAAGTTGTGGTATCCGTAGGGTTTACCACCGGATTTGCAATATACGGATTGCTGAAACCGCAATTGCCGGGATCGTCACAGTCCCAGTTAAAATAATAAGGAGCCACTCCGCCGATAGGCACAACATTCAATTGAACTCCGCCCGTACCCTGGCAAAAAGAGGTATCCGTTCCGGCAAAAGACAAAAAGCTAGTATTGACTTTAATATAAACCGTATCACTCGCAGATTTAAACGGCGGGCAGGTTTCTTTGTCAATACCGGTGATAATACTCCGGTAAAGACTACCACCATTTGAACAATCCGCCTTAAAACATACACTTCCGATGATAGAATCTCCGGAAAAAACCACATTTGCCGAAGCCAGCCCCAGATTGGTTCCACCGAGGTTCTGGAATTCATAGTTGTAGTTAATACCGTTATTGGTAGTCTGATCGGCGATAAAAAAATCATAACAAAGGCTATCCGTAATTTCGATATAGATCGTATCGCCCGCGATAAAAGGATTTCCGGAAATGTCATGGCCGACAATCGGTGCGATGGTAAGCGGATCGCTGACTTTTACATACACTGTATCAAAATCTTCCAGAATATTATCACAGTCGCCATTGTCTTCCACGCGGAGAATGATTTCGATCAACTGACCTTCATTATCACAGGAGGGTGTCCAGCAAACCTGTCCCTGAAGCGGATTAATGCCGGTATAAGAAAAAGTTGCGGCATTATTTCCGGTAAATATTGGGCTGACCGTGAATGCCGTAAGCGTATCAATAGAATTGATATCCGTGAAAATTACATTGTAACAAAAAGCCACGGAGGCATCGGCAAAAATTGTATCCCCCGAAAAATCCAGTCCGTTCAGATTATGAGTAATGACGGGCGGATCATTGGGGGGAGTCAGAATGACCACATAAACCGTATCCAAAACCGTTTTTTGGCTGGAACACAGACCGTTGTCAACCGCCTCCACTACCAATTCCACTACCTGTCCGACAAAATCGCAGGAAGGTGTCCAGCATATCTGTCCAGATACGGGATTAGTTCCGGCAGAAGAAAAAGTAGGCCCATTGGGCAAATTAAATATCGGACTCAGCGCATCCACGGTAAGCACATCACCCATGTTGGGATCCGTAACCAGATAATCAAAACACAGAGCCTCATTAGCGCTGACAAAAATGCTGTCATTGCTGAAGATATTGCCCGTGAGGTCAAAATCAAGCTGAGGCGGGGCATTGGGGGGAACAGAGACTTTTACATAAATGGTATCCCTTGTTTTGCCGATATTGGCGCAGACTCCCTGGTCCTGCGTACCAAATATGAGCGGTATCACCTGATTTTCATATTGGCAACCCGGTGTCCAGCATATTTGTCCCGAAAGAGGATTGGTACCGGTAGTCGTTACCACAGGGCCATTCGGCACATTAAATATAGGACTGAACGACTGGAAGGTCAGGACGTCCCCGAGGTCGGGATCCGTGCTGGAAAAATTAAAACAAAGATTATCCAGTGCATCCACAAAAATCGTGTCATTGCTGAAGATATTACCCGAGAGGTTGGTAGAGATGACCGGTGCATTATTGGGAGGTACAAGCACCTTGATATAAATCGTTGTTGTGACCGATTTGGGCGTATTACAAAGGCTCATATCGGAAGCCATCATGGTAAACTGAAACAATTGGTCTGCCTTATCGCAGCCGGGTATCCAGCATATTTCCGCCTGGCGAGGGTTTGTCCCGGAAAATGTTACAATTGGCGGGTTTACCGAAGCCGTAAATATCGGGCTGATACCCGTCAGCGTAAGGATATCGCCCGTATTGGGATCGGAAGCCGTAACGGTATAACAGACCGTATCATTGGCCGTCACAAATATCGTATCCCCGACAACTGTAAGGCCGGAATAGTCAGGAGAAATTACCGGAGGCTGGTTAGGAGGTTGAGAAATGACTACCCAAACCGTATCAAAAGTATGAGCCACATTTTCGCAGTCGCCCACATCATATCCCCCGATGATCATAGGGATGGTCTGGCCATTATAGATACAGGCGGGAGTCCAGCAGACCTGACCCTGGATAGGATTGATCCCTGAAAAATTAAAAGTAGCCAGAGGAGGTACAAAAGTACCATTGCCAAAAGAAGCACTCACGGTATAAGCCGTAACGGTATCTGTAAGCACCGGATCCTGAATGGTTACATCATAACAAAACGGAACCCCAGCATTGACAAAAATCGTGTCGTTGCTAAAGTTTAATCCTGTCAGGTCGTGGGTAATGGCAGGCGGCGCCCCCTGAGAAAGACAGGCGATTACATGGATTTGAAAATCGCGGCGGTTTTCACTTAAAAGAACCCCGTTGCGGTATTCAAATACAGAAATCGAAAACACAAAAATCCCGGTTTGGGTAGGTGTAACATCTATGAAACCCGTCAGCGGGTCAATCGTGAAATTATTAGAGCCAAAAGGATCCAGGAAGTTAAAACCTGCGGCAAAATTTACATTTGTATAAGGAGGCGGCCCCATGGGATTGGTGAAAGGGTCCACTGTAGGCGGATTGCCACCGGGCATCATCGGATTGCCGGTGCCGAGGCCTGCGAAATTCGTACCTGTGTAGGGATTAGTAAGCGCGTAGGCCAGCGAATCCCCGTCGGGATCGGTGGCGGAGTGGTCGAAACTAAACTGTTGGTTGACACATAAAAAAACCGGGGGAACCTGATCAAACTGAGGCATAGAATTGCAGTTTGCACTGCCCGAACCCGGTATATGAGCGAGAAACGTAATTCCTTCCCCCAAAGGATTGGAGAGATTGGTAATCGCGGCATTGCGGCAGCAGCGCGACCAGCCCAAATTATAGCCGTTGGGATTAGGGGGCAGTGAGATCGTCGTGGCATAAATTCCCTCTTCCACACAGATTTGCGGCGGGGTAGCTACACAGGCGTCCCAGTCTTCCGGCTGGATTTCCGGCGTATTGGCCGGAACGGGAATATTGATTGTCTGAAAATTTGCACCCGTTACCCCGTCAAAAATAAAAAGGACAATGTTAGGGTCATACGGCGCCTGGCCGTTCTGGCAGTCGCGATAGAGTTTTAGAGTAAGGTCATACACGTGGTTGACGGAGTCAACACATTCGTAGTAGAGTTCCGCGCCAACAATATGAGTTGCTCGTAACCTATGGATGCCCGTTGTCACCCATAAGACCAAAGATACAATCAATATTCGCTTCATTATCAGGAGATTGTGCCTGTTAAATCAGATTTATATAAAGAATGAGAGTAGTCGCTTTATGATGGATAACACGGATTTCAATCGAATTTCGTTGGTTAAGGTTTTCCATTTATTTTCAGACGTATTCCTAAAGATTTTTGCTGCCTGCAATTTCTTTCAGGGATAACAAGGTACATATTTTCCTGAAAAAAAAACGTACTTTTACCGGCAATATGAGTAATGCGTTAGAAACCATACAGGCACCGATCGCCCAGGAACTGGTATATTTCGACAAGTATTTTCGTTCGGCCATGCGTACCGAGGTAGTGCTTCTTGACCGCATAACCCGTTATCTGATTCGGCAGAAAGGAAAACAAATGCGCCCGATGATGGTGCTACTGAGTGCCAATGTCTGCGGTGGAATTACCCCCTCCACCTACCGGGGAGCCGCTTTGGTCGAGCTTCTGCACACGGCTACCCTGATTCATGATGATGTGGTGGATGATTCGGATAAACGCCGGGGTTTTTTTTCGCTTAATGCCCTTTGGAAAAACAAAATTTCGGTTCTTGTCGGAGATTTTCTACTCTCGCGGGGTTTACTTATGGCTTTGGAATATGACGATTTTAAACTCCTGAAAATTGTTTCCAATGCGGTAAAGATGATGAGTGAGGGCGAACTCCTGCAAATGGAAAAGGCGCGTAAACTTAACATTGACGAAGCGGTTTACCTCGATATTATCCGCCAAAAAACGGCCTCGCTTTTTGCTTCCTGTTGTGAAACCGGTGCAGCCAGTGCTACGCAGGATGAAAACAAAATCGAACAGATGCGTTTGTTTGGAGAAAAGGTCGGAATCGCCTTCCAGATCAAAGACGATTTATTTGATTATGGAGATGAGGATGTGGGAAAACCCCTGGCCATTGATATCAAGGAAAAAAAACTCACCCTGCCACTGATTCACGTACTCAACAAGGCCAGTTGGAGTGAAAGAAGAAAATTGATCAACATTGTAAAAAACCATAATACCGATCCGGAAAAAGTGCGGTATGTGATTGACTATGTATATGCCAATGGTGGTATGACCTACTCGCGGAAGGTAATGGACCAGTATATCGGCGAAGCTGAAAAAATTCTTTCCGGCTTCGATGAAACTCCGGCACGGAATTCGCTAATTGACCTCATGCACTACGCAGTGAAAAGAAAAAAATAAACTGTATAGATTGAGATTTTAGAAAAAAATAAATAAAAATTTTTTCAAATTCGAAAAATTGCGATCTTTGTGCTATTCGATTTCACCTAAAGACAAAAAAACTGAATCAAATGAAAATGAAATCATCCAACTGGTTTGTAATGCTGGCGATCATGGGTATGGTTGCTTTCGGCTGTAACTCCGCTGCTGAAGCTGAAGCAAAAGCTAAAGCTACTGCTGACAGTATCGCTCTTGCTGACAGCCTCGCTGCTGTTGAAGCTGCTGCTCAGGCTGCTGCTGAAGCTGCTGCTGCTGCCGCTCAGGCTGCTGCTGATTCCGCTGCTGCTGCTGCAGAAACCGCTATCGAAGACGCTAAAAAATAGTCCTTCTTTAGCTTTTCCAGCTAGCTGGTAAAAAATCAAGCCCCTTCAAGGGGCTTTTTTTGTAAATCCGACATCCCTGTCGGATTTTTTTTGTGCCTTTCGGGCAGGGTGTTTTAGCTATTTTTCGCCGCTGTAATTAAATCTGAGCACATTTGCCTTTCCATCGCGCCCTTCATTGCTGATATACAGGTTTCCTTCCGGATCAAAACAAATTCCCTCCGGCTGTTTGAATATTTCCCGCGAAAGGTGTTTCGCATGTTTCACCTGAAGCGCCGAATCCAGCACCACAAGGAGCTTTCCTACCGAAGCAATGATGTAAATTTCTCCGGTCACGGGATGAACCGCAATGCCCGATGGTCGGAAACTCTCCCCTTTCCGGGGATCAAATTCGGCTTTCCATTCGCGGGTTTCTTCGGTATCTTCTTCGCCCGCCATCACCCGCCCTACCGCCGAAAGATCTATGGAGGCAAAGGGTTTTTCACCCATTTTCTCTTCGCCGATATCGTAGTAGTAAATGTTCCGGATTTCCGTGCCCTGCTGACTTTTTTGCTCCGGTTCCTCCTTACAAGCAATCAAAAGACGGCGTGAAGAAGGCAAATATCCCAGGCCTTCCGGCTCATATTCTCCGGTCATTGGCGTCTGTATTTTTTCCAATTTGGGAATTTCTTTCTCAAATTGAGAAATTTTTGTCAGTATTCCGTCAGTAGATAATGTTATTATTAAATTTTTTTCTAAAACTTCAATCCCTTCAAAATCCCCGGTTTCGCCAAAGGGAATTACCTTCACAACGGAGTCCTTTTTTATATCAAAAATATAGACACGGGCCAGTTCATCCTGCACCATATATATTTGCTCATCTGCCCAATATCCCAAACCCGAAACTTCGTTCAGTTCATCGGGAAGTTTCGTTTTTTTATCCGCCTGGCTCAGGTTGTAAGGAAAGGGGATAGGCATATAGGTATCGGTATTGGACTGCGCAGCAGGTTGTTTTTCCTGGCATCCGGACATTAGCAGAGGGAAAAATAAGACATACAAAAAGCTGTAGGGAACAGGCATGGCGGGGTAATTTTTCATGAAAGGCTAAAAGTAAAAAAAAGAATGAATCAAACACGGATTTTACCAATCCTCTCTTACGTAAATTCTTCTGACACGGGGGCTGATTCTTACTAATATTTCATACGGAATGGTTCCTGCTGCTTCGGCAATTTCCGTTACGGAGACGAAAGAGCTCCCCTGTCGCCCGAAAATCAAAACTTCATCGCCGGCAGCGGCCTCCGGTATATCGGTAACGTCGAGCATAAGCATATCCATACAAACTCTGCCAAAAATCGGTGCTTGTTTTCCTCGAACCCGAAAAGCCGTTTTCCCATTACTGAGGGAACGCGGTATTCCGTCGGCATACCCGATGGGAATGGTCGCAATACGCGATTCCCGCTGAGTAAACTCTGCACGGCCATAACCAATGCTGGTGCCCTCCGGCCAGGTGTGTATTTGAGAAATTACAGAAAAAAGGCTGCCAATTTCCTGAAAAGGCAACTTTTTCCCTTCGCCGGAACTTACCCCGTAAAGTCCGATACCCAGCCTTACCATTTCCATACTATAGGCAGGGAAACGGATGACTCCGGCTGTGTTGAGGATATGCCGCATAGGAGCAATCCCTAACTCTTCCCGAAGTTTACGATCCATTCGGAGGAAGGTGGAAATCTGTGTCTGGGTAAAAATATCTTCCGAAGGTTGGTCTGCGGCAGCGAGATGAGACATGACCGATACAATGGTCAGGTCGGGATACTGGCGGATAAATGCGATCAGTTCGTCAAGTTCGTCTTCGATAAACCCCAACCTCCCCATGCCTGTCTCCAGTTTCAGGTGAAGCCGAATCGCGGTTATACCTGCCAGGCGTGAAGCTTTGACATATTTTTCCAGAAAATCTCTATTGCTGATTTCCGGCTCTATATCAAAATTGATCAGCGCCTCAATGGAGGAAACATCGGGGTTCATCACCATGATAGGAAGATCAATCCGGGCGTTGCGAAGTTCAATCCCTTCGGAGGCATAAGCCACGGTGAGGTAGTCTGCGCCTTCATTTGCCAGCGCCTGTGCGATTTCCCAGGTTCCACTTCCATAAGAGGCGGCCTTCACCATACACATGGTTCGGGTTCCTTCGGGAATCAGCGATTTTAATAGGCGGAAGTTGTGAGATAAAGCCTGAAGATTGATCTTAAAGTAGGTCGCGTTCAATTTCCGGTTTAACAGCGGAATCACTTTTTCAAGCGCAAAATCACGTGCTCCTTTTAACAAAACCGTACAATTGCGGAAATCTTCGTAACGAATATTCTCCATCAGCGATTCAGTAGAAACATAACTCAGCGGATGCCCCAAACGCGCGAAAACGGGGCCTACCGTTCGCACATGATCCTTGCCGACGAGGTTTATGGCTTCTTCCAATACCTGTCGCTGAACCTCTTGCTGTAAGTCCCCTTGATGAGGGATATCGGAAATAATGATTTGATTACCCGGCTGTACCCGCGTTTGAATCAGTCGGCGGAATGCGCTGCGCACAGAGTCCAGATCCGAATTATAACTGTCATTAATAAGCGTAATCTCCGGATTATCGGTGATCATCTCCATCCGCATGGATACGGGATGAAGAAGCGAAATCCGGCGGGAGATTTCTTCGGTAGAAAGCCCCAGAAAACGCGCAGCGTGAATAGCTAGGAGCGCATTTTCTTTCTCTTCCGCTCCTTTTAGCGGGAGATTAAACTCGGAAGAAAGGTTTTCCGCAGCGGGAAAAACCGGAAGATTGTATTCTTTGAGCAACGCCGTAACCTCCGGTTGTTGAGAACCGATAAGCACGGCTTTGCTGTGCGAGAAAAGGCGGACTTTCTCCGAAAGTTTTTGATTAAAGGATTCAAATCCTTCGGCATGAGCGACTCCCATGTGGGTGAGGATGCCGATGGTAGGCTGGATAATTTTTTCGAGAACCTCCATTTCCCCCGTGCGAGAAATGCCCGCTTCGATGATCGCCATATCCACATGGGGGCGAAGTTGCAAAACCGATAGCGGCACCCCCAGTTGGCTGTTGTAACTCATCGGGCTTTTGACCAGTTGAAATTGCATTTCCAGCAAAGTCGCGAGCCATTCCTTAACGGTAGTTTTTCCATTGCTACCGGTAATTCCGATGACCGGGTAATCAAACTTTTGTCGGTGCAACTGTGCCCAATGCTGGAGGCTTTTCACCGTACTTTCACAGAGAACATAATTAATGCCGGGGATTGAAACCGGTTTTTCAACCATAAAATTTCGCACCCCTTTTTCCCAGGCCTCTTTGATAAAGTCATGTCCGTCGCGGTTACCGGTGCGAATGGCCACAAATATCGTCTGGCTTCCGTGGCTGATAAACCTTGTGTCAAAGGCGATATAATTTATCGGAGAAGGTGGATATAACCCTTGAAACAGGTCTATGGCAGAGGCCATGACCGCAAGGGTGTCTATGGAATACGGAATACCGATCATGAATGAGTTTTTGAAAACGACATTACAAGTTACACCCCCTTCTGTTTTTTCAAAAAGATTGCGGTATATTGCCCCGCCAAACAAAAAGGACAAAAGTCATCAACAAAAGGATAAAAGTCTTTTGTACAAAGGCTAAAATCCTTTTAACTTCGATTATTACGGGAATATCCCAGTACCCATTATATTCACTCACCATGATCATTGGTATTCTCAAAGAAAAAAATGATGCCCGGGTTTCGCTGACACCCGATACGGTATCGAAACTGACCGGAAGTGGCCACGAAGTAAAACTAGAAGATATGGCAGGCGTTGCCGCTTCCTATATCAACTCTGCTTATACAAATGCAGGGGCTTCGATTGTCAGTCGTGAATCCATCTTGAGTCAATCCGATCTGATTACGACTATTTCGCCCCCCGAAGAAAGTGAAATAGCGATGATGAAAGCCGGAAGTGTGTTGATTTCCCTGTTTAATCCGCTGGTCGAAAAAGAAAAAGCGGAAAAACTTCGGCAAACCAACATATTGCCTTTTAGCCTTGACCGTATTCCTCGTACTACGATTGCCCAGTCTATGGACGTGCTGTCTTCGATGGCTTCATTGGCGGGATACAAAGCGGTTGTTATGGCAGCGAATTTATTACCCGGATATTTCCCGATGATGATGACGGCGGCGGGTACAATTCCTCCGGCGAGAGTATTGATTTTGGGAGCGGGTGTTGCCGGCTTGCAGGCGATTGCTACGGCAAAACGGCTGGGGGCAACGGTGGAAGCTTTTGATGTGCGCTCCGCAGCGAGGGAAGAAGTGGAGAGTCTGGGGGCCAAATTTGTGGAAGTAGAAGGTGCCCGTGAAGATAAAGCCGCAGGAGGTTATGCCGTAGAGCAAAGCGAAGAATACCTTCGGAAACAAAAAGAGCTTATCCATGAACGCGCCGCGCGCTCTCATGTAGTCATCACAACCGCAAATATTCCGGGGCGGAAAGCACCTTTGCTGATCGAACAAAGAACAGTAGAAGCTATGCTGCCGGGCAGTGTGATTATTGACCTTGCGGCGGCTTCCGGCGGAAATTGTGCCGTTACCCAAAACGGAGAAATTATCAATTTTAAAGGCATTACCGTAGTGGGAAAATCCGATTTACCCTCTTCAATGCCCCGTGATGCCAGCAAGCTGTATAGCAATAACCTGTTCAATTTTTTCAAATATGTCTTCAAAAATGGCATTGAAGGTCTCGATTTCAGCAATGAAATCGTAGCGGCGACCTACTTGGGTTCACCGAAAGAGACAGCAAAAGCTTGACTTTGTTAACCTCCAAATATTTTTCTGATGGAATCAATCTTTCAGTTTATCGCAGAAAACCTCACCATGATGTATGTGCTGGTGTTGGCGGGATTCCTCGGTTTTGAGTTGATTGCTCATATTCCGACGGTGCTTCATACTCCGCTTATGTCTGGTTCAAACGCCATCAGCGGCGTTGTGGTGATTGGTGCTATTATCCTGGTACGGCAGGCAGAATCCAACGACTATTTTACCCTTAGCCTCGGATTTCTGGGCGTTATACTTGGTATGATCAACGTGGTGGGCGGTCATGCTGTGACCAACCGTATGCTCGAAATGTTTAAAAAGAAAAAATAAAAAATAACCGATATGGTTTTGAATCAGATCGTAAACCTGGGATACCTGACCGGAGTCATTTTTTTCATCATTGGTCTGCGGAAGCTGAGTAGCCCCCGCACTGCCCGTGCGGGCAATTTATGGGCGGCTGTCGGTATGGGTATCGCTATTCTCGTAACTTTTCTCCTTCCACTGGAAAAGGGAGATAATAACTTTTTACTGATCCTGCTTGGGCTTGCAATTGGCACTGCTATCGGTTTGATTTCTTCGAAGCGAGTAGCGATGACGGCAATGCCCCAGATGGTATCGCTTTTCAATGGGCTGGGCGGAGCCTGTTCGGTAGCCATTTCTATGGTGGAATTGTATGACCATCAGCAACTTTATAACGCCGGAGGTGCCGGCGCGGTAGGTGCAGGAAGCCATGTAACGGCTCTTCTGGCGATGTTTGTCGGGGCGGTTGCCTTTACCGGAAGTATGATTGCATACGCCAAACTCGAAGACCTGATAGATGATCGCAAAGTGCGTATCCCACAGTCAACGACGGTGAACCTGATCATCCTGGCCCTGATTGTGGCAGGTATTGTTTACAACATGATCAGCCCTGCGGCAAGCGGAGCTTTCACGCTGATACTGGTAGTTATGATTGTGGCCCATATATACGGGGTGACCTTTGTTATCCCTATTGGCGGTGCCGATATGCCCGTGGTAATCGCCTTACTCAACGCCTTTTCAGGCGTTGCGGGTGCACTCGCCGGGCTGGTTTACGACAACCAGGTCATGCTTGTCGGGGGTATCCTCGTCGGAGCGTCAGGGGTGATTCTCACCGTTCTTATGTGTACGGCCATGAACCGCTCGATCTGGAATGTGCTTATTGGCGGATTTGGTTCTACCGGACCCGCAAAAGTACACGACGGAGATCGCAGCATCCGGGAAATCACGCTTAATGATACGGCAATTCTGCTGACCTATTCTCGTTCAGTGGTAATTGTACCGGGTTACGGAATGGCCGTAGCACAGGCGCAAAAAACCTGTCATGAGTTGGAATCTATTCTTGAGGCAAATGGTGTGTCCGTTTCTTATGCCATTCACCCGGTGGCAGGGCGTATGCCCGGCCACATGAACGTGCTCCTGGCAGAAGCGGATGTGTCTTATACCAAGCTACTCGACCTCGATGACGCCAATCGCGCCCTGGCTGATACGGATGTGGTAATTGTGGTCGGAGCAAATGACGTGGTAAACCCCGCCGCGCTTGACGATCCTTCGAGTCCCATTTACGGCATGCCGATTCTGGAGATTTTAAAGGCAAAAAATACCATTGTGCTGAAAAGAAGTATGAATCCGGGGTATGCCGGTATTGATAATCCCCTGTTTTTCCACGAAAAAAATCGTATGCTTTTTGGCGACGCCAAAGCTACCCTGGAAAAACTGACAGCGGAAGTCAAAACCGTCATTTAACCCGATCAGGCAGAAAAAAAGCTAAGTTTACGCAATGACCTATTGCGAAAACAAATTGTTTCGTAATTTAACCACGTGAGAACTTTTCTCCGGATTTTATCCGCGTTGATTAGCACTTGCTCTGTGGTTTTGGTTTTGGCCTCTCCTCCCGGAGACGACCCGGATTCAGACAGCCTTCAAAAGACCATCCAGCGATTACAAAATGCCAGAGAGCATGTGCAGGTTGCCCGCCTCTATTTTCAAATAGGTGCGGAATACATCGAAAAAGGTTCTTATCCTCATGCACAAGAACCTTTTCAACATGCTTTGGAAGCAGCCAAAGCTGCCGCCTCTGATTCTCTCATGGTAGAAACGCATTATCAATTAGGGTATATTTCCTATTTGACGGGGGATTTTCCTACGGCATTGTCCCACTTTAATAAGGTACTTCAGCTAAATGAAAAAAATATCGCGCCTGTCAAAACATCTAAATCTTTGGCCCACATCTCCAGTATATACCTGAATATCGGAGAAGTGGAAAAATCGCTGGAATACCAACGACAAGCAATGGATAACCTCGAAGCCACAAAAGACTCGATGGGGTTGGCCTATAGTCTTTACCTGCTTTCTGCTACGTTTTTTGACCAGAAGGCTTATGACCAGTCACTGGCTTACAATGACTCTGCTTATATTGTCTCCCGTCAGGCAAACTGGAGCCAGATGATTTTTACCTGTATTGCCGGACGTGGCAATACATTCCTCAACCAAAAAAACATTGACAAGGCTTTTTATTTTGCTCGGTGGTCAAAGGCGTATGCCGATTCTATTCAATATCCCGTGGGCAAAGCTTATGCGATTAGCCTTCTGGGGGAAATTTATTCTCATACCCATTTTACAGACTCTGCAATGTATTACCTGACAGAAGGTTTAAAACTAAACCAGGAACTGGGGTACAAAGCTGGAGAAATCTCTAATCTGGTGAGTATGGGACGAATGTATGCTTCGAAACAAAACTACACCCAAGCACTGGAATCGGCGGAACTAGCCTTGAAATATACCGATGAAATGGGGCTGGGTCGTCATGGTGATGATATCCTCGGACTCTTGGCAGACATACATTTTCAGGCGGGTAATCTCCGGGAAGCATATCAGTTTCAGAAATTGGACAAACAACTCCACGACTCACTCTTTAATGAAAATGTAGTAAAAGAAACGGCAGCCCTTACGGTCGCTCAGAAAATACGGAACATTGAAAATCACCAAGAGTTGGCCCTGCAGCAGGAAAAAGCCCGGCTTTATCAGATAGGAGGCATTATTGCCTTTATCCTGTTTTCATTGCTGGCACTTGTTTTATTCAGCCGAAATCGCATTCAGGCGCGAGCCAATACCCTGCTCAATGCCAAAAATCAGGAACTCGCCCGTACCAATAAAGAGCTTGAGCAGTTTGCTTACGTAGCCTCCCATGACCTCAAAGAACCGCTGCGCATGATCGCCTCTTATACCGGCCTTTTGAAAAGGCGTTATAATCACCTCTTTGATGATGACGCTTATGAATATATGGGCTTTGTTGAGGAAGGCGTTCATCGTATGGACGCATTATTAAAGGATTTGATGATTTATGCGCAGATAGATGAAGACCACCCAAAGTTTGAGGTTACGGACGTAGAGCAGGTAGTCCATTCTTCTTTAAAACTCCTTCGGCCCACGATTGAAGAAACCGGTGCCCATATCGTTGTATCGTGGTTGCCACGGATAAAAGCCAATGCTTCCCAACTGAGCCAGTTATTTCTGAATCTTATCTCTAATTCGCTGAAATACAGGGGTTCAGAACCGCCGGAGATACGGGTTGAAAGCAAAGAGACGGAAAAGGAAGTGGTTTTTTCTGTCACCGATAATGGAATTGGGATAGACGAGGCTTATCAGGAAAAAATATTCTCCATTTTCCAACGGCTGCATCAGCGCGAACAATACGAAGGCACAGGCATCGGACTGGCCATCTGCCGGAAAATAGCCGAAAACCACGGAGGAAGAATCTGGGTTGAGTCACAGCCCGGTAAAGGCTCCACATTTTTTGTCGCTATGCCGAGAAATTTATAATTTAGCAGCTTATTTTCTTCGAAGAAATTCTAAAATGCTAGCTGATACAAAAACTAAACGGACACTTGTCATCGGTGCTCTTGGTCAGATCGGGAGCGAGCTTATCGCCGAACTCACCCGGAGATACGGTAATGATTCTGTAGTGGCTACGGATATTCGTTTACCAGAACAGAAAACCGATTTTACCTTTCTGAAACTCGACGTTCTGGATAAGCAGGCTCTTTATCAGGTCATTTCCGATTATAATATTGGCACCCTTTATAACCTGGCCGCGATACTTTCAGCCAAAGGCGAACAGCAACCCCAACTGGCTTGGGAAATCAATATGAAAAGCCTGCTCAACACGCTGGAAGCCGCCCGAGAATTATCGCTCGAAAAAGTGTTCTGGCCCAGTTCTATCGCTGTTTTTGGCCCATCTACTCCCCGCGTCAATACACCTCAGCACTGTGAAATGGATCCTTCGACGGTTTATGGCATCAGCAAACTGGCAGGCGAACGCTGGTGCGCATATTACGCCCAAAAGTATGGAGTGGATGTGCGAAGCCTTCGTTACCCCGGACTGATAAGTTATAAAACATTACCCGGCGGAGGCACCACCGATTATGCCGTGGAAATTTTTCACGAGGCAGTAAAAGCGAGGCATTATACGAGTTTTCTGGGTGAAAATACGGCTTTGCCGATGATGTATATGCCCGATGCCATTCGCGCTACCTTATCGCTTATGGACGCTCCTGTCGAAGCGGTAAAAGTCCGATCTTCCTACAATCTCGCAGGAATTAGTTTTACCCCCGCCATTCTGGCAGCCGAAATACAGAAACACATCCCCTTATTCTCCTGCGACTATAAGCCCGACTTTCGGCAAGCTATTGCCGAAAGCTGGCCCCAAAGTATAGACGACCGGGAATCTACCGCAGACTGGGGCTGGAAGCCGGAGTTTGATTTAGAGAGCATGGCCCATGACATGCTGCTGCATATCCGGGAGTTTTACACCGAAAAGGTCTAAAACTCCACGACCATCCCGTCGAAAGCACATTCAAAAACCGATTCATCGGTTTTTGCCAGCATTTCATTTCCCATGTGGGTGAGGATCATTTTCCGGCAGCTAAGCTGGTGGTAATTTGCCCGCAGAGTCTGATAGTCGAGATGAAAACGCAACTGTTCATCGTATTTGTAACATTCACAGACAAAAATATCGGCCTGAGCAGAAAGCGGAATCAGGGTGTCGGTCCATTCGGTATCACCAGAATAGGCCAGCACCTTTCCTTCACACTCGATACGCAAGCCAAAGGAGGAACTGCCGCTGGGATGTACCACGGGAAAAGGAATTACTTTGACTCCGGAAAGACTTGTGGTCTGGCCGGCATACATTTCTTCAAATTCAAGATCAAACCCGCGGTCGGCAAGCCAGGAATTAGGATAAAGAGCTTCGCTGAGAATCGCGGAGCGGCTGGCGATATTCTGCGGCCCGGCGATAATCAGGTTTTTGGTACGACGGGAAATATACCGTGCATCGAGTAGAAAAAAGGGAATTCCCCCAAAATGATCCCCATGCAGATGACTAATGACAATAGCATCTATTTCGGAGGGAGTTACGCCCTGTTTTTTCATGGAAATCAGCGCAGAAACTCCACAATCTATCAGTATTTTTTTCCCGGCAGTTTCAAGCAGAAAACAGGTGTACAAACGACCGCCGCTGCCAAAAGCATCTCCGCAGCCGAGAAATGTCAGTTTTGCCATAATCAAAAGTAATAATTAGACGGAAATCCGAAAGTGAATCAACTACGGAAAATAGCAGTTTTTTTGTATAAGTGGCCAGAATTAAAGAATGAATGAGGTAAGAGAATGAATAAAAAGTTTCTTAAAGTAAGTATTGCCCCCTTTGATTTGCATTATTAACCGATTTTCAGGGACGAAACTACCTACAACCCACTCCTAAGAAAGTGAAGGCTTTACTTTTTTTTTGGAAGTGGGAAAGCATTAGGTTTAGGTTTCAGATTGTGAGCATAAGGAGAGTCTGAGACTGATTATTATTTTCTATGAATACTGTCCCGGCCACCAAATATTTTTGCTCTTCTTTATTACCGCAGGAACTGCTTTACGTGAGCAGAGATTCATCCTGCGTATTGGAAGCAGAAGTTATAGATGATAAAATTATTATTCTGAAGTTTAGTGGAGTATTGGAAGAAAAAGATCAGACCGCCTCAGACATTCTCATCCAAGGTATATTTGAATTATATGAAAGTGCCGGGTTGCCCACAAGTTTTTTTGTTATAGCAGATGTTTCGGATTTGAACTGGGTAAATGTATCTGCACGGAAAGCTTCGCAACTATCCGTAGCCCGTTTTTTTGCAAAAGGATATGTGGAGTACCTGCTTATTGTTTCCCCCAATTATATGATTCGCACTCTTTTCAACCTATTGGGCAGATTTGAAAAAAGAGTGCTTTTTACTACCTGCAAATCTCAGGAAGAAGCTTTTGAATACATCGGTCAGTATCGCCAGGAAAATCAACTGGCAAAAATTCCCAAACAAAGGATTGAACCGGAGAAATTTTTACAGTTAAAGCGAACCCTTCCCCCGTCGGCCCCCTCCGGGCGAAAATGGAGCCTAAACCCGATTAGAAAAATATGGCCTTTTAAAAACGGGCCGGGTCGCTCAAAAGAGCAGGCCAAAAACCTTCAGATCAAATTTCTGAAGGAAGAAATCGAAAATCTAAAATTACACCAACAAAAACGAATTGACCAATTATTCAGGACGATGAGCAGTATCACCTGGGATGAAAATTTTACTCCTGGCAATTTTGATGAACGAACGGATAACGATCCTTTTTGTATTCTTATGGACGCGGCGGAGATGCTACAGCGAGACGTAAAAGACATGATACGCGAGTCTCGTGAGCACAATAACATGCTGGAAGGGCAAATTTCGGAGAGAACCCGCGAAATCGCGCTAAAAGAAGCCAATCTCTCCGCTCTGGTAGAAAATACCCCGGATATGATTCTCTCTGCCAGCCATGATTATAAAATCCTGATTTCCAATTCTTCCCTCCGAAAAATGTCCAAGAAGATATTGGGATTCCCGCTGGAGCCGGGCATGAATCTGAAAAAGGTGCTTTCCCCGGAAATAATCAACTATTGGGAACACCGAGTCGCACGGGTACTTGAAGGTGATACCTTTAAAACTATCGAAAACCTGAATATCAGAGGGAAGGAATATTATTTTGAATACTCCTTTAACCCCATTGCAGAGGCGGATGGATATATTTCGGGATTTTCTTTTTTCGCCCGTGATATTACGCGCAGACAGTTGATTGAGGAAAAAGCCCGTAGCCAGCAACAATTGCTTTCCTCCATCAACAAAAGCATTCGGGAAGGCATTTTCAGAAGTACCCCCAACAATGGTATTCTGTATGTCAATGAAGCCTTCGCCGAAATGTTTGGCTATGACTCGGTAGAAGAGGTTTTGCTGCTTGATGCGGGGGTTTTATATGTCAATCCGGCCCGCAGACAGGATTTTCGCAACATGATGCAGGAAAATACCTATTTCACCAATGAAGAAGCCGAATTTAAACGCAAAGATGGTACGGTCTTCTGGGGGTTGATGAGCAGTATAAAAACCGTGGACGAAAAAGGGCAGGTTTTCTTTGACGGGGCAATCAGAGACGTAACTAAAATGCGCGAGGACGAACGCAAAATCAAAGAGCAGAACCAAAAACTCATCAAAGTCAACCGGGAACTGGACAAATTTGTTTATAGTGTTTCCCATGACCTGCGAGCACCCCTTGTATCGGTCAAAGGGCTGATAGACATCTCGCGGCTTGAAACCTGCGACGAAAACCGAAGCCACTATTACGACCTGATGGACCGGAGTATTAATAAACTGGACAATTTTATCCGGGATATCATGGGGTATTCCCGCAATGTGCGCGCCCAATTGGTAAGTCAGAAAATAGATTTTGAACCGCTGATAAAAGACGTTCTCGAAGTTTTACAATTTGCACCCGGAAATGAAAAGATTGAAAAAACCGTAAAAATTGATATTTCCGGAGAATTTTATTCCGATCCCATGCGGTTGAAAATGATTTTCAACAACATTATTTCCAATGGATTTCGGTATAGCGACCTCTCCAAAAGCCATCCTTTCGTTGCTATAGATATAACCGGGAATGAAAACAGGGTAACCATCAAAATTGAGGACAATGGAATCGGGATCGCCTCTGAGAGCAAAGACAAAATTTTTGATATGTTTTACCGCGGAACCAAAAACAGCCAGGGTTCCGGCATCGGACTCTATATCGTGAGCGAAGCATTAGAAAAACTGGGAGGCACCATTTCCGTTGAATCTGTGTTTGGGGAGGGAACCTGCTTTACGATCGAACTTCCTTCTATCCCCAAAAATTTATTTTGACCGTACAACCCTCGTATAATTTCCCGGCACTTTATCTTAAAGCAGATGGGCAAACAATGAACGGCGAAGGCTACAAGATCAGCGAAAAAGAACAAAAACTGATCACCGATTGCCTTACCGGTGACCGGCGGGCGCAGAAAGAATTGTATGACCGATATAAGGATGCGATGTACACCTTGTGTTATCGCATTACGAATGATTTTGACCTGGCGCAGGATGTTCTGCAGGAAGCTTTTATTGGAGTTTTTAAAGGAATTGCCGGGTTTCGCCGTGCTTCCAGCCTCGGCGCATGGATCAAAACAATCGTTGTGAGAACGGCTTACCGAAAAATCCGGCGCGAGGTTGTAATGACCTCCCTCGAAGATGAAAAACAGCCGGAAACCATAGATTGGGGACATACCCTTGATACCGAATACCTCGAACAGGCCATTCAGTCCTTACCTCCGGGCTATCGGTCGGTATTTGTACTGATTGAAATAGAAGGATATTCACATAAAGAAGTTGCCGAAATGATGGGCATATCTACCGGCACCTCTAAATCGCAATTGTATTACGCAAAAAAGCAACTGCAAAAGAAACTTAAAGGGCTGGGAGTACGATGATGGAAGAAAAAAATCAATCAAACCTTCGGGAAACGCTGCAAAAATTGCCCGTTTATACCCCCGATGATCGGGTCTGGAACCGGATCGAACAAAGTTTGTCGCACGAGCAAAACAAACCTCAGGCGATAATAAGAAGATTTTCACCGTTTACTTTTAACCGGGTTCAATGGGTAGCCGTGATTTCTGCGCTTTTACTCATTACCGCAGGTTCTTTATGGTTGTACCGACCCCAGGCGGTCGTGCCGCAAAGTCCCACAACTTTTTCGGAAAAAGAACTGGATCCGGCATTGCCACTCTCGAAAGCAGAAATTACTGAATATGAACACCAACTCGCCGAACAGGAAAAGGAGTTGAGAACCTGTATTGAAAAACTGCCGGATCAGGAATCAGAACAGATTAAACCCGCAATGGATATGCTTAAATCTATTACCACCATGCGGGATAGTATGATCCGCCTGCTCGACGAGCAGGGCGGTAATCCCGGCACCGAAAAACGCCTGCAAAGCCTTGAAAAAAAGCGAAAAGAACTCATCCGTGAACTGCGGAAAAAGGCATGCGGTATTCAGGAATAAATACTGATTCAGAACGAACCAACGTTGGTGTAAAAATTATAACAAAAAATTAATCCATAATATGAATTAATTTTTTGTTATATTTATGCTCTCCGGCGACTTAATTCTGGTCTTATGAAGCATGTTTTACACCTGGCTGTTGTAACCTTCTGGCTCATCGTCAACTATACCTACGGGCAAAACCGGATTTCGCCGGAAGATACTTTCCCGCCTTCCGAGTCAAAATTGTTTTCCTTCCACGTACCGGAAGAACAAATGCTAAAGCTCGACATGCTAAGCCTCATTCAGGTAATGAATACCCGTGGTATGCAGGGTGTATTCCGCATCGGATATGAACGAAAAATTTTCACCTCCTGGTCTCTCGCCGGCGAAATTTCTTCGTTCTGGCAGATTTCAAGCGGTACTACCCCCCCTTCAATTTTTATTTCAGAAAAAGATATAATCGGAGTCGCTTTGGGACCTCGGTATTACTACAATCAACCCGCGCGGATTCTGACAGGAAGAAGCGCCGATAATCTCTCTGCCAATTACTTTAGCTTAAATTTCAGCACCCGGCTTATGCCCACTCAAAAAGGATGGACGGCTACGGACAAGTCGGGGCTGTTGTATTCCGACAATTTTTCTATCGCCCCGGGGTGGGGTTTTCAAAGACGCATTATGCGACGTGGGTTTCTGGATTTTAATATCGGTGCAAAATTTTCTTACGGAGACCCGGTCCGTTCCAAAATTTTTCATCCTAAAGGTGGCGAAAAAGGCTGGCAGTTCCTGCCTGTGACTAGTTTCCGAATGGGACTTGCACTTTAATATTTTCCTTTTTGCCCGGAGATATGTACATTCAGGCAGACTACTATTACTTTAGCTATGATCTGGTACATTCTGGGTGGAATTATTCTGTTTTATCCGGTCATCATGGTGATCGTTTACCTGATTCAGGAATGGTTTTTATTCCATCCGGAAAAATTGCCTCTTTATTTTCGATTCAATTATCCTTACCCCTTTGAAGAACTAACTTTCGACACTGAGCCGGGAGCCGTCATCAGTGGGTTATTGTTTCGTGTGCCCAACTCGCGGGGAGTAGTTTATTATTTTCATGGAAATACCCGCAGCATTAAAGGCTGGGCAAAATTTTCGCGCGACTTTACCAGCAAAGGCTACGACGTGATGATGATTGACTACCGGGGATTTGGGAAAAGCCGGGGCAAAAGAACGGAAGCCGGACTGTTTCACGACGCACTTTATGGTTACGACTGGCTGACCGAACGTTACGGAGAAAATAATATCATCGTCTATGGGCGTTCCATGGGTTCGGGATTTGCCGCCAAAGTTGCTTCCGAAAACCATCCCCGCCTACTGATTCTGGATGCGCCTTATTACAGCCTCTTGCATCTTTTTCAGCGGTATCTTCCTTTTGTTCCGGTCAAACGTGTGTCCCGGTTTAAAGTACGCACCGATAAGTTTCTGGAGAACGTTTCTTTTCCGGTTTACATTTACCACGGAACACGCGATCTGACCATTCCCTATTCGATGAGCCGTCGGTTGGTGCGCGTATTGGGAGAGCGAGGCACATTGATTACGATCAAAGGCGGCGGCCACAACAATCTCCGCGACTTCCCTCAGTATCACGAGTATATGTACCACATACTGGGAGCCGTACCGGAGACCGAACTTACCCCCGAGCAGGCCTATTTTCCCGGAGTAGAAGAAACAGGAGTCGGCTCACTGGGATCATGGGCAGGGCTGCAACTGGATGTATTTACACGACCCGAACTGCGATAAAAACGAAAACGCTCAGCGTGCGAAAAATAGATCATCCTTGTAAATTACTAAGTCGAGTTAGTAATTTACAAGGATGATCGTTATATTAGTCTTATGATTACACGTCTAATTAGCCCTCATTTACTCAAAAGTCTGAGTTTTTTCCCCGCATTGGGAATCGTGGGACCTCGCCAGGTTGGAAAAACCACACTCTCCAAACAAATTCAGGCCGATTTACAAAAACAGACCCTGTATCTTGATCTTGAGTTGGACAGCGACCGATTTCGGCTGTCACGTGCAGAATGGTTTTTGGAACAGCATCTCGACAAATGTGTGATTATTGATGAAATTCAACGAATGCCTGAATTATTTCCCCTGCTTCGTGCTTTGATTGACCGAAAGAGAGAACCCACCCGATTTATTTTATTAGGTTCGGCTTCACCCGATTTATTGCGGCATAGTTCCGAATCTTTGGCCGGACGAATTCACTATTCGGAATTAATGCCTTTTAGTTATCCGGAAGTCCGCCATCAGATGACGATGACCGACCACTGGCTTCGGGGCGGTTTTCCGGATGCTTGTCTTGCCCCTCAACTGGAATTCACTTGGCAATGGCAACAGCAGTTTATTCAATCTTTCATCGAGCGCGATTTGCGATCTATGGGAATAGATGTAAACCCGGTTTTATTTAATCGTTTATTGCGTATGCTGGGGCACATTCACGGTGAACAACAAAACATCAGCACACTTTCTAATTCGCTAGGAATTTCAGCATCAACCGTAAATCGGTATTTAGATTTACTCGAAGGTAGCTTTCTCATTACCCGTCTTCAACCCTGGTTTACAAATGTGGGAAAACGACTTACCAAATCCCCTAAAATCTATATTCGGGACTCAGGATTATTACATCAATTATTGCTTGTGAGGGATTTTGACCAGCTTCAGGGAAATCCGAAAATAGGCATTTCGTGGGAAGGTTATGTAATCGAAGAAATCCGCCGTGCTTTGGCAGGACGGGGGCAGTTGTACTATTACCGCACCCAGAGCGGTGCTGAAGTGGATGTCCTGCTGGAAATGGCGGACGGGAAAAAAATTTGTA
Organism: Bacteroidia bacterium; assembly: GCA_033764335.1. GTDB lineage: Bacteria > Bacteroidota > Bacteroidia > J057 > J057 > JAGQVA01. The sequence continues at coordinate 41,782 of JANRJC010000047.1, read as the reverse complement.
TCGAAATTAAGTACGCATTAGAACCCGTGCCTTCTCGAGGATTTTACCAAAGTGTGGAAGATATTCAGCCGGAAGCCCAATTTATTCTAGTCCCTTATGGCAACACTTGGGCGTACTCGGACAAAATAAAAATAAGCGGACTCGAAAATTTTCTGGAAAATGAATTGCCAAAATTCATCCCCGAAAAATTGCATTAATGACCCGCTAGTCGGTGTTCCACTATATAATAACCATTAAAATAATTCTTATTTTACCTGCCCAATATTTCGCCTCTATGAAAAAGCCCCTGTTGTTTATTATCTTCTTAATTTCTTTCTGGCTTATGGCAAATGCCCAAAACGCCTTCATCACTACCGATGGGGCACGTTTTCTCTATGAAGGAAAACCCTACTACTTTCTCGGCACCAACTTTTGGTACGGACTCAATCTGGGCTCTAAAGGCGCAGGTGGTGACCGCGACCGACTGATCCGCGAACTGGACAGGTTGCAGAGTATGGGGATCACAAACCTGCGTATTATGGCGGGTAGTGAAGGTCCCGATGAAGAACCCTGGCGAATGTCACCCGCACTGCAAACGCGCCCGGGTGAATACAACAAAGAAGTGCTTGACGGCCTCGATTTTCTTTTGGCAGAAATGGGCAAAAGGAAAATGTTTGGGGTCGTCTGCCTCAACAATTTCTGGCCCTGGTCGGGCGGCATGGCACAATATCTAGTATGGCAAAAAGGAGGAAGAATTCCCTACCCACCGCCAGCCGAAGGCGGCGACTGGGGTACTTACCAGTTTTTTACCACCGATTTCTATACCAATGAATCGGCGATGAAAGCCTTTGAACAGCACCTCGCTTTTATCATTCAGCGCACAAACCCCTATACCGGTAAAACCTACCGCGACGACCCCACCATCATGGCCTGGCAACTCGCCAACGAACCACGCGGCATCCTGAAGCCCGACGCCTATCGCACTTGGATCGAACGGAGCGCGGCTTTTATCAAAACTCTTGACAAAAACCACCTCGTAACCGTCGGCAGTGAAGGAGCCACTTCGAGCAAATTTGCCGGAACGAATTTTGCCAAAGACCATGTTATACCCAATATTGACTATACAACCATCCATATCTGGGTGCAAAACTGGGGCTGGTTTGACCCCGAAAGAGGACAAGAAACGCTGCCCGAAGCGCAAGCGAAAGCCCAAAAATATCTATTGAAACATGTACAACAGGCAAAAAAACTCAACAAACCCCTTGTACTGGAAGAGTTTGGGATTTCCCGCGACAACAACAACCACGACAGCGGTACGCCCGTAACCCTGCGCGACTCTTATTACCGGTTTATGTTTGAACAAATATTCGAACTGGCACAAAAAGGCACCCCTGTAGCGGGGGCCAATTTTTGGGCATGGGGAGGCGAAGGTCGTCCGAGTCAGCCTCATTCTGTATGGAAAGCAGGGGATGACTTTATCGGCGATCCTCCACATGAATATCAGGGCTGGTATTCCATCTATGACAAAGACGAAAGCACCATCCGCGTGATTCGCGAGTTTGCAGAGAAAATGAAAGGGCTTTAGCGTTTTTTCTCTTTTACCAAACCATCGCGAATCAATTGATGATCCAAGAAGCGATATACCCCGAAGCCCCTGTGACGAGGATCGGGGAAAAATTTTGTAATTTTCCCATATTAGCGTGAGCGGTTAAGACAATTCTGCGCCCACTTTTTCGAGCAGGGCCTTAGTAGCTTTGATTCCGGCGTATTCGTCAAGGGTCTGGCCTTCGTATTCGATGCCGACAAACCCCCGGTATCCGGCGTCTTTGACGATTTGCATCATACGTTTGTAGTCAGTATTGATTTCGTTGCCAGAAGCATCAAAATCATTGGTTTTAGCACTAACGGCTTTGGCGTACTTCATCATTTCGGTTACGCCCTTATAGCGGTCGTATTGTTCGGCGCAGCCATTTTCGGTGCGTTTGAGGCAGAAGTTACCAAAGTCGGGCAATGTGCCGCAGTTATCCATGGCGATTTCCGCCATGACAGCGGTGAGCCAGCTACCGTCGGAGGAGTATCCACCGTGGTTTTCGACGATGACGTTCAGCCCAAAGTCTTTGGCAAAAGTGGCCAGGCTTCCTAAACCTTGTACCGCTCCGGCATGAACTTCTTCCGCCGTGCCTTCCCCGTGTGCATTTACCCGTATGGAGTGGCAGCCGAGAAACTTGGCGGCTTCGACCCATTTGTAATGGTTTTCGACGGCGCTGCGGCGTTCAGCTTCTTCGGGTGCGCCAAGGCTGCCTTCCCCGTCAATCATAATCAGGAGTGTCTGAAGGCCGAGGTCGTCGGCACGGGTTTTCAGTTCGGTGAGATAAGCCGTATCTTTGGCTTTATCCTTAAAAAACTGATTGACATATTCGATGCCGTCCACGCCAAATTCATTTTTGGCCACAGAAGGAAAGTCCATATTAGTCAGTTTGCCCGAAAAGAGGGTTTTATGCAGCGACCATTCGGCGAGTGAAATTTTAAAAAACATTTCTTTCACTACGGCTTCCGCCTGGGAGGTAGCCGGCGAGTTGCAACTTTCAAGCAGCCAGGGCGCAAGGAGCAAACCGGAGGTTGCGAGAGCAGAGTTTTTGAGAAAAGTACGGCGTTCGTAGTTCATGAGGGAGTAGGTTAGATGTTTTCCAAGAATCTGTTTATCAAACTATGCCAAACACTTGAAGAGAAGAGTCAAATTAGGACAAATCTTTCTTATCAGCCAAAAAATCTTTTCCCGGCTTCTCCCTTGCTTTTACAAAGATATTCATACACAAATTTTTCTATTTTTACGCCTGCTGTTGTTATTTTATCGGTATGAAAAAGTTTCACGCCTTTCTGATTCCCGGCCTGACTTTCCTGGCGTTTTTCATTGCCTGTAACTCTGATTCTATGAATTTTTCCCGGATTCCTATTAACTCCCGCTGGGAGTTTCGTAAAGTGGATGAAAATACCTGGTTGCCTGCGACGGTTCCCGGTACAGTCCACAGCGATCTCCTCCATCTGCAGAAGATCCCCGATCCGCAGTATCGTATGCAGGAAAAGGAAGTACAATGGATCGAAGAGGAAGACTGGGAATACAAAACGACGTTTTCCGTTGACCGCAGTGTTCGGGACATGGATGTAACAAGGCTAAAGTTTCACGGACTGGATACATATACAGATGTATTCCTGAATGATTCGCTGATACTGAGTAGCGACAATATGTTTCGTGTATGGGAAGTGGATGTAAAACCTTTTCTGAAGCCCGGCAATAATGACTTGAGCGTCTATTTCCATTCTCCGATCAAAGAGGGAATGAAAAAATTTAAGGCTACGCCCTATCTTATTCCGGCTACCAATGAACTTGCCCCACAGGACCGACGCACCAGCGTCCATACCCGTAAAGCGCCTTATCACTATGGCTGGGACTGGGGGCAACGCCTCGTCACCAGCGGTATATGGCGTCCGGTTGAACTCATCGCATGGAACTACGCCCGGATCGAAGACGTCAGGTTTGAAGTAAAATCTATTTCTACCGAAAAAGCTCAATATCAGGCAATTGTAAATATTTCTGCGTTGGTCGCTGAAGATTTGGAACTGGAGGTCTGGGTCAATGATCTTTCGTTGCCTGTCGCTACAAAAACTATTTCTGCCAAACCCGGAAGCCTCACGGCTGAACTGCCATTTGATATTCTCAAGCCCGAACTATGGTGGCCCAATGGCTTGGGCGAACAACCCTTGTACGACATTACTTTTCGCCTTTCTGCCGAAGGGAAATTTATCCATTCCCACAAAGAAAAAATAGGTGTACGAGAAGTAAAGTTGGTGCAAAAACCCGACCCAGCAGGCTCCAGCTTTCACTTTGAAGTAAATGGTATTCCCGTCTTTATGAAAGGTGCCAATTACATTCCTCCTCACAACCTCAATCCTACCGTAACAACCCAACAATACCGGAGGGTCATTCAGGCTGCCGTGGATGCCAATATGAATATGCTCCGCGTATGGGGGGGAGCCATTTATGAAAATGACGAGTTTTATAATCTCTGCGACGAAAACGGCATCCTCATCTGGCAGGATTTTATGTTTGCCTGTGCCATGTATCCCGCCGATGAGGGGTTTATTGAAAATGTAAAGCAGGAGGCTGTTGACAATATCAAACGCCTGCGCAATCACCCCTGCCTGGCCCTGTATTGTGGCAATAACGAAAACCTCACTGCCTGGCATAAGTGGAACTGGCAGACCACCCACAACCTCTCCCCGGAAGATTCGGCGGAGTTGTGGCATGGGTATGAGCGGGTATTCTACGAAGTATTGCCAGAGGCCATCCAGACCTACGATCCGGAGCGGTTTTTCTGGCCGTCCTCTCCTTCCTCCGCATTTAAAGAACTCGCCAATCACATCTCTGGCGACGAACACGACTGGCGAATCTGGTTTCAGCAAAAACCCTTTGACACCTATAAAGAAAATACCGCACGATTTGTCAGTGAATATGGCCTCCAGGCTTATCCCGATATGCGCACGATCCGGGCATTTACCGAGGAAGGGGATCGCGACATGGACTCCGAAGTCATGCGCCATCGGCAAAGGTCATTTATGCCCTATATCGCGCCCGGGTTTAGCGGCAACGATATGATTTTGTATTATGTCAAAGAATATTTCCCCGATCCTAAAGACTTTGCCGAACTGGTCTATTTCAGCCAGCTTACCCAAAAAGAAGCCCTCAAAACCGGTACGGAAGCCCACCGCAGAAACAAACCTTATACGATGGGATCCCTCTACTGGCAGATAGATGACTGCTGGCCTACCATGTCCTGGGCGAGTACCGACTATTTTGGCCGGTGGAAAGCCAGTCATTATGCCGTAAAAAAATCCTATGCGGAAGTGATTGTCTCCCCCACAATTGATGACGGGCAGGTCAGAGTATATGTCGTCTCCGACCGAATGACCCCCGTAGAGGCAGAACTGGAGATCAAACTCATGGATTTTTACGGGAAAATATTGTTTAGCCAGAATATCCCGGTAGAATGTTATGCCAATTCCAGCCGCTATTTTTTTGAAAAACCCGTGGAAACGCTGGTTTCAGCGGGCATGGAAAACCGCGTGATAATGACTACAAACTTGCGCGAAAAAGGCGAAGTTATTTCCGAAAACATCCTCTATTTCGCCCGGCCCAAAGTCTTGGATTTGCCCGAGGCCACGCTAAATACAAAAGTTTCGGCGGAAAATGATGGATATACCGTAGAGGTTTCTTCGAATGTTTTTGCGAAGGGAGTTCATCTGGATGTGGAGGAAATCGAAGGCTTTTTTTCCGACAATTATTTTGATCTTTTACCCGGTGAAATCCGTAAAGTGACTTTCACTCCCACGACCCTTGAAGCAGGTACATCACTGACGATAACGGCCAGAGCCGTACGAAAAAACGAATAACTAATTCTTTTATCTATGACTTTAACCTATACTTCTTCTGCCGAAATTGAAGCCCGTCTGCCGGAAATCCTGAACGCGCCCTCAGACAATGGCGAAATCAAAATGCTCATCGTGCGCCGAGCCTCCAATGAGCGGGAAATCCGCGCAGAGGTATATGTTTCTCCCGAAGGGGGAATGGAAGGAGACCGATGGGCGAAAGGCAAAAGTGCCCTTGAGCCGGAACATGGCGACCAGCTTACCCTGATGAACAGCAGGATTCTGGAACTTATCGCCGGAGGTGATCCCCAACGCATGGCACTCGCCGGAGATAATATCGTAGCCGACTTTGACCTTCGCGATCAAAACCTGACAGCAGGTCAACAATTGCAGATAGGAGAGGTGTTACTGGAAGTCACGGCTACGCCTCACAACGGCTGCATAAAGTTTTCCGAAAGATTCGGTACCGAAGCACTGAAATTTATCAATACTCCTTCCAATCGTTATATGCACCTGCGGGGCATATACGTGAAGGTTATTTCTCCGGGGGTTATTCGGGTAGGGGATCGAATAAAGAAAAATTGATTTCCAATGCTTAAGCGGGTACATTTAACCCATGAAAGTCGCCGTATTCAGTACCCAATCTTACGACCGGGAATACCTGGGCAAATATAACCACGAAGGACATCATCGGTTTACCTGGTTTGAAGCGCCGTTGACGATGGAGACCGTCAATCTGAGCAAAGGTTACACCGCAATCTGTGCCTTTGTGAATGATACAATCAATCGCGAAGTGATTGCCGCCTTAAAGGAAAACGGAGTGCAAATCATCGCTCTCCGCTGCGCCGGGTTTAATCAGGTGGACATTCCGGCGGCAGCAGAAGCGGGGATTAAAGTGGTAAGGGTTCCGGCTTATTCTCCTCATGCCGTAGCCGAACACGCGCTCGCTCTTATCATGACCCTCAACCGAAAAATTCACAAAGCCTACAACCGTGTGCGGGAGAGCAATTTTTCGCTGGAAAAACTCCTCGGTTTTGATCTTGTGGGGAAAACAGTCGGTGTAGTAGGTACGGGCCAGATCGGTGCCGTCTTTTGCGAGATTATGCTCGGGTTTGGCTGCAAAGTGATTGCTTATGATAAGTTTGAATCGCCCCGACTGAAGGAAAAAGGCGTACACTACCTATCTTTTGAAGAACTATTATCCTCATCCGACATTATTTCTCTACACTGTCCCCTGACGCCGGAAACCCATCATCTATTCGATAAAAAGGCTTTTGATAAAATGAAAGAGGGGGTTATGCTCATCAATACCAGCCGGGGAAAGTTGATAAATACCCTCGACGCAATCAGTGCTTTAAAACATAAAAAACTGGGCTATCTCGGAATAGATGTTTATGAGCAGGAAGACAAACTTTTTTTCCACGACCTTTCGGAAAGTATTATTTCTGACGAGGTCATCACCCGGCTGCTCACCTTCCCCAATGTCATTGTAACCGCTCATCAGGGCTTTTTTACCCGCGAAGCTCTCACGCAGATTGCTACGACCACGATCCAAAACCTAAGCGATTTCGAAAACCATCAGGAACTGGTCAATGAGGTGAGGATTGGATAACGGGGTTTTCGATCGGGGTTTGATTCTCCCTACGATAGTTATTCCTCCTCCAAAAAAACCTCAAAATGATCCACCATTTGCCGCATGACTTTGGGGTTTTCGAGGTCATATACCCAATGGTTGTCGAATATGGGTAAGGGTGGCACACGCGGGTCGTGCCGACGGGTGATGTAGAGGCTGTGAAAATTGGTTTTGTTTTCGCTGCGCAACCTGAGTACGTCTTCATACAGTTTGCGCTCGATGCGAGGGATAACAAAATCGGAAATGATCAAAACATCGGCTTTGCCAAACAAGGCATTTCCCAGCATTTTAATGGTTTCTTCTAATGCGGGCTGAATGTCCGTTCCACCGTGAAAACTCATTCGAAGAAAATCTATCATCTGATCCAGGTTTTGCTCCAGGCCTGTCATTTCAATGGTTTTTATACCGGTGGAAAAAGAAATCAGGTAGGCCTTGCGTTTTTGTTTAAGCGCAATTTCTAAAATCGCCAGCGCCAGCGCTTTGGCTATCCGCTCCGGGGCACCAAACATCGAGCCGCTCGTATCTATGCAGATGATCATCGGCCCGCGTTGGTTGCTATCGGCGATCTGGGTGATTTCCTCTTTGTTTTTCGGGGAGGTGCTGATATTGTCGGAGCGATACTGGAAGGTGAGGAGCTTTTTTTCGACAAATTTTTTTGACAGGATAATTTCGGTTTCCGGCGAACTGAGCAGGGCGATTTCGGAAGGCAGCATGGCACTCAGGTCGTCGCTGTGATGGATACCAATGATTTCGGATTTTCCGTAGGGATTGGGTTTCCACGCACGTTCCGGAACGGGTTGCTGGAGTTTTTGGTTTTCCATTTGTTTTTCAGCGTTTTTCCAACGACCGAGAAGCTCGGCGAGTTCGCGCAGTTGCGGGTCGCGTTGAAGGCTTTTGGCATACTCTTCGAGTTTGTCCCAGTCCACACGCTCCCAGGCGCCCAGAGAGTCGCTCCAGACGTGTCCGAGGAAATTGTAAAACGGCGAAAGCAAATCCCCCAAATCGTTGAGTTGGGTGACTTTTCGGATAAGCTCGGAAGCGTAGCGAGAGAAGGAGTTGTCAAGAAACGATTCTTCGAGCGCGTGTTTTTTATTGTAAAAATAGTTGTTCCAATCTTCGAGAATATTTTTCTGCAAAACGTCCATATCCTGATTGATTCTTTGGCGGATATCCTCGTGGGTTTCTGTTTCCATCCGCGAAAATATCTCCGATAAAGACTCCCGGTAAAAATCCCAACTGCGACCGTGGGCGGGATAACGCTCTTTCAGGTTAAGGAGAATCTGCTGCCAGCGTTTTTTTTTCACAGCACGGGTATTCTCCAGAATATATTTTAGCTCTACTTCTTCTTCAAAATGTTCCGGATTTGCTTCAAATTGCCGTGCAACCCGGCGCGCCCAGGCAAGTGTATCTTTGGCGATACTAAATGTCAGGTCTTCATTGTTGCGGGTAATATTGCGCAATTCTTTATAGCCAAAAAGCCGCTGCAACAGCCCGTACCAATTGGGATAACGAAAAGGAATCTGGCTTTCTTCCAGCCGTTTGTTTGCGTCGTAATCAGGGTCATAAAGGTACATAATGACCATTTCGGAGGTTTCCCTTCGCAGCTTTTCGGTCATCATTCCTCCAAAGTGAACAAATCCCGAAAGTTCTTCTTCAATTCGGGTTAATAGACTCATAACTATGACGGGCTTTTTTGATGTCGAGTTTGAGGTTCAGCAGTTCGTTGGTCACGGTATCCAGACTTGCCGAAATGTGGGCACTCAGATTTTTGGAAACAAATAAATGGTTGTGAAAATTGGGTTCGTCTAATTTTTTCTGAACCTCAATTTTGCCGAGCATTTTTTCGCAGGTTTCCAGTAACAATTCGATCTGGGTATTCCATATTCTGACAATGCCTTCCGCAGGTTTTTTTTGTGTTCGACTCTCTTTGTCTATTTCCTCCGATTCTATTTTCAGTTCTCGCTGATTGTTGAATAGTACATATTCCGATTTGAGCAATACGCCATAAGTCTGAAAAGGCCGGAAACTTTTTCCCGACTGTTCAAAAAGGGGAATATAGACGGGTTTTTCTTTGTCAAGTTTTGCCAAATCTTCCGGTCGCACATAGGCCGAAGAATCCGTACCCCAGAAGTCAAACACTTTGTGATACACGTTTTCGGCTTTGTCGTGATAGACCTTGCGTTGTTTTACTTTTTCAAACTTGATGATATGGGTTTCGGCTTCTACTTCGCGGAGAATGCCTTCGAGTTCTTCGCGTATCCGATCGGCATTAATAAGGCGGTAATACCCAAAAGAAGAAATGCCTTTCACTACGAGTTCCTCGGCTTCGGCGATTTGTTCAGGATGATCCCAAAGGCAATCCGAAATCAAAAAACAGTCCATCAAATCCACGCTACTGCGGCCATTGATAAAAGCAGCAGCTCGCAATACATGGACTATTTTTTTCCATCGGCGATCCGAAACATACATAAGATTATTTTCTTCCGCTTTTGAATTGCGCTGACGTACAATCCGACGGAGATAGGTGATAAGTCCCAGAATGTGAGGAGGAATTTCGATTTTTTCGATCTCCTTTTCCCAAAGATTATATTCTTCGTTGGAAATTTTCAGGTTTTCCGAGACCATATCTTCGTAGTCGTGATTACCTGCCAGAGAAATCATTTTCGTAAAAAGGTCTTCACTTTCGATATTGGTAATGACCACCCGAATCAGGAACCGATCCCACAAAGCTTCCAGCCCCTCGCCTTTAATCGGTAGTTCGTTCGAAGCCGAAATCAGTCCCCGTATGTCCACCTTAAATTCCTGTTCGCCGTTGCGGTAAATTTTTTCATTCAACACCGTAAGCAGGGCATTTTGAATAGGCGGGCTGGCTTTCCAGATTTCATCCAGAAAAACAATATTAGCACCGGGGAGGTATTTGGCCGTTAGTCGTTCGTATTTGTCTTCGTTGCGGAGTTTGGAAATGGATACCGGGCCAAAAACTTCATCCGGGGTAGAAAATTTCCCCATCAGGTATTCAAATGAATTTGCCCCGGCAAAGGCAAATTTCAGCCTTCGGGCGATCATACTTTTGGCGACGCCGGGAGGGCCTAAAAGAAAAATACTTTGCCCTGCAAGCGCAGACAACAGGGTAAGCCGGATAACTTTTTCCTTTTCAAACAGATTTTGACTCAGCTGCCGGATAAGCTGGTCAATACGGTCCCTTGTGGACAGGATATTTTCGGAATTATTCGCCATATAGCGGGAAAATACGGCGGGGCAAACTGATTCGCAAATTTTGAATTCCTCAGCTTTCGGAAGTACCCGGAACTTCTCCCACAACAATGACCGACAGGCCCACCTGCCGCCCCACAACCCGGTCAATCAGCCGGAAAATGGGTACCAGTTTGTTGTACAAATTCATTTGTCCGGAGGGTATTGTTTCTTTTTTAAGGATGTTTCCGGAAAAATACCAGCCCAGTATGCCGATAAAATTGAAATGAAACGCTTTCAGCACCGGAAGTTTATTTTTTACAAACAAAGCCGACAGGGTGGTACGGGTATAACGCCGGAAGTGAAAGAGGTTTTCGTCAAATTTATTGTAAAGGCTTTGGTAAGCAGGAACAAGGATTACGATCCTGCCGCCGGGCCGTACCAGTTTGCCGCAGTTGTGAAGTGCCAGTATGTCATCTTCGATGTGTTCGATGACATTCAGTGCGTAGAGGTTGTCATATTTTCCGAGAAAGGGCGAATATACTTTTTCAAAATCGGGGTGAACCAAATCCAGTTTTACGATGTCGCGCAGGTTTTTGTAACCGGTCAGGTTTTCTTCCAGATAGCCGCAATAGTTTTCCCGTATATCACTGACCGTCAGGTCGTAACCTGCATTCAGAAATTCGCGGGAAATATTGCCGATTCCGCTACCTACTTCCAGCACATTGCCGGGCACGAGGTTGGCAGCAACCGTTTGAAACATCCAGCGATTAAATCGGTGAGCGGCAGCGATCGTTTCGAGCGTTTCAAGGCCTTCCTGATCCAATTCTTTATAAGCAAATTTCCTTACCGCACTCATGGGATTATTTTATATTTAAGTACACAATAGATTGCCCGAAGCCCGTCTTTCCACCCTATTTTTTTCCCCTCTTCGTAAGTTCTTCCATAATAAGATATGCCCACTTCATAAATCCTCACACCGGGAACTCTCGCCACTTTAGCCGTCACTTCCGGCTCAAAACCAAACCTTTTTTCTCGCAGTTTTAGCGACTGGATGATGTCCCTGCGAAAAAGTTTGTAGCAGGTTTCCATGTCGGTAAGGTTTAAGCCGGTAAACATATTCGACAAAAAAGTCAACAGCTTATTTCCCCGTGAATGCCAGAAAAAGAGAATTCGGTGAGGGTTTCCTCCCATAAACCGCGAACCATATACCACGTCGGCAAATCCTTCGACAACGGGTTTGAGTAGCAGGTTGTATTCACGAGGGTCGTACTCCATATCGGCATCCTGAATAATCACAAAGTCGCCGGTAGCGGCCTGGATGCCGGTGTGCAGAGCGGCGCCTTTCCCCTGGTTTTTTTCATGGGAATACAAACGGATGTTCTGCTCCGGATGTCCATTGATATAAAGCTCAATCTGCATTTTTGTCTGGTCGGTCGAGCAGTCATTTACAATAATGATTTCTTTTGAAATATTATTGATCAATTCGACCAGCCGCACACGGTCCAAGATTCGGACAATGGTTTGTTCCTCGTTGTACGCAGGAATGATGATGCTAAGGGTTTTTACCTCCATACGGAGGCCAAAATTGAATAAATCTGACTGAATAAAAAAATATCGGGCCGGCAAAGCCAGGCCCGATATACATACTTACTACTACTACTAATGTTACCCTTAAGTCTTCAACCCTGTTTTATCAGGATTTTTTGGTATTCTTTTTTTCAGCCGTTGTGCTTTTTTTCTCAGTTTCTTCGGCTTCATCAGCGCCCATTTTCGCTTCCAGAGCCTCAATCCGGCTAATAAGCGCATCAAATTCGTCTTTACTTACAAATTTGGGAATGTTCAGGCTTTCGGTCAGGTTGCCCGCTAGATCTTTGATTTTGTTTTCAATTTCTTCCTTCCGGACATCCACTTTTTCTTTAAAATCATCTACGATTTTTTTGCCTTCTTCCTTGCTCACTTTTCCTTTGCCGATGAGTTCATCCACTACTTCCTGGAGTTTTTCAGCCGTCAGCGAGGCGATGCCTACTCCGGTGTAAAAGAATTTTTTAAACATATCTTCCATGACACTTATTTTTTGAGGTTTGACTTTCTTATTGTTTAAAACCCTTACAAGAAGACATTTGCACGAATTGTACCACGGGCATAAGCTTCTGTAAATTGGCAGAAAAGCCAATAACTTGCTGTAATAATTTCTCTTTTTGTAATTTTGGCAGGAAGAAGTGTCAGAAAAATTGCTATTAAAATTTCGGATTGGGTGTAGCACATTGGTTTTATCGCCCGATAAACTGGAGGTATTTTTTGGGTGTGATTCCAAATTTTTTGCGGAAGGCTGCGATAAAATGGCTCGGGTTGGTAAAGCCTATATGAAAACTCACCTCATTGACCCGGAAATTGCCGGTATCGAGCATCTTCCGCGCCTGATCCATGCGGTGATCGGTCAGGAATTTATAGACCGTGTTCCCATAGATATTTTTAAAGCCTACTTTCAACTGGTATTCATTCAGTCCGACTTCGCGGGCAAGTTCGGGCAAAGCCGGCGGCTCGCTCATCCGGTCTAGCAGAATCTTTTTAGCCTGGCGTATTTTCTCCACGTTTTGCTCGTCGTGCAAAAAAGGGCAGTTATCCGCAGATTTTTCATCTTCACGGCTGAAATACAGGCTAAGGATTTCAAATATTTTCCCCCGGTAATAAAGGTTTTTGGCTCCCTCCGAAATCTGAAAATGATGCAACGGCTCAATCACCATCGCTAATGCCGTGGAAATCGGAAGCGAAGCGTAATATTTTTTGTTGATGTTTTCATTGTTTAAAAAGGCTAGTTCGTCCGAATCGTTTATAAATAGCTGGTGTAATTTTTTTACACTTACAAACAAAGCCAGAAGCCGCGTATTGGGTTCAATGTTCAAATCGTGGGGCAAAGGGCTGGAAGGGTTATAAAACAGAAAAGCATTTTGTCCTTCCAGCTTGCGCACGTAAGCTCCGTGATGAAACGAAAACTCCGCAGTTCCTGCTGTGCAGAAATAAAACTGAATCAGCCCGGGATCTAATTCTCCGCGAATCTTCACTAACTCAGAAGAAGCATTATTGACCTTCACGAGGGAAAAATCATCGTCGAGGCGGATAAATTCCACTCGATTTTTTTCGTTATTTTTTTGGTCAATCGGGACAAAAAATGATACATTCATAATAAAACCGTGTTTTGGTTTTTGCAAAAATCGCCCCAAATATAGCAAAAATAGCATTTATAATGAAAAATGTCCTGATTTAGTACGACATATTTATCGGTTACTTTTTATTCTTTTTGAGGTATTTTGAGCAAATGAAGCCGGGTATTTTTGTCGCGTTCATTCATCAAACAATCTCAAAATGAAAAACATTTATATCACACTTACCCTGATTTTTCTCTCGTTTTTTCAGTTTTCTTCTGCTCAGGAGACTCTTTCCCTGGGAGCCGGCTATGCAAATGAAAGCTTTTACAGTCTGGCCAATGGCGAAGTTAAATCTGAACCCTACGACAATTGGGACCTCTCTTTTCAGATCAGTGGTTTTGCTGCCGCGATTCGTGTAAATACCGCCAAAGGCCTGACACTCAAAAAGGTACCTAATGCCGACGCAGCGGCATGGGCAACGTTGGACACTGCCGGTTATGATTCATGGTCTTTCCTCTATGACTCTGATGAAAGTTGGGATCGGGGTGCTTTTAACCTCGGCATCGAACCGGGCAACGATTTTGACCTCGGCTGGGGAGTTTACAATCCGGTGACGCATCATGTCAATGGAGACTCACTCTACCTCCTGGCTTTTGCCGATGGTTCGGTGAAAAAGCTGAAAATCAACAGCCTGATTTCGGGTGTGTATTCTTTCACCCATGCCAACCTCGACGGTTCCTCGGAAATCACTTCTTCCCTTACCAAAAGTGAATTCTCCGGCAAATTTTTTGGGTATTATTCTTTTGCCGGAGACAGTACCCTCGACCGTGAGCCTGCCGCGACGGATTACGACCTGCGGTTTACCAAATATTTCGGGCTGCTGGCTCCGGGGACTTATTATCCGGTTACGGGTGTACTTTCCAATGCAGGCGTAGAAGTCGCCGAACTCCGCCAAGTGGATGTCAATGCCGTAGGAATCGCAGATACGGCTGGGCTTACATTTTCTTCCTCGATCTCCACTATTGGGTATGATTGGAAAGCCTTCAGCATGAGCACTTTTACCTGGGTACTCGATGATTCGCTCACCTATTTCGTCAAAGCACTGGATGGAGAGATTTACAAACTCACCTTTACCGGGTTTGGTGGTACGGCTACGGGAAATATTGAATTTACCAAAACCAATCTCACCACAGCCGTTGACCCGCAAAAAGATATATTTATGTCGCTCAATATTTTCCCGAACCCCGCCAAAGATAAGTTTACGCTGTTGTTTGAGTTAAAAAATAATGATCTGCTGAATATTTCTCTTACGGATCTTTCCGGAAAAATCCTTCTGGAAACTCAGCCACAAAGCTATTACGGCCTCCAACAATTGGAATTTAATACACCGCAGTTAGCCGCAGGATTGTATCTGCTCCGACTGGAATCCAACGGAAACAGCACCACCCGGAAACTGATCATCCGGTAATCTGACGGCCATGTATCTGAAGTTTTTCATTTGCTTTGTTAGTTCGCTTTTGATGTCGTGGCCCGGTGTATATGGCCAGACCGCAACGGGTGATACCGCAAAATACCACCTCAGCGACGTGGTCATCACCGGGCAACACGCGCCACTTGCCGCGAACCGCTCCACCTTCCGCATTCAGGTGATTGACCGAAAACGGATTGAAGCACAGGCAGCCAATACGCTTGACGACTTGATGCGCTCCGAACTGAATACGCTTCTAAACCTCGACCCGGTGTTGGGTTCTGTGATGCAGTTACAGGGTGTATCAGGGGAAAATGTAAAAATCCTCATAGACGGGGTGCCTGTCGTGGGCAGGCTCGGCGGTGAGTTGGACCTCAGCCAGTTGCCCCTCAACCGCGTGGAGCGCATCGAAATCGTCGAAGGCCCCATGTCGGTAGAATACGGCACCAACGCTCTCGCCGGTGTCATCAACCTCATTACGAAGAAATCAATACAATCCGACTGGTACCTTAACCTGAACGCTTATGAAGCGACGGCGGGCAGCGGAGTTTCTTTGTATGAAGGATTTCACAATTACAGCGGAGATTTTTTCCTCAAAAAGGGCAATCATCAGATGTCTTTGGGAGGAGGCAGGAATTTTTTCGGGGGAAATATCGAAGATGCCGGCAAACGCCCTCCCGCGTGGAATCCCAAACGGCAGGTTTTTGGTTCGGGAACTTATGGTTGGGAAAAGAAAAACTTTCGACTAAACCTCACCAGTGATTATTTCGACGAATTACTCATCCTCAAAGGAGCGATTTCCGGAACGTATCGGCCCTATGCACTCGACGAAAACTACCAGACCATCCGCGCCAATATCAAGGCCCACGGCGACTGGAAAATTTCGAAAAAAAGCAGTTTCTCTGCATTAGCAGCCTTTTCGGACTATATCCGCAATAAAACGGTGATCCGCAAAGATATGGCCAGCCTGGACACCGCCGAAATTCTCGCGCAGGCCGGACAGGACGGATTTCAGGCGATTATGAGTCGGGGCACATTTTCCCATTTGTTTGAGGGCGGAAAAATATCTTTACAAACCGGTTATGATTTAAATCTGGAAACCGCCACGGGGGGGAAAATTCTCTCAGGGAGCCGCGATATTGAAGATTATGCCGTGTTTTCCAGTGTAGAATACCAACCGCTGGAAGGATTAGTTTTTCGACCCGGCCTTCGGTTTGCCCACAACTCCCTATACCCTGCACCCGTTGCACCCTCCTTCCATGCAAAATATGCCCTCACGCCGGCGTGGACCCTGCGCGGTTCATACGCCCGTGGTTTTCGTGCACCCTCGCTACGAGAACTGTATTTCGAGTTTATAGACGTAAACCACAACATCACCGGCAACCCCGATCTTCGTGCAGAATATTCGCACAATTTTCAGCTATCGGCCAACGGGCAGAAACTCAAGGGTGAAACCCTTCTTAAAGCCGAAATATCCACCTTTTACAACGCCATCCGCGACAAAATCGAACTGGCTTTCACCGGTGCAAGCGACGTTTCCCTCTCCTATTTTAATCTGGAGGCACTCAACACCGCCGGAGGGCAGGTATTGTTGTCCGCGCAAAAAGGCGGGCTGAAACTGGAAGCCGGAACGGCTTTGCTGGGGCGACAGATCTATATCGCCAATCTTTCCGTCATCCCTCCGCTGAATTTTTCCTCCAATACTACCTTCCGGTTCAGTTGGTTGATACCGCGGCTGAAAACAACCCTTTCAGGCTTTTACAAATACAACGGCCCTGTACAGGGATTTCGCAACCTCGGCAACGAAGAAAGCCCCGAACTGATAACCACGAGAATTTCAGGCTATCATATCGCCGATTTGACACTGGAAAGAAGTTGGTGGAAGAAACGTATTTCGACCAGCCTGGGCGTAAAAAACCTTTTTAACGTGACCAATGTCGCCTCCACGGCATCGGGCGGCGCACATAGCGGAGGAGGTGGAGCAGCCATTGCCCTGGGCCGTAATTTTTTCCTCAGACTCAATCTAAAGCTGGAAAAATGAAAAAAACACTTTACCTATTCACCTTCTGCCTGATACTGTCCGGATGTTTTCGGGAAGATATACCCGTATCGCCCTATAAGCCTTCAGAAGAAGTAAAAACCGCTACTATTCCCTTGTCGGCATACGACGAAAAACTAGGAGCCGTAACTCCCCAAAACCAGGTATTTTTCCAACTAAGCACCGGGCAGCAGCACATTGTAGCGAGAGAGTCGTGGGATCTCGGTTTTGAAACCTCTGCTGACGGCGGGCATATTATCCTCAACAGTTCCAACTATATGCAGGTAGCCGACGCAGGTACAACAGACTTTGACCGGGTGTGGACAGCCTCAGACATGAAAAATTATACATTTGTTTTTGACAGCGCCATCGGCGACCTAAACCACACCGCCGTCGGCGACTGGTATAATCAGGAGACCGGTGAAGGGAAAAAAAACGTCTTTCTCATTGACCGGGGATATGACGGCAGCCAGGAAATACGAGGGTATAAAAAAATCGTTTTTGACAAGTTGGAAAGCGATACCTACTATTTTCACTATGCAGAACTGGACGGCAGCAACCCGCAATCGGTATCCATTGAGAAAGATGCAGCTTACAATTTCAGCTTTTTTTCTTTAGAGACAAATAGCCGGGTACAGGTAGAACCCCCTAAAACAGACTGGGATTTGTGTTTTAGTTATTATTCCTATCGTTATCCCGACGGATTTCCCTACTGGCTCACAGGCGCGCTGAGCAACCGTTACGCGGTGAAAACCGCCGAAGTAAACGACAGCACAAGGGTTTTTGAGTCAATAACCCTTTCCGACACAGCACAGTTTGAATTCACCCCACACATTGATGAAATAGGTTTTGACTGGAAGCAGTATTTGTTTGGCCCGCCCGCACGGTATGTAGTCTATTCAGACCGGATATTTCTGGTGCGGGACACAAGAGGATATTACTACAAACTTCGGTTTACCGACTTTTATGACGACAAAGGCGAGCGGGGATTTCCCGTGTTTGAGTATGGGGAGGTGAGGTGAGCGGATGGATAGGTGCTCAGATCCGATTAAATATTTCGCATTTTCTCAGGTACAAAGCCTAGTATAATATCCGAAGAGGGTATGCCTCGTTCGGAAAGTTCATCCGCGATCATTATATCCGTATTGTTTTGCTGAATCCAGACTTTACCGTCCATGATAGAGAAATGAAAAGCTACGGTATAGATATACTTACTTCCATGCCAGCCCATGGAAATCAACTGGTAATGCCGGTTTTCTTTATCCAGAACCAAATGCGATCTTACATTGGGCGTTAGCGATTTTTTTATTCCAGCGTATTCCTGAAGCAAATCGCAGATAATTTGTTGGTATTTTAAGGTTTTATCCATGAGATGATCGTGTGATTTTCAACATCAAAAATAACAATACTAATCAGATATCTTCGAACGGCTTTTTGAATGAATTCACGTTGAAAGAATCCATCCCAGGCTTCTTTAGAGATTGCCAACCAGACATGCCTATTAGGATCAAGTTCCTCAAGAGATAAGCGGTAGTTTTCATATTGGCCTAATGCTTTATGAAACTCAGAAACGGGTGACTGACTGATAAAAGATTTGATTTCTAAGGCTATTTTTTGATTTCCTTTTTCGGCCCCTATTACTCTTTCTGCACCGATATCCGCAAAAAGCTCAACATCTCCAATACTCAAATCTAAAGGATCATCGGTAATTGTCCAATGCTCTTTTTCCAAAATTATTCGTATTGTGTTATGATAAAAATCTCTTCTTGACATTGCCTCAATATTTCCATAAATATACGCAGTATCAGGGATTTTTGCTACTGTTAAGATTCCCCACCGCCTCCTGATAAAGGTAAATATTGAGCAGGCTGTTGGTATTGGTGATGAGTTTTTTGGCTTCGGGGATGGTCGCAATATGCGTGTAAATGCGCTCGTGTTCGTGGTCAACCCCGAGCTGCCGTCCCTGATAGGAGTTGATTTCTTTCCGACTCATTTCGAGTTCACAATAATAAAAATACAAAGCCTCATCAGAAGTACCACTGGAGACAATTAGCGGTTCTGCATTGAGTGAAATAACCTGGCTTTTGTTTACCTGAAGACCCGACTCTTCTTCGGTCTCGCGCACCGCCACGTCATGCGGGTTATCGTCCCGATCCACCATGCCGGCTACGTGTTCATAGGTAAACCCTCCATGACAGATGCGGCGTTGTTTGACCAGCAGGAGGAATTTTTCTTTTGTATCCCGGTCAATCAAAGCGATGAGCACCGATACGATTTCGCCTTTGATAAAACATATCGGTGGGATTTTGTCGCCCTCCGGCGTAGTGGCATCCAACATCACCAGCGAAAAAAGCGCTTCGCCGTTGTATCGGTATCGGGTATAAACCTCTTCGATATTGTGAATGTTTAGCCCATTGGCTTCGAGATGCGATTTCCAGAGCTTAAATTTGTGTGACCGGGTGAGTTCTTCCTTCATGCTGACTATATTTGCAGTCAAAGTTACATACGCATTGGCGAAAAAAAACGTAATTTGATTAACAAATCTTCCGAAATGAAGAAAACACTCACACGTCCGCTCATCATCCTGGGGATTGTGCTCGCAATCATCCTCTTTGCTCTGCCTTACTATCGCAAGGTATTTACTCCTACGGTGAAAACCGATGACGGTAAAGCCCAGGAGTTTTTTGTCTATAAAGGCTGGGATTATATTAAAGTTGGCGAGCAATTGCTGGCGCAGCAACTTATCACTGATCCTGAGGGATTTCATTGGGTTGCCGAACAGATGAACTACCCCAACAACGTGCATTCGGGCCGTTATATCATCGAAAATGATATGAGCAACCGAGAACTCGTGACCCTGCTTCGTTCGGGTCAGCAAACTCCGATCAATTTCACCTTCGTGAAGTTTCGCACCAAAGAGCAACTCGCTACCTACGTGGACGAAAAGCTCATGATGAGCGATAAAGACCTGCTTGCGGTTATGAATGATCGCGAGTTTCTCGATAAACGCAGCGGGCTTACACCGGAAACCTCCCTGGCCATTTTTATCCCTAATACTTACGAAATGTACTGGGATATCGAACCTGAGGAGTTTTACGACCGGATGTTTAAGGAATACAAACGCTTCTGGAGCGATGAGCGGAATGCTAAACGCGAAAAAATCGGGTTAAACCGTCTCGAAGTAATGACTATGGCTTCCATCATTGAAGAAGAAACCAATCAGAATGACGAAAAAGCCCGTATGGCCGGGGTTTATCTCAACCGGGTGCGTGACAAATGGCCACTCCAGGCCGATCCGACCGTAAAGTACGCCGTAGGTGATTTTTCCATTAAACGAGTCCTCAACAAACACCTTCAGGTGGATTCTCCTTACAATACTTATTTGTATCCCGGCCTTCCGCCCGCACCAATTTGTACGCCGTCTATCCCATCAATAGATGCCGTACTCAACAGCGAAAGACATACCTACATGTTTTTCTGCGCGAAAATTGACGGCTCTGGTTACCACCATTTTTCCACTACACAAGCGGAACATACGGCGTATGCCAACGAGTACCGAACCATGCTCAATCAACAGGGAATCAAGTAAGTACCAAGAGGCAACATAGTGCGGGATAGCGTTTGAGGGAAAAAACGTATTTTGCATTATGAGAAAAGAATTACGGATAACTTTTTGCCTGTGGTTTCTGGCAGTATTTTTTTTTGCTGCTTGTGGCCCGAAAATTTCGGATGATCCGGCAATCCTGTCGCGTCTTCCGGAAAAGGTGGATTACAACTACCACATCCGCCCCCTTCTTTCCGACCGATGTTATAGCTGTCATGGCCCCGATGAAAAAAAACGCGAGGCAGGCCTTCGCCTGGACATTGAATCCGAGGCCAAAAAATCGCTTAGCGAATCCGAAGGTTATGCCATCGTCGAAGGAAGCCTCCGCCGAAGCAAAATCATACATCGTATCCACTCTGCTGATCCTGAGGAAATAATGCCTCCCGCGGAATCGAACCTCCTGCTTGATGCGTACGAAAAGGCTCTGATTGCAAAATGGATTAGTCAGGGTGCCGAATGGAAACCTCACTGGGCATTTATTCCTCCCCAAAAGCCCAGCGTCCCTAAAGTCAGGCAGAAAAAATGGGTGCGCAATCCCATTGATCATTTTGTCTTAAAAAGGCTTGAAAACGAGGGGATTTCCCCCTCACCGGAAGCCGACAAGGAACAACTTCTCCGCCGCGTTACACTCGATCTCACCGGGCTTCCCCCTACTATCGGAGAGATAGACGATTTTCTCGCCGACGATTCGCCCGAAGCTTACGAAAAAGTAGTGGATCGCCTGCTCCAAACCGATGCTTATGCCGAAAGAATGACGATGGAGTGGCTGGATGTAGCGCGGTACGCCGACTCCCACGGACTTCACGCCGACGGCTATCGGTTTATGTGGCCCTGGCGTGATTGGGTGATTCGTGCATTCCGGGAAAATATGCCTTTCGACCGATTCGTCACCTGGCAACTCGCCGGCGACCTTTTGCCCGATGCTACCAAAGAACAGCGCCTGGCAACAGCCTTTCACCGCAATCATCCCATGACCGCAGAAGGAGGAGTTGTGGACGAAGAATGGCGATTGGAATATGTATTTGATCGCGCCACCACTACTTCCCGCGCTTTTCTCGGACTCACCCTCGAATGTGCCCGTTGCCATGACCACAAGTTTGACCCTTTGTCACAAAAAGAATTTTACCAGCTATCCGCCTTTTTCAATAATGTAAAAGAACTCGGCATGACCGGCGACGACGGTAACTATGGCCCAAGTCTCATGTTGCCCGATGAAAAAACAGAAAAACAACTAGCAGATATTGAATCGAAAATCGCCGCCGCCGAAACAAGCCTGAACCTTACCGAAAAAAAGGTTCGTGAGATCGGAGACTATCTGAACCAACAGGATCCGGTCAAAAAACCCGTTCCTGATTTTTCTTACCCCCTCGAAAAAATCACTAAAGGGAAATCACCCTACGCCGACAACAATTCCCTCGCTTCTATCAGCGGAGAGCCTGATCTGGTCGAAGGAAAAAAAGGGAAAGCCCTTCGTTTTGACAATGAATACGACCTGCTCCACCTCGAAAAAGCGGGTGTGTTTGAGATGACCGAACCCTACTCTGCCGGAGCATGGATTTTTCCGGAAGAAAAAGGGAAAAACATGACTGTCATGGGCACGACCGGCAGTAAAAACAATTTCTGGCGGGGCTGGGAATTGACCCTTGATACAGCAGGGCATCTGGAAACCAAACTCATCCATTCGCTCCCCCACAACTATCTGCACCTTCGTTCGGAAGAAATAATTCCCCTCAATACATGGACACATGTGATGTTTACCTATGATGGACGGGGAAATAAAGACGGACTGAATTTGTATATAAATGGGAAACCGGCCAATCAGACAGCAGTTTTTGACCATTTGTATAAGTCCATCAAACCGGTTTTTTCGAGCAGCCATTTGCCGGAAGACCGAGCCGTGAGAGTCGCAAAATCTCACCGGAGTTTTGGCGGAGACAATGGCATATACACCGGGAGAATAGATGAAATTCAGATTTTCCGGAAAACCCTTACTCCCCTCGAAGTGGCTTTACTGGCAGACAACTCCCATCCTCCGGATAAAGAAGACCTGTTAAAACATTACCTATTTTACAAAGACTCGACATGGCAGACACAGCATGAAGAATTGATTCGCCTGAAAACCAACCAGTTGGCACTGCGGGATTCGGTGGACGAAGTAATGGTAATGGAAGAAATGCCCCAACCACGGGCAATGTTTGTACTCGATCGCGGGGTTTATGACGCACCCCAAGAAGAAGTTTCCCCCAATGTACCGAATGAACTCGGCGGTTTTCCCTCCGATTTACCCCCCAACCGCCTGGGACTGGCCCAATGGCTGCTGAACCCCCGGCACCCTATGACGGCACGAGTTACGGTCAACCGTTACTGGCAAATGTATTTTGGGCAGGGAATCGTGGCCACGCCCGAAGATTTTGGCAGTCAGGGCACATTGCCTACACACCCCGAATTGCTGGACTGGCTGGCCGTGACTTTTGTTGAATCCGGCTGGGATGTCCGGGCGATGCAAAAATTGATTGTGATGTCGGCGACCTACCGGCAATCTTCGAAAAACCGGGCAGATCTTCAGGAGAAGGACCCCTACAACCTCTTGCTGGCAAGAGGGGCCCGATACCGCCTTTCGGCGGAGATGATCCGCGACAATGCCCTCGCCGCCAGTGGATTGCTGGTGCAAAAAATCGGGGGAGCCAGCGTCAAACCTTACCAGCCCGAAGGGCTTTGGATTGAAAAATCCAACTTCTCCTATATTCTCCTTGATTATAAACAGGACAAAGGCGAAGACCTTTACCGAAGAGGTATGTACACCTTTATCCGCCGCACTTCTCCACATCCCTCCATGACAGCTTTTGACGCTTCCGATCGCAACAATTGTGTGGTGCGCAGGCAAAATACCAATACCCCCATGCAGGCACTCATCCTCCTGAATGACCCGCAATACGTAGAAGCTGCAAGGTTTTTGGGGGAAAGAATGATGAAAGAAGGCGGGGCGAAGAAAGAAGATAAAATCACCTATGGGTTCCGGCTAGTTACCGGGCGAAAACCGGAAGCACAGGAAGTGGCTATCTTCCTCCGACTCTATGAAGACGAACTGAAAAAATACACACAAGATCAAAAATCGGCGCAGTTACTACTTAAAACGGGTGAAAAACCCCGCGAAGAAACCCTTCCCTTGCCCGAATCCGCCGCTATGGCAATCGTAGCGAGTATGATGTTTAATCACGATGCTTTTTACACCAAACGATAGACCCTATGGCTAACTGCAAAAATATCAACCTCACTTATACCCGCCGGGATTTCCTGTCGCGAACAACCCTCGGGCTGGGTGCTTTGGCTTTTGGATCATTGCTAAGTCCGGGAATGCTCTGGGGCAAAGATTCGCCCCTTATATCCTCCGATCCTTCCAAAGGCATACTGGGTTCTCCGCATTTTCCTGCCAAAGCCAAACGAGTGATTTATCTTTTTCAGAGCGGTGCGCCTTCCCAACTGGAATCCTTTGACTACAAACCCCTGCTTAAAGAGCGAAACGGGCAGGAACTCCCGGAATCCGTGCGGAAAGGCCAGCGCCTGACGGGTATGACTTCCGGGCAAAAGTCTTTTCCCCTGGCAGGTTCTCAATTTGCCTTTTCCCAATATGGACAAAGCGGCGCATGGGTAAGCGAGCTATTTCCTTATACTTCGGGGATTGTGGATGAACTCTGTTTTATAAAATCCATGTTTACCGAAGCAATCAACCATGACCCGGCGGTGACCTTTATTCAAACCGGTTCACAACAACCGGGAAGGCCCTCTATCGGTGCGTGGCTTAGTTACGGTTTAGGCAGTGACAATGAAAACCTTCCCGCCTTTTGTGTATTGATTACCAAAGACAAACGCGGCCAGCCTTTGTATGCGCGGTCGTGGGGGAGTGGTTTTTTGCCTTCCATGCATCAGGGGGTGCAGTTTCGCGCCGCGAAAGACCCGGTACTTTACCTCAACAATCCCGAAGGGATTGGTGGGATGGATCGGAAACGCCAGATGGAATACCTGAAGGAACTTCAGAGCATTCAATACAACAACCTCGAAGACCCGGAAATTCAGGCGAAAATCGCCCAGTACGAGATGGCTTACCGGATGCAGACTTCCGTACCGGAAGTGATGGACCTTTCCGGCGAACCAGACTATATCTATGATATGTATGGCCCGGACTCCCGCATTCCCGGCACCTATGCCGCTAACTGCCTGCTGGCCAGGAGGCTCGCCGAAAGAGACGTAAAATTTATACAACTGTATCACGAAGGCTGGGACCAACACGGCAACCTGCCCAATGCCATTAAAATACAGGCAAAAGAAACCGATCAGGCCTCCGCCGCTTTGGTAAAAGATCTTAAAATGCGGGGATTACTCGAAGATACCCTCGTCATCTGGGGCGGAGAGTTTGGGCGCACCAATTATTCCCAGGGACAACTCACCAAAACCAACTACGGACGGGACCACCACCCCCGCTGTTTTACGATCTGGATGGCTGGGGCAGGGGTAAAGCCGGGCCTTACTTACGGCAAAACCGATGAATTTGGGTATAATGTGGCCGATAACCCGGTGCATATTCACGACTTTCAGGCCACACTCATGCACCTGCTGGGCGTAGATCACGAACGACTCACCTTCAAACATCAGGGGCGAAGATTCCGCCTTACCGATGTACACGGGAAAGTCGTGAATGGTATATTGGCATAAAATTTAATCTAATTGCCTTTGCGACAGATTTTATTGCCTTTGGTTCCTGTTTACAGGGGGATCGTCGGGTTGAGAAATTACTTGTATGATAAAGGCTGGATAAATAGTTACCGGGCCAAAATTCCAGTAGTCTCCCTTGGGAATATTTCAACCGGCGGAACCGGAAAAACCCCGGTTGCAGAGTATCTGATTGACTTTATCTGCACCCATTATTCCGAAAAAAAACCTGCCTATCTGAGTCGGGGATATGGTCGAAAAACCCGTGGGTTTTTGCGTGTAAGTCTGGAAACCGGTACCGCCGCCGACTTCGGTGACGAAGCTTTACAGGTCGCCGGGAAATTTCCCTCCGTCACGGTAGCTGTCTGCGAAGATCGAAGGGTTGGAATAAAACGTCTGGCAGAAGAATATCAGGCGGATATGATTATTCTGGACGATGCTTTTCAACATCGGAAAGTAGCTCGGGATCGGAATATTGTCGTGATTGATGCTACACGAATGCCGGATACGGACCGGCTGTTGCCCGCAGGAAATCTCCGTGAACCGCTATCAGCTTTAAAACGCGCCGATTTTTTGGTTGTAAACAAAGTGGAGGATATAGCCCGGATTCCGGAGCTTCGGCGGCGACTAGAAAAATGGGGCAAGCCCCTGTTTTTTTGTCATCCGGTAATTAATACGCTACGATTTCCCCGTGAAAAAACCTTAACCCAAACAAAACCGGAAGGAGGGAAAAAAGTGCTGCTCTTTTCCGGTATTGGAAATGCGCGGTCTTTCGAGCAATTGATCTGCCAAGCAGGTTTTGAAGTTGTCGGACATATTGCTTATAGCGATCATTATTTTTATAGCGAGTCAGATATTCGCAAGATTAGAGAAACCTTTGTGATAAGCGAGGCAGAATGGTTACTCACCACCGAAAAAGATTACTGGCGCCTTCGGGGTAGCCGCGCATACAACTTGTTGGACGGAGTAGCTTTTGGGTACGTAGAGATGAAACTGGAATGGTTTTGATAAGTCATCCTACACGTTTATCCTGAATTCCCTTACATCAGACAACTATGACCGCACTTTTTTGTCTGTTATTACGTCTATTTCTCATAGACTTACCTGTTCAGACAAAATAATAAAAACATGAATCTCATTGCTAAAAAACCAATCAGCCGTTTTTCCCTTTCTGTGATTACGCTTTTGATACTGGGTTTGGGTTTTATCCCCACCACTTTCGCGCAGAAATTGAAATTTGGACCACGGGTGGGCGTTAGCTCTGCCGGTGTAGAACTCGACGATCTTATCATCAAAGATGCCAATGATGTCGAACAACTGAAGCTGACGCTTCAGAATTCAACACCTGAGTATCAGTTTGGTGCTTTTGCACGGGTACAACTGCTGGGTGCTTATGTTCAGCCGGAACTGCTTTTTACCACATCTGCCTCAACCTATCAGGTAGAAGATGCCACAACCGGTGATATTTCCGATCGCACCGAACGATTTTACAATGTCGAAATCCCGGTCATCGCTGGCCTGAAACTTGGCCCGCTGCGGGCACAGGCAGGGCCGGTGTTTCGTACCCAATTGGGTAACAAGTCCGATCTGGTGGATGTTGACAATTATATCCGGAAATTTAAGGAGTCTTCCGTAGGAGTTCAGGCGGGGATAGGCATTGACCTGGGCAAAAAGATTGTACTTGACGTAAAATACGAACCTAATCTGGGTAGATTCAGAGATGAAATTACCATTTTGGGTACTACTTATCCCATGTCAGACCGCAAATCACAGCTGATTTTTGCTGCGGGTTATTCCTTCTAATACCTAAACCGAAGTTGGATCATCTTCGTAGGCCGTACCGATCTCACAAAGATGATCCAACGTCACGGCAAACAGATCATATAAATCATGAAGGCGGGTTAAATCCTTAATTACTCCGTAGGTTTGAAAGTATAATTCGTTTACTCCTTCCGGAAACTTAGGTTTAAACCAGCCTTCATCATCTTTAAGCTGAAGCAGAATCGCCGGCTGGTAGCCGATTAGTTCGCGAATTTGGGGGTTGGAAAACATCATCTGGAGTTTGCGTTCGTCATTTCCCTGAATAATAAACGCTTCATCAAACTCGGGATAGCCGACCTCAATATCTTTAAGCCCGAAAAGTTTCCCGATGCCGGTAAAAAAACTTTTTCGGTAAATAGTAAAAAGAAAATCATCGCGGTTTACATACGGGGCGCGAATTCGGGTATAGGTTTGGGAGGATTTTCCGGTAGAAACGGTATAGGTATCGAGGGTAATCATCCAATTTCGGTGAAAAGCCACAACCTTATCATTTTTCCAGAATCCGCCGTCCACATAATCGGCTTGGATTTCTTCACTTAATTGTTTCCAGATTTCCTTTCTACTGGGGCCAAATATTCCGAATTTTCCGCTCATAGCTGCTGAATTATTTTCTTAAAGATGAACGATTTCCCGAAAGGTTCAAAATAAAAAAACCGATCCAAAGGATCGGTTTTAGCTTTATACAGAGAATTTTCTTTATTCGAAAACCACTTTGCGGGTTGTCATTCCTATGTTTGCGCGAATCTGGAGGATATACACACCCGACGGAATATTTCCACGGGAAATAGAGACCTCGGAAGTACGCAGACCCGTAAGATGTTGAACCGTTCTGCCTGCAACATCCATCATTCTTACTTCATTGATAAGGTTAGAAGTATTTTCGTTGCTGATGGTCAGCTTGTCCTGTGCAGGGTTGGGGAAAACGGTAAGAGCGCGGTCGAAAAGTTCGTTTTCGATGGAAGTAGCATAAAGGCTCATAGCAATGACCATGCGAGGTGCAAGGTAGCCCATAACCGAGTCAATATAGGTACGGCCTTTGGTCGGAGACATATCGGGGTTGCTGGCGAGAGAGTTACAGTTCATCACCGCACCGGGAAAAGGATTACCGCCGGTGGCAGCATCCCAGTCAGCGATAAAGGCTGCCTGATTCCACCAGTCCCACGGACTGCCTTCGGGTACTTTGGGAACCGTAATTCCGGCAAAACCACAATCATGCGTACCGGGTGTAAAGGGCCGATCAAACGGCATAAGCCCTTCCAGATTCATAGAAAGCGTGGAATCGTAGTTGTTGGTATTGGCAGCAACTGTATATACATCGGTAAGTCCGGCATTAATAAAAATCTGATGGTTGCCAAACATATTCGCCTGTCTTGCTACGGCATAACTACCTGCGGCCTCGTCAATCACGACGTTTCCGGTAGTAGGCACAATTACCACACCGATATCATAAGGAGCATTCGGATCTTGCGGAGTATGGAAAGAAACAACCGGAATATCTCCGGGATCTACCCAGCTTGAGTCGCCGAGTGCGCCGCCGAGGTTGAATGCAAATTGAACTTCGGAAGAATATCCGACATGGTTAGGAATGTTGAGGGTTGTTGTGTTAGTACCCCAGATATTTCCATGAACGGTAGTGTCCACAAAAGGGATTCCGGTGGCGAAGTTAGTAAACTTAGGCAGTTTGATTTTTTCGTAGTCATCCAGGTAAGCAGCTCCCATCGAGATGTATCCACCTGTGCCTACACCACCTATAGCAATTTTGTCAGGGTTAATACCGTAGGTATTGCCATTTTCAGCGACATCCTTGCGGAAAAAACGAGCCACCGTACGGGCATCCTGAATGCCACGGTAAGCAGCCTGAAGCAGGGTTGCTGTCTGAACATCCTGGCTGGGGTTGGTAAAATCCCATCCCTGCCGATAGAAAAAGGAAGCAACTACATATCCTCTTTTGGCGAGACGAGTGGCAAGTTCTACCACAGTACTGTCTTTAATTGTACCGTTAGCGCCGCCATTGATGGGGCGGGGCAGGAAGTTTCCGGTGCAAGCCAAAAGGATTAGCGCACGGTTGCTATCGGTGTCTGTGGCAGGATAATAGACATCCATAATAAGGGTTTTCAAACCTGCCGGAGGAAATACAGAGATATTCGAACCGTATGTGATGCTGTCCACCCTCACAACATCGGTAAACATCTCATCCAGGTAACGTTGTTGTGCATTTACCCTGCTTACCATCAGGAAGCATAGGCAAACAAAAATCATAGTAATCGTCTTTTTCATCTTGATTGCAGTTAAGGTTAAGTTAAGGTAGTTTATGATTGTTATTAAATTGTATCCAGTTCTGTGAGAATCGTGAAATACGCCATCCGCCCCACTCTTGGGCCACCATACAACTGATATACTTTATTGTTCAGCACATTCGAAGCCCCTAATTTAAAGGTAGTTTTGATTTTTGGAACTTTTTTATTTATCTGAACATCCAGGAGGTCATAGGTAGGTATTTTTCCGGTAAACTGAGGCGAACCTTCAAACACAAATCCCTGAATCCATTTATAATTGGCACTAAAACCCACATCTTTGATTTTCAGGATGGTTGCATTCCGGGCTGAAATTCCCACGTTAAATTTATGCTCCGGTGTATTATAAGCGGGAATAATCGGGTCATTCGACTGTGTGGAAAGGCGATTCCAGGAGTAGTTTCCATTGAGGGTATAATTTTTAGTGCTTCCGATAAAATAACTCAGCCCCAGCGAAGCCCCCTGAGTAAATACCACATCCGTAGCGTTTGCCGCTACGCGATAGGGCTGAGCCGCAATCAGAATATCGGGAAACGACGGCGAAAACCGCACGTCCACTCCAATATTATACCCCAGAAAATCTTTATACCGGCTGAAATAATAACTGGCATCCACATATACCTTGCTAAACCACATAGACCGGTATCCTACCTCTACCGTCTGTACTTTTTCCGGCTGAACCGGTTTGATATTGAAGTAATTTACCAGACTGGCATCCTTAGGCGCACTTTCAAAATAGTTGCGTAGGGAACTGGTATCCGCCAGATTGTTGAATCCGTTAAGATTTCCCACCAGAATCGCCCTGCCCACATCATAGTAGAGATATTGGTCGGCAAGGGTAGGATTTCGGATCGCCGAAGAAAGTGAAATCCGAATCACGTCTCTTTCATTCAGATTATATACCGCAGAGGCCGCATAGGAAGGTACAATATTAAAATTCTGGTTCTTGTCCATCCGCAGTGTGGCATTTAATGTTAGATTGTCGTCGGCCAATTTTTTCTGAATACCGGCATAACTTCCCACTTCCCAGTTTACGATGCGGTTATAAGAAGAATCCACCTTGATCCGTGATCCGTCAGGCTGGGTTTGCCAAATATATGAAAGCGTATCACTAAAAATAGCTCCTTCCGAAACCGGCGTATAAACGCGGGTATTCGCACCTACGGTGATTTCCGCCCATTTAGGGCTAAACTTGTATTCACCGTGCAAATGATACAGCGAAGAACGATCCACAAGCATGGTTCCGCCTCTATTGATCGGCGTAGAAGTGATTTCATCGAAAGCCTCCTGAAACTCCGGAGTACCGGGCACAAGTCGCGGAAACTGATAATTGTCGGCGTAGTTACGCGCCAATGCGTGCCAGGCGGTAAGTGAATCCAGATTAGCAGCGAGGATAAGATTGGCCGCATCATAATCGTAGGGAATGACTTGCCTCGGAAAATTTTCCAATGCCATTACGCGGCCACGCATCCCGCCTTTCAGGCCATTGACCCCCTGAACCGGTGGCACATAATAAGGATTAGAAGCCGATAATCCCGCCCAATAGTTGCGGTAATCGGTGCTCCAGGTTATATCATCTTTTACTCTTTCCTGAAGGCGAAAAGCCGTAAACACTGCGTCATAGGAGTTTCCGGCATTTTCATTGGTGGCGTAGGCGCGGATAAAAAATTTGTTGTTCTTCCGAATCTCTACCCGGTTCTGGAAAAATAAAATGTCTTTCAAACTATAACGGTTGTCGCCTTGAAGAACCGTAGTGCCACTGCCAAAATTGCTTGCTGCAATTAACTCCACATTTTCAGCCAGCTTATAATGAAGTGCCGTCGAAAGTTTCAGATTGCGGGTATTGTAGTCCACAAGATCCAACTCTTCATAACCCGTGCGATGCCATCTTCCCAGACCGGGATTGATAACGAGGTCATTGACACTCGTTGCATTGTTGATGCCGCCGTTGAGGTTTTCATCGCCGTAGCGGTTGACCGCATCGTAGTTGCCGGGGTTATTGGCCGGAACCATAGAGTCATCCACCGGATTGAGGTTGTCCGCTTCCCAGTCGTCGGCGCGGAGATAATAGATATTAAATTTGAAGGCAAACTTGTCATCACCCTCGCTATTTTTAAAAGCACGTGCATAACGCATCGAAAACTCACCCATGTTTCGCTCACCTACCCTTGCCATCACCGTAAGGCCTTTGTGAATAAAAGGATTTTTGGATCCCATGCTAATAACGCCGTTAAAGGCATTCGGGCCATAAAAGGCAGAGCTTGCGCCCACGATCAGGTCCACCTGTTCGACATCAATCTCCGAAGCTCCGAGGAAGTTGCCGAGGGAAAAGTTAAGGCCGGGGGCCTGATTGTCCACGCCGTCAATAATCTGGAGCGACCGGACAGGAGCAGAGCTGTTAAACCCACGGGTGTTGATGACTTTAAAGCCGATACTTGCTGAGTTGAGGTCAACCCCTTTGAGCAGCCCGAGCGCGTCGTAAAAGTTTGCGGCAGGAGTTTCTTTGATTCCATTTACCGAAATAGATTCAATGGAAATGGGGGATTGTTTTTGCCTTTCGACATAAGCACTCGTAAAAATATTCACCTCATCAAGGGTTATCGGAGCGCGTTCCATCACAATACGAATCTTCTGGCTGATGTCCGTAACCTCATAGTTAAGGGTATCATATCCGATATAACTCACATAAAGCAAGACCGGAAAAGGCCGCGAAGATTGGATCGAAAATTTTCCTGCACCATCGGTATAAGCACCGTTTGAGGTTCCTTTGATCAATACCGTCGCCCCCACTAACGGAGAATTATCATCACCACTGACGACCTCTCCATTGAGAGTGCCTTGTGCATAAGCCGGAATCATTCCCAAACCCAGAATAAGTAGAAAAAACAAACGTTTTAGGGTAGTGGGCTGCGTCCGATGTGTACCGGAAAAGTAGTAGTAGTAGTCCATAAATTAGATGTTTAGCGGGTCCCGATTGTAAACCGTTTAGCTAATATATCAAAAATCGCTGAATATGTTTATTTTTACTTTTCATCCCCGATTTAATCCCCAAATTAAGTATAATGACGCGATTTTTACTTGTTCTATCAATAGCTGTTTTGCCTTTCCGCCTTTTCAGTCAGTTTGCGCTGAACGGTTCTGCCACGGCTAACGGTCCCATTTGTTATACCCTTACCCCCAATCTCGGTTCGCAGGCGGGTTCTGTTTGGTACACCAGTCAGATAGATTTGAGTCAAAATTTTGAGTTTTACGCTCAAATAACGCTCGGATGCAGCGATAACGGTGCCGATGGGGTTGTATTTGCCTTTCAGTCGGTAAGCACCAGCGTGGGTAGTCTGGGAGGAGGAATGGGATATGCCGGGATAAGTCCCTCCATCGGCGTGGAGTTTGATACGTACCAGAACAGCAACTGGGGAGACCCTGTTACGGATCACATGGCCATTATTTCCAACGGCGACGTCAGCCATCTTTCGCCCACCAACCTTGCCGGGCCGGTGAGCATGCTCCCGACCAATGCCAACGTAGAGGATTGCCTTTACCACGACCTCCGGGTAAGCTGGAATCCCTTTACCGACAGCCTGAATATTTACTTCGACTGTAATCTGCGCCTGACTTATGCAGGCAATATCATTAATACCATCTTTGGCGGTAACCCTAATGTTTTCTGGGGGTTTACAGGCGGTACCGGGGCACTTAGCAATCTTCAGGGTTTTTGCGTGGACTATTTATCTTTTGGCCTCGATACCCTGATCTGTCAGGGAGATACCCTGCAACTAGGGGTTGGGAGTGGCGTCTCGTATAGCTGGTCACCTGCCGCCGGGCTTAGTAATCCCAATATCGCTACGCCTTTGGCTTTTCCTGATACATCCACTACTTATATCGCTTCGATTACTGACAATTGCGGATTTGTTCGCACCGAATCCTTCACCATCAATCTGGAACACGACTCTTCGCTGAATATTGATCTGGGGAGTGATACCATTCTTTGCCCAGGACAAAACATCCTGCTGGATGCTTTCCGGCCCGGCCCTTCGTACCTCTGGCAGAATGGCTCAACCGCTTCTTCTTTCACGGTCACAACTCCGGGTCTTTATTGGGTGGAATTAGAAAATATCTGTGGTACAAGGCGAGATTCCATTGTGGTTACTTCACAAGTTGCCCCGGTGATAAACCTTGGAAATGATACAACTCTCTGTGCCGGCACAACGCTTCAACTCGACGTCTCTACTCCCAATGCTACCTACGAATGGCAAAATGGCTCTTCCGCTGCACAACAAACGATTTCTACACCGGGGATTTATTGGGTGGTAGTGAGCAATCATTGTGGTTTTGACCGGGACTCCATTGTGGTTTTGTATGAATCACCCCCTCTGCCGGTCAACCTGGGCAACGATACGATCCTCTGCAACAACAATGCACTGACCCTGGATGTAACCCAGCCCGCTTCTACCTACCTCTGGCAAAACAATTCTACCGCCAATTCTTTTACCATTGTTGCTCCGGGACTCTATTGGGCACAGGTAACTAACCTCTGCGGCTCCGACCGCGACTCGATTACTATCGCCTATGACCAGACGCCCATCGTCAATCTCGGCAATGATACGGCCCTTTGTCAGGGAGATATTTTGATACTAAATGCTGCATGGACAGCGACTTCAGTTTATCAGTGGAACACCGGCTCTACCTCCGCCGGAGTGGTCGTCAGCGGACCCGGTGTTTATTCAGTGACGGTAACAAATACCTGCGGCAGCGATCAGGACGCTAAACAAATAGACTACCTCTCTCCTCCGCCCCGTGTAAATCTGGGTCGGGATACGCTGCTCTGTGAAGGCCAGGTTTTGTCACTCAATACCGGGCAAGCAGGGGTTTCTCACCTCTGGCAAGATGAGAGTACCGCCTCGGGATTTATCGTCCGCAACCCCGGAACCTACTGGGTTACCCTTACCAATGAGTGCGGATTTGTATCGGATACTCTGCGGACAACCTATACCACGGCTCCGATTGTGGAACTTGGGGAGGATACGGTTTTGTGTGAAGGGGAAAGCATTTCGCTGGATGTCACATGGCCGGGAGCGAGTTATCTCTGGGACGATCTGGTCGTAAGTCCCACCCGTACAATCACCACTGCGGGTATCTATCACGTAACGCTTTTCCACCAATGTGGCGACCGAGAGGATGAAATCGCAGTTGAATTTATCGCAAAACCCTTACCCGTAAACCTCGGCGACGATCTCACCTTGTGTACCGGAGATACCGTGTTTTTTAATGTCTCCCAGCCTAATGTCCTTTACCACTGGCAGAATGGTTCGATTCTGCCCACTTATACCGTGCGTAGATCGGGGGAGTATCGGATTCGGGTATATAACCAATGTGGGGAGGAAACGGATGACCTATTGGTGAACTATGTTACTTTTCCGTCAGTCACTTTTGGTCAGGACACCATTCTCTGCGAAGGTGATACTTTTGCTCTGGACGCTTCCCAGGGGCAATCGGTGATCTACCGCTGGCAAAACGGAAGTAGCGACTCGATATTCCAGGTTTCTCAGCCGGGTTTATATACCGTAAGAGTGGAAAATATCTGTGGGGCCGACGGAGATTCCGTAGTAGTGGGGGGCCATTCCTGCTTCTGTGCTATTCATGCACCGACTGCATTTACCCCCAACAGCGACGGGTTCAACGATTTGTTTCAGTTGTATTACGACTGTGATATTTTGGGAGGAACGCTGAAGGTATTCAGCCGGTGGGGAGAAGCAGTATTCGAGACCGAAAACCCGGACGGGGTATGGGACGGATTTTTCCGAAGTCACCATGTTCCCGAAGGCGTGTATATCTGGGTATTTCAATACGAATTTCAGGACGCCGACCGTGTCCGCTCCATTTCGGAAACGGGAACCGTAACCCTGCTTCGTTAGATCAATATTTTATCACTTTGCAAACGACCACACCGGAAGGGGTTTGTATTTTCACCAAACAGACACCTTCCGGCCACTCCTGAGTATTTAAACGAATGACCTCTTGCCCTTGAGGATATTGAGTGGAAAAAAAGCATTTCCCCGAAACAGAAAAAACTTCTACCTGCGTTTCTTCCTTCAAAGACATTTCGATATTCAACGACGTTTGAAAGGGGTTGGGGAAAAGGCGAAACGACGTTTCCGGCTCAAATTCCAATGCAGTAGTGGAAAATGGACGAGGGTTGGGGTGTTGATGTCTGCTAAAAAACTCCCAGATTTCCAGGCTGGCGTCTATATCCTGATTGGTGTTTTCATTAGGAAGAAGAAATAATGCCCCCGGCCAGGTGTGGCCTCCATTATTTACCCTATAAAGAATCACCTCTGACGAGTCTGCACATTCTCCATAGTCAAACCTCGTAACCGTTGATCCCTCATTTACTTTATCCGGAAGTAACACGCTGTCTGCTGTCTGGCACTGATTGTTTTCACGCCAGAGACTCATCACCGTTTCCACCGGGCGGTAAAAAAGATTTCCGCTGTTGTAGGGCACTACCTGATCATTGGTACCGTGAATATGAAGTACCGGTACGGCTCGCCCCGGATCGCAGATTCCCTGTACATAAACCGTCATAGAGCCTGCAACCGAAGCGATAGCGGCAATTCGATCTGCCAACTCACAACCCAGGTAATGACTCATAAATCCGCCATTGGACATCCCGGTAGCGTAAACGCTGGCGGGATCAATAGAGTACGAGGCTGCGACCCGATCAATCAGGCTGGAAATAAACCCCAGATCATCCGTTCCCCCCAGTACAAAACCTGCATTCCAGGCATTTTGAACGCCTTCCGGATATACAACAATAAATCCTGCCGTATCCGAAATAAGGCTAAACCGAGTATAAAATTCTTCCTCAAATCCATTTGATCCCAACCCATGCATATTGATGATGAGAGGTACGGCTTTTGTCGGAGAATAAACCGCCGGGACATGAATCCGATAATATCGCCAGATATTATCGTGAAATAGAGAATCAATCTGTGTTTGTGTTTTGGCGATCATCGGAAAAAAGGAGAACATTACACAGACAATAACGGTTGTACAGTTATGAATCATTTTATAAAAATTTTAACCATTTTATTCCTTTTGCTCTCCGGATGTCTAAATGCTAATTTAATTAACGAAAAAATTCCCCCACTGAAAAAAATTAAACTTCCCGAGGGCTTTAAGATCGAAATTTTCGCCGACAGTGTCACCAATGCGCGTTCGCTGGCACGAGGAGATAACGGGACGATTTTTGTCGGAACCCGATCCAAAGGCAATGTCTATGCGCTGGTGGATGCGGACGGAGATTTTAAGGCGGAAAAAGTTTATACCCTTGCCACAGGGTTAAATATGCCCAATGGAGTAGCCTTTCGAAATGGCTCGCTTTACGTGGCGGAGGTAGATAAAATCTGGCGTTACGACAACATCGAATCCCAACTGGGTAATCCTCCCACACCGGTTTTGGTGTTTGACCAGCTTCCCGACAACGTATGGCACGGCTGGAAATACATTGCGTTTGGCCCCGATGATAAACTATACATTCCGGTCGGTGCGCCCTGCAATATCTGTCTGTCGGAGGAAGAGATTTACGCCTCCATTTCCCGAATTAACCCGGACGGCAGCGGGCATGAAATTTATGCGCACGGTATTCGCAACTCGGTAGGATTTGCCTGGCATCCGGAGACAAGAGACCTGTGGTTTACTTCCAATGGGCGGGATTTTCTGGGTGAAAATGAGCCGGCAGACGTACTCAATCGTGCCCCGGAGCCGGGTATGCATTTTGGGTTTCCCTATTGCCATCAGGGCGATATTCCCGACCCTAAATTTGGCGAAAAAAAACCCTGCGAGGAATTTACCCCTCCTGTACAAAAACTCAACCCTCACGGAGCCGCACTGGGAATGAAATTTTATACCGGACAGATGTTTCCCGAACAGTACCACAATCGTATTTTTATCGCCGAACACGGTTCCTGGAATCGGTCAGAACCCATTGGTTATCAGATTTCGATGGTGACACTGGAGGGAAATGAAGCAGTAGCTTTTGAACCTTTTGCCCACGGCTGGCTCGACAAAGGCAAAGCCTGGGGACGCCCGGTGGATGTGCTGATTTTGCCGGATGGATCCATGTTGGTTTCCGATGACCACGCAGACCTGGTTTACCGGATTTTTTATCAGCCCTAAACCCGAACCTGCTCTACAAAAAAAACAGTGTGATGATTCCGCTCAGCATTAAAAGTTTCAGGTAGCGGCTCTGGCGACCAAACTCTTCTGATTTGGTTGATTTTGACAACAATGCCATCAGCCACACCGTGGGAATTTGTACCAATCCAATGGATAAAAGGAGGTACAACCAGTTGGTTTCTTCTTTTAGGAATAAAACATAAAAAAAGGGCAGATAACACGAAACCAGAAATACCCCGTACAATAACATCAGGATTTTGGTGGTAAAACTAATGCCCATCTGAATCGGCAGGGTGTTTAGTCCGTAAGTGAGATCCCCTTCGATATCTTCGATGTCTTTAGTAATCTCACGGATAAAAGTAATCTCAAAGGCAAAAACAATGGTCCAGATAAGAGCCATATTGAGATTTTCGTATAAATAAGAAGCCAGAATGAGCACAAGTGCAATGAGGAAAGAAATCACCAAGTTTCCGGCTACACTCACCCTTTTGAAATAACTGGCATAAAAAAAGAGCAGAAATACCGAAAGGAAATTGATAAAAGTAACGGCAAAGTTTCCGAGGTAAAAACCCAAATAACCCAACGAAAAAAGCAGGACAAGACCATTAATTAGAAAATAAATAGTCAATACTTTTTTGACAGAAAGCAGGGCATTTACAACCGTTCTGCCCGGTTTGTTTATACGGTCAATACGAAAATCATAAACATCATTGATCCAGTATCCCGTTGCGGCAATGACTGCAATGGTAAATGATGCAGCCCAATACTTGGCGTCGAAAAAAAAATTGAGAGGATGAGGTGCGACCAGAAAACAGGCAACCGAAAAGGCCACCAGGGAGATGAGTACATTTACCGGGCGGGAAATAAGGAAGAAATATGTAAAATCCCTCCACATAATATCACGAATGTAAGCAAATTTCTCTCTTGACTGATCTTTCACCCAACATTTCCGGAAAATGTTTGGTTGAATGAGGAAAGACTGATAATTTTAACCGGACTTTATATTCAGACAGATTGTATGGCAACGAAACAAGGCATTATCAAAGGTAGTAAAAAGGAGCGCAAACTTGATACGATGGGAAAACTGTATTTCCCCGAAATTTTTAAGGGAATGTGGTTCTCCTTCAAACACATGTTTAAACCCACCGTAACCATTGAATACCCGGAGAAAAAACCTGTGCTCGGAGCCGAATTCCGTGGAAGGCCCGTACTTGTAGCCGAGGAAGGCAAAGAAAGATGTGTAGCCTGCGGCCTTTGTGCACGGGCGTGCCCCCCGCTGGCGATCAGCATGCAGGCGGCAGAGATCACCGATGATCAGAAAGAAAGATTTCCCGAAACCTTCGAAATAGACATGCTGCGCTGCATATTCTGCGGATACTGCGAAGAAGTCTGCCCCGAAGAAGCCATCGTGATGAGTCCCGACTACGAAATCAACTTCAGTACACGCGAAGACGCCATCTATGGCAAAGACCGCCTGGTGATAGACAAAGAGCAACTCGCTCCGCGACTGAAGTTTCTCGAAGAGAGACGCAACAAAAACTTCGGAGAAGTTTACAACTTCAAAAAAGACAACAATATCCATACCCTCCGCAACCGGGAATAAATTCATACAATGCCCAAAATTCACGCAACAACCGTCCTCGGCATTATTCACAACGGCCAGGTAGCCCTGGGTGCTGACGGACAGGCCACGATGGGCAACACCATTGCCAAAAGCAATGTCAAAAAAGTGCGCAAAATCGGCGACAATATCATCGTGGGATTTGCCGGTTCGACCTCCGATGCTTTTACCCTTGTCGAAAAATTTGAGGAGAAACTCAATATGTACCGGAACAATCTCCGGCGTTCGGCGATCGAACTCGCCAAAGACTGGCGCACAGACCGTTACCTCCGCAGGCTGGAAGCCATGCTGGTGGTGATGGACAAAGAAGAAGGACTTATGATCAGCGGAACCGGCGATGTAATAAGCCCGGATGAGGGCATTCTTGCCATTGGCTCCGGAGGAGTATATGCCCGCTCCGCAGCATTAGCCCTCAAAAAACACGCCCCCCACCTCACCGCCGAAGAAATTGTGCGCGAGAGCCTGACCATCGCCGCCGATATCTGCATCTACACCAATCATAATCTGGAGATTATACGGTTGTAGAGATCATTCCCGAAACTACTCGGAATTAAAATGAGTTTGTTCGAATAAGACCACTAATAATTTTGCGAAAGAGGGCAGCCCCCTACTTATAGTCGCTTCAATCACTTGCCCATTTTTAAAACGACCATACTTTGCGACATCATCATAAGTCCAATTTTTCGCTCTCATAACGTTTCTAAAGCGGATTATCCAATCCTTTCTTATTCTCTCCTCCATCAACATTTTAAAATATACCCAGTGATCCTCTTTCATTTTGCCTGTCTGGTAATAAATCAGGTGGACAAATTCCAGGCGGACTTCTAACTCACTGTATTCTGGATGCCGGGATCTTATCCAATCAAATGTCTGATCTATGCCCATGTTCGCAAAATCAAGTGCGATTTTAAATCGTTTTTCTGAAGAAAAACCATTGATGATCGCTATCTGACGCCGGGCGGCTTCCTCGGTAACATTTACTTTTTTACCCCAGTAATCCATAGGTTTGCAGCTTTAGTTTTGTAACCCACAAACGTACATATTCCATATCAAGCGTTTGAT
This sequence comes from Bacteroidia bacterium, assembly GCA_033764335.1. GTDB lineage: Bacteria > Bacteroidota > Bacteroidia > J057 > J057 > JAGQVA01. The sequence continues at coordinate 1,615 of JANRJC010000047.1, read as the reverse complement.
CCAATAATAAAAAGTGTAAGTCGTCCATTTGTTTGTCACTTGGGCTTATATTATGCCATCTTAGTTTGGAAATAATTAAGTCTTCCGGAGATGACAAATAACATGAAATACCCCAAAAATTGACTTTCTTTCGCCGCTCAAAAGCAGACCAGTTATAATCTGTATCCTGAAAGGTCATAAAATCATATCTAATGCCAGTATCAAAATCTGTTATATTAAACAGCATTCCTGTCTTCACATCTGATTTAAAGGATTCTTCAAAAGCCAACCATTCAGGAAAATACTTTAGGATTTTACCCACATGATGAGAATGGATTTGTAAAATCAAATCAATATCATTGGTTGTTCGTGCCCTATTATGATAACTTACAGCAAATCCTCCTACAATCATGTAGTCTATTTTTTCAGAATCTAGGGCCTCAACTATTTTTTTTAATGCTTTAGAGAAAATATTATCCATACCCACAAATTAACAAATGTTAATTTGGTTTCCTAATTGATACCTAAAAATTACCCCAATCAGACTAAATACATATCTAAAATATGCTCTATTGCGGCTGAAATATCAAACAAATATTTTTTGCTGTCTCTGGTCATACAACAATATCTTAGTTTCATTTACCTCTTCCAGAAAATAAGGGTTTTTAATTCCACCGTACCAGATCATATCAACTTTGTGCCCGAGAAGGGTTTTCATCTCGTCTATAAATGCAAAAAAGTGGTGGTTGGATTGGGCAGGAGAAAGTGTTTTATGATCCAGTTCGTATAAAAAATCTATGTCTGAATCCTTTCGAAAATCCGTGCGCAGCACAGATCCGAAAACCCATAACCGACTCACAAAATGTTTTCGGCACAAAACCTGAATATCAGGCAGGTATAGGTTCAACTTGTCCATTTTTCTGTATAACCTCCGGCGAAGAAAGTCCTATTCCGAATTTTCAACCAATTTACCGAAAAAAAACCAACAATCATCAATCCTTATTGAAAACTAGGCAAACGTCAAATGAGCGTGCGAAGACGCGCCTCTGGAATCTAAAAAAGGGATGCGCACCGGTGCTACCGATATTACGGCCCTCCGGGCCTTAGGCCTTCGCCATAAAAACGGTGTGTCGCAGACATAAGGCCCGGAGGGCCGTAATATCGGTAGCCAAAAGGCAACCCCCTCAAATTTTATTCTCGGGGCGCGTCCTCGCACGCAGGAATGGCGTTTACTCAGTTTTCAATTAACTAAATATTCCCCACTTCCCGTATCTTACTTAACTTGGCAGCTAAGCCTTACTGAGTGTTTTTGAAGAAATTTCGGCGGCTGCTCGTGCCGTGCGCGAAAGACTACACCGATTGTTGGTAGAAGAGGTGAAATATTTTGAGTAAGATGTTTTCCTTCTCCTCAATCGTATCGGGACGGGTTTGGAAAAGAATATGATATACACAGCACAAGTGGTTTGTGAATTTTTTGCGCCGTAGAAAAGTCTCTCGCAAAGGTTCTATGTTAAAAAGCAAGCGGGAGCGTAGAAATTTGGGAAAGAGGGGTAAACCCCGTAGCTTAGGGTTGCGGTAAAGGAACCCCTGTTTCAGGTAGGTATCCCGTGCGTGGAGATGTCGCCGCAAGAAAGGT
>JANRJC010000031.1:0-200233 GCA_033764335.1 Bacteroidia bacterium | reverse complement strand
ATTTGTGCCATCTATCGCCGCATTCGCAAACCGGCTATTGATATAGATATGCTTACCACCAATCTCTGCCTGACCCGCTTCACTTTTCTGAACTCGATTCCATCTGCCCGTTAAATCTCTCTTATAGACACTCATCATGGGTGCTTTATCAATACTTGTAATTCAGATATGTTATGGTTTTAACATTTCTAATGCCTCCGCCCAAGCATTTCGGGTCAAACCTACTTTGCGCCTGTATTTTTTTACGTATTGTTTCATAGGAATCGCACGATTATCCCACGCTTCTTGTATAGGCAGCGGCCTGCTTACCCCTATTTCGACATCTTCCAATCCTTCTGTGCTCTCATAAAAGGTAGTGTCAATTAAACGTATTTCTTCGTAAAAAGCATCCAAATGAATTTCTATGGATGAACCCAGTGCCGATCGGGCGATATACAGGGTATCATATATCGAAATGGCATCCGAATGAAACCGGGATCGAGAAATCTTTTCATAAACTATTTCGTTGGCTACTGTTAGTCTAAGTAATTCCCCCGTATGAGAGGTCGCAACAGAGAAATACAATGGAAGACAGGGGTTTTCATCTTCCCTGACAGTTGTGCATATAATGTTTCCTGCCCTCTTTTCGGGAGTACATCCGTAATACACCAGAAGAGTCATAAAAAGTAAAGACAAGGTAAGTGCGTAATTTTGAGGGTTTTCTCTAAGGAGTAGCTTGGTTCTTTCAATTATCATGGGGCTGTAATTTTTCGATTACTTCTTTCTGGTAGTTTCTTGTTAAGCCTATCTTTCGTTTATAGGTTTTTGCATATTCTCCCCGCGGTAAGTGTCGGTTATCCCACGCTTCTTGAAGCGGTAAAGGTGGGCCTACCCAAACTTCAAAATCTTCTAAGCCGTTAAGTGATTCCTGAAAAATTGTATCAATAAGCCGGATTTCATCAAGGGTTGCTTTTAAGTGAATTGTTAAAAGAGAATCTTGGTTTAAACACCTAAAGTGTAATGTATCGTGCACAATTACCCCGTCAGAATCTATTCGATCTTTTGATACTTTTTCATATAATATTTGCCGATTGACCGTCAGCGAAATCCTCTCATTAGGATATGATTCTACGGAAAGAAAAACAGGAATAACTTTTCTTGAAGTATTTATCTCCGAGGGTATGAAGCCTTTGTTATGAATACAAGACTTCTGGCAAGCCATCAAAATAAAGGGGGTTATTATCCATCCCAAATATCTAAGCATATCCATATTCCTTTTTATTCCAACCCAGGTCCCCTACTAAAGGGGTGGGACAGGTCTGTCCCATTTCGCGCCAGCAGCATCCCTTCGACCAAGCTTAGGGCAAGCATAAATATACTGAATCTTTTTGCCATTCGAAAACGTGACGAGGGTGGGTTTGTTTAGGTGGTTGTAAACGATGCTGGAAATGCCTTTGTTGAGGTCTTGTTTCAGGTTCCCGCTATTGTCATAAAGGTAATCCGTATTGGAGGTGTTTCCGTCGACGAAGTGCTCCACACCGGTCAGGACGGTTTTCACGCCCGCATCATTGATGCGCTGCAAACGATTGCTTTTGCCGCTGTTTTCGTAGGTGTAGGAGAGGTTGTCCATGACGCCGTAGGCGGGTGGATCGGCGACGGGGTTGGTCATGCCCTTGCGTTGGAGGCTTTTGATGTTGCCGTTGCGATCGTAGATGAGGTTGGTTACGTCGTACCGTCCCGTGTTCACATTCCAACTGCTGCTGGTTTTTTCGCGGTATTTTGCGCTGGTCAGGCGGTTCATCGGATCGTAGGTGAAGGCGAGGGTAGCGATAATGGTCATAAATAGGCGACACTTAAATCCAACACAATATTCAAAAGTTAAAGGTTTGTTTTTCCCAAAGGTCGCGCTCTTCCGCCTGGTCTGTTTCTATAGTAACCGCAATCGGTATTTTATAAATTTTATTATTTCTTTTACATACTAATGAAAAAGTGGCATCGCCTTTCATCTTTTGAATCTCATCCCCAATATGTACCGGCATTTTGATCGCACTCTGGTCTTTCAGCTTCAGATAAGTATATACAATCAGAATGTTAGAATCGGGCCGGAGCAATTGAGTAAAACCCCAATCTATCACCGAAGGAGTGGCGGAATTCCCGAGAGAATCCGTCCTTACAAAAATGATTTTTTTGATACAAGGTTTCGGTCCTCCACATTTACCGGTATGAACATGTTTGACGATTCCCTGAAATTCAAGTGTTTTAAACATACTATCCGCTTGTTGGTTTATCCTTGCGTATTTCCGATCTCTTTCCGCAATCTCTTGAGTGCTAGGAGTAGTTCGATAAATCAGTAAGATAAACAAAGAAACTACGATTATACTAAGTAGAAACAATCCTTTATTGGGCATATTCCTCCGTTTATGGTTTAATCCTATTCATACATGAACCCTTATGTCTTTTCGTAATTTAAATTTGGACAGGGTATCTATTTAAATCGCTGCTTCTCCCATTTTTGAAGCTCCTGTGGCTCCCGGTATACTAGCATTAACCCCCGCTTCTATATTAAATCCTACGGCATCAGGTTTAAAAGATCATCCTTGATTGTCAATCCAAGACTGGACATAATCCCAGTTTACAATGCTTCCATCTTCCTCTCTGTAAACACCAACGTTCCAATCATAATGTGGGTCATTTCCTGTGGGATCAGTAAGAATCAGCGGGCTGTTGAATACATAACTATAGGGAGTGACATTTGGCATTTTCTCCCCCAACGCATCCACCGCATTCCATCTTCCCGCCGCCGCATCATACATCCGCGCCCCAAAGTCTATCCAACCGAGGCCGAGTTCATCTTGCGCTTCCTTCCCGGTAAACAAATAGATATTCTTTACCGCAGGCACGAGCGAAAGCCCGGCCATTCTTAAACCAAACGGATCCACTTAGGCGGATGCAAGCATAAAAGTGGTCAACTTGAAGCACCTCCCCATTCACAGGATTGGGATCAACGACCCCATCGCCATTCATATCCGCAAACATCATACAGAAAACTTCAATCAAATGTTATTTTGCAATTCCTACCCCATCTGCACATCCAAAAGTTCTTTGGCGAGAAATTGTCCGGTAAATGAATCGGGGCAGGCGGCTACTTCCTCGGGGGTTCCGGCTACCAGAATTTTACCGCCGCGTTTTCCACCCTCTGGCCCCAGGTCCACCACATAATCGGCTACTTTAATTACATCCAGATTGTGTTCGATCACCAACACGGTATTTCCCCGGTCCACCAGTTGATTCAATACGGCAAGCAACATCTGAATATCCTGAAAATGCAGTCCGGTAGTGGGTTCGTCCAGAATATAAAGGGTATTTCCGGTGTCTTTTCGCGAAAGTTCTGCCGAGATTTTAATGCGTTGTGCCTCTCCTCCGGAAAGGGTTGTCGCGGGTTGTCCGAGGGTGATATAACCCAAGCCGACATCGTTCAGGGTTTTGACTTGGCGTTTGATTCGGGGAAGGGCTTCAAAAAATTCCAATGCCTGTGTAATGTCCATGTTCAGCACATCGCTGATGGATTTGCCTTTGTAGCGAACTTCCAGGGTTTCGCGGTTATATCTTTTCCCCTGGCATTTGGGGCAGGTAACATAGACATCGGGGAGAAAATTCATTTCAATGGTTTGTACTCCGGCGCCTTCGCATTCCTCACATCGCCCGCCTTTTACATTAAAAGAGAATCGCCCGATTTCATAACCTCTCGCCTGCGCCTCGGGAAGGGAGGCAAACAATTGCCGGATATAGGTAAATACGCCGGTATAGGTAGCAGGATTGCTTCGGGGCGTACGCCCAATTGGCGCCTGGTCAATGCGTACGACTTTATTGATATTTTCTATTCCCTCAAAAGAAAGGTAGTCCATCGGTTTTTTCTTCGACCGATAGAGATACTGACTGAGGATGGGGAAAAGGGTTTCGTTGATTAAGGTGGACTTACCACTTCCGGATACACCGGTAATGCAGTTAAACACTCCGAGGGGAAGAGAAAGGTCAACAGATTTCAGGTTATTGCCGGAAGCGCCTTTGAGATGGATAAAAAGATCTTTGGGTTTGCGTCTTTCGGCGGGAATTTCGATTCTTTTGCGGTTAGAAAGGTAATCTGACGTAGCGCAGGGGGTATTCAGCACTTGTTCGGGCGTGCCCTGAGCAACAATCTGCCCGCCGTAAATTCCTGCCCCCGGCCCAAAATCAATGATATAATCAGAGGCGAGCATCGTGTCCTTATCGTGTTCTACCACCAGTACCGAATTGCCGAGGTCGCGCAGGTCGAGGAGCGAGCGGATCAGTCGTTCGTTGTCGCGCTGGTGAAGTCCGATGCTGGGTTCGTCGAGAATGTAGAGCACATTTACGAGTTGAGAACCGATCTGTGTGGCCAGGCGAATGCGCTGGGCTTCGCCCCCGGAAAGCGACCGCGCCGGGCGGTCCAGTGCCAGGTAGTCCAAGCCCACCTGCATCAGAAACCCGATGCGTTTGCGCAGTTCTTTGATTACTTCCACCCCGATGGTTTTCTGGCGTTCGGAAAGATGGTCTTCCAGTTCATCCAACCAGGCTGCCAGCAGATTGATGTCCATGCAGGAAAGTTCGTATATATTTTTCCCCGCGATCTGAAAGTAGAGGCTTTCGGCCTTTAACCGGCTTCCTTTACAAGTGGGGCAGACGGATATTTTCATAAATTCCTCTGCCCATGCTTTAATTTTTTCGGAACCCGACTGGTGGTATTGTTCGGAGACAAAGTTTTTAATGCCTTCAAACTTGGAGCGAAATTTTGTGGCAACGCCCTCTTTGGTTCCGTCGAGGATGAGTTTGCGTATATCTTCGGGAATTTCGGCAAAAGGAGTCGTCAGGGAAAAGCCGAGGGTTTCGGACATTTTTCGCAACCGGCGAAACATCCAGATGTCCCGGTATTCGCCCAAAGGTGCAATGGCTCCGCGGCTGATGGACAGCAGCGGGTCGGGCACAAGGGCATCCATATCTACTTCGTGAATTTGGCCCAGGCCGTTGCAGGAAGGACAGGCTCCGTAGGGAGAGTTAAAGGAAAAGGTATTAGGCGAAGGCACGTCATAACTGATACCGGATTCGGGATCCATCAGGTTGCGGCTGTACCAATGCGTTTGTCCGGTATCGGTATCTACTAGCAGCACAATCCCATCACCGGTTTTCATGGCGTGGGTAATGCTTTCAAATAATCTTTTTGCATCCTGACCAATTTTCACCCGATCTACAACAAGTTCGATATCGTGAATTTTGTAGCGGTCGAGGCGCATATCTTTTTCAATCTCCATTACTTCGCCGTCCACTCGGACGCGGGAGTAGCCATGTTTGGCGAGATTTTCAAAAAGCTCGTGATAATGCCCTTTACGTGAACGGACGAGCGGGGCAAGAATATGCATTTTTTTTTCGGGGAACTGTTCCAGAATGGCCTCGACCACCTGTTCGTCTGTCATTTTGACCATTTTTTTCCCATTTTTGTAACTGATGGCATCGGATGCCCGTGCAAAAAGGAGGCGAAACAGGTCATAAATCTCCGTCACAGTTCCCACGGTAGAGCGGGGATTGCGGGAGGTTGTTTTTTGTTCAATGGCGATAACGGGGCTTAGTCCGTCAATCTTATCCACATCGGGGCTTTTGAGGTCTCCGAGAAACTGACGGGCGTAGGCCGAAAAGCTTTCCAAATAACGACGCTGGCCTTCGGCATACAAAGTGTCGAAGGCCAGCGAACTTTTTCCCGAACCGCTCACACCGGTGATCACCACCAGTTTTTTGCGGGGAATGGAAAGGTCAATATTTTTCAGATTATGCTCCCGTGCTCCGAGAATAAGGATTTGATCCTCACGACTTTGGCTCATCTTTAACTTCTGTGTTCTGTTCCGATTGGTGCTGCGAACCGGAATTCATCTCAGGCACTACCGCCTCATCCTCTGAGCTATCATATCCCTCTGTGGTTTGCAGGAGTAGTTCGCCTGCATTTACCTCTGAATTCAGAGGGAATCTGATTTCATATACTTTCCCGGGCTGGACGTCCAAGTGGTCTGAAATCAGCCAGGGGTTCATATTTTTGAGAATTGAATAGGTAGAACCATTCTGCTCGGCGAAGTTACGAAGATCATTGATATTTTCACTCACTTTCACAACTTTGAAGGCGATGGGTTGATACAAATCTTTTTCTTCAAAGGCAAACCCGTAACGATCCGGTTGGTCAAGAATACATTTGTATCCCAGGATGCGGTACATATAGCGGGAAGTTTCTTTGTTGAGTTTCAATCCATAATAGCTGTCGGAGGTCTGTTGTTTCATCGAGCGGGACAAACCGGGGCCTCCCATATTGTATGCAGCGGCAACCAATGCCCAATCCTGAAACTGGCGGTAGGAAGCGAGTAAATAACTGGCCGCAGCAGATGTGGATTTTTCGGGGTGATACCGCTCATCCACAGTAGCAGAGACCTCTAATCCGTGCTCACGGGCGGTATTTTCCATAAATTGCCAGAAGCCCTGAGCACCTACGGGAGAGCTGGCATTGGTGAGATTACTTTCGGCAACGGCGAGATAGAAAAAGTCTTCGGGAACGCCTTTGGCGCGAAGGATTTTAAGGAAAGTATCGCGATAGCGGTTGGCTCTTTTGAGCAGTACCAGCGATCCGGAGTAATGTTTGACGTACCGGGAGATTTCACGGTCGAGTTTTTGTCTGACCTGTGGATTCTGAAGCGGTACTTCTTCTCCGGCGAAGTCAAGCGATGCGGGTGCGCCAAAATTAATGACACTCAGGTGGCCGGAGATATGTTTCAGGTTTTGTTGCGAAGAAGAATGTTGAGAAGGGAATTGGAAAAAACTGCCAAACGTTAAGCCTACTATCGGTATCAGCAGATATAATAATTTCGAGATCATACAGGTGTGTTTGGGTAGTATTTGCTTTTCGTAAATAGTTAAGTCAAATTTCATTCCATAGACAGAAAGTTTTCGGACAGATTCAGCAAATTTCTTTCAACAAACCGTATTGTACGTTTTTTGATACCGTAAGTTTAGCCTCAAAAGTTCGGCTTTACGGTATGTTTGTTATAGAAATTGGTAATATATTCTACTACCTCATCCGCCGAATCCACCACAGTAAAGAGGTTCATGTCCACGGGAGCTATATTTCCGGCTTGTTCAAGGACGACATTCCTAATCCAGTCAATCAGGCCGCTCCAAAAACTTTTGCCTACCAATACGACAGGAAATCTTTCGATTTTCAGGGTTTGGATCAGGGTCAGAGCCTCAAAAAGCTCGTCCAGGGTACCAAATCCTCCCGGTAAAACCACAAATCCCTGCGCATATTTGACAAACATTACTTTGCGCACAAAGAAATAATTGAAGTCAATATTTTTATCCGGATCAATATACGGATTGGAATGCTGCTCAAAGGGTAATTCGATATTTAGCCCGACGGAAGCTCCTCCGGTATCAAAAGCCCCTTTGTTTCCCGCTTCCATGATGCCCGGCCCTCCACCGGTAATAATCCCAAAGCCTGAGGAGGAAAGTTTAGCCGCAATTTCGGTGGCTAGTTCATAATGCGGTGTCCCGGGTTTGGTGCGCGCAGAACCAAAAATCGAGACACAAGGCCCTATTTCCGCCATTTTTTCAAAACCTTCCACAAACTCGGCCATGATCTTAAAGACCAGCCAGGAGTTCTGTGCAGTCCGTTTTTTCCATTGTTTTTGACGCTCGGAGAAGTAAGTGCTGAGATGATTATCCATGTCGTTTCGCTAAAAAAAGGAGCCAAAAATATATTTTTTTTCGACAAAAGAAAGATTCAATTTGTCTTTAAATCTATACAAAGCCTTATTAAACGAACTGAAAACCAAAAGGATATGTTCAACTTTTACTCTCAAAATCAACAGAATCTGTATCCGGAAGTTGTATCTTTGTGTGCCAATATAGGAAAGAACGCATGATACCAAGTTGAGTAATAATCTGGAAACCGAAATGTATCTGCGCGCAAAAGGTCAATAGTTTCTCCTCAGTGGTTGCGATCTCCTTGTGAGAGGAAATTTTTACCCTGCCCGGAAAGGAAAAAAATTTTAATTTCGTATTGTGAAAAAAATACTCTTACTCCTGTTTTGTTATACAGCCCTATTACGGGTCAACCTTCCTGCCCAAATCGGTGGCAGGCATGTGTTTGATTTTATGAATCTCTCCCCCTCGGCCCGGCTCGTATCGCTCGGCGGAGTAAATGTCTCTACTGTGGATGATGACCTCAACCTCGCGGTGCAGAATCCGTCCCTGATAAGCGATTCGATGCACAAGCAGGTTTCGCTTTCTTTCAGCCGGTATCTCGCCGGAATCCGTTACGGGTACGCGGGTTATAGCCATACATTTAAAGGGATTGGCAGTTTTCACGCAGGGATTCATTATGTAAACTCCGGGGAAATGCAGGGGGCCGATGTGTTTGGAAACCTTACCCAGACTTTTTATGCAAACGAACTGGCCGGCTATCTGGGCTATTCCCGTGCCTGGAAACAGTTTCGTTATGGCGCAAACCTGAAGTTTATCAGTTCCACGCTCGGGCCGGGTTTTACCAGTACCGGGCTTGCGCTGGATTTGGGTGGGTCTTATACCGGAAAAGAAAAATTGTTTACTGCTGGTGCGGTTATTCGAAATATGGGGCTACAACTCTCCACTTACACCGCCACTGGTGGCAGAGAACCTCTTCCCTTCGAAATTGTGGTGGGAGCCTCCAACAAACTGCGTTATATGCCGTTGCGGTTTTCGGTGACGCTTACCAATCTTGAGCATCCCAATCTTATCTTTGAAGACCCTAACCGCCAGCCGGAATTTGACCTCGGGGGCAATGAAATTAAACCGCCTAATCAGACTGTTGATCGAATTTTTCGGCATTTTGTCTTCGGTACGGAGTTTTTGCTGGGGAAATCGCTCCGCCTCAGAGCCGGATACAATCATTTGCGGAGACAAGAACTTCGGTCGGAAAATCGGGGAGGGTTTACCGGGTTTTCGCTGGGAGCCGGAATCCGCGCCAAAAGATTTGCCTTTGATTACGGTTACACGAGTTATGGGATAAGTTCTGATTTTAATGTGCACCAATTTAGTCTGCTCCTAAACCTGGAAAGTAGTGCAAAACCCGCAACCACTGGGTCATGGTAAATTTATTTTATCTGTTTTTTATCGTCGCCTGCTTGCTTTACTTCCTTTTTTCCCACCGGAAAGAAGTGCCCTTTGTGATACTTATCCATGCACTACTTCAATATCTGATGACGCTTTCCTTCTGGGTTTTTCAAATGAATAACCCCATGGCGGGATTGCTTCTGGGTTTTATCTTCGCAAGTACCATCCTTCTAATCTGGGCAAGAGGCCTCAACTATTCGCGCGAACTTCATAGTATTCAACTGTTTTTTTCGGTCAGCCAATGGATGGCTATTGTTGCCGTAGGCCTATTTATTTCACTCAAATCGCCCTTTTATTACCTGATACCCTCTTCGGCCTGGCATTCTAATCTGAATGCGCACCAAATGTCTATTCATCCGGTCATTAAGTTGTGCGGAAATTTACTGCTGTTTACAACTTTCTTTCACCTGATTCTGAACTGGGGATCCCGCTGGTCTGTTCGAAAATCATTGATAGATATTGGGCCGTTATTGATTTATTTAGGAATAATTGCGGTTTTGCGGGTATTCCAGGCAACTACACAATCTGTTCCTTTTTCATGACGACGTGTTGTCCGGATATTCAAAAGATATTTTGTACAATTGCAGCCGAAACCTTACATCGGAGTGAGAGAAATTTCCATGCACCCGGAATAAGGCTCATCTTTAAGGAATGGTTTGGGATGTTTAATTTTTTTGAATTTTCCTTTCTGAATGTAGAATTAATACCTATTATTTACGTTTTTATATCGTTTGCTCCTGTAATTCCTGTATAATCCCAATTGTGGTTAGCAGCTTTGAAAACAAAATTATTTTTTACCGGTATGCATGTAAAAAGGTTTTTGTTCCTAAAATGGGCTTTATTATCCGCCCTGTTTTTTCCCGCCGCTGTTTTCGCTCAACCCACTGCAAATTTTACAGCCGATACGACTTCGGGATGTAGTCCTTTTTCGTTGGTTGTAAACTTTCTGAATTTATCCACCGGTGGAGCGACTTCCTACAAATGGGAGTTTGGTGATCCGGGCAATGGCACGAGTACGCTGGCGAATCCGACCTTCATTTACAGTTCACCGGGCTGTTATGATGTAACGCTGATTGCTACGAATGCTTTGGGAAGTGATACCCTTACCCAAACCTGTTTTATTCAGATTTTCCCGCAGCCGACACCCGGATTTACTGTGGACGCCGCGGAGGGCTGTGTTCCTTTTACAGTAACATTTACCGATACCTCCGCCTCCAACGGAGGGGTCATCTCCAATGTCCAATGGACTTTGTCGGATGGATCTCCCGGCAGCGGCTCTAACCCTTCTTTTACCTTCAACACCCCCGACACAATTGGGGTTGTGATGACGGTAACAAATAGCAATGGCTGTCAGCGCACTTCCGTTTTTCCCAATGTAATCCGAGTATATAACGCTCCTGTAGCGAATTTTTCGGTAAACGCAAACTCGGCCTGTATAGCTCCGCTTACGGTCAACTTCACCAATTTAACACAGGCAAACGGAGCAACCAACCCCACCTATCAATGGCTTTTCCCGGGTGGTACTCCGGCATCTTCCAATGCCACTACCCCTCCTCCCATTACTTACAATGCCCCCGGGCAATATGACGTTACCCTGATCGTAGGTTCGGCAAACGGATGTGCGGATACCCTTTTCCAACCGAATCTCATTGGAATTGGAGGCGTAATTGCCGATTTTACGACCACTGCTACGCAGGTTTGTCTGGGGGACACGATCACTTTTACCAATATTTCTACCGGAGGGGTCTCCAGCATCGGCTGGAATTTCGGGGAAGTTGCCGGCATAAACTCGACTGCCAATACCGTCAGTTATGTCTATTCCAACCCCGGGCTTTACACCATAACCCTCATGGCCAATAACAGCCAGTGTGGAGATACCGTTTCGCAGGTCAATCTTATTGAAATCCTGCCCGTACCTACCGCAGCTTTTTCTGTGGACCGAACCCAGGACTGTCAACCCGGTATCCCGTTTGTTTTTACCGACCTTTCCGTAGGAGCCGTTTCCTGGAGTTGGAATTTTGGAGATAATACTACGTCCAATCAGCAAAACCCATCTCATACCTATACAACTTTTGGCTCATTTGATGTCTGCCTCATTGTCACCAATTCGAGCGGTTGTACCGATTCGATCTGTGAAACGATTTCCATCGCACCACCAAGTGCCGGATATAGCCGCAACCCCACCGAAGGATGTATTCCCCTCAACGTACAATTTACCGATGTATCCACCAGTCCACTCGACCCGATTATAAGCTGGCAGTGGACCTTTGGGCCACCCGCAGGTGCAGCACCCACGACTTCCAACCTGCAAAATCCGGCGGTGGTGTTTAATAACCCCGGTGTTTACAATGTTCAGTTGATCATCACTACGCAAGCAGGTTGTACCGATACTGCCCTCAACAGTGCTGCGGTTATGGCGGGTACTCCCCCAACGGCCGATTTTACCGTCAGTAAGGATACGGTCTGTATCAACGAAGATATTACTTTTACCAGCACATTTTTTAATCCCGACTGGGACTTCCTCTGGGACTTTCAGTATGAGGCCCCTGGAAATTTTGCGGAGCTGGATTCTGCACCTACCACCATTTATCCGGATACAGGATTGTATAGTGTTGCGCTTATCATAGACAATCGCGGCTGCCGGGATACAATGATCCTTACCGATCTGGTATTTGTATCACCCCCCCGGGCCGAATTCACCGTCAGTGATTCACTCATTTGCAGCCTTCCCGATACGGTTCAGTTTACGGATTTGTCTATCGGACCGGCAGACGTGTATGAGTGGTATGTAAACGGAAATCTTTATTCAACCGCCCAAACTCCGCCAGACCTTCCCATTCTCAGCATAGGCACTTACTTTGTATCACAGATAATTGAAAACAGCCTTTCGGGTTGCCGAGATACTTTTACCCTTGCAATTAATGCAGGGAACCCGTTTGTGGATTTTACGAGCAACGATTTAATTGGCTGTAAACCTCATCAGGTTCGGTTTAACAGCATTGCTTCGAATGTGCTCACCTACCAGTGGAAATTTGTACTCCCTTCTCCCGGTATCAGCGATTCGCCCCTACCTAATCCTTTGTTTACGTATCAGGATACAGGTTTCTATTCTATCCGCCTTGTGGGAATAGATCAGTTTGGCTGCCGCGATACCATGCAGAAAAACAATTATATCCAGGTAGTTGGCCCATACGCCAATCTGTCGGTAAACCCGGCGGGAGGATGTCCGCCGCTCGACGTGCAATTTACGGATAATACCGCAACGACTGCGGCAACAACCCCCGTAGCCTGGACCTGGGACTTCGGAGATGGATCACCCGTGTCCAATCAGCAAAACCCGTCACATATGTATATAAGTGCCGGATCGTATGCCGTAACACTTACCGTTACGGATGATATGGGCTGTACCGACACCCAAACCTTCCCCGATGTTGTATCCGTTACCTTTCCTACTCCGGGATTTGTAGTACCCGATGACTCCACCTGTGCAGGAAACCTTGTTAATTTTGCAAATACTTCGGTGGGGGTAGGCCTTACCTATTTTTGGGATTTTGGGGATGGTGTGGGAACTTCCACACTGATGAATCCCACTTATGCCTATTCCGATACCGGTAGTTATACCGTTACGCTGGTCGCTACTGACCAGAATGGCTGTACCGATACACTGATCGTTCCCAATGCTGTTTTCATAGAACCTTTTACCGCCAACTTTGGCGGCGACCCCATCACGGGTATCTGCCCTCCATTGAATACCCAGTTCACAGATTCTACTGTGGGAAATGTGGTAGGCTGGCTCTGGAATTTCGGCGATGGGTTTGGCATCAGCCAGCTACAAAATCCGGCCTATGTCTATTTCCAGCCCGGACAGTTTGACGTAACCTTGATTGCTACCCATGAAGACGGTTGCCGAGATACGCTTGTGCGCCAGAACTATGTTCAACTTGCGGGACCAAACGGTAGTTTTACCGCAACTCCCGACCGGATTTGCCTTGGTGATTCGATCTGTATTCAAGCCGTAACAGCAGGGGCATCCACTGCCACCTTTGACTTTCGCGACGGGAATGTCGTCGTCGTATCGGGACTCTCTGGCACTACCGATACGGTCTCGGTATGTCATACCTATTCAGCCTCCGGCAACTATGACCCGGTAGTTGTATTGCAGGATGCCCAGGGTTGTGTTTTTACCCTTACTTCTCCGGATAGTGTTTCGGTCTATGCCCTTCCGGTTGCCAATATTCTTCCCTCCGATACCGTAGGCTGTCTGCCTTTTGCAGTACCCTTTACCGATGCCTCCGTACCGGGAGATTCGGCCATTACCAACTGGATCTGGGCATTCGGAGACGGAGACAGCGCATTTGTACAAAACCCGAGTCACACCTATCTGACAAGCGGATCGCTGACGGTTTCTCTGACGGTTATTGACCAGAACGGCTGTGCCCATGACACAACCACTAGCCTGACCTCTCTGGAAGGTGCGATCGCCGATTTTATGGCTTCGGATACCATTGGATGTTCACCCATAGATATTACTTTTACCGACCTCAGCACCAATGCCACGGTTACTTCCTGGAACTGGACATTCGGAGACGGTAACGTAACCTCGGGCTTTGCTAATCCGGTTCATACTTACATCAACGACGGATTGTTTACGGTTACCCTTATTATTGGGGATAACCTGGGCTGCCGGGACACCCTGACCAAAATCAATTATATTGAGTTACGACACCCTGAGGCACAGGTGTATTCTACCGTTACACAGGGATGTAATCCGTTGATTGTAACATTTTTTGCGGATAGCTCAACCTCTTCTTCCACCATTGTCGGCTACGAATGGTGTCTGCGGGAACTTACCACGAATCAGCAGGTATGTTTTAATACAACGGTAGATACTCTGGACATTGATTTTACGGAGCCGGGAAATTACTTAATGACCGTGGCAATAACTGATGACCTGGGTTGTGCGGATACTTCCGAAGCAATCAATCTGCTGATTGATCCTCGCCTTACGCCCGAACCCATTGTCATGCGCAATGTAAGTGTGACGAGCAACAACTCTGTGGAAATCAGTTGGGAACCTTATCCGGGCGTTGATTTTGTCGAATACGCGGTTTACCGGATGAATGGAGCCAATCTTATACTGGTAGGTACGATTACCAATCAAAATACCACTACAATCACAGAATCTTTAGCGTCACTGGATACTCGCAACAATTCGTACTGCTACAAAGTATTGGTACAAAACTCCTGCCTCGAATATTCGCTGGCAAATCGAACCCAAGAACATTGTACCATAGACCTCGAAACGAATTCCGGTCTGGATCAAATAGATCTTTCCTGGACGCCTTATGTGGGTTATGTTGTCGGTCAATACGAAATCTATCGCGCCAATGACTATAATCCAGGCAGCCATATTCAGATAGGCACGGTTCCGGGTAATGTTCTGACTTTTACGGATTTGGAAATGTTCTGCCGGGATTCGGTTTCCTACCGGATACTTGCCGTAGGATTTGCCTCCAACAACCAGCGATCCTATAGCGACCTGAGTGCCAATGCACCTCGCCATAATAAGCCCACCTTGCCCACGGATATGATTTATGCTTCTGTTGTGGCAGATTCACTCATTGAAATGGAATGGGCCGAATACACGGGTTATTTGCCCGGTATTTATGTACTGGAAAAATCGGTCAATGGGCTTTCCTGGGATTCTATTGGTACATTTAACCTCAACAACCGAACCTATATTGATACGGCTGTACAGGTGGATGAACGTTCGTATTTTTACCGGGTGTTTAATATTGACCAGTGTGGAGACAAATCGGTGGTGGGATTGTATGCCAAAACCATTCTGCTGAATGCACAGTTGGATCGCAACGGGAAAATCCCACAGCTTTCCTGGAGTCATTATGAACAGTGGGCCAGCGGTGTACTCAATTATGAGATTGAAGTTTTTAACGAACAAACCGGGGCCTGGGAAACCGTAGATATTGTAGGTGGGGGTGAACGGCGTTTTGCCGATAACCTGACCCAACTCAACCAGGCGGAATACTGCTACCGCGTTCACGCAAGCGAAGTCGGGGGCAATGGCGCTGAGTCTTACTCCAATGAAGTTTGTGTGATCTTTGGCCCCGATATATTTGTACCCAATGCATTTTCGCCCAACAACGACGGAAACAACGATGATTTTCTGGTGTATCTGCCCAATATCGCTAATGGCGAGTTGAGCATTTTCAACCGGTGGGGGCAATTGCTCTACCGTACCAGTGATCTTTCCGCGGGATGGGATGGTACCTACAATGGCAAACCCGTACCCGAAGGGGTTTACGTATTTGCCGTCGAAGGTGTCGGTGTGGACGGGACAAGTGTTAGCCGCACCGGAACGGTTACATTGATCCGATAGACAAATGGTAAAATTTGCCCGCATGTTTGGCATAATTTTGGATTTGAACGGTAATAAATAAGGTTTCCCCTATGAAAAGTATTTTGATTATTACCGCTCTTTTCCTGGTTTCTTTTTCTACGGCAATGTCGCAATCTGCAACCGCCCGCTATTCTGCGGAAAATACAGCAACGGATGTAATTTCAATTGGTTGGTATCCTAATCCGGTTTCGGTAGGAGAAAAAATCAAAGTTGATGTTGAGCTTGCTGAAAGCCGGGAGTTAAAAACCGAACTTCTTGACGCGCTGGGAAGAAAAGTATTTCATCTGAATACCTCCTATCCTCCCGGAAAAAGCCGGATTTATATTTATACCAATGAAGTAAAACCGGGGTTGTATTTTGTACGAATCAGCACAGAATCCGGTAGCCGCACGGAAAAAGTGATCATCAAGTAAAGGGCTTTTTCTTTGTTGAAACAAAAAATTATCACCTTCGTTGGAGATAATTAACAAATAAGTATATTTGCACCTGCGTTGAAAAACGCGGCCTTATACGGTGGTTATAGCTCAGTTGGTTAGAGCACCAGATTGTGGTTCTGGGGGTCGTGGGTTCGAATCCCATTAGCCACCCACCTGAGAAACTCCGGCTTTATCGCCGGAGTTTTTTATTTGTTCCTCCTTTTATTCGCTTGATTTTAAAGGCTTTTTTTTCGTCTATTATTGGAAAGACTCACTATTATCTGCGAAAAATGAAAAAAACAAACCTTTTTACGGCGCTATCCGGGTTGTTATTTGTGTTTGTAATTTCAGCCTGTAGCCCTATTTATTATTCTCCCAATACCCACAACGTACCCATGCTGCGAGAAAAAGGCGATAAGCGGATTGTCCTCGCCGCAAATGACTCGCGACTGGAAGGACAGGTCGCTTTTTCTCCGGAAGAACATCTGGGCATCCTGTTTGATGCGGGAACTTTTTTCCCAAGAGACGATGAGGAAGGAGATGGAGGCAAGGGTTGGTTTGTGGAATCCGGATTTGGATATTACCACCCGGTGGCAAAAAATTTCACTTTTGACATTTACGGTATTTTAGGATACGGATACGTGGAAAACCATTTTCCTTCTACGGTGACCAGTAATCCCGGCACTACCGGTTTGATTGAATCCAATCTGTTCCGCTACGGGATTCAGCCCTCCTTTGGTTTTAATTCCAAATTTTTTGATGCCATTATTTCCGCCCGTTTTGCAGGAATGCAATATTTCAACTATTCCGGCAATCTGATTTTTCAGAGTGTAGATCAAGTTACCTACCTCGAAGCGCATAAATCCACGTATCTGTTTGAACCGGCACTTACGCTTAGAGGCGGGTATGACAAAATCAAACTTCAGCTACAGCTAGGCCCCAGCTATAATCTCAAGGACTCGGAGTTTCGTCAGGACGGAGGCCATATTACCCTGGGAATTACCTATGGTTTCAGCCGATAGGGTTTATTCACCTGCCAGTGCCTCCAATTCCAACAAAATTGCCTCCCAGGTTGCCGTCGCTGTTTCGAGTTGTTTTTGCAATCGGGAATGGTGTTCCTGTTCCTGAAAAAGACGGTTAAAATCCCGGGCTATTTCCGGAAGAATCATTTTTTCTTCCAAAGCCAAAATCTCTGCTTCCAGGCGGGTGATTTCGGCTTCGATATTCTCCTGGTCACGGCTGAGTTTTCGGAGTTTGTTTTTATTTTGTTTCTGATTTCGGAAGTCAGGGGTTTCTACGACAACCGGAGACTCAGTAGGTTTGGTACGGACGGTTTTTGCGGAATCCTCGGCCGGAAGATTTTGTTTTTCACGCCACCAGTCATACTCTTCATAAGTACCGGGATATTCTTTAATCTGACGATCTTCCACATACCAGATTTTATTAGCAATCTGCTGGAGGAAAAAACGGTCGTGAGAAACCACAACAAAAGTTCCTTCAAAGGCATTTAACGCCTGTACCAATACCTGAATACTGCCCATGTCCAGGTGGTTGGTAGGTTCGTCAAGAAGGAGAAAATTGGCTTCGGAAAGCAGGGTTTTAGCCAGCGCTACGCGGGATTTTTCGCCTCCGGAAAGCACTTGGATTTTTTTCAGGATATCATCTCCGGAAAACATAAAACACCCGAGAAGCGAGCGAAGTTCGGCCTCTGTTTTATCCGTGGCACAGGCGGCCACTTCCTGAAAGACGGTGTTTTTAAGGTTTAATGCTTCGAGTTGATGCTGAGCAAAAAAACTATAAGTCACATTATGGCCGATTTTACAGGTACCCTCAAAAGGCTCTGTGCCCGCCATTATGCGCAGAAAAGTGGACTTACCAATGCCATTGGCTCCTATGAAGGCGATTTTGTCGCCACGCATAACGGTTGCAGCAGTATGGTCAATGACCGTTTTACCTTCATACGCCTTATGAATATCGGAAAGTGCGAGCACTTCTTTTCCCGAATTAACCTTCATTTTAAAGCGGAAGTTCATGCTGCCCGTTTCATCTTCGGGGGGCAATACCCGCTCAAGCTTTTCGAGTTGTTTTACCCGACTTTGTACTTGTGTTGCTTTAGAGCTTTTGTAGCGAAATCGGTTGATAAAAAGCTCCTGATCTTCGATAAACTTCTGCTGATTGTCGTAAGCGCGGCGGTGTTGTTCCTTGCGTAAGGCTTTTTCGGCGAGGAAATAAGTATAATTGCCGGTATAGGTATGAAGCTGTTTGAGGTAAATTTCGACAATTTTATTGGCGACCCGGTCAATAAAAAAGCGGTCATGAGAAACGACGATACAGGTTCCCGGGAAGGTTTTGAGATAGGATTCCAGCCATTGGATCGAAGGCAGGTCCAGGTGGTTGGTAGGCTCGTCAAGCAGCAGAATGTCGGGACTGTTGAGCAGCATTTGAGCGAGCAGTACCCGCATCCGCCACCCGCCGGAGAAGGTGTAATACGGCTGTTCATGTTCTTCGGGTCGAAAACCGAGTCCGGAAAGAATACTGTGAACTTGTGCGTCAATCTGGCTGCCGCCCTGAGCATCAAATTGCGCCTGGTTTTCGGCGAGTTTATCCCAGACTTCCTGGCGGGTTTCACCGGCTTCCATGCGCAAAAGAAGATCGTCAATTTCCTCCTTAAGCTTGAGCAGGGGGCCAAATCCCTCACGGGCGACATCGGCGATAGGCCGGTCGGTGTGATAAGAAAGCAGATCCTGATGAAAATATGCAATACGAATTTTGCCAGCCTGATGGATGTGGCCTTCGCTCTGAGACATCTGGCCGGCAAGTACTTTGAGCAGGGTGGATTTACCGGCACCGTTGCGGCCGATGAGTCCAATTCTGTCGCCGGGAAAAAATTGATAGCTGGCATTACGCAGCAGCCATTTTCCGGCAAATTCAATTCCGAGGTTATCTATGTTTAACAAAACCCAAATTTTGGACAAAAATAGGATGAAATCTCTGAAATCCCGCCACAAAGCCGAGATCAACCCAGATATTGGGGGAGTTGAGAAAAAAATGAACAAAAAATGATCAAAAAAAACCCAGTGTTTTAGTTTTTCTACTAATTTTTTTATAATTTGCTAAAAATTAAGCCCAAGTGCTAAGCGGATTAGTGATTTAACCTTCAAATCATGAGTGAAAAAGATAATTTAATCATCGGGAAAAACCTGAAACACCTTCGCAAAATGAAGGGGCTTACCCAACAAGAGCTGGCCAATCATCTGGAAATTCGCCGTTCTTCTATCGGTGCGTATGAAGAATGCCGCGCCACCCCCAAATATGAAACCCTCGAAAAGATTTCCGATTTTTTTAATGTGTCCATAGACCTGCTGGTAAAAGAAGATATTTCGACCCTAAGCGAAGCCGAAATGGCCAACTATCAGGGTCAGATACCGGTGGACATCGAAGGTAAATCTATCCGGATTTTGCCCATTACGCTTGACCACCTGGGCCGGGAAAATATTGAATTTGTCCCGCTACGGGCCTCCGCTGGTTACCTCAACGGGTATGCCGATCCCGAATATATTGAAGAGCTTCCCAAATTTCAGCTTCCAATGCTCGGAGCCGGTACTTTTCGCGCTTTTGAAATCAAAGGTGATTCGATGCTCCCGCTGAAATCCGGAACGGTCATTATCGGTGAATACCTCCAGAATTGGCGGGATATAAAAAACGGCACTACTTATGTCGTCGTATCCGAAACCGAAGGGGTCGTTTACAAACGGGTATTTGTCCAATCAGAAAATGACCGTGTCCCGATGCTCAATCTCCGCTCCGATAATACCGCTTATCCCCCCTATGATATCAGCATTGCGGAAGTAAAAGAGCTGTGGAAAGCCCGAATGTTCCTCAGTGATGATTTTCCCAATCCAGAGATTTCTCTTGAAAAACTCTCCAGCATTGTCATGGAAATCCAACAGCAGGTCAAAAACCTAAAGGATAAAAATCAGGGTTAAGATTATTCTTATCTTTGCGCGGTTAACCTCCCGCGTATGAGACATGTTTTTCTGCCTGTAGGGCTCTGGTGTTTTCTGCTGATTCTGTTTTCCTGTCAATCGGAAAGCCAATATTCTTCTTTGTCCAAAACCGAAAAAGATACAATATCTCCTACCCATGAAGTTGTACCCGTCGTACCGGAGATACCCGACACATCCGCATTGGAATACAATCTGCTTGGGCAAGGATTGGTAAATATTGGACAAACAAATGTCGGGATTCAAACAGATATTAAATATTCAACCACGGACAACTTCCTCCAGGAAGATGTTTATGAGGACTTTGATCAATGTTATCTGCAACCTGAAGTTGCCGATATGCTTATTGCTGCCCAAAAAATCATTCGGGAAAAAGATTCTGCTCTAAGTCTGATTGTATTTGACTGTGTAAGACCCCGGTCTGTGCAACATAAAATGTGGAAAATTGTCAAAGGAACGCCCCAACAGCCCTATGTGGCACCTCCCGGCGGTATTGGTTCCATGCACAATTACGGCGCTGCCGTTGACCTGAGTCTTATCCATCGGGACACGGGTCTGCTGGACATGGGCACTCCTTTCGATTTTTTTGGCCAATTGGCCCAACCCCGATATGAAATGAATTATTTAAAAAAAGGGGAACTGACCCAAGCTCAGTTGCAAAACCGCTGGCTGTTGCGAAAAGCCATGAATGCTGCCGGGTTTGGTGGGATTCTTTCCGAATGGTGGCATTTTAATGCTTTTCCGGCAGAGGTGGTTCGGCGCCGATTTGCAATTGTCGAGTAGGGATTAGCGCCGGAGTTTCCGGTGCCGGGACGAGATCTGCCGAGGGAGATGCCGACTCAAAAACCGACGGTTTTTCCGGGCGCTCCGTAATTCGCCATTCTAAACCATCCAACTCGTTGGCTTCAAAAATGACCTTAAAAAACGGATAATAGGTTCCTTCCGGCTGAGTAAGAAAAATAATTCGTTTGACCTCATTTTCCTGAAAATAAATAATCATTTCCTGCGCCAGCGCCTTATTCATGCCTTCGTAATAGATATTCGTAGTGTCATCTTCGTTTTTCGCAAAATAAATGCTTTCGCTATTTCCTATAATGTGCATCCGGTACAACTCATTGTCCTTAAATTTTGCCCGTATTTCCTTTCCTTTGAGCTGATTGTATCCCACAGTATCCTCTCTACTTGCCATAAAACCCTCCTCCCCCACCCACATGGAATCGGCTTTTTCATTTTTCAACCAGACAATAATCGTATCACCGGTCAACTGATTTTCCTCTGACCAAAGAACCGGATCTTTATACAAATACATCACCGAATCATCGTAAAAATACACCATCGAATCCGCTCGCCCTTGTAGATCATTCATAAAAAACCGCACATTGTTATAGGCTTTAAATAGACGGGTTTCAATCGTATCCATTTCTGCCAGCGAGTCCGTCGAGGGGACTATTTTTTTTACTTTCACGGAAAAAAGGGTGTCCGCCATCATATATAGTGTATCGTCATCAAACAAATGAATGGCCATAGCTCCCCGTGTCACCCAGCTTTCGTCCGTTTTTCGATTAAATTGCCCCAGCCCTCCGCGAATCTGAAGGGACGAATCATCCTGAAAAACCATTACATTTCCCCTCGCATATCCCAGGTCCCGTTTGTCATAATAAGTAAGCGTATCGGCAATAAGCAGATAAGAAGAGTCCCGCACGGTAGAGCGGGAATATAGGTTGACAATGCCATTTTCGGTATCGTAGTTGCCGTTTTCCGTTTCGATTTCGCCGTCTTCACTGGTTATATAGGTCTGAGTAATAAAATAGGAAACTTTGGTATCAGTATCATAGCCAAGTGTATCGGTTGTAAGCACATAATCAGGACTCACCAATTTTACACTATCACGAAAATAAGCCATGTCCTCATTGGGGTAATAATAACCATGAATACTCGTAAGCACGTTGTCCCCGTCCACCATTTTTCCTCCTTCCCGGTAAAAACCATAGTCTTCATTGCGAAGATAGGTCATACGGTCTGTGGTGAGTACAACATCCTGATTGGTAAGGGTAATACGTTTATACACTTCCGAAATTTTGGACTCCGTATCGTAGGTAAGTTTATCTCCGTAAAGAAATACACTATCCGGCATTTCGATCCGCACCCGGCTATAAGCCTCAAGGCGATGATCAGTTTCGAAAAAATAAGCACTGTCGCAGAAAAAAAGCGTGGAGTCCTGCATCATTTCCACGCGGCCTACGAGTTTTTCGAAAACAACCTCCTGCGATTTTAGGTAACTCAGGATAGAGGCATGAAGGATTTTGACCCTTTTGGTTGAATCCTTTACAACCTCCGGCTGCTGGACGGGCTGGGCAGATAACCCACCGGCATGCCATCCCAGCATTAGCAGGAAAAAAATCTGTAATAAGCCGTTTTTATACATAGTCTTAAATCACTGCAAATTACGACACTTCGCCTCCGGTTACCAAATTTTCACCCTCGTTCAAAGAGGCTAAAAATTTGTATCGGGTTGTATGATTTATTCCTTTGGCAAAATTTAGGGTATTTTGCGCCGTCATTGTACATTTGCCGGTTAATGTCATAGCCCCAAATCCATGAGAAAATTTTTTTATTTTCTATTTCTTTCTGTCCTGGGATTACCCTTACAAGGACAAAACAAATCTGAAACCGCCAAAAAAGGTGAGGAAAACGCCAAATGGGAGGTCGCCGCTACGCACGGCCCCGCCCGAGAATTGCGTTTTACGGTCAAAGAGGGTACCTGGATGAACCTCGATGTAAGCCCCGACGGCAAGGAAATTGCCTTTGACCTGCTCGGCGATATCTACACCCTGCCTCTGGCAGGCGGAAAGGCCCGTCTGATTTCCGGGGGCAGTCCTTTTGAAGTACAACCCCGATTCAGCCCTGACGGCAAACAAATTCTTTTTACCAGCGACCGCGCAGGCGGCGACAATATCTGGATAATGAATCGCGACGGCTCCGGGCGCAAACAACTGACCAAAGAAGACTTCCGACTGTTGAATAACCCCGTATGGACACCCGACGGGCAGTATTTTGTAGCGAGAAAACATTTTACCGCCAGCCGTTCCCTCGGTGCCGGAGAAATGTGGCTTTACCATATCACCGGCGGAGGCGGTATGCAACTTACCAAACGCAAAAATGACCAGCAGGATGCCGGAGAACCTTTTGTCTCTCCTGACGGGAAATACGTGTATTACAGCGAAGATATGAGCGGGGGTTCGACCTTCGAATACAACAAAGACCCCAACGGAATGATTTACATGATTCGCCGCTATGACCGGCAGAGTGGCGAAATTGAAAATATCACCGGAGGAGCAGGCAGTGCCTTCCGCCCTACCCTTTCTCCCGATGGAAAAACCCTGGCCTTCGTGAGAAGAGTACGCACACAAACGGTTTTGTATCTCCACGACCTCGCCACCGGCGAGGAATGGCCGGTCTATGACGGCCTCACCAAAGACCAGCAGGAAACCTGGGCGATATTTGGCGTTTATCCCAATTTTGCATGGTTACCTGACAACCAACACATTGTGATCTACGGAAAGGGGAAAATCATGAAGGTGAATACCCTCAACTTTACTGCAACCGAAATTCCCTTTGAAGCAGAAGTCACTCAAATGATGGAAGAACCGGTGCTTTTCCGGCAGGAAGTTTCGCCCGAAACATTCACTGCCAAAATGATCCGGCAAGCGACTACTTCCCCCGATGGAAAACTTTTAGCCTTTAATGCTGCCGGTTATATTTACCTCAAATCGCTACCCGACGGAAAACCCTATCGCCTCACCGATGACAGTCATTTTGAGTTTGAACCGGCCTTCAGCCCTGACGGAAAATCACTGGTTTATACTACATGGAGTGATACCGCGACGGGAGCCATTTTCCTGAAATCGGTTTCGCAACCCGAAGTCAAGGCTCGCAAACTCACCCAGGAGAAAGGGTTTTATCATTCACCCTTTTTTAGTGCCAATGGCAAACAAATTGTTTTCAGAAAAGGAACAGGCAATACCGTATTGGGAACTACGTATGGCAAAAACCCGGGGGTATATACCCTGTCGCTGGAGGGCATTACAACCCCTAAATTTGTCTGTGAAGGAGGGGAATATCCTCGTTACAGTTCAAAAGGAGACTATATTTATTTCCAGCGCGGCAATCAGTACCTTGCTTTTAATCTGGAGAAAAAAGAAGAACAAACACTTTTTTCCTCACAGTATGCCAATCAGTTTTGCCCAAGTCCGGATGGAAAATGGCTGGCTTTTACGGAATTGTTTCACGCATACATCATTCCTTTTCCGATGGTGGGAAAAGCGGTCGAACTTTCCGGGAATACGAAGGCAATTCCGGTTAAAAAAGTTACCCGCGATGCGGGGACTTCGCTTCACTGGTCAGGAGACAGTAAAACCCTTCATTGGGTACTGGGGCCGCAATATTTTTCACGGTCGCTGAGCAACTCTTTTGATTTTGTAGAAGGTGCTCCGGATTCGCTTCCAGCGATAGACACCACCGGTTTAGAAATAGGACTTCAACTAAAGACCGATATTCCAGAAGGTAAAATAGCCTTTGTCAATGCCCGAATTATTACAATGGAGGCAGACAAAGTAATTGAAAAGGGATATATCCTGATCGAAAAAAACATCATTACCCGCGTCGGCGAAGGCGAACGGAAATTTCCGGATGATGTAAAAGTGATCAACTGTGAAGGGAAAACGATTATTCCGGGGTTGATAGACGTGCATGCTCACCCGGGAGTAAGTTACAACGGAATTTCACCGCAACAACAGTGGTCTTATTTTGCCAATCTGGCTTACGGAGTTACGACTACGCATGACCCTTCTAATGATACGGAAATGGTTTTCAGTCAGTCTGAAATGGTCAAAGCCGGAGTGATGACCGGGCCAAGAATCTATTCGACCGGAACCATTCTTTATGGGGCAGACGGAGATTTTAAGGCTGTGATCAACTCTTACGAAGACGCCCTGACTCACCTTCGGCGATTGAAGGCGGTGGGAGCATTTTCGGTTAAAAGCTATAACCAACCCCGGCGGGATCAGCGGCAACAGGTAATCAAAGCAGCGAGAGAGTTAAAAATGATGGTTTACCCGGAAGGCGGTTCTACTTTTTACCACAACATGTCTATGATTCTCGATGGTCATACAGGCATTGAACATTCGATCCCGGTGAATCCTTTTTATGGCGACGTAACCCGTTTGTGGGCGGAAAGCAAAGTGGGTTATACTCCTACCCTGATTGTAGGATACGGCGGTCGCTGGGGAGAAGATTATTGGTACGAAAAAACGCAGGTATGGGCAAAAAGCCGGCTGCTGAACTTCACCCCGCGATCAGTAATTGATTCACGTTCGCGGCGAAGAGCAATTCTGCCGGATGAAGAATGGGACGGAGGTTTTATCGAAAATAGCCGGGGATGTAAAAAGTTGCTTGATGCCGGAGGAAGAGTACAACTGGGCGCACATGGACAGTTGGAGGGATTGGGTGTACATTGGGAATTGTGGATGTTTCAGTTGGGAGGAATGACACCTCTGGAAGCACTGCGAGCCGCTACTCAACATGGGGCAGACTATATCGGGATGGGCGATCAACTGGGATCTGTGAGCAAAGGTAAACTCGCCGATCTGGTAATTTTGGATGCAAATCCCCTTGAAAATATTCGGAACACAGAGCAGATACACTACGTGATGTTGAATGGACGATTGTATGACCCCGAAACCCTAAACGAAACCGGCAATTACGACCGAAAAAGACTACCTTTTTATTGGGAAAACGGGCGTTCCTCCGAAACTTTTGACTGGCACGGCGAAACACACGGATTTATGGCACCCAAATGTGGTTGTGTTCATTAGTCGGTGGTAGGGTAAAAAAGCAATCAGGAAATATAAGTCTGTGTTTTGATTTACAGAGATAATATGATTGTTTTGCGCCGTCAAAAACAAGTCTTTATTTACCTTTAACCAATCTTTACCATGAAGAAATTCTTACCGTTATTTTTTGCGATCTTTATCACCGTTCTGGGAGCCAATGCACAGAGCATCGAATCCGCAGGAAAATCTTTTCCCGTTATCAAAAATAGCAGCCGTATTGGCGACATTCGCGATGTCGTCCGTACTGCAACCTGTGGCCCGGACACCAATCAATATACACTGTTTAAAGCCACCGCTGCAAACGGACTGAACCTAAACAATGCCACTTCGGCAACGGGTCTGGGTCAGTATTTTGATGTGCCTTTACACCCTATCACCATTTATGGGTTTAATTTTTACGGATTTACCAACTCATCCGCTAATGATACGCTGAATGTTACTTGTACCCTTTTTGATGCAAAAGCGGATTCGACGCCAAACACTGTTTTGGCTTCTGCTATTCTGAAAGTGGATACAACTGCCGGAGCTACGATTGCCGACTTCCGGAGAACCGTAATTTTTACCACTCCGATTACCGTAGCAACTCCCTTTCTCGTAGCGATCTCCAATCCCTCGCCGATCAGCCTGTTGGCTGTTACCAGCGACTGGGGCGCAGGAGACGGAGCAGGTGAAAACCTCGGTTTTGCGCAGTTTGGCACCACTTGGGTTTCGGGAGCAGATGTCACCATTGGAGCATCCTCTTATGATGCCGATCTTCTGATTGAACCCATTGTGTCTTTTGATGCAACGGCAAGCATCGGCGCATCCGCATGCGTGCCTCAAAACGCCCCCTTCACTTTCACCAATACCTCTTCCTCCGTATTTAGCAGCAGGTTTTACAACCTTTTTGCTTTCGCTAGCCATTTTAGCAGCACTCCCGACTCCACCTTCTTCTGGGATCTGGGCGATGGAAGCACTACTTATGGAAATACTCCTACCCATACCTACACCAGCGGTGCAACGAGTTATTCACCCCAAGTATTTGGCCTGCTTTTGGGTTATACCTCCGCTTGTATTGATTCTGCCGGTACTACCTTTTCTTCGGGTGCAGCCGCCGACGCTGCCTTTGTAGTAGGTACTCAAACCGGAGGAAATGTTGCCTTTGTGGACAATTCGCCCGCTGCCGAAACCTGGAGCTGGAATTTTGGTGATGGCGGAACTTCTACCGTGCAAAGTCCTTCTCATACCTATACTGCCAGTGGCGTTTACAATGTTATGCTTGTAGTAACCAGTTGTGGAACGGCTGACACCACTACCCAGGAAATATCGGTCATTCTTACCGGTTTGGAAGAAGATCTTCTCGACAAAGCACTCTCCGTATATCCTAACCCCAGTGCAGCTGTATTTAATGTAGAAATGACACTGAATAAAGTTTCTCCGGTTTCTATTGCGGTGTTTAATATTGTAGGACAGCAGTTAAGCCAGGTGAACCTCGGAAATGTATTAAACGTCAACCACCCGATCAATCTGGCCGGCCAGGAAAAGGGGATATATCTGCTTCAAGTTACCGTTGGCAACCATCAGGTAACCCGCAGAATTTCGGTTGAATAAGCCTGTTTATCGAATTTTTTGAAATCGAATCATTTGTGGGCAGCAGAGGTTTTACCTTTGTTGCCCTTTTTTATTGCATTCCGTGCCGAATTTGTTTATTTGGCATTAAACCGCAGAAAATGTCTCAGCTAAAACCTAAAATTCCGGTTATTTTTCTTGCTTTTGCCAACGAACGCAGTCAGGATGGTTTTCTCCGAAAACTAACCACCGAACTGAAACACATCATGAATGCATTGGAGCCTGCCGTTCAAACAGGAAGATGCCAGCTCAAAATTCTGCCGGCTGCTACGCAGGAAGAGATTGCTGCCGTTTTTCAGGATGAATGGTACCAGGATCGCATCTGGATTTTCCATTACGGAGGGCATGCCGACGAAGATGAACTATGGCTGGAGACAGAATCGGGAAACAATCAGTCTTTTTTTTCAATGGGACTGGCCCGGTTTTTAGGTGCTCAAGAAGGCTTAAAACTCGTTTTTCTCAACGGTTGTGCAACCGGAGATCACGCCCGGCTTCTACTGGCTGAAAAAATCCCTGCCGTCATCGGCACTTCCCGAAAAATCCTCGACGACCAAGCATTGCAGTTTTCCGAAACTTTTTACAAGGGGCTGGCCGGAGGGGCAAGCATACAGGAAGCTTTTCAAGAAGCCGAAGGAATCCTACTGGGAACCCATGGGAATGCCGCCTTTGGAAAAAGAGACGGGCACCGGAGCCTGTTTTGGGAAGAAGAGCCTCAAGTGGAAACGCCAGATCTCCCCTGGCGTCTGTTTTTACAAGAAAACGCCAGTTGGTTTCCCGCACAATGGCGGTTGTTTCACGAATTTAAAGAGCCGGAAAAACAAGAAGAAATTAAGGAAGAGGCCTTTGTGGGCGAAGAGTTTAATAATTATCGAATCACCGAGTTTCTCGGGAATGGAACGCTGGGGGCTGTTTTTAAGGCTGTCCATACCGAAATGAATGAAGAAAGGGCTATTAAAATCACCCATAATGTTCTTAAAGGATATGATCTGGTAAAATCGGCTCTGGTTGCGGGTAGTAAAGGCCTGGCTTCGATCAAACATGCCAACGTGATGGATTTGTACGACGTAGGAGAAGTTACCCTCTACGGGCAAAAGAGGCTTTATCTGGTGATGGAAATTGTGAAAGGTGAACGCCTCGACAAAACCGATCACACTAAATACCGAGAAGATCATCACCTCTTTACAGAACTCGCACTACAACTGGCCGCCGGTCTGGAAGCTGCGCACAAAACCAACTTTGAAGATGAAACCGGCACTCCCCGCGAAGGTATTATTCATGGAAACCTGAAAACGCGCAAGATCCTTTTTGATATAAAAGGCATCCCAAAGATCACAGACTTCATGTTTACCGATCTTTCACGTTCTCAAAACATTGTTTTCGATATTCCCGAGGTAGTGCAGATACGGGACCGGGCAGAAAGGCTGGATGACTACTTTGCACCGGAAGTAATTCAGGGATTTTCGAGTGTGAATCGCCAGACCGATATATACTCTTTAGGTGCTATTTTCTTTGAAATTCTTACAGGCAGGTCTATTGCCGATTTTGACTTCCAGACAGTGGACGATTTACACCGTTTTTTGAAAACGACCACCAACAATTTTCCCCGGAGTATTTCAAAAACCATTTTCAGATCGGTACAAGAGCAACCTGCCGACCGATACAGGGAAGTAAGTGAAATGATCGCGGAACTGCTGGCTCCGACCTCATGGTTAAAGAAAATAAAATACTGGTTTAGAAGAAAATAAACCCCTTCCAACAAATCATACTTTCTGATAGTTTTAAAGCAAGATAGTACGTCATTTGTAGATTTCCATAAAATCTCTACAACCCAAACCACTTTTCCTACGTTATTATCGTATATATAACATAGGTCTTTTATATTGGGGAAAAATTACCAATTTGTGGTTTATTACAAAAAGCCTAATACTTTGATTTATGAAAAGAATACTATCCGGTAACGATTAATACCCGGAATAGTGCGAACAATTTGTTTAACCTAAGTCAATTTTAGAAAACACTATGTCAAAAATCAGCAGGAGCGATATGAATTACTTGCCAGAATCCTCAAACCTTGAAAAACAATTGCTGCAAATGCGTGATGCCTTCCGGCAACACCAAAACGAAATCCGAAGAAGGTACAAAATCTCCGCCAATGAGATGGAAATTATCCTCTACATTGAGGACTTCGGTCCGCAGCGAATGAAAGCCGTGGGCGAACAGTTTAAGATCAAGTTCAGCACACTTACCAGTCTCGTGGATAAGATTGAGAAACTCAATCTGGTGAAAAGGGTAAACTCCAAGGATGACCGCAGGTCTATCATGGTGACCATTACCAAAAAAGGCAAAAAAATGCTTGAAGAATACAACAGTCAGATTAAATCTCTCGCCGAACGCATCTCCGAAGTTTCGCAGATGGAAACCCTTCCCCAACTGGTGGAAACACTGGAAAAAGCTACGTCCTGAGTCTAAACTCACCGTTCCCAACTTTTTAAAAGTATCTTATCCGCCGCCTTCGTTGTCCTTGTTGAATGACTGCGAAGGCGGTTGCTTTTTCTGTCCTGGACAGAATTTTATTTAACTTTGCCGGATGGGCATAAAATCTTTTGTTGGCATCACCTGGGCAAGATACCGGGCGCGCCAAATTGAGCATACTAAATTCAGGGCTGCGGAAATTCAGACCAAAACCTTTCACAATCTCCTTAAAAGAGCAGAGAATACCGTTTTTGGCAAAAACCACCATTTTCACCTGCTCCGAAATTATACCGATTTCCAACAGGCGGTTCCGATCCGGGATTATGAACTTTCCCGTCCCTGGCTTGACCGGATATACCATGGTGAGTCCGATATTACCTGGCCCGGCCGGCCACTTTATCTGGCCAAAACCTCGGGCACCACTTCTGGCACCAAGTACATCCCCATTACCCGTGAATCCATCCGCAATCAGATTGGGGGCGCACGGGATACCCTGTTGATGTATATGGCGGAAACCGGTAAGGCCGATTTCCTTAACGGAAAAATGATGTTCCTTTCCGGAAGCCCCGAAATAGAAAAAAATGATTACGGCATCCGCACGGGCAGGCTTTCGGGTATCGTCAACCACTTTGTTCCCGGCTATCTTCAAAAAAACCGCGTCCCGGACTACCCGACTAATATTATCGAAGATTGGGAAACAAAAGTAAAGACCATTGTTTCTCAAATCAAAAAACAAGACTTGCGGCTGATTTCCGGCATTCCTCCCTGGGTGCAGATGTTATTTGAGGAATTGGAAAATCAGACAGGAAAACAACCGTTGGATGTCTGGCCAAACTTGTCCCTCTTTGTGCAGGGGGGGGTGGATTTCCAGCCTTATCAGCCCATTTTTGACCGGTATTTTCAGGGGAAAGTAGATATCACCGAGCTTTACCCCGCCTCTGAAGGATTTTTTGCCATTCAAGATACCCAGAAAGACAATGGACTTTTACTTATGCCGGACTATGGGGTATTTTATGAATTTATCCCTTTAGAAGAATATGGAAGCCCTCATGCACGGCGTCTGACGCTGGAAGAAGTGGAAATTGATAAACAGTATGCCCTGATTATCTCCACCAACTCCGGTTTGTGGGCCTACGACATCGGCGATACGGTAAAATTCACCTCGGTCAACCCCTGGAAAATCAGGGTCTCCGGAAGAGTCAAACACTTCATCAGTGCTTTTGGTGAACATGTGATCTCGGAGGAAGTGAACGCCGCTATTATGGAAGCTACGCAGGCTACCGGAGCCGAATTTCAGGAGTTTACTGTCGCGCCCCTCCTGAGCCCCCAAAAAGGAGAGTCGGCACATGAATGGCTCATCGAGTTTGTACACCCGCCTGACAATTTTGAAAGGTTTATCAACGTTTTAGATCAAAGTCTTCGAAAAAAAAATGTTTATTACAATGATCTTCGCGAAGGGAATATTCTCCGTTTGGCACAGGTAAAAAAGTTGAAAGTCCATGCGTGTCGTGAGTATATGAAATCAATCGGTAAACTCGGAGGACAAAATAAGTTTCCCCGATTGAGCAACAACCGCAATATTGCAGACGTACTTTATACTTTCCTGGAGGAAGAATAGAGAATACTTAATTAAATTTTGAAATTATCCCGTCTTTTTTTTTTAGAAGGGAAATTTCGTGTTAGATTCGGAGTATAGTTCAAATTAATTATCAGCTACATTTAATGGTTTTATCCATGCACGACAACGACCACAACAGGGACCACAACCAAAACCGGGACGAAAACAAACCCCAAAATGAAAATCAGGGGCGCGATGAAAACAGAAATCGCCTTGAGAACCGGAATGAAAACCGCAATGCAGACAGCGACCGTAACCGCAATGAAAATCGGGGCAGCTACGAGAACCGGGGGAACTACCAAAACAGAGGCAGTTTTGAAAACCGGGGAAATTACCAGAACCGCGGAAATTACGACAACCGGGGAAATTATGGTAACCGTGGAAACTACGACAATCGCGGGAACAATGACAACCGGGGCAATTACGACAACCGCGGTAGCAACGACAATCGAGGCAATTACGACAACCGTGGTAGCAACGACAACCGTGGTAGCAACGACAACCGGGGAAACTTTGACAACCGGGGTAACAACGACAACCGAGGAAACTTTGACAACCGGGGTAGCAACGACAACCGAGGAAACTTTGACAACCGGGGTAGCAACGACAACCGAGGAAACTTTGACAACCGGGGCAACAACGACAACCGAGGAAACTTTGACAACCGGGGTAGCAACGACAACCGAGGGAATTACGAAAACAGAGGAAACTACGAAAATCGCGGAAATTATGATAACCGTGGCGGAGGTGGTTATAATAACCGTGGTGGCGGTGGTGGTGGCTATCAGAATCGCGGCGGCTACCAAAATCGCGGGGGTTATCAGAACCGCGGAGGCGGAAATGACCGCGGAGGAGTACGCCTGGTTTCTGTGTTAAAAAGATTACAGGTTCTTGGAGTGGAATATGATCACAAAGACCTTGTAAACATTTCTTCCCTGATTTCACTTGAATACCAGTTCAGGTACAATCAGAATCCCAAAAAGATCAAACAAAAAGAAGGCGACAAGATGTTTTTTGTCCGGGCATACGAACCGGAATTTATTCTTACTGTGGATGAAATGATCACGCTCTATTTCTCCAAAGAAGAAGAAAAGCGCATGGAAGTTTATCATGCCGCCAAAAAAAATCCGAGCGGTCCTCTTGCCAAACTAAAACGCAGACTCCGGAAAAGGAAAAAATCGGAAGATGGCGAAGATGAAGGAGGAGATTATGAAGATGAAAACGGAGAAGATTGAAAATGAATTTTTCTTCTAAAAAAAAGAGGCTGTTTTTACCAAACAGCCTCTTTCCGTTTATAAAAAATCCTATTACAAATTTTTATAGATGAACTCCGTCATCATCCGGTACAAATGGTACCGGGTATATCCTCCATAAATACCGTGATTACGGTTGGGATAAAAAAACATTTCAAATTGTTTATTAGCCGCCACCAGCGCATCCACCCATTCCATTGAATTTTGAACATGCACATTGTCGTCGGCGGTGCCATGTACCAGAAGATAGGCTCCTTCCAAATCCCCGGCAAAGTTGATCGGTGAATTGTCATCATAGCCCCCGGGGTTGAGTTGGGGCGTTTTTAAGTAGCGCTCGGTATAAATAGTATCGTAAAATCGCCAGTTAGTTACAGGAGATACCGCAATCCCTGCTTTAAAAATACCCTTCCCTTTCGTCATACAGAGAGAAGTCATATACCCGCCATAACTCCAGCCCCAGATACCGATTCTTTCACCGTCCACATAGGATTGCCTCGCAAAGTATTTAGCCGCTTCAATCTGGTCTATCGTCTCGTATTTACCCATATTGGCATAAGTAACATCCCGAAAATCCCGGCCTTTACCACCCGTGCCCCGATTGTCCACACAGGCAACGATATACCCGTTTTGGGTGAGCATCTGATGCCACATATAGTTAAAAGGGTCGGCATTGCCCCAAGCATCGAGCACCTGCTGATCACCAGGGCCACCATATACAAACATAAGCACGGGGTATTTTTTGTCCGGAGAAAAATCGCGGGGTTTAAGCATCCATCCATCCAGTTCGACCCCTTCTTCGGTTTTAAAAGAGAAAAACTCCGGCGTTTTTATAGCCAGTCCTTTTACCCTTTCCTGCAAATTGTGATTATCTTCCAGGGTTTTGATAAGATTGCCTTCTTTATTACACAATTCCGTAATGCCAGGCTGGGTAACCGAACTATAATTGTCCACATAATAATTAAAGGCGGAACTAAAAGTAGGGTCATGAACTCCCGGAGCCTGAGTCAGTCGGGTTTTCTTTTTTCCATCCAAGCGCACCGAGTACAAATGTGTTTCCCGTGGAGAAACTTCTTTTGAGAGAAAATAGACCAAGCCGTTTACCTCATCCACACCCAACATCTGGGAAACTTCATAATTGCCTTTTGTCAGGGCTTTTTTCACTTTTCCGTCTCGTCCATACAGATAAATATGGTTGTAACCGTCCATTTCACTCAACCACAAAAAATCCTCGCTGTCTTTGAGGAAAAACCATTTACCATCCGTTGCCTCTTCGATATAAGTATCACTGGTTTCCGAAAGGACAACGGTTGATTGACCGGTGTCTGCATTGATGAGTAAAACATCCACCTGATTTTGAAGGCGGTTTAGCCGCATTACAGCCAATTGATCGGATGAATGCGTCCACTTAATCCGGGGGATGTACTGATCCTTTTCACTACCCATATCAGCCATTACGGTTTTTCTTTCCGCCAAATCATAGACGTGAATGCTCACAACTGCATTTTTTTCACCGGCTTTGGGGTATTTAAATTTTTGCTGTTCCGGATAAAGCGAACCATAAACCGGCATTACGAATTCCGGCACTTCGGTTTCATCAAAACGGTAAAAAGCAATTCGATTTCCATCCGGAGACCAAGTAAAAGCTTTTGCAAAAGCAAACTCTTCTTCATAGACCCAGTCCGCTGCTCCGTTGATAATATGATTGGGTAAACCATCCGAAGTAACCTGCACCGTTTTGCCGCTTTCTGCATCCATATAATACAGATTGTTTTCAAAAACGAATCCCAATTTCGTCCCGTCAGGAGAGAAAGTAGCATTGCTGATTTTTTGGCCATCCATTACCCGTTGTACTTTTCGGGAGTTGCGGTTGACAACAAAACAAACTTCACGGCTCGAATGCCGGTAAATAGACTCCGCATCGGCCATAAGGAGTATCTGTGATTCATCCGCGCTGAATTCATAAGATTGAACCTCCTGAGGCTGAAGTCCTCCCAGATCAAGACCGGCCAGAGAAAGTACCTCATCCACTTTCTTTGCATCCGTTATAGAAAACCGGGAAATTGTACGTTGTTCTTCTTCTAATACTGAATAATAATTGTCGTCCTTCATCCAACGAAATTCGGATGGCTGACGGGGATAATACCGATAATATACCCATATATCTTCGAGAGTCACCTTCTCTTTGTTAAGGGAAGGTTGTGCGAAGAGTGCGAAAGGAAAAATTACCAGCAAAAAACATAAAACTCTGAAAATCCGGATCATAGTATTCATTTTTAATCGGTCAAAATAAGTAAAAATCCCAAAATCTCATTTAAACGAAGTTGAAGAACCAATTATTCGTTTTTGGTATAGTTTAATACAATAAATTTATTTACAGTGTGTTTTTCTTTAATATGTGTTTAATCACTTCATTTTTATTCTAATGCTCATCAAATGAAACAAAAAACCGTGCTGTTTACTATGCTCTTCGCACTTTTGGCAACTTTTTCCTGTGAATCAGATAAAATTCATCCCGATAATACGGCAAAATCTTATCTTCAGATCCGGCTTACAGATAATCCCTTGAATGTGGACGAAGTAAATATTGATCTTTTACAAGTTTCTATAAAAACAAAAAATACGCAGGGTTTTGTTCCGCTTAATACCTATCCGGGCATTTACGACCTTCTTAAATATCAGGCAGGTCAAGATACACTGATTGTCAATGATACCCTGCCTCCAGGGGAAATCCAAGAGGTTCGGCTTTTATTGGGTACAAATAACTCGGTCATGGTGGACAGCGTGCTTTATCCGCTCAAAGTACCCTCCGGTATGCAATCGGGAATCAAAATAAAGTTTACCCAAATCCTCGTTCAGGATAGCCTTACGAATGTTACGCTAGACTTTGACGCCGAAAAATCTGTTGTAGATCAGGGCAATGGCGGTTATTTATTGAAACCGGTGATAACTGCTATTTTATAGTTTGCACGGTTGATATGAAAAGCCGAAATTTGACTGCCAAATCAAATTATACACTGTGTCTTTTTTCGGCAGAAACCTTCGTCACATACGAACTCGGAAAAATCAGACTGCGGCCAGTTTTGCCCAGGAAATCGGTGTTTGGGAAGATACCCTTCGTAAATACGAGTTGGGCAAAGCTGAGCCTGATTTTGATACGCTGGCAGAAATTTCCGAAAAACTTAATCTGTCCATTGACCACCTGCTCAAACGAGACATCGGAATGTATGAACAACGGATTGCCGGTAAAAAAATCCGGCTTGTTCTGCTTGATGTGGACGGGACACTGACCGACGGCGGAATGTATTATAATCAGACAGGCGACCAGCTTAAAAAATTTGACGTAAAGGATGGCCTCGCCATTCATCGTGCCATTACCCGTCATGGAATGAAGTTCGGCTTTATTAGTTCCGGCTCTGCCGATAAAGTAATCCGGGCGCGCGCCGAAGCGCTGGGGGTACAATTTGTCCATGCAGGAAAAGAACCGAAAATCGAGGTAGCTGCCCGCTGGATTTCGGAAACGGGAATTGGTTTTGAACATATAGCTTACCTCGGTGATGATCTCAACGATCTTGGGTTGCTGAAGAAAGTATCACTCTCCGCCTGCCCCGCAGATGCTGCCCGCCAAATCAAAAGTGTGGTGGATATCGTATTAACCCGAAAAGGAGGGGAAGGTTGTGTGAGGGAGTTTCTGGAAGATGTGCTGGAGTTTGATATTACCAAATAAATCCATGATAAAAGTTATCATATTTGACGGAGTCTGTAATTTTTGTAATGCTTCCATTAATTTTGTCATGGACCGGGACCCGAAAGGTGAATTTAAATTTGCGGCCAACCAGTCGGAAGCAGGACAAAAAATCCTACGCGAAGCGGGAGAACCTACGGAAGAAATAGGAACGGTTTACCTTTATGAAAACGGGAAAATTTACAAAGAATCGGCGGCGGCCCTTCGAATAGCAAGGCGATTGGTGTTCCCCTGGAATCTTAGCTATGTGTTTATCCTGATTCCCGCTTTTATCCGCGATTTTTTTTACCGGATTATTGCCCGAAACCGCTACAGATGGTTTGGTAAAAGAGAATCCTGCCGACTGCCCAGCCCGGAAGAAGCCGCCCGTTTTCTGTGAATACTTATTTATAAAACCTCAACAGTAAACTTGTAAAGAACAATTCCTGCAGCCACCGATACGTTCAGGCTGTGTTTGGTTCCAAACTGAGGGATTTCGATAGCCATATCCGAAATGTTTATGATAGATTGGCTTACCCCTTCGACCTCGTTGCCAAAGACAATGGCACATCTTTCCGGAGAAGGCTCAAATTTATTCAGAGCAATACTCTGATCGGTTTGTTCAATAGAATAAATTTTATATCCCCTTGTTTTGAGTTCCGAAATCGTCGAGAGAATGTCTGGCTGATATTCCCAGTTTACACTGTCTTCTGCCCCGATGGCGGTTTTGTGAATTTCGCGATGAGGAGGAATGGGAGTGATACCACAGAGAATTACTTTTTCAATGCGGAAAGCGTCGGCTGTGCGAAGCACAGCCCCCACATTATGCATACTTCGTATATTGTCCAAAACAACCGTTACCGGTTGTTTTTCGGCCTCCCGGAATTCCGTGAGGGAAAGGCGGTTGAGTTCCTCCAGCTTGAGTTTTCGCATAATTGGGAAATATGGCTTTCTTGGAAGTAAGATGGGGCAAATTTCTTTTTTTTCAATGAAATTTTTCACGCCACACTTCCCCCCTTCTTTCAACGTTATATACCTTGAGTTTTCTCATTGGGAAATCTCCTAAAAACCCCGATCTTGTTTTTAAATTCGACAAGTTGACCAGACAACGATACTTTTTCCTCTTGCTTCTTCCGCTCGTAACAACACTTTTAGGGGGTTGTAATCAAACACGAGATGTCATTCTGCCGCATACCACTGCCATTTTCCCGGTAGCTCAGGGTCTTTATCGCATCAGCGAAGTCATTGATACTACCTTTAATACCGGAGGGGCCGTCGCCGCCCGCTTTTACAAAAAAGAAGAAATCAGTGGTACCGAAACCGATCTCACCGGAAGAACGGTCTATCGGCTTGATACCTATCACTCCGATTTTGATCGAGGTCTCGACTTTGACTGGAAATATTATCTGTTGGGAACAATTTTTTATGAACCCCGTGAAACGGGCGACTATTATGCCGAACGCACCGAAAACAATGTTAGGATACAAGTACTGCGGTTTCCGGTTCATACCC
Source organism: Bacteroidia bacterium (assembly GCA_033764335.1). Taxonomy (GTDB): domain Bacteria; phylum Bacteroidota; class Bacteroidia; order J057; family J057; genus JAGQVA01. The sequence continues at coordinate 162,143 of JANRJC010000031.1, read as the reverse complement.
TCGTAAGTTGGAACGGCAATCTTTACAACAATCTTGGCGCACAGGAGTTTTACTACGGGAATGTGGACACCTCCGTAGTTGTCAAAGGAGTCACTTACGACCACTGTGTAATGGTGGTACAGGAAAAAACCGAAGGTTTGATCCGACAATCATTTGCCTACGAAATTTATGCACCGGAAATCGGACTTATCAAAAAATACAACCGCACTCTGGTCAATGACGGTGCGATGGGGGAATTTAACCCCGATAAAAGCCGAATTTATATTGAAGAGCTTGTCGAACATAACTAACATGAATTTTATTAAACTGGGGTACTTCGCAGTATTTCTTTTTTCCGTTTTAGGAGGGCCATTAACCCCCGCAACCTTCGGGCAAAATGAAATTCTAAAAGGCAAACAAGTTGGTTTTTATATCAGTAGCAACGATTTTCTGATTCCCGAGGAACAGAATATCGCGATCACCCAATTTCTGACCATCGGAGAGGATCGTTCTTATGCAGGCAAGCTCAAAGCCGAATTTATGATACGTATCGGCTGGCTGTTTTCGGAGCAGTTACAAATACTTTCGGGCGCGGACTCCATTCATTTCCTCAACGCCGACCTTCCCAAAGGCAAAGCCATACAGGAGTCCTGGGATGCAGAACGAAACCGCCTCGTTCGTCCGGGTGAACCCTTGCAGGAATTGGATTATGTATTGGTGCTTTCGCCGTTTTCGCTTACGACCCGCATTCACAAATCGGTATTTATTCGAAGCAATCGCATGGTTACGGATCGAATAACGGTGCGTATGACCGATATGAAAATCACCCAGTTTCAGATTTCCGATCCGACTTCCCCACGCAATTACCATATCTGTTTTGACGAACAAACAAGCGAAAAACCCGTGGAAACCTATTTCGATTTTTACCGGGAAAAATCTCCGATGGGCAAATACCTGAGCCTGCTTTTTTCGCGCTGGTGGGGTGCATTCCTGATCGAAAGACCCGAATTTTGCCAGTAGGGTCAGATGATCATCTGACCCTACCATTTCCCAATTATCACCGCCTACCGCCACATACTTAAGGTCGAAATACCCGGGGTACTGTAACTTTCGGCGAGGTATTCGGCATAGGCCTCCTTGTAGTTTTCCTGAATGTAGTTTTCGTCTATTCCGCCGATGTAGTGAAAGGCAAAGCCCAATGCTGCAAGGCTGAACAGATGGCCGATTTCATGCTTTAGCAGGTGTTCCCATCCGGGGTTTATAAAAATAAAATTGCCCATATTTAATCCGGAAAATCCTTTAACGGGGCGAATCAGTCCACCGTACATAGTAAAACTACAAGTTTGAAGATCCACATATAGCCGTACCCGCAGTCCGCGTAGCACCGGATAGACATAACCGAGGGGAGCCGCCATGAGGTTGACGAGGTAAATGACCAGTCCCGGATAAGTAACCAGCCATGACATCGGTAAAAACCAATTGAGCCAACCCAAAACGGCATGGCAGACCGGGTGGCGGGAAACCGAAAGAAACGCAGGCAATAACAAGATCAACGAAATCACCCCTGATAAGGGGATGTTTTGAGTAAAAAAATACAGCAGAATTCCATTTAGTCCGGCGTTTAGTCCGATCATAGCGCCACGCATCCATTCGCCTAAAGTATTTCGCTGATGGATACTCGCCAGAATATACAACAGTGTAAAATGAAGTAGAACTACCGCAAAAATTGCGGCGAATTCAAATCCTTCGGCAGATCGGATGACCAGAAAATAAAGCCAGGTGGTTGCAAGAGATAACATGGCCCCCAAAGGGCTGGCCGTAAGATGTTTACGATGAGGCATTTACGTTAAGTTAATCTTTGTCCGTATTGCTGCTCGTAGTAGTAGCGGTAAAAACCAGACCGGACATTTTCGATCCAACCGGAGTTGCTGAGATACCAGTCAACAGTTTTTTCCAGTCCTTCTTCAAAATTTACACTGGGAGTCCAGCCCAGTTGTTTGATAAGTTTCCCGGGATCAATAGCATATCGTTTGTCATGTCCCGGGCGGTCGGTGACATACGTGATTAGTTTTTCAGAACTGCCCTCCTGCCGTCCAAGCTTTTGATCCATCAGGCGGCACAATAATCTTATCAGATCAATATTTTTCCATTCATTTTGTCCGCCGATATTATAAGTTTCACCAGTAATGCCTTTGTGAAAAATAACATCAATCGCCCGACAGTGATCCACCACCCAAAGCCAGTCGCGCACATTTTCGCCTTTACCATATACCGGTAAGGGTTTTTCGTCGCGGATATTCGCAATGAAAAGAGGGATAAGTTTTTCGGGAAACTGATACGAACCGTAGTTGTTCGAGCAGTTACTCATCACGAAAGGCAAACCATAGGTATTGCCATAAGCCCTGACAAAATGGTCAGAACTTGCTTTTGAGGCAGAATAAGGGCTTTGGGGATCGTATGCAGTGGTTTCATGAAAAAATCCCCCGTCATCCAGGGATCCATAGACCTCGTCTGTAGATACATGATAAAACCGGACATCACTTCGGTTTTTCCAGAATTTCCGAGCCGTGTTGAGCAGATTTACTGTACCCAGTACATTGGTCTGGACAAATGCCAGCGGATCGAGAATACTCCGATCTACATGGCTTTCTGCGGCCAGGTGAATGACATGCGTAATATCGTGAGCCGCAAAAATCTCCTCCAAATGTGCCGAATCGCAGATATCTCCTTTGATAAAAGTATAACCGGGCATGTTTTCCACGTCGCGGAGATTCTCCAGATTTCCGGCGTAGGTGAGTTTGTCCAAGTTAAAAATAGAATACTGAGGATAATGGCTGACAAAATGCCTGACAAGATGTGAACCTATAAAACCCGCACCACCAGTGACTAACAGACGTTTACTCATGAAATGACCCCAAATATTTTAGGCTAAAATATCGCACTTCTGCAAATTATCCAGATGTATTATCGGATATTCATTACAGCTAACGAATACGGGAAAAGAATGGTTTACTTTTTTGCTTTTAATATTTTCCCGAAACAAAACACCCGGAGAGAACTCCGGGTGGCAGATTACACAATTTTAAGAAAATATCGCAAAATACCTAAAAAGGTCATTATCCCCTTTTTACGAAAAACCCCCTCTTGATAGTTACATCTTTACAGGAATAGACCTATTTATTACCTGTACTTCATTCCCCCATCAATGACATAAAAAAACTTAAATGCCTGACAGATAAGGGCTTTTTGACAGAATGAGTTATAGGAATAAACAAAATAAACGACTTACTAACAGCTATTAGGTTGGATAATTCACTTATGTGTACTTTTGAATCATGGAAAGGTACATATCAGGACTAGTTATATTCATTGGAATTTGTTGTTCAATTCCCCGCCTCCTTGCCCAGCCGGTCGCTGATTTCCAGGCAGATACCACCTATGGTTGCGCACCGATTGTCGTAACCTTTAAAGATTTATCCACAGATGCCGTATCCTGGCATTGGAATACTGGGGTGGGATCTTCCACGCTCCAAAATCCGGGGGTCATTTATACTCAGCCGGGGGTTTATTCCGTAACGCTCATTGTTACAAACGCTTCCGGGCAAAAAGACACCCTGACAAGAGTAAATTATATCAATACCTACGGCAACCCGGTAGCAGATTTTTCGGCGAATGTGGTAAATGTTTGCAGCCATACACCGGTAGCATTTACAGACCAGACCATAAATACTTCCGGAAACCTGATCTCATGGTTTTGGGATTTTGGCGACGGTACTACAAGCACTTCTCAGCATCCGGTGCATCCTTATAGTTCGCCGGGTGTATATCCGGTATCGCTCATTGTTCAAAACCAGTACCAGTGCAGTGATGATAAAATCCTCAATGCCTATATTCGGGTAAATGCACCCAATGTCTCTTTTTCGGCTACCAACCTCCTTGCCTGCGGACCACCGCTGACCAGTTCCTTTACCAGTACCGGCGACACAACGGGAACCCATTTCTGGGATTTTGGCGACGGAAACACTTCTTCGCAGGTTCATCCGATGCATACTTACCTCAGCAACGGAAGTTACGATGTAACGCATATCACCGAAGATGCCCAGGGTTGCCGAGATACACTTACCAAAAACGGGCTGGTCAATATCGGTGTTAATACGTTGAGTCTTACGGTGAATGATACAGCCATCTGTGTCGGAGATACCATTTTTTTTACTACCAATGCTGCCACCAATAGCAATATCGAATGGGACTTCGGCAATGGTTCATCCTCCAATGGTTTTGTTCCTTATTATATCTACGCTAATCCGGGAAGTTATCATATTGTCGCTACTGTATCCGATGTGAGTGGTTGTATTTACGACCTACAGGCCGATGTATCGGTTTATCCGAGACCGAATCCCTGGTTTGTCGCCAGCTCTCCCAAAATCGGTTGCGAAGTGCCCTTTACCGTGCAGTTTCAGGATCAATCCACTAATGCAGTATCCTGGTTATGGAATTTTTGGGACGGCACTTCCAGCACCGCTCAGCATCCGGCACATACATTTACCACCATTGATACTTTTAATATTCGCCTTACGGTAACCGGTGCCGGCGGATGTACCAGTACCCGTACTCTATCGGACTTTGTGCAAATCCGGGAAATCAACAATGGTTTTGGTGCAGACTATACCAGTGGCTGCGCGCCCCTGGATGTTGCTTTTTCAGATACAACTGAATCTCCCTATCCGGTGATTAGCTGGAAATGGAATTTTGGAGACGGCACGACCTCCCTGCTTCAAAATCCTACCCATACCTATCCAGACACGGGTTATTATACCGTTTCGCTCATCACCGTAAATAGTATGGGCTGTACGGATACGCTCACTCGCTCCAACTATATCAGTGTCGGCGAAAAACCCAATATAAGTTTTGCTGCGGATACAAATCGGGCGTGTGCGCTTACCGATGTTCAGTTTATCAATACAACGACCGGTGCCAATGAGTATATCTGGTACTTTGGGGATGGTGATACCGCGATGTCATTCAATCCGTCGCACGGATTTGCGGCCATTGGTGATATGGCGGTTGTTCTTACCGCCTCGGACCGAGGCTGTTGGGATACCTTGTCACAAAGCAACGTGGTTCATGTTTTGGCACCTTTACCCGTAATTGGCATCAGTCAGAAATACATCTGCGATATACCGGCAACGGTTTTTTTCAGCAACCTTTCCATCGGTGCTGATACCTGGGCTTGGACACTGGCCGATACAATGGCTTTTTCCGGAATGTCTTTTAGCCATACTTTCCATACTCAGGGATTTCATCATGTAGAACTGCAAGTGGGCAACGATACTACCGGATGCCAGATTTCAGCGATAGATTCGATTTATATCCATCCGGTGACGGCCGATTTTGAAGCGGATACCAACCGGGGTTGTGTACCGCTGCAAATTCGTTTTACCGATTTTTCGGAGAATGCTATCAAGTGGAAATGGTATTTTGGAAACGGTGACACTTCCCTTCTAAAAAACCCGGTTTATACCTACAAAACACCGGGTACATATCCGGTAACGCTTATTGTAGAAAACAGCATCCGCTGCCGGGATACATTTGTATTTAACCCCGGTATTTTTGCACTGGGGGTAAATGCGGATTTTACAGTGGCAGAACCCAACGCAGGTTGTGTGCCGCTGGCACTAAGTTTTTCGGATCAATCCTCCGGCACAGGATCTATTACGGCATGGAACTGGAATCTGGGAGACGGAACTACGGCAAATACTCCTCAGGTTTCGCATACTTATATTGTTCCGGATTACTACACAGTCAGGCTTACCGTAGAGGACGAAGATGGATGCGTGGATTCTGTAATTCGGGACAATTTTGTATTTGCTACTCAACCCATTCCGGCATTTACCATCAACCCAACGATTAACTGCCCGGGAGCGAATACAGTATTCGTTTCCCAATCTTCAGGAGTAGGCTTAACTTATCACTGGGACTTTGGAGACGGCGATACTTCGCTGCTGGCCAATACCCTTCACGCCTATTCCGATACAGGGTTTTACGATGTCACCCTTTACCTTTCCGATGTAAATGGCTGTGATACAACACTTACCCTGCCGCAGATTGTGGAAATCCGGGAATTGGTTGCCGATTTTGAGGCCGATACGATGAATGCGTCGTGTCCGCCGCTGGCGGTAAATTTTACCGCTCTTGGCAGTTTTCCTCATACAGGTGTTACCTGGGCATGGAATTTTGGAGACGGTGCTACATCGTCTCAGCCAAACCCCACACACGTTTACACAGCGCCGGGAGTATTTACGGTACAACTTGTCGTTTCTACCCCTTCAGGTTGTGCCGATACTCTTGTCTGGCAGGATATGATTACGGTTCTAGGGCCTGTTACGACCTTTACATTCGATCCGGAGTCGGGTTGCCCTGGTACAACCGTGAATTTTTCGGCTTCTTCGCCGGAAGATTCAATTGTTTATGAATGGATTTTCGGCGATGGCAACACCGGTATAGGACAGAATATTTCCTATACTTATTTAGCGCCCGGCAAATATGTCCCGGTACTTCGGGTGGAAGACAATACCGGCTGCCAGATTTTTACCATTGCTCCCGATACCCTCACTATCCACCAACTTCCCGTAGCAGCTTTCACCGCTAATACGGCTGTTCTATGCGACTCCGGTGCGGTTACTTTTGTAGATCAATCGGTTTCGGACGGTTCCATCATCGGGTGGTGGTGGGATTTTGGGGACGGGAGTACCGCAACGGTAAAATTTCCCACTCACATTTACCATCAGTTGGGAAGTTACGATGTCACACTCGTGGTCACCTCTTCGGAAGGATGTCGTGATACACTGATTAAACCCGGATTTATTTCGGTGAGGCCTTCTCCCAAACCCTCTATTCTCGCAATAGATGCTACAGGATGTAGTCCGTTATTGGTTTCTTTTCAGGTACTGACAAACGGGCATATTTTTCCATTTATAGATTATCAGTGGGATTTTGGGTATAACAATGGCACCTCTACGGCTTCGCTTCCGACATTTGTTTACTCACTCGCAGGCTCTTACCAAACACATTTGACGGTCACCGATATCAATGGATGTACCGCCACTGTGCAACGGCCAATTACGGTTTATCCCCTACCCTCGCCCAACTTCGCGGCTGAAGACAGTTTTGGCTGCGCGCCCTTCACAACCTCCTTACACAACCTGACCGATATACCAACCATTGCCTGGGACTGGGATTTTGGCGATGGAAACACCTCTTTTGACTCGCTTCCGACTCATACATGGTCGCAGGATGGTATATATTCCGTAAGACTTATGGTTACGGATACTAATGGCTGTGAGGCTGCATTTTTCAAACCTGACTATATTCACCTGAACCACCCTACCGCCGCTTTTTCAGCAATTGACACCGTTATATGTCCCGGATCGGCCATTGCTTTCCGTGATCTTTCATGGGGCGATACCCTTATTACCGGATGGAACTGGAATTTTGGAAACGGATTTACTTCTCATAACCCGAATCCCTTACAGATATTTCCGACTTCGGGGTTATACGATATTTCGCTGACGGTCACAGATATTTGGGGTTGTAGCGACCAGGCAACCCGCTCTACCTACATAGAAGTAGTTCCGGATATTATCCCTAAAATACTTGATATTCAGTATGTTTCGGTGTTAAATGAACAACAGGTGGAAGTAGTTTTTTCATCCTTCCCCAATGTTTACAACGACTTTGGCCGTTATGTTATTTATCGTATGATGCCGGGAGGGGGGTATGATTCGATAGGCGTAATTTACGATATAAGCCATACGCGATTTTTAGACAACGGGCTGAACACGCTGGAGGAATCCTACTGTTACAAAATTCAGGTGGTTAATTCCTGCGGAACGGCTTATGATATAAATCTTGCAGAAGAACATTGCACCGTCAACCTCGTCGCTACCGGTTTTGTGGACGAAATCCTGCTTGAATGGAATCCTTATACCGGCTGGGATCATGTGGAGAATTACATGGTTTTCCGGGTAAACGATTTTGACCCTCAACAAATGACGCTGTTGACGACGATGCCCGGAAACGCCACGCAGTTTAGCGACAGGGAAACCTTCTGCTACGATCCTCTGGCCTATCGAATTGTAGCCATAGGGCCGGGGCATTTACAATCCTACTCAGACACGGCCTACGGCACGCCGGTTCACATACCCCCTTCCGACCCGGGACATATTGTGAGAGTCACGGTCGAAAACAATCGCCAAATACAGGTTGAATGGGATGCGGCTGCCATTGACAAGGCCAGTGAAGTGGTAGTAGAACGAAATTCCGGGCAAGGTTATCAGGAGGTTTTTCGCGAAAATTTTGCTGCGGGAAACACCAAGTTTCAGGATGTAAATACCGATGTAATTGCCCAATCCTACGAATATCAGGTTTCAACCATTGACTCTTGCGGTGATTACACACCGGTTGGACGCAAAGGGAAAAGTATTCTTCTCAAAGCAGAACGAAAAGACGGGGAGATCACCCTTCAGTGGAATTTTTATGAAGGTTGGGAAAATGGCGTAGATCACTACGAAATCCAGCTAATAGACCCGATTTCAGGAAGTTTTGCTTCCCTAGTGAATGTCCCGGGAGGACAAAACTTTTATAAAGATGATCAGGCCAACTCCAGTCAGGCGATGAACTGTTATCGCGTGATCGCCTGGGAATCAGGCGGGACGGCGACAACCAGTATGTCCAACGAATCTTGTGTGGTACTGGACCCCCGTATTCACACCGCCAATGCTTTTACCCCTAATGGGGATGGTACCAATGATTATTTTACCGTGCAGGGAGCCTTTCTGACCGAATATAAACTCGAAATTTTCAATCGGTGGGGAGACAAAATATTTGAATCCTCTTCCATGGACAATGCCTGGAAAGGGGAGACGAAATCGGGCCTGCTGGCACCCGAAGGGGTATATGTATTCATTGCCCGGGGGGTAGGGCATGAAGGTGAAAAAATCCAACGAGTGGGAAGTGTTACGCTTTTGCGATAAGTCAACGGCGTATCAGTATTTTTCGGGAAAAGACAGTTTTCCCGTCATTTTCCACCGTAAGGAAATAAATTCCACCGGGCAATGAAAACTCCATCCGCAGTTTTCCGGACGGGTTTTCGATCGGCTGACAGATAAGTTTTTGCCCTTTGATATTCACAAGATTTATTTCCCATTGCAGGTTTCCGGCAGGTAGCTGATAGTCTATCTCGACGAAATCCTGTGCCGGAACCGGGTAAACATTTAGCGAAACATCAGCAAAATCGGGATTTTCCAATCCTACCGAAGATGCTTCCACAATGCGAAACCCGTCAATGGCGGCCTCCACCGCATCCTGATTACCCGGTTCGAGGTCTTGGGTGTAAAACAAAAACCTCACCGGAAGGTTGCGATTGATGACATTGACAAAAGGAATGGAAACCTCGGCATTCCAGGTGGTATCAAAAGGGCCCGTATAACGACGAAGTTCGACCGTATCCAGGCCATCAGTCACCGAAACCGTCAGAAAATCATTGCCCGGTCCGTCAGGATTGGAGCCGTTGAGAGACCAGTTGAGAAACCACCAGTGATATTGTAATACAGGCTCGGAATAGGCACTCAGATTTATCGGAGGGCTAATCAGAAAGGTATAACCGTTGTCCACATCATCGCCGAATGGCGCGCCACCGGCGTTGCCGGTGAGATAGGCCTGAGGGCCAATATCATCCGGAAGGTCGTATTCTGGGTTGTAAATGGAGCTATCTTCCCGGTATGTACCGATGGGTTCGCCTCTTTCCCAAATGCCTCTTTCGGCTGTCCCCTCTACTTCCCACTCAAAATCAAGCGCAAAGTCATCGTAATAACCCGGAGTCAGGAAAACGACCAAAGAATCATTTCCGGGTGTGATCATGATTGAAGTATCCTGGGTAATATATCCCCATTTTCCGATAATAAAATCGTAAGTATTGATGACAAAACGGTTGTCGGTAATCTGCCCGTTGAAACCGGTAAGGTAATCAAAAACGGCAGCATTGTCTGGGGCAATGGCCTGAACTTGTGTACCTGCCACGGGTTGTAAGGTCTGGCTATCCAGAATTTTTATTTTAAGCGGTGTACGGGGCAAAGGAGTAAGCGCAACGTCTAAAACGGTTAATTGACCATTGTCCAGTACAACAGGAAAGGTATCGGACTCATAACCGTATTTACTAAATATAACCGTATAAGCACCGGAATCAGCCACACCGATGGCATAGTCACCGGTAGTCAGCGAAAATTCTTCCAGGCTGTCAGGGAAACCCTCAATTCCAACATTCGATACCGGAGCCGTTGTCTGGGCATCCGTAACTTTCCCTTCAAGATAACAACCCCTACGGTATTGAGGCTGAAGCACAAACAATCCTTCTTCAATATCAGCAATCAACACCAAGCCCGATGATAAAAATGGATAAGCACCCCATGCGCCCTCAAACAGGCCGCTAGTTTTAGGGCTTGTATCATAATAACCCACCTCAACCAGATTTTCCGGCCGAGAAGCATCTACGATATTCAGCCCATCGGCATAGTAGGAAGTTACAAGGTAATCGTTGAGCACATGTACATTGTGCGGGGCGGCGCGGCCTTGATTGACGGAAGAACGGATACGGTCCAGAAAGCGGATGTCAGAAGGATCGTTTACCTCCCATGCGGTAAGGTATGCTGCGGCAACTTCATCGGTAGTAAAACAGACATTTCCGTTGTCATTAAGCCAGGAGTTGTGGGTGAAGGCACGAGGATAGTCGTGATTGGCTATTACTTGAGGAAGAGCGGGGTTGCTCATATCAATAAGGGTAAGGCCAAAAGAAAGTTCACTTGCATAAACCGTATTTTGCCGGGAATAAAGGTCATGGACGTAGTGGAATTGATAATCGCCTAAGTAAACCGGATTCCAGGGATCGCCATTCAGGTCAAATACTTTAAATCCGCCACTTTTATTATACCCGATTACATAAAGGAAACCATTATCCGACACCCAGACATTGTGCGCCGTCGCAATCGCTCCAATGGTTGTATCCTTATAAACTACATTATTCGGAAGTCCGGAAAGGTCTATAATCAGTATCCCGCTGCCGGTTTCATTCGAGATATAAGCATAGTGATCAAATGTTTGAAGATCACGCCAGGGTGATATGGGACCGGGGACAAATTGCGCTTCTACCGGCTGCGAAGGAGTAGAAATGTCCACAATCGAAACCCCATTGGTAAGGCCGACGAGGGCATATTCATTGCCAAGACTATCGGTATAACCCCAGATGTCGTTGAGTTCGGCGGTATAAGGCAAATGACTGACAAGGGTTACATTTTTTTGCAGTTGAGCAGCAACTGGGGAAAAAGATAACAACCCGGTCAAAAGGAAAATGGTTGTCTTGGTCATGGTTTAGGAATTGTTTTCGTATTCATAATCAATTTTCAGGTTTGGCCCTTCCGAAGCCTTAACGGCCAGTTGGTCGCAGCGTTCATTAAGGGGATTTCCGGCATGGCCCCTTACCCAGTGAAATTGCACATGGTGTAAACGATATACTTTGAGGAAGCGTCGCCAAAGGTCTTCGTTTTTTTTTCCGGCAAATCCTTTTTTCTCCCACCCAAATACCCATTTTTCGGTTACGGCCCGTTGCACATATTGAGAGTCGGTAAATATGTCCACATCCAGGTTGGGTTTTTTAAGCGTTTCAAGAGCCACAATCACCGCAAGGAGTTCCATCCGGTTGTTGGTTGTGCGGCGAAACCCTTCGGAAAGCTCTTTTTGGTGTGCGCCATAAATCATTACGGCACCGTATCCCCCCGGGCCGGGGTTGCCTTTGGCTGCGCCGTCGGTGTAAATGGTTATTTTCATAAGCAACAAAGATACCGGATAGCGGTCTCTCGTACAATTGTAGGAGTTTGCATTTTACCCTCATGAAGGAAACCCTAAAATGCTGCTTTGTAAAGTGTGTAAACTTTTCCTAATGTTGTATTTCGATTAAACCCCTTCAGATGAAAAATCCTCGATATATACCCGGCATCATCAAGGTTTTATGTATTTGGTTTGTGGGTTTTGGCATACCCTCAAGTATTTTTGCGCAGGAATATGGGGAAGCCTCGTATTACAGCGACAACTTACACGGCCAACGCACCGCCAGCGGCGAAAGATATAATAAATACAGCTTTACCGGTGCTCACCGCACGTTGGGATTTGGGACAATGGTGCGGGTTACCCGCATTGATGACGGCAGGTCCGTCACCGTAAAAATCAATGATCGGGGCCCGAATAAAGCAGGCCGGATCGTTGACCTAAGCCGGGCAGCGGCAGAGCAGATTGGCCTCACCCGCGACGGGTTTACGCAGGTCAAACTAGAGGTGGTTTCCACCTCGGGGGCACAACCCCCGGCTGAAACCGTTACCCAACCGGCTGCTTCCGGTTCAAGCGGTATAACCGGAGACCGCACCAAAATCGTCGCTTCGGATCTTCCGCTGCGCGATCAGACAGGCAAATTGCTTTCGGAAGGTGGTAATGCACCCTCGGAAGAGTTCTCTCCGGGGCAACCTTCTACCAACAATGCCTCCGAAACACTGTCCGAAGAAATTACCAAATATACACCGGGGTTGTTCCAAATGGCTGCGACTAAACAGGAACCGCTGGGGTTTGGAGTGCAGGTGGGGGCATTTTTTACCTATTATCGCCTGCTTGAAGGATTGGATGAATTACACCGTAAAGGATTTGAAAATACCATGGTGCATAATAGTATCAAGGATAATAAACCGATTTTTCGCATTTTGCTCGGACCTTATCAAACCCGGCAGGAAGCAATGAACATGCGAAAAAAGGCACTAGCAGCGGGCCAGAAGGGTATTTTGGTGGATCTGGCGGAATTGAAGTAAATCCTGCTTTCTTTTTTGCATAAATGGGAAAACTGAACGCATGGAAATTACGTTTTTTGATAGTGTTAGTGGTTCTAAATTTATTAAAAACCCCTCTGACATTCACGGTATGAGTTTTTCGGACCTTAGGAATAATATCTGGATTTTCTATGTATTTCTTCCTTTGATTTCGGTCGGGCAGGGTGCAGATTTTGCTACGGATCAGTTTTACTCGATTTCTAATACACGAACCGTCGTCAACTCCGGGAAAATCAATGCGCGCGCACAATTATATTCGTATGAAACCACATTGTCGCTGGTTATCGAAGTTCATGATGAAGATGTAAATATTGACCCGGAAAACAGCGAAAATACCGACCACGTAGAGGTTTGGTTTGCCCTCCCACAGTCGGCCTATCCCCCCAACTTTGAGTACCATACTCATCCTAAATATGTAAGTTTTATCCCGGAAAGCACTCGTAGCGAGGAACCTGCTGATCCTCGTTTTTTTAGCGTCTTTTCGGAATACGGAAACATCACTTCGGTCGGCGATTTTGTCAATAAATACGACTACCCTAAAACTGCCGATATCCGCAAAGACAGCCTCAATATTCCGGAAAGAAAAAACCTCCAAACCAAAACTGTCCCCTTCGGGATCGTTCACTTTGGATTTTTTCCCGATGGAAGAAAAGTAGTTCATTACAATAAATCAGAACTAGAACTCGTCGGAGATGCGCTGAATATCGGTATTGGTAATCTGGCAGAAGGAATTGATTATGTCGCGGAAATTAATGAAAGGGAAGACGGCTATACCATTAATGCCCGAATTACCCCTCAGGCATTGGGTTTTGTCCAATTACCGCAAATGGATCAGATTCGTTTTCTGGTGGACATCGCAGACAATGGCTCCCTTCCCTCCGCGCCGGCCAATGTAATCCTCTCCAGTTCCCGCACAAGGGAAGAGGGCGTGCCCGCAACCTTCAACCAGGTGGTTTTTCAGAAACCTCTCCGAACGAATACAACCCGTGTGCCCAATGATTTTTTCCGTACCGCAGGCATTACGCCGATTTATGTCTATGGAAATGCAGAATGGATTTCCGCAGATGTGGATGTGGATGGAATCGTTTATCGTGAACAGGAAATAAGCCAGGCCCTGTCAGAAGTGAAATTTTCTCGTGTTCCCTACCGATTTGAGGTTACGCAACCGCTGGGGCTCCAGGTTTCTACCCTGCTTATGGAGTATGACTATGTCAACCTCTTGCCCATCGAAAAAGAATTCGTCCGGGTTGGGGAAAAAATGATAGAAGTAGAACGTGCCAAAAATTCTCATTTCCCCGATGGACAAAACCGGCGAAATGTCGTATTCCGCTTCCCAGACAATATACCCGGGATCATCATTCGGGAAAGCAGTTATCGCCATCCTTACGGTTGGGATGATTGCAATAAATGTGTAGTGGAAACCATCCACCTGCGCCGTATCACCAAAGAGGAGGTATATGGCATCATGTCTATCAACCAGGTGGACGGCCCTGAAGCCTTCTGCGAAATCGGAGAATTTAAGTTTGATGGGTACTATGTAAACCAGATGGACTGGATTCAGTCGGGAAAAATCCTCGTTATTCGCCTCACTCATTACAATGGGAAGGAACAAAAGCGGATTAAACTTTCCTGGGAAAAAGATGGAAGCAATCCGAAGGTAGAATGGATCCGCTAATCGCCCCTACCCTACCGGCGTCGCAAAAGAATCATAAGGGTTGCATTTACCCCAAAGTGATCCGGCTCCGTCGCCAGTTCCGGTGAATTGGCAGGAACCGCAGAGCCATTTAATTCCAGGTTCAACTGCCGGTAATTTAATCTGCCAAAAAATATCTGGTAGTAAGGCTCTATCGAAAATTTCACCACCGGACCAATTCCAAAGCGAAAAGGGGTAAGAATCGTAAAACTCGCTGCCCACGCATTGCTGACCGGGTCAAGCGACGCATTTTCATCATACTCCGCTGCCGCTACCTGTGAGGAAGAAGTCCGGAAGTTGGAAAGATCAAAAGAACCGCCTACGTTAAAACCCCCTTCACTGTAAAACTTTATCAGTTCGCTATTGATGCCCGCAGAAATCACACTGCCATTCAATCGCACATCCCGGCGGAAACTTCCTCCGTTGGCGTCTGTACCGATGCCGTAAGTTTGTGCGTCAAACAACATTCCGCTGAGGCGGAAACTGGCCCGGCCACTATGATACCCCAACCCGGCGGAAAAGCCGTTTGCCCACGAAATCTCCTCCATTCGCGTGGAAAGGCCTGCGGCACTGTTGTACTTCCCGATGATAAAATTGACCGATCGGGGGTTCAAGTATTTTGCCTGATAACCTGCCTGAATGGAAATACCGTTTCTGCGGGATTGTCCCCAAACCGAAAAAAAGGACAGGAACAAAAGGCTGAAAAGAATAATTGCGTAAAATCGTTTCATTATCGGGGTATATTAAAATTTCAATAATAACGAAAAGAATGAGCCTGCGGAAGCTTTTAACCTACGGGAAGAAGAATCTCCCGCACACCGGAAGTGATACTGGTAATGTAAATACCGGGTTTACGCCCAAATTGGGATTCATAGCGATCACTCAGCTTTTTTGCAACACTTTCTGTACAATCTGCTTTTACGAGGTTTAAGGTACATCCCCCAAACCCGCCGCCCATCATTCTCGCGCCCAAAACGTCCGGGTTTTCCAGGGTTTCTTCTACCAAAAAATCCAGTTCCGGGCAACTAACCTCGTACAGGTGTTGAAGGCCTTCGTGGGACTGGTACAAATATTCACCGACAAGCTCCACCTGTCCTTGTGAAAGTGCTTCACAGGTTTGGATTACCCGCAGGTTTTCCTCTACGACGTAAGAACATCGTTTGAAAATCACGGGATCTGCATTTTTCTGAAGGGTGAGTAACATCTCGTGAGTTGTGTCGCGGAGGGTTTTGACATTGGGGTAAAATTTTTGCAGGATTTTCACACCCGATTCACACTCTTGTCGCCGGGTATTGTATTCAGAATTGGCAAGGGAATGGCTTACCCGAGTATCACAGAGTAAAATTTTATACTCACTCATGTCAAAGGGAAAATACTCGTATTCTAAAGACCGGCAATCCAGCCTGACGACATGGTTTTCTTCGCCGAAAGTACTGGCAAACTGATCCATAATCCCACATTGAACCCCGGGAAAAGTATGTTCAGCTTTTTGGGCCATACGCACCAAATCCATGCGAGAGATTTTCAGATCAAAGATAACACTGAGGGCATAACCGATACCACATTCCACCGCAGCGGAAGAGGAAAGACCTGCACCTACCGGAATATTACCACCAAACACGCAGTCGAATCCGCTTATAGGGTATCCGTGAATTTGGAACTGATGAATTACTCCCAGCAGGTAGTTGGGCCAGGAAGGAGAATCGAGCGGGCGGATTTCATCGAGATCCACCTCAAACTGATCGTCCAGATCGAGGGCAATTATCCGGCAGGTAGAAGTATGATTGGCCGCTACGGCAAATACGATTCCCTTGTCAATCGCAGCAGGCAGGACAAAACCTTCGTTGTAGTCGGTGTGTTCGCCGATGAGGTTAATTCTTCCCGGAGCTATAACCAGGGTAGGGTTTTGGTGAAAAGAGTGGTGGAAAGTCTCCAGGACAGCTTGATGCATACGACGAAATCGGTTAAATGGGAGCGATATTTTTATTTTCGATAAAACCTTCCACTGTGCCGATATTAACATCCGCCACTCTGATTTTGGTCCAGCCGCCTATCTGTTCCACAAGAGAAACTTTGATTCCTTCGTGAAGAATCAACAGGTCGGTATTACCGGAAGGTGCATTTTTTACATATACGTTCTGCGAAAGGATGATTCCGTTTGAACTACTTTTTTCGCTTTTATTACGGCTCAGGCTTGTCAGAAAAGCAGAGAGCGAAAAAATCACCAAAACAATTCCACTAAAAAAAGTGATACGTTTCAGCGTTGGAGCGGCGAGAAAAAGGAAACCCGCGCCCATGATCATTGCCAACCAGAGAAAGATGATGGCTATCCATGCCCATTGCCCGGAGGAGAAAGAGTAAATGAGGTTCCGAAATCTCTCGGTAAGCGCAAAGCCGGGTATGGGTTTGATATTATCTTTTACCCGGAGGTTAGCGAGTTGGAGATTTACCTGAGCATCCTCCATTCCGGGATTAATTTTAAGTGCACGTTCATAATTAAGCACCGCGAGTGCGGTATGCTGAAGTTTATAATGGGCATTGCCCAGGTTAAAATACAATATATCCGACTCAAAACCCTGGTTCAAAACCGAATCATACAACCGCACGGCACCCTCAAAATCTTCACGAGCATATACTTCATTTGCTTGAGAAAATAAACTTTCCGGGGTTGGTGCGGCGATTATACCGGAAAGGCATAACTTGATAACTGCGGCAAAAATCAATAACTTTTTCATGTTTTTGTATCGCGGCTGCTGGGTTATTTTCCTGTAACGTCTTCCAGGTCGGCAATCAGTTGCAGGGCCTGGTCATAAATTCCCGACATACCGCCTGCGGCGGAAGCGGGGGCAAAAAGTGCCATTTCACTACTATCCAACAGATCGGTAAGTCGCTGTATCAGCGACTCCTCTACCCGGTTTGCCAGTAATTTTTCCCGAATATTATCCCGAAGGAGTTCGGAGGGGTTTATGGTGAGTTTGTCACCGAGGTACCCCCACAAGGCATGGGTAATTTCTTTGTAGAAATTTTTTTCTTCGCCTGCGGTTAAAAATTTTCGGGCAGCTTCCAGTCGCTTCTGTGCGATGCGGCTGGCTTTCTTACGGCGGGTTCCTTCCACATCCGCCGCAGCTTTTCGCTGGTTTTTCCGGACATATACCAATAGCCCAAATATGACCAGCGGAAGCAGATAAAGAGAGAAGAACGGCAATGAAACCGCAAAACTTTGTCCTGTTTTCCGGAGATGGGGATCATCGGTCTGGATATAGCGGATGTCTTGTCCGATAAGTTCCATATCTTCTTTGCTCATATTGGAGAGGGCGACTTCCGGGCGTTGGGCTTCTCCGGTAACGTTGAGCATATATTCAGAAGATCGAAGGGTAACATAATCCTTTTTCTTAGGATCAAAATAGCTGAAACTGATAACCGGTAATTTGTACTTCCCTGGATTTCGGGGGACAATCAGGTAATCAAAACTGCGTCTTCCCGAAACGATTCCGGATGATTTAGCAATGGATTCGTCTATCTTCGGGTCAAATACATCAAAGTCCGGGGGAAATTCCAGGCGAGGTTCCTGAAAGTTTTTGACATTTCCCTCCCCCGAATATTTAACCCGAAAAGTAACCGCATCACCGGTTTTAACTTCGGTTTTATCCAGTGTTACTTCCATATCCAGGTCTCCGACCATTCCACTGAAATCCGCAGGTTTGCCTACTACGGGCAGAGGCTTTACCTCCAGAGGTATGGCAGCATTCGCAAAGGTATAGGGATAATTTTCGTAAGTCTCAAAGAAAGAGTCAAAAATATTCCGCCGCTGCCGGGGCTGGCTTTGTACCTGTACCACACAGGAAAGTGTCATCGGATCAATGACCAATTTGCCGGCTCGCTGGGGAAAAAGAATATCTTTTTTAATAATCCGGGTCTGATACTGAATACCATCAATCACTTCATTTTGAGCAGGCGCACCCTGTAAATCTATATTTTCCACCCAGAAACCTTCGTATTTGGGCGGTTCTTCCGGCACGAGGTTTAAGGCACGGATTCGCTCGTAAAGTTTGTAGGTGACGGTCAATTGTTCTCCCAAAAATACGTCCTTGTCGCTGACAATGGCGCGAAGGAAAATATAATCTTTTAATTGGTCTTCCAGGCTTTGATCCCTTCTTTGGGTATCGGTATCACCTCCGGCTGTATTTGAATTGGATGCTGTACCGGCAGCCGTTACTTCCATCTGGATGGCCTGTGAGGATAGTTTTTGATTGTTGACCGTAATCGCGGCGGGGCCAATGGTGAGTTTTCCTTCTCTTTTGGGGCGCAGGTAAAAAGAATAAGTGATGGATTGGGAGGTGCTGCCATTGACAAACTGCATGCTTGTGGAAATATTGGGACCACCCAATACCTGAAAACCCTCGAAAGCGGGGTATTCAATTCCCTGCGGCTGTGCATTGTCGAGTTTGAAGGAAACCTGGAAAGTTTCATCCAAAGCCACCTTATTTTTGCTGACAAAAGCGGCAAAATTCTGGCTGTAAATTCCTCCGAAAGGGAGAGTCAGTATTCCTATCAACAAATAAAACCGTTTCATAAACTTTAGGTTCTGCTGGTTTGAAGGATTTTTGAAAAAATCGCTGCAAGTTCGTGGGAAGCCCGGATAAGTTGGTCGCGCCGTTGTTCCAGCATCAGTTCGCCCTGGGTATCTATAAGATTAAGCCAGTATTGGGTAGTTTTCGTTTCCTGCGAACAGCCTTTGATATTGACCAGATAATCGTTGCGGTTGGGCGATTCGGTGGCGGCAATATACCTTGCGCCGACGGCACCGGATGCCCGCACCAACTGTTTGAGGTCTTCCACGTTGGAGACTGTCATTGGGATCACTTTCCCGAATTCACGTACTGCCTGAGCGAATTTCAGGGTGTGATCGAAGATTTGTTGGTTGATGTCTCCGGGATTCATAAAGGAATAATTAAGGATGCGAAAGATGTTTACCAGTCTTTTTCTACTTTCTTTTTAACGGCGGGAACTTTCTTTTTCTGCAAATCCTGCTGAAGTTTTTCTTCCTGAAACTCCAGGGCTTCCAGCATTTTCTCGATTTCCTCCGGCGTCATTTGCTGCTGATTAGGCTGCTGGGGTTGGTTTTTGGGATCCTGCTGCTGTTCTTGCTGATCCTGATTTTGTTGCTGGTCTTTTTGTTCTTCCTCCTGATTTTGTTTTTGATCCTGTTTTTCCTGGTCTTTTTTCTCCTCGTCTTTTTTCTGTTCGTCCTGTTTCGGATCGTTTTGCTGTTGTTGTTTCAGCATCTGTTGTGCATAAGCCAGGTTATATTTAGTATCCAGATCATTGGGATTTTCCCTGAGTGCTTTTTTGTAGGCGTCAATGCTCTGGGCGTACTCTTTTGCTTTCAGGTGTGCATTTCCCAAGTTGTGGAAAGCCTGAGCTTTTTCGCCGGGGTTTTCAGCCATGCTAGCTGCTCTTTCAAACTCTGTGGCAGCTTCCGGAAATTTTCCTTGTTGGTAATAGGCATTACCGAGGTTATAAATTGCCCGCGAATTTTCTTTTTTTGCTTCAATCGCTTTTTTATATGCGGATTCGGATAGCGCATAATTTTTGTCCAAATACGCTTTGTTTCCTTCCCGCACACTTGCTTTTCCCGGTTCGGAAAATACCTGTGCATACATCGCAGGTATCAGTAAACAAAGAGAGAAAAACAGATAATATCGTTTCATATTCACCTAAATTGAACGCTACACAAAATTTTTACTATCACTTATTCCTTAAAAATACTCCAATCGGAGAAAATGCGGCTTCTGCTTTCGGATATAAAATATTCTAATAAAAGAAACAAAATAGCAATCCCCAGAAAAATCTGAAAATAATCGTCGTAATCCGTAAACTCCTGATCTTCAAACTCTTTTGTTTCCATTCCTGCCAGTTCATCCATCACAGCTTTTACTTCAGCGGATCCCTGAGTAAGCGGAAAGTATTTACCCTGCCCGGCAGAAGCTACTTCTTTAAGCATA
Organism: Bacteroidia bacterium; assembly: GCA_033764335.1. GTDB lineage: Bacteria > Bacteroidota > Bacteroidia > J057 > J057 > JAGQVA01. The sequence goes on along the minus strand of JANRJC010000031.1, from coordinate 141,546 downwards.
GAGGCGTTGAGTTTGGAGAAAACAATTCCCCCTTCTTTGTCGCGTTTGTAGTCTTCCACTCCGTTTCGGATTTCGGGGATAGGAGCGCCGCTCATACTACCAATTCCCATAGTATGAATGATCATTCCCGAGGAAGCAGCTTCTTCGGCGGCTTCAAGCGCATCCCCCTCGTGATTTTCTCCATCGGAAATGATAAGCATGGTTTTAAACTGGGTTTGCCCTTCCGGAAAAGATTCCGCGGCCAGGCGAATCGCTTCCCCAATTGCGGTTCCCTGTGTGGGGGCAAGGTCCGTGCTAACGGTTTTTAGGAGGGTTTTTGCCGCGCCATAATCCGATGTCAGGGGAACCTGAAGGTAGGCATTTCCGGCAAAAATAATCAGCCCTACCCGATCCCCTGCCAGCTTGTCTATCAGATTTGAAACAAATTGTTTGGACTTGGCGAGGCGGGAGGGCTTTTCATCCTCCGCCAGCATACTACGAGAAATATCCAAAGCGATAATTAAATCCACGCCTTCGCGTTTAATTTTTCGCGGAGTTTCCGAAAACTGAGGATTGGCGAGGGCAATAACCAGAAAAACCAGGGTTAGGCAGGCCAGAGAAAACTTGATTTGATGTTTCCAGGTAGCTTTTGCCGGCATAAGGCGGGCTACCAGCGAACTTTCCCCCATACGGGCAATGGCTTTTTTCCTTCCCACCCAGAAAAACACGAATATCACTGCCAGCGGAATCAGCAGGAATAAGAGATAAAGGGCTTCGGGATGTTCAAATCTAGTTGACATATATTTAAGGGATGCTCCTGACAAAGGTATAGCGGAGGATCATTTCGAGAAGGAAAAGAATCCCTCCAAGGATAAGAAACCAGTAAAATTCTTCGGTATAGTTAGTCAAACGAGTCACTTCAATTCTCGTTTTTTCCAGTCGGTCTATTTCCTGATAGACATTTCCGAGGGCGGCATTGCTGGTAGCCTGGAAATATTTTCCTCCGGTGCGGGCAGCAATTTCGGCAAGCAGTTCTTCATCAATCCGCACCTCCTGTTGTTGATACTGAACATTTCCAAAGAAGTCCTGAACTTTAAACGGGGCCATGCCATTTTTACCCACACCGATGGTATAAACCCGGATGCCATATTCCTGTGCGGCGGCTACTGCCGTAAGAGGGTCAATAAAACCGCTATTGTTTACCCCATCGGTGAGCAGGATAATGACTTTGCTTTTGGCTTCGCTTTCTTTGAGGCGGATTACTGCCGTTGCAAGCCCCATACCAATAGCGGTTCCTTGCTCAATCAATCCGGTTTTTACATTTTTCAGCATTCCAACAAGCACCTCATGGTCAATGGTGAGAGGGCATTGTGTAAAACTTTCACCGGCAAATACCACGAGGCCAATCCGGTCATTTTTGCGGTTTTCAATAAATTCGCGGGCTTTTTCTTTGGCGGCACCGAGGCGGTCAGGTTCAAAATCAAGAGCCTCCATACTCCCCGAAATGTCCAGCGAGATTACAATATCAATGCCTTCGGTATTGATTTCTTCTTCGTTGAGACTTGATTGTGGGCGCGCCAGCGCAAAAATAAAAGCTGTAATCCCTAAAACACGCAACACAAAAAGGTATTTTTTGATAAACCCGCGCAAGGGGCGGGCATGCGATTTTACTCCTTCCAGGATGGGAAGTCGCAGCGTTGGATAGAGATATTTATACCGCCATACCTGCCAGAGAATCATCAGGATCGGAACAGCCAGAAGTACAAATACCCAGGGATTGGCAAAAGTGATTTGATTCCAGTAGCTGATCATAGTTTGGGGTCTGTTACTGGTTCGGTTTGAGTGGGTTTTTCGGATACAGAAGATGTATCTTTTACGAAGTTACGGATAACCTCCATTGCCTCAAGATTTTCGCCGGAGGCAGGTTTTGCTTTGGCAAATTTGACGAGGTCCGATACCGTGAGTAATTCTTCGAGCTGACGCAGTTGAAGCGGTTTAAAAACCGGGTTTAACTGCATGCTGCTGATAATTTCGCCGGTAGTGGATTCCAGTGCGTTGATCTTAAATTTATTTTCGAGGTATTCGCGGAATATGTCCGTCAGTTCGCTATAATATTCTTTGATAAGATCTTTTTGCCAGAGCCGTTTTTCTTCCAATACGGCCAGTTTGCGCATCGCAATTTCGTGCGGAGGAATGGAAGGCAAGATTACTTTTTTCTCTACCGGCAGGGGTTTCGGTCGGCGTTTGATCCTTCGGATGACAAACCAGACTAAAGCTGCTACAAGCAGCGCAACGAGAATATAGGGTAAAACCTCTCGGAAAGTGAGGGGTGCGCCCCGTATGTCTTTGATAGGTTTGATTTCCGCAGTGGTATCAACCGCAACGGTATGTACTTCAAGTGGAAGAGCATTGGTAAAGGTCGCTTTCCGGGAAGTATCAGATCGGGTAAAATAAAAAACATCAATAGCAGGAATCCGATAGCTCCCCGAATCAAAAGAGGTGAGTGTTAGCCGTTGGTTTTGAGTAATAAACGGATCCTCCGGCGATGAGGAGGAATCCACTTTGGTAATGCTGAGGATTTCAAAACCCGGAAAACTGTCCAAGAGAGGCCAGTGAAGAATAATGTCCGGAGCATGGCGAACGGTCAGGGATACATTGACCTGGTCGCCGATTTGTATGGCTGAGGTATCCGCACTTAGCCGGGCTTCAATCTGCTGGGCAGATAGCGGTGAGAGCAAAGACAAGAGCAGAAAAACCGTAGCGGATGTATATTTCGCGTATTTGATCTTTTCCATAAGCTAACGCGCAAATATACCGTTTATTAAACGCTATGGTTGTTAATGTTTTGTTAAAGTTGAGAGTTTGTCAGGAAATATGCAGCATAATTTCCGAAAAATATCGGATCGCCTGGGATAGATCATTAAGAAAATTGTCGAAGTCAGAAGGTTTGTAGAGATAGGCATTCGCACCGGCTTCATAAGCCCGCTGAATTTCCCAATGATTTTGAGACATAGATAGGATGAGGACGGGAATGTTTGAATGATGGCTTTTTTTCACGAAGTTAGTAAATTCAATGCCATTCTCTCCCGGAATGCCGATGTCCACAATCATGAGGTTGAAGGGAATTTCTTCCAGTTTTAACCGAGCTTCCGGGGCGTTTTGCGCCCATACCAGGGTTATTTTTTCTTCGATACCCAGGTCTTCCAATGCGTATCGAAAAAGGCCTGCATGACTGGTAGAATCTTCCACTAAGAGAATGCGCATATTTGGAAATTTGGTTTTATCCAACAAAATAAGAAAATAAATTATTGAAAATCCAGTATGAAAAATATTTGTGTCAAAATACTCCTATGCCCATTTCCCGTTATCGGAAAATCGGTAAAGTAATAGGGATATGATACGCGAAATAATTCTTATAAAATATTCTCCAACAGGGATTTATCGCGAGATATTACCGGTTCATGGTTGTGAAAACCAAAAAAAGGACTCAAACTAATGCATTCCGAAATATTGGAATACTCCTGAATACCTTGTGGAGTTATGGCATACACTTTTCCAAAATCTTTGACTGCCAGTAAGACTTTGAGTGCATACTCAATTGCTTCAACGCGATTGGTTACCTCAGGCAGAGACGGGTCAACAATCAGCCGGTCCATGTCATTCCACAACTGATGACTCAGCCGGAAAGAACTGGCTCTTTTGATATAGGATTCTTCAATCAGAAAGTCGGGCTGATCGGGTAAAGGATACCCGTCAACAATGCGGGTTTTCCCTTCATAACCTGTTTCCTGCACATGCTGCCAGATTTCCTGAGCCGTGCCAAACTTGTTAAACCGGGGATCTTTGTTGTTTACGAGCTGATATAAATTCATCTTTTGGGCAAAAAATTATTCTGACGGCTAAAATTTATATATAAAAATGTAAATAATCACTATTTGTGTCGCAAAAATTGAGGTACATTTTTAAAATTATTTGCGTAATACAAAAATGTAATATATAATTGTATATATAATTTGTGATACAGATGAAAAGAATTATTCAAACAACAGCCTTGTTGCTGCTGGGGTTGGCATTGACCTCCGCCGTAGGTCAACCATCTGCAAATGCACAACAGATTCCGGTTCAACATCCATCCGATGAAGGTGAACCTGGAGGGAAAAAAACAGAAAAGCCGGCGAAGGAGCAAAAACCGGAAGGAAACAAACTCCCTGCCCCACCAGCTAAAAAGCCGCCGGAGGAGAAACCGCTTTCAAAAGAAGCTAAAGAGGAAATCCTCAAAAGACATGCTTTATTGATCGTCCCTTTTCTGGTAGAAGTGGATGTACCCAATTAGTAAAAAGAGCTAAGGTCGTTTTTCTCTTCGGGTAAACAGACTCATCAGTGCCTGTATGTACGAATCCTTGGTATTGATACTTAAAAAATCGGCTCCCGACCGCATAAACACCTCGCGGGTACGGTTGAGATTTTCCTGATACCACTTACCATAACTCATACGGGTGGCCTTATTGGCCGTATCCAGCCAGATCGTTTGTCCGGTTTCGGCATCTTTTACCCGCGCCAGACCTATATCCGGAAGATTCGCTTCGTGGTCGTCAAAAATATGAAGGCCGACTACGTCGTGGCGTCTTCTCGCTATACTCAGGGCATCCTGATAGGCAGCTCCGGTATTCATATAATCGGAAAGAATAAAAACGATACTTCGTTTTTTCAGCATATTGGTCAGATGTCGAAGCACTTCCGCCATATCGGTACCCGTACCTTCCGGATGAGTATCTATCAACTCCCGGATAATACGGAGTATATGATTTCGGCCTTTTTTAGGGGGAATATATTTTTCGATACGGTCGGTAAAAAACATTACCCCTACCTTGTCATTATTGTTAATGGCCGAAAAAGCCAATACTGCGCAGATTTCGGCCATTACATCCTGTTTCATCTGGGCGACCTGCTCTCGGTTTACCTGTGTACCAAACAAAGTAGAGCCACTGATGTCCACCAGCAACATCACCGTGATTTCGCGTTCTTCCTCAAAAACTTTGATATGGGGATCTTCAAACCGCGCCGTCACATTCCAGTCAATGTTTCGAACATCGTCGCCGTATTGATAAGCGCGAACCTCACTGAAGGACATTCCCCTTCCTTTAAAAGCACTATGATACCCTCCAGAAAAAATATGGTTGGATAACCCTCGGGTTTTGATCTCAATTTTCCGTACCTTTTTTAGAAGCTCGGTAGTACGGTCGTTATTTTGACTAACATTTTTGGCCATGCGCAAATATAAAATTTTAACCTATTCCTTAAGCGCCTTTTTTGCAGCCTCCACTACTTTGGGGGCATTTCCGATAAAAATTTTTTTTCCCGATACAATGACCGGGCGCTTCAAAAACGTATATTCTTCCAAAATATATCTACGGTAATCATCTTCCGTCAGGGTCATTTTATTCAATCCCCAGTCTTTGTATTTAAGGGCGCGTTTACTAAACAAAGCTTCATATGAACCCACCATACGGTACAATTCGTCGAGTTGTTCCGGAGTGATTTTATCTTCTTTAATATTTTGGAAAACAAACTCCGGTCCGGGGCCAATTTCCTTTAAGATGCGCTGACTCGTTGTGCAGTTTGCCAGGGTATAGATTTTGGTCATAGCATGAATTTTTGCTGCAAAATAAGGATTTCTTCCCTATATTTTCGCCATGAAAATCTTTACCGCCACCACTGATCATCTGCCGGCACTTGCCCCGCTGTTTGATGCGTATCGAACTTTTTATCGAAGAGGTTCGGATATGGAGGCTGCGCGTACTTTTCTGGAGGAGCGAATCACCCGGCAGGAGTCGGTTGTTTTTCTGGCAATGTCCGATAATGTCGGGGCTGGCTTCACACAGTTATACCCGCTGTTTTCTTCTTTAGGAATGAAACGACGCTGGTTACTTAATGACCTGTACGTCGCACCGGAGTTTCGCAATATGGGAGTGGCTACGCTCCTGCTTGAATGTGCACGGGAATGGGGCATGGCCACCGGGGCAAATGCCCTGATCCTGGAGACCGAAGTAACCAATGTAGGTGCACAACGGTTGTATGAGAAAACCGGCTGGAAACGCGACATCGGCAATTTCTCGTATTACCTGGAGTTGTAATTTGTTTTCTTATTATCTTGCGCCAATGAAACTCTTAGCATTGGCGCTTGCACCGGTGGTGTTTATTTTTACCTACGTCTATCTACGAGATAAATATGAACGCGAGCCGCTCAAATACCTGATCATCTCCTTTCTTCTGGGGGTATTGATTGCTTTCCCGGTGGTTTTTGTGGGAGAATTTTTGTCTTCGTCCACCGGTATTTCCAATACTTCCGGCTCGCCTGCTGAGTTGTTTGTTTATGCTTTTTTTGTGGTAGCACTGACCGAAGAACTGATGAAGTATCTCGTTCTTCGATACTATAACTATCCCCATGAAGAATTTGATGAACCCTATGACGGTATAATGTACGGCGTAGCGGTATCGCTGGGTTTTGCCGCGATCGAAAATGTACTTTATGTTTTTACTTCCGAAGGAGGATTGCAAACGGGTCTGCTCCGAATGTTTACCGCTGTACCTGCCCATGCCGTTTTTGGGGTGATTATGGGATATTTTGTCGGGAAAGCCAAATTTTTGGGGGAAACCGGCAACCCCTACCGTGAAAGAATGAAAGGTCTTGCCGGAGCCGTTTTATTGCACGGTCTTTACGATTACTTTCTTTTTCTGGGAAATGAATTTCTCGCACTTTTTGCTTTTGTGGCTCTTTTTATGGGCATTGGGCTGGCCTATCGCGCCATGCGGCTTCATTCCAGTCTTTCTCCCCATAAAGACGAAGAACCCCCGTTTGACGATGACTCTCTGACCTGATTTCGCCATGAAGGAAAAAATTTCCCGAAACCAACTCGCTGCTCTTTTGGAGGAAAAACACAACCAATACAATACCCCCGATTTTATCGAAGAAGACCCCATTTCCATCCCACACCGGTTTGATCGAAAAGAAGACATTGAAATTGCTGGGTTTCTCACGGCACTCATTGCCTGGGGAAGGAGAACCTCTATTATCAACAACGCCATCCACCTGATGAAAATCATGGATATGGCGCCCTACGAATACGTAATGAATGCGGTGAAGGGAGAAATGGCTGAGTTGGATGAGTTTGTACACCGTACTTTCAATGGAACCGACTGCCAGGCAATCCTACTTTCCCTCCGAAACGTATATCAGAACCACGGCGGCCTCGAAGGCCTTTTTTCCAAAGGCATACACCCCGCCCATGAAAATGTGTTCCACACCATCCTTTTTGCCCGAGACCGGCTAATTTCATTGGAAGATTTTCCCCTTCGAAGCCAAAAACACATCGCTAATCCGGGTGCAGGTTCCTCCGCAAAACGAATCAACATGTTTCTTCGATGGATGGTGCGAAACGACCGGCGCGGAGTGGATTTTGGTTTGTGGAAAAATATTTTCCCTCATCAGCTTATCTGCCCGCTGGACGTACACACAGGGAATGTGGCCCGTAAACTGGGATTGCTTATTCGCACCCAAAACGACTGGAAAGCCGCAGCCGAGCTTACCGCCAACCTTCGGGCATTTTGCCCGGAAGACCCCGTGAAATACGATTTCAGCCTTTTCGGACTGGGTGTTTATGAAGGATTTTAACACATTTACAAACCCAAAATTTATTATAACTTTGGTATAACAACGGGCAGCTTTTATGCAAAATTATTCCCTTCTGACCGACCTCTACCAACTTACCATGGCTTATGGTTACTGGAAAACCGGGCTAAAAGACCATGAAACCGTTTTTCATCTTTTTTTTCGAAAGCATCCGTTTCAGGGCGGATATACCCTTGCCTGCGGATTACAACCTGCCCTGGATCTTATCCGTCATTTTTCCTTCAAAGAAGACGATCTGGCTTATCTTTCTACCCTTAAAGGTAATGATGGAAAGCCCCTGTTTGACTCCGGATTTCTTGAATATCTGGGAAAACTGGAAAATACGCTGACCGTTTATGGCATACCGGAAGGAACAGTCGTTTTCCCCCATGAGCCACTGTTACGGTTACAAGGCCCTATCATTCTCTGTCAGTTGCTGGAAACCCCGCTGTTGAATATTCTGAACTTCCAGACGCTGATTGCGACCAAAGCCTCCCGCATCGCCCATGTTGCACAGGGAGAATCCGTCCTCGAATTTGGGCTGCGCCGCGCACAGGGAGTGGACGGCGGACTAGCAGCCAGTCGTGCAGCTTATATCGGTGGATGTGCAGCAACTTCCAATGTACTGGCAGGTAAAATGTATGGCATACCCGTGAGAGGAACCCATGCCCATAGCTGGGTGATGTCGTTTCCGACCGAGCAGGAAGCCTTTGAGGCTTATGCCCAAGCCATGCCCAATAACTGCGTATTTCTGGTGGACACCTATGATACGCTGGAAGGTGTAAAAAATGCCATAGGTGTCGGCAAAAAATTGAGGGAGGAAGGACATGAAATGGTCGGGATAAGACTGGACTCCGGCGACCTCGCAACTTTGAGCATAGAAGCGCGAAAACTCCTTGACGAAGCAGGATTTCCTGCAGCAAACATCGTCGCAAGTAACGACCTCGACGAATACGAAATGAAAACCCTTAAGGAAAAAGGATCCAGAATCAATGTCTGGGGTGTAGGAACAAGACTGGTAACTGCTTATGACCAGCCTGCATTGGGAGGAGTGTATAAACTGGCAGCCATTCGGAAGCCCGGTGAAAACTGGAGTTATAAAGTAAAATTATCCGAACAGGCAATCAAAGTCTCCAATCCGGGGATTTTACAGGTAAGAAGGTTTCGGACAAATAACCATTATACCGGAGACATAATTTTCCATGAAGAATGGGAACCTGCGCGGTGTAGATTTGAAGCCTTTTCGGGACAACAGATGGATATTCAGGCTGACCATTATGAAGATTTGCTCGTTCCGGTATGGGAGAATGGAAAGCAGGTATATCATTCCCCCGACATCCACACGATCCGGGAACACCGAAAAAAGTCATTGGAATTATTCGAAGAAAAAATTCTGACGCCCTCTGAGCCCTCCGTTTATCCTACCGGACTGGAACCACGGCTACAGGAATACAAACTTGAGTTAATGAGGACTGTACATTAAAAAATGGAATTATAAAATAATTGGGAGAATGAACATGCTCAATGCCTTTCTGTCTAAGCAGAGGGCCTTGAGCATGTACTCCAATAAGTTTCTAATCCCGGTCAAAACCGGAGTCTCAACTGAAACTTCACCTCCGTTTTTGACGGGCCAAGAATCTCGTCAAGGCCCGTGCCTATGCCGTCTGTTTTCCAGAGTCGGGTCTGCGCCACTCTCACCCAGAGGTCGAGTTTTGGGTGGGGTTTCCAGCCCACAATTACATAATACCGGCTCCCGGTCTGGTAGTATGGGGGAATAGAAGAAAAACCCAACACGTCGTTTTCGTAAGCATATACCCGTGTGTCGTAGTCAGGGGTGTCAAAAAGGGCATATCGCCCGGTGAGTTTCCACTTATAACCCAACTTCCAACTTATATCCTGATACAACATCAAACCCGCCTTCGCCGGGGTGGTTGCCTCGCTGTACCAAACCATTTCCATACGGGTGCGGTAGGTGATATCGCGGTTGATCCGCGTCTGAAAATGCAGCCGCAACTGCGTTTTGCTGACCGGTACAAGAAACCGAACCTGTTGTCCGGATGGATATTCGGAGGCATTTGCCTCTTTATTATCCGTACGAAATCGCAGATACACCCACGTATTGCGGCTGGGTTTGTATTCGATCTGGGACAAAAACTCCCAGCCACGAGAAGGATAATCGGCCTGGTAGCGGTTCCAGATAAAATAAAACTGGTCAAAATAAATATTCAGCGTCCAACGATTGCGGGGTGTGATCTGGAAACCCATATACACGCCCGTTTCATTCTGCAAAGCAGTAGGTCTTTCGGCAAAAACATAACCCTTGTCGCTATGAAAATCCCGGTCAAAATGACGGACCACCACCGATAGATCAACGGAAGGCGCCAGGCTGCTCATAAATCCCATTACCCCCCCCATTCCTCCGGAAGAAGAACGGGCAATTTCCCCGAAAAAGTTGAAGTTGCGTACCACCCGGTCAAAGTCCACTGCATATAAGGTATTGTGGTCGCCGCGAAAGTCAAATTGATTGTAGGAGTTGAAAGGCTTGCTGATCTGTCCATCAAACTGCTGAAAATAAGCGGTAAGGCCCATTCGCAGTTTTCTTGCCTGGTATTCGAAACGGCTGCCGGATATTGTCTCTTTCAGAGATTTGCGGGCATCCATTTCGGCATTGGTGCGGTGCAGCCCTCCAAGGCGAATGCCGGAAATCAGCAGGTTATCTGCCGTCAGTGTATCGGTCTGCTGAACGGTTGCATCAAGGTTTAGGCGGGAGAAAAAAGCCGTAAAATAGAGTTTTTTCCAGGCAAAAGTAGCTGCCACCCCGCGCATAAACTGGTTTTCGTTTACCGAGCTATAAGGTTGAACGCCTTTGCCCGTCATTTTGACACTGTTGATGACGGTTGCACCTTTGCCAAAACCTACCCCCCTGCTAAGCACAAGGCCCTGCCCGAAAGATAAATTATAGTCACCCACGACCAGGTTTTTCAGGTTGCCATAACCAGAAATCGCCAGATGACCGGAGACAAAATCGTAACCATAAACCCGATGAGAGGGCTTCCATTCCCATTTTTCGCCAGGGTCTTTTTCTCCGGTCAGGGTAAAACTCACATTACGACCGTAACGAGCGCGAAATCGGGTATATAAACGTGCGGGCGAACCCCGGTAAGAGGTTGTTTCGCTCGTATCCCCACGAGAAAACCCTTTTTGTTTTTCCAGCAAAAAACCCGTTCGTTGGGTCAGCTCATATTCCAGATTTTGAAAGGCTTCACGGAAACCCGGACCGGAGGCATGCTCGGTTCCGGGGCTAATGTCTTTTTCGCCGATTTTTCGCACAACAATAAAGGGCAGCCAGGGGCGGATTTCCTCGATCGAAAGTCCGGGTACAGCCTGAAGTTCATAAAGCGAAACAAAGGAACCAAAGGTTTCTATATAGTCGTGCAGGCGGTTGATTATCAGCTCATTCATACCCGGCAAAAGGAGCAATTGTTCGCGACTGGCCGTATTGATGTCCAGTTTTTTCCGGGCAAATTCTTCGAGTATATCGGTAAACCAGGAAAAATCCATTTCCTCTTCCACTTCTGAATGACTGACCAGATCCTCTATAACCGGCGAAAGAGATTCGGCGGGAAAATTTTCCTCATTTTTTACAGAATCCACTTGAGCGAAACCTGTGTTTAGCTCAAGTAAAAAGAAAAATAGAGGCAAAAACAACCGGAGAAGACCGTTTGTTTTCATACATTCTTTGGGGTAAACCGATAGTTTAAAGAAATATGGGGGGTATAACCCAATCTTTCGTGATAAGAGAATGCCATGTCCATCGTCAGATTTTCCCACCTAAGTCCCAGTCCGCTGTTGAATGTAAGAGGGTAAGTACTGACGCCTAACCGGGCAAGAAATGTCGGGGTAATGGCATATTCGATTCCACCACTCCCGGAGAGTGGGAAAGCGATATGTTTGCGAACATCCGCCACGAGCATAACTTTGTTGGAAGGGCGGTAGGAAATTCCGGCAGAAAATACGGAGGGCAAATCCTCTTTCCCCCCATCCATCCAAAGGCCTGCCCGATTTACATTGGAAGCCGAAAAACCGAGACTCAGTTGTGGCGAAATGACTGTCTGAGTACCCACAGTAGCATATAGGGCCGAAACATTACCCGCATCGGGTGTGAGGAGAGAAACATAGCTGACTTTTGCGCCGAGGCTGATTTTTTCAAAAAAGGTAATCCCATACGAAAAAGCGAGCAGATTTTCACGCCAAAACTCAAAACCAAACGACCCGGCTTCCAGTCCGGCGGCTTGGGACCCTTGAAAAGGGAAAACCAGTCCGGCATGGCTGCGAGTGAGTTCTGCGAGGTTAAAACGTCGGTAAAAAAAGATTCCCACTTCAGGATTTTTTATTCCTGCGATTCCTGCGGGATTGTGAAATAAACTCCCGAAATCACCGTTTACAGCGGTGTAGGCATTGCCCAGCGCAGAGGCCCGGCTAGCGGTTACTTCGGAGGGGTCAATGCCGGCAAACAGCAGACCCGGAAACACGAAAAATAGCAACAGAATTTGTGGCATAATGGTTGTGCTTTATAAAAATTTACTACGAACAAATAAACGAAATAATTCGCGTATTTCTCACTTTGAAATTGAAAAAAGCGGTGTTTTCTTCGATCCGCCAAAACGATCTGCCCAAAACCTCATCCATGACTGAAAAAACATTTTCCGAAACCTTGCAATATCTTTATACCTTCCTGCCGATGTACCAGCGACAAGGCCCGGTTGCCTTCAAAAAAGGGCTGGGTAACATTCAGGAATTGTGTTGGGCACTGGAACAGCCCCAATGGAAATTTAAAAGCATTCATATTGCCGGGACCAACGGCAAAGGGTCAGTTTCAGCGATGCTCAACAGCGTGTTGATGGAAGCAGGCTACAAAACCGGTATGTACACTTCGCCACATCTTCTCTCTTTTACCGAAAGAATGCGCGTCAATGGAAAAGAAATTTCTCAAAAAGAAGTAGTAGAATTTGTCGAAAAAACCCAGCCAATGATTGAGCGAATGAAGCCCAGTTTTTTTGAGTTGACGGTAGCCATGGCTTTTGATTTTTTCGCCCGGGAAGAAGTGGATATTGCGGTGATTGAAGTGGGTCTGGGAGGAAGACTGGATTCAACCAATATTATACATCCCGAACTCAGCGTGATTACCAATATTTCCTATGACCATACAGACCTGCTTGGAAATACGCTAGGGTTAATTGCGGAAGAAAAAGCCGGTATCATCAAACGTTTCACCCCGGTAATCATCGGTGAAAAACACCCGGAGACCACCGCGATTTTTAAAGAAAAAGCAAAACTAATGGAGGCTCCGGTTTTCTGGGCGGAGGATATGTTTGAGGTAAACAACACCCATACTACGGAAAAAGGTATGGCGATGAATGTTACCGACAAGGAAGAAGAGGACGACAGCCTTTCCTTTGAAGTGGATCAGCGGGGAGATTACCAGCAAAAAAACCTCGTAACAACCCTTGCCGCGTTGAAAGTATTAAATGAGGAAGGCTGGGAAATTTCGGATAAAGCTATTCGCAATGGACTTTCAAAAACAACTAGCAACAGCCGTCTGGCAGGCAGGATGCAGATACTGGCAACAAAACCCACTACCATCTGCGATACAGGACACAATGAAGGAGGAATCCGGCTTGTGATAGAGCAGTTGAATAAAATGGAGAAAAACCATTTACACTTTGTATTAGGAATGGTCAGCGACAAAGACCATGACAAAATATTGGCCCTATTGCCCAAGGACGCCACCTATTATTTTGTAAAACCCAATGTTCCCCGTGGTTTGGATGCGAGCATCCTGAGTAAAAAAGCCGAGGCGCATGGACTGAAAGGCGAGACGTTTGACCGGGTAACCGATGGAGTGATTGCAGCGAGGAAAAATGCAGGTTCCGAGGATTTAATTTTTATCGGTGGAAGTACCTTTGTGGTAGCTGACGCCCTCGAACCCGTAACCGTAGGATAAGTCAGCGATACGTTGCAAGCAAAATCCTGATAACGATCACTGCGTCGGAAAGCCTTTGTTCGGCATTTCCCTTTAGCTCATAAAAAAGTACCCCTGCCCGCGAAAGTTCGCGGCGGTAAATTTCGTACAAATCGTCTCGTTGTTCAGGATGTTCTCTCAGAGGATCCTCTTCCCAGGGAATGTCTGTTCCCGTGAGGAAATGAACATCATACGTGTCGAGTTTCATATTTTCCAGAATCCAGGGATCGCAGGACTGGTATTTGTATTCACTCCATACTTTGATGACGAGGAGGTTCGTGTCGGCGAAAAACACTTCGCGGGCATTTTGTTCTGCGCGTTTTTCCTCTGCCAACTGAAGTCGGGCGATTTGAGTAAGATCGGGCTGAGTATAAGGGCGTTTAAGTGTGTGGAGGTAATCACGGGCGACTTCTTGGGCAAAAGAAGTATGGAAAAAATCAGCCAGTTTTTGAGTAAGGGTAGTCTTACCGGTGGATTCGGGACCTACGACGGCAATTTTCAGCGGCGGTTTCACGATCCTGCAGTTTGTAGGGTTAATTTCCTCTTCCAGTTGAAATAACCGAGTGTGGCGAGAATTAGGTAAATAAAAAACATCACAGCCGTAAGACGAAGGTCTTTATACCAATAAACCCCTATTGCGATAATATCCACGGCAATCCAGATCAGCCAGTTTTCGATTTTTTTGCGTGCCATGAGCACCTGTGCCACCAGGCTAAAAGAAGTGATATAAGCATCCCAGTAAGCCAGGTCGGCGTTGGTGAAGTTATCGAAGAAATAGCCAATGCCCAGTATGCCCAGTCCGCCCATCAAAATATACATGCCCCACTGCCGGAAATTGCTGATTGTAATTGGCAAGTCATCTTTTTTTTCACCGCCTTTAAGCCAGTTATACCAGCCATAAACGCCGGTAATGAAGAAAAAAATGTTTAATCCAACATCCGCATAAAGGCGGGCATCATAAAAAATATAGATATAAATAGCTACATTAATCAGCCCGGTAGGCCACCCCCATATATTTTCCAAAGCATTGAGACCTATACAGGTTATCCCGAAAACAAATCCCAATACTTCCAGCGGAGTAGTACCGACCGATTGGCAAGCTTCTGAAAAATGAATCCAAAGTTCGTTCATGGTAAAATTTAAGTTCGTAAAGTAAACACTTTCATCGCTTACCCCAACAAGGGATCAATTAATTTCGTAACAGTTATTTGGATAGAGAATTGTGGATTTTTATCTTGCAACAATCCCCAAAATCGCATGAAATTAAAATATAACGCCCCAGTTATCCTTACCTATACGCTGATTTCCACGATTGTTCTGGCTTTACAGAACTTTACCGGAATGGATATAATGACCTATTTTACGATTTACCCGATACTGGATTTTGCTAATCCGGTATGGTATTTTCGGTTATTTTCGCACGCCATTGGTCATGGAGACTGGACACATTTGGCCGGTAATTTTTCTTTCATTTTGCTTTTAGGCCCTATTTTGGAAGAGAAATACGGTTCCCGTGATTTGTTTTTGATGATGATGGTAACGGCACTTGTCACCGGGATTTTGCAGATTGCTTTTTTTGAAAACCCCCTATTAGGAGCCAGTGGCATTGTCTTTATGCTGATTTTGCTGAGTTCTTTTACAAATTCAAAAGGAGGTATCCCTCTGACTTTCGTTTTGGTGGTGGTTCTTTATTTAGGGAAGGAAATTCAGGATGCATTTGCCGCCGACAACATTTCGCAGTTTATCCATATTATCGGTGGGGTTTTGGGCGGTTTGTTTGGTTTTTTTCTGGAAGGCGGTCAGAAAAAGGCCCGAGAAAAATCCGCGATGCAATCTCTTCGAAAATAAGTAACCGGTGGTATATGCGGGAATTTTCATAGTTTCGCAGATTCTATGAAATACCGGTTAATCCATACAGATATACAGTCGAAAGCACGAGCCGGAGAGATCGAAACGGCTCATGGCAAAATCGAAACGCCCATATTTATGCCCGTAGGCACGGTGGGAAGTGTAAAGGCAGTTTCTCAACAGGCTTTGGTCGAAGATGTGAAGGCCCAGATTATCTTGGGGAACACCTACCATCTGTTTCTTCGTCCGGGGGACAATATTCTCCAACAGGCAGGGGGTCTGCATAAATTTATGCATTGGGATCGGCCCATTCTTACCGATAGCGGGGGGTATCAGGTATATAGCCTTGCGGCGAGTCGTAAGCTTACCGAAGAAGGCGTCACCTTTTCCAATCATATCAATGGCTCCAAACATTTGTTTACGCCTGAAAAGGTGATAGACATTCAGCGGGCAATTGGTTCAGATATTATGATGGTTTTGGACGAATGTCCCCCTTTTCCTTGTGATCATTCGTATGCCAAAACTTCGCTGGAACTCACCCACCGATGGGCCATGAGATGTAAACAACACCACCAGAATCAGGAGCCGTTATACGGGTATGAACAAAATCTTTTTCCGATTATACAAGGTGGGACGTACAAAGACCTACGGGTGAAGTCCACGGAATACATCGCAGGGCTTGATTTGCCCGGGTGTGCCATTGGCGGGCTTTCGGTGGGCGAGCCGACCGAGATCATGTATGAGCTTACCGCCTTGTCCTGCGACATTCTTCCCACCGAAAAACCCCGGTATCTTATGGGCGTGGGAACTCCGGCAAATCTGCTCGAATGTATAGGTCTGGGAGTGGATATGTTTGACTGTGTATTGCCGACCAGAAATGCACGACACGGGCTGATTTACACGAAAGACGGGGTACGAAACATGAAAAATCAGAAGTATGAAAATGATTTCTCCCCCCTTGACCCCGACAGCGAATGTAGCCTTGATACCTATTACTCAAAAGCCTACGTGCGGCATTTGTTTAAAGCCCAAGAATATCTCGCCTTGCAAATCACCAGTATCCATAACCTTCATTTTTTTCTGTGGCTGGTAAGGGAAGCCCGAAAACATATACTGGCCGATACTTTCCGCGATTGGAAAACCGAAATGATAGTAAAACTGGAAGAACGATTATAGTCCTTATTTTACATTCCTACCTTCACCAAGAATGGCTTTCTTTATTAAGGAAAGCCGTTACTCCGCGTTTGCAGTCATCGGTAGCGCGTGAGTAAGCGTTCATTTTGGCGGCAAATCGCATGGCATCTTCGAGTGGAAAACTTTGGATATCTGCAATCATTTTTTTAGTGAGTTGGAGAGAAGCCGCGGAGTTTTGGGTACACATTTCCAGAGCAAATTTCCGGACATAAGCCCCTATTTCTTCAGCTGGCACAACCTGATTGACGATATGATAATCCACGGCTGTTTGTGCATCAATAATTTTCCCGGAGAGCAGCAGCTCTTTGGCGCGGGTTTCACCGATTTTTCGCAGGAGAAACGTCATAACAATAGCAGGCACAAAACCAATCCGAACTTCGGTATAACCCAATTTTGCTTCGGGTACGACAAAAGCAAAATCACAAACCGTAACCAGTCCACACCCCCCTGCGATGGCAGCACCTTCAACCTGAGCAATGACCACTTTTGTGCCCCGATAAATTGTGAGGAAAAGCTGGGCGAGAGAAGATGAGTCCGCCAGGTTTTGTTCCATATTATATCCCTGCATTCTTTGAAGATAATCAAGATCCACCCCTGCACAGAAGGCCGCCCCATTGCCCCGTATGACGATGATTTTCACCGACAAGTCCTGTTCGGCAGCCATGAGCGCGTCTTTCAGTTCGGCAATGAGTATATCGTTGAGAGCATTGCGTTTTTCCGGACGGTTAAGCGTGATAAAAGCAATTCGTTCTTCGACGAGGTATTCCAGAAACTGGTAGATTTTCATTCGGATTTATTTTCCCCAAACTACGGGAAATTTTTCCCGGCGGCAAAAATTTTTGGTGGGGAGGATAATCAGCAGTTAAAGTTGAGGAGAATTAATTGGGGATGGGAAAGGATTTGATCGGGAGGGGAAGTTAACCCTTCTGGCGGGGAGCCATCCCCGTTAACGGGGATACCCAGTCTAATAGTATCTTCTATCCCCAAACGGCCCCACGGGGATAAGCTCATCCTACCCCCGAAATACTTTCCAGGCGGCACCCAATTATTCAAAAACAAAACCCTAACCGGTAAAGGGTTCTATTTTCTTTTGTCTTTGGGGATTAAAACTTTAACCAGATTTTCTGGAGGAATATGGGAACCCGCTATCACCTCCAATTCTTGCTGAAGGGTTATCTTTTGGTGAATGATTTTCTGGTTACGAATAAATTGCCGGACCTCTTCGACACGATCTAAACCAACCGACACTCCTGCATAACGTTTTTTCCATCCAAACGGAGATTCCTCTGGCCATTCTTCTTCCATCCATCGCGAGGAACAACCTTTCATATGATTCACCACACCCGCAATCGTTTGCGTCCGGCGAAGTCGGATGAGAACATGAACATGATCAACCTCACCATTGATTTCTTCCAAATCAATCCCTTTATCCTGGCAATCCAAGCTGATCAAGGTGAAAATGTCTTCCTGCCGATCTTCTTTTAATAAAGGTTCTAAATTAGGGGTTGTCCATATCAGATGTAGCCAATTGAGCACAAAGCTGTTAGTGTTTTTTATCATGGTTGTGTAGATAATTGTTTTCTTTTATACAAAACCCTACTGCCCGCCAGCAAAACTCCGGCTACAACCAGTTGCAAAACCACCATCCGGATTCCCGTATGGTCCATCCGCCATTCGTCAATTACCGGAGCCGGCAACCGCTCGATTTCCAAAACAATCAGGTACAACCAGCCAATCAGTTTTTCGCAAAAATAACCCAACCATTCCCCCAATACCGGTACATAACAAAAAATAACGGTAAAAAAACCCACCAATACCAGCACAAACGACAACAGAGAAACCAGAATGTTACTCAATAGAAAATAAGTTGGGAATGTGCCAAAATGGAAAATTAATAGCGGAAGGGTTGTGATTGTAGCACACAGAGTTACGTTAATCCAGGCAAACAGGTTTTTTAGTAGAAAATTTTGAGCAGGAAATTGGCGGTCAAACCAGGGAAGTAATACCACAATCCCTATCACTGCCGCATAAGACAGCTGAAAGCCAATGTCAAATGCGGTAACAGGATCTATTACCAACTGAATCAATCCCGCCGTACCGGTTATGTTCAATATATCATACCGAAAGTAGATAACCTTGAAAATCAATACAATAACAAACATCAATACCGACCTTACCACTGCGGGACTGGCCCCGGTGATAAACATATAAACCAGCAATAGCGCTAAAATAAAGAGGTTTTTAATCCGCACTCCCTGCGGAAGCAGATGCAAGGGTGAAAGCATGTGATTTAATACCAGAAATACAATCGCAACATGCAAACCCGATATCGCCAGAATATGGCTGATACCCGCAACGGCAAAGGTGGTCTTCAATTCCTTGGTCATATCTGCTTTTTCTCCGAGAAACATCGCCTGCGCAACCGCCGAGCCTACGGAATCCGGAATTACCCGCTTCAACTGCTGGCATATATCCTGCCTCAACATTTCCACACTTACGTATCCGCCTTTTTCCCTCCCGCAAACTTGCACAGCTTCGGCATAAACGGTGTGAAAAATGCCCTGGTTGTGAAGGTAGTTGAGATAGCCTTCATTCGCTGTATAAGCATCGGTCACATTGCCTCGTATCAGCACTTTGTCAAATCTTTTCAAAACACTGCTGTCTCGCCGTTCGATGTATAACTGAAACCGCCCCGAAGCTGGTATCCATTCGCATTCCTTGCGGTAGGCAATCATTTCTGCCCAGGTGGAGCGACCCCGAAAGGTTTTTTTGACTGGCCTTATAACCGTAGCATAAATCTCACCCTTTTCACAGTTGATGTCGTTTATCATGGGTAAATCCGAGGGGCGTGTACGGACATAGTAATTCAGGCTGCCAAAGCCTAAAACCGCCAGGTATATGCCTGCTGCCGCTAAGTATTCACGCCGGAAAGAATAGTTTTGCCCGTAAAATAATCGTATCGTGACCAATAAACCGACCCCGGCAATTCCTGCGGACAGACTCCAACTAAAAAAATACCTGGCCAGAACAATGCCGGCCAGGTATGACAATACAAACTTAAAAATAGGAGCTTGAGTAAGTGTTTTCATGGTACGTCAAAGTACCACAGGCTCCTTTTTATTTCAATGGAAAAAACACTCAAAAGGTAACAATGGGTTTAGCCGTTTTAGCGGGTAAATACCCACTCCTTTTCATTAGAAAGCGTTTCATGGAAACAATACCCCATCCCATTAAACTGTTTTAAATCTTCCGGCTGCGTTATTTTTTCCCGGATAATATAGTCGGCCATCGCTCCTCTTGCCTGCTTGGCATAGAGAAATACAGCTTTATACTGGCCGTTTCGCTCTTCTTTAAAAGTGGGCGTAAGAATAGTACCTGTCAGTTTTGAGGCATTGACTGACTTGAAATATTCTGCCGAAGCAAGGTTTATCAGGACAGTGCTCCCTGATTCCGTCAAAACCTCGTTCAAAGCCTGCGTAATTCGGTTTCCCCAGAATTCGTAAAGATTTTTACCCCGCCGGTTTTTCAGTTGTGTGCCCATTTCCAACCGATAAGGCTGAATCAAATCCAGAGGTCTGAGCAAACCGTACAAACCCGATAAAATACGGAGGTGTTTCTGCGCGAAAGCAAACTCTTCCTCCGAATATTTTTCCAGTTCAAAACTCAGGTAAACGTCTCCCTTAAAGGCCATAAGCGCCTGTTTAGCATTTTCCGGAGTAAAAGGGGTATGAAACTGTTGGTATCGTTCACGGTTAAGAGCTGCCAGTTGTGGGCTGAGTTCCATCAATTCGGCGATTTTTTTCTCGCTTTTTTTCACCAGTTCTTTTATCAGTACCTGGGTATCGGTCATAAAAGCAGGGAGGGTGTAATGAGGAACATAGCGGGTTTCCTCCGAAAAATCCAGCTTTTTGGCCGGTGAAATGATAATTACCATATCCTATAAGTTAAATCATTTTCGGATTAATCGAACATATACCGGAAAATGGTCACTGAATCCGGAATCCTGAAACTCATTGCGATAGATCGCTCGTTTAGGCATATCTTTCGCCGGTCCGTCGCCGCCCACCTGCATAAACTCGGGGTTGTGAATGGCGGCAGAACCTTCCATATAGCGGAGTTTGCCTTTTCCGTCATTCATTAGTCCATAACTCACCAGCACCTGATCAAACAGATTCCATTTTCCCTGATAGGTCAGCGTACCCGTACCATTAGGGTCGTGCAGCGCGCCTACAGGGTTGTAAAAACCTCCACTCACTACGCCCTCCGCTGAAATACGGGCATTCATTATATCAACTATGCTTTTATTATGTGGATCGTCATTAAAATCTCCGGCAGAAACAATACAGGCATTCGGATCCTTCGCCAAAATTTCGACTATTTTTTCGCGGGCTACTTTTGCTACTGTCAGGCGCCGGCTTTCCGATTCCTGCTCTCCTCCTATACGTGAAGGCCAGTGATTCACGATTACATAGAGGGTTTCACCTTTGATTTTACCCTCAACTACCAACAATGGGCGCGAGGTATAATCCGATTCCTCGGGAAAATCCACATTATATGCTTTATGACCCACATATTGAAATATCTTGGGATCATAAATCAACCCCACATCTATGCCACGCACGTCTTCGGATTCTTCGTGAATGATCTCATATCCTCTCGTTTTGAGGGCAGTTTTCTCAACTAGATCTTTCATCACCTGCATATTCTCCACTTCGGCAACTCCCAGAATGTCGGGACCGTTTTTCCCCATACCTCCAATAGCCAATGCCAGATTATCGAGTTTTTTGAGGTATTTGGCCTCGTCCCACTTAAACCGCCCCTCCGGTAAAAATTCGCTGTCTTCTTTCTCCGGATTATCTTGGGTGTCAAACAGGTTTTCGACGTTGTAAAAACCGACTACCACTTCTTTTATTTTTGCCGTAACCTCCTTTCCCGATTCAACGGTTTTGTCAGGAAGATTTCGGTCAGAACCATTTGCCTGTTTACAGCCGGAGATCATCCAAAAGATAAACAGCACGGCAACAATTTTTAATTGGGAGTTAGTTATTTTGAGGATCATCGGGTATATATTTTTCGGCAAGTTAAGAATACTGGTCTAATCCCCATTCTTTTTTCCCGGGATAACCGACATAAATTCACCGGGGTTCAACCAGAAGTTTTAAAATTTTATTGTTACATTTGTGCGTAATGGCGATTGTTTTACTCCTGACTTGCTTATCTTTAAACCTCTACCTGACGGGTATTACCTGGTTTCTGCAACTTATCCATTTCCCTCTTTTTGAAAGTGTGGGAACCAATCAGTTTCATGACTACCACCGGAAATTTTTTCAAAAAAAACAATTCCTTGTACTCATTCCTACTATCCTTGCAACTCTTGCAGCGTTCATTCTCCTATGGATACAACCCTGGGGAACGAATATGGTCTTTGTGAAAATCAACCTCGGGATGATACTCGCTGCTCAGGCAGCGACCGTTATTCTGGTTGAACCTATTCACAAAGTTCTTTCTTCTCACGGTTATTCCGATAAAGCTATCCGACACCTCACCCGCGTAAACTGGATTCCGACCTTTGCATGGACGGGAAGCAGCAGCATGATTATCCTCGCTGTTTTCAACATTCTCCTCCGACATAATGGCTGATTTCCCATGAAAGGTTGGTAAAGTTGCCTTTTTTGAAAAAAAATATTACCCCTAAGAAAGGATTTGCGTGTATTATTTACCAAAAATAAAATCCAATTGTGTATTTTGTCCGTTCAACCTCTATAAACCTCATCTGGAAAGAGGTTTTACTTTTACAGGATTACTGATACTGAAATCAATTACCTATGAAGCTCAAATTGTTGATTACCGGTGCCGTCGTTTCTGCTCTTTTTATGTTCAGCTCTTATACCTTTTATAAAGAGGATGGAGACAAACCCGGTGTACTGATACGGCTCATGATGCAAGGTATGGAATATTATCACTACCAGCCGCCGCAAATCAATGATGATTTTTCCCAGCATGTATTTGACCTCTACCTGAAAAACCTCGATTACAGCAAAAGATTTCTCACCCAGCGTGATGTAAATAATCTGAGAAAATACCGGGAAAAAATTGATGAGGAACTCAAAGAGGGTTCGTTTGAGTTTTTTGATATGGCTGCCGGCCTCTTTGATCAGCGGGTACTCGAAGCAAAGGGTTATACAGAAGAAATTTTAGCGAAACCTTTTGACTTTACTCAAAAAGAATACCTCGAAGCGGATTATGAAAAGCTGGATTTCGCCGAAAATGAAGCCGCACTCAAAGACCGCTGGAGAAAAACCCTCAAATACCAGACGCTCTCCCGTCTCGTAACCCTGATGGAAAATCAGGAAAAATCTGTCGCCAATAGCGGACAGGAAGGTATTGAAACCAAATCTTTTGCCACTCTGGAAGAAGAAGCTCGTCTGAAAGTTCTCAAAACTCAAGAGCAAGTTTTCCACCGACTGGAAAGAATCCCGCTGAGCGACCGCCGCGCAGATTTTATTAATTCGGTCGCCAATGTCTATGATCCTTATACCGGCTATTTTCCGCCCAAAGACAAAGAGGATTTTGATATGGATATCTCCGGGAAAATGGAGGGCATCGGCGCACAACTGCGTGAAACGGACGGTTTTATCAAGGTAGTATCCATCGTTCCCGGTTCTGCTTCTGCCCGTCAGGGAAAACTGGAGGTCAATGACGTAATTCTCAAAGTCGCTCAGGCCGATCAGGATCCGGTGGATGTCGTGGACATGGATATTGACGAAGCAATCAAAATGATCCGGGGTAAAAAGGGCACGGAAGTTCGACTTACCGTTCGCAAAGTGGATGGCTCGGAAGTGATCATCCCCATTGTGCGCGATGTTGTCATCCTTGAAGAAACGTATGCAAAGTCTGCCGTCCTCCAAAGTGATAAAGGGAAAAAGAATGTAGGATACATCTACCTCCCTAAATTTTATGTGGATTTTGATGATCCCCGTGGAAGGCATTGCTCCGAAGATATTGCCCTCGAGATTGAAAAACTTAAAAAAGATAATATCAAGGGTCTAATCATTGACCTACGCAACAATGGCGGCGGATCGCTCCCCGATGTTATTGATATGGCAGGTCTGTTTATTAATAAAGGTCCCGTCGTCCAAGTCAAAGCCCGCGGCGGCGCACCTCAGGTAAAAGCTGACAAAGACCCTGCCGTTCAATGGGATGGTCCACTGGTTATTTTGGTCAATTCGCTCTCGGCCTCCGCCTCCGAAATTCTGGCGGCTGCCGTTCAGGATTATGACCGCGGTATCATTGTCGGAACCACCACCTTCGGAAAAGGTACGGTTCAAAGTTTTTTTAGCCTCGACAACATGGTTCAGGGGGCCAGCGACCTCAAACCGCTGGGAGATATGAAACTCACCACCCAAAAGTTTTACCGAATCAACGGCGGAGCAACTCAGCACAAAGGGGTAATCCCAGACATCGTTCTCCCGGATGAATATAGTTTCGTGGAGTATGGTGAACGTGATCAGGATTTTTCCATGCCCTGGGATGAAATCTCTCCGGTTCCTTACCAAAAATGGACCAGCCCCGTAAGCCAGCAAATGGATCAACTGAAAAAGGCCAGCGAAAAACGGGTAGCCGAAAGTGAAACCTTCAGCCTCGTAAAAGAAAACGCGGAAAGACTCAAACAAAATCAGGAACTGGAACGCTATCCGCTCAATATGGAGGAGTTCCGCGCAGAAAGAAAACGCCTCGACGAGGAAGCTGCCCGGTATAAAGACCTCAAAAAACCGATTCAGGAAATGGTCGTGACTTATGCTACTGCCGATGTATCTTTTATCAGTCAGGATACCGTCCGCGCCAATCGCTTCAAATCTTTCCAGGAAAATCTTACCAAAGACCCTTATGTCTTTGAGTCGCTTAATATCATTAAAGATATGCAGTAACGTATCTGTTAGCTGCTGAATTTATCTCAAAAACCCTCTTCCGCTATTTCCGGAAGGGGGTTTTTTGTATAATAGCCTAATTTTTAACCCCGTACCCCTATGATATCCGGATCCCCCCTGTCCGATACCCTGTCGCGGTATTTTCAGTTTTTGATTCCCATAACCTGGCTCCTGCTGGCTTGTTCTACTGCCGGAAGCCAGCCGGGACAAACACCCCCCGCAGCCGCAGGTTCTCCCCCACCCTTCAATCGTTCGCTTCTCGTTGTTATAGGAACGTCCGACTCGGCGCATACGGCCTTCCTACGCTCCTGGACACAAAACCTTAGCAGTCGTGGAAGAAGAATGGAAATCCGTGTGAAAACGGATCGGGAATGGACCG
The DNA here is from genome assembly GCA_033764335.1 of Bacteroidia bacterium. Taxonomy (GTDB): domain Bacteria; phylum Bacteroidota; class Bacteroidia; order J057; family J057; genus JAGQVA01. The sequence continues at coordinate 116,527 of JANRJC010000031.1, read as the reverse complement.
AAACCGATCTTCTCTCTGGCCCGTTAATGTTTATTGGAAATCCCAAAACGAATACCGGGATGACCCAAATCGTGGATAAATTGCCGGTTTTATTCGCACCGGATTATTTTTCGCTCGGCCAGGCTACGTATCAGGGCAAAGGTTATGTATGTGTTTTATCGTCTTTTTCCCCGCCAGGTGCATCACATCCTATTAGCCTGATTACAGCAAATAATGACGAGGATATCCGCTATTTTTTGGAAAAGGCAAGTTTCGGGGGAAGGTTTGGCCCGCCCGGAGGGCAATGGGGTTATCAGGTGTTTAAGGATAATAAACGAATCCGCCTCGGAAATTTTACCGAAAAGGGTACCCCCGACGGAAATCCACATTGGGACTTTAGCGATGAATCAACTCCGCGACTGACATCGGCGCATCTCCGCCTCTTTGTTCATAGTGATACAATCGCCGAAACCACGGTAAATAACCTCATGGCCCGATGCGAAAAAAATCTCGAAAACCTCCAAAAATTTACCGGAATAATACCCAATATAACTCTTGACTATCATATTTACGGCTCCGCTCAAAATCAGGGACTTATCACCGAACGGATGGAGCAGTCTTTTGCGTTAACCGAAAGTGCCGAAATTCATACGCTGCTGAATGATGATTATAAAGGTAATTTTGAAGCAACGGAAACCCGTATTTTTTTCCGCCAGTTTTACGGCCAACCTCAAGTTCTGGCATTGGAAGAGGGCCTCTCTGTATGGTTTTCCCCTCAATGGCAGAAAAAAGGATATGCTTACTGGTCATCACGGTTGTTTGAATCTAATAACCTGCTATCGCTGGTTCAACTTACGGATAATGAATATTTTCAACAGGAATCGCCCCTGATAAGGGGGGCGTTGGCAGGGTCATTCGTTGATTTTCTCGTCGAGTTATGGGGGAAAGAATCCTTCCTAAAAAAATACCCCACATGGACACCTGCTTTGGAAGAGCTTCAATCGCTGGAACTCGCGTGGCAAACCTATCACCAAAATCACCCGATACCTGCCCAACCGCCGGTTTACGCCGAAGCCGAATATCAAAAAGGAATGACTTTCGCGCACGAGGGTTACGGCATTTACAATGGCTACGGCTCCGAAATGGCTCACGAATCCCTCTCCCGTTTACAATCGCTGGGAACTAATGCCATTTCCCTCATACCTTATACAGGCACTCGGGAGGTAAAAACCCCTTCGACTTTTGGATTTTCACAGTTTGCCGGAGGAGAAAATGACGCCAGTGTCGTTCACGCCTTTCACGCTGCCCGTCGCATGGGCATGAAAACCATGCTCAAACCGCAGGTTTGGGTGCGCGGCGGCTGGCCCGGAGACCTCGAAATGCAAAACGAAGCCGACTGGCAGAGGTTTTTTACCGAATACCGCCGATGGATTCGGCATTATGCCATGCTGGCAGAAATCCATGAAATGGATATTTTCTGTGTAGGGGTCGAATTTGTCAAAGCAACCATTACTCATCCCGAAGAATGGCGAACCCTCATAAAAGACATTCGACAAATCTACCACGGCCCCATTACCTATGCCGCCAACTGGGGAGAAGAATTTGAAAAACTCGCCTTCGCCGAAAGCCTCGACTTTATCGGGCTAGATTGTTATTATCCCCTTAGCGACAAAACTACCGCCTCCAAAGCCGAACTCCGGGCAGGTTTTCGGAAAATCGCCGACAACATCCGGAAAGTATCTGAAAAACATAACAAACCCATCGTATTTACCGAAGTGGGTTTCCGTAGCATCGAATCGCCCTGGATACAACCTCACGCCGAAGCAGGAGATAGCCCTTATGAGGAAACCGACCAGGCTTTGTGCTATCAGATTGTCCTTGAAACACTTAAAGATCAACCCTGGTTTCTGGGTCTCTATTGGTGGAAATGGCCTTCCTACCTCGATCATACTCACCGCGATCCCACGGACTATAACCCCTGCGGAAAGGAAGCAGAGGAAGTTCTAAAGGTGTTTTATTGATAAACAAATAGGCCAGAAATCCGCCTAAATAAACCAGAAATTGCAGTTTTTTTACCGTTCGGGAAACGGGAAAAAAAATTTATACACAATTCCTATATATTTGATAGGATTTATATATATTTGTTTTCACAATAGCAACTAAACCTCATTATTAGAATTAGAAGTTCATGCAGAAGTCTAAGTTTTTTTTCCTAACCCTTGCTTTGCTTTTATCTTATAATTGGATTTTTTCTCAGGAGAATAAGGAGGTTGAAGAAAAAAAAGAAATATTCTCCATTGGCCTTGAATTCAGGCCTCGCACCGAATTTCGCAACGGATACCGGCAGATACGCAGAGATACTACTCATGCGGCAGTATTTACCGAAGGAAGAAGTAGGCTGTACCTCAACTATGAAAGAAAGGGTTTTATCTTCCATACTTCCATCCAAGATGTCAGAATATGGGGGCAATACGACCCAAGATCAACCGAGGGTACTTTGCAGGTTTTTGAAGCGTATGTAGAACCCACGCTAAAAAAAGGGCTTTCTGTACGGATCGGCCGACAAAAAATCATGTATGACAACCAGCGTCTATTTGCTCAGAATGACTGGCGTCAAACCGCCGGAGCACACGACGGCGTCCGTTTTATGTACAAAAAGAAAACCTTTGAAGGAGACTTAATCGGTGTATTTAACCAGGAAAAAGGGGCACATGAGCGTTTTTTCGAAACCGACTTTTCACCCGGTTTTAGCAATTACAAAATCCTGTTGGCCAATTTTCTCCGTTATAAAACCGGCAAAATCACGCTTACGGCTATCAACGCTTCCGATGCTTTTCAGGATGCCGATGATATTCACCTCACGCACTGGCGTTTTACCAGCGGCGGGCGAATCGAATATACCCAGAAAAAGGTATATCTTACGCTTGCTGCCTATTATCAATATGGAAAAACACCGAAAGGCGAAAACCTTAGCGCCGGGTATATTCAGCCGGAGGTTCAATTTAAAGATAATAAACACTGGACCCTGCGACTGGGAGCGGAAGTATTCAGCGGAGACGACGGGAGGAATCCCGACAATACTTCCCATTCCTTTGACGCCCTCTACGGAGTAAACCACCGATTTCTGGGTTCGATGGACTTTTTCACCCGGTTTCCGGATGATTTTAACAATGCCGGTATTGTTGCCCCCTACCTGTTTGTATTTTATGACGTAAACAAAAAATTAACGCTTCGGGCAGACGGCCATTTGTTTTACTCCCAAAACCATTTTGTGCCTGAAGGCGACTATCTGCCGATCCGTAAATACCTGGGGTTTGAAAATGACCTGCTTCTCCGTTATCGCCCCAATAGCTATACCGAAATTGATCTGGGATATTCTTATGCAATCGTAACAGAATCCATGGAATATATCCGAAAAGGAGGTAACAGCGACCTCTTTCAAAGTTGGGCCTTCCTGATGATTACCTTTAAACCGGAGCTTTTCCGATGGACGAATACCAATTAATCAAGCGTTAAACACCACTATATAAATTTTAAAATAATTAACATTATGAATAACAGAGTAAGTACCATTCTGTTAGCAGGAATCCTTGTGTCTCTGATTTTCTCCTGCAACAGTGATTCCCAAACCTTATCCGGTAAAAATACCGACGGGTCGGGTAAAGAAAAAAAACTTAAAGGAACCGTATCTATTTCCGGTGCATTCGCACTCTATCCGTTGGTAAATGTTTGGGCGGAGGAATTCCGGAAAGAATATCCCGATGTAAGGTTTAACATCTCAGGGGGAGGTGCAGGAAAAGGAATGGCCGATGTGCTTGGCGGAGCCGCCGACCTTGGAATGTTTTCCCGAGATGTAACCGATGCAGAAAGAGAAAAAGGAGCCTGGTGGATTTCTGTAACCAAAGATGCGGTAATCCCTACCTTAAGTGAAAAAAATCCTTTGCTGGGAAAAATTAAAACCGAAGGTTTGACTCGGGAAGAACTGTCGGGTTATTTTCTCAAAGACGGGAAAAAAGTGTGGCCAAACTCTACCACGGAAGTAAATGTCTATACCCGCTCAGACGCTTCCGGAGCCGCAGACGTATGGGCCAAATACCTCGGTGGAGATGCACAGGAAAGCCTGAAAGGTATTGCAGTATATGGAGATCCGGGTCTTGCAGATGCCGTAAAAAACGATCCAAAAGGAATTGGCTATAATAATATCATCTATGTTTTTGACCTGAATTCAGGGGAAAAATATCCGGGAATCGAAGTTGTTCCTATTGATATTAATGAAAATGGGGGAATTGATCCGGAAGAAGATTTTTATCACAATCTGGATGAAATCACTGCTGCCATCGCCGATGGTCGTTATCCTTCCCCTCCAGCCCGGGAACTATACATGATTGCAAAAGGAAAACCTACTGACCCGATAATACTCGAATTTTTAAACTGGATACTTGTCAAAGGTCAGGTTTTTGTGGAAGCAAACGGGTATATCCTTCTGAGTGAAACAGTTATTAATGAGCAAAAAAAGAAGTTATAAGCCATGTTGTATTCAATCAGACGTTATCAGGAGTTTTTTCGGAAAAGCTGGATGCAAATCACACTCGGAGTGATTTTGCTCCTTCCCTTAGCGATCGGTTTGTCTTTGTTATACAAATCTCTGCCTCTAATTACCGAAACCAAACTATCCGGCTTTTTATTCGGATCCGAATGGCTACCGGGACAAGGCAAGTTTGGCCTGCTTCCCTTCATTACCAGTTCGATCATCGTCTCCCTCATCGGACTCCTTCTGATGGTTCCAATATGCCTGACATCCGCCATCTATATCACTCAGTTTGCACCGCCCTGGATTTCCCGCCTCCTTCGGTCGGTCATTGATATTCTGGCAGGGATTCCTTCGGTTATCTTCGGCCTTTGGGGAGTAATTACCATTGTGCCGATGGTAGCCGGATGGGCATTAAAATACAATGCCGAAAACACTTCCGGTTATTCGATCATTGCCGCCGGAGTAGTTGTATCGGTATCGGTTATGCCCTTCGTGCTGAATATGCTTATCGGGCTTTTTGAGTCAGTTGCGATTGAACTCAAAGAAGCCTCCTTGTCCATGGGAGCCAGTTATTGGCAAACGATCAAGTGGGTTATCGTGAAAAAAATTCGGCCCGGCATTATCGCTGCCTTTACCCTTGGTGTTAGTAAATCATTTGGAGAAACCATTGCGGTATTAATGGTCGTCGGAAATGTGGTCAAAATACCTAATGGAATCTTTGATGCAGGGTATCCTCTACCCGCTTTGCTGGCCAACAACTACGGAGAAATGATGTCCATACCGATGTACGATGCAGCGTTGATGTTTTCTGCACTCATTTTACTCATCATCGTCATCTTTTTTAATTACCTGGCTCATAGAGTAATACGCTATTACCAGTCACAGGCTTAACCGATAAAACCTATTCTATGCGCAGATACATTTATCTAGAAGAAAAAATCGCAAAAACGGTCCTCGCTCTGTTCACCCTGATGATTGTCATCGTCCTTTTCAGCATCATCGGCGGTATATTTATCAAAGGGCTTCCGGCTTTAACCTGGGAAATGATCACCCAAGTACCTAAAGGAGGGTATTATTTTGGCAAAGAAGGAGGTATCCTAAATGCGATAGTGGGTTCGGTTTACCTCGCTATTGGAGCCTCTCTGATTACCTGTGTGATCAGCATCCCGGTTGCGCTTTTTATCCATACCTATTTATTTTCCTTCCCAGACTGGCAAAAACGGATTCGCCTCTGGCTCGATGTATTGTGGGGTGTTCCGCCGATTGTTTACGGTGCTTTTGGGTTTAATCTTATGCTTTTTATGGGATGGCCTACCTCCTTGTTGGCGGCGATTATTACGGTTTCTCTCCTGATTAGCCCGGTGATGATCCGGGCTATGGATGAAAGCCTTCAACAAATACCTCATGGTATGTTTGAATCGGCTTTATCCCTGGGATTTTTTAAAGGGGAAATCGGTTTTAAATTCCTTTTAAGACAGACTTTGCCCGGTGTCGCCACGGCTTTTCTGCTCGCATTGGGAAAAGGAATCGGCGATACCGCCTCTGTACTTTTTACCGCAGGTTATACCGACTACATCCCCGAAAGTCTTTCAGACCCTGCGGCTACCCTGCCTCTGGCTGTATTTTTTCAGCTAAGTTCGCCCATCCCGGAGGTTAAATCCCGAGCTTATGCCGCAGCCGTAGTTTTAACCATTATTGTTCTAGTTATCAGTCTTTCTTCTCGTTTTATCAGCAATAAACTTTCAAAAAATAAAGTACAATGAATACGATTGATCAAAATATTCCCTTTCTCGATCAGAACATTATCAAAAAAGACGAATCAAAAGGTTTACACAACCTCCTATATGTCAATAACTTGAGTTTGTGGCATGGAAAACAACAAACCCTAAAAAAGGTTGAACTCAATATCCGGGATAAAGGCATAACCGTCCTTTTAGGGCCTTCCGGTTGCGGCAAAACCACTTTACTCAAAACCTTTAATCGCCTTACTGACCTATACTCAGACATACATACCGAAGGTTCTATATTTTTTGAAGGGCAGGATATCCTAAATAAAAAAATAGATGTATATGACCTTCGACAAAAAATGGGGCTACTCTCCCAAAAACCGCATCCGCTGCCGGGTACTATCGCGGATAATATCCGCTTTGCCTTGAAATTAAAGGGAATCAAAGCAAAATCTGAACTGGATGACCGGGTGGAGTTTTATCTCCGAAAGGTTGCTCTGTGGGAAGAAGTAAAAGAAAGACTCAAAAGCCCGGCAGGAAGGTTGTCTATCGGGCAACAACAACGGCTTTGCCTGGCAAGAGGTCTGGCCATTGAGCCAAGAGTCATTCTGGCTGACGAACCGACCTCGGCGCTTGATCCTATCTCTTCCCGGAAAATTGAAGAACAATTTAAAGAACTCAGCCAGGATTTTGCCATCGTACTCGTTACTCATATCCTGCGCCAGGCAAAAAGGCTCGCAGATTATGTGGTCTTCATGTACTTTGGAGAGGTAGTCGAAAAAGGAAGACCAGGGGTAGTCTTTGAAAATCCTACGAGCGAAACCTTCAAAGAATACTTGCTTGTAGGGCATTAATTTTCAAAAAAAGGTTGCAAATTACCGCCTGCGAACCTACAATTTCCTCACATGAACCTGCCTCTTATGATCCAGGAACTTCGCCAGCAAATCCGCGGCGACCTCCACACCGACGATTACTCCCTCGGCCTTTATGCTACCGATGCCAGTATCTACCAGATCAAACCGCTGGCTATCGTCGCGGTTAAAGATGAAACGGATGTCATTACCGCCGTCAAAATCGCCCGCCACCACGGAGTAACCATTCTCCCTCGTGGTGGCGGTACAAGTCTGGCCGGTCAGACTGTCGGCCAGTCCCTCGTGCTGGATTTTTCCCGCTACATGAATCAGGTGCTTGAGTTTAATGAGGCCGAACGCTGGGTGCGCGTTCAACCGGGACTTGTCAGGGATGAGCTAAACGCTTTCCTCGCTCCCTACCGGCTGCATTTTGCTCCTGATCCCGCCACTTCCAGCCGCGCCAATGTCGGCGGTATGATCGGCAACAATTCCTCCGGAACCAATAGCATCCTCTACGGAAAAACCGTGGACCACGTGCTGGAAGCGCGGTTTCTCCTCGCCGATGGAACCCTGCTCCATGTCAAAAATTGTGGCCCGGAAGAATGGAGTACCAAAGCAATCCAAAACAATCGTGAAGGAGAAATCTACCGCAGGTTTCGCGAAATTATTCACCAAAACAGAACGGAAATTGAAACCCGTTTCCCTAAAGTCATGCGCCGCGTCGGCGGCTATAACCTGGATGAATTCATCCATACCGATCAGTGGAACCTCGCCAAAATTTTTACCGGCAGCGAAGGTACGCTCGGTGTGATGCTCGAAGCCAAAATCAACCTAGAACCGCTGCCCAAATACGAATCCGTCTGCGTTGTCCACTATCATTCGGTGCTAGATGCTATCCGCTCCGTGGAAACCATGCTCAAATACCAGCCCGTTGCTGTCGAAATCCTCGACCACGTGGTACTTCAACTCAGCCGGGAAAACCTCGGAACTGCCCCACATAGCCATTTTATCGAAGGAAATCCTGCGGCTATCCTGATCGTGGAGTTTTATGGTGAAACACCGGAAGATGTACAGACCCGTCCGCTAAAAATGATCGAAGAACTGAAAAGCAAGGGAATGGGTTATGCACATCCTTTTTTTACCGATGCCAAAAATCACGATGATGTATGGGTTATCCGCAAAAAAGGGCTGGGGTTGATGCTCGGTATTAAGGGGAAAGCCAAACCGCTGCCTTTTATCGAAGATGCCGGAATACCCATTCCTTATTTACCCGAATATATTGACCGCGTACTCAAACTCTGTGCAGAACTGGATACTAAGGTTTCGATGTATGCCCATGCCAGTGTGGGAGTAATTCATGTTCGGCCTATCCTTGATCTAAGGGAAGAAACGGATATTAAAAAACTTACCCAGATCGCCGAACGCACCTTTGCCCTAGTCATGGAATACGGCGGCTCCTGGAGCGGCGAACACGGCGACGGCCTTGTCCGAAGCCCTTTTAATGAAAAGTTTTTTGGGCCGGTGGTCTATCAGGCGCTCCGGGATGTCAAGGCTCTTTTTGATCCCGAAAACCGCATGAATCCCGGCAAAATTGTCGAGGCTCCTCCCATGGACCAAAACCTCCGTTATGGTAAATCCTATCGCTCTACGCTGCCAGAAACGTTGTTTCACTACCGCCAGGAAGAAGGTTTTGAAGCTGCCGTGGATATGTGTACGGGAGTAGGAGAATGCCGGAAAGTGCTTACAGGAACCATGTGCCCCAGTTTTATTGCTACACGCAACGAAGAACACTCCACCCGTGGACGCGCCAATGCACTACGGCTCGCCATGTCGGGGCAACTCGATGAAGAAGGCCTTACAAGTCCCCGCCTGCGCGAAGTCCTGGACCTATGCCTCTCCTGCAAAGGCTGTAAGTCGGAATGCCCCAGCAATGTGGACATGGCCCGGCTCAAAAGTGATGTCTCCCAACTTTATTACGATAAACACGGACTTACCTTCCGGGACAAACTTATTCGCAACACCCACAAAGCAGCCCAACGATTTAGTGGCGGACTTGCACCTGCGGTTAATCGCGTACAAAAAACCAAACTTTTTCGCCTCGCCCTTGAAAAAATGGCAGGTTTTGACTCGCGCCGCACGCTACCGGAATATGCTGCTGAAACTTTTGAAAAATGGTACCGGAAACAACCCGTGACTACCCTTTCCGGCAAACCGAAAGTTATTTTATTTGCCGACACTTTTCTCAACCACCACGAACCCGAAGTGGGAATTGCTGCATTTAACCTGCTGAAAGACTGCGGTTATGAGGTGATACCGGCCTTTGCAGGCTGCTGCCAGCGCCCCAAAATCTCCCACGGCTTTTTGCGCGAAGCCAAAACCGACGGCGAAAAAACCCTCCGAAATCTTGATGTATTTGTGCAGGAAAAAATTCCGATAGTAGCTGTTGAACCGAGTTGCGCCTCGGCACTCACCGACGATCTCCCGGATCTGCTGGATGACGCAGCTTTAGGTGAAAGAATCAAACGAGGAGTGAAAATGATTGATGTTTTCCTCGCTGAAGAAAAAGCCGCCGGAAGACTAAAAGTCACATTAGAACTCATTGCCGATACCAACCTTCTCCACGGACATTGCCACCAAAAAGCTCTGTACGGAACCAAAGCCATGCAGCAACTGGTTTCGGGAAATGGAAAATCGGTCAAAGAAATACCCTCCGGATGCTGCGGAATGGCCGGGTCTTTTGGTTATGAAAAGGAGCATTACGAGCTATCGGCCAAGATCGGCGACCGAAAATTGTTTCCCGCTATTAAATCCGCAGAAACGCAAACCGGTATTATCGCCTGTGGTTTTAGTTGCCGTCATCAGATCGAACATTTCACCGGACGTAAAGCCCGGCACTGGGTGGAAATGGTGAGGGTGAAAAACGATCGAATATGACAAAATGGGAGTTATATCTTTTTTTTATAATCGGTTTATCGGGATTTTTTTCCTGCCAGAATCAACCGAGCAAAGATAATTTTGCCTCTTCAAAAACGGCAAAAAAGCTCGATGCAACTGCCGCACCTGGCGATACAATTCAGATTTTCACCTTTGAAAGACTCCCTTCGGAAGCCGAAAATATAACGATGCTTCCCTGGGCCGTAAGACTTGAAGACTTGCTCGCAGAACTGACAACTCCTGTAAAAATTGTACGAATTTTTCACCCCTCCATACCCGAATCAAAAGCAATATTGATTCCGGATATTCCCCCTCATATAGTGGTTATAGATTATGGATTAGAGGAGGCCTGGGCGGCTCAAAACAATCCACAATCCACCTCCAATATGCCTTTACCGCAGTTTCGGGAACGGCTTCGAAAACTCGCCGAAAGTTTCCATAACCAAGGAATACAGGTAATTCTCCTTACCCCTAACCCGGTACAAATTCCCGCTGCGGAATGGAGAAATGACCGAATAGATACCTATGCCGATGCTGTCAGGGAAATTGCCAATGAATTTTCGTTTCCCGTGGTAGATCTTCAAAGCAGTTTTGGGCTTTATGCCTCCACAAAGGGAAATCTGTGGAGCGATTTGTTAATCGAAGGAAAATACCCCAATGACATCGGCCACGCCCTGATCGCAGAGGATGTGGTTGCCACGCTGAGTTATATACTTAGTTCGTATTGATGAAAGTTAGACACACCGAGTTGTTGATCCATCTGGGTGGAATCCTGTTATTTCTTTCCATCCCTGTACTGGCTTCCCATGAGCCAACGCTTACCCTTTCGCCCGGAATTTCCCGCGACTTTATGGGGTACCTGCTTGCAGTTGGCTATTTTTATTTAAACTACTTCATTTTTATTCCCCGGCTGTTTTTTAAACGCAAATACTTCCTGTTTGTCGGTTCGGCCCTGATTTTTTTTGCCCTCATCACTGCAATTCCGCCGTTGTTTATCCATTTTCCAACGGGACAGCTACCTCCACCACCTCCCCCCAAGCAGGATTTTCCGGTTTTTTTTCACATTAATCACAATTTTCTCAAGTTTTCGATTGCCGTTTTCCTTTCCTCTTTACTTCGTATCAGCAAACAATGGCGGGAGACCGAAAAGGAAAAACTCTATACCGAAATTGCCTGGTTAAAGGCGCAAATGAATCCCCATTTTCTTTTCAACACCCTTAATACGCTCTACTCGCTTAGTCTGGAAAATGCCCCCGAATCATCCACTGCCATCCTCCGACTTTCAGACATGATGCGCTACATGACCGATGAATCCCAACAGGACTTTGTGTCCCTAGAAAAAGAGATTGAATACCTCGACAATTATGTTGAGCTTCAAAAACTTCGATTTAGCGCCACCGGAGGCATATCCTGGAAAAAAGAAGGAAATAGTGTCGAATACAGAATTGCTCCGCTGATTTTGATTACTTTTATTGAAAATGCCTTTAAACATGGAATAAATGGTGAGGCCGGTGTTTCGGTATCCATTTATATCGGAGTACGGGAAGGCAAACTCACATTGACGGTGGAAAATAAAATCGTCAAAGCTCCCGCCTCTTTGGCAGAAGAACGAACCGGAATCGGCATTACCAATACCCAAAACCGCCTAAAACTCATCTATCCCGACGCCCACGAGTTGAAAATGGAACAGACAGATACTTCTTTCAAGGTTTTTTTGACCCTTCAACTTTTATGATTCACGCTATTGCCCTAGACGACGAGCTCCCGGCCCTGAAAGTAATCGAAAACTACTGCCTGCGGGTGGATTTTATCACATTGGAAAAAACTTTTCTCAACCCGATAGAAGCCCAAAATTTTCTCCAACAATCTTCGGTGGATCTCCTTTTTCTCGACATTCACATGCCTTCCCTGTCCGGAATCGAATTTTACGCTTCCCTCCCCCAGCCCATCATGGTTATTTTTACCACCGCACACAGTCAATACGCACTCGAAGGCTTTAACCTCAATGCCATTGACTATTTACTGAAACCCTTCTCCTACGAACGATTTTTGCAGGCAGTAAACAAAGCGCAAGATTTTTATCAGATTTTACAAAATAAAGAACAAGCCGAAAAATCCGTAATCCAAATTCGGGCAGACTACAGCCTCTTTTCTCTCCGAGTTGAGCAAATCCTATATGTCGAAGGACTGGATGACTACCTGCGAATTTATGTTCAGCAAAACAAGCCGATAATAACGCGAATGCCCCTTCGGGAAATGATGGAGAAATTGCCAGCGGAACAATTTATGCGGGTACATCGCTCCTATATCGTGGCCCTAAACAAAATCGAAAGAGTGCGAAATAAAATCATTTATATGGGTGAAAAACAGATTCCCGTAGGCAGAAGTTATAAAGACGATTTTTTCAATCGTTTCCAGAGGTAATTGTCGTTTACCGCAAAAAAACTTTCGTTTACCTCATTGTCGCTGCTGCCAGCCTACCTTTTCAATAGATTTGTCGTGTAGTTGAGTATCAGGAAGAAATGTAAAATTTACTTTTCTCTTTTTACCATCAATTCAAAAAACAAAGCCAATGAACAGAAGAAATGTTTTCAAAAACCTCGCAGCAATCGGTGTGGGTACCATGCTTCCTTTTTCTAAAGCTGCAGCAACATCCCTGAAGATATTAAGCGCTTCCCGCTTGCCCAAAGGGCTTTCTTCCGTGGACTGTGTATTAGTCCCTTCCGAAACCCGTGGCCCGTACCCCTTGGATCTTAGCAGTAATACCTCCATGTTTCGCCAAGCCATCAATGAGACGAAAACAGGTGTTCCTTTCACCTTAAAACTCAATCTTGTTAATATAAACAATGACTGTGCGCCGATCCCAAGTGCAAGAGTGGACGTATGGCATTGTGACAAAGACGGGGTTTACTCTGGCTACCAACAGCCGGGAGCCAACACGGTAGGACAAACCTTTTGCCGGGGAATTCAACTTACCGATGCCAACGGACAGGTAACATTCACTACTGTATATCCAGGTTGGTATGCAGGAAGAATCACTCATATTCACTTCGAAATATACCTCAACTCTGTGCTTAGTGTAACATCCCAGGTAGCCTTTCCCCAAACAACCACTAGCGAGGTTTATAATTCTACGCTATACGCTGCAAAGGGTCAAAATACTTCTGTCACCAGCTTCGCGCAGGACAATGTATTCAGCGACGGTACGACCGACCAAATGCTCACAATAACCGGAGATATTACCAGTGGTTTTACCGGCGAACTCACCGTAGGCGTTGCAGCCTCCACTACGGGACTTTTTAAACTCGAACCCGAAACCGGTGGACAATTTACCCTAGGGCAAAACTATCCCAACCCGTTTAGTGAGAAAACGACCATTCCTTTTTCCCTGACCCATGCATCAAAAGTAACCATTGAATTGTATGGAGTAAATGGTCAAAAAATTACAACCCTATTGAAAAAGGATATGAATCCGGGCGAACAAACGCTGGAGATCAGCCGTTTTTCCGAGAGTTTGAATCTTCCCAATGGCAATTACGCATATCAGATCATTGTCGAAAACAACAGCGGTGTTTTCCGCCAGAGTAAACTTCTATCTGCTTGGTAAGACCTATTTTATTTCATGCTGCCGGTTACAGCGTAGCAGTTCGGCATAGTCCATCTCCACATATACCGCCCGATGCAAAATGCAAAATAAGGAATTGCGGAAAAGATCGTTTCGGATTAGCGAATACAGATAATTTTGCCGTACTTTGCACCCTCTTTTGGCAAGGTCATTTAAGGCTGTCAATTTGACAAAAAAGCCCTGCCAAATTGAAAGAGTATGTCCGTGGATGGACAAATTTGTCAGGCAAAAAAGGACTGGCATGTTTTTCGAAATCTACCCGACAAAACAAATTTGAATCTCCTAAATCCAATAAACTAAATCGCGATTCAACTATGGCAGTAAACATTAAACCATTAGCTGACAGAGTGCTGGTACAGCCGGCGCCTGCGGAAGAGAAGACAGCTTCTGGTATCATCATTCCAGATACCGCTAAAGAAAAACCCCAGCGTGGAACCGTAGTAGCTGTTGGTCCCGGCAAAAAGGACGAACCCACCTCCGTTTCTGTTGGAGATACCGTACTCTACGGCAAATACTCCGGTACCGAAATCAGTATTGAAGGGATAGACTATCTCATGATGAGAGAGTCTGATATTCTCGCTGTTGTTTAATTATTTTTCAACAAAATTTCCCAAAATCAAATTATTGCAATAAGCTATGGCTAAGAAAATTGATTTTAACGTTGAGGCCCGCGACCGATTGAAAAGAGGAGTGGATGCATTGGCAAATGCAGTCAAAGTTACCCTCGGCCCCAAAGGCAGAAACGTCGTAATTGACAAAAAATTCGGTGCTCCTACGATCACCAAAGACGGTGTTACGGTTGCAAAAGAAATCGAGCTGAAAGACCCGGTTGAAAACATGGGCGCCCAGATGGTAAAAGAAGTTGCTTCCAAAACCGCTGATATTGCCGGTGACGGTACAACTACTGCTACCGTTTTGGCTCAGGCTATGGTACGAGAAGGCCTGAAAAACGTAACCGCCGGCGCCAATCCCATGGAACTTAAAAAAGGGATTGAAGAAGCCACAAAAGTGGTAGTTGCCGAACTGAAAAGATTCTCTAAGAACATTGCCGACTCCAAAGAAATTGCACAGGTAGCCACCATTTCTTCCAATAATGATGAAGAAATCGGTGCTTTTATTGCTGATGCAATGGACAAAGTGGGAAAAGACGGGGTTATTACCGTGGAAGAAGCCAAAGGTCTTGATACCTACCTTGATGTAGTAGAAGGTATGCAATTCGACCGTGGTTACCTCTCCGCTTATTTTGTAACCAATCCGGATTCGATGGTAGTGGAATTGGACAACCCGTTCATTCTTCTCCACGACAAAAAAATCTCCCAGATGAAAGACCTGCTTCCGGTACTTGAGCAGTCCGTTCAGACCGGTCGCCCTCTTCTGATTATCGCTGAAGACGTTGACGGCGAAGCTCTTGCTACGCTGGTTGTCAACAAAATCCGTGGTTCACTCAAAGTTGCAGCCGTAAAAGCTCCGGGCTTTGGTGATCGCAGAAAAGCAATGCTCGAAGATATCGCCGTCCTTACCGGTGGTCAGGTAATCTCTGATGAGCGCGGTTTCAAACTGGAAAATACCAGCTTGGATATGCTCGGTATCTGTAAAAAAGTTTCCATTGACAAAGACAATACTACCATTGTTGATGGCGGTGGCGATGCAGAACTGATTGCAGCTCGTATCAAACAAATCAAATCTCAGATCGAAGCAACTACCTCTGATTACGACCGTGAAAAACTCCAGGAGCGTCTGGCAAAACTTTCCGGTGGCGTTGCAGTCCTGTATGTAGGTGCGGCAACAGAGGTAGAAATGAAAGAGAAAAAAGACCGTGTGGACGACGCGCTTCACGCAACGAAAGCTGCCGTAGAAGAAGGAATCATCCCCGGTGGAGGTGTGGCCCTCGTTCGTGCAATCGCAGCCCTGAAACCGGGACGTGGTGGCATCAACGACAACTTCCTGAAAGGTGATGTAGGCATTGGGGTTGCTATTGTGCGCCGTGCGCTTGAAGAACCGCTCCGTCAGATTGTCGAAAATGCCGGCCTCGAATCCGGTGTTGTCCTCAACGCAGTTATGGCCAGCCCAGACCTCGACTATGGGTTTAATGCCCGTAACGAGCAGTACGAAAACTTCTTCCAAACCGGTATCATAGACCCGACAAAAGTGGCAAGAACCGCATTGGAAAATGCAGCTTCCATCGCCGGTATGCTTTTGACTACCGAAGCCGTAATTACCGAAGAGTCTGAACCCGCAGCCGAAGGTGGTGGACATCACCACGGCGGCATGGGCGGAGGCATGGGCGGCATGATGTAAGTCCATTCAAATCAATCCTAAAAAAAGAGGCTGTCTCAAATGCTGAGATAGCCTCTTTTTTTTAGGATTTTTCGTACCTTTGAAAGGAGTTTAAATACGAGTATATGCCGGAGATCCCACCGATTAAGCAGAAAGAACGGATTCAGGAGGTAAAGGCCATTTTTGCCGGCTATCTGGATAAAAAAGGACAGCGAAAAACACCTGAAAGGTTTGCCATTCTCGAAGAAATCTATCGAAGATCCGACCACTTCGATGTGGAATCTTTGTATATTCACATGAAAAATAACAACTATCGGGTCAGTCGAGCAACTGTCTATAATACGTTAGATCTGCTGGTAGAATGCGATCTTGTAAAAAGACACCAGTTTGGCTCATCCCAAGCCTTATATGAAAAATCCTATGGCTATAAACAACATGACCACATGATCTGTTCCTCCTGCGGAAAGGTTATGGAGTTCTGCGACCCCCGACTAGGTGAAATTGAAGAAACCATTGGGAAAATTCTCGACTTTGATGTTTCACACCACTCCCTTACCATTTACGGTCAGTGCAGAAATGAAAGCTGTGAAGGCCGGAAGGGAAATAACCATTAGCTTACACATGGAATTTAAGACAACGACCTCCGACCAGGTTGTAATCTATCACCTGAAAGGAAATCTGATCGGCGAAACCGATGGCATCCCGGTGACGGAATCCTTCAGCGAAAACATAGACAATGGCGCAAGAAACTTTGTCGTCAACCTCCAACATCTTCAGCATATTAATTCCAGCGGACTGGGTGTGCTTATTACACTGCTTACCAAAGCGCGTAAAGTAGGGGGGGAAGTTATGCTGGCCAACCCTTCTTCTTTTATCCAGAACCTGCTGATTATTACAAAACTCAACACCATCTTTAAAATTCACCCCACGGAAGAAGATGCCGTGAAATCGTTTCTTAATTAAATTTATTCATTCCATAAACCAACTACCATGCCTGTAGATGTTTTACTGGGCCTGCAATGGGGCGACGAAGGAAAAGGTAAAGTCGTGGACGTTTTTACGCCCCGATATGATATTGTTGCTCGTTTTCAAGGGGGCCCCAATGCCGGCCATACCATCGTTTTCGATAATACCAAATACGTACTCCACCTGATTCCTTCGGGCATTTTCCACCCTGGAACTGCCTGTATCATCGGTAATGGGGTTGTACTTGATCCGATTACACTCAAGAAAGAAATCGAAACGCTCGAACGCTCTGGAAAAAATATCCGCGACCAATTGTTTATCTCCAAACGCGCACACCTTATACTCCCTTCCCACAAACTCCTGGATGCAGCCTCTGAATACGCCAAAGGTGATAAAAAAATCGGCTCTACACTCCGTGGCATCGGACCTACTTATATGGATAAAACCGGCCGCAATGGCCTTCGGGTAGGCGACCTCGTTTCGGGCGATTTTGAACAAAAATACCAGTTCCTCCTCGCAAAACACCGGAGAATGCTTGACGATTATTACGGATTTGAATATGACCTCGCTTCTACCGAAGAGGCCTTTCGCGAAGCAATTGACTACCTCTGCGAACTGAATCTCGTCAACACTGAATACATGCTCGCAGACGCCCTCAAAGCCGGTAAAAAAATTCTGGCCGAAGGCGCACAGGGAACACTCCTCGATATTGAATTTGGCAGTTATCCCTATGTCACTAGTTCTAATACTACTACCTCCGGAGCCTGCGCCGGACTGGGAATCCCACCCACTCAAATCGGCCGGGTTTACGGCATCTTCAAAGCTTATTGTACCCGTGTAGGTAGTGGGCCTTTTCCTACGGAACTCAACAACGATCTGGGTGAGCAAATTCGCCAGGAAGGCAGTGAATTCGGCGCTACCACCGGAAGGCCTCGCCGTACCGGCTGGATTGACCTTCCTCTTCTGAAATATGCCGTACAGATTAACGGCGTTACAGACCTCATCATGACCAAAGCCGATGTCTTATCTATGCTGGATGAAATCCACGTTTGTACCAGCTATATCGCCGACGGAGGAGAAACCCAGGAGGTTCCCTTCGATATGGAAACCTCACGTATAGAACCGGTATATGATTCTTTCCCCGGGTGGAAAAGCGATATCACGGCCGCACGAACCAAAGAAGAGCTTCCCCTCGCTTTGCGAAACTATATTGATGCCCTGGAATCTTACCTGGAAGTACCCGTTTCTTATGTCTCTGTAGGGCCTGACCGTGAACAAATTCTGTCTATGGAAACGCTCGCAGTCTGATCATTCACATCCTTCGATACAATTTCCGGAAGAATTAATATAAAAGGTCTGCACATCTATGCGGACCTTTGCTTTTCCATTGAAAAAAGGCCAGGCTTCGTCATATACCATCTCGGTAATTCGTTTTCCTTTTGTATTAAAGTAGGCACTTTTTCCTTCCCGGCTCACAATTATAAGGCCTTCGGAAGCCGTTTGAGCATAATCAAATTCCAAAGGGATGATCGTCTGACCGGAATAGTTGATAAACCCGTACCGGTTGTTCAACGACACCATCGCTACGGAATCCTGAAAAGACCATACCCGATCAAACATGGCTGGAACTACTTCTTCCCCTTTATTATTGATAAATCCCGACTTATCGCCTACACTTACCTTTGCCCTCCCCTCCTGAAAATCCGAAGCCTTATCATAAATAGGTCTGGTCAAAATGGCGCCGGATGCCTCGATAAAACCGTATTTCCCTCCCTGAATCACCCTTGATATGTTTTCCTCCAATGGCCATACTTTTTCAAAAGCACTGAAAATAATTCCCTGAGGGTATTTCAGTGTATCGTTTTGTGAAAATAAAGGCAGGAAAAAAAAGGAGAACATCATTAACCCGCCAAACTTCCTGGAAAAAGAAATCCGAATACACATGTTTATCTTTGTTTTGCTGAATACAAAATGCCTATTTTATTGTTCTAAAATTACCTTACCCAAACGAAATTACCAATGTTCCGGTTCCTGCATCTGCTTTTTGCCTTTCTGCTTACCCTGCCCGTTTATGGCCAGCTTCGTATTCGTGTCATGCACTATAATTTATTAAGTTTTGGCCCGCCCTGTACAAATGTAGAAATCAGCAACAAATACAACTGGTTGGGCACAATACTGGAATTATACCAGCCTCATATTTTTACGGTAAACGAACTCGGCCCTAATATCGCATATTCCAACGGGATAAAAGCGTTGTCCTTTGATTATACCAACCGGATTTCATACGCCGGATTTACCAATAATGCCAACTCCAACTTTGTCAATCAATTGTTTTACGACCACGAAATATTTGCTTATCAAGGCGTTGAAGTTATCGGGGGGTTTCTTCGCGACATGAATGTCTATCACTTGTACCTGAAAGCTACGGCAGGCGTATCCGGTGTGGATACGGTTTTTCTGGACTGCATCATTGCTCACTATAAAGCTGGCGACACCCCTTCTGACGCCAATACAAGGGCCGGAATGGCAGAGGCTGTTATGAATTATATAAAGACCAAGGGAAAAAGAAAAAATATCCTTGTCATGGGGGATTTTAATCTTTATTCGCACAACGAAGCCGCCTTTCAGACAATGGTTTTTAACCCCGATACTAGCATCCGGCTGACAGACCCCGCAGGTAAACAAAATGGGTGGAATGGCCCGTCTAATGCAATTCATCATACTCAGTCTCCACGCCTGAGTACACCCGACTGTGGTTCTGGCGGAGGAATGGATGACCGTTTTGACTTTATACTTGCCAGTTCGTCTATCATGGAAGACTCCGCCGGAATCGGATACGTATCCGGAAGTTACGCGGCTTTGGGCAATGACGGAAACAGCTATGACCAGGAGTTGTTTTGTTCTAATAGTGGATCAGTCCCGGCAAATGTCTGTGCCGTAATGAAACAAATGTCGGATCATCTGCCTGTAGTGTTACAACTGGAAGTAGCGGGTGTGACAGATTTGGAGCATAATCCCGCAATATCTCAAACTCAGATGGAGATAATTCCACGGGTATTTGAAAGGGATATTCAGATAAATCTTCTTCATCCTCATCCGGGATCCGGAGACTGGGAAATAGAACTCACCAACCTGCTTGGCCAGGTATTGTTACATATAAAAATGCCGAATGGTGCGACGAAAACGAGTATTCCGGCAGAAAATCTGGTGGGTGGATTGTATATGATTCGAATGCGAAACCGTCAGAATCAAACCCTTATTCGAAAATTTTTGTGGCAACTCTGACAAGGGTTTAGCACTGTCCGAAACAAAACTCCAAAAATGTTAGATTTTTAGGCTAATTTTATTTGCATTATCTAAATTTATTAGTAAATTTGGATTATATCAAACGCATAAGTCTAACTATGTTGGCCATTCAACCCCAAATCGGACAAAGATGAGTACCTACCGACCAAGAATCGTTAAATCCGGGGCGGAATATTATTCTCGCCATGGTGAGACCACCATTGCCCGCCCTATCCCGGAAAATCTAAAAAGAAACTTCCGGAACATTAGCCTGATTGCCGGAGCAATTTTATTGACCAATCTGATCAGCCATACCATTCTAAACCCGGGCATCCATTTCAGAGGTGGCCAAGAAGTACCCATACCGCCTACAGACGGACCTTCTCTTTATCTGATGGATAAGGCGAGCATGTTTGTATCGGATGTATCTTCGTTTGAAGACAAAGTACGGGAAATCGCCGGTATGCTGAACATCCCGCCAGAGTGGCTTATGGCGGTAATGTATTCCGAATCAAAATTTGATGCCACTGTACTAAACCACAAAGGAAGTGGTGCGACCGGACTAATCCAGTTTATGCCATCTGCCGCCGATGACCTGAATGTTTCCCTTCAGCGAATTCGCAAGATGAATCACCTTCAACAACTGGAATACGTATATCTCTACCTCGAACAAGTACGTGAAAGGTATGGAGATTACGAAAGCCTGGCCGACCTCTATTTGGCAATTCTTTATCCCAAAGCCCGTAAACAGGATTACTGTTATACTTTGTATGCACAACCCGGAAAATCTTATGAGCAGAATGCCGGTCTGGATGAAAATAAAGACGGGAGTGTCACGGTCAGTGATATAGACCGCCGGATGAAACGTCTATACCCGACGGCCTATATGGTGGAACTGCAAAACTGACCTCATACTTCGGTTGCATTCATTACGAGCGTTTGCTGGCGAATGGACTCTTTGTGAATCATTTGAAGAATTTCGTTCATGATATCTTCACTCAGTCCTTTAGCAACTGCTGCATTCAACCGGTCGCGGATAATATCGCTCCAGCGGGCCGCCTGAAGAATCGTAATTCCGTTCTCTTTTTTGTAATGACCGATCTGACGAGAGACCTTCATCCGATTTGATAATAGATCAATCATCTGATTATCAATTTCGTCAATCTGCTCCCGTAGAAGGGCAAGTTGATTAATAAATTGTGGATCATCGCTTTCGGCTTTACGGTAAACCAGTTCGCTAAGGATTTCACCTAACCGCTCGGGTGTAACCTGTTGTTTGGAATCGCTCCACGCCGCATCCGGATTGATATGCGCTTCGATCATCAAACCGTTAAAATTGAGGTCAAGGGATTTTTGGGCCACGGCGGGAATGATGTCCCGCGTTCCACAAATATGACTGGGATCGCAGATGATGGGGAGTTCCGGGTAACGGCGACGAAGTTCAATCGGAATTTCCCATTGCGGTTGATTGCGGTATTTGGTTTTGCTGTAAGAGGAAAAACCGCGGTGAATCGCAGCAATACGGCGAATGCCTGCCTGATAGACACGTTCGATGGCACCAATCCATAGTTCAAGATCGGGATTTACCGGATTTTTCACCATAACCGGAATATCCATTCCTTTGATGACGTCGGCGATTTCCTGTACGGCAAACGGGTTGGTAGTGGTTCGGGCACCAATCCAGAGCATGTCCACGCCTGCTTTCAGGCATTCGTAAACGTGTTTGACATTGGCAACTTCGACGCAGGTAGGGAGTCCGGTTTCGCGGCCCGCTTCGGCAAGCCAGGCAAGACCTTCACTTCCAATCCCTTCAAAAGAATTAGGACGGGTACGGGGTTTCCAGATACCGGCCCTCAGGACGTGTACTTCATATTTGGCGACACGGCGCGCGGTTTCCAGTACCTGCTCGCGAGTTTCGGCACTACAGGGACCGGAAATAATCATTCTTTCCCCCATACCAAATCCCCAGTCTTTTAGAGGGACTAATGCTAAATTATCCATGGCTTTTGTTGATTTTGGTTATTTAATTCCTTTTAGAATCGGGCCGATTGCATTCGCTGCTTCCATCAGTTTGTAGGTTTGATCATACTCACCTTTGGCGATCAGATCTCTGAAAAGACCCATTTTTTCGATATAATTGTTTAATACATCCAAGATATTTTCGCTGTTTTGCTCATATACATCGCGCCACATACGGGGAGAACTTTTGGCGAGCCTTACGGTTGAAGAAAAACCGCCACTGGCCAGGTTAAAAATATTTGCCTCGCTTTTTTCTTTGTCCAGTACCGTTAATGCAAGAACAAATGAAGTAATATGCGAAATATGAGAAACATACGCAGTATGAATGTCATGCTCCCTTGCATCCATATAAATAATACGCATGAACATACTTTTGAAGAGCCGTTCTACCAGATGAACAGCCACGGGGTCGCTGTTTTCCCGGTCGCAAATGATGGCAGCTTTTCCATGAAAAAGATTGCTCACTGCTGCTTCCGGCCCGGAAAACTCCGTGCCCGCCATCGGATGTGCTGCTACGGCTCGTGACCTTCGGGGATGGCCTGCTATTTTTCGAATAATCTCCCCTTTCGCAGAACCCATATCCACCACGACCCCACGCTCATTGATCAAATCCAGTACTTGAGGAAAAAGGTTTAGAATTCCACTTACCGGAACTGCCAAAATCACAAGATCCGCCTCCGCACAAGCACTTTCCAACGACCTTATTTCATCCACAAGCCCCATTTCCAATGCTTTGGCGGTATGTACAGGGTTAGCATCCGCTCCAATCAACCGATCGGCAAAACCATTTGCCCTCAGATCCAACGCGAGTGAACCCCCAATAAGGCCCAGTCCTACAATGGTAATCGTCATTTTTGCACCTTTTCCAGTTGAAACTCCAGAATTCGCGTTAATGCTTCCTGGAGGCGATTTTTAGGCATACACAAAGACGCTCGGATATATCGCTCTCCCTGGGCACCAAAAACAAAACCCGGTGTCATAAAAACACTACAGTTATTCAGGATGTGATCGGAGAAAACCTCACCCGAGGGCGAAGAATCCGGAATTTTTGCCCAAATAAACATACCCACCTGATCCGTACTGAAAGTGCAGTCCAAGGCCCCCAGCATTTTTTCAACGATTTTCCGGCGCACCAGATATTCACGGTTTCGCTCTCGGTGCCATTCATACGAATTGTCGAGCGCGGTTGCCGCCGCTTCCTGAAGCGGAAGAAACATACCGGAATCCATATTACTTTTTACCCGGAGGATCGTATCCACATAAGAAGGACTTCCTGCCACCATTCCCACACGCCAACCCGCCATATTATGGGATTTGCTCAGCGAGTTTAATTCCACGACGACCTCTTTTGCGCCGTCCGGTTCGAGCATACTGATCGGGTGGTCATTCAGCACAAGACTGTAAGGATTGTCATGGCAAATAAGTATCCGGTTTTTCCGGCCAAAAGCAATCAGCTTTTCGAATAATGACCGGGAACCGGTAGCCCCGGTAGGCATGTGGGGATAGTTTACCCACATCAGTTTTACCCGGCTAAGGTCTTGTTTTTCAAGCGCTTCAAAATCCGGCTCCCAGTTATTTGCTTCGGAGAGTTTGTAAAATAAGGGTTCGGCACCCGTCATACGAGTATTGGATGCATACGTGGGATAACCCGGGTCAGGAACCAGCGCGTAATCGCCGGGGTTGAGAAATGCCAGAGAAATATGCATAATCCCCTCCTTTGAGCCGATAAGCGGAAGAATTTCCGTTTCGGGGTCAAGTTCGACTCCATAGGTATTCTGATACCATTTGGAAAACCCTCTGCGAAGGCGGGGAATGCCCTTATAGGGCTGATAACCATGATTTTCAGGTTCTACCGCCGTGTTGATCATGGATTTAATGGTTTCATCGGAAGGCATCATATCGGGATTGCCAATACCCAGATTGATAATATCATCACCTTCGGACATGCGGCGGCGGAGTTCACGCAATTTCCCCGCAAAATAGTATTCCTGAATATGCGCGAGTCTGTTTGAGGGTTCTATAATCATTACTTAAAAATTACTGACTTATGGATGTTTTTTACCTCTTTCGTATTCACCGAGAATTTTCAATTCGGCAACAAGGGGTTGAATTGCGGCAAGAGAACGTTGATACTGGGCATAGTCTTCATACTCCAGATCT
This sequence comes from Bacteroidia bacterium, assembly GCA_033764335.1. Classification (GTDB taxonomy): domain Bacteria; phylum Bacteroidota; class Bacteroidia; order J057; family J057; genus JAGQVA01. The sequence goes on along the minus strand of JANRJC010000031.1, from coordinate 92,173 downwards.
ATATGAAAAAAGTATTGCCACTCGTGCCCTACCACCGGCAGCGACTGAATTTTGGTCAGGTTCATTCCATGACTACTGAGTACCAACAATATTTGAGACAAACTTCCCACCTTGTGTACCAGATTAAAACATAACGAAGATTTATCGGGATGAATCTGACTGAAATCCACTTTTTCTTTTTCCTGAAGAACCAAAAACCGGGTAAAATTGCGTTTATGGGTTTCAATTCCTTCGGCCATAATTTCCAAGCCTGTATGCTCTGCGGCTAATCTGCTGGCGATAGCACCTATACCGGTTTTTTGGGTATTTTTAATCATCCACGCGCTGTCAGCGGTATCTGTACTTTCGATGAGTCTGATGTGGGGATGTTCTTCAAAAAACTTATGACACTGTAAAATCGCCATCGGATGGGAATGTACTTCCTGAATGTCTTCCAATTTCTGGCCGGGAAGAGCCATGATATGGTGCTCAATCCGGAGAAACAGTTCTCCGATAATGGTATAACGAGAATCCCGCACGAGTCCGTAGTTAGGCAAAATTGTACCGGCGACACTGTTTTCAATAGCCATTACTCCGTATTCCGCACGACCCTGATTTAAGGACCGGAAAAGCGCCGGAAACGAATCACACATTTCGAGTTCGATATCATCACCAAAAAACCTGCGGGCAGCGATTTCATGAAAAGACCCCATCACACCTTGGATAGCAATTCGTTTTTCGGCAGTTAATACAGATTCCATATTTCGTTTTTCAGTTTTCAGACAAAAAAAAATCCCTGAAATTTTCTTTCAGGGACGCTTGTTAAGTTTTTATAAAAACCATTATACAAGGCCCTGACCTTCACTAAAAAAATAGTAAAAGTAAAAAAAGCTGGCGCTGTATATGAGTGATTGTTTCATAATATGGATGCAATTATAAGTAAAAGATTGTTAATTCAAAACTATTTTTAATTAATTCTATGCAAAAAAATTGAAGTTTACTTGCCATATTTAGCATAAACCTCTTCCAAAACTGCTACCAGCTTTTCCAGATCAGGGGTTTCATTATAGAGATGAGGAGAAACCCGCAGGGATTCTCCCCGCACCGAGACATAAATTTTTTCTTTTTCTAATGCCTGTTTAAGTGTGTGAATGTTCAATCGGTCGGGAAGATAAATGCCGAATAAATGACTTCCCCGCCACTCCGGCGACTCAATCTGATAACCCGATTGGCTGAGTTTTTCGAGAGGTTGGGCGGTCAATTCCCGGCAATAATTTTGAATAAAATCAACGCCCGTCCGGTTGAGCCAGCGGAGGGCGGCTGTGAGCATCGGAACCAGAATAAAATTGCTCTGCTCTCCCATATCGTACCGCCGGGCAAAAGGCTGGTAACTCGACTCATAGCGGGCCAGTGAACTAAAATCTTCACTTCCCAGCCGGTTGATCCAATTTTCTTCCAGCGGTTCTTTATCATCAAAATATTCGCCCAGCCAGGCAAGCCCCAGGCCGTAAGGCCCCATGAGCCATTTGTAACCTCCGGCGAACATCGCATCGGGCTGAATCCGGTTTATATCAAACGGATACGCACCTACAGACTGGGTTCCATCAATAATTAGTTTTGCCCCTACTTCCCATGTTTTTTTGCGAATAGCCTCCAGGTCAAATCTTGTCCCGTCTGACCAATGAAAATGGGGCAAAGACACTACCCTCGTCCTGCTGTCAATGGCAGCGAGAATTCGCTCATTCCATCGCTCTCCCCTTTGTTGAAAAACTTTCGGCGGAGCTACTTTGATAATTTCCGCACCCGTCTTCTGAGCGAGTTTTTGCCAGCCAAAAACATTACTGGGAAACTGCTCGTCCATTATCAGGATTTTTTCACCTTTTTTCAGCGGAATATTGCGGGTGACGATACCGATTCCATAGGATACAGAGGGAATAATGGCGACTCTTTCGTAATTATCTCCGTTTATCAGTTTTGCAAATTCTTCTTTTAGTACTTTAACCGGTGCAAAAAAATCCTCTGTTGAAATACGATTGGGGGAACGTTTCCTCATAACACCGTCCATTCCGGCTTCCTCCACTTCCCGAAGCAGCGGAGACATGTAGGCACAATTGAGGTAAACGACTTCAGGGTCAAGGTTAAACAGATGTTTATGCGACATAGATAGAAATATCACGGATTATCTTGTAGCGGAAGAATCCAGTCAGTATTCCGGAAAATGCTTCGCGTAGTTTCTGCCATATCCTGTTCCGGATTCACCATTGGCTGAAACGGGCGATTATTCATTGAAACAATGACATTGGCCCGAACTCCGACTTTGGGCGTTTTTAACTTATCTTTTCCTCGTTCCTCCAGAAATTGACAAAACTGCCACATCGCTGCGGGATCAAGACTCATCAGCGTAACTTGGTCGCGGTTGATGTTATAAGCTTTCAGGTCAACCGGATAGATGGTTTTTTTTGAATAATCCAGTACCTGGAACTCCAGTTTTTCGGTTTTGCGGGTCTGAACTTTCATTCGCCAGGAAAAACGCTGCCCCTGGCTGGTCCAGTCCACATTTCCCGGGTACAACACATGGCGAAAAGGCATCAGGATATGGATAAAAAGATATATTCCCATTACCGCAATCAGGCGGCGTGATGGTTGAAATGCCAAAGGTTTGGCCGGTTTCTTTTTAGGGTCAGGGGTTTTTCGTAAAAATTTTTCCTTTATCCAGAAAGGATCCAAAAAAAGTACCGTCGCCAATACCATAAAATAAGGAAAGATATTAATGTCATCAAAAAGCGCGGCGTTACTCAGATTAAAAAACAAAACCCCTGCGACCCCCAACCAACGAGTTTTCCGGAAAAGCAAAATAAATCCGATGCTAAGGTCAAAAATCAGCCCGCCATAGGTAAGAAGTCCCGTGGTAAAGGTTTCGCCCAAAATATCCTTCATATAAAAACCTTCCTTCAACATGGTTTTTACCGGCTCCTGGCGAAATAACCAATCGGAGTTCAGCTTGGCGATTCCTCCGAAAAAATAAACCATAAACAAATGCGCCTGAAGAATGTAGTACATCCAGGCAGGCACAAGTTCATTTTCCGAAGAGGAGTTTTTCGCCCTAAATTTCAACGACTTATCTGCATCAATAAAAATCAGCCAGAATGAAAGCAGGCAAATAAGGTAAAGGTGGTTATTGTAATATGCTTTGTCTATAAAAAAAATATACGTAAACCCAGCGGCAAAAACAGCCATTGCCGGGCGGTACCATTTGCCCAGAATAATCAGCACACAACAAACCATCAACATTACAATCAAAACCCACATCAGGTTTTCGGGCAAGGGTTTGAGCCAATGAAGAAGGTCATAGTGAAAATGAATTTCGGGATCTGTCAGGAAGACGGATACAAAATCCAGACTCACCAGATAAAACATTTCCCAGAGCATGATGACGCCGAAACAGATGCGAAAAAAACCCAGCCCCTGCGCAGGCACGGGTTGGAAAAGAAAGTTCCATTTATCGGAGCGATTCACGGAACTGTTTGGGTAAACATTTGCCATAAAAAATTACCGGATCAATGTAATCGAACCACCCCGCTGGATGCGTTCGCCCCGGTAAGTTACAGCATTTACTTTATAAACGTAAGCCCCTTCAGAAACAGGTATTCCCCCTGCGCTTCCGTCCCAGCGGAAGGTGGGACTATTGGACGCAAAAATCAGTTGCCCCCAGCGATTAAATATCTGGATTTCAAAAAATTCGATAGAGTTCATCACAATATAAAACTCATCGTTGTGCCCGTCACCATTGGGAGTAAAGGCCGTCGGGAAAAAGATATTGTAATCCAACGCCCGGACAAATCTGTACTCAAAACTCGCCGGACATCCGATATCATTATCTGCTGTGAGTATTACAACATAATCCCCGGGTTCGGTGAAGGTATGCAAAGGATTCGGTTCTTCTGAAAATTCACCGTCGCCAAAATCCCAGAGATAACGAGTAGAGAACTGACTCTGATTATTAAAATTGACTTCCAGCGGATAAAAACCTTCCGCGGGATCGGCCACAAATTCCGGTCGGGGCAGGTTTCGTTCTACATAAACCTGGTGGTAAAAAGTATCCCCCGCGCAACCATTTTCTTCATAAGGGATCACCCAGAAAATCGTTGTGGAAGGCGGTACCACACGAATGCGATCATCCTTTTCCCCGGTACTCCACAAATAAGAAACCCCTCCGGAAACCTCCAGGATTTGATCCTGGCCAATACAAATTTCGTGATATGGATCGCCCGTAATTACAGGAAGTTCCCAGACATTTACCGTTACACTATCGGTATTCACACAACCGTTGTCGTCCGTTCCGGTTACAGTATAGGTGGTATTCACATTGGGAAATGCCAGAGGATCCGCTACGGTGGGATCCGAAAGTGTTTGTCCCGGTGACCACAGATAGGAAGTGGCTCCTGAGGCAAACAGCAGGGCAGCATCTCTATCGCAGATAAACGTATCTATGCCTGCATCAACGACCGGCAAGGGATTGATGGTCAGGAAAATATCATCGGTTGCCGTACAGCCGTTGGCATCGGTTACGGTCACAATATACCGGGTCGAAACTGTCGTATTTGCCACCGGGTCAGCGACATTCAGGCTGCTAAGGCTAACGTCCGAATTCCACTGATAACCGATTCCCCCGGAAGCATTCAAACGGATCGTCTCACCGATACAGATGGCCGTATCCGGTCCTGCATTTGCGGGAGGGGGCGGATAAACAAAAATTTCCACCTCATCGGTATCGGCGCATCCGCTGGAATCCGTTACCGTAACGACATAATTGGTAGTTACGACCGGGAATACGAACGGATTTGAAACCAGGGCATTCACTGCCGAAGAGTCAGGAGACCAGGAATAGGAAACGGCCAAACCTCCGATATGCCCGGCATGAAGACGAATAGTATCTCCAAAACAAAGAGTGTCCGGTGTTCCCGCTTCGGCATACATCGTCAAAATATGCAGCGTATCGGTATTCACACAACCATTGACATCCGTTACAGTTACAACGTAGGTAAAATTGGAATCGGGTTCCGCCATCGGATTAGAGATATTATCCGCGCTCAGGTAAAGGTTGGGGGTCCATAGATAATTAACCCCGCCGGTGGCAGTAAGCTGAATCGAATCTTCCCCACATTTGGTAACATCCGGGCCTACATAAGCAGGAGGTAAAGGGTTGACCGTGAGGAACATCGAATCCCGCGCTGTACAGCCGTTAGTATCCGTAACCGCTACAATAAAAAACTGACTATTTAGCGGATTTGCCTGAGGATTAAACAACGAATCATCGTTCAGGCTATCACCGACCCAATGATACAGAATCCCGCCGGAGGCGGTAAGTTGAACCGTATCGTAAATACAGATCGCCTGATCTGTCCCTGCATCTGCGGGTGGCAATTGATTGACAAAAACGTTCATTGTATCCACGTCCACACAGCCCAGGCTGTCGGTAACGGTTACAATATACTGCGTAGTGAAGGCGGGTGAAGCTTTCGGATTAGAAATACCCGGATTGCTCAGCCCGGTAGCCGGTGCCCAGCTATACCCTGCCCCACCACTGGCCTGCAACTGAATACTATCCTTCGCACAAATCGTCACATCCGGGCCTGCATCCGGATCCATTACGACAACCTTTACTTCCGCCGAATCCGAGCAGCCCCAAACTGCCGTAACCGTTCCGGTGTAAATAGTAGTTGTATCCGGACTGGCGATAGGGTTAGGAATATTGGGATTACTCAGGGCATAAGAGGGCGACCAATGATAGGAGATACCGCCCGTAAGTAGCAAAGGAACCGTTCCACCCGGGCAACGCACCGTATCATTGCTAATGGTAATAATAGGTAATAGACGAACCACCTGATCCAGCGAGTCCAGGCTAGTACAACCATTGGTATCGGTAACGGCCACAAAAAACCGCCAGGTACTGTCGAGCGTAACGCCGCTATAAGTAGGTGAGGCAATCGGGCTGGCCAATGTAGGATCGTTAAAAATATTTGCCGGCATCCACTGATAAATGACCCCGCCGGTTGCATGGACGACCGTGCCTCCGCCGGAGCATACATACGGATCTGTACCCGAGGTAGAAGTCAGCGGAAGAGGATTGACCGTAACGGTGACCGTATCACGATCCGTACAACCAATACTATCCGTAACGGTTACATAAAAATCCGCTGTACTCTGCGGAAAAACTACCGGTGTGGCTGTTCCGGAGTTGATCATATCGGGAGAAAAATCCCATTGGTAACCAATTCCCCCGCTGGCATTTAGCTGAATGCTATCATAAATACAAACGGGGACATCAGGGCCTGCCTGTGCATACATCACCCTGACAAAAAGCGAATCAAGGTTTGTACAACCATTGGTATCGGTAACAGCGACAAAATAAGTAGTAGAAGAATCCGGATTTGCCAGGGGGTCAAATACCGACGGGTTGTCGAGTCCTAGTGCTGGAGTCCAGGCAAAATTCACTCCGCCGGAGGCAGAAAGTACAACGCCTGTATTTCCACATTTTGCGGTGTCATTTCCGGCGTCCACGATGGGAAGCAAATTCACCAATACCGTTGTAGTATCAGTTTTGATACACCCGTTGGCATCGGTAACGGTTACGACGTAATCCGTGGTATCGGTAGGAAAAACCAGCGGCGTCGAAGAATTATTTCCCAAAAGTGAAGGAGAAAAGTTCCATAGATAGATAATACCGCCACTGGCACTCAGACTGATCGAATCACCGATACATACGGGCTGATCATTTCCTGCATCTGCATTGGGCAAAGGGTTTACGACAACCGTAACCTGATCCGTATCGGTACAACCCGTAACAGATGTAATGGTCAATGTATAAACCGTTGTAACCCCGGGCGCCGCAATCGGATCCGAGGAAGAGGGATTACTCAGTGTAGCGGGATTATCCCAAAGATAGGAAACACCGCCGTTGCCGTGAAGTTGCGTGGCATCCCCCACACAAACCGTATCATCTACTCCTGCATCCGCATGTACCACGGATACCAGGAGACCATCGGTTTGAGAACAACCATTTTCATCGGTTACCGACACAGTATAGTTGGTAGAAACCAGTGGATTCACCACGGGATTAAATACATTTACGTTGCTGATCGCCGTTGCCGGAGTCCAGGTATAAGTGTAGTCCGGGTCAAACGTAGCATCAATCTGAATACCAGTATTTCCGCATTTAAGGGTATCATTTCCCGCGCTGATAATTGGCAGAGGGTTTACGGTAAGCGTCATGCTTGCCGTATTCACACAGCCATTAGCATCCGTTCCGGTTACAGTATAGGTTGTGGTAACGGTAGGATTTGCCGTTGGATTAGGGATTGTCGTGGACGAAAGCCCGGTTGCCGGAGACCATACATAACTCACCGCACCGGTAGCATTCAGTTGGGTGCTACCACCGATACAGATCGCCGAATTGGCTCCGGCACTCACCCCCGGAAGAGGGTTGACCGCAACGGTAAGCTGATCGGTATCCACACAACCGATATTGTTCACGACGGTAACAGTATAGGTAGTCGTAACCGAGGGAGAAGCTTTGGGATTAGGGATATTGGGGTTGTTGAGGCCCGTAATCGGGGACCAGGAATACGATACTCCTCCTGAAGCAGTAAGTGTAACACTATCCCCCATACAAATCGTCTGATCCGGCCCAGCCACGGCATCCATCAGAAATACCACTACCTGATCCGTGTTCACACAATTGTTGGCGTCCGTTACGGTTACGGTATAAGTAGTGGTGACCGAAGGAGTGGCTACCGGGTTTGAAATATTGGAATTAGAAAGTGTAGCCGTAGGCGTCCAACTATAAATCACCCCGCCGGAAGCCTGCAACTGCATAGGTATTCCCGGGCATTTAACGGTATCATTTCCGGCAAAAGCAGGGGGAAGCGGATTTACTTTGACGAAAACATTGTCGGTTTGTACACAACCAAAAATGTCCGTGATATTAGCAGTGTAAGTTGTGCTGACAGCAGGTGTTGCGATGGGATTCGCAACATTGGGATTGTTGAGGCCCGAAGTGGGCGTCCAGGAATAGGAAACTCCGCCACTTGCCTGGAGAGGTGCACTTTGGCCGGCACAAACCGTATCCCCTATACCGGCATCAGTGGGCGGAAGTGGGCTAATGACCACATAAACCGTATCACGGGTCACAAACTTACAGTAGTTGACATCTCGCACACCGATGATCATCGGGATGGTCATACCCGCCATGGTACAGGGCGGCGTCCAACAAATATTTCCGGAAATCGGGTTTGTACCTGACTGTGTGATTGTCGCCACCGGTTGAGGCGCACCTAAGCCCTGAAACGGCCCCAGAATCGGAATCAGTTCTAAAGTATCTTCTGCATCAGCATCTGACCCTGTCCATGTGTAACAGAAATTATCCAACGGGTCTGTAAAAACCGTATCGGCATTTCCGCCGGGCAAGGTATGAGAGATCACCGACCTTTCCATTGTCCCGATAATCACATAAGTAGTATCAAAAACGATATTATAACCCGGACAGTCCGAGGTATCTCGCCCACCGACGATAAACATGACGGTATCGCCTTCCAGCTTACAGGAAGCCGTCCAGCAGACTTGTCCGATTGCGGGATTAGTTCCGGTATAAGTAAGCGTGGCAAAAGGAGGGGGCAAGGTATTACCGATTCCAAAAACCGCACTCACCGGAAAAAGAATCACCGTATCCGCAGCCGTAGGGTCAGAAACCGTAATATCGTAGCAAAAGGACTCCGTAGGTTCTACCCAGATAGTATCACCATTTGAGCCGGGAACGGGAGCGGTATTGTTGGCGATAACCGGCTCAGCACCCTGAGGCGAACAGGTGATTACATTGATCTGGAAGTCGCGTTTATTTTCACTCAGGAGGACTCCGTTGCGGTATTCTTTAACGGAAAGCGCAAAAACCGAAAGCCCTGTCTGCGTGGGGGTAAGTGTCAGGAGTCCGGAGAGCGGGTCAATATTAAAATTTCCCGAAGAAAAGGGATCCTGATAGTTATAGCCTGCAAAGAAATTGATATTCTGATACGGAGGCGGCCCCATCGGATTGGCACCAAACCCACCTACACTTACGACCGGATTAAACTGTGTGGCTCCCTGGCCGGTAGAATTGACGCCTGTATAGGGATTGGAAATCTGATAAACCAGTGAGTCGCCGTTTGCATCCGTAGCCGAATGGTCAAAGCTGAAGGGCTGATTGACACAAAGGAAAAGCGGCGGCAGTTGGTTAAAGGTAGGCATTGAGTTGCAGGAAGCCGGAGCAGTCTCGGGTACTTTAGCCAGTACAGTAATCCCCTGATTCTGAAAAATATTGGTTACCACATTGTTTCGGCAACAACGCGCCCAGCCGATATTATAACCGCCGGCCAGTGCAGGAAGAGTAACGTTAGCAGTATAATTGACATATTCTACACAAAGATTATAAGGCGCTCCCGTACAGGCGTCCCAGTCCACCGGCAATACTTCAATCCCCGTCTGTACCAGGGGAATGTTGACAGTATTGTAAAGCGTATTATTGCTTCCCCGAAAAATAAAAAGCCGGACATTGTTGTCAAATGCGGCCTGCCCGTTGACGCAATCTCTATAAACGGTAAGTTTTACCTGATAAATCCGCGAAGCCGGGTTTACACAGGTATAGGTAAGTTCGGCTCCGGTAATATGAGTTGCTTTCAGAGGGGAAAATGCATAAACAAAGAAGCCTAAAAAGAGTAAAATTCTTGCTCGCATCATGGGGAAACGGTAAATGTTTTTTATCTCAGCTATTCTCTTTTTGATTTTTAACCAATAAAGCTACACAAAACCACACGAACCTAACATACATTGGGTTGGGTTTGGTTCAAATTATTGTGCCATCTGCGCATATCGGTCGTCGTAATTTATATGTACAAATGACCATTTTCCCCTATTTATTGCCTCAAAAAACGATTACGGCCTTCTGATAAACCATTTTGAAAATATTACAATTATTCGACCATTCTTACATGTTTAATTCCTCAAAAAACGACAAAAAAACGGGGAATCAAGTTTTGAGTTCCCCGTTCTGAAATATGTTAATTTAGAATTTCCAATTGTTACCGCACAAGGGTAATCGTTCCGGATTTGAGGATTTCATTTCCATGAATATCCCTCGCCTCCAGGTGAAATACATATACTCCTTCGGGGAGAGTCTGACCTCTCAGGCCCTGACCATCCCAGCGGAAATCGAGTTCGTTGGTAACATACACTCGCTCTCCCCAGCGGTTAAATACCTGAAAATCAATCGTAGCGATCAGATGATGCCCAATCAGCAGTTCATCATTAAACCCATCACTATTGGGCGAAAACGCCGAAGGGATATGTACGCCAATGATCTGTTTGATCTCAATCAGGCTTTCGTACCGGTATTCACAGCCGTAACGATCCACAAGGTCCACGATCACTTCATATTTGCCGGGAAGACGATATTCGTGGGAAGGTTCGGCTTCCAGCGAGTGGGTTCCATCGCCAAAATTCCAGCGGTATTCCTCTACCTCTATATTCCCGGAAATTCGGAAATTTATGAGCGAATTAGGGATTTCGGCTACCCATTCACTGGGGATTATTTCGGCCTGGCCTGGCTGATAAAGCATGGCTTCAAGCGGGTATTTTTCTCCGATACATTCATGGTCGGAAATCGCCCGCGCATAATAGGTCTGTGGGTAAGGCAGCGGCGGAGTGACATAGCTGTTTCCTTCCTGAAAAGGTTGCTGATCATTGATTCCATAAAACCATTCTACTCTTTTAGTGGGAGGCACTGCCTGAGCGATCAGGAATGCCTGATCGCTGAAACAGACGGTATCCGGCTGAAGATCCGGAGCCGGAGGCAAGGGATAAATTTCCAGCTCCAACGTCCGGCTGGAAGTACAGCCATTGTTGGTGGCCACGGAAAGCGTTATCGGAAAAAATCCTGCGGTTTGATACACATGTACCGGGTGAAGAACCGAATTGGAGAGGGTTCCGTCGCCCAAATCCCAGGTCCAGGAGACAATTTTATCGCCGGTAACGGTACTGTCCACCCAGCTTTGGTTGAGAAAATGCGAACTGTCAAACACACAGACAGGTTCCATATTGTAAGCCACAACCGGGTGAGGATAGACCACTACCGATTTCGTGATACTGTCAGCACAACCAAATTCGGTCAAAATTTTGAGCTGGGTCTGAAAAATGCCCGGATCCCAATAAAAAGGCTCCGGATCAGAGACACCCGAGGTGCGCCCGTCATGGAAAGACCAGAAAAACCGATTGATAAGGCTATTGTCCACTGCCGTGCTTTGGTTGGTATAGATCATGTGATTTTCCTCACATATCTGTTCTGCGGTAAAATCTGCATCCGGTAAAGCATAGACTCGCACATTTTCGGAATGGTTGTCCCGACAGCCCAGATTATCGGTAACCTGGAGCGTGGCATTATAGGTTCCATACGAACCGTATAAATGAGTGGGATTCGGCAGCAAACTGTTTCCACCGTCGCCAAAAGTCCATTGGACAAACAGACTTGTACCGGTTCCCAACTGAGTCTGGTTGGTAAATTGAGTCGGAGTGCCAAAACACTCAAATTCAGCCGCAAACTCGGCCACGGGGTTTTTATAGACTTCGGCATCGCGGGTAAGACTGTCCACACAACCTCGGGCAGTAGTGGCGACTAACTGAACCGGGAAAAACCCGAAACCGGTATAAATATGAACCGGGTTTAAGCCATTCGATACTCCACCATCGCCAAAATCCCAGGCATAATTTACACCCGGTCTCACATCATTTACAAAGAGACTGGGCGTATTCTGACAGACCGGATCAACCGTAAAACTAACCACCGGAAGCGAATCCACAAGTACCGCGTGAACAATGGTATCAACGCAGCCTTTGCTATTTGTAGTAATGAGCTGCGTCTGATACGTACCCTGATTAGCATATAAATGAAGAGGATTTGCGGTTGTACTTGTTTGACCGTCGCCAAATTGCCAGGCCCAGGCGGTAAGTTGGTCAAAGCCTGTGGTGCTGGTGAAAGAAGTGCGATAACCCTCGCAGATGCTGTCGGCGGAGAATTCGGCAAAATTGCCCGGATAAACCGTTACCTCCAGCGAATCCTCGTAAATACAATATCCCTGAACATCGGTGGACAGCAGATAATACGTAGATTTTTGCTCCGTAATGCCCGAAAATGTAAGCGACAAGTTCGGGTTAGAAATTGTTGTACTGGAAAGCCCGGTAGCCGGTGTCCACTGATAGGTTTGGCTTTGTTGAGGCGAATACCCGATAGTAACGACGTCCGACGAGCAGAAAGCCGTGTCCTGAAGAGGCGGAATAATGGGTTTGTCCCAGATTTGCATGACCGCCGTATCCCGATAAATGGTGGTTGTACACAGCGTGCTGTCCACGTAGTAAATTTCAATAAATTCGGTTCCTTCGGCCAGATTATCGGAGAATATATATACCGGAAGAACGACGCTATCCACTCCGGCAGGCATGACAATACTATCGGGAAGCGTCTGATAATCCGTTCCCGGAGTGGCAGAACCGCCTACAGTAAAGTAAAAAACCGTCGTATCCGTCGGCGGTGTGGGAAGAGTGAAAGTAAATAATCCATAGTTGACGCAACCTTCAACCGCAACATTAGCACCCAAAACCGTGGAGTTGGTGGCGCTGAGGTTAAGCGTAGGGGTAATACAACCGATACCGCCCACTTCAAAAAACACTCCGGAATCATACGAAGCGTCAAAAACATCGGCGATAGCCAGGGTAATATGATAAGTTTGGCAGGGGATTACCGCAGCAGCGGCCACCATCGGTATGGTAAATCCATCAAACTCTACACTTGTGCCAAAAGTATTGTCAGTATAATAAGGGCAGTTGGTACAAGGGCCGAAGGGAATCGTCCCGGGGGCACTATTGCCGTTGTTGACATTGTTGATGGCAACGGGAATGGTCGTACCGGGGATGCGGGCAATGTTTTGCCCGGGTGTACCGGTATAACCCGGGCCAGAGATATAAAAAGCGAAAACATCGTTAAAGCTCGAAGCCACAAACTCGTTGTATTCTTCCGAAGCAAATACATAACTAATACCGATGGAATCACAAAGAGGCACAATATCAAACTCAATCACACAGACATCATATACAGGCCCTCCGCCAATGCCCGTGAGGGGTGGATAATTTTGTGGGAGAAACGAAAAGCTCCCCGTTGTCAAGGCGGATATGTTAGCACCTCCGGCCGTGAGGACGTTTCCGGTAGAGATGACCACTCCGGAATCCAGCCCGAGGTTTGAGTTTACCCCATTAAACTGACCGGTCTGCGAAGGTTGGCAAAACTGGAAGGACAAGTTGCTGACGGTAACACCCTGAGAAAAAAGAGTGGAAAACAAGGTGTCGTTGGGCAAAGTGTCTGCCATTACCAACTGCGCATGAAGGGGTTTTACCCACAACACCGATAATACCAGAAAATAAAAAGTAAATTTTAATTGCATAGCCAGGGCTTATAGGTTAGGTAAATTTCCACTTTTCCAACGAATTTGACAACTGATAAATTGCCGTATCCGTTGAAGCCGGGTTTGAAAAGGGAAAAAAGCCCGATAAACTATTCAAAAGCTCCGGCAGCGAGACTGAAAAAATCCCCCTTTTCACTGGGTTGAATTGTAAGCAGGCCCGCCCTGACCAGTAAAACGAGCAACCCCGAAACCTGGTGGTGATTGGTTTTTAAAAGTTTTCCGGCTTCGTTAAGGGTAATACTCCGATTTTTTTCCAAATGCTGAAATAGCAATTTTTCCCGGTCTCCGATACGAATGGATACCCCCGATTTTTTTCGCTCGGTGCGCAAGAGGCGAATCATCTCACGGCTCGCCACGATACTCATATCCTGACTCCGCACAAAAGTCTGTCGTATTCCTTCGAATACCAAAAAATGTGGTTTTCGGCGACTGGGCGGTATATGATACACCAGAACCTCCCGTTTGGGGTTGAGGGGTACTCGTTCCAGGCGAAACTTCAAACGGGGGTGGCAGGCTTTATTTAAAAAAGATTCAATCGCAAATACCTCTTCTTCCGGAAATTTACACCCCGGGATGCTTTTATCATCGTCCACTCCCACCATCAGAATTCCTCCGTCGGTATTGGCAAAAGCAACCATTTCACGCGCCAGTTTTTCGGGGAAAGCCGCCTTCCGTTTAAATTCCAGATTAGGCCCCTCACCTTTAGTAACCAGCTTTTTAAGTTCGGACATTTCCATAAAACCTGCTGAACACTGAAATAAATTAACTTCGTGATGAAAGTCCAATCTGCTTACTAAATTCCGTGTGAATTTGTTTAGCTTTAGGTCTAATTTATCGTTTATGTTACGCCTAGTTTCCCCTTTTATTTCCTTGCTCCTTGTTTTTTCGCCGTTGTTTTTTTTCGGACAAACTTTTTCCGGCCTTCAGACCGGGAAAACCCTCGGTATTTACAATCTCGACCTTCAACCCGCCTCTCTTGTTGGGCAAAGGGCCAATGTGGACATTCAGTTGTTTGGATTCTCTTCTACACTTCAGAACAACTACCTTTTCGTCAACACAGCCTCGGTCAGAGACGGTTCGGTATGGTCCGTAGATGGCCTTAACTACCGCGAGGTTTTTCCTGAAAACCTGAATGGAAACGAAAAAAACGCCTTTTTAAACTACGATTTATACCTGCCTTCGGTATCTATTCGCCTTTCACCTAAACGGTCGCTGGCTTTTACCGGGCGTTTACGCAATTTTGTAAACCTCGACCAAGTAGGAGAACCCGCCGCCCGGTTTGCTTTCCTCGGGTTGGACGTACCCGATCAGTTTGGCATCTCGTACAACAATGACCGGTTTCGCTTTTCGCTGTTGTCTTATGTGGAATTTGGACTGGCCTGGGCCGAAACCCTTTACGAAAACGGCCCTCATCGGATAAATGCCGGAGCCAGAATTAAATTTATGAGCGGCCTTGCCGGTACCTATCTCTATGCCAACCGATTGGAGTACTCCTTTACCAACGCCGACATCATCAATATCCATGAGGCAGACGTGGATTTTGCGCATTCCGTTGCACTTGAAGGCGTAGAAGGCGGTTTTAATCCGCTGGAAGATTTTGACCGGCTCAACCTCCGGAATACCGGGTTTGGAGCCGACCTCGGAGCCATCTATGAATATCGTCCAGAAGGAGAAGACTACCGCGCACGCCTCGGGCTGAGCATTTTGGACATCGGAAATATCCGTTTTGAACAATCGGCATTCAGCCAAAATTTTACCGGCAGTGTGATCGGATATGACCTCAGTCAGCTCAGCCTTAATGGAATTATGGCTTTTGACAGTACCCTCGGCGGTGAATTTAACTATAGCTCCGGCGAAACACAGTTTCGCATGGCGCTGCCCACCGTTGTAAGCCTTCAGGCAGATTTTCGCCTGAATAAAAATGTCTATATCAGCATGATTCCTTTTCTGGCACTAAAGGGTTACAACCAGCCCAACCGAGTTCATCATATTTCCAACTTTGCCATTACCCCCCGATTTGAGGGAAAAGGATGGGGCATCGGCATTCCCTTTTCGCTGGCTGGAGACCGGGGAACAAACGTAGGGGCCACTGTGCGTCTGGGGCCTTTGGTAGCGGGTTCTTCTAATCTGCTTAATTTCCTCTTGAAAGAAAATATGCGTTCCGCCGACTTTCATTTTGGCCTGCATATACCCCTGGCCATCAACAAAAAAGACAAAACACCGGAGGAAGAAACCGTTCCGGAAACCACAGAACCCGATCCCGAACCGGTAAACAAACCGGAAGAAAAACCTGCGGAAAAACCGGAAAAAACGCCTAAAGAAAAAGCCGAAAAAACGCCTAAAGAAAAAGCCGAAAAAATACCCAAAGAGAAACCCGTAAAAGAAGTAACCGCTAATACAAAAGCGGTTACTTCTCTCGAAATTCCGGAACCGGCAGCAAATACCCCGGTTGTCATACCGGAAAAGAAACCGGAGCCGGTGATTCAAACGCCGCCTACCGCAGAAGCGGAAATCAAACCCGAACCCAAACCGGAAATCCCGGAAGAAACCGCCGCCGAAAAAGCCAAAAAAGAGGCAATCGCCCGGGCCGAAGAAAAAGCCCGGATGGTGGCAGAAGAGGCCCGACTAAAGCGAGAACAAGAAAAACAAAAAGAATTGGAAACCCAGCGTAAAGCCCGCGAGCAGGCACTGCTTTCTACCGATACCGAGCTTTATAAAGACAGAGACAACGACGGCCTTGCCGATAAATACGATCAGTGCCCGGATGTCGCGGGTACCTTTGCCCTCGCCGGATGCCCGGAGGAGGAAAAAATCCCCGAACCGGGTATGGATTATTCGAAGGGGTTGTATAGTACCGGCCCACTGTCCCGGCATTTACCGTATGCAGACTACGACCACGACGGAGTAGTAAATCAGGATGACCGTTGCCCTGAAATCGCGGGTTTAAAATCACACCTCGGCTGCCCGGAAAATGATCCCCGTGGAAAACGGATTCTCCGTGAAATGGAAATTGATGCTTTTGAGCGAATCTATTTTGAATCGGGAAGTGATCACCTCACCGGCAATAGTCGCATGATTCTCAACCGGGTAGCAGACTACCTAAAAACCCATCCACAACCCAAAATGAAATTTGTCGGCCATGCCGATGACATTGGCTCAGACACTTATAACGATGACCTTAGCAAAAGAAGAAGTGAAGCCGCCATCCAATACC
Organism: Bacteroidia bacterium; assembly: GCA_033764335.1. GTDB lineage: Bacteria > Bacteroidota > Bacteroidia > J057 > J057 > JAGQVA01. Next base: position 75,442 of record JANRJC010000031.1, on the reverse strand, counting down.
TGGTCAGTAAAGGAATTGATCAAAAAAGGCTTTCCGTTGAATATTTCGGGAAAAGACTTGCCGTAGTTCCCAATACCGATGAAGCCGCTCGAAAAAAAAATCGCCGGGTAGAGATTGTGTTAGTAGCTGAAGACTAATTAGTAGTTCCCCATTTGACCCAATACCTTTTTAACCACAGGTATAATTTCCTCCCTTGCAATCGGCTTTGCGAAATAATTGTCAAACCCGGAGGCTAAAAACCTCTCCCGATCCTCCGGCAAAGCGTAACTGGTTACCGCAAATATCGGGAGCGTTTCCTTCCCGAAATCCTTTCGCAACATTTTCATAATCGCCTCTCCGTCAAGGCTGTTCCCACCCAGATTTATATCCATTAATATAAGCGAAAAAGGATATTTTTCAACCGCCACAAAGGTCTGTTCATCATTTTCCACCTTTATCACCTGGCAAAAATCCTCGATAATTTTACCTAATACAAGCGCATTAATGGGGTTATCTTCAACAATCAATACATAAGGTTTACTCATAATCCGATTCAACTTTTCTACACGATACCCGCAGACAGAGGTACTTCCACAAGGGGGAAGCTGACTTCAAATGTTGTTCCTTTATTTCTTGCACTTTCTACTTCGATGGAACCATTCAGGATTTCGACAATCCTTTTTGTAATGGAAAGTCCCAGCCCGGCACCTTCGTAATTGCGGTCAAGGCCTTCACTTTCCTGCTCAAATTTCATAAACAGTTTCTGATCAATAAATTCCCGGCTCATACCGATTCCGGTGTCAGAAACCCTGATGGTACAGGTTCTGATTTCATTTGAAATTTCTTCCACCAAAGCCACCCGTACATAACCTTCCGTCGTAAATTTTACGGCATTGCCAATAAGGTGATCCAGTATCTGATCTATAAGATGTTTGTCCAAATTTGCCATCATTTCATGCTCCGGTAATTCCAGAAACATTGCCAACCCTTTGTTTTTACCCACAGCTTCAAATTTGTAAAAACCTCTTACCAGGGCTTCATTCAGCGAAAGCGGAGAAAGGCCAATCTCCCCGGCATTGGCATCCAGCCGCGCGAGTTCGAGCACGGAACCAATGGTGCGGAGTAGTCGCTGTCCCGAATCCAGAATCATGCCTGCATAAGTATTGAGGTCTGCTTCGTCGTCATATTCGCTTTTGATGATTTCGGCCAAACCAATAACACCATTAATCGGTGTGCGAATTTCATGACTCATATTGGCGAGGAAATTGGATTTGGCTTTGTTGGCAGCTTCCGCTTTTTCTTTGGCCTCGCGTATGGCCTGCTCTGCCATTCGTTGCTCCGTAATATCCGTGATACGGATCATCAACTGGGTCTTTTCGCCGTAATGAATATAAGTGTAAGCGACATTTCCCCAAAAAGATCTTCCTTTGCGAGAAAGAAACTCACTCTCCGTACTCCAACGTTCGTTGTTGTTGAGCCGATTATAGATTTCCCTGATCCTTTCCGGAGAATGTGGTGTCTTACGGAGAGAATTGGCATGAGTTCCCAAAAAATGAGACTTGTCGGTTTCATCAAATAATTCCAGCACCCGAAGATTGCATTCTTCGATCCGATGATTTTCGGGATTAACCACAAAAATCGCGTCGTAAGAATTATTAAATACGGCTTTCAGTTCTTCCTGTGCCTGAAAGATAATTTCATCCACCTGCTTGTTGGAAAGTTTTTGAAAATAAACGGCAATAAAAATGAAAATGAGTGAAGACATACCAAAATTGCCTACATAGGTACTGTGCTGTTCGGTTATCTCAATGGTGGGGGTTCCCAGAAGCGAGTAATCCGTTACTTCCAGTACAACCATACATCCTACCTCCATCAGCAATGCAAGGCCAATATACCACCCCTGTTTCAGGTCGAAAACCATAAACACCATCATCAAAATCATGAGGTAGGCCAAATGCTCGCCACTCTCAAAACCCAGGATCGAACTGGTAAAAAAAACGCTGGTATCCGCAGCGACAAAAAACAGAAACTTCGCGATCACCGGCAGACGGAAGTAATTGATGATCACCACCATGCCAAAACCTATGATGGTAAAAATCTGAACGATTCCCGCCAGGTTCTGTCCGATTTCGAAGTAGTAATTAATATAAGGAGATAACAAAATAATCGCGATCAGGCTTACCCGATTGACCATTCGGATTCGTTTGGCGTCACCAGATGGCATTGTATCGCTTACTCCCTGATTGGAATGCAAGTTCCATAACCGCAGGATAAAACCCATGATATTTCGTTCAGATTAAACACTTTCGAGGGATCAAATTAGCAATTACTTCAATTACAAAAAAGTACATGTAATGGAATAGTTATTTTTATTCTTTTTTCCCTCTACCAAAAATCGCCGATAATCTGCGGATAATCCCTATTGTTAAACATATCAGGTAATCCGTCGTTTTTTTTTTCGGGCAAATGATTAATTTGATCCATTATGATCCAAAACAACCTTTCCGAAACTTTTCCTTTGCAAAAAAATATACAGACCCTGGTAGAACTTCTCTCCGTCCGGGCAGAAAACCGCCGCGGCAAACAAGCCTGCATTTTTCTGGAAAAAGGCGAACAACCCACGCATGAACTCACTTTTGACCAACTGGATCTCCGGGCAAGAGCCATTGCAGCCCGGTTACAAGATCAGGGACTTTCGGGTGAAAGAGCAATCCTGCTTTATCCTTCGGGACTGGACTATATTGCGGCATTTTTTGGATGCCTGTACGCAGGAGTAACGGCTGTGCCCGTGTATCCGCCACAGATGGGCAAACAGGTAGATCGTGTGCTGGCCATTGTAAATGATTCCGCCGCAAAAGCATTTCTCACCAATACCGAAGTCCTCGAAGCCGTGCGCCTCTTTATGCCCGACCTCGTGAACGGGAAAAACGAATCATGGATCGCTACCGATAAAATCGAAGATTCTTTTGCGGAAAGTTGGAAGACACCTGCCATCAACCGCGATACATTGGCCTTTCTGCAATATACTTCCGGTTCTACCGGAAATCCCAAAGGCGTTTGTGTCACCCACCACAACCTCCTGCACAATGAAGCCATGATCCAATCGGCGTTTCGCCACCGGGAAGGAGAAATGATTGGCGTAGGCTGGCTTCCACTTTATCACGATATGGGATTGATCGGGAATATTATTCAACCCATATACGTAGGGCAACCGATCTACCTTATGTCGCCGCTGTCGTTCCTGCAAAAACCCGTGCGCTGGCTACAGGCTATTGACCGGTTTAGAGGGACTTCTAGTGGAGGCCCTAATTTTTCCTACGAACTGCTGATGGCAAAAACCACCCCTGAAGAAATCGCGGCTCTGGATTTGAGCAGTTGGACCGTGGCATTTACCGGAGCAGAACCCGTAAGGGCCGATACGATCAAACGTTTTGCCCGTATGTTTGCCCCTGCCGGTTTTCGCGAAGAGTCCTTTTATCCTTGTTACGGCATGGCGGAAAGCACCCTGCTGGTCACCGGAGGAGATGAAGGTCATATACCTGCCATTTTACACCTTGATCCGGTCGAATTGGGTGCTCACAGGGTCAAACCCATAGACGAAAACACAGCCAACGCTCTATCCGTCGTAGGCTGTGGCCATACCTGGGGAAATCAGAAGGTGAGCATTGTCAATCCCGATACCTGCGACTTATGCGATGAAAACCAGGTAGGTGAGGTATGGGTAGCCGGCGAAAGTGTGGCAGAAGGCTATTGGAACAACCCCGAAGCCAGCGAAAAAACCTTCCGGGCTTTTATTACAAATACCGGAGAAGGCCCTTTTCTGCGCACCGGCGATTTGGGTTTTGTGTATAAAAACGAACTGTATATCACCGGGCGGTTAAAAGATCTCATGATCATTCGGGGAAGAAATCACTATCCGCAAGATATAGAACACACCACCGGACAAAGCCATATAGCCCTGAAACCCGGCGGAAATGCCGCATTTTCCGTAGAAATCGCCGGAGAAGAGAGGCTGGTTGTTGCGGCAGAAATAGAACCCCAAACGCTAAAAACACATTCGTCCGAAGAAATATTTGCCGCTATTCGCAGAGAAATTGCCTTGCGGCATGAACTTCAGGTCTATGCGATTGCCTTGTTGAAACGGCGAAGTATTCCCAAGACTTCCAGCGGAAAAATCAGGCGGAACGCCTGCCGCGAGGCATATCTTCAGCGGGAACTAAACCTCGAAGCGGAATGGATCAGCGACCTTCAGGAAGAAAATTCAGAAGAAGTCGCGCCGGAAACTACCCCGACAGCGGCATTTACTGCAGCCCGCATTCAGGATTGGATTGTAGCCTGGATGAGCAAAAAACTGGGGATAAACACAGCCAAAATAGACCCGCAGGAGTCTATGCAGGCCTACGGCCTCGATTCAATGGGAACTGCTGAGTTTGAAGAAGACATTTCCCGGTTTATAGGTTTCAAGTGGCCAGTAATGGATTTCCTCATCAACGAACCCACCATCGCAGAAATCAGCAAACGAGGAGAAATGCTTGCCGCGGAAAAGCCTCCCCATTCATAAGGATAACCCCGAAAAAAAAAAAACGCAGATAGCGGAGAATCCACTATCTGCGTTTTTTATGCACAAATCCGAAATCTACTCAGGGTTAAACTCCGTCACACAATCCCCGGAACCGGCTCCGGGAGAGGTGACCGTCCACTCCAGATAAAAAGAACCATCCGGATCATATTCACCGGTGATACCCGAAAACTCAAAAGTATCCACCACCACCGAAGCAGCCGACAGGAGGCCATTATCACATACCAGTACTACCGGAACGTCTATGCCAAAAGTTCCGGCGGTCAGATCACTCAGGTTAAACTGGTCCCCGCTGGCATTTATGGTAACTTTTTTGACCGAATCCTCACAGCTTTCGGTATCATAAGTTCCCGATATATCCTTTCCGGTACAGGCAAATTTTACGGTCAGATTAACCGTTTCCACATGCGACTTACGGTTTTGGTCTTCTTGAGCATCGTACAAGGTAACGGTAATCGTCACCGCACCCTCCGTATTATCTGCGGGGGTAAAAATACCCTTAAAAGTACCTTTTTCTTTGCCCTTTTCGGAGTTAAAACTCGCCGCATCAAGCGTAACCGTTCCTTTTCCCTCGGGAAGGAAAAAATCCACGGAATCTATTTTCCCCGGCGCATCTACTACCGAAAGGGTGAGTTCGGCAGTCTGGTCGCTACGCAGAGTTGTCTGATTGGTACTTAAAATAAAAAACGGGGAATCCAATGGACGGGGAGGGTTTGCCTCGGAAAAATCGTCCACACAACCAATCAGCAGACAAAAAATTCCGACCCCGATTATTGATAAATATTTCATACTGTGGGTGAATTAATTCGTTAATAAAATAATCGCTGTCCTTCCTTATCGAGGTGTATATACCGAGGTTCCGGCGTCTCCGAAGGCGTTGTTCCACTCAATAGTGATCACACCTGTGGCGGGATCCACGGATCCGGCACCGGCACTGCCCCAATAAACTGCTGTAAGGGAAATTGTACCGCAGACATCCAATGCGGCGGCGCCGAGGCCTTCAAAATCTCCTGCACATAGACCATAAGGCGCACAATACCAGGCTGTATATGTACCCGCCGAAAAATCCTTGACCGTATAGGTAGTCGCTCCTGTCTGTACCAGTGTGGTAGTGTATTGTACGGTAACCGGGTCAGGGCAACAGCCGTCGGTAGAAGTTGCCGTGGTGACTACATTGTAGGTCCCGCCTAAGTTTGAGGGGCAACCCACGAAAGTGTTGAAACAGCAGGTAAAGCTGGTCGTAGCCGCGGCTTGGATAATGTCTTGTGCAATCGCACCGGGCCGATTGACCCCAAACGCGGGGGAATCCGAGAGAAAGGTCGAATCGCTGAAAACTCTTCCATTCGTCAGCGTGGTGACATTGCGGAAATTAAAACCGTCGCCGCCGGAAAGGTTGTCCAGAGAACCCAGGCTAAAAAAATCCACCATGTATTGCGCCGAAAATTCCTTGTGAATCTTCCCGCTTCCCGCATCAAAATCGGCCTGTGTATATGTTTCAAACAGCTTTTTTATCGTCGGGTCACCGTTGATCGGTACAAAATAGGCGTAAATTTCAACGGTTTCGATGTTTTTATTCTCTGAATAAACATCATACACCAGTTTTGCACTCGCAAGATTTTCAAAATTGAAAAACGACGCATTCGGATCAATCACAATCCTTACGTTGGCTCCGTCTTCCAACTCCGGAAAACGAATCGCATCTTCCTGGCGGCAGCCGGAAATCAAGGCCAGTACCAGTAAAAGAAAAATAAAAAATATAGATAGCTTTTTCATTGTTGGTTGGTTTTAATTGTCCCAGAATATTTTATCCCTCGTAATGGTCCGTTGCGCTGGTGCATTCGGATTTAGTTGAAGATTGCTGGTGGAGTAAGGCAATGACACCGGAAATTCGCGTCCTCTTCGCGTATTGGGATTGGTATCGAGGTTTCCATCGAAGAGTTTGGGATAACCGGTTCGGCGATAATCGGTATAACTATCTATGGCAAAGCCAAAACTCGCCACCCATTTTTCGGTCATGATCCATTCGAGTTTTCCTTCGTTGTCTGCGGCATCATAACGAGTAAGAACCTCACTTATATAAACATCCACCGCTGCCTGAGACAAAGCCGGCGCACCGGCCTGGGCAGCTACCTCGTCCACCTTATCAAAGGAAGCCCGCATGGCACTTTCAAACAGGCTTCGGTGGTCTTCGTTAGTAACACCGGTAAGCGCGAGTTCGGCGCGAAGATAAAGGTGCGCAAACCAGGTCAGCAGACGCTGTGGAGTATTCCCCAAAGCGCTATTGATGCCTACGGCTCCGCCTTTGCCATCGTCGTATTTTCCTCCCAGCGGATACAAACCCGCAACCGTTTTGGACTGCGCCTGATCGAATCCCTCATTGGGATCAATGTTAAAGGAAAACATCCAGATCGAGACAAAATCCCCGTCGCGGTAAGCCGTCGGGTTTTGAGCGGCGGCACCATTGGTGAGTTGGTTGAAGAAATAATAAGGAATCCGAGGATCCGCGATGCCATTGGTCAGCGTATTGTCATCACTTGTTCCCTTCATCATTTCGTAAAAAAACGGACTGATATAGGTGGAATTTCCGCCGTACTCAAAAGTGAAACCCGGATTGCGGTCGTCCGGAGACTGATTGGTACCATAAGGCAATTCAAAATCGTCGCCCGGGCCGATAAGGTTATCCTGATTAATTAAACCCAATACTTCGTCCCGAACATCCTCCACAAGGCGGGTTTGCGCATACATTTTAAGTTTGAGAGTATTGGCAAAACGCACCCATTTTTCGGCGTCGCCATTGTAAAAAAGGTCGTCCGCCCCCGGCTCAAGGCCCGTACCGGAAGACACATTCGTTATACCCTCATCTATTAAGGCATATAATCCGGTATAAACATCTTTTCCATTGTCAAATTTGGGAAAAATCACTGCCGTACCTTTGATCGCTTCACTGTAGGGAATATCGCCCCAGATGTCCACCATCAGGCTGTAAGTATATGCCTGTAAAATCTGTGCAATCCCTGCATATACCAGGTTTCCATCGTCCTTACCCTTTGTGATGATCTGAGAAAGATCAGAAAGTGTAGCTGAATAAAGACCGGCCCAGGGGACTTCAATTTCAAAATTGGTGCCCTGTACGCCGTAATCGTTTTTGTCCACCCCACGCTCCACGTATTGATGCATGTACAGGGTCGGAATGTGACTCAATCCGGTGGAAGCCATTCCAAAATACCCGCCGAGGGAAACCTCTGCCGAAGGCAGCAAAAGGTTTACGGGTGAATCGGTCGGATTATTGGGATCCACATTTATATCCAGAAAACCGGAGCATCCGGAAAGGATTAGCATACCGGTCGTAAGACCGATTATGCAGATATATTTAATCATTGATTTCATTTTTTCGGAACTTTTAGGTTAGAAGGTTAAACTGATATTCACTCCTAAGCGCCGCAATGAAGGGGCTGTGGTAAATTCAAATCCCTGAGCATTGGAATTGCCAAAAGTGCTGGTTTCCGGGTCAAAATTAGAAGCGGGCGGAAAGTTGGGTGCGTTGTACCACAAGTTTCTTCCGACAACATTGATGCTGACACCTCCCAGAGGGGTTTTAGCAAGTAGGGATTGAGGAAGCGAATAGCCCAAAGAAACTTCGCGCAAACGAATCACGGTGGCGTCAAAGACGTTCCATTCGTCGGCAGAGTTTATACCAAAAGTTTCCCCAAACCAGATCGAATTTACCTCGATCATCGTACCGTTTTGAATTTTATTCCCTTCTCCGTCGCGGATAGGTTCGCCCGTATTGGGGTCGCCGTAAACACCGGGGATGATTTTGTTGATTTCCCGGTCTTCGGTATCCATTGTTACCCCGCGGCCCAGCAGAGAAAGATTAGTAACAGAATACAAATCCCCTCCCTGACGGTAGTCCACTACTACCCCCAGCGAAATGCCCCGGTAATTGAAGGTATTAATAAAACCCATGATAAAATCCGGATTAGGATTGCCGATAATCTCCTGATTATTAGACCGAATCATCTGGCCATTAGAGGGATCTATCAGCAGATTGCCTTCGTCATCGCGGGCGTTTACCGTTCCGCGAATCAGCCCATATTCCTGTCCTTCGATATGGACGGCAGAAACCGAACCGGTAAAAGTATTGCGCAGGGTAATTTCATCCAGATCACCGAGATCTTCAATGGTATTGCGGTTGTGAGTAAAAGTAGTCAGGACGTCCCATGAAAAACTTTTCGTTTTCACCGGGTTAATATCAAAACTGACCTCTATTCCGCGGTTGCGCACTTCTCCGAGGTTGGTGAAGTAGTTGGTAAAACCGGTTTCTGCGGGTATGGCAATATTAGCCAGTTGGTCTTTACTAAGCCGGTCATATACCGCCACATCAAAACCCATGCGGTTTTGGAAAAAACGCATTTCCAGTCCGAGTTCAATCTCCGTAGTAAGTTCGGAGCGCAAATCGGGGTCGTAGGCATTGTCTTCCAGGGTAGAACCCGGCACTCCCCGGAAAGGGAAATCGGCAAAACTACTGCTGGTGGACTCCAGAAGCGGGTTGGGAATAAATACCGACTGTGTCAGGTATGGCCCGGGAGCATTTCCTACCTGCGCCCAACTGGCGCGGAGTTTACCAAAAGTCAGGATTTCGGAGTTTACCCCCAGTGCGTCGGTAAAGGCAAAAGCCAAATTCACTCCCGGATAAAAGAAAGACCGGGAATTGATACCCAGCGTCGAAGCCATATCGTTACGTCCCTTCAGGCCGAGATAGAGGTAATTTTTATAGGAAACCGTAACATCCGCAAAGTAGCCCAGAATCCGCTGCCGGGAAAAACCGCCACCAAAAGGAATTACGCTATTGGTATTGTCAACATCATTGATATTGAAGGTGATATAACCCGTTCCCTGAAATGCCTGTTGGTCGGTAGTACGTTCATTGATATTGTTTCCCAGAATCGCCTTTACATAGACATCCGGAGAAAGCTCTTTTTCCAATGTCAATAAAAGATTGGATTCCAACTCGGTAAAGGTAACATCGTTGTTGATGATTTTCCCTACCTGGTTGGCCGCACGAGAACCGGGGTTGTACCACTCACGATAAGCGTCATTGTAAGTATTATACCCCAGGATATAACTAATTGATAACCAGTCGGTAAATTTATAATTAAACCGGGTACTGGCCAGAAAACGATTTACCTGGCTGCTAATACCTTCGTAGAGTGCTGACCAGCGGGGGTTAGCTGCCTGAGTCCGAGCGATAAAAAAGACACTTGCGCTGTCCGTAGGCCGGGCATAAGGTTGCCCCTGCAAATCCCAGTTGCGCCCGAGGAACATCGTGCGGGAAAAAAGCGAAGAGTTTCCTACGGCATTGTTGGCTCCGCCGGTTCCGCCGCGCTGGTCGGAGTTGGTAAACTGAAGATTCCAATCGAAGCTGAATTTTTTGTTGTCGGTCTGTGCTTTGCCCCCCAGTCCCAAATTAAATTTTTTATAGTGGGTATTAGGGATAAATCCATCCTGATTGAGATAAGAAATCACGGCAGAAACCGCCGCATTTTCCGTACCGGCATTAAAACTGACAGAGTTGTCGTAAACCACACCTGTCTTAAAAAAATCAGACACATTGTTGGGATATGCCTGATAGGGCACGGTTGCATTTCGGAGTTCTTCAAAACCGGGTTCATTGGCATACCAGTGAGGAATGGTCGTAACGGAAGCATAAGGTTTAGCTCCCACAAAAGGCGCACCCCACGAGCCATTTACCTGCGAATAGGCAAAATTTGTTCCGCTTCCGTAGGTATTCTGGTATTCCGGAAGACTGGCGATTTGTTCAAAGCTGAGCGAAGAGTTGACTGTCACTCTGAGTTTTTGGGCTCCTAATGCAGTATTTCCTGATTTAGTATTGATGACAATAACCCCATTGGCGGCCCGAGTTCCGTAGAGTGCCGCTGCTGCTGCGCCCTTCAAAACGGTGATAGACTGGATGTTGTTGGGATCAATATCTGCAATACGGGTGGAGGTGGCACCACTTCCTACAAGTTGGTTAAAACTGGCGGCGGGAAGGTTGTCGTTGTTGTTGTAAGGAATCCCGTCCACAATAAACAACGGTTGGTTGTCCCCCAAAAGTGAGGAATTACCGCGAATGGTAATGCGGGTAGAACTGCCGGGCATAGAACTGGAGCCGGAAATATTCACCCCGGCGATTTTCCCCTGAATACTGCGGAGAGCATCCGGTTCGGATTTCTGGGCGATATCTTCACCTTTAAGGTTTTCGACCCCATAACCCAGAGCCTTTCGTTCCCGGCCAATCCCGTAAGCCGTTACAACAACCTCCGAGAGTTCGAGAATGTCCTGCTCCATCACGATGTTGATGGTAGTATTTCCATCGAGGGTATAACGCTGTTTTTTTAACCCTACAAACGAAAAAACCAGTACTTTACCATCAGGCGGAACGGTCAGCGAGTAAGCCCCGGTAGCATCTGTGAGAACACCCGTGGTAGTGCCTTCCACGATCACTGTTGCGCCTTCCACCGGCTCGCCTGAGGCGGCCTGTGTCACTTTGCCTGACACCCGCGTTTGTGCATGGAGGGTGTAATAAGACAAGGCGCAAACTGTCAGAAACAGTAAAACCTTTTTCATAATAAAGACTTTTGGAATTAAACTAAAATGATAAACAGGCCCGCGACAATTGCCTGTGGCAAGTCAGGGCTTTTTTGCAAAAAAATTTGGTAGCGGGAATGGGTAATAAGATTATTCATTAATAAAGGTTTAGGGTAACATCCGCCTAACCCGGTATGCAAACACCGGAAGACGCCAAATCATAGCGATTAATTATACCGACTAAACTTTGAATTCAGTAAAATAACTGCATAAACACGAAAATGGAGGCCAATAAAAACGACTTTTAGCCTTATGGCATTACTTTTCAGACGAAAGGCATCTTTCTTACCGCTCAAAAACACCCTCGCCCACAAACCGCATGATTTTACCGACAAAAGGCAAAATACGCGATTAAACTTCCATTTTTTTCGACTAAAGGTATTGGGAGAAGGTATTCGAAGAAATTTTTCCGGCAGTCCCAAACCCGATGATAAAGATTCTTTATGCAGATAGAATCCGAAGGTTGGGCGAAAACTTCAGCACCGTAATCATATAGTCTTTTAATTGGTGTCTCATTTAGTAAAGCACAGTTAATTAACTCTAGTATCACCCTCAGATAGTTATCCCACGGATAATTAACTGAGGGTGAAACTTTTTAAAAGCGTAGCTCCCTCTGCCTTACCCACGACTGGCAGAAGGAGCATCAGACGCTAGCTTTATTAATGAATACCCCAATTAACAACCGGTTTTTTTTTCATACATTTTTTTTCGCTGGTCCACTAAAGCAACTTTCCCGAAACCCACCTGATCCCCCCCAAAGGTGAAAAGCGGAAGGGCCTGCATTTTTTTCACCCGGCGCGAAAATTTGCCGGTTTAGCAGGGTTTTGAAGCCATTTTTGCCGTGTGGGTGTGAGGCAGAATTTTTCTATCTTTACCCCATGAAGAAGGAATTTAATATCACCGGCACCTGCTATCCGGATCAGCATTATATGATGGACAACCGAGCCAAGCTGGAGGGAGTGGTGGAATTGGTTGAACGGGGAAAATATTTCATCATCAACCGCCCGCGGCAGTACGGGAAAACGACGACCCTTTTTGCCTTGCACCGAATCCTCGCTCAAAAAGAGGAATACCTACCCATTCGTCTCGATTTTCAGGGGGTGGATGAAAAATGGCATGCTTCGGACGAAGCCTTTGCCCGAATGTTTGTCCGTCAGATACAAGATTTCCTCGAATTTCGTTCGCCCGATTTGCACACCTTTTGGGAAAGCCAAAAAAGCGAGGTAACCGATATGGGCGGCTTATCCCGGCTCCTCACCCGCCTCGCCCACAAAACCGCACAAAAGCTCGTGCTTCTGATAGACGAAGTGGACGCCAGCAGCAATTATGAACCGTTTTTGCGGTTTCTGGGCATGCTGCGCAATAAATACCTCGACCGGTTTTCGCCCCAAAACTTCACCTTCCACAGCGTCGTCCTGGCCGGCGTCCACGACATCAAAAGCCTCAAACGCAAAGTTCGCAGCGACGACCACGCCCAATACAACAGCCCGTGGAACATTGCCACGGACTTTGAGGTGGACATGAGTTTCCATCCGCACGAAATCGCTCCGATGCTCGTCGAATATGCCCAGGCCGAAAAAGTGGAAATTCCGGTCGAAATTTTCGCCGACAAACTCTACTACTACACTGCCGGTTACCCCTTCCTCGTCGCCAAACTCTGCAAAACCCTCGCCGAAAAAATTCTCCCAAAAAAGACCGACCGTTCGTGGACCCTCGACGACCTCGAAACTTCGGTGCAACTCCTCCTCCGCGAAAACAATACCCTCTTCGACAGCCTCATCAAAAACCTCGAAAACCACTCCAACCTCTACGACCTCACCTATCAGGTGCTGGTCAACGGGCTGACCGTGCCTTTTAACCCCCATGAGCCGGTGATCAGTCTCGGACGGTTGTACGGCGTTTTCAAAGAAAATGGAACCGTCAAAATTCACAACCGGATTTATGAACAGGTGTTATACGACTACATGATTGCCAAGACGTTTCAGGCGCAGGTGGAACAAAAACACCCCTACCTCCCGGTATCGTATGCCCAGCCCGACGGAACGCTCGACATCGCGGGAGTGCTCGTGCGATTCCAACAATTTCTGCGCGAACAATACAGCCCCAAAGATCAGCATTTCCCCGAACGAGAGTGGCGGCTGGTATTCCTGGCGTTTTTCAAACCCATCCTCAACGGGCAAGGACATGACTTTAAGGAAGTGGCGATTTCGGAGGAAAAACGGCTGGACGTAGTGGTTACCTACCACCGCCACAAATACGTGCTCGAACTCAAACGCTGGTACGGCGAGGCGGTTCACCAGCGCGGGCTGGACCAACTGGCCGACTACCTCGACCGGCAGGAACTGGACAGTGGGTTTCTGGTGATTTTTGAAGGACAGAAAGAAAAAAGCGGGCGGCAGGAGGAGATTTTACACCGGGGCAAAGCGATTTTTGCCGTGTGGGTGTGAGAAAATTATAAATGATTTACTCCTTCAAAAAACCGCTCACTTCCCGGAAAAACATATCCGGTGCTTCGATAAAAGCCCAATGACCACACTGTGGTAAAGCCACCATACGGGCATTAGGAAGATGTGTAGCAACTTTTTGTAAAGCTTCTGCCGGAGTAGCATCATATCCCCCGTGTAAAATCAGCACCGGACACCACACCGCCCGCAACGATTCATGCAGATCATAATTGGTAAGGTCGGAGTACAAACCCGTGAGCAGTTGCTGGCGCTCCAATGCGTCTGAACCGATCCTCAAATGCAGGCTGTCGAGTAATTCACGGCGATAGAAACTCTGGGCAAAACTAAACCGATAGAGTTCTAGTATTGTGGCAGAATCGCCCTTCTGAAAGGACTCACTTCCCATGATTTTTTCCCGATGGATTTTATCCCGATCGCTGATTCGGCTATTCATCGTCGCAAACGCTTGCGCCGTAAACTCGCGACTCGCACCAATACTATTGACCAGGATCAAACTTTTCAGCCGGTCGGGATAGGTTTTTGCATACCACATAGCCAGTAAACCTCCCCAGGAATGCCCCATGAGATTCATTTTTTCGATGCCAAAATAGATTCTTACGGCATCTATATCTTCAACAAACTGCGCCATCGTCATCGTAGATGAATCCACTTGAGCCGAAGAACGTCCACAGGCTCGTTGGTCAAAAAATATCAGCTTGTATTCTTTTGCCAGCGTTTCCAGATGAGGCAGAAAATAGCCATGTTCCATTCCCGGCCCGCCGTGGAGAATGACAAGGGGTTCGCCTTCGCCCATAGTCTCATAAAATAGTTCCGTACCATTAAGGGTCAGGAAACCGGTTTCCCTTACAATTTCCTTCTCGGGGAAAATACAGGCAGTCAGGGAAACGACTATAAGGATGTACAGAGAAATTCTTTTTCTGCCAAACATAAAACAAAACTTAATACACCAAAATCAAAATCCCCAGTGAAAACGCTAACATAAAACCGATAATCATCCATCGGTCTCTTTTCATAATGGAGGAAGTATCTGCCGCCTTTTTAAGACCAGTTACCCGATTTCCCGCTACTACAACCCTTAACATCACTGCCGCGATCAGGGCATAAACCAGAAGATAAATTTTGTCCATCAAAACCATATACCCCACATCCGGAAGAGCAGCGCTGTATGACTGTTGCAAAAAAACCGCCGACAAAAGCCCGCCAATGGGCAACGAAATCCGGGCATCTATACTGGCCGGGTGAATGAGCAAGGCCCCCAGGCTCGCGATGATGACAATGAGTACTGGAAGAAGTAGCTTCAGCAGAAAATAATTCATGGGGCGACGAAGATGGAGTTGCAGCATAAAGTTGCTGAAGCCGGTGCTGGTTTTTTCCATGTCCCCAAAATTCACCGGATAAGTATGACTTTCGCTTTTTACATCCAATCCCAAAATATCCCAGCCCGGCAGATGAAAATCTTCCCTTACATACGCCGAATGTGTATCGGGAATATAGATCAGGGAGTCTATGGAATAATCCACATTTTCGATCTGCATATCGAGAAAATGATGATCCAGTGGAAATTTTTCCAAATTAAAAGCGTGGTAAAAACGCCCTTCGTAGCGCATTCCATTGTAAAAATACCCATCTTCGAGTTGTTTGGGTTCTTCATAAAAAGGAGCCATTGTAGCTCCCCATTTGTCAACGGCATTGACAAACTCAATATTCATCGGGTCTAGGTCGCCTTTCCACTTAAACCAAATATAGCAGTCCACATAAAAAGAATGCCGGTTGATATCCAGGTCAAATACATTGATTAAATAAGTGCCGGTCAGCACTTCTTGTGGATAACCGGAAGGTTCGGGATTCTGGGAAACCAGTTTAAACGCCGACACAAAAAAAACCATCAAAAAAATTGGAATACGTTTTCTCAGACGCATTTTGCAGTATAGTTTCGGCGTAATTTATATAAAAAGAATCATTTGTTTATATTAGCTTCTATAAAAACGAACTTAACCTATTTACCCCTATGCAAAATGTAAGTTATCTTTTATTCCGGGCAGCAATTGTGCTTTTTCTGATGATTACTCTTTCGGATTTAGTCTATGGTCAGGGAAAAAACCGGGAGGAAATGGATCCGACCGTAACGGAAATCTGGACTCCGGTTCCTCCGAAAGTTACTCCCGGCAAAAACGATGCGCCTCCTTCCGATGCCATTGTGCTTTTTGACGGAAAAGACCTTTCCAACTGGGTATCTGCCGACGGAAGCCCGGCCAAATGGGAAGTCAAAGACGGAGCAGTTACCGTTGTAGCCCGCACCGGTACCATTACCTCCAAACAAAGTTTTGGAGACATGCAACTCCACATCGAATGGCGTGCGCCTTCCACTGTCGTCGGAGACGGACAGGGCCGAGGCAACAGCGGTATTTTCCTGATGGGTAAATATGAAGTTCAGGTACTGGACTGCTACAACAATGTGACCTATTCCAACGGGCAGACCGCTTCGATTTACAAACAGCACGTACCCCTCGCCAACGCTTGTCTTCCTCCCGGTGAATGGCAGACTTACGATATTATTTTTATGGCCCCGGTTTTTGACGAAAGCGGAAACCTGAGACATCCCGCCACGGTTACGGTTATCCACAATGGGGTGCTTGCCCTAAATCACGTAGAAATCCGAGGCTCCACGCAGTACAAAGGTTTGCCTTCTTACGAGACACATGCCGACAAACAGCCCATTATCCTCCAAGACCACGGCAATCCGGTCAGTTTCCGCAATATCTGGGTAAGGGAATTGTAAAAAAACAAAGATGAAGAAACTCCTATTTACAGGGCTGATAATAGCGATGATCGGCCTGTTTTTTATCCCGGCAAGGGTATTCAGCCAGAAATACATATTGGGCCAGGGTAGCGTATGTTCGGTCAAAGGCTCCTCTACCCTGCACGACTGGAATGTAACCATCGGCAAAGTTTCGGGCGAAATCACCCTTGACAAATCCTTCACCAAAAAAGCCAGCCCGGCCAAAGGTGCGGTCATCGCTGCGGGAAATATTTCCTTTGAAGTAAAAAGTATGGATGGTGGAAGAGGGGCAGTAATGAATGACAAAATTTATAACGCCTTTCAATCCGAAAAAAACCCGAATGTAGTATTCACCCTCGTCAAAGCGACGGTAACAGAAGTCAAAACTGACGGAAGTTTTACCCTCAATGCCACGGGAAACCTGACGATGGCCGGAAATACCCAAAGTATCTCCTTTCCGCTGACGGGAAAAAAAGGAACCGACGGCCGCTACAACTTTACCGGAGAAAAATCGCTCGACATGACCACTTATGGAATGGAACCTCCCTCCGCAATGTTTGGACAAATCGAAACCGGCAAAGACGTAACCCTCATTTTTAACCTGTTTTTTGGAGCATGACAATTAAATCAATGACAAAAACCACGCTGAAAAATATTTTCCTTGTAACCCTCTCGGGGATTGTTTTCCTGCTGCGACCCGTTACGCTCACCAGCCAGACGATTCACGGCGCTTATACTCAGGCCGTACCCGGCACATCGGTTACTTTTGACATGGTGTTGATCCCGGGAGGAACTTTTAGGATCGGCAGTCCGGATACAGAAGCAGGAAGAGACCCCGACGAAGGCCCGCAAAAACCGGTCAAGGTTGATTCTTTCTGGATGGGGAAACTTGAGGTTTCCTTTGACCTCTACGAACTTTTCCGCGACCGGGAAAAAGACAACGACTCTACCGGGGGCAAACCGGGAAGTTATTCGGCTGACGCCATTACCCGTCCCAGCCCACCGTATGAAGACCCTACTTTTGGCATGGGAAAACACGGATTCCCGGCGGTGAGTATGACTCAATACGCCGCCTTGCGTTTCTGTAAATTTTTGTACCAGAAAACCGGAGTATTTTACCGTCTGCCTACCGAAGCCGAATGGGAATACGCCTGTCGTGCAGGTACGGAAACCGCTTTTTCCTTTGGCAATGACTCCACTCAACTCGGCGACTACGCCTGGTACTACGAAAATAGCGATGCCGCTTATCACAAGCTGGGCCTCAAAAAACCCAATCCGTGGGGACTCTACGATATGCACGGCAATGTCTCTGAATGGACCCTTGACCAGTACAAAGCCGATTTCTACGCGGGTATGAATGATTCGGAGAATGTATCTCCGTGGTCAGTTCCGGTCAAACTCCATCCCCGCACCGTCAAAGGGGGAAACTGGGACAACGATGCCCACGATATTCGCTCAGCAGCCCGTACCGAGTCAAGCATGAACTGGAAACGCCGCGACCCCCAGTTGCCTAAAAGTTTCTGGTGGAATACCGACTCGCCTTTTGTGGGTTTCCGGCTGGTTCGCCCTGCCCGGCAAATGACCGCCGAAGAGGTCGCTCAATTCTGGAAAATTACTTTGGATGAATAATTTTTGAATTTTAACACTAACTATTATGTCTTCAGAAAAAACGAAAAAAACGCCTTCCCAGTTCAACCGGAGAGACTTTATCAAAAGCTCTACGCTGGTAATGGGCGGGTTGATGGCAAGTCAGTTGCCCATCATTTCGGCCAAAGCTTATGCAGGTGGAAGTGATGTCATCAAAATCGGCCTTATCGGCTGCGGTGGTCGCGGTACAGGAGCCGCGGCTCAGGCCCTGAGTACTCACCAGAGTGTCAAACTCGTAGCGATGGCAGATGCCTTCCGGGATCGCCTCGACCAAAGCTACAAAAACCTCACGGCACAGGACTACCCCGATTACACCGGAAAAGGAACGGCCAGCATGTCCGACCGCGTGGATGTACCCGAATCCAACAAATTTGTAGGTTTTGATGCTTACAAAGAAGTCATCAAACTTTGTGACGTGGTACTCATTGCGACCCCTCCCGGATTCCGTCCGATTCATTTTGAAGCAGCTGTCGCTGCGGGTAAACATATTTTCATGGAAAAACCCGTAGCCACTGACGCACCCGGTGTGCGCAGGATATTGGCAGCAGCAGAAGAAGCCAAAAAGAAACAACTCAACGTAGTCGTAGGGCTACAGCGCCATTATCAGGATGTTTACCGCCAGTGGGTTACCCATCTGCACGGCGGCGCGATTGGCGACATTCATACGGCTCATGTCTATTGGAATAGCGACGGCGTATGGGTAAAACCCCGCGAGGCAAAACAGACCGAGATGGAATACCAGATGCGCAACTGGTACTACTTTAACTGGCTCTGCGGTGACCATATCGTCGAACAACATATCCACAACCTCGACGTCGGAAACTGGGTATTCCAAGGTTATCCCGTACGCGCACATGGCATGGGCGGAAGACAAGTCAGAAACGGAAAAGAATACGGAGAAATATTCGACCATTTTGCCGTAGAGTACGAATTTGCCAATGGCCAGCGCATGTTTAGCCAGTGTCGCCATATCAAAGGATGTATGAACCGCGTCTCGGAGGCTTTCCAGGGTTCCAGCGGATTTGCGCCCAAACCCGGAGTCATTCAGACCGCCAAAGGCCATACCATCTGGGAATACAAATCCCGCGAACAAGCCGATCCTTATCAGGTAGAACACGACGAACTTTTTGCCGCCATCGCCGCCGGTGAATACAAATTTGCCGACGCAGAAAACGGAGCAAAAAGCACCATGACGGCTATTCTCGGACGAATGGTCACCTATTCCGGCAAAGTGATTGAATGGGAAGATGCCATCAACTCACAAGTTAGCCTGCTGCCTAAAACCTTCGCTTGGGACGCCCAACCGCCAGTTTTACCCGACAAAAACGGATTTTACCCGATTGCCACTCCGGGAGTGTCTGAAGCCCGATAAAACCGAATGAAACGCCTTATCCGGTTATTCACAACACTGCACCGGGTAATCTGCTTTTGCGGATTGTCCGGTGTTTGTTGTGGAAATAACGTTCTTTTTTCCCAGCAAACCGGGCGGTTTACCTTCGAACACCCGCAGATGGGCACTACTTTTCGGATCGTGCTCTATGCAGAAAATGAAGCCATTGCCCAAAATGCCGCTGGAAAAGCATTTGCCCGAATAGACTCTCTCAACCAAAGCATGAGCGACTATTTGCCCGATAGCGAAATCAGCAGGTTAGCCGCTCAGGCAGGCACCGGCACATATCAGAAAGTCAGTTCCGATCTGTGGAACGTACTGGTGCGGTCGCAGCAGGTTTCCCGATACAGCAAAGGCGCTTTTGATGTAACGATTGGTCCCCTGAGCCTGATTTGGCGAAGAGCCATGCGACAACAGGTTTTGCCATCAGAAGAACAGATTTGGAAGGCGGTTGCAAAAGTAAACTATAAAAACCTTCAGCTTCGGAAAAAAGACCTGTCAGTCATGCTGAAACAACCGGGAATGAAACTCGACCTCGGCGCAATCGCCAAAGGTTACGCCTCCGACAAGGCTTATGAAGTTTTGTTACGGGAAGGAATACCGGTTGCCCTTGTGGACGGTGGCGGCGGGCTTCGCCTCGGTGCTCCCCCTCCCGGCCAGACCGGTTGGAAAGTCGAAATATTTACCCAAAAAGAAACCCCCGATACCCTACGCAAGACCCTTTACCTCAGTCATTGCGGAGTAGCCACTTCCGGAGATACCTATAAATATGTCGAAGCAGACGGGAAACGGTATTCCCACATCATTGATCCGCGGACGGGTTACGGTATTCAGAGTCGAAGACTCGTCACCGTAGTGGCTCCTGACGGAATGGACGCCGATGCCCTGGCCACAACCCTCAGCATCGTGGGAGCCGAAAAAGGAAAAAAAATCGCCCATAAGCTCCATAAAAAAAATCAAACAGCCCTCTACTTCACCGAAATACATTAACCACTAAAACTACAACTCCAATGAAACGAAGAGATTTTGTCAAAAAAAGCGTAGCCGCCGCTACCGTGGCCGCTACTGTTACCACCGGAATTGCCGCCTCAAATAAATCCACTTTTGAGGGGAAAAAATTCAACATGAAATATGCTCCTCATATTGGCATGTTTAAAAATTCGGCCGGAGAAGACCCCGTAGATCAACTCAATTTCATGGCTGACGAAGGATTTACAGCCTTCGAGGACAACGGAATGAAGGGCAGAGAAGTCGCCGTTCAGGAAAAAATGGCTCAGGCGATGACCAAAAGAGGCATCGAAATGGGCGTGTTTGTCGCCCACAAGATCTATTGGTCGGAAGCCAGCCTGACCTCTGGCAAGGCGGAGTTTCGCGACGAATTTCTGAAAGACATTCGCGACTCCGTCGAAGTCGCCAAACGAGTCAACGCCAAATGGATGACCGTCGTGCCCGGCCATCTGGACCTGCGCAAAGACATGGGCTATCAGACCGTCAATGTCATCGAAGCGCTGAAAAAAGCCTGCGAAATCCTCGAACCACACGGACTGGTTATGGTACTGGAGCCGCTTAATTTTTTCAACCATCCGGGCCTGTTTCTCACCAAAATCTCGCAGGGATATGAAATCTGCCGTGCGGTGGGAAGTCCGTCGTGTAAGATACTGTTTGACATGTACCACCAACAAATCCAGGAAGGAAACATCATCCCCAATATTGAAGCCGCATGGGACGAAGTAGCCTATTTTCAGATCGGAGACAACCCCGGCCGCAACGAGCCTACAACGGGCGAGATGAACTACCAAAATCTCTTTAAACACATCCACAAAAAAGGATTCACCGGCATCCTCGGCATGGAACACGGCAACGCCGAAAAAGGCAAAGAAGGCGAGCGCAAACTCATAAACGCCTACCGGCAGGTGGATGTGGTTTAACCCCTTCCGTCGAACCGTACCCCTTTGTGTTTAACCCCTTCCGTCGAACCGTACCCCTTGGGAAGGGGTACTGACGGGGTGTGGGGGAAGTATGAAGTAAGCGACCTGCGGTTTCCTTCTTACTTTGTAAATCGTACCAAACGAGGGAATGAATTCCCTCGCTATCAATATTGGGGCGTCGCAAATGGGGGAATGAATTCCCCCGCGACGAATATGATGCGCCGGAGGCGCGATCGCGGAGCGATCACATGTTTCTATGCCTTTGGCACCAAAACGGTGTGTCGCAGACACAAAGGCCCGGAGGGCCGCAACATCGGTAGCCAACGGCATCTCTCTTTATTTTTCATTCTCGCGATTCGCCGAAGTGCGCATTTTGTCCCCGATCCTTATCCCCCGCCCGGCGGCTTTCCAGACTGAGCAACCATTCTTCTCCGGTCATTTCATCCTTTGCGAGTGCGGATTCCGCGGCCTTCATCCGCTTTATACATCGCCGCAAATTTTCGGGGTGGATGCGCACTAAATCGGGAAATATACGCGCTCCCAAAAACCGTAACCCGTTTAACCGCTGATTAAAAAAACTGGCCGAAGGTTTCAGTTCCACGGCGAGGGTGGTACGCAAATAGTCCTCCACTTCCCCCCGCCATGCTTTCAGGTGGTTTTTGTCTTCGGAAAAGAGGACAAAATCATCCATGTACCGCAAATAGGCCTTTACCTTTAATTCCTCCTTCACAAAATGGTCAAACGAGTTCAGATAGACATTCGCCAGAAACTGGCTCGTGAGATTGCCAATGGGCAAACCTACCCCGTTTTCTCCGCCGTTCCGGATGATTTTTTCGATTAAGGCTAGAAACTGCGGGTCTTTGATTTTCCTCGCTAAAATTTCCCGCAACCGGTCATGCCGGATAGAGGCAAAATACTGGTCTATATCGGTTTTGAAAAACCACCGATTTTCCCGCAAAAATTCCTGTGCCCGGTGAATGGCGGCGTGGGTTCCTTTATTTTTTCGGGTTGCGTAGCTGTCAAAAATAAAACACCGCTCGTAAATCGGCTCCATCAACCTCACGACCGCATGGTGAACCACCCGATCTTTAAAGGGAGCCACCGAGATCACGCGCTCTTTCGGGTCATATATGCGAAAATATCGGTAGGGTGAAGGCATATATGCGCCTTCCTTTAGCTCGCTTTGCAAAGAAAACAACGCCTTTTCCAGGTGAAAAAAGTAGGCATGGGCTTCCGGACTTCGACTGCTGCCTTTCCGCGCTTGGTGAAAGGCCTGATGTAAGTGGCCGAAACTCGTCAGCGTCTCCCACAAATTGCCGGATCGTTTCATGGGTGAGGGGCCACGGGCGATTTCAGCCAACCGCCGATCATGCGGCCCGTAGCATCGGTTTCGGAGGTGAGATGTTCAAATTGTTTACCCGATATATACTTCCGGTCAAAGCAGATGCGAAATAATATCCGCAATTGCTCCAGCCGAAGGTTGACCCGCAGCAGCAGCGGACGGCGTTCTTTCTGGTAAATGGACTCCGTAAGCAGATCAATGATCTCCAGGCTGTGCTGCAGGATCTGCTGGGTCAGCGTAGGACGCACCGAACGGGGCAGTTTATCGCATAGATCCATGATTGCATTGAGCGTGCGGTACCACTGCCCGAAGACCGGGTACTGGTCAACTCTCCGGGGTGTCATGGCCGTAAAATTGTTTGATCATCTGGATGATTTCCTGCCCGTAACTGGCGATGCGTTTGGGGCCAAAACCTCTTACCGATTCCAAACCTTATATACGGTCCACCAGGGGGTATTTCCCGTCTGAAAAAAGGCACTTTTACTCTCCACAATCCGTTTATTGGCACAAAACGCCTCCATTTCCTCCGTCATAAACTGACCTTTTTCCCCCTCAAATCGCAAGGTGAAAATTTTTATCTCCATACTTTCCAATTACACGCTGCGCATATATGCAGACGTAAAAACCCCATATACCCATTCTCGTGCCAAAAACCCGGTCTTCTTCCTGACTATATGCGTAACCTATACGCGTAACGTGGCAGGGGGGCAAAGCCCCCCTGCACCCCCCATAGCCACTTTTTGAGGGTTTTTTGTGCCGACAAAAGGTAAAAAGGTAAAAAATCTAAAAGTTAATTAGTCCTGGTGGGGCGGAAGCCAACAAAATTGAAGCGAAAGTCGGGCGTATAGTAGCCGCGAAAGGCAACGCGACAGAACGTCGCATCGTCGTCCCAACTGCCGCCGCGATACACACGGTAGGAGCCGCTATCAGGGCCTTGTGGATCAGATATATCCGACGAAGGGTAATCACCATACCAATCCGAACACCATTCCCACACATTCCCACTCATGTCGTACAAACCCAGCCGGTTGGGCTTTTTCTGGCCCACCGGGTGCGTCTGGCTGTTGGAATTGCTGCTATACCACGCATACTCGCCCAGCTTCTTTTCATCACTCGTACCCGCGTAAATCGTCCGCTCCGCTGAACCCCCTCCTGCCGCATACTCCCACTCTGCCTCCGTCGGCAATCGCCACTTCTGGCCCGTCTGCTCGCTCAGCCAGTTACAATAAGCTACTGCATTATCCCAACTCACGCCGACAATCGGAAGATTTTCAATCCCTGCACGTTTATTGTATCCCCTTTTTCTGTAATAATCATCCTTACCCGTTTCAAAATGATAATCACTACCTTCCTCCAACCACTCCGGCCAATGAGTGTTACTAGCTTCACAAAAACGCAAATATTCCCCCACCGTCACCGCTGTCCTCCCCAGCCAAAAATCGCTCACCGTGACTTTATGAATGGGTTTTTCTCTATCTTCGCCCTTTTCACTCCCCATGTCAAACGTGCCACCCTTGATAAAAACCATCTCCGGCAGAGGAAGTGTCTGGCGGGAAGTTGGGGAGACAAAAGAGGTTGGCTCGGGTTCCGCCGCCTCCGTGTTATCCGGAGTTGGGGGTTCGGGTTGAGGGGTTTCGTTTTCGGGTGATTCTGAGTCTGATTTTTCCTCCACGGGCTTTACCTGCTTCGGTTTTCCCGATGGAATGAGTTTCCGCAGCCGGTCGGCCAGGGTAGTTCCCGCAGCGGTAAAAGCCAAGCTGCGCAAACCCTCCGGAACTACCACATCCAGCGGGCTGGGGGCCGCCACACTCTGGATGGCGATAAAGTCGTTTTTGACGCCTTCTTGAATCAGGGTTTTGATCTCGTGCTGTAAGTCTTTGCGTTTGTCTTCAAAGTTGCCGGATTCGAGTTTGTGTACGGCCAGTTGCAGCCGAAACTCGCTGTAGGCTGCAGACACTACAGGTACCGGGCTGCGATGAAACTGCTCCTCAAGGGCGTCCACCATTTTCTGGTGTAAGGTCAGACGCAGGGGTTTGTTCAAGGTGTTGAGTAAGTCTCCCCGATCTTTATCGGGCATACGCCCGTTTCGAAACCACGACAATTGGGCGATTTTGACAAGGTTTGCAAAGGTGAGCAGGTTTTCCTTTACATGTCCGGAGAGAAATTCGCCCAGATATAGGGTCAAATCCCAGTTCACCTCCGGGTAAATGGCGCAGGCGGCGATCCAGGTCTGTACGGATGGGTTAAAATATTGGCTCAGCCCCGCAACCGTGGCTTCAATCTCCGGCTGTATGAGGGTATCCCGCACTACCCGGGGATTGTATTTTTTGATTTCTTCAAAGTAATGAATCACCTGCAAAAGTCCCTCCGGATTGCCGGGAAGTACCACAAACCGCTCCGAAAGCCGCAGTTCGTCATATCCCCAGGCGGCAGTAGGCCGGGAGGTCATCAGCGCACGGTTTTCCCAGTTGTCAAATACCTGCGTCCAGTTCATCAGCAACCCGCTCACAGGGTTGATCATCTTCCAGGCGTCGCCAAAAATGATGAGGCGGTAGTCGGCATACCGCAGGGCGATTTTTTCGAGGCTGATGCCGCCGGGATGTTTTTCGTTCCAACATAACCGCAGGTCGTCGGTGTAAAAAAACCGCTCGGCATAGACGTTGTTGTGCAGCAGTTCTTTGTACAACATTTCGTACAAATGCCTCCGGTGATCGGCAAAGGAGGTCTGGTCAATGAGAAACAGGTACTCCGCCGGGCGGGTGCGGTAGTCGTACCGAAGGGACAGCGCGCCGCCGCTGCGAAGGGTTTCATTTATCGTTGCACGTAGGTTGAGATGCGGATGATTGCCGGGCAATCTCCGGCGCAGTTGTTGGGCGAGAATGGGCAGTTCTGCCCCAAAATCCAGCCGCTCCCGGATTTTCAGGTCTATATTCCAAAACCAGGGAGGCTCTTTGGCTTCAATGCGCCGGGCGACGAGTTTGCGCTGTCGGAGGCGGTATATCCACACGCCTACCCCGGCCAATAGCAACAGAAAAATTTGCAGCAAAAGGCGGAGGTTCATCGGCAAATCGGGAATAAACCAGACGGCCAGCGAGGCCACAATGCCTGCCAGGGCGGCTATTGCTCCAAAGACATACGGGCGGGGCATGCGCGGCAGATCGGGTTCGCGGGGAGGTTCGGGAGGGAGAATATTTTCACCTTCCTCCGGCAATTGTGGCTTTTCCCTGTCAAAAAAATCTTTTTTGGGTAAAGGCGTTTCCGGTATTTTATTCACCCCCCAAAACCGGTCAAATACTTCGTAAAAGAGGGTTTGTTCGTCGGGAGAGGAGACGATGAGCGGGCAGAGCAGGAGTTTGAGGCGGGCGGGGTCTTCGTTTTTTTCCAACATCCGATATACCCGCAGCCATGTATCGGCGGAGAGGCGGATGCCTTTTTGTTCCAGCGCTTCGATGAGGGCGGGAAAGGCTGCCGGGGGGCTGGGGTATGGAGTGGAAGGGGTCAGGTTCATTTTTCACTCAGCTTTTTCGCCAAGTCTTTGAGTAGTTCTTCGCTTTTGGCGAGTACCGAATACGACTGAAGGAGTTGGGCGTTTTTGTCGGAGGAATTGAGATCAGCCGCCTGGAAACCCAGTTCTTTCAGCACAATCAGCCAGGAGATAAACTCGGCGGTGGCGGGTTTTTTGGTATTGAGGGCGGCGGCGCGTTCGCGGATTTTTTCAAATTCGGTGATCCAGGTTTGCATGTCGGGGTAATCGGGCAGTTTGTTTTGCACGATTTTGAGCAGGCCGTCTCCCTTGGGAAAATCAATATTGACATAGGCACATCGGCGGAGGAAAGGTGCAGGCAGATTTTTCTCCGAATTGCTGGTCAGGATGATAATGGGGCGGAGGTCGTCCGGGGCTTTGAATTTTTGATCCATTTCCGGCACCGAAAATTCGAGGTTTTCCAGTTCGTTGAGAATATCATTGGGAAAATCGCGGGGCGCTTTGTCAATTTCGTCAATGAGCACCACCGAACGTTTTTTATCCGTCATGGCAATCCGGATGGCCTTTCCGAGGGCTTCGAATTCGATAAAATCCTCGACCGATTTGCTCGAATCGCTGTTGTGTTGAATATTTTGGATGTATTGAAAATGTTTGACCGCCTGATAGCGATAAAAGAGATCGCTGGCGATGGACGTAGTTTTGGCGTTAAAAACCAGCACCTTACCGAGGCCGAAACGGTGAGCGATATGGTGGGCAAACTGCGTTTTACCCGTACCCGGCTCACCGGTTAGCAGGAGCGGCATATTGAGTTCGAGCGCCACATTGAGGGCATTGATAAGCGCATCGGAGGGTTTATACTTTTCCGGATCGTTTTTGACGTCAGGTTTTACCGCGGGGAGGTTTTTCTGCTGGTAGTGGTCTATGGGCATGGTTTTAGGATTGGAATGCGGGAGCGGTGAATTTTTTTATGATATTTTCGAGGAAATCTTCTACTACGTGCATGGAAAACGAATTGGTCTCCGAGTCAAAATGTTTGTTATATTTTTGGGTTGCTTCTTCCAGCAGTGTTTCTGCTTTGTAGGTTTGGCTGGTATGGCGATCAAACCAATTCATAATATCTTTTGATTTTACGCGGGACATGCCCGGCAAATGGCAACAAAATAGATTCTCCTGCGCGGATATTTCCTTTATTTTTTGCAGGAGACCCGGTGATTTTTTTTCCCAAAACCTCAGAAAATTTTTCGGTTTTTCCGTTGTTTCTTCTTCAAAAATATAGAAAAACAAAAATTTCACCCCCGGAGTTTTACCGCAGCAGAATTTTTCCAGAATCCAGCGAATAAAAGTAGGAAGCACCGAATCCCGGCGAGAACCATCAAACTTAAATACCCAGATGCAATAGTCTTTTTGTAAAATGGGTTTTTGAGATTGGAAAAAATCCTCAAGGGTAGAGATACGTGCCGTGTTATGTTCCGAAGGGTGATAAAAACGATGCAGGAAACAACCGCAAAACTGGCTTTGTACCACCTGTTCATTTTCGGTAATTCGAAGTTGAATCGGAGCAAGAACCGGATGAGCGTTATTTTCATGAGCAACTGGATAGTCAATTTCATATTTCTCTACGGTCAGCACTTCATAAATAAACCTTTCCACCAGGCTTTCGGGTTTATCAGACCTTTGTCCGTGGATAAAATAGTGCTGAAAAGGTTGACTTTTGTGATTTTCAAAATGGCGGGTTAAAATTTCCATTTCCGATTCACGGTTGCAGGAAAGGAAGCTGTAACGCGGGCGGGGTTCTTTCTTATCGAAGTGGAATGAGTCGGGATTAGCAGATTGGGTTAGCTGCTTCTCTAATGCTTTGATCTTCTCAGTCAAACTAAACTTCGTTTCCGCATCCGATGCAATGACTAATTCCGTTCGAAAAAAATTCAACTTTTCGATCAGCGTATCCCTTGTTGTTTCTATTTGCTGATTTGGCATACTATTCTCCCAGTTTTTGCCGGATAGCGGCAATTGATTTTTCGATTTCTGTTATTTTTTGATCCAGCGCAAATTTGGTTTCGGCATCTGCGGTAGTTGCTCTTTCTATGCGAAAAAAATTGAGTTTTTGCTGGTAGATTTCCAATTGGTTTTTAAGTCCCTCCGCTTCCAAATGCGAAATTTTTGCCTGTGGAGTCGGAGGTTTATGCTC
This sequence comes from Bacteroidia bacterium, assembly GCA_033764335.1. Lineage (GTDB taxonomy): Bacteria > Bacteroidota > Bacteroidia > J057 > J057 > JAGQVA01. The sequence goes on along the minus strand of JANRJC010000031.1, from coordinate 47,013 downwards.
TCGAAATAAACCAGGCGCATGTTCCTCCCGTTTCAATATAACCGGAATTTTTCTATCAAATCCGTCCATACCCATAGCACTACAAGCATAGTCAAAAGAGAAAGGAATGGGATCGCCCACTACCAACCCATCATAAAATCCCACTTCAAAGCTGCGGACGCCATCATGTTTCAATTCTTGGCTCATCCCGATGACAAAAGGCACATGCTTTGAAATCGCAGTCAATGCTTCTTTTGAAACAGCCGCAGCGACCACTACACATTGAACGGGATGCCGCTCATTGATAACCTCAAATAAATCTGCGAGAGCATTAGCCGTTACTGCTTTAGGGCCGGAACCATCCGCTGCCGCCACAATCAGCGAATCCAGGTTTTCACCCTTTGCTGAAAAGTGTACAATATCGGGTTTTTCATCCAAAATCGCCCGGCTTATGTCCCGGGTTGTAACTGCCATTTTGGATACAAAATCAAATTTTTCCCTGATTTTGCCTCTTTTTATGCCTTCTTCAATTTCCCTGATGGAAACCTCCGGTCGAATGGAGTCGTCTGTAGGATTCGCAGAAAGAAAAAGTACCTTGATTTTATCATTCATAACCGCAACAGGTAATGTTCCAAAGGCAAAATAATAAGAATGATTGAATATTGTTAAAATATATTGTGGTTTTTAAAAATGGGGGGCGTGAATGCGGGAATCTATACTCAAGGCTCTTTAAACTTAATCCCAATTTTTCCCTATATTTGAGAAAATGCTGATGAAATGAACAATCTCCTTCAATTGCCCCGCCTGATGATCGCAAGTAAAGTCCTCGGACGTATGTCGGATGAGGAGTTTATCCATTTTACGCAGGAGCAACGCGACCTGCGGATCGAACGCAATGAAAAAGGTGAAATTGAAATTATGGCTCCTACTTTTTCCGAAACTGGGCGGATAAACGCCGAAATTGTTCGCCAACTTTCCAACTGGAATGTATCCACGAAATTGGGATTTGTCTTCGATTCTTCCGCAGGGTTCCGGATTGATCCGACAAAAGAAGTGGTTCGTTCTCCCGATGCGGCTTTTATCCGCAAAGAAAGATATGCGGCACTTAGTCCCACCGACAAAAAGAATTTTGTCCCCCTATGCCCGGATTTTGTGATTGAATTGCGTTCCCATTCGGATTCGCTGAGCCGCCTCCAGAAAAAAATGAAAAATTATATCGCCTACGGTGCTTCTTTGGGCTGGTTGTTTGACACAGAAAACGAAACCGTTTATATCTATCATGCCGACGGCAGCCGCGATGTCCATAAGGGATATTCCGGAAATCTCTCCGCCGGAGAGGTTCTCCCCGGTTTTGCGCTGGAACTCGATATGTTAAAAACAGAATAATTTCATCCCCAACTTTTCACATGAAAAAACTACCACTACTTCTGCTATTGATCTCGCTGCTCGCCTGCCAGGCGGTCAAAGAAAAACAGCCTGCCGAAGCTCCGGTTTCGGAGTCACAACCCTCCTTCCGCTTCGCGGAGGAAATCGCTGCGTTTGAAGCCGCAGATCAGGCGCGGCCCGTGCCCGCCGAGGCAATTGTTTTTGCCGGTAGTTCCAGTCTCCGAATGTGGAAAACCCTGGTCGAAGACCTCGCGCCTTACCCCGTCGTCAACCGGGGATTTGGTGGTTCGACCATGCCCGAGCTTATCCACTATGCCGACCGCATAGTATGGCCTTACAAGCCGAAGGCGGTATTTGTCTATGAAGGGGATAATGATATTACTTCCGAGGCGGTTTCTCCGGATTCCATGCTCCGCACGTTTCAGGAATTTCATCGCCTGACAAGGGAACAAAGCCCCGATACAAAGATTTATTTTATCTCCATCAAACCTTCGGTTGCGCGCAAAAATTTGTTCGAAAAAGCTACTCAAACGAATGCGCTCGTAAGGCAATATTGTGAGGCAAATGAGGATTTGGCTTATGTGGACATCGTTTCGCCTATGTTAAAACCCAACGGCACGGTGCGCAGTGATCTGTTTGTCAGCGACAGTTTGCACATGAATGAAACGGGTTATGAGATCTGGACGGAGGTCATACGACCGCTCGTCTCAGCAGAGAAATAACTCTCCGTGTTTCTCCGTGTTTCTCCGCGTTCTCTGTGATTTTTTCGATTGCGACGGATTTGAACCACAGAGAACGCGGAGGAACAACGAGGTTTATAACGCGACGATCTTTGCGCTTTGGCCCTCCACGTCGGGCAGTACCATGCCTAAGTCGGCGTTGATGTAAGTAGGGTCGCAAATCACGTATTTTTTATTCTGGTACCGGACATAATCGCCGGGCACGTCGGTAGTAAATTGTACTGCCGTAGCGGCATGTCCGGGAAACAACAAGCCCACTACTTCAAGGCCCATGATTTCTTTTACCAGATGGGCAAATAGTACCGAACGGTCTTCACAATCGCTGTAAGGATAATAAAGGGTTTCGTCGCCAAAAAGGTAACGCTCCTGCCCAAATTGTTCGTTGTCGGGTTTGTAGGGGAAAGCCGTCTGTACAAAACGGAGAATCAGGTTTACTCCTTCGGCTTCTCGTGATTGCCCCTGCCTGAGTGGCATTTCTGTTACAATTTTTCGCAGTGCCGAAACCATAGACTCGTTGGCAGAAGCGGAAAGCGGAGCTGACATATAAATTTCCAAATCCACAAACGGATAAGTCTCATAAAAATCCACCAGGTTCGTGTTGACCTCCACGGGAACTGCCCAGGTTTTTCCGGCGTAAGAAAAATTCATCATTTTTCGCTTCGACTGATCGGGAAAAACCGGGGTATTTTTTATCTGAAAATCCATCACTTTTTTGGCTTCAGGATGTTGTGCCTGGAAAACTTTTGCGCGCAACAATTCGGGATTTCCACCGTCAAGGTCAATGGCATAAAGTTTATGCTCTTTGCCCTGGAGATAACTTTTTCCGTAAAGGACATGTTTGGAAGGAACCATAAGATACAATTGGTTTCCTTCATAACTCACGGTTGCGATGTATCCGGCTTTTGTAAGTACAAACCAGTTAAACAAAGTCCGTGCATTTTTGTCGTGAGGGTAAATTTGTTTGGCGGTTTCATTTACGAGAATGGCAAATCCCCAGTCGTTGAGTTTAAGGTCGCGTGCCTGGCGGGTGAGTTGATAGACGAGGTACTCGTAAGGAGTTTTTTCGAGTTGTTCCCACTGGTCGGCGATCGAATTGACATTAAGTACCGATGCCATTTCAAATTCCATCCCGGAATCGTAGCGGAGGGCCATTTGTTTACCGAAATAAGCTAACTGCACTTCGCGGTTCATACGGTTGACGTCGGCCTCCATGGCGGGATCGGGAGCCGACACTTCGGGTTCCGGTTCGGGGTTGAGGCGAAGATCGGGTGCATAGACAAGGCCCTCGTCCGAGGGCAGATTCAGGTCGGGAATCACCCGCATTTCCTGCTGATTTTGGGGGATACGAATAGCAGGGTCATATACTTTGGGGATCGAGGGTTCCGGTATTTCGGGGGCAGCTTCTCCTTCAAAAAACTGCATTTGAAGCCACATACGGCGCATTTGGTTGGCAAACTGAAGGTCCACCCGCCGCTGCTGGTTTTCCATTTTCATTTGCACCCGCTGGCGCATGGACTCCATTTTTTCCTCCCAAGTCTGTACCTGAGCAGAAACCGACAGAGTAAGGCCAGTCAGAAAACAAAAAATAATAACCGATTTTTTCATGGCAAATAGTTTATTCCTTGCGGATCATAATATCAAGCCGGGCGACTTCCATGTCTTTATTGTACTGTTTGTTTTTGGCAAGCCATTCGTGAAAATCATCCGATTTTAATTCCATCGGCATTTCCACCGATTCGTTTTTTCCTCCTTTAGACAGAGCCGGTTTCGTAATGGGTTCTTGGGTAAAAACTACGAATATTCGGTTCTGATCTACTTCTTCATTGGCAAAAAGTTCGTATTCGTCCACATAACTTTTTAAACCAAACTGGTCTTTTGCTCCGGAGAAAAGGATATATTCTTTATCCGCTTTTACCGGAACAGAATTCATCTGGTCGGAAGGCATATTGCGGTAGGGAAATAGTCGCTGAGCGGTATAAGCATCGGAGAGATAAACCGTCACATAACCGTCCACCGGGCTTTTCAGATACAGATAAAAGGATTCGCCATCTTTAAACTGCGAAGTTTCGCATCCGGCACTTTCACAGTCCAATGCTTTGATTTTCAGGTCAATACTTGGCTTTTCAAGTTCCTGAACCGTTCCTTTTACTTTACAACTTATCCAAAACTCGCCGTTGTCACTCGTAAACCGTTCACATTCTTCATCCAGCGTTTTAAGCCACTGACCATTGACATAAGTTTCGGCGATCATGTTGAATATCTGTGTAGTCTCTACCGTTTCGCCGGTATTTTCATTTCGCACAGAAGTGGTATTTCCCTGAATGACTACCGAGCCAAATGCTTTTTCGATTGCGTCCACCATCGCTCTTTCCAGGCAATACTGGCAGGCCGCCTGTTCGGAGAAGTTGGAGTTTGTAAGACTCAGTTGATATTCACCGGAAGATTTTTGGGTTTTTTGGGCGAATAATGTCCCGACCATGCCCAAAATCAATACCCCTACAAGTAAATTCCTGAACATTCCTGTATTTGTTAGTGTTGAAAAACGAAGAAGGGTACAACGTATCAGATTTGCCAAAACCTTGTACGCCGTACCCTTCTCACCTAATTTATTTGCGGAAGAGGGTATTGATCTCTTCGATCAGCTCGTCGGCTTCGCCTTCAAGTTCCTGGCGCACTTTCATTTCAAGGGCTTTTTCAGCGGCCAGCATGGCTTCTTCTACGCTGTAAAACATTTTCACCGCTACTTCCATGTCTTTTTTACCTACGTTGCGGTAGATTTTAAAAGCAGGTTTTACGTATGAGAGGTTCTGCACAATGTAGTTTTTGCTGCCTGCAACAAATTTTGTCAGCGAGTTACCGGTTTCACGATCAATCTGGTCATTGGCGATTTTTCCTTCAATGATCTGATTCACTTCGTTGGAAATCTGGCCGGCAAGTTGAAGTTTAGCGGCTTCCATCGCCTGCATCTCGGCAGCGGTTTGGGTTTTGCCTACACCGTTTCCGTCAGAGAAAAGGTATTTGGCCGAACCGTCCGGGTTTTCCTGGTATTGTTTCATCCATACGCGCTCCAGTTGTTTGTCCATAGGCATACTGCCGGGGAATACGAGGTAACCTTCTTTTTCCAGGCTTTTAGCCTCTTTGCGAGCTTCTCTTACGGGTTCTTCTTTAATGTCCTGGACGAGTTCCTTTTTCTCTTTTTTGGTCAGTTTCTCCATTTTTTTAGGGCTGACTTCTTTTTCTTTCATGACATACTGAGCATGAGCAGGCAATGCCACAAAAAGGGAGAGGATCATCGAAAGTGCGAGGGTAATAATTTTATGAGACTTCATGATTATCAATGTTTAATTGTAAATGGTTAATTGTTAATGATTATTTTTTCGTTTTGGCCGTAAACTTCTGGCGTCTGTACGCGATTTTTGAGTCGGCGGGCCATGTAGGGAACTTGTTCGTTGATATAGGTGCGCATTTCTTCGAGGGTGATTTCTGCATCGCGGTTGGCATTGGCTTCTCCCTGAAGACCTTTAAGGAAATAGTAGGTAAAAAGCGAATGCGACTGTTCGGCATACCAGGAGGCGATTTCGGTGCCACTGGCAGAAGTGAATACCATGGCTTTGGGATCTTTCAGCACATTATTGCCGGATTTGATGCGCACCAGCGACGCTTGCGGAATGAGGGTTCCCCGATCCGATGCTCCGCTGAAACAGGCATCAATCACAACGGTCAGGGAACGGTAGGGAATTTTGCTGAGGTTGGCGTAAAAGGTGTTGATTCCGTAACCGTTAAACCGCACAAGGGAAGGATCACAGTCCACCGGCACAAAGTAGGCTTCTTCGGTCTGAAGATCGGGCGCACCGTGTCCGCTGTAAAAAATGAACACATCGGATTCGGCGGGCTTTACCAGATTGTACAACCGCGCTTTGTAGTCCTGAGTTGTGCCAAATATTCCATTAAAATCGGCCTGGGTAGCGTTGGGAAGAAAGATGATATTGTTTTCGTCAAAACCAAAACTCTGCACCAGGTAGTTTTTCATACTGGCAGCATCCTGAAGGGCAAAGTCCACGGGAGGCACATCCGGATTGTTATAGTCCCGATTACCGATGACAACGGCAATTGCGTTGGGGTTTTTATCAAAGGTGCGCGGCAGGTTTTGATCCACATCCGAAGTCAGACGAATTTCTTTCACCTCGTAAGCAGGATCCGGTTTGGCGTTGATTACTACCCGCGAATTTACTTCCAGTTGTTGGTTGATGTGTACCGTCATGGTCTGACGGGTTCCGTAGTTGCCGTATTTTTCCGTGATTTCGGCAATGACGGGCACATCTTCGCCTTCGTAACGTTTGTTGGTAAAAAATTCGAAATCAATGATCTGGCTTTGGCCGGGGCGAAGCGTACCGAGGTCGAAGCTGTTTTCACCGGCGGTGAATACGTTATCGGGGAGGATCATCTCCATCCGCACATTTTCGGCATCGCCGCTGCCGGCATTTTGTACGGCGATTTTGAGGGTGGTCGGTACCCCGAGGCGCATTTTGCCGCCCATTTCCGCCGCGAAGTGAAAGTCAGCGATTTCCAAAGCCGGAGGCATAAATTCCTGTGTAGGAATAGTAATGTAGAGGTTGTCGGCATCAAACCCGTTTTTTTCCAGTACCTGGATCGTAAAATCAGCTTTCTCGGATTCGAGCGACATTCCGCCCACAATCGGAAGTTCTACTTCTTTTTCTTCTAATGCCTTTAGATTGCCGAGGGTAATTTCAGACTCAAACTCAAGGCCCGCGATTTTTCCCTCTTCGGAGATTCGCACAAATAAATCTTCTGCTTCCGCCGGACCGTTGTTGCGCACCACAAAACGAATACTCGTTTTTTCGTTGGCGTCAATCCGATTATTGCCGTCGGTATCGGTAAAACTCAGGTCGCGGGTCTGAACCGAAGCAGGTGCTCTCCGGGAGGAAGGTGTCGCTGGTTCGGTCGAACGGGTATGGGAAGGTTCTTCGTTTTTAAGGGTGATGGCGGGTTCGTTGGTGGGCGGATAATATTTGACGGCGGGATCCCAATTGCCCGACTGATACTGTATCCCGTATTTTTCCATCAGACGGGTGAACTCATAGCTATTGCTTACCTGAGAAAAATTGATGTCTCGTGCAAGCCACTCCTTTTCGTCGTAACCGTAATCCAAGGCATTTTGCAGATAACGGGTGGCTCCTTCGGCATTGCCCATTAGTCCCTGAAGGCCAGCCATTGCGTAGTGATATTGGCTATAAACTTCCCGCTCAAAACTTCCTGTACTCGAAATCAGGCCGTTCATCTCCCGCAAAGCGTTATCGCGATCACCGAGAAAATACCGGCAAAAGGCTGTTTGAACGGAAGAACCGACGCTGATTCGTAAGACTTTTTCAAAGTCCCTGCGAGCAAGCCCGGCATCGTTGTAAATCAGGTAATTGATTTTCCCCCGAAAATAATAAGAGTCGGTAACGTCAGGGCGAAAGGAAATGGCGATATTAAAATCCCTCACGGCTTTCTCATAATCCTGAAGAATATACCAGCACAATCCCCGCTGATAATGCATGCGTGCGAGTTTGCTGCTTTTACCCGAAAAATACCGGATGGCTGAGTTATAGTCGTCCAGTGCCTCGGAATATTCACCTTTCTTGAAATGTTCGGAAGCAAGGTGATGATAGTAATCTCCGTCATAGGGCCTCACCCGAAAAAAGCCAGTATTGGTATAGGCTTCGATTACCTGGCGGATTTTTTCGATTTGGCTGAGAGTACCGCCGGATTCGTTGTAGATGGTGGGAGACTGTGCCAGGGTCATTCCACAAAATATTGTATTTAACAAAAACATCCACAGGGTTGCGTAAAGTTTAGGGCTCATATTACTAGCATTTGGGGGTATCGCATGTTGCATTTAATGACAATCGGGATATTTCGGGGTTGCGTGATGATTAAAGATTTTTTCACAGAACCCAAAAGAAATTTGTTTCCCGAGTTTACGTCAAAAACCACAGGCGGTCACCTACCAATACGCGAACGTGTGGGATGACTTAGCAAACGTGTGAATAATCAGTTATTCCTACCCAAAAACTTTGTCAATCACCCGCGCCACTTCGCGGCGGGTAAGGGATTTCTCCGGCTGCCGGTTGGCTTCTTCGAGCCAGTCTCCCAACCAATGGTTGCCTTCGGCTTTTCCGGCCAGTGCCTGTGCCAGTACTCCATACGTCAACGGCTGGTCATTATCGGTGCCCAACTCATCCGCCGTTTCCGGTGAAGGAACTTTTCGCAGAATTTTTTTCATCTCGCCAACGCTAATTACGCTGTCCGGATCAAACCAGGTCTGATTGGCCCATTTATAAGGTACTCCCCTGCCCTGCATCCACCCCCGCACGCCCACGCGCTGAATCGCCTGAAAAGCAGCGTCTTCGGGGGTGACGTCCAAGTAGGGCATCAGCCAGCATCCTGCATCAAGCAATACCTGCTGAAGGTCTGCAACGGGTAGGTTCCGGGGATCCGTATTTGTTTTTACACAAAGGGCTGCCGCCGCACCCGCGGCCTGCCCGATGAGCATTACACAGGGTTGCAGGCGCGTAGCACCATTTACAATATGGGAAACGGAAATACTTTTCTCCGCGACAATCAGGCCTTCCACTTTTTCCGGGATCATCGCCCTATATGGCACGGAAAAAGAGGGAATGGCCGGAAATTCTTCCGGTTTTACCTTCGGATTTTTATCGTGATGATGATCCAATGGATAATCGCCGACGGCTACTGCCTGCTGATACCAGGGCCGGGTCGAATCGGCATAAGGATTGAGAATGTCTTCCACGGTGAGCTGTAAGAGGCCTTTCACCCGGCGGGCCTCGCGGTGATAGGGTTGTTCGGGCAACTGATCGCTTGTAGGAAATTCGTCATCGGCAAGCCCCAGTTGGGTGAATCCGGCTTCGGTCTGGAAAAAATATAGTAAGGCTAATGTGCGGTTTTTGGCTGCGATATAGGCTTTTTGTCTTTCTTCTTCCGTCAGCGGAAGGGCGTTGATGTAATAATCGTTGCCGTTGTTGGGCCAGTTGATCATGTACTTTTTCCCGGGTAATCTGCCGTAATTCAACACGGTCTGGCAATCGGGTACTTGTGTTTGGGGGTCATCGCATACTTCTTTGCATATACAGTGAAATTCCGCAGGGTCGTAACCCGGAGGCCGGGGGATGGTCCGATCCTGTCCGGGGCCATAGTCTTTCAGAATCGCCGCATAGGTTATGTCCTGAATATGTGGGTCATGGGGATTGTTTTCGGTATCCTGCCCCGTAAGGTAGTCGGCTCCGGCCAAAGCCAATACGTCTCCCAGCTCAGTAGCTTCGATGGTAATTCGGGCTTTTACGGTGCGGATATCGCCGTTTGCATTCGTAAACCGGGCACCTGTCACGCGGTTTCTTTCTTTGAGTACCTCCACTACCCGATAGCCGTGAATACGGCTCAGGTTTTGGAGTTCCTGATCGGCCAGTTGGTTCCAAAGGCGGTTGCCGATATGGGGTTCAAACAAGGTATTACTTACCCAACCGGTAGAAACCGAATCCGGCCCGCCGTAATAATCATACAACATCTGTCTCCACTCCCCCCAAAGACCGGAAGGCAGGCGATGGTTGCCGTCCGTTGCGGGTACACCCGACGAAGTCAGCATACCTCCCAACCAGTGAGTCGGCTCAATGATTATTGTTTGCGCTCCGCCTCTCGCGGCCTGTATGCCGGCGGTTACACCGCTGGCTCCGCCACCGATGACAAGCACGTCCACGGACACAAAATCGGGTTCAGTGGTACAACCCGGAAAAAATATCAGCCACAGGATTATCACAGGGAGAGCCAGGTATTTCATAACAAAACTGTATATTCGGTTTGATTTGAATGTTCGGACTAAATCTAAACAATTTCTTCAAAAACCGGAGATATGAAAACTCTTGCGATTGTATTACTGGGGATGATTTTGCCTATTTCCCTTTTTTCACAAATCAAAACGCAGACCATTCGGGGAAAAGTCTGGGATGCGATAAGCCAGCAACCGATTGTAGGTGCAACTGTTTTTGTGGAAAATACCGATCCCCGTATTGGCAGCATTACCGACAACAAGGGGAGTTTCAAACTGGAAAATGTACCCATCGGGCGAAGAACCGTAGTCTGCAAATATCCCGGTTATAGCGATTTTATCAGTGATAATCAGATACTTACTTCGGCCAAAGAACTATTCGTAGAAATTGCCCTCGAAGAACAAATCGGGGAAGCCACTTCCGAAGAAGTTTTTATTACGGCGAAAGAATACCCCACCCAGGCAGTCAACAAATTGTCGGTGGTAAGCACTCGTTCTTTTTCTTCGGAAGAAACCCAACGTTACCCGGCAGCAGTGAATGACCCCGGGCGCATGGCCCTGGCTTTTCCCGGAGTACAGCAGGGAGGGGACGATTCAGAAAACGACATCATCATCCGCGGCAACTCTTCTTTTGGAATGCTCTGGCGCCTGGAGGGAATTGATATACCCAACCCCAACCACTTTGCCCGTCCCGGTACTTCCGGAGGTGGAATCACCGTTTTCAGTGCACAATTGCTCGCCAATTCCGACTTCTCTTCCGGGGGAATGGCCGCTGAATATGGAAATGCGATTTCCGGCGCGATGGATATTCATTTCCGGAAAGGAAACATGGAAAACCGCGAATACCGCGCCAAGATAAGCCTTCTGGGACTGGATTTTGCGACGGAAGGGCCGCTCAAAAAAGGCAATAGTTCCTACCTCGCCAATTACCGTTTTTCGACCCTAAGTCTGCTCAACAAGATGGGCTTTTATCTTGTGGGAGAAAGAGTGGAAAATGATTTTCAGGATTTTTCCTTCAACCTGGCTTTCGACGGGAAAAATGGCAAAAGTTTTACGACCGTTTTTGGTATGGGAGGATTAAGCCTGGAACATTACCTGCCCGTGGCCAATCCTGCGGAGCGCGACTCCGGAAGAGCCGACCATTGGGAGGACCGAATTCAGGGAAGCAATATGGCCGCATTGGGGGTCACGCATACCCGTTTGCTGGATGAAAAATCTCATCTAAAATTTGTCGTCGCAGCCCTTCACAGTCATATTTTTCGGGATTTTGATGTGCTGGATTTGCAGGACAATCGTTTTAAATACAACGACGAGACCTACCTCGATAACCGTATCACGGCTTCGGTCACGTATCAGCGAAAAATTTCGGAAAGAACCAGCCTGAAAACGGGCATGTTTTTTCACCAGACTTTTTTCACTTTCAACCGGGAGTCTTTTCCCCGAAGTGCCGTCACCGATATAACCAATACGTTTTACAACAAAGAACTGAGTATCAGTGGAAAAGGCAATACCCAAACCCTTCAGTATTATGCGCAGTTTAGCCAATACCTCACCGAAAAACTCGTACTCAACGCCGGCGGCCATGTTTTCTGGTTGCTTTTGAATAATACCGGAACCATTGAACCCCGAGTCTCACTCACCTGGTCGCCGACTCGGAGGCAAAAACTGAGTTTTGCTTACGGTCTTCACAGCCAGATGCTTCCTTTAGGAGCGTACTTCTATGCCCGGCGGGATACCGCTCCGGATCAGACAGTAACGGTGAGCAATCCTAATTTTGACCTGAAAATGATTCGGTCAAACCACCTGATTTTGTCCTACAACTATATCATCGGCAAAGGATTGCGGTTGGGTATTGAGGGATATATGCAACGAATGTCGCGAGTTCCGGTAGAAAATGCCTCCGAGTCTGTCTGGTGGATGCTCAATGACCAAAGCGGTATCGCACAATTTGAACTGAGCAGCGGCGGACGCGGCTTAAATTACGGAGTGGACCTGGCACTGGAGAAATTTTTCTCCCGGGGAATATTTTTCCTGCTGACTTACTCACGTTTTGAGTCCACCTACGAATTGCCCGATGGCCGGGTTTTTAATACACGTTTTGGAACTAAGTTTTCTTCCAGCTATACTCTGGGAAAAGAATTTACCTTCAAAAATCAATCGGTACTCCAGATCGGGGCAAGGTTGTTGTACAACGGCGGTTTTCGTTATACCCCTCCCGACTATGCAGCGTCAGAAACGCAGGGTACGTATGTGGCCGATAAAACCCAAACCAATGAAGGTCAGGTAGAGCCTTATGCGCGTATTGACGGAAGGATTTCGTATCGCACCAACCGGAAAGGCCGGGCGTCAAATGTGTTTCTCGATATTCAGAATGTAACCGACCGGCGAAATACGCAGAACATCGGCTATGACCCGGTGACGAAAGACATTTATTACCGGACTCATCCGAGCGGATTTATCCCGGTTTTGGGTTATCAGTTTGATTTTTAGGCGGTTTCGGAAACCGGATAGATATAAGACTATGCAACCTCTGTGGTTTCTAATCGAAAATTTAATGGAGTAAAAAAATTTTGAAGTTCATTCAATAGCTCTAATCGCTTAAACTCATATTGTTTAATCATCGAGCTATTACGCGTAGTATGTTTATGCAGGTTGATCATCTGAGTTAATTTTTCCAAATTTTCAATTAACTCTGCAATTCTTATGTAACGCATGCTCATTTGATGTTCCATATATCAAAGCGTTTTTATTTCAACAAATCCTTTAGGAAATCTTTGTTTAGTCCGAGTATAACGAGAATTGCTAAACCATTCGTACCAATAGGCCCGATCAGCCAGGAATGTCTGATGAAATCTATGTCCTTGAGGATATTCACATATTGTATAGGCGTCTAGTTTTTCGTAATTATTCGCTACTGCCCACTTACTAAAACGAGAATCTATCTCTTTTTTATGGTGCGTATATGTTTTCCAATCAATGAATGTCACAAAATCAATATCTTTGGGGGTTTCTTTATTGCTGACAAAACTACCATTTATCCACTGAACAAACCCAATACCAATCAGATGACTTAAGTCACGATTATATCGAGTGAAGTTTTCAAATATCGCCATTCGCTCCTCAAAAAAATCAAATTGCTTTACAAAAAAGCTTTCAAATTCTGCCATTTCCATTTCTATTATTCCACCTGGCTGAATATTACCTCTAATATCAAAAATAAATGGGGGCATTATTATACACTTTCAGTTGATAAATTACAAATTATCATTTTAAATCACTGTCCAAATTTTGGGGAGTATTTCAACCCGTTTGATTTTTAGGCGGTTTCGGAAACCGGAGTCTGAGCAGCTTTCCGATTTTTACGATAATAAAACCCGTGAGGAAAAGTAGCCAGCGGAGGAATGGGGGTCTGTTCACGGGATTTATTTTCACGGATTCGGGCGATTTCAAGCCTAAGGCTTTCCAGGCCTTTTTTCATGGCCCAGTGATGGTTAAAGGAAAAGAGCGGTCTTAGGGCAAAAGAAAAAAGCCGGAAAATGAGTTTATCCGCAACGATTTCCCAGTCATAGGTAATTTTTGCCGTAGAGCCTTCTTGCCGCAGACTCCATTTTCCATAACCGTTAAAATCGCCTTCGGCTTCCAATTCGAGATAGTCGGGCAACTGATTGACCGTCTGCCGAAATTTCCAGCGCAGGGTATAGGGCAGCCAGCCTTTGGTAAAAAGATGATAGTAGGTTTTTCCTTCCGGGGTGATTTCTTTTTCTATACCTAAATATACCGAAGGCCACCAAAGCGGAAGATCCATTGGGCGGTTAAGAATATCGGCGACCTCTGCTTTGGAGGCCTCGACTTCCCAGTGGGTGATGAAGTGATATTTTACACCAGACATGATTGAGTGAAATGTATTTTTATAATCCCGAATCCATATACGAAAAATCTTCCGCTCCCGGATTCCTTACGGTTTTTCCATTGCCGAAAATTTCAGCATAATTTTTTCCTTGGCGAGTTTTTTTTTGCTCTTGAGTTGAATTCTCCCTACCCTTTTTCCCCACACTTCTCCCAACTGAGGGTCTTCTACCGAAATCATTTCCAATGTGGGAGAAAATATTTTTTCGTCAAAATCCAGCGCAATAAATCTGTCTCCCTCTTTCACCGGAACGCGAATCAGCATTCTGCCGGGCATCTGTACAATGGCTGTATCGGGAATCATTAAATTGAGCACCACCTCCGAAAACCTCAACAACTGAAAATTTTCCTCCAGCAGAATCTCGGCGGTGGCTCTGTCAAGAGTAAACTGTCGCTGCCAGGATTTTACGCCTGCTTCGGGAGGATAAGCGCGAGCGATTTCGGAAGAAAAAATAACCTTGTCTGCTTCTTCTGAAAAAGAGAGGTTTTCGGCCCGAAACTTCCACCCGTCTTTCTGCATCACTCCGCCAATGCTGGGGAGGTTGTGATAAGCAGATTGCATCGTCCAAAGGCTGTAACGGTCATCAGAAAATGTTCTACGAGTATAAGTTTCGACTCCTACATCAATAAAAGCGGGATAACCATCGAGGTAAATCATAAAACTCCCCACATCGTTGTGATTGTGGCTATGACCGTTGTTGCCGCCACTGGCGGCCAGGCAAAGGCCCTTTGCACTGCCCGGATTCATCCGGGCGACCATTACCTCCGACTCCGGCAACCAGACGCTTCCCGGCAAAGGCTGAACCGGAGGCACGGCAATCAGTTCGGCGCGGTTAAACAGTTCCGGCAGCCGCCGTCCCAGGGTATAACCCATCGTGGGTTTGTACAATTGATCCTGGTCGCGGGCAACAAACGCCCCGAAACCCTTCATTTCGGGATCGCCAATACGTTTGCCAAAACGATAAATCATATCACCCGAAGGGTGAAGAATCGCCCCGGCATCGGCAAAATTGATAAAATACGGGCCGCCAACATGGGTAAAATAGATGTATTTCGCCATGTTTTTTATCAGCGTTTGGTCGTAAAAATTGATCGCCCCACCGGAAGCGGAATACAATAACTCCAGGCAGTCAAACAATGAAGCCGCAGCCCTGGCCCAGTAAGAAGGGCCTTCATCACAACCACCGTCGTCAGGGTACTGGTTGATAAATTCGTCGGTAGAACGCAGTATTTTGTGTATCGCCTGAATTCTGCGGACAGAATCCGCCTCCACCAACAACACCATTGCCAGCCAGTTGCTGTTGATCCAAGGTGTCCAGTTATTGATGCCTTTTTCATTTCGCTGAAAACCCATCCACCAGAAGTCTTCGCGGGTAAGGTTTACGTCGAGAACTCGGCGTTTGATTTCGGCTTTGATACGGGGGCGAATGAGCGGAGAAACGCGGTCAAGTTCACTGCCCAGGAGGTAGTCTGCCCAAGCCAGTAATGCCCCGGTTTCCGCGGCAAAAAGGTCCACCGTAGGCTCATTTACATCGGGAAGACCCGGGCCTGCCGATTGCAGGTAGAGGTGGGCAGGCACTCCCCAGTAAGATTCTTCGCAGATCATCCAGAGACCATTGACGATCTGATCGGTAAATCGGCCTTTGCCTTCGATGAGTTCGGCCAAGACGAGATCGGCGATGGTTTGTCGGCGGGCAAGGAAAATATTCTGGTGGTTGGCGCGATTGCCATTGCGAATAAATTCCAGTGTAAGACTTGCGGTGATCGGAGGCCATTCGTAACGCAAGGCCGCCTCTCCCAGGGTGATATGGATCTGCCGGAAGGAAGGGTCAAGGGCCTCCCAGGCTTGTCTTTGAGCATAGACAGGCCAGGGAGACCATTTCTCTCGGGGAAGTATTTTTTCCGCCAGCAACGCAGGAGAATATGTTTTACTCAGCAGGTAACGAGGATAGAGTTTGATCTGGGCAAAAAGAGGGATAAAGGTCAAACACAGACTCAAAAATACATATACCTGCTTCCCTTTCATATCCTGCCAAAATTAAAAGTGTTACCAGCAAATTCCGACCACCAGCAGGGTAATCGCCAAAAGAATCACCGAAAGTATGCGGTAATTTTTGTACCAGGGCAACCCTGCCAGCTCGGCGGATTCTTCTTTGAATATAACACTTGTCCAGATATAATCATCCGTTTTTTCCGCCGGCGGTGCCGGGGTGACCAGACTAAATACAACCTGAATCGCCATACAAAAAAGCATAAGTAGTGGGCCGATGTGTAAAAAATGAAGCTGGTTTAAGGCCGGAACCCATCCATTTACCGAAGAAAGGATCATAAAAATGGATAAAAGAAAACCTGCCATCAGCGAAGCAAAAGCCCCCGTAGCATTGGCACGTTTCCAGAATAAACCCAACAAAAACACTCCCACTACCGGAGGTGCGATATAGGATAACACCTGCTGTAAATAATCAAATAAGGAAGGGAAGTTTTCGATAAAAGGTGCCCACGCTGCGGCTAGTATGACCAGAGCTACCGTAGCAATCTGCCCGACACGCACGAGTTGTGTACTGGTGAGGTTGGGCCTCATTTTGGCAACAAAGTCCATGGTAATCAGGGTACTGGCGGAGTTGAGGGTGGCACTAATACTGGAAGACATGGCCGCTAACAAGCCGGCGATCACCAGCCCGAGCAAACCCGTAGGTAATAATTTAAACAACAACACCGGATAGGTCATATTCGGGCATTCGGAGAGGTTTTCGCAGATTTTGGTACCACCTCCCTCAAGTGGAATCTGATAATTTAAAACCGATATATCCAGATCATTGTACAAAACAATCGCTATCAGGCCGGGAACGACCATGATGAGGATAACCGGGAGTTTGAGCAAACCCGCAAAAAGTGCCCCGAGGCGCCCGTGATTGAGGTCTTTGGCACTCAACACCCGCTGCACCATAAACTGATTATTCGCCCAAAAATAAAAGCCCAAAATCGGAACACCGAAGACCATACCCGTCCAAGGCATATAAGGGTCGTCTATAGGCCCGGTCAGGCTTAGCATATATTCTTTAGGGTGATTGAGGATACCGGAAGATTCGGCGGCATCAAGTCCGGCCATAAGGCCATTCCAGCCCCCCACTTCACTAAAAGCAAAAAACGTAAGTACGGTAGAACCAATCACCAAAAGAATCGCCTGAATCACTTCGGTATGTACCACCGAGGAAAGGCCGCCCGGAATGGTATAAGCCGCAGCCGCAAGAGCGAGTATAAGGATAATGACCGAAGAAGAAAGCGTAGGAAACAGAAGTTTTAATACCAGATTTCCTGCATAAAGTGCCGAAGCCGTATCAATGATAATATTGCCGACAATAGTGATAAAGGAAAAATAGTAGCGGGAACGGCTGTCATAACGTTTTTCCAGAAACTCCGGCATCGTATAAACCTTCGATCGGAGGTAAAAAGGCAGAAAAAACAGCGCAAAAAATACCAGCACCACCGCCGCCATCCATTCGTAGTTATAGACATTAATGCCGGAATTGTAGGCACTACTGGCCAGACCCGTAAGAGTATTAGACGAAATATTGGCGGCAAACAATGAAATGCCCACGATCGGCCAGGTCATATTGCGCCCGGCGAGAAAATAGCCTTCGGCGTTTTGCCGTTTGGCATGTCGCAGACCGTACCAGATAATTGCAACCACATAGACAACCATAATGCCTATGTCCAGGGGACTCAGGGTAAACTTTTCCATAAGGTAGTTATTTCTTTAAAAGCTATTGTGTAGTTAGTTTTAAAGCTTTATCAGAAAATAGATTAGTTATGAGGAACCTGGAAATCAATTCATAGTCAGCCTTTCCGATCTTCAGTTAGAGCATCACTCCGTAACCCGTGATAACCCCCAACACTGCCTAATTTGCTTGTTCAGCCTCTCTCGTTTTCAAGTTTTCCACAATAAAAGTTCCGACTTTTTTGCCCTGAACTACGCCATTTTCGCAGGCGGGGCGATAATGAATGCCTCCGTACATGCGGCTGACGGCGGCTTCGGCAGAGGCTTCTAAGAAGGAGTTAAACGACCGCTCGGGCAAGCCGTATTCTTTTTCGGTCGAATCCACAAAGGCGAAGGGTTCGCCAAACAAATCTGTGAGCACCGTCGCGGCAGAAGAGGAAATCACGCTGTGCCCGCTGGTATATTCAGGAAAAGGGGGTGTCTGAAGCAAGGGTCGCCATTCTTCGTCGAGGTATTGATTGATGACAGTCTCGGGGCGAATCATTACGCTGCGGTATTTTTCATCCCAGCAACTGATGAATGCGTCGGCAAGTGCAATCGCCGTCCGGGTATAAACCTCAGAACTACGCATAATATCCGTTTTTTCTTTCCGGCAGGCAATGAGTGAAATGCCCATCCAATGGCCACCGGGAGTGATTTTTTTAGTGGCAAACATCACATGGCCCTGGTGATGGGTTACAAAAGGATTACAATCCCAAAATTGGGCAATGTTTTTTTGTTCTTCTGTAAGGTTTTTTCCGATATTATAAACCTCGCGCATTTCTTTAAAAAACTGGCTGGTGGTATCAGTGCTGAAATCTGTGGGTCTCACGGGTATAAACTGTGTCGCCGAATCAATCACAAAAGGCCGAATCCGGCTCCAATGTGGCTCTATGGCATCCATATAATCCGGGGGGGTCGGTGTCCAGCGGGCAGGCTGTTTGTTGTCAACGGTATATTTAGGAAAAGTACGGCTCTGTTTGTAGTTATCTTTACTGGACCAATCCAAGATATGTTTACCTACTAGAGTCCCATAGTCCAATGAATTTTGGAATACATCGGAAGGAACCCCCAAAGACCGAAACTGATCCATTACGTCTTTTTCATAAGCACTAAGCTTGTCCTCGGAAAAAACCATTGTCCGAGATACGGTCAAAAATGACTGGATGGCCGCCAGTGGATAACAAATTTCACGGGTTGTATCCGGGGCAGGCACCGCCTCGAGTCCGGTCAGTTGGCCGGCCAGCGATTTATATTCCGGATGATCCTTTACCAATACTTCGTAAGCGGCGATATTAGTGTAGGTATAAATTCGACTGGCAACCGGCGGGCTGAAAATGTCATACACGATAATATTGGTAAGGTTTTTTACACACTTATGTAAAATTTCCGGATCCTGTGAGCTGGTTTTCCACGAGTCATCCGGTGTACAGCCATTTCCTAAAAAAATCAGGGAAGCGGCTATATAAACAAAATATCGCAAGGTCTTGATACGCATAAATCCTTTTATAAAACAATGTACAAAGCCAAAATTTATTAATTTCACCGTCAGTAGCAAACTTTTGTCTTTAAAATTCCGAAGAATGCTCGGCGGATAACATGTCTGTGTTTTATTTCAACTTGATGACAATCACTCCGTTGCTGCCTCTAACTCCGTAAAAAGAAGTTTCGGAAGCATCTTTGAGCACCTGTATGGTTTTGATGTCGGCTACATTTCCCACCATATTATAGACAGTGCTGTAACCACCGGTAATCTGGCTACCATTGACGATGTACAGGGGTTCACCGGATGTCTGAATACTCGCATTGCCCCGGATACGTACAGAAGCCTGAGAACCGGTTCCCTGTACCCATACTCCGGGAAGTTTGCGCAGGTGATCGGTTAGGTCTATGGTATTATCGAGATCTGCTACGGTACTGGTTTCTTCTTTGACTTTTGAGTCGGATTTTTTTGACGCAGCCGTTTCACTGCTTTTGCAGGCATACAACACCGTCAGGGCAAGGACAATCATTACATAATTCCTCATGGCAGTTCGTTTTTAAATTGAATTACTTTTAAGGTATCATTGTTTCGTGCAAGTACAAATGATTCTTTTCCGGAAATGAAAATTTTTCGAATTTTCCGCACCTGTCCCCCCAATTTCAGATTATTTAAGGCCGAAACCTCAAACTTTCCGTTACCCCGGTTGATCAGAATCGTACCAAAGTCCGCGTCGTAGCGGCCAAGCTGAATATTATTTTCATAAAAATTTCCGCCCAGAAGTATATCCGGGAGATTGTCTCCATTCGCCTCCACAAACACTGCGGCTCGATAAGGGGTAAGCTGGGATTGCCACGGCAGAGGGGTTGTTTCAAATGTACCATCCCCTCGATTGATTAGTACCGAACTGGAAAAATAGCTGGCCTCCCACAAGGTGGATTCACGGATTTTTTGAGGATCAAACATTTGTTTAAACTCATCTTTGGCAAAATCCGCCGCATACAAGTATTTCTTTTTTAAGGGAGGCATTTGTTTGGTCAGTTCGGCCATATTGGCGAAGGGGATTTCCCTGCCTTGTAGATAGGTAGTGAGTAATTGTTCCTTTGTGCCGTTATCGTCAAAATCCTGGAAATACATTCTTACTGGCTCCGCCTCCGATGCCTTCAGGCGGCTGTTAAGGCCCAGGTTCCCGGCAATCAGGTCTATATCTCCGTCATTATCCAAGTCTCCGGGAAGCACAAAGTTCCACCAGCCTTTTTTATCGGTAAGGATTTTTTGCTCAAATCTGCCGTTTTGATTGACATAACACAAGATGCCATCCCACTCCAGGGTGATTAACAGGTCTTTATCGCCATCTTTATCAAGATCAAACCACTCAGCGGAAGTCACCATTCCCACCTTTGAAAGGCCGGGGGCGAGTTCCTCTGTTTGATCGGTAAATTTACCCGTTCCGTCGTTGACTAAAAAGTGTGAGGTCGGAATTTCTCCGTATTTCCAGGGCACTACCCTACCTCCGATAAATACATCGGGGTTTTTATCTTGGGTAAAATCTTCTACCGTGATGCAGGATGCCGTCGTATAAATACGGTCAAATGCGTCGGCTTTTCTCCTTAATTTTCCCGCCGAATCACCCAGGTAAAGTCGCGGTAACAATAAAGAATCTTCGTTGTAATATTCATTCCCGCCGGAAGCCACCAGCAAATCCGGCCAGGAATCTCCGTTGACATCGGCAAAAATGGCATCTATGTCTTCATACATGCTGTCGGCAAGGAGATCGGGCTGGAGACTTTCCACAAATTTTCCTCCCGCCTGCTGAATCATCAGCCTGCTCGGCTGGCGTTTGGAAGAACCCAGGTACAAATCCTCAAGCCCGTCTTTATTGACATCGCCTACGGCGAGTGCCGGCCCTTCGGTAGAATTCATGTGCGGAAGCAATGGCTCGCGATCAAATTCTAAAAACGGGTTTTCTTTGTGGACAAGTTCAAGTTCGGATATTGCCGTAATATCTTCGACAGGAAGTATTTCGGAAGGGTTTTCCCTCAACTTCCGGTATTCATATTGCGGCAGGTTTTTTGCGTAAACATGGGTTTGTGTTCCTGCCTGAGCCGCCAGCTTTTGATACGAATTGTCCGGCCAGATTAAAAGAAGTGAGTCCACCTTTTCAATAGAACCCAAACCGATCAGCAGCGGAACTGCCATGCTGGATTGAAAACCTCTTACCGGAAAATTTTCATATAATATTTTTTCAGCCCCCTGATAAACCAATACTTTCGCGCCAATTGCATCCGGGTTTTTTTCATCCCCTTGCAGCGTAAGTTTCAAATAGTCGGGTTTTTCCGGCGAAGAGTGGAGGTTTTCATATACATAAGCCGGGTCGTTGATATTGTTTACCACAAAATCCAGGTCTCCGTCGTTGTCAAGATCGGCATACACGGCTCCGTTGGAATAGGTAGGCTGGTTATTTTTTACAAATTTCCCCAGACTGGAAAACTTCATGTCGCCTTCATTGCGAAGAAATTCGTTGGGTAGCTTGATTTCGGGCATATTATCCACTACTGCAAGATCACCGGCCATCATGTTTTTTGAGCGGATTCTCCACTGTATATCATCATTGGCGATAAAATTAATGTAGTCTGTGTCATTCATCCGTTTGGGAATGCCATTGGAGACAAATAAGTCTTTTCGACCATCATTGTCAAAATCGACCAATAACGAGGCCCATGACCAGTCAGTAGCAAAGACATCTGCATATAACCCGATTTCGCTGAATGTGCCGTTCCCGTTATTTAGCTGGAGGTTGTTTCGTGCATATTGGTGATTGTAGCCATAGTCCAGTTTAAAATGAAAAATTTTATAGGCGTCTTCTCCCTCCGATTTTTTGAGAATTTCGGGGTCTGAAGGCAGCATATCCAGTGAAATCACTTCGGGCCAGGCGTCGTTGTTGAGGTCGGCTATGTCCACCCCCATGGAAAAACGGCTGGTATGATTCATTCGGTGGGTAAGCTCCTCACGGAATGTACCGTCGCCCTGATTGATATAGAGGTAGTCGTTTTCGTGAAAATCGTTTCCCACATAAATATCCGGAAATCCGTCGAGGTTGACATCGCTGGTAGTTACGCCCAGTCCATAACCGATTACGGTACTTTGGATTCCGGATTCGGCAGTTACATCGGTAAATTTTTGTCCGTCGTTGCGAAAGAGTTTGTCCCCGGAAATCGGGTGAATCTGACCGATAAAAGAAGCCCGGGGGCCAAAGGTTCCATTTGCGTGAAGGGAATGGTTAAGCAGAAACATATCCAGGTCGCCGTCTCCGTCATAATCAAAAAAGGTAGCCTGTGTGGAAAATCCTTTGAAATCGAGGCCATATTCAGCCGCTTTTTCTTCATAGTGGGGAATTCCCTCCGCGTCAATTTCCCGACAGATAAACAACTGGTTTTTCCCCTGAATTTTCTCCAAATCGCCCACCTGAGCCACATAGATGTCCAGCTTGCCATCGTGGTTGATGTCCACGACCGATACGCCGTTTGACCAGCCGCCGTCTTTGAAAATACCCGCCTGATCGGTAACGTCTCTAAATTTTAATTCTCCCTCATTAAGATAAAGTCGGTTAGGTAACAAACTGGCTGTAAAAAACAAATCTATGTTTCCGTCATTATTAAAATCACCCGCCCCAACACCTCCACCATTAAAAAAATACATATAGTTGAATATGTTCAGATCAAGTGTAAGTTTCAGGTCATTGGAGAAGGTTATGCCTGTTTTTTCCGGTCCCCATAATTCAAAAAGTGCCGACGACTCAACCGCAGGTTTTCGGCAGGAAAAAAAGGGGAAAAGGAGAATTAATAAAATGATTTTTAAAACAAATTTCATGATCTCTGTATTTACATACCCGAGGGAAACAGATACGTCACCGGTTTCTGATTATTGAGAAGAAAAATAATACGCTGTTTATTGCCCTCTTTGATAAGGCTGATCTGCCGGACTTCGCCTTTTACCTTAAGACCCGAACGAGTAAAAGGTATAGCCGCAAAATTACCTTTCTGGTCATTTAGAAGAACATGTCCCCAACTCGCATCCAGTCGGGAAAACTGGGGTAAAAAGTCGTAATTATTTCCCCCAAGAATCAGGTCATCGAAACCGTCTCCGTTGAGATCGGCAAATGCCGCATCGTTGATACAGGAAAGCTGAATTTCCGGCTCCAGTTCACGGATTTCAAACTGACCGTTTCCGTTGTTAATGGCAACACAGGTTTTGAGGTAATTGGTTTGTTTGACCAGCGACTGATCGAGGGTTTCTTTCGGAAAAAGATCTTGAATGGATTTGGTTGCGTAGTCCACGTGTTTGAGGTTTTGTTGTTTCAGAGAAACAATCTGTAAGGTCAAATCTCTTTTGAGTGGAACAGGCATATCCTTACCATCAAGAGTTCGGGTAATGATTTTTTCGAGGGTTTGATTCTTGTCAAAATCGTTGATCCACAATTTTAAGGGAGAATCTTTTTCCGCTTTGAGGTAAAAATTTTCGCCCAGATTGCCCAATAACATATCCATATCGCCGTCGTGATCCACGTCATTAGCTGCGAGGGCAGACCACCAGCCTTGGTGCTCGTTGAGATTGGTAGCGACTTCCTGGAAGTTTTTCCCGTTGTACATAAAAATTTTGGGACCCATCCAATCGCCGACCAATACCAGTTCTTTGTGAGGGCCTCCAACGAGGTCTATCCATGCGGCATCCGTCACCATTCCGGCAAGGGAGATAATTTCATTCTCCGTGCGGGCAATGTCGGTAAACCTTCCGGAGCCATTGTTTAAATACAGATAATTGGAAGGATTCAGCCCATATTCCATGGGTACGCTTTGGCTACCCACAAAAATATCCATATCGCCGTCCTCATCAAAATCATAAGGAGCAGCCACGGAAGTGTTCATTCCATTAGGGGGAAAAGCAAATGCCTCGGCGCGAAAATTACCTTTCCCGTCATTGATATATATCCGATCCTGCATACGGCGATCTCGGTAAGGGTGATTATTTCCGCCACTTCCGACAAACAAATCCAAATCCCCGTCTCCATCTGAATCAAAAAAAGCCGCTGCTGTATCTTCGGAATTAGCATCTATCACAAAAGCTTCACTATTCTTTTTGACAAAACCTTTGTTTGTGCCGATATACAATTGCCCTGCCTGGCCGGCGGCTCCACCTATAAAAATATCCTCTAATCCGTCTCCGTTTACATCCGCAACTGCTGCACAGGGTCCCTGTTGCGATAACATGACAGGAATGTTTCCTTCGTAGTAAAAATCAATATGGTCATCCTCCTGATGGGCATCAAAAGGGTTGGTATCTGCAATAAAAAGCTTAGACTCAGCGGAGGAATTTTCGGGTTTAGCATCCTGAAAAGTCTGGTCAGCATAACGGAAAACTCGAAAAGTATCCACTGGAAGCCGATAAAAAACCGAAATTTTTGAGTCCGGCCAGGTAATTTGAAGAGAGTCAACCAGGGTTGTTGTTCCCAGTCCGATGGGCATTTTGTAATCCACCGAGGATTGAAAACCTCGCGTGGGAATCATCTGGCGATTGATATTTTTTCCTCCGGCAAACACTTCAATTTTTGCGCCTACAGCAAACCGGTTTTCAGAAGTGCCTTCCAGGCTGATGCCGAAGTAGTGATTGTCGGCAAGTTTATCAGTAAAATTTTGATACACAAATGCTTCCTGATTGACATTATTGACGACGAGGTCGAGGTCGCCGTCATTGTCCAGGTCGCCGTAGGCGGCTCCGTTGGAGAAGGATTTGTCCGTAAATCCCCAATTTTCTCCGGTGTCTTCAAAGCGAAGGTTTCCTTTATTTTGGAAAAATTTATTGGGAAGAGGTTTCGAGGGCATTTTATTAATGACCTCATTCATTTCTTCTTTTTTGCCCGTCAGCGCCATTTTCTGAATAACTTCATTGGCGAAGAAGTCAATAAAATCCTGATCAATCACATCGTGATAAATGCCGTTACAGACATAAATGTCCGCGTAAGAATCGTTATCGGCGTCAAACATCAATGCACCCCAGCTCCAATCGGAAGCCTGCACTCCGCTAAACCAGGAGATTTCTCGAAACTGGTTGTCTCCCTCGTTGAGTTGGAGGGTATTGTGCATATATTGATTATAAAAACCTCTTTCCTGTTTTAGTTTAAACTGGTTGATGTTGTCAAAGGAAGTCGTGGTTTTTAAGCGGTATTCATCGTCGGGAAGCATGTCCGTAACAAAAATTTCCGGGAGGCCGTCATTGTTAATATCCGCCATATCCGCTCCCATGGAAGAGTGGGAAATATGCTCCATGGATTCGGTGAGTTTTTCGGAAAATGTGCCGTTTTGCTGATTGATATAGAGATAATCTCTTTCAAAAAAATCGTTGGAAATGTAAATATCCGGATACTTGTCATTGTTTACATCACCAATGGTGACACCGAGGCCAAAACCAATGAGGCTTCCATAAATACCGGCGGATTCACTGACATCGGTAAATTTTCCGTTGTCGTTGCGAAGAAGTTTATCGCCTCCGCCTTTCAAAAAGTCTTTTACGGGCCATTCTTCCGCCCGGAGTTCACGTTTGTTGCTAAAATTGAGGGTATTGACGGGAATGAAACTATTGTTCAGAATATAAACGTCGAGGTCTCCGTCAAGGTCATAATCAAAAAACCCTGCATGAGTGGTATAGCCATTTTCATCCAGGCCAAAAGACGCGGCAGATTCGGTAAAGGTGAGATTTTGGTTGTTGATAAACAGCGAATTTTCCTGGCCCACACCTTTGCGATAACCCGCATTACAGACATAAATATCGAGCCAGCCGTCATTGTTAATATCCACAAAAACCACACCCGTACTCCATTTGGTGGCATCTTCAATCCCCGCTTTTGCCGAAATATCTTCAAATTTCCAGTCTCCTTTATTGAGGAATAATTTATTTGCCCCCATGTTGGAGGTGAGGTAAATGTCGGAAAGGCCGTCATTATTGATATCGCCGATAGCCACTCCCCCTCCGTTGTAGAAGTTTCGGTAGCTAAAAATATTGAAGTCTTCGGTATTAAGGACGGTATTGGAGAAAGAAATACCGGTAATGGCTGCGTCCATCAATACAAACCGCTTGCCGGTTTGTTCGGGGTTTTGATCCTTATTTTTACAGGATAAGGCCAAAAACAGCAGAGAAATCAGCGAGAAGTAACGCATGGGGTTTGAGTGGAATATAAACGGAAAAAGGCCATTGGTAACAATGACCTTTTTCCATATCCTATTTCAAGAAAATTAGTAACCAGGGTTTTGTTCCAGGTTCGGATTTACTGCAAGAGCAGTACTCGGAATCGGGAACAGGAGTCTTTCAGAGCCGGAAGCAGCTTTTTCATTCCATGCATTGAGGAATTTACCAAAGCGGATCAGGTCCTGACGACGGTGACCTTCCCAGTAGAGTTCGAAACCTCTTTCATCGAGGACATCGTCAAGGGTAAGGGAAGTACGTTCAGCAACACCTCTTTTAACGCGGATTTCGTTGATAGCAGCCAGCGCATCAGCGGAGCTTCCGCCTGAGCGGAGCAGAGCTTCCGCTTTCATCAGGAGAACGTCGGCATAACGGTAGAATACGTAGTCGTTATCAGCATTGTCACCACTTACGTAGTCAATGGGGTATTTTACTACTCGCACACCCGTTACTTCGAGGTTGTCACCGGTTTCGATGAGTTTCACTTCTTTGGTAAAAATCAGGGGAGCACCTTTACGGTCTTTCAGGGCAACTCCGTTTTGGTCATACTGCTGACCTTCGAGGAATC
Organism: Bacteroidia bacterium; assembly: GCA_033764335.1. GTDB lineage: Bacteria > Bacteroidota > Bacteroidia > J057 > J057 > JAGQVA01. The sequence goes on along the minus strand of JANRJC010000031.1, from coordinate 20,118 downwards.
CCACTTTGATACCCGACACGTTGGTTACACCGTCGTAAGTAGAGCTTTTGCGCACATCACCATCTTCAAATTTGTTGTAGAAATCTGCGATGGTGGTAAAACCATTCCAGCCGGAAGGATTGTTGTTGTAGTGCAGCGTACAGAACCAGCGAGAGCGAACGTTACCACTGCTTTCGCCGCCACGATTTTGATTAGAGAAAATCAGCTCGGAAGATATGGCGTCGTTGTTGGGAGCAAAGTTATCGTAGAAATTATCTTCGATCGTATATTTGCCGCTGCCGATGATCTGATTAGCAATCGTAATTACCTGATTCATATCACCTGCGTCAAAAGTAGGCGACTGACGGTTGGCAAAAGCACCTTTGTTGAGGTAAGCTTTCATCAGCAGTACACGTGCCGCGTCTTTGTTAGCGAGGTGTTTGGGGCCATCGGGCAGTTCCGGAAGAATCTCATTCAGTTCGTCAATGATAAACGCAACTGCTTCTTCGCCTTTCAGTACCGTAGGAGGATCCAGAAGGTTTGCTCCCGGCTCTCTGAAAGGAACCTGTCCCCAACCGTCAGCTACGGAAAACATTACAAATGCGCGGAGGAAACGAGCTTCCGCAGCCTGAGTAGCCGAAGGCTCGAAACTCAATACGTTTGTCGTACTGAATACTACCTGGAGCAGTTCATTAAAAGTGCTGGTAAGGAAGGAGTGGTCGGCAGCCCATGTGTGGTCATGGAGTACACGCCATACACCGTTGTCATCCCAGTCGGGTCCACGGGTGGGGCCGATTACTTCGTCCGAAGTGTGTTCCTGAGCAGCCCAAAAACGAGACTGATCTTGGTAGGGGAGGCGCAAGCCTTCATACGATGCCTGAAGCAAAGCAGATACATCGGTATTTGCCAGGAGATAATCCCGGGCAGCTTGCCCGGTCAGATCCTCATTCAGCGTCTCTACAAGGTCAGTACAACCCAGAGAGAAGAAAGTCATCACACTGAAGATGATTAATATTCTTTTAACTTTCATAATGAAATAATTTGTTAAAGGTTAAATTTACTGCTCACCAATCAGAAAGAAAAGCTTACACCTGCAATAATGCTCCGTGCAGTAGGATAAACAGCATATTCAATTCCAAATGAAGGAACACCGTTTACTTGTTTATCAACGTTGATTTCAGGGTCAAATCCGGTAAAGTTTGTTAAGATAAACAAATTCTGACCGGTTACAAACACTCTTGCACCTTTTACATAACCGCCAAACAGATCGCCGAGGTTGTAAGAAATCGTAGCATTGGTCAGTTTCATATAATCTCCACTTTCCAGGTATCGGGAGGAAGATTTAATGGAGTTAGCCAGCTTTTCCTGGTTTTCCACGTCAAGCAACGAAGCAGCAATATTTCTACCGGAGTTCAGGTTACCAATCGGCAGGATGGTATTTGCCGTGTTGTTGTAGATCTGGTGGCCAAATGCGCCGTTGAAGTTGACGTTCACTGACAGTTTTCCTGCGGTCAGGCTTGTAGTAAAACCGAGGAGCATATCAGGGTTAGGATCGCCGAGGAAAAACAATGTGTTTCCACCATCTGTCAGGTCATCAAGTCCATTTTCACCAATGCCATTCCATTCTCTTACATAGAAGGAGTTAAGCGGTTGGCCACTTTCAAGCCGCTGAACCGTAGAGCCGGTGATACCTTGTCCATGCAAAGCACCGGTAAGAACGGTAGGTCCTACATAATCGTTCAGTATATTGTTCAAGAAAGCACCATTTACCCCCACTTCCCATGAAAGGTTATCATTGGAGATAATGAAAGCATTAACCAGAAACTCTAGACCGGAGTTTACAACTTCTCCATCGAGATTTACCCAGTAACGTCCAGCAGGAGCAGGCTGAGTGGTTTCGAAGTTGAAGAGCAGGTCCGTAGTAGTGCGGTTAAACCAGTCTAGCGAACCGTAAAGGCGGCCATTAGCGATGCTGAAGTCAACACCTATGTTGAGGGTTGTGGAAGTTTCCCAACGAAGGTCAGGGTTAGCTACGTTTTCAAGACCACTGAATACACCGTTGTTTCCAAAAGCATATCTTTCCTGAGCAGCACCTGCGGGGAATTCTTGGTTACCGGTTTGTCCCCAACCTGCGCGAAGTTTCAGACTTTCAAAAGGAGAGCCAGAGAGGAAATCCTCATTAGCGAGGTTCCAGGCAGCAGCAAAAGAGGGGAATACACCGTATTTGTTGTTTTCACCAAATTTGCTGGATCCATCTGCACGTACCGTAGCAGTGAAGAGGTATTTGCCCTGAATGCTCACATTGGCACGACCAAAATAAGACTGGAGTTCCGAGGTAGGATCTGCGAAAGAACTGATCTGACGGCTGCTCTGTGAAGAGTTCTGGAGAATGTTGTTATAAGGAATTTCGTCAGTCAAGAAATCCTGTCCGGAAACACGCATACCCCGGTTTTCGAATTTCATGTATTCATAACCAGCAACCGCACTGAGGTCAATATTAGAACCGATAGCGGTGTTGAAGTTCAGGGTATGAGTAAACTGCTGGGTGGTCAGGATGTTATTGGCAAACCCGGCAAATCCTCTTCCTTCAACACCTTGTACGTTGATCCAAGAAGCGAGCTGAGATTTGCGGATACCGGTACCGTGGTTTATGCTATAAAGAAAGCGATACTGGAGTTTATCCGTAATCTTAAACGAAGGCGAAATACTTCCGAGAACCGTGGTTGTATTCGCTACGTCGTCATTTGCTTCCAGCATAGCCAGCGGGTTGATCGTCGTCGAACCGAGTTCGATATCGAGATCACCATTGGCTTTTCTAAGCGGTTTGGTCGGGAACCACTGAAGAGCCTGACCGATCAAACTTCCCGTAAAACCTGCATCGTTCACAATCGGAGCGATTTGCTCTTTGTTATGAGAAGCGAGCAGGTTCATATCAATGGTAAGACGATCATTCAGGAAATTGTAAGTTCCGTTGAAACTACTGGTATATTTTTTAAGACCACTTTTCTGAACGATACCCTGCTGATCGAGGTAGCTGGTAGAAATCCGGTATCTTCCCTGATCATTACCGCCATTGATGGAAACGTTATAGTTTTGAGTAACGCCGTTGCGAAGGATTGCACTCAGGGCATCTTCACTGCCCCCGAAATTACCGCCGGTAAGGCCGTAATCCGAAAGCGTCTGGCGATATTCATCACCGGTAAGAACATCCAGTCTTTTCAGAATAGAGCTTACACCTACCGAAGCATTGTAGCTCACCGAAGGTGCACCTGCTTTGCCTTTTTTGGTGGTGATGATTACAACTCCGTTTGCACCACGTGAACCATAGATAGCGGTTGCAGAAGCGTCTTTCAGTACGTCAATAGACTCAATATCATTGGGGTTGATGAAGTTGAGCGGGTTGGCTGAAGGAGATGATCCGACACCCGAAAGACCTACGTCGGGCCGGGCCGTTCTTCCATCAAGGGGTACACCGTCCACTACAAAGAGCGGCTGGTTTCCGGAACGAACTGAGGCGTTACCACGGATACGGAAAGTAGCTGTACCACCGGGCTGACCGCTATTGGTCATAATCTGTACACCGGCTACTTTACCTTGTACCAACTGGTCGGGAGCGATAATAATACCTCCGTTGAAGTCTTCGGCTTTGATCGAAGAAACCGCACCGGTAAGGTCCTTTTTCTTCACTGTACCATAACCTACCACAACAACCTCTTCCAGCGTTGATTCTGTCGCTTCCATTACCACATCAATAACGGTACGGCCTCCGACGGCAATCGTTTGCCTTGCGAAACCAACAAAAGAGAAGATGAGGTTTGCATCACTACCGGCGTTGAGCGAATATTTACCATTCGCATCCGTAAATGCCCCGACGGTAGTACCTTCTACCAGAACCGTAGCACCGGCCAGCGGGCTTCCGTCTGCGTTAGAAGTAACCGTACCCGATACGGTCTGAGCATGCAGACTGCTACTGACAATGATCCCCAACATTGTAAGTAGTAGCAAAGAGAAACTTTTTGCTTTTTGTTTAATGTTCATAATAATAGTAGTTAAAACCAGGAAAATTCCAGAAGTAAACTAGTTAAAAGTTTAAATTTTCATTATTCATATATTGTTCCATTCAAAAACCATGAAACCGGCAGCTACGCTTCCGTTCCCGGAAACGCGTACATAGTCAAATCTTAAATAAGATTGAAGTTCCCTTCACAGGAAACACAGAATGGATTGATTTTAAGTAGCTGTGTAGTCTTTTGGCAATGTCTTTTAATCGTTTAGGGTTATACAGTAGTTTAGTTTTGAACACTTCAACCTGTTTCAGGGAGAAATGTTCGGGTTTCTGATTATAAAGATTGGGATTTTTTATTTACCAATCAAGCATATAGCTGATTGAAAATCAGCACCTAAACTCCGAAATCGATTACGTAATCCTTTTCGTTGAAGAAATTTTTTATCTTTTCTGAAAAAAAAAACTCAAATTTATATCCACCCCGTCCTTATCTCGCAGATTTTTATGCAAAAAAGGCAAATTACGCTCGCTGATCTCGCAAAAGAACTTGGTATTAGTACCGCCACAGTTTCCCGTGCGCTGAAGGATTACCCGGATATTTCGGTTGAAACCAAACAAAAGGTTATCGAAATGGCCGAAAAACTCCACTACCGCCCCAATACACTTGCCGCCGGCCTCCGAAAGCGTGAATCCAAAATTATCGGTGTCATTATCCCTGATATTGTCAGCCATTTTTTCTCATCGGTCATCAATGGCATCATGGATATTGCCTACCAGAAAGGATACCGTGTAATGGTCTGCCAGTCCAATGAATCGTACGAAAAAGAAGTCGCCGATGCCCAGGCTCTACTCACCAGCCGCGTGGACGGAGTGCTCGTATCTATTGCCCATCAAACCAATAGGTTTGAACATTTTCAGGAATTTAAAGACTTGGGTATCCCCGTGGTTTTTTTTGATAAAATTCCCATTGGCGACCGAATCGAGGCTTCAAAAGTGGTGGTAGATGATTTTATGGGAGCTTATAACACCGTCGAGCACCTCATCCGACAAGGCCGCAAACGTATTGCACATTTCCGGGGGCCTGTCATCGCTTATACTTCTTTCAATCGGTACGAAGGATATAAACAGGCACTTAAGGATTATAACCTCCCCTTCGATCCTGCCCTGGTTTTTTCCTGTGAAGATATTTCTTTTGAAGAAGGGCAAGAATTCTGTCGCCAGGTCATCGCTCTCGAAAATCCCGCCGATGCCATTTTTGCCGTTTCAGACATGGTTGCCATGGGGGCCATTGTTACTGCCCGGGATTCCGGATTGAAAATCCCCGCCGACATTGCCATCGCCGGTTTCAGCGACTGGAAAATGGCTTCCATTGTTTCGCCTCCGCTGACCTCTGTAGCCCAACCCAGCCATGAAATGGGGAGAAAAGCCGCGAATCTCCTCCTCGAAGAAATAAATGCCAACAAAAATAATATACCTTTTACCTTCCAAACCGTTGTATTAAAAACGGATTTGCGAATCCGGGCCTCTACCTGTATAAAATAATTGCCCTGAATCCTGTTATGAAATTTTTTGCCGGACTAATCTTCGCTCTGCAGATAAACCTCTACGCGCAAAATAATGCCGCTGTCTGGTACACCGATTTTGATACGGTAATTCAAATCGCCCAACGGGAAAATCGCCCTATATTGATGGTGTTTTCGGGTTCGGACTGGTGTAAACCCTGTATCAAACTCCAAAAAGAAGTTTTTGACCAAAGGGTTTTTGAAGAATATGCAGCCCAAAACCTCGTGTTGCTCAAACTGGATTTTCCTCGTTATAAAAAAAACCGCCTCCCGGACTCACTCCAGATACACCATGAAAGCCTGGCAGAAAAATTCAACCCCGAAGGAGGTTTCCCCTTTATCTGTCTCCTCAACAGCGAGGGTACGGTGATCACCCAAACGCAGTTTCCGACTATACAACCCGAGGATTTTGTGCGTTATCTTTCAAACCTAATTTCGTCGCGTTGAGTCGTTGTTTTAATCCTTATATCACCTGCGGGTTATCCCTGTTGGGGGTACTAACGCATTTTCTCAGTTTTGCCCAACAACCGACTTATCGGTTGGGGCTGGGTATTTCCGGCGGAATGTCTGCCGGATGGTGGATTTTCGACAAAGGGTTTAATGACACCCTTCCCGACTGGCATGAAGGGTATGATCGCACGCACCTGACGGTTTTAATTCGATCCGAATTTACCCTTTCCTTTCGAAACGCGAAAGGGTTTGCGGAACTGGGCGGTGGCTTTCGCGCACTTCAGGATAATATCATGATTTCTTCGGCGGACCGCCGCCGTACAGGAACCCGTTACCGGATTTCTTCCGGCAGGGCCGTGCCTGTTTTTGCTTTCTACCTGACCGGCGGATATCACCTCTTTCAAAAAAAATCTTTTTCCTTTACCCCTACCCTATCAGCGGGCACATTCTTCCTGACTACCAACCATCCTCAAAAAGCCTATTTTAAAAACCGATTCTTTTACGACGTGGGTGTCAGCCATATTTTTTATTTGAGTGAACGGTGGGATTTTTCGGTTTTCCCTCATTATTCTCAAATGATCATTACCACTACCCGTGAAGCAAACAAAGGCTCGGGGCATGCCATACGCACCGTCGGATTCCTTTTTGGCTTTCGTCTCTGGATTATCTAACTTTCTTGTTCAGAAGGAAATTTTATGAAAATAACCTGCCTGATTCTTACCCTGCTCCTCTCCCTTAAGTTGACCGCCCAACCGGTAAGTTTTTCCAGGGAACTAATCCTCATGGGGTCGCGGTTTGAACTTACGGCTATGGCCCCGACTGATTTGACCGCCCGAAAAGCCGTAGAAAATGCTATCCGGGAAATCCGCAGGATTGAAGCCCTTATTTCGGAATGGGACTCATTGTCTCAGGTCAGCGAAATCAACCGCCGGGCGGGGATCCATCCGGTGAAAGTGGATTATGAATTATTTTCGCTAATCCGGCGTAGCAATAAAGTATCGGCCCTCAGCGGCGGCGCTTTTGACATATCTTTTGCTTCTTCTGACCGGATATGGAAGTTTGATGGTTCGATGAAAAACCTTCCTACCGAAGAACAAATCCGGAATTCCGTAGCGCGGATCGGTTACCAGAAAATCATTCTGAATGAAACCGATACAACCGTGTTTTTACCGGAGAAGGGAATGCGGATTGGCTTTGGGGCCATTGGAAAAGGATATGCCGCCAACCGGGGAAAAGCCATCATGCGAGAAACCGGAGCCACCGGCGGCCTGGTCAATGCAGGCGGAGACCTGATCTGCTGGGGAGACAGCCCTTCACCTGAGGGCTGGCGGGTGGGTATTGCCAATCCTCAATCGCGAAATGATCTGATTGCATGGATGGCGATCAATGAAATGGCCGTGGTTACTTCCGGTGATTATGAGCGATTTGTCATTCTGGAAGGGAAACGATATGCACATATTATTAACCCTAAGACCGGTTGGCCTGTCTCCGGACTGCAAAGTGTAACGATCCTTTGTGCCGATGCCGAACTTGCAGATGCCCTGGCGACTGCCGTATTTGTCATGGGAGAAAAAGAGGGAATGGCCCTTGTCAATCAGCTAAAAGGGGTGGAGTGTATGATCATCAACGACAAAAATGAAATACTGAAATCGAAGGATCTGAAAATAAATTTTTACGAAGAAAAACCTGTTATTGAAAAAGCTCCTTCTCTGATTATCGGGCAATAAAATTAACCCCAACGTAATGAAAACGAATCAAACTAGAACCCTGCTCAACCTACAATGGGTAATCATCGCAATTCTGGCCGGAGCATTTTCGGGATGTGTTTCGGTAAAACCTTATCAGAAAATGTACCTCAACGATCCGGAAATGGAGCTTTCCGCCCGAAAGCTGGAATTTTACGAAACCAATTTCGAATCTTACCGGGAGGGATCATCCGGCATTAACGGCGGAAAAACCGGCGGAGGCTGTGGGTGTAATTAAATGGCCCGTCCGTTCCCCTTGTAAGGGGGACGCCCGACGGAAGGGGGTATAAAGATTTTTATGAAGATCATCTGGATAATACTGTTTATGGGGATTCCATTGGGAATGTGGGGGCAGGTAATACCGGATTCCCCGGCAGTGTCCGTTTTCCTCAATCCACAGACAGTGGATGTGGACTTTATTTTTAATTATTACGAACAGGAAGGCAACCATTCCCCCGTAACGGGCGGGCAGGGTACCGAGGAGTTGGAAGACATCTCCGGAAAAGTGGTGATACAGGTACCCTTGGATACGCTTACCCGGCTCAATACCGCATTTACCATCAATCATTACACCAGCGCTTCTACCGACAAAATTGATACCTACGTATCTTCGGCCTCGCGGCGGGACAGCCGGGCTTTGCTGGTCATGGGTTTTGATCGGGATCGGCCAGTGTTTCGGCAATCATGGGGCATATCCGGCGGCGGATCCATTGAATCCGATTATATTTCTGCTTTTCTCACCGCCCGATGGTCGCAAAAAGACAAAGCCGGAAACCGGGAGCTTGCCTTTCAGGGACAGGCATATTTTGATCGCTGGGTGGTTATTTTCCCGGAAGAACTTCGCGCACCGGGGCTGGCTTCCGTTCCGACAGATAAACGACGGTCTTTTAACCTGGCGGCTTCCTGGTCGCAGGTTATAAACCCCCGGCTCCAGGCATATTTTTCCGGAGAAATCGTGCTTCAGGCAGGTTTATTGTCCACCCCTTTCCACCGGGTCTATTTTCAGGGAGAGACTTTGCCCATGATCGAAAAACTTCCGCTGATCCGGGTGAAATACCCCCTCGGCTTTCGACTCAATTACTATGCCTCCGATTTTTTGATTATGCGCTTTTACTATCGGTTTTATTTCGATAGTTTTTCCATTCTCGCCCACACCACAAGCCTGGAAATACCGGTAAAAATTGGCCCTTTTTTTTCTGTTTACCCCTTTTACCGTTTTCATATCCAATCATCTGCCCGGTATTTTAATGAATACGGGCAACATACCGTAGAGGAAGAATATTATACTTCCGACTTTGACCTTTCGGCCTTCCACAGTCATAAATATGGGCTGGGACTGAGCTTTTCGCCGGTTTACGGAATTTTGCGATTTCAGCAGAAAAATGGGCGAACGGGTCAGTTGAAAAACATAGACCTCCGTTATGCCCGATACGAGCGGTCGGATGGTCTCACTGCTTTTATGGTGGGTGCCGATCTTGGGTTCAATTTTTAATCCCGCAGTTCGTACGGATAAGTGAATGGAATAATTATTATTTTCCCTATATTTGCCCCATGCCCGAACTTGACCTGCGATTCCAAGAGATTCGCCCTTATTTTGATGAGGAAATAAACGAAGTCCTGCAAAGACTTACCACAAAGCCATCGTTCTATATGCTGATGGCATACCTCTTTCCGGAAATGTCCGGAGAAGAGGTGGCGGAAAGTTTTAAAAAGATTTTTTCTTCCCGTGAATTTCAGAAACAATACATCTACCGTGCAATCAAAGGGGTACAGGACGAAAGTACCGATGGGTTTTCGATTGAAGGATTTGAATTTCTGGATCCCCACAGGCCCACACTTTATCTTTCCAACCACCGGGACATCATTCTGGATTCGGCTTTTTTGAATACTTTTTTGTTTGAACACGGGTTTGAAACCACCCAGATTGCCATTGGCAATAATCTGATGGTCTCTCCTCTGGTTACGGATCTGATGAAACTCAACAAAAGTTTTGTTGTACACCGCGATGTGCCCCGCAATCAGCTTTATCATTATTCCGAACGCCTCTCCGCTTACATTCGCACCGTCATACGGGGCGGAGAATCTATCTGGCTCGCCCAAAAAAGTGGCCGTACCAAAGACGGCGACGACCGCACTCATACCGGCCTGATGAAAATGCTCAATATCACCGGAACCGCCGATATTAAAGCCAGTTTTTGCGAATTGAACATCCTTCCTATGGCTGTTTCCTACGAATATGAGCCTTGCGACTATCTTAAAGTCGAAGAACTGGTGCATACTCAGCAGGGCATGGCTTACGAAAAGGACGACAAACTCAGCATGATTAAAGGTATCCGTGAATACAAAGGCCGGGTTCACATTGCCTTTTCTCCGATTATCAACGAAAACCTCGACGAACTCGATTCCATTGCCAACCGCAATGACTGGATAAAAGCACTTTGTGATCTTATTGACAACCGGATTCATCGGACTTTTCACCTCTGGCCCAATAATTACGTTGCTGCGGATTTGATGGAAAATGGTTTTCGGTTTCAGTCGGGTTATACGCCCGCAGAAAAAGAGAAATTTTTGCTTTACCTCGAAAACCGGTTAAAAAATCTGAAAGGGCCGCAGGAACTCCTGCGAAATCAGATGATAAAAATGTACGCAATGCCCGTTTTTAATCGCGAACATGCACTCAGCAAAACGCCTCAGTAAAAAAGCCCGGGGTTCATTCCGACATTAAAATAAAGGCGGGAAGGTTTCACCTTCTGACCGGGAAGGTATAAATACGGCAAACCTTCGGTATCCAACATCGGATAATGAGGGTTTTTGCTTTTATTCCATTTTAGCGGTACAAATCGAAGATCATGAATCAGACGATTTTGGAGAAAGTGGCGCACATATTCGGAATCCACGCCTACATTTGCCTGCGTGACCTGACCATACGGAAGGGCATATTGAGCCTGTACAGTCTGGATTCCGTGCGAAAACCGCCCATACAAAACGTCGCGCAGGTCTTTATAGCCAAACCGCCCCGGGTATTCCGACTGACGGATTTTTTTCACTTTGGGATCGCGGCTGTCCCCGGTCCACATGAGTGTATTGAGGCCAATACTCAGGCTGTCCACACGATAGAGAAATAGCAGACTGGCGGTACGAAACTTATCGGCCAGTTCTCCGCTCAGTGCATCATTTTCGGAAGCAGCCAGAAATTTCCCAATATGGAACGCCACCGTAGCCGTTCGTTGAGAAGTGCCTCGCTGATCAAAATAAAGGTTATAGGCATAAGCAAGGGCATATTGCCGGCCGGTCTGGTTACTCACCGGGCTGAGAAAAGGCCCGTCGGTTTGCCGGTCGGGGCCAAAACCCAAAACCCCACCCGCAGAAATCTGCGCTTCCCAACCCGGAATTGCCGGTCGTGCGCCGAGATCTGTAAAACTATAAAATCCCCGAAGCTGAAGATTTACCTGTACAAAGTCGGATAAATAATAGCCATTCGCAGAAATTCCCAGGCGGTTGATCGTCGTGCCCAGTTGTACCGATAAACCGACGGTTCCTCCTAACCGCTCCGATTGTATCCATTGGCCCGAGACAGGAAAAAATTCCCCAATCAGAAAAATAAGGCAAACAACTCTTTTCATCCCGGAAGATAGAAATTTCCGGTTTATTTGACCGCTATATTTTCCAACTCAATTTTGGACAATTCCTCCATTTTGTTTTCCTCAAACAATCGGTCGGTTTCTTCGACCTTGTATTGAGCCGGATCCGCTTTGTAATTCCGATAATCTGAAAACAAAAGTCCATTGACGTTTCGGGTATTATAAGCCTGGCGGAAGCGAATTCCTCCTTCTTCGGTGTAATAACGATAAGCGAAATAATCCATCCGGTAGTTGTCGGTACGAAACCAATAAACGAATACGTCCTGAAAATCTTCTCCCCCTCCCTGCGAGTCAAAAGTCACCCGGATTTTATGGTAAGGGATTTTTTGGATAAAGGCCTGTCCGAGGTATTCTTTTCTGACTGCGGGATCGTTGAGTCCAAAAGGCAGAACGGCAAAATAAATCACCGAATTGACCGAGTTGGTATATTTGGTTGCCATTGTATCGGGAATTTCGGCACGGGAGCCATTGATTTCGCGGTAAAACCCCTGGTTGTTTAAGACATCCCGTACCGAGTTTCCGTTTTCCTGAAACAGTCGTTCATACTGATAACTCCCCTGATTGCGGATGGAAATATAATCGCGGTCGCGGAACGTAAAATTGATCTCCGCCTGTAAAAATTGCTCTCCGCCATAAACTTCGATGGCGCGGTCCACAATGTGTTGAGGATCGTTGAGGTTTTTTTTGTCCAGCGTCAGGCATCCGGTCAGTAAAATTATCGCCAGCCCTTGTAAAAAACGTATTTGCATTCTCGTAACTTTTCAGGCAAATATAACCTTGTTTTCTGCCCGATGGCGTCGCCTGTCTTACAAAACGTTATTTATTTTGAGGCAGGTTATTGCGTCACTTTTAAGACCACCTCATATTTTTTTAACGGAACGTTCACTCCCTGAACCGGATAGGGGTTTACTTCTATTAATTCAATGGTATAGTCTTCAAAGGTGAAGGATTGGGGTACATCCGGGCGAGGGCTGATTCCTACAATAAAACTTTGCGGCTCCTGACCGATAAGCGCAACGCCTAATTTAACCACAACCTCTCCTTCCCAAATGCAAGTTACTTCTTCGGGGCAACGGGAATCCGATTCAAGGGAAAGAAAAGACAAAGTGATCCCCTGCAAAGGAAGTGTAATATGCTTTTCATATTTCAAGGAAATTTCCTTATCCGACATAGGTGGAATGTCCTCTTTTGAGACACAACCTGTAAGGAAAATCAGGGTTACGGAAAAGAAAAAGCTCAGTGTTCTCATAATCTGAATATTTAAATTATCAATACCTTTCTGACGGTTATACGAAAAAAAATGCTGCATGAAGGGTGTAAGAAAATTAAAAAATGTAAATAGAATTCAGGCAAAAAAATCGGATATTTTCACCCTACCCGGAAATCTAACAATTTATTATGGACCTGAACGACAACACCCCTTCTCCGGTAATTTCTGTTCTTCCATCCTCCGGGCAAAATCCTTTAAGTCATCTGGAGAAACTTTTCCAGCTTGCCCTAGACCCTGCATGTATCGCCGGGTTTGACGGTTATTTCAAGTTAATCAATCCTGCTTTTTCAAATATTCTGGGTTATACCCCGGAAGAATTACTGAGCCGGCCTTATATGGATTTTGTGCATCCGGAGGATGTGGAAGATACCAAAACCGAAGCCGCCAAGCTTACGCAGTCAGTAAAGACCATCGGGTTTGTCAACCGTTACCGCAAAAAAGACGGGAATTACGCTCACTTTCTATGGAATGTTGTTCCCGACCCCCAAAATCATCTGCTTTATGCTACGATCCGGGATATTACCCTCCAGGTCAGGGCGGAGGAAAGGGAGTTAAAAACCAATAAAACCATGAAGCTCATTCTCGAAGGCATTGATGCCGGTCTTTGGGAATGGAATATTCTTTCGGGAAAAGAGTGGTGGTCGGAAAAATTTTTCCAAATCCTTGAATATGAACCCGGTGAAATCGAAGCTACTTACCAGACATTTCTGAGTCTTGTACATCCGGAAGATTATCCCTTAGTTGACCAAGCAGTGAAAGATCATCTGCTTGAAAAAAAGAAATATGACCTCGATATTCGGATGAAAACCGGGAAGGGTTCCTATAAATGGGTTCAAACCTCCGGGAGAGCCGAATGGAATGACAAAGGGGAACCGGTGCGAATGTTTGGCTCTATTCTCGACATTGATGAAAAAAAGAATCGGGAAATTGGTTTACAGGCATCTTTGGAGGTAATCAATGAACAAAACCGGCGGCTGATGGATTTTGCTTATATCATCTCGCATAATATGCGTTCTCATACCAGCAATTTTGGAATGCTTATCGGTCTGTACGACTCGTTGCCCGATATACATTCCCGCACAGAAGTATTTAGCAAAATCAGACAGACCTTCACCAACCTCCATGAAACCATTGACTACCTCAATAAGGTGGTCCATATTCAGTCGGGAGTTCAACAACAGCGAGAGACAATTGCGTTTCAGAATATATTGGATCGGGTTCAGAAAATACTGGAGCCTCAGATCGAAGTATCTAAAGCTACAATTCAGGCAGATTTTAGTAAACACTCCGCCATTTCCTCTGTGCCAGCTTACCTTGAGAGCATATTTTACAACCTGATCTCCAATGCCATCAAATACCGACATCCGCGCCGATTGCCTATTATTAGAATTCAGACCTCCCTTGAAGCGGGTAAACCCCTTCTGACCATTGCCGACAATGGGGTGGGAATAGATATGAAACTCTATGGGAAAAAAGTTTTTGGGATGTATAAAACCTTTCATGGCAATCCCGATGCAAAAGGGTTGGGGCTTTTTATGACCAAAAATCAGGTAGAAGCTCTCGGCGGGAAAATAATCTGGGAAAGTGAAATCGGGCAGGGTTCTACCTTTAAAATTTATTTCTAATGACAAAAAAACACTTCGAAATTGCCTGTATCATTGATGACGATGATATTTATGTCTATGGACTAAAACGATTGATTGAGATCAAAAAACTCTGTAAAAATCTGATGATTTTTTCAAACGGAAGGGAGGCAATCAACTTTTTCAGTGATTACCTCCCCAACGTTTCGGAAGTTCCCGATCTTATCCTATTGGATATGAATATGCCCGTACTCGATGGCTGGCAATTTCTGGAGGAGTTTGCCGCGATCAAAACTCATTTTCTTAAGCCCGTCACCATCTTTATGGTGAGTTCTTCGATCAATGAAAATGATATCGAACATGCCCGCCAGTTGTCCCTGCTTTCCGGCTACCTGATCAAACCCATCTCCATCCAGGATCTTGAAAAACTATTTTCCGGCGAACTGGAAGGCAGATATGGCGTCATGCACTTTTAAACTACCAGAAAATCGCGTATAAGAAGGTGGTTATCAGCAAAATTCCCGCCGCGGCTGCTACAAATATCGGGTCTTTCTCCCTTACCACTTCACCGTGAGCAATACTATTGGGGGAGTCAGCACCTTTGCCTTCAACCCGGGATATTACCACAATCAGTACCAGCGAAATCAAAAACACAATTCCCATCCGGTTCATAAAAGGAATTGAAGGCAGCCAGGTATTAATGGCAAAAGAAAGCGGCACGCTTAGCAAAGCGGATACGAGAGCCGAATTGGCGGTGGCCTTTTTATAAAATAATCCCATAATAAATACGGCCAGCACTCCCGGACTCACCAGACCCGTCCAGTTCTGGATATTCTGAAATACCTGATCACTTTTTCCCATCAAGGGATAAGCAACCAGACCTGCGACCAACATCGCTACCAGAGCCACTACCCTACCGACAAATACCAGTTCTTTTTCCGAAGCCGTTTTTTTGATGTAGGGTTTATACAAGTCCATCGTAAAAATGGTGGAAGTACTGTTCATCATCGAAGCCAGCGAAGATACAATAGCGGCTACCAGCGCCGCAAAGGCAAGGCCTTTAAACCCGGAAGGCACAAAATTTGACAAAAGCCAGGGATAAGCCGCATCCGCCTTTTCGATCGGCGCATTCAGCGCATAGGCCACAATACCCGGAATTACCACAATCAACGGAAGAATCAGTTTCAGGTATCCCGCAAAAGCCAGTCCACGCTGCGCCTCCTTGATGTTTTTGGCAGCCAGTGCCCGCTGGATAATATACTGGTTACAACCCCAATAATACAGATTCGCAATCCACATGCCCCCGACCAATACACTCAGTCCCGGAAGAAGATTGTAGGCATCCTGCGTTTGCCCGGCATCATCCTTAAACAAAAGTTCGCCCTCAAACAAAATCATATTAAACCTTTCGGGAAGGTCATTCATCAACTTGTCCAATCCGCCGTAAGCATCCAAGGCAATCCAGGTAGTCATCAGACCGCCGCCAATCAGAAAAACCACTTGCACCACGTCGGTCCATGCCACCGCTTTTAACCCCCCATAGACGCTGTAAATAATGGAAAACAGCGAAAGGCCAATCATGCCATAAACCAACGGCACGCCCATGATATTTTCCATAGCGAGAGCGCCGAGGTATAAGACCGAAGTAAGATTGACAAAAACAAAAACTGTCAGCCAAAAAACCGCCAGCAGCGTACGCACCCGGTTGTCATAACGCACCTGAAGAAACTGTGGCATGGTAAAAATGCCTTTTTTCAGGAAAATGGGCAGAAAAAACCAGGCCACCAATAGCAGCGTTACGGCTGCCATCCATTCGTAGGTAGCGATAGCAAGCCCCAGGCGGAAGCCCGAGCCGGACATGCCGATAAACTGCTCTGCCGAAATATTAGAGGCGATCAGAGACGAGCCAATGGCCCACCAGGGCAGGGTTTTTCCCGCCAGGAAGTAATCTGCTGAGTCTTTTTCCTTTCCGCCTTTATCGCGGGAAACCCACAGGCCGATGAAAATAATCAGCGCGCCATAGGCTCCAAATACTATGTAGTCAATCGTAGAAAAATTCATTGCTGGGTAGTATTAGTTAGTAGTAGGGGCGTAAAATAGGTAATTTTACTTTACTTCCCGGATTTTGACAGGAATTTTTTCAACCTTTCCGGATCATCCGTATTGATATAATCCACCCCGGCTTCCAGCAATACTTTCCATACATTTTCATCATCCGGAGTTGCCCACAGCCGTATTTTTTTCCCCTGGCGATGTGCCTGATCCGCAAGCGTTTTCAAGGCTCCCATTTCCGCATCCGGAATGACATCTTTCCCTTTCCAGGAAGTCACCACCGAATATCGCTGGCTAATCAGCGGCATAATCGCGGCTTCGTAAGACTCACCCATATCCTCGGGACGACCGTCGAGACCGACCCTGCGGCTCGAATCCGCCAGAATCGCCGCCATCGGACGTTCTCCGGAGATCACAATCTGAAGCAGCGCGGAGCGATTTCCATACGGTTTTAGCAGATAGTCGTAATTTTTCAGCACTTCCCGGAGTTTTTCATAAGTGGCTTCACCTTCGTTTTTTATATCCACGAGCAATTGTACCGGACGATTGTATCCCGGAAATATCCACCCGTGATTTTCGGTTACATGGCGGGCGAGAGGGTCAAGGTATAAACTTTCCAGCGTAGGCGATTTCGGCGTAATCATGGGACGATTATGCGAGACATACAACTTGTCGTCAATCAGCCAGATGTCTGCCTCGACGCTGGTACACCCGTTTTCCAATGCCGTCCACAACGGGCGTGACCGTTCGTAGTCGTTGTGAGAGTGAGCCTGAGGCAGCGCCATTACCGGATCAATCAAAATCTCTGCAAGCACCGGCAAATGATCCGATGGATAACGCCCCGACCAGGAATCGGAGAGCGTAGCGTGTTTTAACACAACCACCCGGTTTCGAGTGAAAATATAATCTATCCGGCGATCTCCTTCCCCGGGAAAAACAAACCCGCTCCACGTGGACGCCGGGCCATGATGCAAACTCAGACTTTCGAAATAGGAGTCTTTCAGGTTTTTGTCGGGATTGTCTTGAGTGAGAATCGAATAAGGAGAATCAGTCGGAGTAAGGTTAAAATCTCCGGTAAGAATCACGGGAAGATTTTCGGGATTCAACTCCGCAATTTTGTCCATGATCAGCCGGGCACTGTTTTCCCGAGCCTCTACCCCCCGGTGGTCAAAATGCGTATTAAAATGGAAAAATACCTTATCGGTAAAACGGTCGCGAAACCGTGCCCAGGTCACGATACGATTGAGCGCAGCATCCCAGCCCCGGCTGGCCATTTCCGGGCTTTCCGAAAGCCAGAAGGTCGAGCCGTCGAGCCATTCAAACCGACTCCGGCGATAAAATATCGCTGAATATTCGCCCCATTGAAGGCTCGTATCGCGAGCCACACCATGTACACCGAAGTCGGGCAATATCGTTTTGAGATCCGTCATCTGATTTTCCAGCGCTTCCTGAACGCCAATGAGGTCCGCTTCGTGGAAGCGGATCATACTTTCGACCAGATCGGTGCGGTGGGGCCAGGCATTGGTGCTGTCAGAGGCAACATTCAGGCGGATATTAAAGGTCATCACCCGAAAACTTCGGTCGGGTTGAGCCTGTACAGAAAAAAATGATTGAGAGAGCAGCAAGGTACAAAATACGGTCGCGAGAGTGAGGGTTTGCATAAAGTTTGCGTTTCAGCCACAAGGTACAACCCTGAACAAAAAACTGCAAAATTATTAACACCGCGATCAGTACTTCACCCGTATCTCCGTTTTGAGGGGCACCCGCTTTTCGATCGTAAACACGATTTCGATGACGACAACTGCCGAAGCAGGGTTTTCGCCCCGGAGAGCGGGAGCAAATTTCAATTGCGGGATATAGGGATCCACCGCTGCGGAAAGCAGCGAGTCGGCGGATTCGACGATATTATGCGCCACGTATTTGCCTGTCGTATCCACTTCGATTTCGACCTTTACCGTTCCTTCTATTTTTTTGGTAACGGCCTTCAGCGGGTATTTGACCGGGTCGAGAACGTCTATATTTTTGATTTTGGGTGGGGTAAAAGTAGGTTCGGCAGTTTCTGTTTGGGAGAATGCCTGTTTGAAAAAAAATAAACACGTTAACAGCAGGAAAGAAATCATCGTTTTCATAATGGGAATCGGTAATAGGTGGAATTATGACAGCTTATCCGCCCGAACTTCGGGAAAAATTATCTATTTTCGAACAGGCTCTCTTATTAATCACAATACCCCTCTATGAAAATCGCAACTGTCCTTCCTTTTTTCCTGTTTATCCACCATTTTATTTTTTCTCAACCCATTGTCAGAAATGACGTGGCGCTGGATAGTATCATCACCCTGGCAAAAACCACCTCTGTCAGACGCGACAGTGTGAACTGGCAACGGTTGGAGCCGCAGTTGGATTCCCTTCACAGAGAAGCAGGCATTGCCGAAGCCGGAAAACGGCTGTTAAGAGAACTCGAAGATTTTCACGGCAGAATCTGGGTAAACCAGGTTCCCTACAACGGCGTCATCCGTCCGTGGAAAACTTCCACGATGGTTTTTGATTCGCTTATCCTGGATCAGTATCAAAGAACTACTGTTCCGATTCTTGGACAGATCATTCAAACAGAATATGGTTACATACGTATTCCGGGGCTTGTGATGAGTTCGGCGGATTCCGTTCACGCCCGGCAAATCCGTCAGACAATCCAAGACATTCAGCAAAAACACAACCCCAAAGGCTGGATTGTGGATCTGCGACTCAACGGAGGCGGAACCATGTATCCTATGCTGGCCGGGTTATGCGATTTTTACGGCGACACCAAAATAGGCGCATTCGCAGAAAAAACTTCCGGATACAACGAAAGCTGGATCATCAAAGATCAGAATCTCTACATTGCCGAGCGGCAAATGACGGACTATCACCTGTCCAAAATGGGAACAAATCTCTCGCTAGATAGCCTTCCGGTTGTCGTTCTGATCAGCGCGGCAACTTCCAGTTCGGGAGAGATAACGGCCATTTCCTTTAAAAACAGGCCGCGTACCCGGTTTATCGGCGAAGAAACCGCAGGTTACACCACTACGGTAACGTGGCAGCCCATTACCGAAAATATCGTGATGCAGTTGACCGTAAGTTTTTACGCCGACCGGCAGGGCAATATGTACGAAGGCACATCCGTCATTCCCGACGAATACATCGAAGGCGGCGACAATTTTTACGACCTGGAAAAAGACCAGAAGGTGTTGCGGGCGGTGGAGTGGTTGGGGGCATATTAGACGCGGGGGTCGTCGTAGGGATAGGTCGCGAGGTAGGGTCAGACCATGGTCTGACCCTACGGGTGGTGTATTCGGTTTCGTGGGCGAAGGCCAGCAAATCACTCCATTAAGCGTAGCGAAATCACTGCACCCTGCGAGCCTTTTAAAACCACCTCCTTTTCACTGAAAAGGGAAAAATAATACATACTGTCTTCGATTCGATCTAAATTCCGAATCGTAAGTACGACATAATCCTCCCAAACGAAATAATTCCAACCCCCTATTTCGAATTCATCATCCAGATCCCGGGCTTCTTTTATTTGGAAAAAATTTAACGAAAATTTTAGTCTCGTGAGAGCATAGTAAGGCGTTGTGAGGTAAGTAGTATCTTGGGCAAACAGCAGGTTTTGGAAGGTCAGTTGGTGAGCCGTCGGCTCTTCTTTTTCATGAGGCTTTTCTTCTTCTAACAACCAGATTTTATTGATAAAATAGTCGGAAAGGAGCGAAGGAAAATTTGTCGGGTGCTTCAAATCCGAAACTGCTACTTTTTCTGCTTTAAAATAGGTATGGAAAGTGTTATCAACCTTTAAAACA
>JANRJC010000055.1:0-22579 GCA_033764335.1 Bacteroidia bacterium | reverse complement strand
TCATAGGCATAAAAATCACCCTTGGCCTGCAAGGCTTCCAGCTCCGGCCAATACGAATCTGCTAATTGGAGGAATTCTTCGCGTGTCATAATCGTTTTTTACAAGATAAGCAATCAACGCGAAAGCGTGAAATGCACCCTTTGACACAGTTGCTATCTCATGAAATGATGCATTGCTTGCAGTTTGATAAATTGGGGCTTGTAAAGTCCAATCCTATCGCAGACATTCCAAATTGGAAATGGGAAGGTTATGCAGAATATGTTTCAAGACAAAACACAAACCAGAAAAACCTTATAAAAAATATAGACCGACTACAACAAGCAGACAAAAACTCTTGGGAAGTAGCATTTGAAGACAACACAATTGCACCAAGAGAATATTACTGTTATTGGATTTTAGTTCAGTATTGTTTAGCCGTAAAGAAAATGAGCTACCTGCAATTACTTACAGAGACGATAAGTGAACAAAGCATTAAACAAGAAATGATGAAGTGGTATCAAGAAAATAAAAGCGAACGCACAACATCGGTTTGGTAATGCTTATAGGAAATCCGCAAACGACTTGCGGTTGAGTATAAAATTAGCCAAAGCCTAAAAGGCAAAAGAAATAACGGCTGTAGCTACCTTTCTCCGCTGGATTCTACGACTACCGGCCCATAAACTGCATCTCTGAATTTTTTGTGGACTTCTCCGGAAAAGGGAAAAATCTGTACAAATAGCACGGCCGTCAGGTCATTTACGGGATCCACCCAAAATAAGGTGCTTGCGGCGCCGTCCCAAAAGAACTCACCCACCACGCCGTTGTTTTCTTCTACTGATGCCGGGGGGCGCATCCTCACCGCAAAGTCAATCCCAAAGCCTACCTGCCCTTTGCTTGGCAACCACATGCGTTGACTAATGCTGTCATCTAAATGATTGGTAGCCATGAGTTTTACGGTTTCCGGCTTCAGAATGGTTGTGCCTTCCAGGCTGCCTTCATTCACCAGCATGCGGGCAAATCGCATGTAGTCGTCCACAGTGGAGGTCAAACCAAATCCTCCGGGTGTCAGTGTCCAGCGATTGACATTAAAGGCATGTGCCTCTTCGTTGGGCACTTGTGTCAATACGCCCTCTGCTTTCCGGTACATAGCCGACATTCTGCTGCGATCGCTCTCCGGAACAAAATACCTTGTTTGGCTCATTCCCAGAGGGCCAAGCACATTTTCCTGTACATATTCAGCATAGGGCTGCCCCGACAACCGCTCAACCAGAAAGGCCTGCACATCTACGCAAGGGCCGTAGGACCACTGGGTACCCGGCTGAAACATCAGCGGCAATTTCCCCATTTTTTCGGCCATCTGTACCAAAGTGTTTTCCCGGTTCATCGGATCGGCTGCACTGTACAGCTCACCTAAGCCGGGAGCATTGGGGTTGTTGATAAATCCTGCCGTATGTCGGGTGATGTCCCGGATGGTAACGGGGCGATGGAGCGGCTCCAGTATCAATTCTCCGGAAGTGGAATCCACTCCTGCATATACTTGCATATCCGCAAATTCGGGTGCATACTTCGACAAGGGGTCGTCGAGTTGGAAAGCACCTTTGTCGTACAATGTCATCAGGGCTACGCCTGTCACAGGTTTGGTCATGGAGTAGATAATGGCAATGGTATTTCTATCCATTGGCACTTTTGCTTCCCGATCGGCATAACCAAAATTATTGAAGTAAACTTCCTGATTTTTTTCGAATATCAGTGCCGAGGCCCCCGCTACGATGCCGGATTCAACCAGACTATTAAGGGTAGAATCGAGCCGCAAGCGAGCCTGATCGTTGATAAGGAAAGCTTCTTTTTCGGTTGCCGGGGTACAAGATGCGATGAGAAAAAGCAGCGAAATAAAGATAAGGTGTTGGGGGGTGTTCATAACGGTTTATATTGGGTTTGCACAAAATATTCTTTAAGGATCGGCTAGGTTTAATTAATAGCCTCGAATCCGTTTCGTTTCGCTGATAATCCGCCCAAAATACTCCTGATATTTGCCTGCTGCAAGTTCTGCATTGAATGCATCGGCGATTTTTTTCACCAGGGCTTCATTTTCCGGAGTCCTCTCGTCGTAAAGATGTTTGCTGAAGGTCAGTTTTTGCTCATCTTCCTGAAAACCAATGTCTAATTTCACTTCGCCAGAGGCGAGGTTGAGGGTACGACCCGTGTAAACACCCGTTTGATCTTGTATTATATTGTCCTTCGACCATCCCATCTGTTCAAGCACAAATTCCAAAAAAACGGGCACTATTCCGGGTTTTACGGGGTAAATCGTGTAATAATTGTCCTGTGGATTGTACTTGCCCGTCCAATGGGGCAGCTTTTCAAGCGTGCGCAGGCGCAAACGGTCACCTGTTGGCAGTTTTTCCCATTCGAAATAGGTATTAAACCATTGGTAGTCAATATCCTGAACGTTGGTCATGCGTGTGTCTGTATCGTCATATTTGACGGCGTAACCGCTGTCTTTTTCAAAATCATAAACTACGAGGGCGTGTTCGGAGTCGGGCAAATCTTCGTCTTGGGTGTTCCAACTTTGAAATTCGGCATGAAAAACAATGCTTTTTTGGTCGGAGGAAAAAACCTTCGCCCCATGAGGTGAGGGAAAGGAATAGTTTTCTACCGCAGTATTGGTTTTGTTCATCTCCCAGATTTTACGGGTCTTTACGTCAAGCACGGCATGTTCACTGACCATCAGGTAACGCCCGCCTTCAAGACTATCTATTTTTTCCATATAGGTGGTTTCCTGTTTCATATACACTTCCGAATAAGGACCCGGTTGGCCGTTCTGGCTGTCCAAAAATTGGAGTGATGCGAAATCATAGCCTTGTTTGAGGATAGGCTCTACTACGGGAGTATCGTTTTTTAGATAAATTAAATATAGACTTTGGCTGCCCGCCACGAGTGTCGGGTCGGGTGCATCCGGTAAGGCATAGACCGCCCACAAAAACGGCAACCCCGTGTTGTTTTGTAAATCCCCAGGGAAAACGATAGGCTTATCCTTGTAAAAAATATTATAGGCTATATGGGTATATTCGACCATCCTGTAATTCATGTTTATGGTCTTGCCGGTCGTTGCCGTTACTTTTACGATGAATGGGCCGTATGGAATCTCTTTTGAAAAGTTGTTTACTGTCTCCGCTTTTCCTTTGGAAACCCAATAAACATAAACAATGATGAGAATGGCAGCAGTAACAATAAGGGTGACTTTCATCGGTTTTGATTGTTTTTGTCTGACAATGTTTTATGGCCTTTTAATTCCCACATCCGCAACACATCCACCGATTTTTTGAGATGAACTTCGTTGTCTCCCCGGAGTTTTTGGGCAATAAAATTTTGTACGGTCTGACTGTCGTGCATATTGAAAAACGAATTGAAGACGTAGTTTCGCCAGTAATCGCTTTCTGCTTCGTATTCGAGGAGCGAAATTAAGATTTTCGCGCCAAGTTCTGCATCAAACTGCTCAACAAGTATTTTTGCGAGGGTTTGTTTTGCTTTGGGGTTTGCGGTTTTTGCGGCTTCAAAAAGTAGATCGCCGACGTTTTTTACTCCATTAAATGCCAAACCCTGAGTGATGTGTAGCAGCGTGGATTCATTATCTTCCTCAAGGAGGCGGCGTTTATAATGGTCAATTAATTCTGCTCGCCAGGTCGCTTCCTCTTTGGCCGTAGCCTTGTAAACGTCGCCAAAACCGTCGCGATGGATATAGTGAATCTGCCCGCCATTGTCCATAAAAAGACGTTTTGATTCGGCGTTGTCATTCGGGGCGAGAACATCTTCTGCCCTTTTTCGGGTCGCTTTTCGGGCAAGGAGTGCTTCGATTTCTGCCCGGATTTCTTGTGTGATAAGGGAATCTTCGCGCGGCGGTATGGTTAGGAAATTTTCAAAAGAAAGATATTTCAGATAGACAAGCCCGTCGTGCCAGTTGGTGGCGCCCATCTCAATGCCGTAATCGCGGACAATGATAAAATCGTTTGCATGATGGTCTCCAAAGACCCATTGAAGGGGTGAAATGGGCAGGGTGGGATACTCAAACAAGTCAAAATGTTTGTAGGAAGCCGGGCTACCCGCTTGTATAAAGGCATTGCGAATGATGGCGACCAATTGTTTTCGAATGTACAAATCCGGAATCGGGAGAAGCGGGCCATAAAACCAAAAATCGCTCAACAATTGTTCCGAAACAGCACCGCGTAGGGGGTTGTATTCTCCGGAAACATCTTTATAATAAAGCCCAGACCCATTGATGGTCAGTTCCCAATGGTAGGTGTCGGTGACTTTTGTTGTGTATTCAAATCGTTGTTCTGAAATGCGGTTAGGCTGGAGTTGTTTCCAGAAATCGTAATTCAGACGAGCCGTTTCGGAAAGATCGGTGTACATATCGGTGGTCTTCTCCTCATGCTACCGCTACCACAATTTCACGGCGAATCTCTTGGCTAGTCTGTCGAAACTGACTCTGATATTCTCTCAGTGTTTCGAGAATAATTTTTTGAAATTGGGCTATTTTTTCCATTCAACAAATGCTTTTCTCACAACTTCATGTATCTTATCCCTTGCCATTAGGCCTTATATAAGGGTGAATTTAAACAAAAATTTCCGATTTCCACTTTTTCTTCCTAACCTCATTATCAACAAAACCCCGATTAACCATTAACCACTAACTATGAACCTTTCCCGTCGAAACATCCTCAAAACGCTCGGCCTCGGTGCCGCCGGAGCTTTGGCTTTTTCACCCATGCCTGCCGCAGCGGCGGATAAGTACCGCCAGGCAACGGTTGGACTCAAGCCTATCAAAATTACCAATGTCAAGGCAATTGCTACTGCTCCCCAAAATGGGATCGAACTCATCGTCGTCAAGGTCGAAACCTCCGAACCCGGCCTTTATGGTCTCGGCTGCGCCACTTTCCGCCAGCGTGCCCATAGTGTCGTCGTGGCAATTGACAAGTACCTCAACGACTTCTGCATGGGCAAAGACCCCGACAACATCGAAGACATTTGGCAGACTGCTTATGTCAGTTCTTACTGGCGCAACGGCCCCGTGCTCAACAATGCACTCAGTGGACTCGATCAGGCACTCTGGGACATCAAAGGCAAACGTGCAGGCATGCCCGTCTATCAGCTCCTCGGCGGCAAATGCCGATTCGGGGTGGACTGCTACGCCCATGCCAGCGGCAACTCGGTGGAGGCTGTCGTCGAAAGTGCTCAAAAACATATTGCCAATGGCTTTCGCCATGTGCGCATTCAAATGGGTGGTTATGGCGCCGCCGGAGTCGCTCAAACCCCCGATTTTAAAAACGCCGGCTTCGGCCTCGGCAAAGACAATTACATGGATTCGTTTATGTATATGAAGTCGGTGCGGGAAATCTTCGATGGGGTGCGCAAGGCCTGTGGTGAAGAGGTTGAACTTCTCCACGACATCCACGAACGTTTAACGCCCATTGACGGGATCAACCTGGTCATGTCGCTGGAACAATACCGTCCGTTTTTTATCGAAGATCCTTTTGCTCCGGAAGATATGGGGTATTTTAAACTCTTACGACAGAAAACAGCCGTTCCCCTCGCGATGGGTGAACTTTTCAACAGCCCTCACGAATGGGTGGGGCCAATGACGGAAAGACTGTTTGATTTTATCCGCATCCATATCTCGCAGATCGGCGGCATCACCCCGGCGATGAAAGTGGCGAGGTTGGGAGAATGGTTTAATATCCGCACCGCCTGGCATGGCCCCGGTGATGTTTCGCCCGTGGGCCACGCTGCCAATGCGCATATTGATTTTGCCATCTGGAACTTCGGCATTCAGGAGTCGGTAAATTTTAATGAGCAGACACTCGAAGTATTCCCCGGCTCACCTTATGTGAAAGATGGTTTTATGTATGTGAATGACACTCCCGGTCTTGGGGTGGACATCAACGAAAAAGCTGCGGCCAAGTACCCGATTCCCGACAAAGTCAATACGGACTGGACGCAACTGCGAAAAAATGACGGCACGCCCGTTCGCCCATAGGGTTTATTCCACCACAAAACGAATACTCGCCCTGCCTTCCGCTGACTCAACCGCCAGGAGATATATCCCGGTTGGAACGGAAGGCAGTTGTATTTCCCAGCGGGCAGGGGCAAATTCGGTTTGCTGGCTGTAAACTTTTTGCCCGGTAAGGGAAAATACGGAAACGGCTGCCGAGCGACCCGTCAACGATTGGCTTTCCAGTAGAAAACTGCCGTTGTTGGGGTTAGGCCAAAGCCTTAGTGCGGATAGGTTTTCGACGGATTCTATTTGGGTAGCGGGGTCGTATTCATAAGCTCCAATGTCGGGCAGCCCGTTGAAGGTACGGCTTTCTCCACGCTGGTCGGTAGCGGGGATATTGTCCGCGTTGCCTGCGTCAATGGCCGGGCTATTGACGGACAGGCGATGGGTGAGGGTAGGGCCGCCGTATGTTCCCAGATAAACAAGGAGCGGATCCATATTGATTTTGTCGGCAGTTCCTCCGTTCAGTTGGGCCTGTCGGTTGTCTCCGAGGAGATTATTTCCCAGCGAAGAAATTGTGCCAAAAATATCCGGGCCGGATTCGCAGCGATTGGTTGCGATGAGGGTATTGCGCATTCTTATGTTTCCACCCGCTTCGTTGTAAATGCCTCCGCCTTTGTTTAAGGCCTGATTGTTGGCAAGGGTGACGTGCAGCAGAGAGGCAGTAGCCGGATGGGTAATTGCCCGATTGTCAATCGCTCCGCCGTCGAGTACGGTGGCCTCATTGCCCGAAAGAGTACAGTTGGTCAACACCAGGCTTGCACTGTCTCCTTCTCCGTAGTTGGCGATGGCTCCGCCACTCACGGCTTTGTTACGGCGCAGGGTACAGTGGGATAACACCAGACTTCCCTTATTGCGGAAGGCTCCGCCACCGTAGAGGCTGGGGCCTCCGTTGCGGAAGGTCATCCAACTCATTTCCAGATGATTTCCTGGCAAAATATCAAACAAGCGTACACTATCATTTCCGGAAAATTCCAGCGCAGCGGCAGAATTTCCAATAATTGTCAGCGACTTATCTATTTCAATGGTTGCGTCGAGGGATACCACTCCCGCAAGGTTTTGCATGTCCAGTGTATCGCCGTTGCAGGCGAGGAAAATGGCCTGCCGCAGGGAACCCTTTCCCTTCGAAAAGACATTCGTAACTACCACATCCACCGCCGCATAGCGCTCCAATGCGCCGATATCAGGCGCACCTATCCTCGCCTGACCTCTTTGATCCTTTGCCGGGGCAAATGCGGGGTTGGCGGCGTCAATGGCCGGACTTTCACACGCGAGCGCGTGGGTGGGAACGGCCCCGCCGTTGTAGGCAAGCGAAGCCAGTCCGGCATTGGTATTGACAATGTCGCCGGGTGCGGGAGTATAAATGGCTGCACCGGGTTTGCCGATCAGATTATTGCCATCGGTGAGGATGGCACCCTGAATATCAGGGGCACTCAGCACCCCGTCGTTTTGTGCGACGATACAATTACGTAGAATAATGGAAGAGAATTGTTCATCTATAATACCTGCCGTTCCTTTCGAAGCATTAAAAGCAAAGGTGCAATGTGTGGCGGTAAAGGAAGTTCCTCCCGAAATATCACCTTCGGAAAAAAAGGCGCCACCGGTTTTTTCTGCATAATTGCCGGAAAAGGTGCAGTTGATGGCGGTAATGAGAGAATAACCGTTACCTGCACCATTGGAGTAGATGGCACCGCCAGCGAAAGGTGTATTAAATACCGTATCAATGGTTTCGATTGCCTGGTTATTGAAAAAAGTACAACCCGAAAGAGCCAGGGTAGCCGCGCCGGCGAAGCCGTCATTTTCGATAGCCCCTCCGTTTTTGGCGATATTGTCTTTCAGTATGCAATCTTTTATCACGAGGTATCCTTGGTTGATGATCGCACCGCCGCCTTGTCGCTGGCTTGTATCGTTGACGGCGTGGCCTCCGGCAAGAGTAAGCCCGCTGATAAAAACGGTATCATCGTCTGCTACCCAGAAGAGTCGGGCGAGTGATTGGCCGTCGAGCGTGAGCAGTTCGGCTCCCGGACCGAGCAGCGTGAGGTTTTGGGTGAGGTAGAGTGTCGAATTAAGGGCAATGGTGCCATTTACGGCAAAAGTAATGGTATCACCGGGCAAAGCCTGATCAATACGAGCGCGTAGGCTGGTGGGGCCTGCGTCTGCGTTATTGGTTACAGGCAGAATAGCTGCGTACAACGGAGTTGCGAGAGCAAGCAAACCCAGAAAGAGAGTCGTGAGGAGGGATCGGTAAGTCATGGAAGGATAACGAAAAGAGGATACGTTTTGTGTAAAAAACAAAAAATCCGGCAAGGGGTTGCCGGATTTCTCAGGGAAATTTCCTGAAATTATTTTTTCTGTTCTTTGAGGAACTCTTGAACCATGTCACTCGGAATTACATCTTCTTTGAAGGTATAAGCACCCGTCTCGGGATTTTTTACGGGCTGAATGACTTTGGTGAAAGTCTTAACTTTACTTTTATCCCGGTAACCGGCGACAACTTTCTTAGCCATAACTTAATAATTATTTGATTTCTTTGTGAACGGTGTATCTTTTCAGGATTGGATTGTACTTCTTGAGTTCCATTCTTCCGGTGGTATTCTTACGGTTTTTAGTGGTAATATACCGTGAGATGCCGGGGAGGCCGGACTCTTTGTGTTCGGTACATTCGAGGATTACCTGAATGCGGTTCGCTTTACTTTTCTTTGCCATCGCTAAATGCTTTTACTGAATCAGGAAGCAAAGGTAGGTAAATTTCTGGAATTGGGAAAAATAATTCATTTTTTCTCGTTAAATTTGCCTCGGGAAGTATTTTTATAAGGATTATGAATTTTAGGGTATTACTTCTGGTTGGTTTGTCTATGATGGGTTTCCTGGGATGCAACCAGGGAAATATTGATATGGATAATGCCGGTGATGAGGCGTTGGAAGTGAGCATTGACGAACTTTCCTACGACATGGCTCCGGGACAATACCAGCGTATCAAACTGGAAAAGGGCCGCCATTTACTGAAAATAAAACGAAAAACCGAAGACGGGGAAAAAATAGTGGAAGCGGATTTCCGGGTGGTTGAAGGGGGGTTGCTCAACCTCGCCAAAACCAATTACCTCGTCTGGACCGATTTATACGGTGACCCGATGCTCCGTGAAAGTAAACTCGAAGAGGAATGGATTGAAATTGACGGGCATGACTACCGGGGTGAATTTGAAAAACTCGACACGGCTCAGTTTTATATCGAAAAAAAGTGGGACTATGGATTGGGTGAGGATTTTCCCGACGACCTTCTCGGTTGGGAAATGGGGAAAGAAAAATACATTATCAAACGCAAACTCTTCCGTCAGGAAGAACTTATCCAGGCTTATAACGCTTTGGTAAAAGAAAAATAATCATGGAATCCCGCGCACGGTCATTCCCGCTCAAAAACGGCTACTGTCACCTCTATCCCGATCATATCCAAATCGAACAGGACGATATTTCCGGAAAAATCCTTTATTTTCTGGAAAAAAAAGGATTTAGCCGAAACTGGATCATTTACCTCTCTTTATCGGGGGTGATGACCCTGGCAACATTAATTGCGGTACAAATTGAAAATTATTTCCTTGCCGCTTTTTTTGCTGCCTTCTCTGTCGCCAACCTCATCGCTGCCTTCTTCAGCCGCAAAGTATCGTTTGCCTCCCAAATCCTACGCGAGCATATTACCTCCGTCGAATACAAAGAAGCGGTCGAGGGCGTCTCCCGTGCGTCATTTACGATATTTTTTCGCCCCAAACGCACGATACTCAAAAGAAACCTCGCCCTGCCCAGCTACCGAAAGGGTGATACTCAGATCGCTCAGGCGGCGTATTACATGATGAAGGAAGAAAAACTGATTGAGTAAACGTTTTACCCATGGGTGTACTCAAAAAACTTGCCGGCCAAACCGCCATTTATGGAATTAGTTCCGTGCTGGGAAGAGTGCTCAACCTTGCTTTAACTCCGCTTTACACCAATGTTTTTGCCAATGGAGAATATGGGATATTCATCTATCTCTACTCCTGGATCGCCCTGGTAAACGTAGTGCTTATTTTTGGGATGGAAACTACTTTTTTTCGCTACGCCCAGGACAATGAAAACTACAAATCGGTTTATACTCAGGCTTTTTTGTGGGTGTTGTTTATTTCCAGCAGTTTTTTTCTGCTTACGGGCTTGTTTTATAAGGGAATCGCTGAGATGGCCGGGTATGAAGATCAGCCGCTACTTATCCTTCTGACTCTCGCCATTATCTTTTTGGACACAATCGCTGCTCTGCCTCAGGCCCGACTTCGGTATGAAGAAAAAGTAACATGGTTTGCGGTAATCAACCTCTCGAATATTCTGCTTTCCATTGCCCTTAACCTTCTTTTTGTCCTCGTACTGAAAAAAGGGATTCTGTTTGTTTTTATCGCCAACCTCATCACTTCTTCTCTGCGCCTCGGCATGTCTTTATGGAAAAATTTCCCGGACTCATTCCGACCCGACCGGGAACAGATGAAGGAAATGGTTAAATACGGCTATTATATTATGATTGCCGGCCTGGCGGGTATGATGACTCAGACAATTGACCGGATTTTGATACCGATGTTTTGGGTGGACGGTACGCTTTTCAACGGAATACCCCGTACCGGCGAACAACTAAACGGCCTTTACGGAGCTAACTACAAAGTTGCGATGCTCATAGCTCTGGCTACACAGGCGTTTCGTTATGCGGTCGAACCGTTTTTTTTCAAGGAATCGTCAAAGGAAGACTCTCCGGAAACTTTTGCGCGGGTATTTCATTATTTTGCCCTTGCCTCGCTCGCAGGGTTTTTGTTTTTGGCTTCTTATGCAAAAGAAATTGTATCCTTTGACCTGTTTGGCCTGGTCAACTTCACTTTTGTAGGAAAAAATTATTGGGAAGCCCTGGGAGTAGTTCCGATTTTGTTGCTGGCCTATGTATTCAATGGTGCATATATGAACTTATCCATCTGGTTTAAGATCACCAAACAGGTGAGGTATGCAATTTTCTTTACCGGTGCAGGCGCGCTTATCACGGTGGTTATCAACTATTTTACTATACCTGTTTACGGCTATATGGGTAGTGCGTGGGCGACGCTGATTTGTTTTGCGCTGATGTGTATCATGGTTTATGTTGTCGGGCAGAAATATTATCCGGTCCCTTACCGGATTGGGCGAATCGGTTTATTTACCGCCCTTTTTGTGGTTGGTTACCTGATCAATCAGCAGATTGGTCCGACCGATGGTTACGCTCCGGCATTTTTTATGAAATTGATTGTCTGTATGTCCGTATTGGGTATTGTCTATTTAGTAGAAAAATACAAACCCGTTCGCTGGCATAAATAATTACTCATTCATTAGTTTCCAGTATCGGTTTTGATCTATACCGATAGCCAGAATGCTCACCGAGTCGCGGTTATGAAGATGCGAACGCCAGGGATAATCGGCATACTGCTCTAAGGTTGCAGCAACATCCGGCGCACAATTGATCAGGTATTTGACGTACATATCGTCGCCCCGGATCACATGGAAATATTTCTGAAGGTAAAACTGACTGGTTCCAGCTCTTTGCACTACTTTTCTTTCGACTACATAAAACAGCGAGTCGAGGTCCGTATTCCACTGTAAACCATCTATACTGAGGACAATAAACCCGGGGTAAGTAAATTGTTTCACATCTTCGTACCAATAGACATCTTCGGCTTTGTCGAGGGTATAAATGGCTTTTCGAAGCAGTTCCAGGTCGGCAAAACTAATCCGTGACCAGGCGATGGAGTGGGAATTCTGGCGGAAACGTTCAAATTCGGCGGGGTTAAATTCGTAGGACATGCCGTCATAAGTGATATATCCGCAATGCAGATTAAGGTTCAGGGTGCGAATCAATTCGCCGTTGCGGTAAAATTTAAGCGAATAATGGAAGTCGCATTTATCTTCGAAGGTTTGTTCAAAGTCCCATGCACGTTGAATTTCGCGCATCATTTCCCGGTCTTTGGAGATGAAGGTGCTTAATTCTTTCTGGATAGGCAGTTGTTTATAATTATGCAAAGGAACACCGACCATTGCCCAGTCACCGCGATTGAAGTCGAGGTCAGCAATAACTCTTTTTGCATAAATCTCGCTAGAGAGACAAAACAGTAGGGTAGGAATAAAAAGGAAAAATTTCATAGGTAGTTTGGTCCTGTTTGGAAATAAATTTCTGTAGGTGGCAAAAAATCAGGTGGCTCAGGCCGTATCGTTCCTACGCAAAGTCCATGCCTGAAATATTTAGAGGGTTTCTTCTTCTTCGATGGTTTCGACATTCTGAATCAACACTCTTTTTTCGATTTCTCGGGCAGTAGGCGTACCGGCAATACCTCCGAGAGCGGTTTCTTTATATTTGTCGTCCATTGAAGCGCCGACCTCACCCATGACATCAATAATTTCGTCCACCGGTATCACGGCAGTATCACCGGCGAGGGCGATTTGAGCAGAAGCGAAGGCAATGACTCCGGCAGAGGCATTGCGTTTGACGCAGGGAATCTCGACCAGTCCGGCGACCGGGTCGCAGATCAGCCCCAGCATATTCATGATAGTGATTCCGACCGCTTCAAATACTTGTTCGAGGCTGCCTCCCAATGCATAGACAATCGCTCCGGCGCCCATTGCGGCTGCTGTACCGGTTTCCGCCTGACATCCGCCTACGGCTCCTGCAATGGAGGCCCTTCGCTCAATAATCAGCGCAATCCCCGCCGATACGAGCATACTTTCGTAGAGCGTGCGTTTGGGTATCTTGTGTAGTTCCTCCATTGTTGTCAGCACACCGGGCATAATCCCGGATGCTCCCGCAGTGGGTGCAGCAACAATTCTGCCCATACACGAATTTACTTCTTTGGCAGCCAGGGTATAGGCCACCAGACGGCGAAATTTATCATCCAGAACATTTACCTCGCAGGCCATGACTTTCTTCGCGCCGTTGTTTATCATGCCACTAAAGGAATGCATGTCCTCCGTAAGTCCGGTATGAACCGCATCTTTCATGACGGCATAAGCCTGGGCCAGCTTATCCCAGATTTCGGCCTCACTGCGCCCTCTTTGTTCGATTTCATAGGTAAGCACCGGATGCCAGATTGGCCCGTCAAGGGTCTGACAATGACTTCGCCATTCTTCAAAACTGTCAAAAAGAATTGCCATAGTGTGTTTTTCAGGGATTCAATCAGGTAATAATACCAATTTTCCCGCAAATTTCCGGGCACGGTTTTGTTTTTCCCTGACGATAAGGTTGTAAATCCCCGGCTGGAAATTTAATTCGAAGGCGTACTGCCACTGTCCCGGCTGAAAAATCCACTCATCGTGGAATAAAGTTCTTCCTGTGGCATCATTAATCCTGATCTCCGCTTCAAAACCGGTTTGTAAAGGGTCTAACATCAGGGTGAAAAAACGAGTGGAGGGATTGGGAAAAAGGAGGATATTTTTTTCGTCGAAAGGGTCTGGAGAAAAAGTTGCGGAGTCGGTCAGCGGTATGCCCCGTTTCTGCAAAACTTCGGGTCCGTAAGGAATTCCGTACCCAAAGGTATTGTTGGGGGAAGTGTAACGATCTGCCGATTGAAGAAGCGCTTGCCGAAGTTCGGTATTGGTAAAATGGGGATTCGCCTGGAGGAGGGTAGCTGCCAGTCCTGCAACCAGCGGTGCAGAAAAAGAGGTACCGTTGCTGTTGCGAAGAGTGCCGGAGGAAGTCAGCGTCACGACTCCTTCCCCCATTGCTACGAGGTCAGGTTTAATGCGACCATTTGCCGTAGGTCCCCGGCCACTGGAAGCGTAAATTATGCCCTCGGCATCCACCCCGCCGATTGCCAGGACCGACTCACCATCTGCCGGAGCCTGCAATCCGAAGGTTCCATAATTGCCAACACTGGCAAAAATGTGGATTCCCCGCGAAGCCGCTTTCTCGGCGGCAAGTGTGATAATGGCCGTGTTTCCATCGAAATCTGCCACGCTATAATCACCTTCTCCGGGATCAAAATACCGATAACCGTAACTCAGATTAAAAATCTGCGCGCCCAGACTGTCTGCCCATTCGGCGGCTTCAACAAAAAGTGCTTCTTCAGCTTTGGTTTCTTCGTAGCTGTTTTCCGTGCGAATAAGTATATAAGAAGCCTCCGGGGCTGCGCCGGTTAGTTGACCGGGCAGATTGGTGGCAAGGACGGAAAGTACCTGGGTACCATGACCACACTGGCTGCAAGGCTCAAACACGTCGTCATCTCCATCCACAAAATCGCGGGTTGCCAGAAGCCTTTTTTCCCGGAAAATAGCCTTAAATCCTTCCAGTGAGTCCACTCGTGAAAACCCGTTGTCAAATACAGCAATGATAACACCCTTTCCGGTATATCCGTTTCTGTGCAAACGATCAAGCCCCAGCATTTCCAACTGAGAGGTGTATTGTTTCTGGTTTGCGGTTTGGGGTAGGGGAGAATGGGTTAGGTTTGTTCGGAGAGAGGAGGCAGGGCTTACCGAAACGACGAAAGGCAGAGAACGCACGTATTCATGCTGTGCCGGTGTGAGGGTAGCATAGATTGCGTTCAGCCAGCGAGAAGCAAAAACCGGTTTTATGCCTGCTTGGGTGAGTTGATTTTGATAAAAACTACGTACCGGCAGGTCATCGAAATTTACTTTTATGCCCTGATGGATACGATTTTCAAGAGCACGGGGAGAAAGTGAGGGGAGCGAGTTGGGGTCTTTATCCCTAAAAAAAATCCAATAATTTTCCTGCGCGCTGACCGAAGCACCGAAAAAGAGCAAAAGCGATAACAGGAATAAAAATCGCATTTTCATATAAAGAGAAGGGGAGACAAATGCCTCCCCTGTTTATTTTAGAAATCGTTCAGTCGGAAAAATTTCTCAACAACCCTCTTTTTTATCAGGTACGGGAGCCAGATAAAGAGACAACGAAAATTCCGGAGTCTGAGTGGGTTCAATGCTGACACTTTCCGCTTTCACGCCATTTTTATTCTGGCTTTCTTTTACGGGGTCCACAGAGTCCTCGTAAATTTGTTCTTTAGAGGTTGCGGGAACGTGGATGTCATAGGCTTTTTTCTGAGAGGAAGCCGTGCCATGGATGCTGGCAAGCGAAGGCGCAATTACCAGCGCAACGATAGACATCAGTTTAAGAAGAATATTAAGTGAAGGGCCGGAAGTATCTTTAAACGGATCGCCTACGGTATCACCTACAACGGCTGCTTTA
Organism: Bacteroidia bacterium; assembly: GCA_033764335.1. Taxonomy (GTDB): domain Bacteria; phylum Bacteroidota; class Bacteroidia; order J057; family J057; genus JAGQVA01. Next base: position 7,325 of record JANRJC010000055.1, on the reverse strand, counting down.
TGAGGCTCAGAGCCTTTATAATATTTTTGCCCATTTATATCCACGCCTTCTTCAAACATTTTTTTAGCATTGTCCCATGCGCCACCGGCATTAGATTGGAAAATAGCCATGAGTACACCACTGGCCGTAACCCCGGCGAGGAGTCCGCCGAGCATTTCGGGGCCACCGATAAAACCCACAACCACCGGCGCAGCAATAGACAGAACTCCTGGGAGAATCATTTCACGAATGGATGCTTTGGTCGAAATTTCCACGCACTTTGCATATTCGGCTTTGCCATCGGCATTATGGAAGATTTTGAGATCTGCCGCAGAAGCTTTGGACATATCCGAATCATATTTTCGCATCACTTCCAGCGCGGCTTTCAGTTCGGGAATAGAGCGGAACTGGCGGCGGACTTCTTCGATCATGGACATGGCGGCACGGCCTACGGCATTCATTGCGAGAGCAGAGAATACAAAAGGCAACATGGAGCCAATCAGCAGACCTGCCATAACATGAGGAAGAGCAATATCAATGCTTGAAATCCCGGCTTGTTGCATAAAAGCGGCAAACAAAGCCAGCGCAGTCAAGGCTGCAGAGGCGATGGCAAAACCTTTACCGATGGCAGCGGTAGTATTCCCTACGGCGTCGAGTTTATCGGTACGTTTTCTGACTTCTTTGGGAAGCTCGGCCATTTCGGCGATACCACCTGCATTGTCAGAGATCGGGCCGTAAGCATCTACGGCAAGTTGGATGCCGAGGTTTGAGAGCATACCTACCGCGGCAATGGCAATCCCGTAAAGATTAGCAAATTCATACGAGATCAAAATCGCTGCAGATATGAGGAGGATCGGGATGGCCGTTGACATCATGCCTACGCCTAAACCCGCAATAATATTGGTGGCAGTACCGGTAAGGGATTGTCTTACGATCGAAATCACCGGTTTCGTACCGGTACCGGTATAATATTCGGTAATTTTTCCAACGCCCAGTCCGGAAACCAGACCCGCAATAACGGCCACAAACACTCCTACATCGGTAATTGTTTTTCCGCTTTCAAGAGTCCATGAATCGGGCAGCATTCCGACGATGATAAAATAAGACAAAATAATCATCAGGATAGCTGAGCCAAACTCGCCGATATTGAGTGCGCGGTGAGGGCTGCCGCCTTCTTTTACTTTGACGAAAAATGTTCCGAATATGGAGACAAAAATACCTACGGCGGCCAGAACCAACGGTAGCAATACCGGACTTAGTCCACCCATTCCGTCATTGACAAATTCATTCAGACCTACAAAAGCACCGCCGAGCACCATTGTACCAACAATAGAACCCACGTAGGACTCAAAGAGGTCTGCGCCCATACCGGCGACATCTCCGACATTATCGCCCACGTTATCTGCAATCGTTGCGGGGTTCAGCGGATGGTCTTCGGGAATACCGGCTTCCACTTTGCCTACGAGGTCGGCACCGACGTCTGCTGCTTTGGTATAAATACCTCCCCCCACACGTGCAAAAAGGGCGATGGAAGAAGCTCCCAGCGAAAATCCTGAGATGACATTCAGTACCAGGGTAAGTTCGCTTATTTCATCCCCAAAAGGCATTGACCGATAAAACAACAAAAGTCCCCCCAATCCCAGCACCCCGAGTCCTACCACACCCATGCCCATGACTGAACCTCCGACAAAAGCCACTTCAAGGGCTTTGCCCAGAGAGGTTTTGGCAGCTTCGGTAGTGCGGACATTAGCTTTCGTGGCAACACGCATTCCGATAAAACCTGCAAGAGCACTACAGAAGGCTCCCATGATAAAGGAAATGGCTACCCAGTAGTTAGAATCGGTTTCAGCAGTGCTCTTTATCGCAAGTAGAACAGCCACAACCAATACAAAAATTCCCAAAACACGGTATTCGGCTCTGAGGAAAGCCATTGCTCCTTCCGCGATGGCAGCAGCAATTTTTTCCATCTTTGCATCACCGGAAGGTTGCTTTGCCACCCAGGAAGAGCGAAGGTAGGTGTAGAGCAAGCCAACAATGCCAGCGAGTGGTAGTAAATAAATCAAATAGTTCATGAAATCCGCGATGTATTAAATGTTACAGAAATTCGATAAGCCGCAAAGTTAGGAAGGTTTGTGAAACTTCAAAAGATTCATTTACGTTAATCCTATCATAATCAGAATAATGGATCATTTTTAATCCTGCACTTTTAGTTCTAACGTAATTTTACCATCCAGACCCGGGAGAATGTCCGCAACACGGATCAGACCGATTTTCCGCCCGCCTGCTTTGGCCTCATCCGTGGCAAAGGCAATCACATCTCCCGCTTTTAACCCTTTATAGATGGATTCCGGCGGCTTGAAAGATGAGTTTTTAATCACCGTACCCATTATATAGGCATCCAATAATTCGTTTTCATCCGTTTCGTTTAGTTGTACAAATTCCTGAATACTCATTGTGGTTTTCCGAAATCGGGTAATGTTTCCGGGCATCAGCGGATCCAACAAAAAATCGGTGGGATAGGTACTGACCGACGCCAGCGAGGCGACTTCATCAATAGGGGTATATAAATAACCAAAGTCAATCTGGCTACCCAGGTTGAGTATATCTTTAAGGGCCTTTGCAGGGCTGATGGTCATTCCCGTCTGCGTGTTGAGCATATTGAGGGTGTCTCCGTTGTTATTGTCATTGAGCATGTACAACACGATTTCTCCGAGGTCGTTGATTTTCCCACCCCGGACAGCGATATGGAATCGCCTTTCGGCTTTTAAGCCGTTGTCGTCCGTGATTTCTATTCGCAACCATACGTCCGAACCCGCTGTTTCGGTGTGAGTCGCATGTCCGTTTCCTTTGGGAATGGGATTACCGACTGCGTAAATAATTTCATATTGAAAATTGCTAGTTTCCGGTGTAGGAGAATCGTCATACAATTGCTCCAAAGTAGAATCCACCTGCCGGTAGATGCGAAGTTCGACGGTGCGCCCGAAAGGCACACTCACATTGATTTTTGCAGTCACCGTTTCACCAAGTGCCGGAAAAACCGTAGCAGAGTCACCTTCAATTTCCAAATCATAAATCCGATTGGGCGGTGGCTGATCGGGGTCGGGTTTACACGCAATCAAAAACATAAGGAGAACCCCTAAAGCCACGAATACCCGCTTAAAAAGCATTGATTTCATGTTTTATAAGTTTTACTGTAAACATAACGATCCAAATCCTATAACAGTAAAAATATCGCTGAAGCTGCCGTGACCACCAGTACAAATCCCCGGTAATATTTGTCCGGAATCTGTCGCACGATCCAAATACCTAAAACGGCTCCCAATCCCACTACGGGTATCATGGCCATGCCCATCAAAAACGAATTCCACGTAATGGTTTTCCAAACAAATACATGGAAAGGAACCTTGGTAAGATTGATGATTAGAAAAAACCATGCCGTAGTGCCAATATAAACATCTTTGGGCAGTCGCATGGACAACAAATAAACCGCCAGTACCGAGCCTGCCGCATTTCCCACCATCGTACTAAAACCCGATATAAGCCCTGTAAGCAGCGAAAACCACCAATAATCCGGCACGTCCGTGGTTTTTCGCAAGTCCATAAATACCATAACCCCGATGCCAAACAACACCACAATTCCCATAATCAGTTTGAAACCCTCCTCCGAAATCATATTGCCTACCCATGTGCCGAGGATTACCCCCAGAAAAGCTACCGGCACAAGTCGAATGATATAGGTCCAGTTGGCGGAACGTTTGTAGTACCATACCGCAAAAAAATCTGCGATGTTCAGGATGGGTAACAATACTCCGGTGGAAACTTTTCCCCCGAAAATCGCCGCCATGATTGGGACGGTCAGATAATAGATTCCGGCGACGCCGGTTTTGGACATGCCCGAAAGCATCGCACAAAAGGCAAACAACAACCAGTCGGATAGGGTCATACAGCTACTTCTTCCGGAAGACAGAGAAAACTTTTTACTACCGGCTGCGAAAGTGCGACAATATTCTGAGTATCGGAAACCGAGGGTAAATCCTGCACTTTGCCGTTACGATCCAAAATCATAATCGGCTCTCGGTTGCCTTTAAGGTAAGCCTGATTGATCACCTTTCCATCAAAGACATAATAAGCGGCATCTTCCGGACTAAGGCCTGCAATACGGCTATAGGCAAGGCGTTTTTCAAGCACGAAGGTCGGGTCAAAGGGTTCGGGGGCAAACTTTATTTTTAGCAGTTTCCGACTCAGAATACGGCGGCAGAGATCCGAAAGTACCGGATCGGGCGAAAACTGCCATTTTTTGATGGTATATTCAATGTCGTTATCGTCAAGGCTGATAAATCGTTCAATTACCTCATCGGTAAGTTCTTCCGGAGAAATCGGGTTATGGAAGAAAAATGCGAGGTTTTCATCCAAATAGATCTTTTGCCCGGATTCAACCAGAAACCTCGCCCGTCGAAGAATATTGACCATCATGTGCTCGGCGGCCATTGCTGCTTTATGCAGATATACCTGCCAGTACATTAGTCGGCGGGCGACGATAAACTTTTCGATGGAATAAATACCTTTGTCTTCACATACCAGTTCATCATCGGCCACATGCAGGATTTTGATGATGCGGTCAACTCCGACGACGCCTTCGGCTACTCCGGTAAAAAAACTATCGCGCACCAGATAATCCATTCGATCCATATCCAACTGGCTGGAAACCAACTGGTGCAAAAATCTGCGGGGATAATCGCCCGTAAATATGTCTATGGCCAGGGTAAGTTTCCCTTTCATCCGGTCATTGAGGTAGTGCATGAGGGCGAGGCTCATCTCCTCGTGGTGCATACCCCGGATGATGGCGTTTTCGAGGGCGTGAGAAAACGGTCCGTGTCCGATGTCGTGGAGCAGAATGGCAATAAGGGCCGCTTTGTATTCGGCTTTGGAAATTTTTACTTTTTTCCATCGCAATACATCCAGGGCCTGGCGCATCAAATGCATGGCTCCGAGTGCATGGTTAAAACGGGTATGAACGGCCCCGGGATATACCAGCGAACTGAGACCCAGTTGTTTGATACGCCTCAAGCGTTGAAAAGCGGGAGCATCAATCAGGGTCAGCAGCGATCCACGAGAAACTTCAATGAAACCGTGAACCGGGTCGTTAATGATTTTGGATCGTTTGATTCTGTTTTTCAAGGAGTGGATGATTTTGTGTCGGCAAATTAAAAAATAAACCTTACTTTGGTCTGAAGTTCTTGAGACACTTTTTCTGAAAAATGGTAAGAATTCTGTGGTTGATCGGGTTGTTTTTTCTGTATCCTGCTTGGGCGTTTGCACAGGATACCGAATTGCCGGAGTCTTCACTTTTTCCTTCGGTTTCGGCAGTTATTACCGAAGAATTTCCGACCATTACCCTGGTTCTCAACAATACCCAGCCCTATAAGTTGCAGTTAGACCGGTTTTCGGTGAAAGAAAATGACCAACCCGCAAAAATAATCTCTTTTTCCGACGGACGAGCCAATCATTCCCTTAAAACCGGGCTGGTTTTTGACCATGGTCTATCAGTAAACCAAGATAGCCTAGTGTTCCTTGACTATGCAAAATCTGCTGCGGCAGAGTTTTTACTTTCTTGGGAATCTACCCGCGATTCGTTTGTTCTGGTGAGTTTTGCCGGAGGAGTGGACAATACGGATTTCAACAACAATACGGAGGTTTTTAGCCTGATTCTCAATAGTCTTGAGCCTGACAGCGGAAGGCGTATATTCGACGCGATGCAGGTGGGGTTGGAGGCACTTCTTCCACACCGGGGCCGGCGAATTTTGGTAGTGTTTGTTGCAGGGCGCGACGGCGGGTCAGATACACCTGTAAAAACGGTGCTTCAAACGGCGCGCCATCTCCGTATTCCGATCTATATAATAGCGGCCGGAGCGGTTGATCGCCCGGTTTTGGAACTACTTACCTCACGCACCGGGGGAGCGCTGGTTTATGCCGATTCCGCAGAAAAACTGCCCCTGGCATTTAAGGAAATCAGCCGACAACTACTGGCTGTAAGTGAACTGCGGTACCTTTCAAATATTTCCGATGAAAAACCCCCTTTCAAACGCAGCATCGAACTTACCAGTATTATTTCCCCCGATTTTCCACCTCAGACGATCAAAACCACTTATCGTATAGACCGGCTGCCGGTTCAGGTTTCGAGCGTTGATATCGCTCGTCATAGGGGAAAAAACCAATGGGGAATGGTACTGGCGATCCTGATTTCGATAGGCATAGTGGTCGGATTTATTGTGTGGCGAAAAAACCGTATCCCTTCCGATCTGGTAGTTCCTGCCATTACGGAAATAACTTTTTACAAAAAAAATACCCGGATACGAGTGGAAGTTAACATCCCGCTGCGCAGTCGCCCGGCAAAATTCACGATTTATACCCAGGCGGGTGTGCCGGTAATGGACGCTGTCTATCCGGGCCGCAAGCGGCAATATGACGTGGACATTTCCGAACTTCCGTTTGGCGTTTACTATTGTACTCTGACAAACGGAGGCCTCACCTCCGAAAGAAAGGACATGGTAAGGCAGGTGGTGTAGGAACTCACCCCCTCAGTCCCCCGCTCTTGGGAAGAGCGGGGGAAGCGACCGCAGGGAGCAGGGGGTGAGTTTTTTGCCGCTTTTTTAGGAACTCACCCCCTCGGTCCCCCGCTCTTGGGAAGAGCGGGGGAAGCGACCGCAGGAAATTGGGAAAACGAAAGCTACAAGTTTTCCACTAATTTTGCAGCTACAGTATTCCAGTCATAAAAAATTTCTTGATTATTAAAGCGGATAACCGAAAAACCTAAGTCTTTGAGTATTCTTTCTCGGTAATGATCATAATCTTTTTGAAAAAGATGTACTCCTCCATCTAGTTCAACTATTAGGCGGGATTCCCAACAACAAAAGTCTGCAATAAAGAATTTTTTATCCCCAAGAAGGTCTTCATGCTCAATAATATATTGACGATAAAACTTTTTGCCGAGAAACCGCCGATTACGAACTTTCTCCCAAAAAAATTGTTCTGCTGCGGTTTGATTTTTTCGGAGTTGCCTCGCGAAAGCTAAGATTTCTTTGTTTTTCATGGTTTTTTATCAGTTAGTTATAAATGGAAGGCTATTTTACGATTTTTTTTAGGAACTCACCCCCTCAGTCCCCCGCTCTTGGGAAGAGCGGGGGAAGCGACCGCAGGGAGCAGGGGGTGGACTTGCAACCTAAAATTGGACAGTCGGATAAATAAAAGTTAGGGATTATGGGTACCTGCTTTGAAAGCGAGTAGTAGCGTTTCCTTCCGTCAGTTGGGCGCGGGTTCCGGCTCTTTCTGGGGAGGCGTATTTTCCT
>JANRJC010000054.1:0-104066 GCA_033764335.1 Bacteroidia bacterium | reverse complement strand
GCCATCAAAATTTTATGCCTCAATAAAATGACCGCCCTTGGTATGCCCCTTTCGCAAAAGATTGCCTAACACGGAGGGGCCTTTTTCGAACCATTCCATCACCTTGCCTTTGCGCAATTTTATTCATGCAACAACGCCGTTATATGAGCCTAAAATAACTTTTTTATTGTCGAATATGGCAAATTTATCATGAAGGAATTTTCCACTTTTTGTAGGTATTACAAATACTTGTCCTCCATGTTTTGTCAGTTTATCAAATGACAATCTTTTATTCTCAAAATGGTCACTTATTATTATCTCAATCTTGCAGCCTTGCTCAACTTTCTCAACTAATTGTCCCAACAAATCTTGGCTGGTAAACCATGCGACTGAAATCTGTATCAATTCTTTAGATTCAAAAATCAATTCTGCGATTTGTTTTTTAATATTATCAAATGTTGCTTTTATCATGCAGAGTGTCTTTTACAGTTTTGGTTAACGGTTTGGGTATTGCCGAAGGCGGGGGCTTAGAAGCACTCACCTGTCGGCAAGCACAAATGTAAATAGAAAGCACAAAACTTCAATTAAGCACTTCCCCCCCACTTGCGGCAATACCATGTTAGCAGTTCGTGCTTCTTGTCAGTCGGTTCTGTCTGATTACTGTTTCACGGCATAACCCATATAACCTACTTTCAGGTCGTTGCTCTCTATCATTTTTACTTTTTTACCGAACTCTGTAAAAGTCAGCTTGCCTTTAGCTCTCTGCCGGAGCAAACTAATTAGCTTGATTGGGTTTACGTTTGGCGACATTCCTTTGAGTTGTTTCACTTCCATGCTATTTGCAAAGCAGAGTTCTTTCAATTCGGCAGGTTTGATAAACATTTCGTAAACGTGCAGTCCAGGTTGAACCAATGCTGTTGATTTCCATTCCTGCCAAATTTTTATGATGATGAGCTTGCTCAAAGGTGTTCGGTTAATTGTGTCAAAAAAGAACACCCCACCTCGTTTCAAAACCCTGCTGATTTCTGCAACGGATTTGTTTAAATCACGCACATGCTCTAATACATCGCAGCAATACACCACGTCAAAGCTGTTGTCGGGATAAGGCAATTTTTCTGCCGTGCCTGTTTCGTAATGAATGTTTAATCCGTTTTGTTTTGCATGGTTCACGGCTGTCTTTATGGAATTTTCCGAAGGGTCAATCCCCGTAACCCTAAACCCTGCTGCTGCAAATTCTTCGGCTAAAACCCCGCCTCCACAACCTACGTCCAATGCAGTTTTCTCTTTTGCGGACTGTTTTAAAATGTCGGTGTAGTGTTTCAGGAAATAACCAAACCTGCACGGATTGAACGAAGTTTTTAACAGGCTAAGGAACTCATTTTCGTTCCACCAAATGTCTTTTTCCGCATTGTAAAACCGGTTGTCAATGCGATTGTAAATGTCGTTTGAAATAGTTTGCATATCGATTTGTTTTTAAATGATAATACAAACCTATATACAAGTGAAAATGGAATTGATTAACTGCGGTTAAGAAAATCATTTGCTATCAAAAATTCGCTTTCTCAAACGACTTAGCGATTGGGGTTCAACGCCCAGATAAGCGGCAATGTATTGTTGTGGAACTCGCTGCAACGTCTGCGGTTGTCGCTGAATAAGGTCTAAATATCTCTCCTCTACCGATTTAAAACGAATTTCCTGAAGTCGGTTCATCATAGCTGCATGGCTTTTCCGCACCAGTTGTATATGCCCGTCTTTAAATTTGGGATACTGCTCCATAAGGTTGAAAAAGTCATTACGATTGATAACGTCAATAGTGCTGTCCTCAACCGCCTGAATATTGTAAACGGTTGGCGTTTGATTTTCCAAGCTGTGCAGGTCGGCAAGCCACCAATCCTCAAAACCGAAATGAGTTACGCTTTCGTGCAGGTTGTCGTCCACTGTATAATTGCGAAAACAACCTTGCTCTACATAAGCTACTCGTTTGCAAATTTCTCCTTCATGTAAAATGTGTTCTTTGCGTTTAATATCAAGCACAGTGAAATGCGATAAAATGTCATTCAGTTCGCTGTCTGCAAACCAATTTGTTGATTTTAAAAAGTTTTTAAGTCGTGTCATAACTAACTTACTCTCTTAGGGGAACTGTCGCTAAAGCATGACTGCTAACGGTTGGGTTTATGACGGCTTGGGTTTTCGAAGTGCGTCATTCTCCCCCGTGACCGAACGAAGTTAAGAAAACAAAACGTTATACTACGCATCACCCCAAGCGGGCATAAACACTTTGTTGTGCGTAAGTTTTTTATTCCACAATCTTTTCATTTAGACCCGCGTGCCCTTTACCGTCTCTTTTCAAGTTCTCTGTCGGGGTGGAGGGGTCTGCTGTCCAGGCACCGTCTACTATATACTTGTACAAATAAATTCCTTTTGGTAAATCAATTTTGCACTCCCAGCCATCTTTTGTTTTGGTCATCGGTGTCCCAAACATGTTCCAGTTATTAAAGTCACCCACCAGATTAACTTCTTGCGCATCGCTAAAACCTTTGACATGAAAAGTAGTATTCCCTTTCATGCTGGGAATGGGTGAGTTGAATGTCTTCCTTGGCAATAATTCGTCTCGCTGTGCAATTTGATAGGCTAAATAGGCTACATAGACAGAATTGAATTTTTGGTCAGCTGCTGGCACATATTCATAAACATCCATATTTGTATGATGTACCGCACTCATGTAGTCAAGAGGATCTTGTATAAACTGAAATGCTGGTATATTCTGAAAATCAAAGAGTTCATGGTCTGTTTGGTTTGCATTCTGAATGGTCAGTGTGTTATTGTTATCAAATGGCTTTAAATACTCTTGGAAGATAGGTTTTACTTTTTCGTTGCTCATCAAATAGATTCCTCGGATTTTCCCTGCCCCATTGTCCAGATTGAAGTAAGCGGAAATTCTAGCCTTTTCTTTTTTGGGTTCTGCGTTCATTAGGTCTCCTACATTTTGCTCTATATATGCTGCGGATCCAGCAAAGATCTGTTCTTCTCCTCCCCACAGTGCTACACGGATAGTTCGTTTTGGTTTCAATCCAGATGCTTTAATAAGCCTGATGGCTTCAAGCATCGTTGCACAACCCGAAGCATTGTCAACAGCACCTGTTCCCGCATGCCAGCTGTCAAGATGTGCACCAATGATGACTAATTCATTTTTCAACAAAGGGTCGGCCCCTTCAATATCTGCAATGAGGTTAACATTATATTTTGGCTCTGTATAAAATTTCGTTTCAAGACTCACTTTCAATTTAGGCTTAACTCCCAGGTCGATCATTCTAACTAACCGGCCAAAATGTTCGTTCGCCATCACGAAAGAAGCAATGGGGGTAATGTCTGTCGCTCTCATGTATGAGGGAACAGCCCTGTTTCCATCAGCATGTAGTATGCCGTACGGGTAATCGCTGGGTTCAATTATTGCCAAGACTTCCTGCTCTTTGCAAAAGTTAAAGAATTTTTCATTTTGCTTTCTCAACGAATTCTGAAAAGCAAAAACAGCTTTTGTCGATCTCCGGCTATGATAACCAACGATTAAATCATTTGGATCAGGATTGTCTTCTGCACTTTTTAGTATCTCCGGAGTCAACTTTTGTGAAAAAGGTCTTGATACATTTCTTACTGGCTCATAAAAAGAACCGAGTAGAATAATCTTGTTCTTTAGTTGCCCTGATAGCATGTAAAGCGTATCCAAAGTGGGTAAGTAGAGCACCTCACCAATAACTTCACCTTTCGTAGAAGCCGTATAGGCAAGTGGGTAAACTGTCATTGGGCTGTAAGTCGGCTCAGTCAATTCCATTTTAAAATTTAAAACCTCCCAGCCACGATGTCCCTTGTCAAAGGACTGTTGTTCAACCTTTTCAATTCCCCATTTTTGCAATTCCTGTTCTGTCCACACTATGGAGTTGTAATAGTTTGGTGTCCCCATAAGTCTTGGCCCGTAAACATCAGACAGGTAGCTCACAATCTTCATAACCTGTGAGTTCTTGTCGGATTCTGCCATGATCTTAGTCAGTGCATCATTGTCGACCTGTCCAGATACAGAAAGTGTCGATGTCAATAAAACCATTCCTATCACTACTATTTTCATTGCTCAATCTTGATTAAAAACTTACGCACAACGGTCCTCAGCTATACGCAGGCAGGGATTTTTACCACTAAACTTCCTACGAAGAACTGAACTTTAAATTTACCACTTTCCTGTCCTACGAAGCACGAAAACCCTGCTTGCGTATAGGTGATGTTGTGCGTTCGGTGTTCTTTTTTCGTTTGTCCGTTAGCGTTGGCAAAGACATACTCTTTTGCAATTTTTGGTTGCAGCGTTGGCTGGTGCGAATTGCAAATGTGTATGGCTTTTTGCGTTGGCATTACTTTTTTCTTTCCTTATAAATTTGTCTCAATTCTGAAATTTCCTTCAGTTCATTATTGATTTTTATTTTCCAAAATTTCCATCCATTAACACTTAAATTAACTAATGCCCTTGCTGCACCACTTGGGAATGGATAAAGTTTCTGATTTCCGTTAATACTCAAGTCAATAAAACCGTCCGAATTTATCTTTGCCGTTGTAGCAGGATTAGTGTCAGAATACAAAATTGTTCCCTTTTCAATAATTCCCTCCTCCAAAAGCATTTTTAACGTTATTTCAGTCAGGTCATTTGTTTTTGTCTCCATTTTTATCAAATAATTAGTTATCCTTAACTGCAAATCTGATTCTATACAGATGTAACAAGGATGATTTTATTGCTTCGTAATGTTCAGAAATCTCGAATGCTTCAAAAAGGACTCTTTCAAAATTTACTCTGTCTGCTTGGTCAACTTCTTGTTCCAAAGGCAATCTATTTCTATTTGTAATTGGTTGAAAAGCATTAATAATACTTTGCTTTTGCTCTTCTGATAAAAGTTCATAATTCAATAGTTTAAAATCACGCTCAAATTTTGTCGCTCTTAAATCAAGTGCCCCTAAACCTCTACCAAAACCAAAACTTTCAATGAAAAACATACTTAAAACGCTATTCAATAATGCAAGCAGTAAAACTCTGTTTTCATCTTGATGCTCCGCTTTAATTGAAAGTCCAATCATTCTTTGGTCAATGAATGAACGGTTAACAAAGGTTGCAATGAATAAACTTTTATCGTAATTCACATTTGCAACAAAGTCAGCCATATTATCGGTTTTCATCTCATACCAAAACATATTAGCTCTGCGCAAAGATTGAGTAAGCGGAACGCCTGTTTCGTTGTTTTGATTTTCAAAACTTCTAATCCATTCCAAAGCACCTGTATGATTGAGTTGCTCTAATTCTTGAATACTTCTTGAACAACAAAATGCTTCTCCATCTGCTGCACAATAAAGTCCTGATGTTCCTCTTAGGTTTTTCAGAACTGGTCTTATATATTCCGCTTCAATGTTGTGTCCAGATGCAGGATAAAATAAGGGGTTCCAGCCTCTTCTCTCTCCACGAGTAAACTTGAAAATCTGATTACAATCAATTAGTTTTTCTGAAACTTCTGTAAGCCAATTAAGATTTGCAAAGTAACCGCACCAAGGAACACCAATAGTTTCAAAGTTGGTTATCTCATTTACTGAATAATTTTGAACAGCTACAAATTGATTATCAGTTTCCAACAAAATATTTTCGCTCAATTGTTTAATGTCAGGTATTTCGTCTATGCTTTCTTTTAGGGTGCAAAATGAAATTGTTCTGCTTTGGTCTATTGGAGTATTTGGGTTCCGCTTTTTTGCAATTAAGAAAGTAGTTACTACATCTGCATTGTCAAACCATTTTCCTTTTCCTGAAATTACAACAGTTTCAATGTCATAGAATTTTTGAATGAGCTCTAAGAAAATTTCTCCGTAATCAGTTCCCAACCAAGCATTAGAAAGTATCAGCCCAATTTTTCCGTTTTCAGAAAGTAGTTGATGTAAATAAAATGGGATATAAGCGAAAATGTCGCTTTTGCCACTTAGTGATTTTGTAGTATCAGCTTCATCTTGAATGAAGTTGTTTATTTCTGTTATGTTCGGGTTTAATACTTCAATTTCTTTACTCTTGATGAATGGTAAGTTTGAAACAACATAATCAATAGTTGGGAAAATTTTTACAATATCGTTTCCATTGTTTGGGTCTTTGAAAGTTACATTTTGCCCTGTTGCTAATTCAATCACATCTTTTCTAAAAATGTTAAGCACCTTGCCAATGTTGTTTGGCTTTGCCAAAGTAAGTGTAGACAATTGAATAGGGAAAGAATGTTTGTCTGATGCCCAAATACTGTTTATAATTTCGTCTTGATTAAACTCGTATTCTTCTTTGAGCAAATATGCTTGATTGATTATTGTTCCTGTTCCGCAACAAGGGTCAATTACAATTCCTTCTTTATCTTCTATGGTTAATCTAACCAATAAATCCGCTAACTTTTTAGGAGTAGCAAATTGTCCGGCTACTTTACGTTTTGCTGATACAATTGAAGATTGGAGTAAATTATGAAGGATTTCGATTTCAATTCCTGCAATGTTGATTGATGAAAGAAACTGATTTAACTGGATAATTTGTTTCCAAGCAGAATTTGAAATGAACTCAATTGCAAGGTTATCACTGAAAATATTCCAAAAATTACAATGCTCGGATATTGAGGCAATTATTTCCTTTGCTTGTTCAATCGAAGTTTCATTGTTTATTGATTCTATTGCTCTTGCTTCATTAAAATGCCTTTTCAGCACATTTGCGAAGATGATTTTGAAAACCCAATCGGTTAAAATTACTTTTGAAAGAGTAGGTAATTTATTTGAAGCGTCTTTTATTGCAGTCGGATTATAACCATATTCTGTTGCCGAGGATAGCCACCAGTTGTTTATTTGGGCTTCAAGTCTTGGATTTCTCCTAAAATTTGCTCTTATGTTTTCTGCTGTTGAGGATATGTTTTCGAGAATAACATCAATGATTGCATCAACAGCTAAAATTTCTATTGAAACTTCATCTGAAATTTCTCCTGATTCAAAATAGCCGTTTAAGTCTGAAAGTATGGTATGCAGTAATGATTTCCAAAGAGTTTCTTTTGGCTTTACTTCTGTTCGGTTATTAATGTCAATATCATTCCAAGTTTTTAAAATTGAGAATGAATCTCCTTGTTTAGAATAAAGAACGGCACTCTTTACATTCCACAGAATAAAACTGTCTCTTTGTAAAATCTTGGCTTTTTTGATTGCATTGCTAATTAATTCAGCATCATTAATTGGTGTGTCAGGCATTTTCAATTCCCAACCCTGCAAAATGATATTTCTTGTTTGGTCTTTGAAAATCAGCACATCAGGAAATAGACTTGATTTTTCGTTGCTTATGGTGCTTTCACCACCTGCACTTTTAAAGTGCCAACTTTTATTTGCAAGATGCAAGCTGATTTCACTTATAACATCTATTGCCCAGCTTCTTTCGTTGTACGTAACTTTTGCCATTTCAGGTAATTCTATTAATAAATTGCTGGACTTGCTTTTGCTTTTCCGTTTTTGTAATTAAGTGTATGATATTTTGCAATTGGCTCATTGAATAATCTTAAAGTTGATTCTTCAATTTCCTTGCGTTTAAGTGTTTCTTGAATTCTATCAGTGCAAATTTTAATGTAATCAACTGGTTTTACTTTATGTAATAAAACGTCCTCATTCTTTTCAATCCCGATAAATTGTCTGTTTTCAAGTATTGCAGAAAGTAGAAAACTACCACTACCACAAGCATTGTCAAGAACAACATCCCCAGGTTTTGTAAAGGTCTTTATAAGGTATCTTCCTAATTCAATTGGTTTTTGTGTCGGATGCAAAACAGGACCTTCGGATTCCGCTGTTTTCACATATACAAAATCGTCAATGGGTTGTTCTTCATAGCAAACAACATCATTCGGGTATCTCTCGCCATTGCTTTTTACGTGTTTTGGTTTAAAATCTCCATAACTACCTGTAAATTGGTCTTTCCTAATCCCTTTGTCGTATGCCTCTCCGTTCGTCATTTGAGGATTGTATGTTGGTTGTTTTTTATAAAATAGACAGATGTCCTCGTGTTTGCGAAGTGGCTGTTTTTTTGCATTAAGGAAATTTGTTGATTTTGACTTAATCCAAACAATTTTGTATTTGAACAATTTTTCGTTGCTCATAATTAACTTAGCTGTAAAAAGTCCTTGTGAGGTCAAGGCTATTGCTCCATTATCTTTGATGATTCTCTCATAATGTGCCCACAGTTGGTCTAAATCAATCACGGAATCCCATTTATTTTGTGTTGTTCCGTATGGTAAATCACAAAGAATCATATCTATTGACTTGCTTGGAATGTTTTTCATAACCTCTAAGCAGTCGCCTTGAATAACTTTGTTTACATATTGCTCTATTGATTTCGCCATTTTTTAAAATTTTAAATTTCCTTGTTTAACCTTAGATAACCTGTAATATTTTGCCTTTTCCTCTGCCAATGTTAACAATTCTGTTGAGTCTGGAACTCGGTAAATCATTTCAGCGATTTTTTCGCTGTAAAATTCCTTTTCAAGTGAAGTAATGTCAAGTTTGAAAACCTTGGCAAGTTTAGGAAGTATTTCCTCTGGAACATTGCGTTTTTTATTTTCAATCTTGGAAAGTGTTGATTGGTCTATATCAAGTGCTGCAGCAAGTTTTGTTAGCGTTAAGCCTTTCTCAATCCGCAAATTGTGAATGTATTCTCCAAATGTTTCTTTCATTACCTTGAATATTTTGCCTTGACAATTTTGTCAAAAATACTAATATTTCTCTACAATCAGAATTCTTGATAAGTTTTTTTTAGGTATGGATTATGTCAGAGCGGTGGCAAAAAATGGCTCTTTTGGTTTTTGAGCGTTGGCTCTTGTGTCGGGAAAACCAAATGTGCCATTTGCGGGTTGGCTTTTTACACTGACGCACAACATCCGTATATACGCTACGCGTAGCGTTTATTTTCTTATTGACTCTGACGAATATCCTTCCTTTCCCTCAGATTTACAAGCATCGGACAGAGATATATCTAGGCTCGGAGACACCGGCTTGTGCTGACGAGCTACGCCTGTGCTGAGTGATGTCGAAGTATGGGCATATACCTGCCCGGGATGCGGCTTGTTTCACTACCTGCTAGGCTGCGGTCGCTGTAGCGTTCACCCACGGTTTCACCTTCAAATAAAAAGGTCATTTACCTCCTACCAGCACGGGCGCAAACCAAAATGTCGCACCTCCCGTCTCGCCACCGTTAAGATCCTTCCTCCTCACCGTCGTCAGGGTGACGGCGAAGCCGTCTCAAAAACGCGCTTCTCACTCGGAGAAGCGCTCCCTTTTGACGGCTCCGCCGTCATCCCGACGACGGCAAGGAGGAGGGACCTTTTCTGTGCCGCGACAATTTGGTTTGCGCCCTACCAGCACTTCGCAGCCTTGATTTTTCATGATTAATAAGGTAAATGGAATACTGACAAAGAAAATGCAGCCCTCAAAAATCATGGGAATTATAAAGTAATTGGGATAATGAATTCCCGAGAATCACAGAGACGGATTTCCTCCGTATTTCTCGGTGGTTCTCGGTGGTTCAACCTCTCCCCTCGAAGGGTGCAATTCAAAATGTCGCATCACCGGTCTTGCCGCCGTTAAGGCCCCTCCTCCCTGCGGTCGTCGGGGTGACGAGGCTTTCGCTCGTAAAAGTGCTTCTCCCACGGAGAAGCGAATTTTTCGGACGGCCCCGCCGTCATCCCGACGACCGCAGGGAGGAGGGACCTTTTCGGTGTCCGACCGAAGGCGCGACATTTTGAATTACACCCCCCCTCGAAGCATTTTTCTGTGAGCATCAGGCAACGGTCTTTTCTTCTAATGAAACCCCGCCTATATATCCAGCGGCCCCACAATCACGTTTTTGTCCATGTCGTAATAGACATATTTTTTGCCCGCTCCGTCAAAAATGGCGAGCACCACTCGTCCGCTCTCCGATCCGTCGGCATGGGTAATATGCAGTCGCATGCCCGCTCTTACGCTCTCAAAGGGTATTTCCAGCGGCTCGTCGCGATCCCGTACCTGCAAATCTTTGATGGATCGTGGGGTGCTGAACTGCCCCGATTCGTACAGGGTGTACATCGTTCCTTCAAAATTAAACAGACAGGAGATTTCTCTTGTGCCCACCGAAACATCCATCGCTGCACCCACGGCGGTAAAGGGGCAACTGTAGTCTGTTCCCCACTGCCAAAGGTCATACACGGGTGAAAACGTTAAGTTTGCCGGAGTATAAACGCAAAATTTTGTGCCGTCTTTGCTGAAAAAATAGGTCTTTTTGGGGTCGTTGTCGGTGCGTACATTGAGCGCAGAGCCTACACCGCTATTCCGAAAGGGATGGGTATTGTCGTTTCCCCACTGCCAGATGCCATAAGGCCCGGTGATGACGCTTTGTGCGTTTACATTTACATATTCATTGGAGATGCCGTCAAACAGCGACATTTTGGATGAGACATTTCCCACCACAAAACACGCCGCGCCTACACTCTGCCGCGCATCGGTGAAGGTCGGCAATCCGCCGGTGATGTTTTCGCACTCGCTGACGGTGTACTGCGTAGCCAGATTCGCCGCCACCACAATCGAAGGGTCTTCCAGGCTTCTCACCACATAAGAGATCGGCGCTCCGTTGTTGATGGCTCCGCCTTGTTCGATAAAGGTTTTCACATCGTCCATATCGCCGATCAAAGCACCGGCGGCAAGACCTGCATCGCCGCCATAGGCATAACCTGACACACTCACCTGATCGAGTTCGCTTACATTATCCACTTTAATTCCGCCGCCACCACTCACAAGGCCACCATTGAAAGAGGCTTCTACGGCTGCTTTTATTTCTTCCGTGCTCTGGGTGGACTGTATCAACAGGTAAAATATCCGCCCATAATTCACGGACGATATATAAGTCGCCGGATTGCCTTTGAAAACGTATTTCTGCAAATCTTCGGGCTTGACATTCGGATCAAAAGCCGTCTCCGGATTGGGAATGTCATAGACAATGGAGTAAAGCGACTGGGTGACTTTGACAAAAATGCTATTGAATGTCTGTGAACTATTGTAGTTAAAAGAGCCTTTTACTTTGGTAGTCAGGCTGGAATATTTGGCATTCATTTTTACTCCCAGTTCTTCCAGCGATCTCACTTCTTCTCTTGTATAGGAAATATTGGCGGTGAGATTGCCGTTGTTGCTGCCAATCAGGTCATTGGTAGCCTGGGCAATAGAAGAATAACTCACCTCGGGTACGGTTTTCGTAACGACGGAAGATCCATTGAGTGTGTTGATGGTAATGGTCCCGGTGCCGCGTTTCAAAGGTATGATTTTGGGCGCGCCTTCGGATACCGAATTTCCCTGGAGAAAATTTCCCGGATAAATGATCTCTGCATTGCCGGAGGAATACAAAACAAAATCCTCCGCATTCTGGGAAATGTCCACTTGAAAGTCTTTACACGACCAGATTTCGTCATCAATGACCTGCTGAGGAGTCGCCGCCGGAACGGTATCCACGACCTCATATACGGAAGGGTTTTCTACAGTTCCCCCCACGGAAACCACATTGTCAAATGTCAGTTCGCCCACCGTCTCGCCTTTATTGCAGGCTGTGACTAAGAGCAGGAGTAGGGTTGTGGAAAAGATCAATAGAAAGCGCGAGAAGGAAGGTTTTGTTTTCATAACCGGGATTTTACTGTGGTTGATTGATTTTTCCTCTAAATACTCTCAAAACGCCCTTTCTTGCTAAAAACGGCTATGGACAAAGTATGGACAAACGAAAAATACCGAAGAAATAGGGCCTTCTCCTTGCAGCACTTATATTCAAATATTGTCTGTTTGAATATATCTGTCTGCTACGTTTGAAAAAGGTCGAACATACGCTGGAATCTCTGATAAGTGCCTGCCGGGAAGGAAGTTCTCCGGCACAGAAGGAAATTTATCTGCGTTATTCTCGCGCAATGTACAATACCGCCTTCCGAATCGTAAACGATGAATGGGAAGCGGAAGACCTCATGCAGGAGGCGTTTCTGGATGCTTTTGACAACCTGAAATCGTATGAAGGTCGCGCCTCTTTCGGAAGCTGGCTCAAACGGATTGTGATTAACCGGTGCCTAAATCACCTGAAAAAACGAAAAATTAGTTTTACCCCGGCAAAAGAAGAGGAATGGGAAAAACTTCCGGAGGAAAACCCGGAGGAAGATCAGCCGGATATAGACATTTCTCCGGAATCGGTTTCGGCGGCGATTGAAAAACTGGCCGATGGGTTTCGGGTGATCGTGAGTTTGTACCTGATTGAAGGATATGACCACCAGGAAATAGGCGAAATTCTCAATATTCAGGCATCTACTTCCCGCTCTCAGTTTGCAAGGGGAAAGGAAAAACTCCGAAAAATTTTGCTAAAACAAATTCAAATGAAAACCTATAATGGAAAAAGATAGTCTGGAAGAAAAAATTATGGCAATTCGCAACGGGTTTGACCTCAAAGACATCCCGGAAGGCCATGATTTGCGGTTTGAGCGAAAACTCCGAAGGGCAAAAAATCTTTCAGCATCGGTGTTTAAAGCTCATTCCCGGTGGGTTAAAGTTGCTGCTGCTCTGGCCATTTGTCTTTCCATCGCCGGAACCATCGGCCTGCTGCGAAAAGAAAAACCGCAACCTATATCGGCTTGGGAGACAGAACTCAATGAACTGGAAGTTTATTATACCACCCGCTATCAGGAGGAGTTTTCCCGGTTGGAAAACTATAACCTGACCGATTACGAGTTTGCCCGCCAGCTAAAACAAGACCTCGACCAGATCGAACAATCCAATGAAAATTTTAGGGAAATGATCCTCCGGGAAGGGAAAAATGAATACCTGATTGATGCGATGATTGAAAATTATCAGATGAAACTCAAAATTCTGCGGAAGCTGAAAAAACTGATTGAAAAAACCGAAAAAAATTATGAAACAGACCAAGATCCTTCTTAACACAGCACTTGCCGTTATGTTTTGTGCTGTATTGCCGCTGCGGACGTATTCACAGGAAGTGAGCCGCGAAATTCAGCGCACTTTTACCGTAAAACCCGGTATGACTCTTTATGTAACCAATCGCCAGGGAAATATTCATATTGATACCTGGGACAAACCGGAGGTTCGCCTTACCGCAAAAATCTCACTTACCGGCCCCAATACGGATGTTTTGGAAGAACGCCTGGAAGTGATAAAAATCAACGCCACCGCCAGCGACACGGCAATTAAGATCGAAAACCAAAGCCCGTCCGGCAGCCGGATGATCTGGGCCAGTCCTCCCTCCAACAAACCTTATGTATTAAACCTTCAATCATTTTCCGGGACAGGCAGCGAAAAAACGGATTTCCAACTGACCGTGCCCCGCACCCTGAAAATGAAAATTGACCATCAGTACGGAGATGTTTTTCTGGGAAATACTGATGCGCTCCTCGATTTGTCCCTCCGGCATGGTTCCATCAAAGGAGATATCTTAAAAGGAAAAAATAAATTGACCTTTATATATGCCAATGGCAGCATAAAACAATTGGGCAAAGCTACAATTGAAGCCCAAAAATCCCAGTTGCATATCCTCGGTGCGCAGAGACTGGACATCCACAGTGCTTACTCCGAATTTGAAATTGACCAGGCCGACAGCCTGATTTCTTCCCACAAACACAATGAGTTTGAAATCAAAAATGTCGGATACCTTAAAATGGATGAAGACTATTCTGAAGTGAATGTGTTTCACCTGCTTAATGAGGGCGACTTCCGCTTTAATTACGGCGACCTGAAACTCGACTGGGTAGCACCCGATTTTACCTATCTCAACCTCACCGGCGAACTTTCCGATTTTGACGTAAAAGTTGATACTACCGCCGAATTTTCGCTGGAAATAGACTCCGACCTCACCGATATTCATATTCCGGAGGATGTGATTATTCTCAATAAAAAAGATATTCCACAAGTAAAAACCCTCCGGCTTCACGGGGTAAAGGGTTTGGAAAATCTCCGGACAATAAAACCCATGGATAATATTTATGTAAAAGATAAAACCCGCAAACGGATTGTGATCATCACCAAAAACGGTGAAGTCATCCTAAAGTAAATCCTGTAATTCATCCGCTTTTTTGTCCATTGGCATATCTGAAAAACGGTTGTACATTTACGACCCAAAACCAAAGGAATGGCGTATTCTTTTTATCGTACAGGATTATTGTTTCTGACCGTGTTTTTGTCAGGTATAAGTGGCATTTTGGCTCAATCCGGGCAGATTCGGGGTCGGGTAGTGGATGCCAGTACCCGTGAACCACTGGTAGGTGCTACGGTTTTTGTCCCTTCCAAACAAGCCGGTGCTTATACTAATGATCAGGGGATATATAGTTTTAAGGTCAATCTTTCTGCTCAGAGTGAAGAGTTGGAAGTGATTGCTTTTTATTTCGGATACGACACTACCCGGCAGGTAATCACACTGGAAAATAATGATATTCAGACCGTTGGGATTGTGCTACAGGAAAAAATGGTTTATGCCGATGAAGTAGAGATTATCGGAAAAAAAACGGGAGAAATTGCTAAAACAGAAGTGGATGCCGGCGTCACTTCGATTTCTCCGCAAGAGATCAAACTCATTCCTTCGGTAGGTTCTGCCGACCTTGCGCAGTTTTTACAAGTATTGCCGGGGGTGGTTTTTACCGGTGACCAGGGGGGAAGGCTTTACATTCGGGGAGGTACACCGATTCAGAATATGGTGCTTATGGATGGAATGATTATTTATAGCCCTTTTCATTCCATCGGATTGTTTAGCGTATTTGATCCCGATTATATTCGGAGTGTGGATGTTTATTCGGCGGCTTTTCCGGGGCAATACGGCGGTCGAACTTCTTCCGTAATAGATATCAATACCCGCAATGGAAACTTTAAAAACTTTAGCGGGAAACTCGATGCCAATCCTTTTATGGCTTCGGCTCTGCTCGAAGGCCCAATTGGCAAAACCAGCCCGCAGGGGGGCGGACTGAGTTATATGGTTTCGGCAAGAAATAATTTTATAGACCGAACCGCCAAGACGGTTTATCCTTACGTCAATGACTCCACGGGCCTGCCTTACAATTTTCTGGATTTGTACGGCAAACTTTCCCTCACAGACGGGATTAACTATGCAAGCCTTTTTGGCTTCCGGCAGACCGACAATGTCAATTTTGAATTTCCCGCAGACATCGGCTGGGAGGCTTACGGAGGCGGTGCCAATTTTCAGTTGTTGCCCTCTGATGCAGGCGCGATTGTGAGCGGGTCTTTCGCTTATTCCCAATATACAACTTCACTGAAAAGCCAGACCGAAACCTTCCCCCGGCGAAGTAGCATCAAAGGCTTTAACGGAACCTTGAAGGTGGGGTATATTTTTAACTCGGTGGACGAATTTGCCTTCGGCATGACCTTTCTCGGTTTCCGCACCGATTATTTGTTTACCAACTCCTTTGGCCTCGTAACCGAGCAGGTTGCCAGCAATACAGAAGCTGCCGCTTATTTGCTGTATAAAAAGGTCATTCAAACCAAAAATGCCGCCGGTGAAATATTCGACCGGGCCGTAATCGAACCCAGCCTGAGACTGCATTATTACAACAACCAGTCCCGCCCGCAAGTGGAACCCCGCATCCGGATGAAACTCAACCTGCCTCGTGTAAGCCTTAGTGCCGCAGGCGGAATGTATTCTCAAAATCTGCTCGCAGCGATCTCCGATCGCGACGTGGTAAACCTTTTCCAGGGGTTTCTCTCAGCTCCCTCCAAACTGGATGATCGTATCAAAAGAACAACGCTTCAGCATAGCTGGCACGCCTTAGGCGGCGTGGAATTGGAGTTATTGGAAAATCTTTCGACCAGTGTGGAGACTTGGGTAAAAGATTTTACTCAACTGACCAATATCAACCGCGACAAAATTTTCCCGGAAGATCCCGACTATATTACCGAAACGGGTAAGGCCTTTGGCTTTGACTTCATTCTGAAATACCAAACCCCTAAGGTTTATTTTTACTCCAACTATGGATGGGCAAAAGTAACCCGCACGGACCGGCTTCAGACGACGGCTCCGCGTACCTATCCTACGGTATTTGACCGCCGCCATACCGTGAATGTTGTGGGTGCTTATAAAGTCGGAAGGTTTGGTTTTACCGACAATGACGGCTTCCGCACCCGTCCTAAGTTCAATGAATCTATCTGGGAGTTCAGCCTCCGCTGGACTATGGGTTCGGGTTTCCCCTTTACTCAGACACAGGGTTATTTTGAAAAACTGGATTTCCGGGACAATGGGGCACTTACGGATCTGTCCACCCAAAACGGCAACCTGGGCCTCATTCTCAGCGATGACCTCAACGGTGGGCGGTTGCCTTATTACCACCGTCTCGATCTTTCCGCCAAACGGCGCTGGATTCTGGGAAATCATACCCTGATGGAAGTAAATGCCAGTCTGATTAATACTTACAACCGGAAAAATATTTTCTATTTTGATCGGATTGCCTTCGAACCTGTGTATCAATTGCCGATCATCCCCAGCCTGGGAATTACGCTCCGATATTAACTCATCTATTCAATACCTGGAAAAATGAACTCCCCCCGACCTTATATTCTCGCCGAAACCAACTGGAAAACGGTTAAAGAAATTCAGTATGAAGTGGCAGTTTTGCCCTGGGGTGCTACCGAAGCACACAACTATCATCTGCCTTATGCCACCGACAATATTCAGGCCGACTATGTAGCCGCCGAGGCTGCCCGTTTTGCCTGGGAAGCCGGAGCAAAAGTAGTGGTTTTGCCCTGTATCCCTTTTGGCGTAAATACCGGCCAACTGGACATTACCCTCTGTATGAATATGAATCCCTCTACCCAGATGGCGATCCTTCGCGATGTGGTGGACGTGCTTGACCGGCATAATATTCGGAAGTTTGTTATCCTTAATGGGCATGGAGGCAACCATTTTAAGCAAATGGTAAGAGAGCTGAGTTTTTATCACCCCAAAGTATTCAGTTGCTGGCTCAACTGGTATCAGGCGGTAAATTGGAACCATTATTTTGATGAGCCGGGAGACCATGCCGGAGAGATGGAAACGAGCGCTATCATGCACATAAGCCCTCATTTGGTACGGCCTTTATCCGAAGCGGGGGACGGAGCGGCAAAAAACTTTAAAATCAAAGCTTTGCGCGACGGCTGGGTCAGCGCACAACGCCCCTGGACCAAAACAACCGCCGACACCGGCGTGGGTAACCCTACGGCGGCTACCGCCGCCCGAGGAAAAAAATATCTCGATGATTGTACCCAAAAAATTGGCGAATTCCTCCGGGATCTTGCCAAAAATGATCCGGAAGAAATGGTGTGAAGAACACCCGGTGGCTGAGGTCCCCGAAGCCATCGGTTCAGCAATCAGTCCGGTAACTTGCGGTCAATTTCGTTGACGATTTTCCTGAAAAAATCCTTGGCCTCAGGTACAGAGCCGGTGCAGGAAATGTGATACCGGTTGCGAATCCCTGCTTCGAATCGGCGGGTTTGCAAAAGGGTATCCGTCGAAGACCATAGAAAAACATCTTTGGGCAGTCCCGAGGGTGGGGGAGAGAGGGAGTCGTGTTGCTGGAGGTATCGGCGGAAAATAAAAAGATAGGCGGCAGAATCCGCTGCGTAGTCCGCAAGGGTAATTTTCATAAAACCTCCGTCGGGATGTTTATACAGTTTTTGTGCGGATGCAAACCTGCGAGTGAGAAAAGAACTTCCGGAAGTCGAATGGGCGGTATATTCGTGGGTTTGAGTTGGAAGTACTTCTAACAATGCTTCTTTGGAAATCGGGATACTGTCTCCCTGCAAGAGCCTCGCGGAAAAAGCCGCCTGAAGTGCCGAGGGAGAAGTAGGCGGCTGATAAGGAGAATCCCCTCTTTGGCAGGCAAAAAAAATAAATACCAAAAAAAGCACAGCTAAAAAGCTGTGCAGATTTTTTTGTTTGTGCCCACAATTGGGCCGGTAAGGCGCA
Source organism: Bacteroidia bacterium (assembly GCA_033764335.1). GTDB lineage: Bacteria > Bacteroidota > Bacteroidia > J057 > J057 > JAGQVA01. Next base: position 86,068 of record JANRJC010000054.1, on the reverse strand, counting down.
GACGGCATATTAATATCCGGGTAAACTAACCTTGGATATTTTTTCCAGCCCATCTACCAAAATTCCAAACTGATCTTCTTTCATCACCTGCTTCATGCGAGTAGAAAGTTCTCTGAGGAAATCCGCATAATCAGAAAGCAATTTTTTGCCTTTGGTAGAGATGTGTACATAAATGGAACGGCGGTCAGTTTTTGAATTGACCCGTTTCACCAGCTTCTGTGTTTCCATTCGGTCAATGATATTGGTAAGGTTGCTTAATTTAACCTTGACCTTTTCTCCGATATCCTTCATCTTTTTGTCTCCGTCAGATTCGAGAAGTTTCAGAATATCAATTTCGACCGCAGAAACTTTAAACCGCTTTTGCACAATCTCCTGATGTTTGTTGATGACTTCGCTCAATTGAAACAAACTTTGCTCCAGGCGATCCAGTTTGTCAACCTTTGCATCTTGATTATCATGCATAATGATGGGTATTTAAATTGGGTTGAATTAGCTTTGGTCAGTAATATACAATATATTGGAATAAATAAACAGTATATTTTCTGGTTGTGTTATGTCGAAGTCCGAAATAACCTGATATACGACTATTCACAAAAAAAACACTTTTTTTGCGAAAAGGCAAGCCGTGAAAGTTATTTTTTGCAGAATCTTTTAATCATAGATAATTCTTGTTCTGAATATTTCCTGCAACCTCTTTAGGTTAGGGTTCTTTTTGGTCATTTCCGAAAGCTTTTCTTCATTTGTATAGGGGGTATGGCTGCGCACCGGTGTAAGACTCTCATCTACTTTTAGTTCCCAGAAAATTTCGGCAACATTAAGGTTTTGCCGGAGGTAGGGTAAAAGGTCTGTCTCTTTCTCCACCATTTGTTTAAGTAGCTCATTTTCAAGGGAAAATATCAATTTGTTATGCTCAAAAACCGCCCGCCCGTTAAGCAATGCCGAAGCCAGATTCATTCGGTTGGCTTTCTTCAGAATTTCGGTATATGTTTGTAATACCTGTTCAAATTTCACCAAATCAATCTCTATATTCGGATTGACCGAATAACTAAAATTTTCTTCCTGAATTGATTTTTTTTCTTTCTCTGCCTGTAGTTTTTCCAACGCATTGGTCTTCATGGCCGAAAAATTATCGGTCATCTTCAACACGGGTGTTATACCTGCCGGAACCTTGGGTTTGGTTACTGGCGTAGCAATAACTTCGGCAATAGGCTCCGCTAAGGGTTCAACTTTTTTTTTTCGGGCGGGGGAGCAGAAACGGCTCCGTTTGATGTTATACGGATGGCGGTCTGAAGATGGGCCAGTTTGACCAGTGTTAACTCCGTGACTAAACGGGGATGGCTGGCCGTTTTGGTGGACTGTTCAGAGGTCGAACACAATTGAAAAGCATTTAGCAGAAAGGTCGGTGATACCGACTTGCATTGTTCCTGGTATCGCTCCCGTACGTTCTCCGAAGTTTCGAGCAGACTCAACGTGCGGGGATCCTGGCAGATAAGCAGGTTTCGGAAATGTTCCGTCAGCCCTACCATAAAGTCTTTAGCTTCAAATCCTTTCTCCACAATTTCATTCAGCATCAGCAGTAAGGCCCCATGGTCCGCCGCGGAAATCAGGTCCACCGTGCGGAAATAATATTCGTAATCGAGGATGTTCAGGTTTTCCAGTACACTCGCAAAAGTGAGTTTGCTGGTGGTATAACTCACCAATTGATCGTAAAGGCTGAGCGCGTCGCGGAGGGCGCCATCGGCTTTTAAGGCGATCTGCTGAAGGGCAGCGTATTCGTAGTTTACCGATTCTTCTTTGGAAATGTATTCCAGATGTTGGGCAATATCGTCCACTCGTATCCGGCGGAAATCAAACTTCTGGCATCGGGAGAGAATCGTAGGGAGGATTTTGTGTTTTTCAGTAGTGGCCAGAATAAAAAGGACGTGTACAGGGGGTTCTTCCAGTGTTTTTAGGAAAGCATTAAAAGCAGCCTGGGAAAGCATGTGAACCTCATCAATGATATAGACGCTTCTTTTTCCGTTTGCAGGGACATAGCGGGTCTGCTCAATCAGGTTGCGAATATCGTCCACGCTATTGTTGGAGGCAGCGTCGAGTTCGTGGATATTGATGGATTTGCCGTCGTTGTAAGAATTACAGGAATCACAGCCGTTGCAGGGTTCGCCGTCTTTGCCCAGGTTTTCGCAGTTGATGGCTTTGGCCAGAATACGCGCACAGGTAGTTTTCCCTACCCCTCTCGGCCCCGAAAACAAAAAAGCATGTGCCAGTTGGTCAAGCAGAATGGCACTTTTAAGCGTGTTCGTTACGTGAGCCTGTCCCACTACAGAGGCAAATGTCCCCGGCCGATATTTCCGCGCCGATACGATGTAGTTTCCCATAAGACAAAGCTAATAAAATTTGTGTCGAGGTTCAAAGGTTGTGGGAAAGTATCCCGGACTCCTTTTTTATAATAAATTTTCCAGATTAGATTTTTTATGTAAATTGAAAGTCAAACTTTCAATTTACATAAAATGGGTGGTTCTAATTTTATTTCCCGAAACCTGGAATTGAGGTGGCCTCTCTTTCTGAATTACCCGGTCGAATGAGTGCCGTTTTGGAAATGGGATAAAGGAGTCACCGTGATGTTTTTTTCCAATAAATAAGCCTGAGTTCCGGGGTAAATCACCCACAGATGATCCAGGGCAAGGTCTTCAATCGCTTGAAGCATGGATTTTGTGGTTTTGGGTGCATCCATATACTTAAACTCCGCGCCCATATTGCGCCCATTGTCTTGCCAGTAGAGGTCCAACTCTGTTCCGCTATGCGCCGCGTAAAAAAACACTTCGTTATCTTTTTTACGCAAAAAGGAGATAACTTCCTCCAACGCAAAACCTTCCCATGAAGCCCCCAACTTCGGGCTGGACCTCAATCCCTGAAGCGTTGTGATCGTTTGGAGTGAATGGAAAATACCGGAATCTCTCACATACAATTTAGGACTTTTTACGAGGTGTTTTCCTACATTAGCAAACCACGGAGAAAGCAGTCTGATCATAAATGTATCTTCCAGAATCGAGAGATATTGTTTTACGGTTTTATCAGAAACACTAAACGAACGAGCCAATTCACTGTAGTTGAGTGTCTGCCCATGATAGTGACTCAGCATAAGCCAAAAACGATACATGACCGGGGCTGGAATGCGTATTTCCAGTGCTGTTAGGTCTTTTTCTAAAAATGTGGTGATAAAATTTGTTCGCCAAAGATGGCTCTCTTCCTCCCCGATAGCGAGAAAAGAGCGGGGAAATCCTCCTTTCAGCCACAGTTCATTCATACGGTCATATCCGATGTCGGAAAGATGAAACCCCGAAAGATAATGGTAGCCAATGCGCCCGGCAAGAGACTCTCCACTCTGTTGCCGTAGGTTAGAAGAGGCACTGCCCAGTAAAAGATATTTTTGCCGGGGATAACGATCCACCAAATAGCGTATAAGCGGAAAAAGTTCGGGTTTTCTTTGTACTTCATCAATCATAATCAAACCTTCCAGACTCTCCAGAGCAAGCTGAGGCTGATCAAGTGCTGCCAGATCACGAGGATTTTCCAGATCAAATACATAATCGGCTTGGAACTTCCGGGCGAGGGTGGTTTTACCCGTCTGTCGGGGCCCCAGAATTGCCGTTACCGGAAAAATCTGCATCAGCTTCTGAATGCTGTCTTCGTCTTTCGTTCGTACGATATGTCCTGAATTCATGTTTTTTGAAAAAATCACCATTTATCCTTGAAATCTCGGAATAATACTCCGAATTTTCAAGGATAAACAGGTTAAAAATTCCTCATGCAACTAATTTTCTGATTTTTCTTATTCCTGTGTATCTTAGCGCACGATTTTAAGAACGGAGAAGAAAATGTCGCAAAATATTCAGATTCACCTGCCCGATGGTTCCGCTAAAACATATCCCAGCGGTGTAACGGGTGAGGTAATAGCACAGGAAATCAGTGAAGGACTGGCTCGTATGGCGCTTGCCATCAAGGTCAATGGAAAAGTAATAGAGTTAAATCGCCCTATTACGGAAGATGCGAAAATTCAGATTCTCACGTGGAATGATCAGGACGGGAAAGAAACCCTCTGGCATTCTTCTGCCCATATTCTTGCCGAAGCCATTGAGTCGCTGTATCCCGGGGTCAAACTGGGGATTGGGCCTGCTATTGAACGCGGGTTTTATTACGACATTGATTTTGGTTCCTACGCCTTTGGGGCGGATGACTTCGAAAAGGTCGAAAATAAGTTTCTGGAACTTGCCCGTTCCGGCGAAACTTTTGTCCGCAAGAACGTAACCCAGTCCGAAGCCCGCGCCCATTATGCCGGTATCAACAATGAGTACAAGGTCGAACTGATAGACAATCTGGAGGAGGGCAATATTACTTTTTATTATTCGGGCAATTTTGTGGATCTCTGTCGGGGGCCTCATATTCCGAATTCCAAAGTGATCAAAGCGGTAAAAATCCTCAACACCGCCGGTGCTTACTGGCGTGGAGATGAAAAAAACCCGCAGTTGACCCGCATTTATGCAGTTTCCTTCCCCAAAAAAGCAGAACTCGACGAATACCTCGAAAGACTCGAAGAAGCCAAAAAACGCGACCACCGGAAAATCGGAAAAGAATTAGGCCTTTTTGCTTTTTCGGAAAGGGTGGGACTCGGCCTCCCCCTCTGGCTTCCCAAAGGGACGCGCCTGCGTGAAACGCTGATTGAGTTCCTGAAAAAAGTTCAGGAAAAAGCAGGGTATGAACCGGTTACAACGCCTCATATCGGGAAAAAAGAACTTTATGTGACCTCCGGGCACTGGGAAAAATACGGCGCAGATAGTTTCCGCCCCATAGACACCCCCCAGGAAGGTGAGCAGTTTATGCTCAAACCGATGAACTGCCCACATCACTGTGAGATTTACGCTACGCGCCCTCGTTCGTACCGCGACCTGCCGCTGCGGCTGGCTGAGTTTGGAACGGTTTATCGTTACGAACAACACGGCGAGTTGCACGGCCTTACCCGTGTGCGTGGGTTCACACAGGACGACGCCCATATTTTCTGCCGTCCCGATCAGGTCAAGGAAGAGTTTATCGCCGTGATAGACATCGTTTTGTACATTTTCCGGATATTAGGTTTCGATTTTAAAGCGCAGATTTCCCTTCGGGATCCCAACAACCCCGGCAAATATGTCGGTGCTTCGGACTTGTGGGATCGCGCCGAAAACGACATACGCGAAGCAGCGGCTGAACGAGGCCTCGAAACAATAGAAGTAGAAGGAGAAGCGGCCTTTTACGGACCTAAACTGGATTTTATGATCAAAGATGCCCTCATGCGCGAGTGGCAGTTGGGAACCATCCAGGTGGATTACAATCTCCCGGTACGGTTTGGACTGGAATATATCGGTGCCGACAACGAAAAACACCGCCCGGTGATGATTCACCGCGCACCCTTTGGCTCGCTGGAGCGGTTTGTGGCTGTATTGATTGAACATACGGCGGGCGATTTTCCGCTGTGGCTCGCACCGGTGCAGGCGATTATTTTGCCTATTGCCGAAAAATTTAATGAAACGGCAGAAAAATTGCGGGAACAACTTCGCGATGCGGGAATCCGCACAGAAGTAGATGGCCGAAATGAAAAAGTGGGAAGAAAAATCCGGGACGCAGAGGTGGGCAAATTTCCTTATATGCTTATTTTAGGGGAAAAAGAGATTGCAGAAGGCACAGTGGCTGTCAGGAAACGAAAAACCGGAGATATTGGAACACTGTCTTTAAAAGGATTTGAAGAACATGTAAAAGCTGAAATAACGGAAATGCTGGCCTGATTTAATATCCATAAAGCGAAAACGGCGCAAAACTGTTAAGCGGATTTTGCCCGGTTTATCTTTTTGATTATCTTCAATTTTAATTTTTTTTATTCGTAAAACTCATTCAAAACGAAACTAATTTGACGAAAAGAGAACAAAGTGCTAATCCTGTAAGAAAACGCAACGAAAGACCCCACCGAATCAACATGGAAATTCGTGTGCCTGAAGTGCGCGTTGTTGGTCTGGAGCCTTACTCAGAAGAAATCGGAGGAAAGGAAGACGGCGTTTACAGAACCTCTGAGGCTATTCGTATCGCGCAAGAGCTTGGGTTGGACCTGGTCGAAGTTGCCCCCAATGCAGAACCGCCTGTCTGCCGGATTGTGGAATATTCCAAATTCCGGTATGAACAGAAAAAGCGGGAAAAAGCCAATAAGGCTAAACAGCATACGGTAGTAATGAAGGAAATCCGTTTTGGCCCCAATACGGATGATCATGACTTTAATTTCAAAGTGAAACACGCAGAGAAATTTTTGGGTGAAGGAAATAAACTGAAAGCTTATGTTCAGTTTCGGGGCCGCAACATTATCTACAAAGAGCGAGGAAAGGATGTCCTGGACCGGTTTGCCGAGGCGCTGGATGATTTTGCGAAAATTGAGATGGAACCCAAAATGGAGGGGCGGAGAATGATTATGATCATGGCTCCCAAAAAGGCGAAGGTCTGATTTCCCCTTCTGAAAAATAGTTAACCCGACAGGAAGAAATTTCTGCCGGGTTTATTGGTTTTGGAATTACATTTGGTTTTTCCCTACCAGTTTCAAAAACCGGGGGTCGGAGGTATAGGGTTCGTAGGCGGGTTCCAGCAGGACATCTACAATGTCATCGTAATAGTATTTAAGAGCTAGTTCCAAATAATGGAAAAACTGATCCTCATCCTCCATCGTGGCGTAAATTTCGGCGAGGGTGGCATAGGCGATGGATCGCTCTCCGTCCACGGCTAATGCGTTTTTGGCATCAATAACAGCTGCTTCGTAATTGCCTTTTAGCAAATGGTAGTAAGCACGGTTGTTGTAAGCCAGCGGGTGAGGGGCTATTTCCAGTGCGTGGTTGAAATCATCCAAAGCTGCTTCCATATCGGTTGCGATACGAATCGCTCCCCGATCCACATAGTATCCTGCTTTGTTGGGCGTGATTTCGAGCAGCTTGTCGTATTCGGAAATCGCACTTTGGGTATCGCCCATTTCCATAAAACACTGTGCCCGCCATACGTACAACTCCTCCAGCCGGGGCAGATAGGTTTGCGCTTTGCCAAAATCTTCTGCCGCTGCCCGGAAATCAGGGTTGTTTTTTCGAAAATGGCAGACCCCGCGAAGCATAAATATTTCCTTGTCGTCGCCCGTCTCTAAAGCCTTGGTAAAATAGTGAATGGCTTGGTCGTAGGTTTCTTCCCGTGAGAATATTTCCCCCAGGCTTTTCAGGGCAAAACTGTTTTGGGGGTCTTTATTTAAAACTTCCAGAAAATCTTCCCTTGCTTCTTTGGCATAGTTGGCAAACTGACAATTGAGGTAGAGTTTGCCCCGGAGGTTGCGATAGAGAGGATTATGCGGCTGAATCGCTACCGCCTGGTCAAAGTCATCTATTACCTGGCCGAATGTTTCGGGGGTGTGCAGGGTCTCTCTTTCACTTTGGGAGTATAAAGCCGAACCCCGAAGCAGATATACTTCGGCGACCTCTTCTTCATCGAGGAAAAATTCACTTCCACTCTCTTCAAATATCCCAATGGCCAGGCTCAATTGCTGATAAGCAATTTCGAAGTCCCTGGCTTCATAGGATGCTTTCCCCTGAGAAATATATTCTTTGAGTTTAGGCACCATAGAATAAGCACGTTTTAGCCGCAATTTATTTTCTGAAACGAAAAACCGGCAATATAGTTATTGACGGCGGATTAACGAAAATTTCGCCATAAATCATTATCCGGAAGCTCTATTTTTAAGTCTAATGGCTGTTTTAATACCGGATGGGAAAGGGATAACTTTCCCGCTACCAGGGCAATGGACTTGTCGGGGTTAAATTCGGTTTTTCCATATTTCACATCTCCGACGATGGTACAACCTATACTTGCCAGTTGTACTCTTATCTGATGCCTTCTGCCGGTCAGAGGATTTACTTCAATTAATGCCCGATTCCCCACCGTTTTTAAGACGCGATAGTGAAGTTCTGCTTCCTGTGAATGATGAACCGGTTTTACGTAGGCTCGCATGATGTTTTTATCCTCTAATTTTTTGAGGTAATGTTTTAAGGTGCCTGTGGGTATTTCGGGAATACTTTCGGTAATCGCATAGTAAGTCTTTCGGATTTTCCTTTGCTGAAAATCTTGAGAAACCCTTGCGGCGGCTTTCGAAGTTTTGGCGAGCAGAAGAATCCCGCCCGTAGGACGGTCGAGACGGTGGAGCAGGGCTGCATAAACATTTCCCGGCTTTTGATATTTTTCCCGGATATAGTTTTTTACCCAGTCAAAAACACTTTCATCCCCGGTTTCATCTTCCTGGGAAGGCATGCCGAAGGGTTTATTTACGGCGATAAGATGGTTGTCTTCAAAAATAATTTCCACAGACGTAACAATCAGTGATTCAGGAATTAATAGGCTTCTTCTTCAGTGGGAAAACTGAGAGATTTAACATCTGAAATATAATTTGCCACTGCGTCTTTCATCACATCGTAAAGATTGGCGTAACGGCGCAGAAACCGCGGGCTGAATTCGTTGTTGATTCCCAGCATATCATGGGTTACCAGCACCTGCCCGTCGCAGCCCGGCCCGGCCCCGATACCAATGGTAGGGATGCTCAGCTTGCTACTAACCGTTGCGGCCAATGCCTGAGGAATTTTTTCCATCACAATAGCAAAACAACCCGAGGCCTCCAACTTTAGTGCATCACTAATCAGGTTTTCGGCTTCCTCGGCTTCTCTTGCGCGGACACTGTAAGTGCCAAATTTGTAGATAGACTGAGGAGTCAATCCCAAATGCCCCATCACAGGGATACCGGCACTGACAATCCGGTTTACCGAATGCGCAATAAAAGATCCGCCCTCCATTTTTATCGAATGAGCGCCGGACTCCTTCATAATACGGATCGCGCTTTTCAGTGCATTTTTCGAGTCCCCCTGATAATAACCAAAGGGTAAATCCACGACAATCAAGGCTCTTTTTACCGCTCGTACCACAGCACTTGCATGGTCAATCATTTGTTCGAGGGTAATGGGCAACGTGGTTTCATGTCCGTGTATCACATTGGAAGCGGAATCCCCGACGAGGACAATGTCTATACCTGCGTCGTCCACGATCCGGGCAAAGGAATAATCGTAAGCAGTAAGCATACTGATTTTTTCGCCCTGCTCTTTCATGGTTCGCAGTATATGGGTGGTTACCCGTTTTATTTCTTTCTTGGCAGTTGACATGAGCGTCGGTACTTTCGTTAAGTGTGTAACCCTTTTAGCAATTTATATCGTGCAATATTAGAATATTAATTCCATATTCGCGGAAATCCTAGAACAGACCTGTATTTTTGTAACCATGAATCGAATAACTCTATTTATTGCGGGCATCTTTTATCTGGGCATATCAGGGGTGGGATGTTCGACTGAAGTGGATCTGAATGCTCCGGAAAAGGACATTTGGGTAGTTTACGGTGTTTTAAATCCGCTAGACAGTGTTCAATACATTCGTGTATCTTCGGGTTATCTTCCCACTGAAAATGCCCTTGACTATGCGCGAGCCAATGACCTGAGCGTAAAAGGATTGAAGGTTACGCTTTCGGGGGGAGGTAAAGTATATGAAGCCATCGAAACCGACAGCGTAGCGAAAGAACCTGCGGACGGAATTTTCTATCCGTTTACAACACTTTACAAAATCCGTACATTGGGTACGGATGGGCTGGTTCCCGGCCAGCGTTACGATCTGAATATTACAAAACCGGACAATGCCCAATTTGAGCTATCTTCTTATACAGAAGTGCCTTCCAATATGGTTTTTCAGAATATAAACCCTGTACCCGGCGGCCCCGGAGGAAGTCAGCGATGCCTTCGCCGCGCTCCGCTGGAAGCGGAATATAAAGTAGAATTCAGCAAAGGGACGGGAGTAGGCTTTGAAATGCGGGCATTTCTTCGCTATCAGGAAAATCAGGTGGAAAAAAGCATCGAGTACGGCCCGACACAAATGTTTGACCAAAACTTCCGCTGTACCAGCTCAGGAGGAAGTTCAATGTGTTACCAATTTCGGGAAAAAGAACTGCTGGCCTATCTTTACAATCAGGTCAATCCGATATCAACCAATGTTTATACTTATGGCGTAAACGATCAAACCCGTTGTAATGACAATCCGGCTAATTTACCGGACGACTTCCGGCTGGAGGTCACGGCAATGGACCGGTTCCTGACCAACTACCGCCGGGCCAATGATCCTCGGTTTCTGGACCTCAACAGTGTACGCCCGGAATACACCAATATCATCGGCCCGACAGATGCCGAAGTTATCGGGATATTCGGTTCAGTAAACTCCGTAAGCGGAAGTGTGCGGTTGAGCGCCTGTGCAGAGTATTTGCTGATGCTCAACAACGCGCCAATTCCTTCAGAACCTTGCGCGTTGTAAGATTGTCTTTGAATATCCTGTAAAAGGCATTAATTTATGCGGGCATATTCAATAGTTAGTTACAGGCAAATCATAGCTAAACGGGCTTGTTTGTATGAGTGAATTTAGTGGTAAGCGAATCCTGGTGGTTGAGGATGATGAGGTTAACCTTATGATCGCAGAACATATCCTGGGAAAGGCAGGTTTTAGTGTCTCTACCGTTAATAATGGTGAAGAAGCGGTGGATATTGTCGGAAGAGAATCCTTCGATCTGATTCTCATGGACATCGAAATGCCCATCATGGATGGGTTGGAAGCAACACCGATTATCCGAAAACTTGAAAACGGTCGAAATATTCCCATCGTCGCACTTACGGCACATTCCATGCCCGAAAAAATCGAAGAGTTTAAAGGGGCCGGCCTCGATGATTATATCATCAAACCCTTTGATGGTGAAAAATTTAAGGTTATATCGGACCGGTACCTCTAATTATTTTAACCCCCAATTTCCCTGAAAATCCCGTAGTAAAACTATCCGGAAGGCCGAATCATGCCCGATTCTGCCCCTAAACTATTTCGACATATCCAAATGGTTTTATGATATAATATTTTTCTCTATATTCGGGGGCGAATCGAAATACCCCAAACTGAAAATCCCTGGCTATGAAAAAGCTCATACTATCAGTGTTTTTTTTATGTTCTTTATCATTGGGGGTCGCTCAGGATTTTGTAATTGATACCGTCTATTTTGAGTTTGATCAACATCAACTTAAGCCGGAGTACAAAACCCGACTAGACTCCCTGATGGGCTATTTTACTGCCTATCCTTCTTATTTTATCCAAATATTCGGACATACAGACAGCGTAGGAAGCGAATCCTACAACCTCGAGCTATCCCGTGAAAGAGCGCGTACCGTGGCATTATATTTTAATGATCAGGGTATAGACTTAAAACGAGTAGAGTATGAAGGCCTCGGTACCACCAAACCCGCAGCGTCCAATCTTAGCTACGATGGAAGACGGAAAAACCGCCGCGCCGATGTCGCTGTCGTTGTATCCCGTGAAGTGGTCGCCCCGGTAATCGAACTGGCAGACAAAGACACCGCTCAAACCGCCGAGCCGGTCGAAATGGCCCCCGTCGTTATCGTGGATACGATTTACTGCGACTATAATCCCTTCCTCGTGAACCCCGATCACAAAACGGTGATCATCGCTCCCGAAGGCACCAAAGTCATTATTCCGCCGAATGCCTTTGAAACCGAAGAAGAAGAATTGACGGTTGAAGTGAATGAACTTTTCTACCGCAGTGATATGATCCTCAATGAGATGCCCACCATGTCGAAAGACGGGCCTATCGAAGCCGCCGGAATGTTCTACTTTGACGTAAAAGCTAATCGCAGGGCAGTAAAACTTAAACCCGGCGTGAAATTCGAGGCAGAACTTCCCTCCACTCGCCGCGACCCCAATATGGCCGTTTATCAAGGATCCGGTGGAAACCGATCCAATGCTAAAAAACCGAAAGTGGTTAAAGGGGAAGATGGTGGTACCGTGGGTTTTACTGCGGTCAATACCTGGAGTAAAATCAGCAAAGAGGAAGTTCAGTACAAAGGCAGAGACAAAACTTATACCTTTGATATTCCTGAACCCGGTCGTTATGCCATTGGCCGGCCTTTGTATTACTCCCAAAATACCGATCCGGAAGACAATGGGCTGGATATTTTTATTAAACTCAAAGGCCGCCGATATGACAAAACTACCAGCGTCATGATTGTCGGAGAGGTGAATAAAACTTATATCCCCGCCAAAAGAAAAGATATCCGCAACTACGAAGCCCGGAAAGTAAAATGGGTGGACGATAAAACAAAACTTATTCTCATCGCCATTCAGTACGACGACCGCGGAAACCCCTGGATCGCTAAAAGAAAATTTGAACCCGGTCAACTGATCGAGGAAACCAAAAAAGACCGCAAAAGAAAACGTAAAACTCTTCCCTCTATCAAAATCAGTGTGAAATTTCGCAAGCTCGACAAAGAGCGGCTGGAAGAGCTGATTACGGAATTGAATGCTTAGTACGATAAACATCAAAATAAACGCCGGTTTCGATCTTTTCCCCATGGTCAAGGACAAAACCGGTGAGTAAAGACCCATAAGGCCCGGAATCCCGGGCCTCTTTTATTTTGTCTTTTTCAATAAAAATAAAATCGGCTTTCTCCGCCAGTTCGGCTTCCAGCCTCTCCTGATTGCGGAAGTAATTCACTTCGACATTATGCGCCCAGTCGGTGGAAAGGGGATTAGCGGTCTCGGTTAGAAAATTGGCCAGTGGATAGGCTGGCAAGACGGAAAACCGCCCTCCGTATTTTTCATTCAATAATTTCAACTCTACCGTTTTTGCATAAAACTCCTCCCCGCTGCGTATCCCTCCAAAACGAGGGAAGATTTCCGCCAGACTGTGAGTTATCTGTTCGCGAGGCGCTTCCCGGTAAGGATACTGGTAAAGAATAGCAAATATCCAGATAAGAATAATAACGATGATGCTGTAAAAGTATCGGGGAACGGTAAAGTTAAACTCTTCATACAAGCCGTAAATCACCCCAAACAGTATAGGGGTAAAACACAACATTGTATTTGCATATCCCCAACTAATGCCCGTACACCATGAAATCATCAACAGACAAAGCAGTAATGAAAAAGCTCGTGGATTAATCCATAAGCCTTTCAGCGCGACACCTACCGACAGGAGAAAAAATGTCTGGCTAAAACCATACGAAGGTCCGGTATAGGTATGGAATTTTAAGGTATGGTAAACGTGCATGCCGAGGAGGCCCAAAAACACAGAACCGAATATAATCGCCGGGAGGTACTTCCAGTCGTACAAACTTTGCGCTCGCCATACAATCAGCAGTGGTATAACAATTAAAACGAAGGGTTTGACATATCTTACCACGCCGATTTCCACAAGATCTTTGAGTTCGGTGGCGCCGGTAGTTTGCTGCCAAAAATGGACAAACCAGCCCGCATCCGCCCACATAATAAACATTGCAAATCCTGCCAGGAAGAGACCTGTCAGCGCAGATATTTTCAATAATATTTTTTTCCCTTTTAAAAAACCCAGCAAAAACAAACCGGCGATGATCATCGGATAAAAAGCCTGCTTGGACAAAGCCGCTAAAATCATGCAGACCAATCCCAGGAAAAGCTGAAAATTGTTTTTCCCTCGGCTAATGCGATTCAGTCCGAGAGAGGCAAAAAATATTCCGTCAACGGTATGCCAGGGCATAGGCGGAAAATTGTGTACACAGCAGATAAACGAAATGAGCGCGAATGCTTCCGGCGAAAGGCCAATTTCTTTAAAATCAAAGTAGGATTGCAGGCTTAAGGTAATCCAGAAAACACTTAACCCCATAAACAGGTAAAAAGTAAACCGTCCGAGCAGGAGTACCCATTCCGGGGGAAAAATCAGCATCGGAAGAGCGTGAAGGTAAATACTTACCGGAGGCCGTACATAGATAAAATCCCGATAAGGAACTTCCCCCTGAACAATACGCCAGGAAAGGGCCTGAATAAATCCCTGATCGGTATCACAAAACCCATGTAATCCAAAGGCAAAAAAAGCCACCACCGGTAAAAACAGGCAAATAATAAGGATTCGTTCCGGATGGGCGATGGTCTGGGGCATAAGGGTTAAACCCGGTCATTTGGGTGCGATTCTCAACAAAAATACCGAAACCGGAAGGAAAACGAAATTAGGCATCCATACAGCCAGCCAGGGGGGGAAATCATTTCCCACAAAAGCTTGTCCGGCAAAAAGGAGGGCTACATAAACAAAACAAATCAGCAGCCCCAGTCCGATTTGCAGAGCGATGCCCCCGCGCGATTTGCGCGAAGACATGGCAAAACCGATAAGAGTGAGGATAATAACGGCAATGGGGTCGGAGAACCGGCGGTTTTTTTCAATATACAATTCTTCCAATATATCAGAGCCGCGCATTTCTTCCAACTGTATGTAATGGCTTAAATCTCCCAAAGGCATACTTTCTGCTTTCTGCTCCTTGATAAATATATCGTCGGGAGTGAGTAAAAAGGTTGTGTCTATTTCCGAATAAAACCGGAGACTTTCTTTTCCGCCGTCAATGTCCCGGACACGGGCTTCGCGCAAAATCCAACTTTGGGTAGAATCCACCCAATAGATACGCCGTGCTTGTATTTTAGTGGTTATATCTCCGTCTTTAAATCTTTCAAGGGCAAAAGTCAGCCCTTCCATCTTACGTTCATTGTAATAACTGATGTAAATAAAAGTGTCCTGAGCGACTTTTTTGTGAATGTTTTTGTTGCTGGAAATCTTTCGTTTTTTGAGGTATTTGTATTCAAACTCGATGCGTGTCGCCGTCGAACGGGGCACAAGATATGCCTTCAGATAAAAAGATACTCCTGCAAGCAGGAACGAAGTGATAAGATACGGGGCCATAATCCGATAAAAACTAATGCCGGCACTCAGCATGGGGATAAGCTCGGTGCGACCCGCCATCCGGGAAGTAAAAAAGATAACTGCCAGAAAAATACAGATAGGGGTGAGAAGATTCCCCCAGAAAGGAAGAAAGTTGAGGTAATACTCGAAAATAACTTCCTTCATAGGAGGTTTTTTTTCGATAAACTCATCCAGTTTCTCAACAAAATCCACCAGCAAACATATCGCAAGCACCATTCCCAAAATGAAGGAAAAAGTGGTAATGTACTGACGGACAATATACTTATCAATTTTGGTCAAGGTATCGGGTATAGATTTTTAGATGCAACCCAATGTGGTCGAATTTCGTCTGTGAGTTGTAAAGAACGGCAAATTTATCAAATCTTGTTCAAACTCCTTACCGGATTATTTACCTTAACAGTTGCGGGGCTTTTGATTTCTGCCGGTACTGTATAACTTTGCATTCTATGAGAGGGATATTTCACATTCTTATAAGCAGCCTCGTCTGCATGGTTATACTCACTTCCTGTTCCAAAGAGTACAAGAAGTATAGCCAATGGTCGCGTAAAGGAACCGTATCGGAGAAGGATTCTGCGGCTTTTTATTTTTACCGTCAGGGTGATTATGAAAAGGCTGCGTTTCTGTTTGAAGATCTTCGGGGCACTTATCGGGGTGCGGAACGGGCAAAAACCGTTTTGTATCACTACGCATACAGCAAATACAATGGTGGTTATTATATTATAGCTGCTCACTATTTTGAGCAGTATGTTCAACTGTATCCCACCGATTCCCTTGCCGAAGAGTGTAACTTTATGATTGCTTACTGCTATTATCTGGAATCAGACCCCTCCTTCCTGGATCAGGGTTTTACAACAAAAGCAATCACCCAGTTTCAGCTTTTTATAAATAGTTATCCCTTCTCCGATAAAGTGGATAAAAGCAATGAACTGATGGCTTCCCTGAGAGAACGCTTGGCAAAAAAAGAATATGACACTGCGGAATTGTATTTTAATGTAGAAAACTACAAAGCGGCGGTTACGGCTTATGAAGTTTTTATTCAGGAATTTCCCGACTCCCGCTACCGCGAGCAAGCCCAATTTATGATCGTCAAAGCTTCTGTTTTACTGGCAGATGTGAGCACCGACCGTAAAAAGAAAAACCGCTACCTCGATGCCATCGAATGGTACGAGCGTTTTGTGGACAAATACCCCAACAGCCCCTACCTCAAAGAAGCCGAAACACTCTATGTAAGAGCCAAAAAGAACCTCGGAAAGGTGATGGCGTCAGAAAACGAATCATAAAAGTTATATACAAAACCGATTTTTTGCGTTACTTTTGCAGAGAAATTTTAAAATAGCCGATATGAAAGATTCCTTTTTACCGATTGACATCAAACGTCTGGGCGACCTCTCCGGAGGAAATGTATATAAATCGCTGATTATCGTGGGAAAACGGTCGAATCAGATCACCATGGATATAAAGGAAGAGCTTACTTCCAAACTTGCCGAGTTTGCCCCTGCTTATGACAATCTGGAAGAAGTTATGGAAAATAAAGAGCAGATTGAAATCAGCCGCCACTACGAACGCAAACCCAAAGCTACTCAGGTAGCACTGGAGCAATTTCAGGAAGGTGAAGTTTTTTACCGCGATCCGCATGAAAATGCGCTCTGAGTATAAAGCCAAAATAGAAAAACAGTTATAATAGCGAGTCCAACGACTCGCTATTTGTCCATTATGCTGGAAGACAAAAAAATCATCCTCGGGGTTTCCGGAAGTATCGCTGCGTACAAAGCGGTATATCTCCTCCGCCTTCTGAAAAAAGCTGGTGCATCTGTAAAAGTGGTGACTACACCTGCGGTTTCGGAATTTGTCGGTGAACTTACCTTCGGCTCCCTCTCCGGGGAAAAGGTTTTCAGCGGCTTATGGGAATCCAACTGGTCGGAACATGTAAGCCTCGGTACCTGGGCCGATCTGATGGTCGTAGCCCCTGCCACCGCCAATACCCTCGCCAAATTTGCTCACGGCCTCTGCGACAACGCGCTTACCGCCGTTTACCTCGCTGCCCGCTGCCCGGTCATTATCGCTCCAGCCATGGACGCCGATATGATGATTCACCCCCGCACCACTCACAATATTCAGACCCTGAAAGCGGATGGATGTAAGGTTCTGCCTACAGGCACGGGTTTTCTCGCCAGCGGACTCGAAGGACCGGGAAGGTTGCTGGAACCGGATGAAATATTTGAATCCATTCAAGCCTTTTTTTCGGACAAACCGCTCAAAGGCAAAAAACTCATGATAACCGCAGGTCCTACCCGCGAGGCCATTGATCCGGTACGTTATATCTCTAATCATTCTTCCGGGAAAATGGGGTATGCTCTTGCCGAAGTTGCCCGGGATATGGGCGCATCCGTAACACTCATTACCGGTCCCACCGCTATCATCCCCCCGGAAGGAATCGCTGTAACCCGCGTAGAATCGGCCGAAGATATGTTTGCCGCGGTAAAAAAAGTAGCCGAAAAACAAGATGTACTCATCATGTCTGCTGCGGTAGCCGACTATTCGCCCGCAACCGTCGCCGATCAAAAAATCAAAAAAATGGGCGAGGACATGACCATCAAACTTCGCAAAACCACCGACATCCTCAAATACCTCGGGTCAACCAAAACCTCCGATCAGCTACTAGTAGGTTTTGCGCTCGAAACAAATGATGCGTTAGAGAATGCGCGAAAAAAACTAACCGGCAAAAACCTCGATTTCGTAGTTTTAAACTCTTTGGCGGATCCGGGCGCGGGGTTTTCCCATGACACCAATAAAATTACGCTGCTGGATCGGCAGGGACAAATCGAGGACTTTCCCCTAAAATCCAAACTTATGGTGGCAAGGGACATCCTCGGAAAGGTTATTTCGTTATTAGAGAAAAACACTCCAAAACATGAAATCACTCATTAAACTGCTTCTCATCGGATTGATTACCGCTTTTTCTGCTCCGGCTTCGGCGCAGGAGCTGCTTTGTAATGTAAGTGTGGATGCAAGTCGTATCCAAAGCGACCGAACGGTATTCGAGGATATGCAGCAGACCATTTCCCGCTATATCAATTTCCAGAAGTGGACAAATGATGAATTTAGTGCACAGGAGCGCATCCGGTGCAATCTTCAGATTGTCGTTACGAACCGCCCCTCCCCCGATTATTTTGTCTGTTCCGCTAATCTTCAGGTTTACCGAACGGCGTATAATACGACCTACGAAACCCTTTTGCTCAATATCAGCGATACCAAGTTTAACTTCCGCTACGTGCCTTTCCAGCAATTGACTTTTGTGGACAATACCTACAACGACAACCTGACGGCGTTGATAAATTATTATGTATTCCTGATTCTGGCCTTTGATTATGACAGTTACTCCCTCAATGGCGGGGCACCCTGGTTTCGCAAAGCGCAGGAAATTGTAAACCTCGCTTCGAGTGCTTCTCAAGAGTCTGGCTGGAAGTCCAATGAAGATACCCGCAACCGCTACTGGCTTACGGAAAATCTGATGAACAATAGTTACCGGGGTTTTCATACCATCTTGTACAAATATCACCGCCAGGGGCTTGATATGATGGAATCAAACCCTGCCAATGCCCGTCGGGCAATCATGGATGCACTGAAAGAACTTCAGCGCCTCAACCGCCAGAACTCCTTGCTGGTATTGACCAAAACTTTTCTCGATGCCAAAGACGATGAACTCGTGAAAGTATTTACAAATGCCTTTGTAAACGACAAAAAAGAATTTGTCGAACTTATGCAGGACGTGGATCCTTCCAATATGGCGGCCTATAATTCGGTGATGAATTAGAATTCGATATCAAAGGAAAAAGGCATCAGCGAATCCTGTACACCCTCCATTCGAAGTATTTCCCCACTCACTCCCTGACTGAGGATAATGAAGGGTTTTCCGGTAATTTGTTCATATTCTACCATTACCTGACGACAACCCCCGCAGGGCATGGCCGGGACAATAATTTGTTTTTTGTCGCTTCGGGCACGGATCGCGATTTTTTCGATTTGATTACCCTTTCCAATACTTCCGATGTGAAAGAGAGCGGTGCGTTCTGCGCAGATTCCGGAAGGGTAAGCGCGGTTTTCCTGATTATTCCCGGTAATAATCGAACCATCTCGCAGCAATACCGCACACCCGACTCGGAAACCGGAAAAAGGCGCATAAGCCCGATCCGTGGCCTCCAGGGCCGCTTCGAGAAGGCTTATTTCGTCTGAAGATAATTCAGCCGCCTGTTGATACAGCGAATAGGTAATTTCCAGCTTTCTTTTTTCCAACTCGGTAATTGTCTATAAAATATACTGACTTAAATCTTTTTTCTTCACCATTTCCCCCAATTTTTCTTCGACAAAACTGCGGGTAACTTTAAACTTGTTTTCCATATTCAGATCCGGAACTTCAAAAAGAATATCGTTGAGCAAATTACTCATGATGGTATGCAGCCTTCGGGCACCGATATTTTCCATTTCCTGATTGACGTTAAAAGCCATTTCTGCGATGAGTTCGATGGATTCGGCGTCAAATTCCAGTTCGACGTTTTCGCTTTCCAGCAATGCCTGATATTGCCGGGTGAGCGCATTCTGCGGCTGGGTCAGGATTTTTACAAAATCTTCACGGGTGAGCGAAGCAAGTTCCACGCGGATCGGGAAACGCCCCTGCAACTCCGGAATCAGATCCGAAGGTCGCGCCACATGGAATGCACCCGCAGCGATGAAGAGAATATGATCCGTTTTGATGCTTCCATGTTTGGTATTGACGACAGAACCTTCGACAATGGGCAAGAGGTCGCGTTGCACGCCTTGCCGGGACACATCGGGGCCGCCGCCGTGACCGCCGCTGACGGCCACTTTATCTATTTCATCAATGAAAATAATCCCACTGTTTCCGGCGCGATCAATGGCTTCTTTGGTTACCGAATCCATATCAATCAGCCGTGAAGCCTCTTCGTCAATGAGGTATTCTCGGGCTTCGGCTACGGTCATTTTGCGCTTTTTTTTCTTTTTGGGGACCATGCCGCTGAGCATGTCCTGAAGTCCGTCAAAACCTTCCATGCCCATCGGCCCTACTACCTGCACATTGTGGGTGGGCACGACCATATCCACATCAATTTTGCGGTCTTCGAGTTCGCCACGGTGGAGTTTTTCGCGGAACTTCTCACGGGTGCGTTCGTTGAGTTCTTCGTCGGAGAAATTGCCGGGCGACTGATAGCCCACTTCGTTGTTTTCCGATTCCCCGGATTTCCCTTTTTTCTTTACGGGAGGGATGAGGATGTCGAGAATTTGCTCATTTGCATTTTCTCGGGCGACCTCTCGGATTTGTTCTTTTTGTTCACCTCGTACCATATTGACGGCCTGCTCGACGAGGTCGCGAACCATACTTTCGACATCGCGGCCTACATAACCTACTTCCGTAAACTTAGAGGCTTCGACTTTGATAAAAGGAGCTTGAGCGAGTTGAGCCAGACGGCGGGCGATTTCGGTTTTCCCTACACCGGTGGGGCCGATCATCATGATATTGTTGGGGATAATTTCCTTTCGGATATCATCACGTGCGTTCATCCGGCGCCAGCGGTTTCGGAGGGCGATGGCCACCGATTTTTTGGCATCAGCCTGTCCGATAATGTATTTATCCAGTTCCTGTACGATTCGGGCGGGAGTCAAACTATCTTTCATGTAATTGATTCACTATTGAATGGGAGGCAAAATTACTAAATATTGCGGGATGAAGCCTAATTTCTGTAAAGGATAAATTGAGGCATTTCCTGCGTTTGTAACACCGGGCTTTGTTTTGATGAGAAAAATATTCGATTTAAGAATAATTTTATGCCGAGATCAAATAGTTGCAAAATTTATTATGCCAGAAGGTAACCGTTCTGCCGCCCGATTGCTTGTTTCTGAAAGATTACAGATTAAAAATCGTCTGTTTCAGTTTGCTTTTGTAAGCCTGGTTCTGAGCATATTTTTTCTGGCGAATACGGAGAATACCGATAAAATGGAGGCCAATGAAAGAATTCTGAGCCAGGACGCAGTGGCAGGTGTTTCCGAGATATGGGTGAAAGATACCGGCGAGATTTCCGGTGGTCAAGGCCTCGCCGTCGGCGATATTTTACTTTTTTTCCACTGCCCGGACTACGAGTGGGTAAAGATTTCGGCGGTGAAGGGAAATCACATTTTGCTAGCAGCCCCTTTGAAGCGAGGTTATTTGTCCGCAAGCCGCGTAGAAGTGATGAGGGTTTCGGAGTAAATTTGTATTTTTGTCTGGAACTAAATCACAAAGTATGCTGGCCAACTTGGATAATGAGGTGATTTTTAAAAAAGCATTTACAGACATAACTGTATTCAAGGCTTTTGTTAGAGATATTTTAGGTATTGAAATAGAAGTTGAAAAGATCGAAACCGAGAAGAAGTTTGAACCTAAAATTGGCTATGTGGACTTTGAACTAGATATATTTGCTGAATCCATTGACAAAAGAGTCGTAATTGAAATCCAGCGAATAGAATATGACCACCACTTTGATCGGTTTTTGCATTATTTTTTGATGCTAATTGCAGAGCAACAGAAAACCTCTAAAGATTATAGTATTGAAAGAACCGTTTACGTCATCGTGGTTCTAACAGCACCTTATAAAATTAGTGAAAAAAACGGTAAACCGGTTCTGGACGAAGTTTTACTGGTTACTTTAAATCCGCAGACACTGAAAGGAGAAATCCGGGACTTATATGGACATCAGTTTGTGTGCTTGAATCCCAATCACCCGGACGCAGATACCCCCAAACAAATCAGGGATTGGCTGGATTTGATTTACCAATCTATCCATAGTCCGGAAAGACCGGTTTTGAATATGGAAAATGAGGGGATAAAAAAAGCCATCGAATTGATAAGCTTTGAGAACCTCACACATGAAGAGCGAACCCGTGCCAAAAACAAAGAGGCTTCAAGGATAACCGTCGCTAAAATTGAAAATGCCAAAGCAATGGAAATCGCACGAAATCTGAAAGCCAAAAATATTTCGATGGAGGTTATTGCAGAAACAACCGGCCTTTCGATGGAAGAGGTTATGAAAATCTAAATTGCACTTCGTTTTTCCATTAAGACCCCTAAACTCGACTTTTAAAACACACCTTATGCGAACACTAATACTTCTCCTGTTTCTGATTTGGGGTCATTTTCTTCATGCTCAAAACGTTACGATCAGCGGATTGCTAAAATCATACCACCATTTGCCAACATATTTCTAGCTGTCCCGGTGCATTGTCGCTAAATTTGTCGAAATTTTACCGACAATTGTTTTGTTATGAATGTAAACTGGACCGGAATTTATCCCGCTGTAACTACCAAGTTTCACGCCGACGAATCGCTTGACCACGAGGGTTTTGCGTTTAATCTCAACGCTCAAATCGAAGCGGGGATTGATGGCATCATCGTCGCGGGTTCCCTGGGGGAAAATAGTGTACTCTCCCCGGAGGAAAAACAACTTCTCCTCCATACCGCCCAAAAAACCAGTGCCGGACGTGTGCCTGTACTGATCTGCGTGGCCGAATGTACTACCCGCGACGCCGTCGCTTTTGCCCGCACCTCGCAGGAAAACGGGGCCGATGGCCTCATGGTGCTCCCTCCTATGCGTTACCCCGCAGATAGCCGCGAAACGCTCCAATATCTCCACCGCGTGGCCGAATCCGTGGACCTGCCCATAATCATTTACAACAATCCCCTGGCTTACAATATCATGATCACTCCCGATATGTTTGCCGATCTCGCCCAACACCCCAACGTGCAGGCTATCAAAGAATCCTCCGGCAATGTTCGCTACCTCACCGACCTGATCAACCGCTTTGGCGACCGCTATAAAATCCTCTCCGGTGTGGATGACCTCGCCATGGAAAGCCTCATCCTCGGTGCCACCGGCTGGGTCGCCGGGCTGGTCAATGCTTTTCCCCGCGAAACCGTAGCCATTTACCAACTGGTACAGGCTGGAAAAATCGCCGAAGCGCGCGAAATTTACCGCTGGTTTTTTCCGCTCCTGCACCTCGATGTGTCCACCAAACTGGTGCAAAACATCAAACTTGCAGAAGTCGCCACGGGTCTCGGTACCGAATACGTCCGCGAACCCCGGCTGCCGCTCGCAGGAGAAGAAAGAAACCACGTTTGGAAAATCATTCAGGATAGCCTCGCCACTCGTCCCGACGTGGAGTCTGTACTGAAAACCCTTCACGCTTAATCCTTAGACTCAATTATATATGTACGCGATTAACCCCACTACCCAACAACCGCTCCCCGGTGAGTTTCCCGCCACACCGGCTACCGAAATCAACCGCCTGGCAGAACAAGCGCAGGAGGCTTTTGCCATTTACCGCCAGAAAAGCGGAAAGGAAAAGGCAGCGTTTCTCTATGCGATTGCAGACGAAATTATCGCTCTGGGCGACGAACTGATCCAGCGCACCGTCGCGGAGTCAGGACTTCCGGAAGCCCGTATCATGGGCGAACGCGGACGTACCGTGGGGCAGTTGCGGATGTTTGCCGACTATGTGGCAGAAGGTTCGTGGGTGGATGCACGCATAGACTATGCCCAACCCGAACGCCAACCGCTGCCCAAACCCGACATTCGCCAGATGTTGGTTCCGGTAGGGGTGGTGGTTGTGTTTACCGCGAGTAACTTCCCGCTGGCATTTTCCACTGCGGGAGGAGATACCGCCTCTGCCCTTGCCGCCGGAAATCCGGTGATTGTCAAAGCCCATGAGTCGCATCCCGGCACACACGCGCTGGTAGCAAAAGCGATACAAACTGCCGCTGAAAAAACCGGTATGCCCGCAGGCGTATTTGCTTCGGTATATGGGCAAATTCCCGAAGGGCAGGCGCTGATAAAACATCCGCTGGTAAAATCGGTGGCGTTTACCGGTTCGTTTCGCGGAGGAAAGGCTCTCTATGACACCGTTGCGGCACGTCCGGAGCCTATCCCCGTTTTTGCAGAAATGGGCAGTGTAAACCCCGTAATCCTGCTGGAAAAAACACTGGAAATACGCGGCAAGGCCGTGGCAGAAATGTATGCGGGTTCGGTTACCATGGGTGCCGGACAGTTTTGCACCAATCCCGGCCTGCTGATCGGAAAGACAGGCGAATATCTGGACAATTTTATCAACCATCTCGGAGCGGCTATTCAGACAATTTCCCCCGCGACCATGCTCAATGAAAAAATCTATCGCGGGTACGAGTCCGGGCGGGGCGAAATGCTCAGCCAGAAGGGCGTAAACCTCGAAGGACAAGCCGAAAAAACCGGCGAGGAATGGAGAGGATGCGGCACGGTTGCTTCGGTGTCGGGGCGTGATTTTTTGGCGAATCCTCATTTGCAGGAGGAAGTTTTTGGCCCGTTTACGTTGGTAGTAAAATGTGTTTCTGACGCCGAGATGTTGGCTGTGATCAAAAATCTCAGGGGACAACTTACGGCTACAGTCATGGGCGAGCCAGAAGAATTAGGGGCCTATGGCGAACTGACGGATGCACTTCGAGAGAAAGTGGGGAGGCTGATATTCAACGGAGTACCTACGGGCGTGGAGGTATGCCATTCGATGTTTCACGGAGGGCCATTTCCCGCTACGACCGACAGCCGTTTTACTTCCGTAGGATCAAACGCGATCCGTCGGTTTGCGCGGCCCGTGGCCTATCAGAGCTGGCCGCAGACCCTGCTTCCGGAGGAGCTAAAGGATGGAAATCCCCTCGGAATCCGGAGGATGGAGGTGAGGTAGGGGGCTGGAGGTAGTTTATTTGTTTATCCAAATTAATGAATCAAATAATTTGCACTTACTTACTACTTTTAGTAGTACTAGTTCCTGTTAAAGGCCAGTCAGGGTAGAAAACACCCCCAGACTGGCCTGTAAATATTAAGTTCGATATCGGATTAATGACTTCAGAATCAGCCTTACAATTAGGCGTCCCTTGGTATCCTGACGTTGTACCAATGGCTGGAATAAACTTATTTTTTCAAAAACCCGAGGTAGTTTAACGCTCAAATATCCCTTTAACATCTAAATTTTTAGATTGGCGAATTCCTCAAGAAAAACTTATAGATATAGGTACAGTTTTTTTTAGTATTTATTATAGATTTCCCAGGTATTACTACAGACAGTAAAAAGGACTGACGATCATGACTATTGAAAGGATAAGGGTTAATAAAAACGGGTGGGAAAAGAATATAAAAAACCCTACCTTTAAGACAGGAAATTTTGTGTGATAGATGTCATTCGTTAGATCGTAAGAAAAAATATGGAAGCGAAATTATATAAGTCAGTATTAAAAAGTTTAAGCCTGCTTCCTGAAGCATACCTTGTTCAGGTGAATGCTTATTTGGAGAATTTAAGAAATCGCGTTTCACATAAAGAAAAAAACCGGTTAGCGATTCTTGCCCTGGCAGGAAGTTGGTCCGATATGCCGGAGACAGATTTTAATGATTTTTTAAAGGAAGCCAGAGAAAGCGGTAATGAGTTGTTTGGTCGTGAAGTAGGATGACCTTGACTGGGAAAACTGGCTAAGTTGATAGACCCCTATCCTAATTCATCGCCTTAACCAAAAGAAAATACAGAGCGACGGTTGGAGGTAGGTTCAAAACAAGCCCTAAAACTCCCAGCTTACACTGATATAGGGAATCCAAAGCAATACGCTGTATTCCCGGATACTTGCGCGGGAGATTGTAGTTTCCGTGCGGGGATCGTAATACTGCCCTTTCGAATAAAACAAAAAATACGGGTTTCGGCGTCCATAAAGGTTGTAAATGCCAACCCCCCAAGTGCGATCATTGCCTTTGGTGGACTGATACGCATGGTGCCGGTAAGGGCGTCTGGGTATGTGGTGGAGGTGGTGGAGCGGGTCTGGGGGTAGAGGGGTAACCTAGGATCTGTTCTAAAGTTTCCACCGATCAAACTACGTGCTATACAATTGATGCTCCAATCCTTGATCATGAATATTCTGGTACAGTGACAGCTATGACGTCTTTTGCGGGACAGAATTCTCCAATCCGACTTGTGGTATTGGGCAGCCCTGAACAAGGTGAAGATTATGGAGGTGTACGCCTGGCAGAAGGTGAGGTTATGGCTCCTGTCGCGGCTCGATATGACATAGCTATCACAGGTTTCGAAGTAGTCACATCACGCTCCAACCAAGAAGATACTCAATGGTTTCTCCTGCAGGGTATGGTAAACTCTGATCCACCACACCCATCAGCTGATCCAGAAGCAATCCATTTAGCTGGTTTTAACTGGTCTGTGGGCCCACGTAAATACGGTAATGCAGGTGATGGTAAACATGTTGTTAATGATATCAGAGTGGGCTCATATGATCTAGTGCCTGAACGTGAGAAAGACCTACGCTTCGTGCTTCATGTTGATAATATTAATGATGATCCCAAAGCGGCGGAAATCGCTGCCGGCATCGGGGATGGTTTTTCTAAGGTTGGATTGGTAGTTCTTAGTGCCTATAGTGCATCCCAAGGTAGTACCGGTGGTCAGTCTTTTGCTACACAACTTGATGATGTAATGGGGAAAATGCATAGTTCAGCCACCGCCAGCTGCGATGGGCAACTTGTTTCCGATATTCGAGTGATTACAAACATTACCTTGGTTAACCGTCCAGATCTTACGCTAGAAGCGCTGACTCATTCAACTGGTACCTATTCGGAAACATTGCCGAATGAGATCGATACATATAAAAGTAAGGATGGGGACTTTATATGCCATCGTAATGGTAGTAATTATCGTGTTACCTACACTATCTATCGTACTTCGTGGGTTTCTTGGGCAACACAAGTCGAATGGTGAATTGTGACAAACCACTAATTTAATTTATCGGAATTATAAACTTATTGAGACATAGAATAAAAACCATCTGCTGAGCAGTTACACAAAGAAAACCACAAAGTACACAAAGAAAAAGCCGCTTAGTGCGTCTGCCTTAGCAGATGAGGCCTTTGTGTCCTTAGTGGTTCCTTTCTTTCATTCAAAAAGTCTCTGTATCCCAATTACTTTATGATTCCATTTTTATTTATCGCAAGTTTCGATTTTCGGATAACTTTCGGTCGGTATGCATCTTCTGCTTTTGCCATCAGAGAAAGGCGTAAGTCTTTAATTCGTGAGCAACCCCCACTTTGTGGTTTAAAAAAAACGAGGTAGTTTAGATAGCCAAAAACATTTTGACCATTGAGCAGGAAACCGAAGGATTACTTAAAGAGATTATTGAATCATGAAAACAGAACAAATCAAAGAATTATTTGCCCAATTTGAGGCAGCGTCTTCCGAACTTGAAGGAATTGAATGCTGGAGTGCCAGAGAACTTCAAATTTTGCTCGGTTATTCCAAATGGGAGAATTTTCAAAACGTAATTGACAAGGCGAAGGACTCGTGTCGGAATGCTGGAGAACAAACTTCCGACCATTTTCCTGACGTCAGGAAGATGGTCTCTATCGGCTCAGGGGCTGAAAAAGAGATAGTTGATATACTGCTCACCCGTTATGCCTGTTACCTGATTGCCCAAAATGGCGATAGTCGCAAAGAAGAAATTGCCTTTGCCCAAAACTATTTTGCCGTACAAACCCGTAGGGCAGAGTTGGTAGAGCAACGCCTGCTGGAATACGAGCGTGTAAAAGCCCGCGAAAAACTGAGCCAGACCGAAAAACAACTTTCGGGTGTGTTGTATGAAAGAGGGGTTGATGAAAAAGGTTTTGCCATGATTCGCTCCAAAGGTGACCAAGCCTTGTTTCGTTTGTCCACACCACAATTGAAGAAAAAAATGGGTGTGCCTGAAAGCCGCCCCGTGGCCGATTTTCTGCCTACCATTAGCATTAAAGCCAAAGACCTGGCAGCAGAAATGACCAGCCTGAACGTACAAAACAAGGATTTGAAAGGCCAAACCCCCATAGAGAAAGAACATGTGGACAACAGCAAGGCGGTGCGCGAAATGCTCACCAAACGAGGCATTGTACCCGAAAATCTGCCACCTGCCGATGATGTGAAAAAGCTGCAACGAAAACTGGATAGCGATGGGAAAAATATTTTGAAAGACGCCAAGAAAAAGAAGAAATGAGCGACACAACAACCGCTATAAAATACAAACCCATTCTCAGGTACCCGATAAGCGCTTAAGGCACATGAGCAACCCCCACTTTGTGGTTTAAAAAAAACGAGGTAGTTTGCTGTTCATTTCTCCTAACCTATGCGCAAAACCTTCTTTTGTATAGACGCTCACACTTGTGGAAATCCGGTGCGTCTTGTCGCCGGTGGCGGGCCTCACCTCGAAGGGGCTTCCATGAGCGAACGCCGCCAGCATTTTCTCCGCGAATATGACTGGATTCGCAAAGGGCTGATGTTTGAGCCGCGTGGCCACGATATGATGTCGGGCAGTATTCTGTATCCTCCCCATGATCCTGCCAATGATGTGGCGGTGCTGTTTATCGAAACCAGCGGCTGCCTGCCGATGTGTGGGCACGGTACGATTGGTACGGTGACAATTGCCATTGAAGAGGGGTTGGTCGTACCTCGCATTCCCGGAAAACTCCGCCTCGAAACGCCCGCCGGGCTTGTGGAGGTTTCCTTCGTGCAGGAAGGAAAAAAGGTGCGCTCCGTGCGCCTCACCAATGTCCCGGCTTTTCTCGCCGCTACAGGTATCGAAGTCGAATGCCCCGACCTGGGCATGCTGACTGTGGACGTGGCTTACGGGGGCAATTATTACGCAATTGTGGATCCGCAGGATAATTTTCCGGGGATTCAGGCTTTTACCGCGGGCGATCTGATCCGCTGGAGTCCGGTGCTCCGCCGCCGTATCAACGAAACCCACCGGTTTGTTCACCCCCAGAATCCCACAATCAACGGCCTCAGTCATATCCTCTGGACGGGCGATACGCTGAGTCCCGACGCCGACGCCCGCAATGCGGTGTTTTATGGAGACAAGGCAATTGATCGCTCTCCCTGCGGTACGGGAACCTCTGCCCGCATGGCGCAGTGGGCTGCCCAGGGCAAACTCAACGTGGGGGATTCGTTTGTGCATGAGAGTTTTATCGGTAGTAAATTTACCGGCAGGGTCGAATCAACCGCAAGGGTAGGGGAGTATGAGGGGATTGTGCCGAGTGTGGAAGGTTGGGCAATGGTTACGGGCTACAATACGATTGTCATTGACGATGACGATCCTTATGCTCATGGTTTTCAGGTGATTTAGGCAATGGGACAAAATAAAAAAATACTGATTATTGGCGGCGGGGTGATCGGGTTGTTTTGCGCCTGGTTTCTTCGCGAAGAAGGTTTTGAGGTTACGATCATCGAGCGGGAGGCGATGGAGGAGGGTTGTTCTTCGGGAAATGCAGGCATGATCGTTCCCAGCCATTTTATTCCACTTGCTGCACCGGGTGTCGTCCGTCAGGGGTTTCGCTGGATGATGAACCCCGAAAGTCCTTTTTATATCCGTCCACGGGCAGATATGGATCTGCTGACCTGGGGCTGGCGGTTTATCCGCGCTGCGAATGCGGCTCATGTCCAAAAATCTATTCCCCTGCTAAGAGATCTCAATCTGGAAAGCAAACGGCTGTATCAGGTGCTGAATAAAAAGGAAGGTTTTGATTTTGGTTGGGGCGAAAAGGGTATTTTGATGTTGTTTCGCACGGAAAAGGCCGAGGAGGAAGAATCCAAAACTGCCGAAAAAGCCAACGAAATCGGTATAAAAGCGCAAATATTTTCTCCGGGCGAGGTACAGGCGCTTGAACCGGGGGTCAAAATGGACATCCGGGGAGCGGCTTATTATCCCGGCGACGCACATTTATATCCTTTGGCGCTGATTGCTTCACTCCGTAAGGATTTGCTTTTTTCCGGGGTAAAAATCTTTGACCAGACGGAAGTAGGCGCGATAAGGGTTTCGGGTAAAAAAATCAGCCGTATATGTACGGCTGCCGGTGATTTTGAACCGGATGAGGTGGTTATTGCTGCGGGTTCCTGGTCGGGGAAACTGGCGGGTTTGCTGGGGATTGGTTTGCCGATGCAGGGAGGGAAAGGGTATAGTTTTATGGTAGAAGCGGAAAAAAATCATCCGCAGATTCCTGCAATCATGACAGAAGCAAGGGTAACGGTTACCCCGATGAACGGGCAGTTGCGGTTTGGCGGCACGCTGGAAATCGCGGGCGAAGACCGGTCGGTAAACTTGCGCCGAGTGCGGGGAATTGTCCGGGCAATTCCGCAATATTTTCCCGAAATCACCCCTGAGATGCCTGCCCAACCCGAAACGATCTGGCGAGGGCTGAGGCCTTGTTCGCCGGATGGATTGCCCTATATTGGCCGGTCAAAGAAGTATCAAAATCTCGTGTTTGCCACCGGGCATGCCATGATGGGCGTCAGCCTGGCGCCAGTGACAGGCAGGCTGATTGCGGATATTCTGGCGGGTAAAAAAACGTCCATTCCCCTTGATCTATTGGCTCCGGAGCGGTATTCGAAATAATTTTACCCTTCGATAGACATACGTTTGAGAAACTCAGACTTCCTGCGGGCCGAGACATCAATATTAGTTCCGTCGGTAAGTTCGACATAACCTCCTCGTCCTCTTGTATAATTTTTCAGGTAGTTGAGGTTTATGAGGTGGGACTGGTGAATGCGGAAAAAATTGTATTCGGCCAGCATCTCGTCGTATTCTTTGATGGTGCGGGAAACGAGGATACGGCGGCCATCTTTGAGGAAAATAAAAGTATAGTTTCGATCGGATTCACAGCGAATGATTTCATCAGGATTGACCACTGTAAATCCGTTGGTTGTAGGTAGGACAATCCTTTTAAAGTTTTGGCCGATATTACGGATGTTGCGAATCAGCGCATCAATCTGCTCAGACTGGTTGCCGTTATTTCCGGATTTATGTTTTTCCACAACCCTTTCGGCGGCCTGCTGCAATTCTTCGATGTCCACCGGTTTGAGGAGGTAATCGGTTGCGGCAAATTTGAAGGCGCGCATGGCGTACTGGTCGTATGCTGTTGTGAAAATGACATCAAAATTGATTTCTTCGGCTTTTTCCAGCACTTGAAATCCGTCGCCGTCAGGCAATTCGATGTCAAGAAAAACGAGGCCCGGCTGATAGGTTTTCAGGGCTTGAAGGGCTTCGGCCACATTTCCGGCGATGGCCACTACTTCTACTCCGTCGCAATAGTCCGTAACCAGTTCTTTCAGGAGTTCCTGGCTGTTTTTTTCGTCCTCAACAATTAAGGCTTTTATCATAATCGGTTGCAATAGTTCTTGATTCAGATACCCAATTTACCGTTTTTTCAGATAATCCACTAATGCCAGTCGTATATCTCTGCTAAGATCACCGGGGCCGGGATAATCAACCGAGATAATGCCCGGATTGTTTTTCGTAAAAAAACTCATATTTGCCTCCAACCCTGTCAAAAGAAAGTCGGTAGTAGCCACGCGATAGTTGCTTTCATCTTCAATAATTTTTCCATCCATGTACCAATAATTTCCTTCTGTACTGATTTTATAGGTTTGGAGGTAACCTCCGGTTCCCCGGTTTTTTTCGCCGGCGTCGAGGAGTTGTTTGAGTAGTTTTCCTCGCATTTCGACGGTGACGATGCCTCCGCCAAAAGGAAGGGCACGCACGATGTCGAATTCGGTGATATTGCCGGAAAGCTGGTCGTCTATTCGTACCGAACCACCATTGACGAGGGCACAATCGGGATTTTTCGTTGCAGCAAACATCGCTTCGGCAATCATCACTCCCAGATTGGTGGGACGGGTACGAATGGTTTTTTCAAAACCGTCGAGCGGTTCTGTAACGGTAGTAACGATTTTATTCATTTCAAATCCCAACTCAGAAAAAGCCGCATAAGCTCTTTTTTCCCAGTCTTTTACTCGGGCATCTACCGCCGGGTCAAGTGCGACGGATTCATTTAACTGCACAAGTTCTGAGCTAATCGTAACGCCGCCGGAAGGCTCCCGAAAGGTAATCCGGTGAACATAAGCACTTTTAGCATTGGCGTCGGCTTTGGCAATGGGCACTGTTCCTATTTTTTCAAAATGGTTTTCGTGTTCATGGCCGCCCATGATCAGTTTTAGGTCGGGCAACCGGCGGGCAAGTTCCTGATCCTGATTGAGGGAGAGGTGAGTAAGTGCGATGACAAAATCGGTCTGGGTCTGAAGGTGTTGATAGACTTTTTCGGTATAGGCAAATTCTTCTTCATAGTGGACAAAATCCACCGGATTGGCGTTCAGGCAGACTGCTAAGACGCCGAGGCGAAGAGTTTTTCCCGTTGGGGTTTTGATCTGCCAGATGGTATATTCCGGAAGAGGTACTTCGCCGGTTTCGGTTTTTCGGGTAAAAGGAATAATGTTTTCACTGGTTTTGTGGCGGATATTTCCGCTGATCCACTCAAATTTTGCCTCATTGATCCGTGCAATCAGGTCTTCTTCGGGAATATCAAACTCATGGTTGCCGAAAGTGACGAGATCCACGCCCGTGTGGTTCATGATGTCCACCATGTGCGCTCCCCGGACTCTTTTCCCGTCGAGTTTTACCGTTCCAATCACCGAGGGGTTGAGAAAATCTCCTGCCAATACGGTATAAGTATGGGGGTTTTGGGCTTTTAATTGGTTTCGCAGGGTTGCTACACGTGCCATTCCGCCGGATTTACCGCCTTCCAGGGCGGCGATTTCATATACATCGTTGATATGGAGGAGGGTGATTTCGGTAGTAGTCCCGGCGCTATTGGAGGTTATCCGCGTGGATTTGCAACTCCAGAATAGGGGGAGGAGAATAAAAAAGAGGATAAAACTGCGTCTGTTCATGTAAAAAAGATTAGGCGGAGATAGTGTGATTATCTTCGCCCTATATTTACATAATTCGCGGAAAAGTCGCAATGGAATCTACGGAATAACTTATTCCGGGCTTATTTCCTGCAAAAGCGTTTCAAGACCTTTTACTTTTTCCGGATTTTTTTTCTTCTGATAGCAGACAATGAGGGTTTGAATAAGTTCAAACATAATCTGTACATGTGTGCTTGCCCGATAGTACTGCTCGTGGTTGGAGACGTTCATGTCTTTGAGGTATCGAGTAAGGTCTTTTTGGGTGAAAAAGGTTCCCCGGTTAAATACATCAATATACAATTCATCTTCATGGCCGGGAACGGTAAGCACAAAATAACCAGGGAGAATGACGCCATTGACGGGCAGATCGAGTTCGTGACAGACAATCATGTACAAAAGTGATAGCGAGATCGGGCTGCCATTTTTTTTATCAATTACTCCGTTGAGGAGGTAATTCTGGGGTTCGTAGGGATGTTTGCGGTCGGCTTTATATTTTTCTTTTTCAAAAAACATCCGGTTTATGACCCGGAGTTTTTCCACCGTATTCATTCCGGAGCGGAGTTCCAGCCATATTTTATTGACGAGGCGGTTGACGATATTTTTGAAATCCACAAACCGTAGTTCGGGATACTGGTATTGAGTGAGTAAAAACCACCCGCGAAGCAGAGATGCGTTGCCCTGCTGCCGCCATTGGCGGAGTTCATCAATGGTATTTTTGCTTTGGATGACATGGATAATATCCTCAATGCGGCTTTGCACGAGTTCATTTTTTTCCTGTTCCCAGGCTTCTTCCAGTCTTGGAATGGCTTCACCCCCCAGGGAGATGAGCGTTTGCTCGATATGTGCCCCAATATCGGGATCGTCATCATCCAGCAAACGGATCAAGGCTTTAAATTCGGTATCCTTCATCGGTCTGAGTGCTTAAGTCTGAATGACTCCGGGATTAAAAGGGCGAAAATGGGGGTTTTGATTTGCCGCTTCAATTCCGGTGGAAATAATTTTTCTTGTATCTAACGGGTCAATAATTCCATCTATCCACAACCTTGCCGCCGCATAATACGGAGAGGTTTGTTTAGTATAACGTTCGGTAATTTCATTGAGTAGCCGCTGTTCATCTTCCGGGGCAATGGTTTCTCCTTTTTTCTGCAAAGCCGATACCTGAATCTGGAGCAGGGTTTTGGCGGCTTGTTCGCCTCCCATAACGGCTATCTGCGCCGAAGGCCAGGCAAAGATCAGACGGGGGTCATAGGCTTTTCCGCACATGGCGTAATTACCGGCTCCGTAGGAGTTGCCGATAATAAAGGTAAACTTTGGCACAACGGAGTTTGCCACAGCATTTACCATTTTTGCTCCGTCTTTGATAATACCTCCCTGTTCAGAACGCGATCCTACCATAAAACCGGTCACATCTTGTAGAAATACTAGTGGAATACGCTTTTGGTTGCAATTGAGAATAAATCGGGTGGCTTTATCTGCCGAGTCGCTGTAGATTACCCCTCCAAACTGCATTTCACCTTTGGCCGAACGGGAGACTTCCCGCTGGTTGGCGACAATGCCTACGGCCCATCCGTCCACGCGGGCATAAGCGGTGAAAATGGTTTTTCCGTAGCCCGCTTTATATTCATCCATACTTTCTGCATCCACGATTCGGTGGATGATCTCTTGCATATTGTAGGGCTTGCTCCTTTCTTTGGGAAGAATACCGGATATTTCTTTGGGCTGAAAAGCCGGAGAAACTGGGGTGGTGCGGTTGAACCCCGCCTTTTCTTTATCGGCTATTTTACCGATAATAGACCTTACGGTTTGTAAACAGGTTTTATCATCGGGCATTTTATAATCGGTTACTCCCGATATTTCGCAATGAGTGGTGGCTCCACCGAGAGTTTCAATATCCACTTCTTCACCGATGGCGGATTTTACGAGGTAAGGCCCTGCGAGAAATACGGAGCCGGTTCCGTCCACGATTAATGCCTCATCGGACATAATGGGGAGATACGCTCCTCCTGCCACACAAGGCCCCATAATGGCGGCTATCTGGGTGATGCCCATGCTGCTCATCACGGCATTGTTCCGGAAAATCCGGCCAAAATGTTCCTTGTCAGGAAAAATTTCGTCCTGCATCGGAAGGAAAACTCCGGCGCTGTCCACCAGATAGATAATGGGCAGATGGTTTTCCATCGAAATTTCCTGTGCGCGGAGGTTTTTTTTGCCGGTCATCGGAAACCAGGCTCCGGCTTTGACGGTGGCGTCGTTGGCGACAATCATGCAGAGTTTGCCCGACACATGCCCGATGCCGGTAACCACACCGGCGGAGGGGCAGCCTCCGTAATCTTCATACATTCCATCGGCAGCGAGTGCGCCGATTTCGATAAAATCATCCTTATGGTCAAGCAATAAATGAATGCGCTCACGGGCCGTCATTTTGCCTTTTTCTTTGTGTTTGGCAATCGCGTTTTCGCCACCACCGCGATAAACGTCCCGGAGTCTGACGTGAAGTTTTCGCAATAACTCCCGGTTATGATCTTCATTCAGGTTGAAGTTCAGGTCTCCATTGGAATATGTGGTTTTGGGATTCACTTGTCTGCAGTGTTAATTTGAGATTTACTTCTTCGAAAAACCCGTCGTACCCAACCCGGAAGAATAATAGGACCAATAAATAAGTAGGGATAATAGCTGATTAGTCTCCACAAAGTAGCGAGTATAAGCACATAACCTACAGGTGAAAACTCTGAGAAAAATCGCGCAAATAACCCTTCGGCTACTCCTGAACTACCCGGAGTGGGAGAAACGATCATTACCACAAACATAATTGCTTGCCGGGCAAAAGCAACGGTATGCTCAAACAGGGTCAGGCTGCTGAAGGCGGCCAATACAAAATTCAGAACCAGGTATCTGCCCATCCATGCAATAAAGGTGGCTGACCAGGCTTTGAGCCAGAAGGT
The DNA here is from genome assembly GCA_033764335.1 of Bacteroidia bacterium. GTDB lineage: Bacteria > Bacteroidota > Bacteroidia > J057 > J057 > JAGQVA01. The sequence continues at coordinate 50,398 of JANRJC010000054.1, read as the reverse complement.
AAACGATTTGGAGCGAAACTCTTCGGCAGAAACCAACAGATCGTCCGCCATCTGGTTTCCTGCTTTCTGCCAACGGCGGAAAAGTTTGGTTAAAAAAAGCCGTTTAAGGGTATGGCTGGTTCCTTTCGGGTGAAAGAAAAGTGCAAAGGCAAGGAAGAGGGTATAGATAAAAATAATCCCGTAAGCGACCCAGAAAGTTACGATTACCCCCATGCCAAATGCCCCTATATCGGAATTTACATGAGAAAAAACGGCACTTTGCCCTACCAGTATAAAAGAAATGGGTACCATTACGAGGTAAAACATTTCATCCAGGAAAATGGTAATAAAAACAATGGCAGTGCTTCTTCCGGCTGAAATTTTTTCTTTAATGAACATGAAGATAGCCACCGCCGAACCGCCTACTACCGACGGCGTGAGCGCAGAAGAAAATTCCCACAACAAAGTAACCTGTATCGCGCTTTTCCACCGAAGTTTATTTTCAGTCAGAATACGCATTCGCCACATATAACCGATGTCCCGGACAATCATTACAATAAACCCCAGAATCACCCATATAAGGATATCCATCGTCCAGTTGATATCTGTCACCGGGTTTAGTCCGTCTTGCATGACTTTATATATGGCAAAACCGATTACGGCGAGACCTATAAGAATCGGCCATATAATCCGACTGGGCCGCACCTGATCCAAAATATCCTGCTTTTCTATTGCCATTATAAAGTTGTGAAGTTGATCCTTTTTCTCGTGATTTTACTTTTTGCTCAAATTCTGGTTATCGTCCCAATTTTCCTACCAAAAAATCCTATTATGTTATTTTTAACGAACTAGCTGATGGGTACAATTGTTTAGCGGGTATTTTCTGCCCGATATACAACATTACTTCGCCTTCGGTAAAAAGCAAATCCCGCCAATTCATACAATCGCTCGAAATTACGAAATCTTTGCCGGAAGGCTTCATTTTCACGGTGTACTTTGACCGCCAAAAATACATCTTTGTCTATCTCTCCTTCTGTCAGCCAGGTGATATTTGTGCTTTCTTCCGTTGCCGAAGGTTTGGCTTTTGCATAAAAATAGGGCAGATAACTTTTATAGCCGTAGGTCATCACATATACATCTTTGCCGGCCAACCCCGAAAAAAAATCGAGCGGGGCACCCTGGGTATAACGAGCTACTTTCGGCACGGTGAAACCAAATTGCCCGTTGACAAAAAATAGCGTCAGAAATACCTGGATATACAAAAACGGCAACCAGCGTTGGCGGATCAAAAGGTAAAAATTGACCAGCAGCCCAATGAGGAATACAGCTCCGACCATCCATTCAAAACCACCCCATTCCACCTCCATGCTCAGATTGGCACGGGCGAAGGGATCTTTGATCATGGATGTTATTTCGACTGTATGAGAAGCCGCATAATTGATGAGCACGGGCGCTATTCCCCACACCAGTAACCCTATAATCAGAATCAGCCATATATCCCATGTAATTCTTTTTTTCCCGGCGATGAGTTCGGAAAAGAAAAAAGCTGCCAGAAATGCTCCCGGAAAATACAGCAGCGAAGAATAATGCACAATTTTGGTTTTTACCAGCGAAAACAGAATCATAATTACCCAAAACCATATCAGCATAAACCGATGCAGCAACTTTTCTTTTGGCATTTCGGGTTTTAAGGCCATTCCTCTGAAAGCAAATGCGCTTAGAGGAAAACACCCGGGCAAAAATACCAGAAAGTGATAATAAAAGGGTTGGGCATGTCCCGCTATATCCTGGCCAAAAAGACCGATCTGATAGCGGATAAAATTCTGGATAAACTCAGGCCCATGCGCCACCGTTTCCAGCCCGTACCAACCCATAATCACAATAAACCAAGCGGATAAAAATTTTAAAAATGCCCATACCGGGATGCGAAAACGATCCGTAATCAATTTAAAAAACCCGTAAATCAGGATCGTAACCAGCAGGGCTACCGGCCCTTTGGTGAGAGTCGCCAACCCTATCCAGAACCCTGCGGCCCAGGGGCCACTGTCTGCGGCGGCTTGGGTTTTGTCATCTTTCCGGAGGAGATCATGCCGGAGAATCTGCATCAGCCCGAGGAAAATAAAAAAATTAAAAACCGGATCTATAATACCCGATTTGAAATAAATGACGGGCAGCAGACTAGCCAGGTAAAAACCTGCAAGCAGTCGGGCAAATTTTTCGTCCCGGAAGTGCAACCCATTCCAGTATAATGCCAGCAGCGTAAAAATTCCGGCGAGTACATTGGGAAACCGTGCGGCAAATTCATTAACCCCAAAAACCTGCATACAAAGCGTTTGCAGCCAGAAAAATAAGGGTGGTTTTTCGAAAAAGGCTTGATAATTGATTTGCACCTGGAGGTAATTTCCGGTGACCATCATCTCCCTTGCGGCCTCGGCAAAATTGATTTCATCCCAGTCAAATAAAGGCGGCGCACCGAGGAAAAGGGTAAAACCGGTTGCGCAAATCAAAGCCAGAAGACTAAAGTCGCGAATAAGGGAGCGGCGGGGCATGGGTTTGGGATTAGAAAATCAGTTAGAGGTAAGAGGGGGAAGCAGTGATAATGTTGGATTGATGATCTTCGAAAACTGGCGATAAAGCGCCGCTGTTTCGGGTTGGTCTTTTAGCAAAGCGAGGTGTTTTTGAAGGGTGGAAATATCTCCCCGAATAGCCGGACCGGTCTGGCTTTGGGCGGGGCCTATCGAAAAGACATGTTCAAGATGTCCATTAATCAGGGGTTGATAAACCGAAAAATCAGTGGAAGGGTTGATTTCCTGAGCCAGGCGGTAAAGGCAATTGGTAAAGTTGTTGACCAGCACAGCCCCGAGATGAAGCCGAAGGCGGTTTTCGCTGTCCATCGCCTGAACTTTTTGCGAAAGTAATTCTGCTACGGGGCGTAAAATTTTCAAAACATCCCGATCACCTTCCAGAAAAACCGGTATCCTTGAAAAATCTTGTACGGTTTCTGCCTTAAAAGTCTGCAAGGGATAAAATACACCGATAAATCTGCCTAAAGATTTCCATACATTCAACGGCGTGCTTCCGGATGTGTGGACACAGACAACCTGTCGCTCCGAAAAAGGCGCGAGTTGGGGCATCATTTCCGACAGTGCCTGGTCGTTGACGGTAAAAAATATCAGGTTAACTTCCGGGGGTATAAGGGAAAGGTCGGTTCCTCCGGTTTTTATTCCCCAGGTACGGCAGTAAAAATCGGCTTTGGAAAGAGAGCGGGAAATAAGCGCAGAAACAGATAAACCGGCTTGTTGTAACGCAGGGATAAGACTCCATGCCAGATTCCCGGCACCGACGACGGCTATACGAATATCCGAGGGGCTGATCATACGTCAAAGGTAACAAAATTCTCTTTTCACACCCTTGCGAGAAGTGTATTGCTTTTGTCGGATATTACGCCCATATTTGCAGGCAAAAGGGACGTTAGCTCAGTTGGTTTAGAGCGCTGCTTTGACAGAGCAGAGGTCACTGGTTCGAATCCAGTACGTCCCACTTCCCGTTTACATTTAGTCGAGTTTCATTTCCTGTGGTTTTCGCGGCATAGCTGCGCGATTCTGCTCGGAAAGGGATTCTATTGTCGGACTGGCTTTTGCGCTGGGTGCCGAATAATCGGTAGTGATAATAACGGTTCCCACCTGATTCCAGATAAAAGGGAAAGCGTTATTGACAATAAAAATTGTATCCGCACCAAATCCCTGACCGGGGCCCGAGTCTTGTTCTTCCAACCTGAGCGCGTGGTCATAGGTTCCGCCCACAAATTTTACATTCGTGGCGTATTTTACGACCGGCCCTTCGGTTTCCTGATTCGCATAGAAATTTTGTACCAGAACATTACTTACCCCGTGTCCGATATTCAGCGGCCCGTCGTCATTGCGGGAAGCCCGGCAATTGATAAGGGAAATATCGGTTCCAGAGGTGATGTCAAACCCCTGTTCGCCTTTCGATTGAGTGGAAAAACAATTGGTAAAAGTAATACCTCGCCCGGCAGGTCCTTGGGGAGAATTATGAACCGTAAAATTATCTACTCCGCTATTTGCGACCGAACAATGATTGAAGAAAATTCTGCTGGAGTATTCGGTTACTCGTACCCCATTATCTTTCGCATTAATAACCTGAATCGAGTCGAAACTCACATATTCAGATAATCGCACTACAAGTCCATTGTCTTCCGAATCAAGTATGGTAAATCCGATTACATTCAGGTATCGGCAATTAATGATACGCAGTTGACCGAGGGTTACATCACGACCGATCAGGACGACCGGTTTTAAGCTGGTTCCCTGATAGGTTACATCCAGCACCGCATCACTTTTCATCGGTGGCACGACAATCGTATCACCGGGAAGAGCATTAGGTAAAAAGTAAAATTGAGAAAAGACGCCATTCGAAAACAGAGCAATTGCTACGGTGAGCAAAAAATATCTTATCATAAGCTAGGGTTAATTTAGGTGTTTGCTCTCCAACCGCCGGCATAAAGTTGTAAAATATCTGGTAATCAGACAAATACAGTGAAAAATATATTTATATTTCTCCCTAAAAGCTAAGTAATGAGGATTTTACTGGTTGCTGCCACAGAGTTAGAGACCGCTTGGTTGCGGGAGGTAATGGGTTTTTACCGAGAAGGGTCTCTATTTGTTTCCGATTATCGGGGGAGGCGGATTGATCTGCTCCATACCGGGATAGGAATGGTAAACACTGCTTTTCATTTGGGAAAATACCTGGCGATTCATTCGCCCGGTATGGCGGTAAACTTAGGCATCGCCGGTAGTTTTGATTACAGCAGGCGTTTGGGCAGTGTGGTAGAAGTGGTGAGTGATACCTTCTCGGAACTGGGGGCAGATACACCGGATAAGTTTTTGGATATACAGGCAATGGGTTTTCCGCTGATGGAGCATAATGGAAAACTCTGGTTCAACCGGTTGGAAAATCCCGCACCATCCACCCTCGATATTCCCCAGGTAAAAGGTATAACTGTAAATACCGTTCATGGCAATCCGGCTTCTATCGCGCTTACCCGAAAGCAGTGGAATCCAGATATAGAGACGATGGAAGGCGCGGCGTTTTTCCATGCCATGATTCATTCGGAAATCCCTTTTTTCGCCTTTCGCGGTATTTCCAACTACGTGGAATTACGCGACCGAAGCAAATGGCAGATAGCCCTTGCTGCGGAGCAGGTGCAGCGATTTATCAAAAAAGAAGTCCTCTAATCTGCGATTCACCAGAGGTTCAACGGTTTGATTATTGGTTAATTCATCCGAAAACCATACCTTAGCAAAATAAAAACAGAATTTAACCGCATTATGGCAAGCACTTTAGACAGTTCTAAGACAACGAGCAGAGCCATTCTTGTAATTGTGGGCATCCTTGTATTATCGGCACTGGCGTATTTTTCGGTAAAATATTTTTCGGAAAAAGACGCCAACGAGGAGAACGTTGCGACAATCGAAAACCTCAATAACGAGATTCTTCAGTTGGAAGAAAAAATTCTTAATCTGGAAGTAGCCATTGAAGACCAGAACATGGAACTTGCGGAAAAAGATAAGCTTCTGGAAGAAAAGTACGAGGAACTGGAGGCAATGGTAGGCCGTGTTGCTGAAGCCAAAAAAGAAAACAAGGCTAATGTTGCGAAAATCAAACAGTTGGAGAGCCGTGTTTCGGAATTAAAAGGGCTGGTAGATCAGTATAGCAAACAGATCGAATATCTCAAAGAACAAAACCGCCAGCTTTCCGGCCAGGTGGACAGTCTTGTGGTAATAGAAGGGGAACTTACTGCTCAGAACAAATCCCTCACCGCACGTAACGAGGCTACTTCCCGGGAATTGGAGCAAACGAGAAAAATCGCCTCTGCACTGAAAACCAAGGATTTTCGATTTATCAATATCAAAAAGGCCGGTAAAAAAGAAAAAGAAGAAGAAGAGTTTTCCCGCCGAACCCTAAAAGACATACGGATTTGTTTTACCATTCTGGAAAACCCCATTACTCCCTCCGGGGACAAGGATGTGTATCTGGTATATGAAAATCCGGATGGAACGGTCAATGCCAACTTTTCGGCCGGTTTTAGCGGCAAGTTTATTCACAACAATGCCGACAAGGTTTATTCGGTGATGAAGGGCATTGTTTATGACAATGACGAGACCGAAGTCTGTATGGACTATTCCCCCGCGGAGGAAAACAAATACCAGAAAGGCACACAATATGTTTCGGTATATTGTGAAGGGCGTTTGATCGGGCAGGGAACTTTTGAAGTGAAATAGGGATTGGATAATACCCATTCCACTTCAAAAGTTTTGTTTTTCATCAGAGTTTAATTTCTTCTCCCAAAGCATTAAAATACTTAGCGGAGGTGAAAGGCATGGAAACATCGCCCTGAATTTTCACCCATACCCAATAGTTTTGAAACCATTTTACCTGATAACTTTTCAGGAACCCTTTTTTCAAATAAGCAGCCACAAAAGGATTGACCGTAAGGGTGAGCTTTTTCTCTTTGTTTTGCCGGACGAGGAAGTCAATATTATTGGCGATTTCGTCGGCAATAAGGATAGAAGGCTGAATTTTGCCGGAGCCATTACAACTGGGGCAGACCTCGGAAGTCTGGATATCAATCTGAGGTCGTACTCGCTGGCGGGTAATCTGGATCAGTCCAAACTTACTCATCGGGAGGATGGAATGTTTGGCCCGGTCTGTTTTCATCTCTTTTTTGAGATGGTCGTTGAGGATGCGCCGGTTTTCCGATTTTTTCAGGTCAATAAAATCCACGACAATGATACCCCCCATATCGCGCAGGCGCAGTTGCCGGGCGATTTCGGTAGCGGCTTCCATGTTTACTTTAAGAGCGGTTTCTTCGAGCGTTTGGTTGTTGAGGTTTTTGCTTCCGCTGTTCACATCAATGACGTGCATGGCCTCGGTATGTTCAATGACGAGATAAGCGCCATTGGCCATAGAAGCCACTTTTCCGAAAGAAGCCTTAATTTGTTTTTCAAGCCCCATATACTGGAATAAAGGTATTTTACCCTTATAAAGCTTAAGCCCTTTGAGATAGTCGGGCTGGCGTTCTTTCAGGTAGTCTTCGATATCTTTAAAAGCGCGGGGGTCATCGGTATAGATTGCATCAAACCCCTGACTAAGCATATCTCTCAAAATGCTGGTGGCCCGGTTGTGTTCACTAAGAACTTTTACCGGTGCACGGGAACTGGGCAGAGCCAATGTCATGGCATGCCACTTTTCAACGATGTCGGAAATGTCTTTGCTAAGAGTAGCAGCGTCTTTTCCGCTTGCAGCGGTACGGACGATCATTCCGAAGTTTTTAGGACATAGGCTTTCGGCAAGAATCTTGAGGCGGCGACGTTCATCGGCAGAACGGATTTTTTTGGAAACCGATACCACATTCGAGAAGGGAACCAGTACAATATACTGGCCGGGTAGAGAGATCTCACTCGAAAGGCGTGGGCCTTTGGTTGAAATCGGCTCTTTTACCACCTGCACCAGAATGTCCTGGTTGGGTTTTAGTACCTCCTCCATTTTACCGTGTTTATTAATGTCCGGCAATGGATTTAATGTTTCCAGAATGTCTCCGCGCCCTTTTTTTTCCGTCCGAGTCGCTTTCATGTATTTGAGCAGGGACCTTACTTGAGGTCCAAGATCAAAATAATGAAGAAAAGCATCGCGGGGATGTCCAACATCCACAAACGCTGCGTTCAGACCCGGAACGATCTTTCGGACTTTTCCTAAGAACAAATCACCGACAGCGAACTCCTCAGAAAGTTTTTCATGATGGAGTTCTACGATTTTTTGGTCTTGCAGAATGCCTATCCTGAGTCCTTCATCACTTTTGCTTACAACTAATTCATTCACTAGCTAATATGTTACGCTTACTCCTCTCCTTGAGGTTAAAGCTGAAGCTTGGATGACTGGTGCTAAGGATCTGGTAAGCTGGTCAAAAATAGAAAACGAACTGACCCGTGTGTCAATTCGGGCTAGGCATCACTACTCAACCCGTTACTTTCTCTTCTTATGACGGTTTTTTCTTAATCTCTTTTTCCGCTTGTGGGTTGAGATCTTATGTCTTTTTCTTTTTTTTCCGCAGGGCATAATGTATCCTCCTGATTTTATTTATGGTAATGTATTGATTAATTCGCGGGCCGTAAGCTTGATTTCATCATCGGCTTCCTTCCCGCGAAGGAGTTCTTCTAATAGTGTTTTAGCCAGTGCCGGCTGACCCATCTGGATATGAGTGACGGCCAGTTGCAGCTTAGCAGGGCTATAATCCGGTGCATTCTTCAGCACAGTTTCAAATCTTTCTTTCGCTTTTTCCAACTGATTCGTTTGCAGCGAAAATAAACCCAGGTAATAGCCAGCTTCGATATGATTGGGGTTTTTCTCTACGACCGAGCGCAGGGTCATGATCCCTTTCATACTATTTTCCGGTAATCCGGACTGAATGTATCCCAATCCCAGATAGAGAAGAGCCTCTTCCTGATCGGGATTTTCTTCCACTACTGCCGAAAGATACGAAATTGTTTGTCGGGAATATTGGCGAAAAAGCAGTGAATCCGACTGGATATATTCAAGCTGAGAGGCTTTTTGGCTTAAAACCCCGGCTTGTAATCGGTTTTTTAAAGAACTTTCCTGTTGTGCCAACTGATCTGCATAATCAGCTGCATATTCAAAACGGTTTCTTTTTACTAGTAATTGAACAATAGAATCGAGCAAAGTCACCTTTTCCGTTGCCCCGGCCTTTTCAAGTTCTGCGACCCAAAGGTCAAACTTTTCATCCTTTGCCAGGGGGGGGATTTTGCCCGAGGCCGTTGTTTGAGCGGAACTCGGGACACTCGTCGTACCTAGTGCAGAGTCTTTCTGGTTATGGAGATTCGACTTGTCTGCAAAAAATAACATCAGGCATACTAGCAACCCAACGGCAACTACTGTAATTCGGAGAGAACGACCTCTGTGGGATATGGAAGACGAAGCAGACATATTTTTTCTCTGATTACCCTAAGATGCTGGTTTGATATCAGAGCTTTTCACTTTTTCAACAAATACCTTTGCCGGTTTAAAGCTGGGAACGAAATGGGCGGGTATTTCAATAGACTTATTTTTCGAAATAATACGCCCCACTTTTTTCTTTCTTGCCTTTACGACAAAACTACCAAAACCGCGGACATATACATTCTCTCCATTCGCAAGGGAATTTTTGACAACCGTGAAAAATCCTTCAAGGGAAGCAGATACATCTGCTTTGTCAATACCCGTCTTCTGGGCAATCTCTACGATTACTTCTGCCTTAGTCACTGTAGGTCTAATTTACTAGTTAAGAAACGATTACGTACAATCGCCTGCCGACAATTGAATCGCAAATTTAGCACAATCGCTTAAATCACAAAACTTTTTCTGACAAAAGCTTCCAGTCTTATTTGTAGGGATTGGAAAGGGAAAAGTGTATTTTCGGCTTTTGGGGTCATATTTTCACTTTTTCGGCATGAATATCGGGCAAACAATCATTGACTGGTACGAATCTTACGGAAGAAATCTTCCCTGGCGCGAAACCCGCGACCCTTATAAAATATGGATTTCAGAGGTTATTCTTCAACAAACCCGCATTGCCCAGGGCATAGACTATTACCGCCGTTTTATTCAGCGCTTTCCGGATGTTCATTCGCTGGCTTCCGCTTCGTTGGATGAGGTTCTGAAATATTGGGAGGGGTTGGGTTATTACAGCCGTGCCCGCAATCTTCATGCAGCAGCCCGGCAAATTTGCGAGGATCATAAAGGGATTTTTCCCAACCATTATTCCGTCTTACAGACTTTAAAAGGCATTGGCCCTTATACGGCCCGTGCCATTGGCTCTTTCGCTTTTGACAATGCTACGGGTGTCATTGACGGCAATGTGCTGCGGGTAATGAGTCGGGTATTGGGCGACCCTTCTCCCATCAATAAAGCACTTACCCGCAACCGCTTCCAAACGATTATTGACGGATGGGTAAACGGCCTCGATTCGCGTTTGTTTAATAATGGAATCATGGACCTTGGCTCTACCGTCTGCACGCCTACTCAGCCGGGCTGTTTGGTCTGCCCTCTTCATTCAAATTGCCGGGCTTATCAGGAAGGGTTGACGGCGATATTGCCGATAAAAGAAAAATCGGCGGAACGCAAAACCCGGTATTACCATTTTTACATCGCTCTTCGCCACGAAGGCGATTTTCTTATCCGGCAAAGACCCTCCCACGGGCTTTGGGGCGGGCTTTGGGAAATACCCAATGAAGAAGTGGATGAAGAAACCTGGGGAAAAAAATCCAGCCGATACACGGGAAAAATACTCTTAGAGATGAAACACGTTTTTTCCCATTTTGATATGATTATCCGGGTATTTATTCTTTCCGGAGACTTTTCGGGAGAATGGCCGGAGGCTCAATTTATTTCTCCGGATAAAATTTCTATATTTGCCTTCTCTAAAGCTGTCTTGAAGATTTTTGATAAATGGCAAAATACGGACTAAATCAGGTTACACTTATCGGAAACCTCGGCAGAGACCCCGAAGTGAAATACCTGGACCAGGGCATCGCCTTCGCCAACCTTTGGTTAGCCTGTACCGAATCTTACCGGGACAAAAACGGAAACAACGTGGACCGGACGGAGTGGGTCAGCGTAAATCTATGGCGATCTCATGCTGAATTTGCAGCAAAGTACTGCCGCAAAGGCGCTACGGTCTGCGTGGAAGGGCGACTGACTACCCGCACCTGGGATACTCCTCAAGGTGAAAAACGGTCGAAGACCGACGTGGAAGGCAGAAGGATTATCCTTCTCGATGGCCGCTCCGGAAGTGGCGAGTTGCCCCTTACCGCTGTACCTGTATCTCAAACTTCTGGTAACTTTCCCGGATCAGATACCCATCCCGACCTTCACTCCGATACCTCGGGCGAAGGAATGGATGACTTACCCTTCTGACAGCAATTAATAGATTAACTTAATTTAAAAGTCGTGGACCCTGACCCTGGGAACAATATTTTAGAGACAATTATCCTGCTGGACCAGCTGATTTTATGGCCCGATCTTATAGGGCAATACCTGCTTTTTTTCCTGCTTATTTCGCTCTCCTTTATGGTCTCCGCTACGGAAGTCGCTTTTTTTTCCCTGACAAAATCGGAGATTGAAGAGTATAAACAAAATACTTCCCGCGATTCTCAACGGATTTGGGAGATGATCAGCCTACCGAAAAGATTGCTGGCCACCATTCTGATCTCCAACAATTTTGCCAATGTCTCTGCGATTCTTGTCGGCTCAACCATTATTCAGGCTTATGCCAATGCCTACGATTGGTCGGCTTATAATCTTACTTTCTTCGTGGGCAACTCCGAGGTCGTCCTTAAACTGGAGTTTCTTCTCAACCTGTTTCTCATCACCAGTATTATCCTCTTTTTCGGCGAAATTATCCCCAAAGTATATGCCGCCAAAAACCGGCACAAAATCGTACACTTGGTCGCTATTCCGCTGGAATTTGTAAGGGCATTACTGAAACCCATATCTTATGTCCTGATCGAAGGTACCCGGTTTATTGATGATAAATTTAAGGTAAAAGAAACCAACGCCTCCCTCGAAGATTTGCGCCATGCCATAAATCTTACGACTACCGATGATGCTAGTAAGGAGGAAAAGGAAATTCTCAAGGGAATCGTCAATTTCAGCAATATTACCGTCAAAAGTGTCATGCGGGCCAGAGTGGATGTCACGGCCATAGATATAAACATGTCTTTCGCAGACCTCATGGCTTTTATTAATGAAAATAATTTTTCCCGCCTCCCGGTTTATGAGGAAAATCTCGATAATATAAAAGGAATCCTGCATATCAAGGATTTACTGCCTTACCTCAAAGCCGACAGCCCGGAACTTGATATCCGAACGCTTTTAAGGGGGGTGCAGTTTATTCCGGAAAGTAAAAAAATTGATTCTCTGCTGGAAGAATTTAAAAGCCAGCGGATTCATATTGCGGTGGTCGTGGATGAGTTTGGCGGGACTGCGGGTATTGTTACATTGGAAGATGTGATTGAGGAAATATTCGGAGAAATCAACGACGAGTTTGACAGCGAGGACTGGGTTTATACCAAAATGTCGGAGGAAGTTTATATTTTTGAGGGCCGAATTTCGTTGATTGATGTGAAAAAAATCGCCGGACTCGATGATGAAATTTTTGAAGATGCCCGCGGCGACAGCGACAGTCTCGGTGGATTGATCCTCGAACTTCATGGAAAAATCCCTTCAGCGGGTGAAGTGATTTCCTATCGAAACTACGAACTACACGTAGAGTCGGTAAGTCGAAACCGCATTAGTATGGTGAAGTTTGTGATTAAAACAGAAAACGAACAGATTAAATCGGCTTAACCGGGAGCTATGCAAAAATTAATCTTTTTTTTCACAGGTATATTTTTCTTTCTTTCGGGATGTGAAGAATATGTGCCCTATCCCCGGCCTTTTGGTTTTCCCCGGATTGACTTTCCGACAAAAACTGCCTATACCTCTTTTTCCAACGAAATCTGCCCATTCACTTTTGAGTATCCGGATTATGGAAAAATCTCCCGAAGCCTGGACGACTCCTGCTGGGTGGATATCCATTTTCCTGTCTATGACTGCAAATGGCATATCACCTACCGCACTGCCGATAAAAAGGGGAAAGATCGCCACGCTCACTACGAAGATTATCGCAGGCTGATTTACAAACACAGCAAAAAGGCTACCCAGATACAAGAATCTCCGATAACGGTACCTGCCGGGCAGGGCATATTATTTGAAATATACGGAAATGTCGGCACGCCTGCCCAGGTATTTCTCTACGATAGCACCGAAACCCAGATCGTGATGATGTCTTTTTACTTTCAGACTGCGCTGAAAAACGATTCTTTGCAGCCCGTCATCAATTATATGAAGGGTGAAATCGGCCATACTTTGGAGACTTTCCAATGGAAGTAATTCTCAATTACATTGCGGACATACGCCCTGCAGCAGCACATTCACTTCGGTGAGTTTATACCCCACCGGCATCTGAATCGAAGGAATCCTCACCTGTTCTACGCAGGAAGTTTTTCCACACACTTCGCATTTGAAATGAATATGATCGTGGTGGTGATCATGGCCTTCGAGGCAGTCGGTCGGACATAGGGCGTATTTCATCGCCCCTGCATCATCGAGGACTTTGTGTACAATGCCTTTTTCGAGAAAAGTAGAAAGTGTGCGGTAAATCGTCACCCGGTCGCAGTTGTGTTCAAGCGCGGACTCAATTTCAGATTCACTTAGCGCGATGTTTCTGTGAAAAAAGACTTCCAGGATGGCATTTCGGCTATCGGTGACGCGGAGCGAGTGATGGCGGAGAATCTGATTGACAGATGACATGGGGCAAATATACGGAATTTTTCTATAACTCCACGTACTCTGTGTACTCCGTGATTCCTCTGTGGAACTCTGTGTTAGCGTATCTTCGATCTATGATAATAGATTTAAACACAGAGTTCGAGGACTCACAGAGTTTCACAGTGAGCTTTTCACTCATGCGGATGTGGACTCTGCTCATAATGTCTGCGCAGCAAATCTTCTCCGAAGTCGTTTTCCAGGTCGCGTACCGTTGTGTGGATATGGTTAGCGTTGTTTTGGATATTGTCGTATTCGATCAGGAGGGTAGGGCCGTGAATGCGGTAATAGTGGGCTTCGCCGGGTTCGATTCCGCCCATCCATGCGAAGTAGAGCTTTTCTTTTCCGGCTCCGGCTATTTTGTTTCGCTGGGTATCGGCAATGTCCTTTTCCATATTGTCGAGGAAAACATTGATGAGTTCCCAAAGGGCATTTTGCTGGGATTCGGTCATTTCTGTCCAGGTGATTCCTTCAAAGGATGCGAGGCTCGCCTTGCGTTTGGTGCCGGTAATGATGTCGGCGGGTGCCTCGGGCGCAATAATGGTTTTTTTCTGCCGGGTTTCGTCCATACTTTTGATCAGGGCGCGGGCGAGGTCTTGTTCTTTTTTCAACACTTCGGTTCCTTTTTTGGGGCCGTCCCTTACAATGGCCGGGTTCGTCGCCATAAAGGCCGGGGTCGCCACTACCTGCCGCGTTACACTGGAAAAACTCAGCGAAAGGTGATGGCCTTCAAACCGCCAGGCCCAGGGTTCGTCGTGGGAGGGAGTGCCAAAAATGCAGATAAAGTAGAGTTCGGTATTGCGTCGCGGCCCGCCCGGCTCCAGCCCTTCGATGATGCGCAGTACTTCTTCCAACTGAATAATGTCATTGGCTTTGCGGTAACCTTCATCGCTGACCACAGTATTGAGCAGGACAAAGGCTTTTTTGCGCTGGTCTTCACTCATATCTCGGAGTGGTAGTCCTTTTCTTTCAATCGGAACAAAGTTGACATTGTATTTTTCTTCGTCATCGAAGAGGAATGTGGTCTGAGTTTTCTGCTCTTCTGAAAGAGAAGCCAGGAAATCTTCTGCGGCATGAGTCATCGTATGCAGGGTTGCATGTTCGACGGTAAGGCTGTCGGAATTTTGGGTTGCACCGGAGGGTTTGCAGCTCATCAAAACTGCCACAACCGGGAAGAATAGACCCAATAGAAGGGCGGAAAGTTTTTGCATGAGTAGTAGTATTTGCCAGAAATTTTCAGTTATTCGGGAAGATAAAAAAATTCTGGCAAAAGGATACGCTATCGCACCAGAAGTTTATCGGTCGTGGTCTGTAGTCCATTACTGACTTTTACATAATAAATACCGGGACCCCAGCGATAAACCGGCAGTTCAATCATCTCTTCGGCTTTGGGGTTGGATTTCCTCGCATGATACAGCAGTTGACCATTCGGATTAAAAACGTCCAGCAGGATTTGTTCGGTTTTTACCGTTTGTATGGCTGCCACGGCTTTATCGCTGGCGGGATTGGGCAAAAGGGTCATTTGTAAGTACGAGGATTTTTCCAGCAGATTCAACTCTGCGGTATGGCTAAGGGCATATTCACCATCAAAGTCCACTTGTCGTATTCGGTAAAAGATTTTATCGGTGCGATGTCGGTAGATGTTTTCGTCTAGGTGCCAATAAGTCTGGCTAATATCCGTAGTCCCTGCTCCTTTTACCTGTGCGATTTCAATAAAATTAAGGCCATTAAAGGATCGCTCTACGGCAAAATAGTCGTTATCCTCCTCGCGAGTAGTAACCCATTCAAGTTGGGCATTTTCCCCCTCCTGGATTACGCGTAAGTCCATCCATTCGACCGGAAAAAATTCTCCTTTCCCATTTCCGAATGTGAAAATATCTCCGTCGTGGAAGCTCACGGGAGTACACAAAAAATCACTCCCGCCCGTCAGGGTATAAACCTGTGTATTCGGTCCCGTCGGGAAATCGGTCTCGTTATGATTGTTGATGTAAAGGGAAGAAACTCCCGGCGGAAGGGCGTTCTTAGGAATTCGAAGGGTAACAGTTCCCACATTACCGGTATTTTGAACTTTCCATACCCGATTTACGCCTTTTTCAGCTCCATCGGAAAGGGGTTTTTCAAGGGCGGAAATGGCCCCGTTATTGTCTCCCCAAATCAGAAAACTGCGGTCGGAGGGAAAAGGGTGGTTGTTGGCGGAATTATTAAGGGGGAAAAGACCTTGTACATTGTCATGGTAAATTTCTACGAACCCGGAGCCTTTGGACTGGCGCTGGTCGAGGGTTGCCAGGGAATCTTTGCCGATACCGGCGATCCGATAGTCGTAACCCTTTCCCGCATCCCAGACAATGGTTCCGGTATTTCCCTTCCAATCCGAAGCATAATAATCGTGAGAAAGGCTGATGCCGTACTGAAGAGCCAGATATGTTTCCACGCGCTGGCGTTCCGCCAGGTTGAGGGCCTTGCGGAAAGAAATAATTTCGGCGATGTCTCCGCTCATGCCCCGCCCGAAAAAATTCCGGTCTATACCGATATAATAGGTGAAAACTCCGGTCTCGTTGTTCTGTAGGATTCGGGAATGTAATTCTACGGAAGAAGGGCGCGGATACTCAAGAAGGTTGGTAAGGCTTCCATTTACATAATTTTCACCGTATTTGGATTTGCCCGGTGTCCATATATCATGGAATACATCCGGGTCTCCGGTATCATCTCCGTGAAAAATTCCGTCCACATGATTATTGGTGAAGGGGGTTTCCCATTCGTCTTTGCTGGTATGGTTATAAACAATAAAAAAGCTCCGGATATCCAGGTTTCCTGTCATAGTAAGTGCATCTTCGCCGTCGGCTTTGTCAAATTCCCAAACGTCGTTGTAGTTGAGTTTGCCGGATAAATGTTGCGGATTCCCTCCGATTACCCGGAAGTGGTTGCCTTTATTGCTAAGGTCATCCCAGGTATTTCCGGCAGAAATTCCGCTATTTCCTTTAAGCCAGAGTTGAAGGTCTCCGGCAACTCCTCCCGGGCTGATACATTCGCGGTTTTTTACGAGGATGTCTAGTTCTGCGACAGAAGTCCAGGGGTTGCCGTTAATTTCGGAAAGGGCTACCAGCCGGGTATAACGGGCGGTCTGCGGGGCAAAATTTACCGCCGCTTCATCGCCGGTAGTGGCAAAATCGCCTGCTGCAACGGGGCTTCCCCAGTTGGTGCCGTCTTCACTCAGGTAAAATTCATATTCGGCGATGGTTCCGTTGGGGGAGCCGTCCTGGCGCGGGTAATAGCGGAAACCGGTAATTTGAAGCGATTCGCCGAGGTCAAGCTGCAATTCGTGTGGGTGTACCGGGTTGGTATCAATATAGTCAGTATGCCAAAAGGTATTATAATCTCCGTCAAAGGCATATACTGCGGGGTTGTCGGAGGCGAGTTCTTCACTGTCGGTATAATGAAGATTAATTTGGCTATCGGACAGGGGCGCAGGCTCACAGCCGGGGTCGAGGCTGAGAATCCATTCTTTCAGGACAGAAATATAGGCGGAGTCGGTCACGCTTTTGGCCAGCGGAGGCATCGCATCAAATCCTACGCTTTTGTCGCGGATAAACATTACCGAGCGGGTCGGGTCCCGGGGTTTGATGACGGCAGCTTCCGTGATGGGGTATTCTCCCAGCAACGAACCATTGATCAGATGTTGTTGATTTAGGGGCGTAGAAAACCGCGCATCAAAGCTGGTGCCGACGCCATTGGGCTGATGACAATGGGCACAGTTGGCGTCAAGGTAAGACCGCACCCGGTGTTCGGGGGTTGCGGAGAGATCGGTGAGGGGTACCGATTTATCAAATCCGGTAATAGTTACCTCTGTAACCGGAGCCGAAAAAATCCCCAGATGGTTCCACGTTCGGAGTTGGTTGTCGGATACTCCCGTGGAGGGATAGGTAAGTTCTCCGTTGAGTTGGTGGGTGCGCAATCCGAGTACATTTTCGGCATTGTCGTTGTGGCAGGAGAGGCAGTTTGCCCGGCTGGGAATGGTCCAGACGCGATTGCTAATCGAGCCATTGCTGTGAGTGATTGCGTATTGGATGGTATCTTTGCCGGAAAGCAGGGTTGCTTCGGTTCCTTCTTTGTTCCATTTGTAGGTGATTCCATATACGCCTCCGCCTTGTTTCCGGATCAAAAAACGGGTTTCGAGTCTCCTCACAAGGGTGGGGTTGTTTTCATCCAGTGGAATCTCAAAGTGTTTGACGAAAACAGTGCCGTCGGGAAAATTCCAGTTACCTTTTTCGGAAAAAGTTACCTGCTCATCGGGCGAGTTAAATGTTCCGTCATTAGGGAGGGCTATCCAGCGTTTTTTATCGGCCCCGTCCGACCATAAGGGCGAATTGACGGTGTAAGGGATCATTCCCTCCGAAGCAGAGAGGCTGGAAAGGTCAGAAAAAGCACCGGTTTCCGAAAGCAAAGCCGGAGGTTCGGGGGAAATGGTTTGGGGAATAAGTTTGTAGATTTTTCCGCCATCGAGATTGGTACCAAACAATTTTAGCACATAAACCTCGCCCACAGAATCCGTTGCAAAAGCCGATATTCCGCTTTTGTTTCCTTCCCCAAAGTAGGGAAGAGTGGTAATATAATTTACCAGCGAGGTTCCGCTGGCTACATCATAGTCCAACGACCATACGGTCTGCTGTCCGTGGTCGCCAAAAATATATTTCCCTTCCAGCACCGTATTCCATTTATTTCCCCGATAGACAAAACCGCCGATGATGCAGTTGCCCTCGCTGCGCGGGTAATCATATACCGGCAGTTTTTCGGTGCCGATGAGCGGGTTGGGTTTCGGCTTTAATTCGCCGATAAAACTCTGGTCGAGGATTCCTTCGCGGTAAGGCCATTGAAGATTGCTGCCTTTGGAGACGATGCTCACTTCTTCTCTTGTTCCCTGGCCCACGTCTCCCACCCATATATCGCCGGTAAGGGTGTCAAGTGTCATGCGATGAGGACTTCTGAGTCCGATGGCAAAAAACTCTTCCAGCAATAAGCCATCCGGTGATTGCCAGGGATTGTCATTCGGGATATAATACCCCTGTGTAAAGCTGTTGGGCCAGCCGGCGGGAGGTTGTCCCGGATTCAGGGGCTGTCTGCGTATGGGATGGCTGCGGTTGGTGTCCCTGTCCACATCAATACGCAAAGATCCGCTGAAAAGGCCCCGGTTGATTTTCTGACCATTATCCAAGTCATCGTAAGCTCCGCCTTCGTCGCCGATGGCGAGATGCAGATAACCCTCCGGGTCAAAAAACATACCGCCGCCGTTGTGCCATTCGTTGCGGTCAAATTGTTTGATCAGAATATACTCCGACCCGGGGTCAACCACGCCGGAAGCGAAGTCATAATTCCAGCGAGAAAGTACGAGGTAGCCCAGCAAATCTTCAAGATAAGGGCCGTATCCGCGGTAGAAAGTATAGATATAGGCTCTGTTTGGGCTTCCGGGCTGCCCAAACTGCGGGTGAAAAGCTACCCCGAGAAGCCCGGCATCTTCTCCCGAAAGAACCTTATTTTCGATATTCAGAATGGTCGTTTTACCGGTCGTTGTGGTATCATTTTTTTCGAAAGTCCAGAGCCTTCCCTGTTTGCCGGCCATCATAAACTTTGTAGAATAAGGCATTTCCAGCAGTTGGATCGGGTCCGTGAAAGTCAGGTTGGGATAAGCTTCAACGGCAGTCCAGGAAGACGAACTGGAAGGAGTTTCACGAGGGAAAATATCATTCAGGTAAGTACCCACCGGCGCAGGGCTGTCCAGGCCATAATCTAAAATTCGGGGAGGGAAAACCATGCCGGTTATTACCACAAAAGCAGTGAAAACGGCCAAAAATACAAACGAGTTTTTTCGGAAGAAAAACCGGGGAAATTGCATAAATCCGTATGTGGGAAAGTTACTTCCACGAATGTAAGAAATAACCATTGGATATATACAAAATCCGCGGGGGATGATTAAATTGCAGGGTCAAAAAAATACCTGCCCGTATGACTTCGATCCTTTTTGATAAAATTGAAGGAATAGGAAAAATTACCCTTAACCGCCCGGAAGTTTACAATAGCTTCAACCGCGAGATGGCCCTTGCATTGCAAGACCGGCTGGACGAATGTGTGGCCGACGATCATATAAGGGCGGTGATGATTCTCGGCAGTGGCAATGCTTTTTCCGCAGGACAGGATTTAAACGAGGTTACGAATCCTGACGAAAATCCTGGTTTTCAGGTAATTCTTCATGAACATTTCAACCCCATTATCCGGCGGATACGCGAAGCGAAAATGCCCGTAATTGCTGCGGTAAACGGTGTCGCTGCGGGTGCCGGAGCCAATATTGCTCTGGCTTGTGACATCGTGATTGCCACAGAAAGTGCCAGTTTTATTCAGGCTTTTAGCAAAATCGGTCTCATTCCCGACAGCGGAGGAACGTTTTTTCTACCCCGGCTGGTGGGCTTTCAAAAAGCATTAGCCATAACCCTGCTGGGCGACAAAATCACCGCACAGGAAGCTGCCCAAATGGGCATGATTTACAAAGCCGTAGCCGACCATGATTTTGAACGTTATATCTGGCATATCGCTCATACCCTGGCCGCGATGCCGACCAAAGGCCTCTGGCTTACTAAAAGAGCCTTTAACAAATCGCTGAACAATTCGCTGAACGAACAACTGGATTTCGAAGAAAAACTCCAGATCAAGGCGGGTGAAACTGAGGATTACCGGGAAGGCGTAGCCGCATTTCTCGAAAAACGCCCCCCTCTGTTTACCGGAAAATAAATCTCCTCGGACACGACCCTTGTAATTGTGGGAGCCAGGTCTTTGGGGTCAAAATTTTTTATAAAAACGAAAAGATGAAAGAGGTTTATATCACCGATGGAATCCGCACCCCTGTGGGGAGTTTTCGGGGCAGCCTGGCCGGTGTTCGCACCGATGATCTGGGTGCCATTCCGCTGCGGGAAATCCTTCGGCGCAACCCCCAAATACCCCTGGACGCCTGGGACGATGTAATACTGGGTTGTGCCAATCAGGCAGGAGAGGACAACCGCAACGTCGCCCGGATGTGTTTACTTCTGGCTGGTCTTCCGGTGACGGTTCCGGGAGAGACGGTAAACCGTCTTTGCTCTTCCGGAATGTCGGCCATTATTCACGCCAACCGCGCCATTAAGGCCGGAGACGGCGATTTGTTTATTTGTGGAGGGGTTGAAAATATGACCCGCGGGCCGTGGGTGATCTCCAAATCGTCAGTGCCCTTTGGGCAGGACGCCGAGATGTTTGACTCGAGTTTTGGCTGGCGGTTTGTCAACCCCCGGATGGAGGAAATGTATGGTACCGAAGGCATGGGGCAGACCGCCGAAAACCTGGCAGTGAAGTTTGGCATTAGCCGGGAGGATCAGGATCGGTTTGCCTGGCAGTCCCAGATGAAAGCCGCCCGCGCACAGCGCGAGGGTCGTCTGGCGGAAGAAATCGTTCCGGTAGAAATTCCCCGAAAAAAACAGCCCTCTCTTATCATCCGCGAGGACGAATTTCTCAAACCGGATACCACGCCGGAGGTACTGGCAAAACTACGTCCTGCATTTAAAGACATAACTGCCGGTGGTACGGTCACCGCCGGGAATGCCTCCGGCTTAAATGACGGCGCCGCCGCCGTGGTAGTCGCCTCCGGCGACGCACTGGACCGGTATTCGCTTCAGCCGCTGGTGCGAATCGTCGCCTCGGGTGTCGTGGGCACAGAGCCGCGCACCATGGGCATTGGCCCGGTGGAAGCTTCCCACCTTGCCCTGAAAAAAGCAGGACTGAAAATGACGGACATGGACATTATTGAAATCAATGAGGCTTTTGCCGTACAGGTACTCGCCTGCACGCGAGCCTGGGGACTGCGCGATGATGATCCACGCATCAACCCCAATGGCGGAGCCATTGCACTGGGTCATCCGCTCGGCATGAGCGGAACCCGTATTGTCCATACAGCCGCCCTCGAACTCCAAAAACAAAACAAAAGATATGCCCTCGTAACGATGTGCGTCGGGGTAGGGCAGGGTTATGCTACCATTATTGAAAGGACCTGATTACCGATTATGACTACAAAACTTGCGAACCTCGCTTTAGGAAAATGGATTCCCCATGAGGGAGACGGCATCCCCCAATACAATGCGATTACCGGCGAACAAATTTCCACTTGTGGAAGTGAAGGGCTGGATTTTGCCGCAATGATGGACTATGCCCGCTCAGTGGGCAATCCTAACCTGCGGAAGATGACTTTTCAACAACGGGGCCTCATGCTCAAGGCGCTGGCCATGTACATGTTTGAAAGGCGGAAACAATATTATCCCCTCAGTTTTCAGACCGGCGCGACCAAAGGCGATAGCTGGGTGGATATTGACGGGGGAATCGGAACCTTATTTGCCTATGCAAGTCTTCGCCGAAAATTTCCGAATGAAACCTATCATATAGATGGGGACATGGTAAGTCTTTCGAAGCAGGGTTCTTTTATCGGGCATCATATCATGGTTCCCCGTCGCGGTGTGGCGGTTCATATCAATGCTTTCAATTTCCCGATATGGGGAATGCTGGAAAAATGTTCGGTCAACTGGCTGGCCGGTATGCCCGCTATTGTCAAAGCAGCCGAACCCAGTTCCTTTGTCACCCAGGCTTTTGTACAAGACATGATAACCTCCGGCATCCTGCCGGAAGGCGCACTCCAACTGGTCTGCGGGCCGGGGGAAGGCATTCTGAATCCGATTACTTCTCAGGATGTGGTGACTTTTACCGGGTCGGCGTCCACGGGCCGTAAACTCAAGGCGCATCCTGCGATTATAGAAAATGCCGTGCCTTTTACGATGGAAGCCGATTCGCTCAATGCAGCGGTTTTAGGGCAGGATGCTATCCCGGGAACGGAAGAGTTTGACCTGTTTGTAAAAGAAGTGCGGCGGGAAATGACCCTCAAATGTGGCCAGCGTTGTACGGCCATTCGCCGGATCATTGTCCCTGAAAACCTGATGGAAGATGTGCAGATTGCCCTTTCGCAGCAACTCGCACAGACAACCATTGGAAACCCGTCTGATGAATCGGTGCGTATGGGTTCCCTCGTAAGCCGGGAGCAGGTCGAAGAGGTAAGCCGAAGAGTAAAAGAACTGGCGGCAGAAAGTGAAATTGTATATGGAGGATGGGACTTGCCGTTTGAGGTGATTGGGGCAGAACGAGAAAAAGGTGCCTTTTTTGCGCCGGTATTGCTGCGCAATGATCGCCCGTTTGACCATAAGACTTCCCACGAAATCGAGGCTTTTGGGCCGGTAAGTACGATTATGCCTTACAAAACCCTTGAGGAAGCCATCGAGCTGACCCATCGGGGCAAAGGTTCGCTGGTAAGTACTTTTGCCACGGCGGATGATCGTCTGGCGCGAGAATACGTTCTTGGAGCGGCTTCCCATCATGGCCGCATTCTTATACTCAACCGGGAAAGTGCCAAAGAAAGCACGGGACATGGTTCGCCGATGCCCATGCTGGTTCACGGTGGGCCGGGAAGAGCCGGAGGTGGCGAAGAGATGGGCGGAATGCGCGGAGTCAAACACTACCTTCAGCGGTGTGCGATACAAGGTACTCCCACCACGATTACGGCAGTGACAAATGTTTTTCAGCAGGGAGCAAAATATAAAGAAACGCCCATTCATCCTTTTCGCAAACACTTTGAAGAGCTGGAAATCGGCGAAACGGTCATTACCCATAAACACACGGTAACGGAAGCAGACATTGTGAATTTTGCCAACCTTACCGGCGACAATTTTTATGCACATACAGACGTAACCTCGCTGGAGGGAACCCTTTTTACCGGACGGGTAGCCCATGGGTATTTTGTCCTTTCAAAAGCCGCGGGTTTATTTGTGGATCCTAAAAAGGGGCCTGTATTGCTGAATTACGGGCTGGAAGAATGCCGATTTACCAAACCCGTATATCCCGGCATGACTATCGGCGTGAAATGTACTGTCAAACAGAAGATAGACCAGGAGAAAAGGACTCCGGAAGATGTGGCAAAAGGAGTGGTGAAATTTCTGGTGGATGTCTATGACGAAACCGGCGAAACCGTGGCAATTGCGACGATTTTGACGATGGTAAAAAAACAGGATCAGCGATAAGATTCGGATTTTTTAGCGGTTGTACTTTTGAAGTACATTGAGGCAGACCTCAAAGTTTTTGGGATAAGGAGTCGAGAACTCAATTTCCTCTTCGGTAGCGGGGTGAGTAAACTTCAGCGATTGTGCGTGAAGCAAGTATCCGTGGTTGATGGGTTGCTCATCTTTTCGCCCACTGGCTACATATTTGCGTTTGATTTCGGAGAGAAGAATATCTTTCCCCCCATATAAAGTATCTCCGACGATGGGGCAGCCAATGGCCGAAAGATGTGCCCGAATCTGGTGCATTCGCCCGGTGACAGGTTCACAGCGGAGGAGGGTAAAACTTTTGAAGTTGTGTTCAGTATTGACTACGGTAAGTGCCGCTTTTCCCGAGTGTTTATTGATGGTAACTTTTTTGTTGGTAGAGATATGGAGCGAAAGATCAATTTCGCGGTTTTCAAAATGATGTACCCCGTGAATGAGGGTTTTATACACTTTTTTTACCTGTCTCCGCTGAAACTGAAGAGAGATATGGCGGTAACTTTCCGGTGATTTGGCCATAAGGAGGACGCCGGAAGTATTTTTATCGAGGCGGTGGCAGAGTTGCAGTTCGGCGAAATAAGCCTCCGAGAGGTGATTCAGATTTTGGTTGCTTTTATCATCGAGGCTGGAGACATAAAGCGGTTTATTTACCACAAGGATATGTTCATCTTCATAGATAATGATATCTTCAAAGCGGATGAAGGGGAGTTTTTTTTGTAATTCCATAGCTAAATTATTTTCCAGAATCGTTGCTGAGAATACCGATGACCCAGGACATTCTTTTTATTTCGGCATCCGCTTTTTTGTATTGGGGATAATATTTTTTCACCCAGGCCCAGAAATTTTTCCCGTGGTTCATTTCGCGGAGGTGCATAAGTTCGTGAATAATCACGTAATCAATCAGCGTTTCGGGCAAAAAAATGAGGTACCAGTTGAGGTTAATATTTTTTTTACCACTACAACTGCCCCATTTGCTTTTGACATCTTTGATTTGGATGAGGTTTATATGAGACTGGGTTTTTTGGGCGAGATCGAGGGTGCGTTGGACGAGGTATTTTTTGGCGAGAGCCTTAAAGGCAGCGAGGAGAATGGATTTTAATGCGGCCTTTTGATCTTTGGGGGTAATCGTGATGAGAATTTCGCCTTCGGGCATTTTTTTTACTGACCGAACATTGCCCGTTACCATGCGGAAGGGGACAGATTTTCCGATGTAAAGGATATAACCTTGTTCCAGTTGTTGAAAAAAAGTTTCCCGGTGAGCCTGTAGGTCTTTAATGGCGAGGTAATTGCGGAGAATCCAGCGATTTTTTTGATGAATAAAAGCCTGAACATCCTTTGAAATAACACCCGAAGGAGTGCGAATGACCAGCATGAGAGGGTTGCCGATGAAATGGAGGCTGGTGGTTTTGCCCGGTTTTTTTTCTACCTGATAAGGTATATTTTCATTCAAAATCTCCAATGTCATATAAAGCGGCTTGGAAAGCGAAAAAAATTCCGCCCCAAAAATACAATATATTCGACTTTAAAAAACGTATCAGTGCAGCTATTTGACCTTCCGGGAGAGAATAACGGAAAATGAAGCTTTTGTACTTGTGGGTATTTCCCAAGATTGTGTATCTTTGACAATTGCACACGTTAACATTGGAAATATGAGATTAGAAAAAAGTGTAGAGGATAAATACACCATTATAAAACTTCTGGATGAGAAACTGGACTCTCGTATTTCTCCTGATCTGAAGGGTGAATTTATCAATCTGAATGCGCAGGGAAGCAGAAATATTATCCTGAACCTTGACGATGTAAAATATGTAGATAGCTCCGGACTGAGTGCGATTCTGACTGCAAAACGTTTGTGTGGCACTTCCGGTGGGATTCTGGTGCTTTGCCATCTCAACAATCATGTCGAAAAGCTCATTAAAATTTCTCACCTCGAATCGGTATTGAATATTCTTCCCACTCAGGAGGAGGCTGTTCAGGAAGTCTTTATGGCTGAGATAGAAAATGAAGTCAGCGGTGATGCTGAGACCCTGTAATCATTCGGCCCTGTAAGATAACCCTAAACCCCCAACCGAAGTGTTTCAAGTCCAAATTTTGGGAACCAGTGCCGCGATTCCCACTAATTCACGATTACCCTCTGCTCAGGTTGTTACGATCAATGACCGCCATCACCTTGTAGATTGTGGGGAAGGTACCCAGATTCAACTGCTGCGAAGTAAGGTTAAATACTCCCGGCTGGATGCGATTTTTATCTCCCACCTCCACGGTGACCATATCCTCGGTGTACCCGGCCTGCTCAATTCGCTCAGCCTTTACGAACGCAATTTTCCGCTGAAACTTTTTGCGCCTTCCGGACTAAAAACAATTCTCGATCTTGTATTTGAACAAACGCATAGTTACCTCAATTTCGAACTGGAGTTTATCCCTACCGAAGATTTTGCTCCCGGCTCCATTTTTTATGAAACGGATCGTTACCAGGTCTATGCTCTTCCGCTGGAACACCGGATATTCTGCCGGGGATTTAAATTTGTGGAAATCAATAAACGGCCCCGCTTCGATTTTTATAAAGCCAAAGCACTCGAAGTACCCAATCAATATTTTAGTCTGCTAAAACAGGGCAATACCATCGAACTGGAGGACGGAAGAGTTGTTTCCGCCGAGGAAGTGTTATTGCCGCCGGAAAATCCACTTTCGTTTGCTTATTGTTCCGATACCCGTTACAATGAAGAACTGATTGACCATATCCGTCATACCCGGCTGCTGTACCATGAGGCCACTTTTCTACAGGACATGCAGGATCGAGCCGCAGAGACGGCACACAGTACGGCACTCGATGCCGGGCGTATTGCAAGTGCTGCTGAAGTCAACCAATTGCTACTGGGACATTTTTCGGCCCGATACAAAGACCTGACCCCTTTTCTGGATGAAGCAAGGTCGGTTTTTCCCAATACCATCCTTGCAAAAGAAGGATATGTATTTAATGTGAAAGATTTTGCTTAGTTTACGTTGCGACAACGATCTGAGCATTGATTCTACCCATGTACAAAAAAGAAAACCTTCTATTTATCATTCTGGGCGGGTTTTTTATCACAAATGCCCTTATTGCCGAGTTTATTGCCGTGAAAATTTTTTCGCTGGAGCAAACACTGGGCTTTGATCCTGTAAGTATGACCCTTTTCGGCGAAAGTGGACTGGCCTTTAACCTCACCGTAGGGGTGCTTCTCTGGCCGGTGGTGTTTATTATGACGGATATTATCAATGAGTATTACGGAAAAAAAGGGGTGCGGCTGTTGTCTTTTTTGGTCGTAGGCCTGATTTCCTATGCTTTTTTGATGGTTTTTCTGGCCATAAAGGTAGTACCCGCAGGTTTCTGGTTAGAGCAGAATGCGGATATTACCCCGGACATCAATACCGCGTTTGAACGCATTTTTGGGCAGGGGCTTTGGATTATCATCGGTTCAATATGCGCCTTTCTAATTGGCCAGCTTGCCGATGTAACGGTTTTCCAGTTTCTGCGAAAAGTAACGGGTTCGTCCAAAATCTGGCTGCGAGCTACCGGCTCCACCCTAGTCTCTCAGTTGATTGATAGTTATGTGGTGTTGTTTATCGCTTTTTATATCGGCCCGCCGGTCGGTCGAAAGTGGACACTGGTGATGGTATTTGCGATTGGAACCATGAGCTATTTCTACAAGTTTTTTATGGCGGTAGTACTCACGCCGCTGATTTACCTTTTTCATGCAATTATAGATGCATATCTGGGCAAAGAAAGGGCTCAAAACCTAATGGAAATCGCTGCGGGAAATACTACTTCTAAGGATTAAACCAGATTTTGCGGTGATTTCAGCAAATTTTTAGTATGTTTCTGTAAGTTTAATTACTCCTAGCCTTTTACGGATGTGGATATTCTGGAGCGTATCATAGAAAATCTTACCAGCGACGAAGTAAGGCGCTTTAAGATTCTTTCTAATCGGTTTAAGGCCGATGAGGAAAAAAAAATGCTGGTACTTTTTGATGCCATAAGAGCCGGTAATTTTAAAGACATCGAAAACGATGTCGTTAATCAATTTTACGGAGGCATAGACGCTAAATCCAAAAACAGCTATTACCGCCTCCGCAACAAACTCTTGAGCAATCTGGAAAAAAGTCTGCTGTTTTACCATTTCAACTATAAAAACTCCATTGAATCCTACAGCAATATTCAGCTTTCGGTGCTTTACAAAGAAAGAGGTTTGTACCGCGAAGCTTATTACAGCCTGAAAAAAGCGGAAAAAGTAGCTACGGACTACGACCAGTTTAATGTATTGGAGATTGTCTATGATGAAATGCTCCAGCTTGCCACCCATTTTGAGGTCGAAATCGAAGCCGTAATCAGCCGCCGCAAAGAAAATCTGCGCAAGATTGAAATCCTTCGCGCCAACAGCGAAATCCTGGGCATGATCACCCAACAGCTTACCCGCCGCAACTATTCCCGAAGCAGCAAAACCCATTCAGTCATCGGTACGCTGGAAAACATTAAAAAAAGGCTCGAAACCCATAAAGATATATTTCACTCTGCCTCTGGAAAAATTATGATCCTCAAGGCCGTTGTGACCATTCTTATTCAAAAATCGGCTTATAGCGAACTGGAAGTTTATGTCAAAAATACTTTCGAGGATTTTGAAACGCATAAGGTATTCAACAAAGACAATCATTCTACCCGTGTGATGATGCGAATCTGGCGGGTAAACTCCCTCCAGAAACTTCTCCGGCTGGAAGAGGCGGAAGCTGAAATAAACCTCCTGCACGAAGACCTCATTGCTTATAGCAAGCAGAATTATAAAGAACTGGCGTTTTACTATTATTCTTCCAAAATCTATAACCTCAAACTCACCGATAACCTCGAAGGCGCTGCCGCGATGCTCGCAGAAACTTTTGCTCAAAAAGAAATTATCCGGAATGAGGTTCACGAACTTTATCTGCTTATAAGTCACGCAGATCAGTTTTTCAGCCAGGAAATGTATAATAAAGCGGTAGAAGCAATCCGGAAAATCAAAACCCACAAGGGTTTTATGATGGTGGATGAAGAACTCCGGCTTTATGTAAATGTTTTTGAAATCGTCAATTTTTACGAAGCAAAAGAATATAAACAGGCGGAATCCGCCTGGCGTTCGCTCAAGAAAAACTTTAAATCTTTGCTGAAAGACGATTTTTATGCGAGAGCCACAAAATTTGTAGCAATCGTCATGCGGCTAAATACCGCGGCGATGGAAGGAAAAACGGTATTTATCAAGTCTGCTTATAAAAACTTTGTGACTCAATTTTCTCCCTCAGAAATCGGGGACAATCAGATCATTCCCTACGAAGTCTATCTCGCCTCCAAACTAGAGGGCAGCAAAAGTTATTTTCAACTTTTTATTGAAATGATTCGGAATGTCCGGGGATTATCGCTTTAAGACTTTTCCCTCTTCTTTCCTGCCATCGTAAAAAAGGTGATAGATGTATATCCCGGCTGCTTTGTCAGAAAGGTCGGCTTTTACCGTGTTTTGACCCATATTACCTTCAACCATACTAGTCCATATTTCACGGCCGGTTTGATCACATACCGAAAGCCGGATAATACCGCTGCGAGTCATGGGGACAGACAATACGAGGTTTTGGTCAACCGGATTATTGTAAACAAAAACCTGCTTGCCTGAGGGAGCCAACGGTTGGGGCTGCCATTCAGCGGAGGCGGTTGCAACCACAAATATGCCGCCGGTAGGAGTATGTACGACCAACTGATACAGATTCACCCCTCGATGAGGCAATGGATCCGTTATAGAATAAACACTGCCCATTTCATAGTTCCCTTTTCCGGGGATAATTCCTTTTCCGGTGAAGATGCCCGTGATGAGATCCGCTTTCTCAATTTCGAAAGTTGTACCGGGTTTTTCGTAGCCGGTTTCCCAAGAGAGGGTTACACCCGGAGTACCGGGCTCGGCCACAAATCCGTAGTCATTATCAGAGCCGGAGCCTTGGGTTTCCGTTGCCGGGCCGACGGAGAGTTCCCATATAAAAGAAACCGAGGCAATTGCGGAATCCGCCAAAGATACACCAAAGGCCATGGGCCAGACAATGATGTCGTGGGTAATGCCTCCGCCGCCAAACCTTGCCGCGTCAAAAAGATAATCATCTATGGAAACCTCGAAACTTCCGCCCGGGGGGACAGCAGAATCGGGGCTGACATCTGATACCAGCACAGTGGGCGCATCTCCGTTGACCGAGAGCATCAGTGTAACCGGGTGAATGAAATCGTGCACCGAATCGAGGTTAACTACCGAAAGATCAAAACTATAAGAAGTACCTTCGATGATAATTCCGGAAATGGGCATGGGTTCTTCCACACCGAGCTTATGACTCAGGTTGGCCAGTGTATGATTAAATATTACCGTTTTGCTCGAAGAATCATGAGAAATAACCCCCATTGCCATTGGCCAGACAATAATGTCATGAGTAATGCCTCCGCCCGTAAAACGCATTGCATCAAAAAGGTAATCATTCACCGGTAGAAAAACGGTATCACCGGGCAGCAAAGGAGTGGGGAGGTGGTAATTGGTTAACAGGGACAGGGCCGGACCACCGTCAACCGACATATAGAGCGAAACCGGAACGGTGAGTGAATTTAAGGCATCTCCATTGACAATAGGAATATCAAAGGAATAGGTGCTGGTATCATTAATCACTTCAGGAAAAGCTTCCAGACTGCCCATTATCAGCCTTGCAGAGGAGTTTTGCGCCTTTGCAGATGTTCCCGTAATAAAAATCAGAAAGAGGGTGAACAGTCCTCCTAAAAAGTAACCCCTCTTATTCATAGTGGAGTGGAATTATATCGAAATCTACAAAGATTCACCTAACTTTACAAAATATACGAACCAATTGCATCTTTCGTATTTGCCCCCGAAACAGAAATTCAAAAATCTATGCACGCAGAATTTATCCAACACTTACAAAAAGAAATCGCCGACATCCAGGCTTCCGGGCTATACAAAAAGGAAAGAACCATTATAAGCCCACAGGGTGCAGAAATCACCGTAGCGGGTGGTCAGCAGGTATTAAATTTTTGTGCCAATAATTATCTGGGCCTTTCTTCCCACCCTCGGGTAATTGAAGCGGCGAAACAAGCCATAGACTCTCACGGTTATGGCCTATCTTCCGTGCGGTTTATCTGTGGTACACAGGACATTCACAAAACCCTTGAACGCAAAATCTCCGAATTTCTCGGTACCGAAGATACCATTCTTTATGCGGCAGCTTTTGACGCCAACGGCGGGGTTTTCGAACCCCTACTGGGAGCCGAAGATGCCATCATTTCCGACGAACTCAACCATGCCAGCATTATAGATGGAATTCGCCTCTGTAAAGCGGAGCGATTTCGCTACAAAAACAACGACATGGCCAGCCTGGAAGAATGCCTGCAAAACAGCCGCCATTGCCGTACCCGGCTCATCGTAACCGATGGCGTGTTTTCCATGGACGGCACCATTGCCCAACTGGATAAAATCTGCGACCTCGCCGACAAATACCAGGCGATGGTCATGGTGGACGAGTGCCATGCCACCGGTTTTATGGGTAAAACCGGACGCGGAACCATTGAACACTGCGGGGTAATCGGCAGACTGGACATTATCACCGGCACATTAGGAAAAGCACTCGGCGGAGCCTCCGGAGGGTTTACTTCCGGGCGCAAAGAAATTATCGAAATACTGCGCCAACGGTCGCGGCCTTATCTTTTCTCTAATACCCTTGCGCCTTCCATTGCCGGGGCGAGCATTGCGGTGTTGGATATGCTTTCGCAGACCACGACCCTGCGCGACAAACTGGAGTCCAACACCCGCTATTTCCGCCAAAAAATGACCGAAGCAGGGTTTGACCTAAAACCCGGTACCCATCCTATTGTGCCGATCATGCTCTATGATGCCGTATTGGCGCAAAAATTTGCTGCACGACTCCTGGAAATGGGTATATATGTAATCGGATTTTTTTACCCGGTCGTAGCCAAAGGACAAGCGCGGATTCGGGTACAACTTTCCGCTGCCCATGAACAACACCACCTCGATAAAGCCATTGAAGCATTCACCCAAACCGGCAAAGAACTGGGCGTAATTAAATCCTGACCAAAAAGTAATATGCTCGAAAACTCCACACCCATCCTCCAGAAACTTGCCTACGGCAATACCCTTAGTACCGAAGAGATCAAACAGGCACTTGACATCATCAGCGACGAAGACACCATTCCCGACAAAGAAAACAGCAACGGTTTTTATTTCCTTGCGCTCACTTTCGGGTTAATGGCCAAAGGCCCTACCGCCGACGAGTTGCTGGGTTTTGTCGAAAGCATCCGCGACCGTTCGATTAAACTGGAAACAACCATTCCCGCCTCCAATATCATTGATATATCCGGTACAGGCGGGGACTTGATCAAAACCATTAATGTGGGTACGATTTCCAGTTTTGTGCTTGCGGCAGGGGGACTTGCCGTAGCCAAACAGGCAACACGGGGTTATACCGGTTATACCGGCAGTGCCGATCTTTATACACAGATTGGACTAAACCCCTTCAGTGTGGATTCCGGCAACGCCGTAAAAAGCCTCGAAGAGCTGGGGCTTTCGGCCTTTTATACCCCCGGACTTACCGACAAGTTTAAAAACCGGATGGATTTTCTGGTAAAACTCAAAACCATCGGACTTTCCTATCCCACTCCCTGGCATTTGATTTCGTGGGTGTATTCACCCTTTACAATGGAGAACCGGATTTACGGCGTATTTGACCCTAAGTACGGGCTGATACTGACCCGTTTGTTTGAGAAAATGGACTACCGGCGAGTGCTGGTGATTCACGGACTGGATGGACTGGACGAATTTTCGAATGTGGGCGAAACCTACGTAGCCGAACTTAAAGACGGAAAAATCCGCGAGTACAGCGTTAACCCCGCCGATTTTGGTCTGGAACAGAGTCCGGTGGAAGCGATTCTCACCCTTACCAAAGAAGAAAAGGCCCGGCTGGATCATCCGTTGACACCGGCGGCTGAGCGGGAGCAACTGCGGGAGGAAGGTCGGAAACGCAATATTCGGGCGTTTTTTGAGATACTGAACGGACAGGAAACCGGGCCGCTGCGCGACCTCGTGATGATGAATTGCGGCGCAGCCTTTTACATTTCCGGCAAAGCCGCAAGCTATCGCGAAGGAACGGCAATGGCCCGCGAGATTCTGGAATCCGGCCGAGCTTCCGCGAAGCTGAAGGAACTGATTCGTTTCGCCAACGCCGAAGAAAAAGTAGAAGAGACGATGCGGAAAATGGTTAATGGTTAATTGTCAATGGTTAATGGTCAATGGTGATTATATACCACTTGACCCGTCAGTCCCCCTTATAAGGGGGACGGCAGACGGAAGGGGGTTCTAATACGGAAGGGGGTTCTAATAATGCGTAAACTTTATGAAAATTCTGATTTTGGGTGTGAATGGTGGGTTTGGGAAACTTTTCCATTTGTTGCTTTTGAAAGAAAAAATGACGGTTGTCGGGGTGGATCTTCAACCGGAGCCGGAAGGGGAAATCCCGCTGGAAAAGTACATTAGTTGTAATCTTTTCTCTCCCAATG
The DNA here is from genome assembly GCA_033764335.1 of Bacteroidia bacterium. GTDB lineage: Bacteria > Bacteroidota > Bacteroidia > J057 > J057 > JAGQVA01. The sequence continues at coordinate 17,218 of JANRJC010000054.1, read as the reverse complement.
AAGCGGTAATGGCTGAAGTGGCGACGGCTGATGTAATCCTCGTCTGTCTGCCGGAAAAGGTGGTTTATCCTTTGCTTCCGATTATTCTTCCGGTGTCAAAGCCGGGGTCATTGACGGTGGAGACGACTTCGGTGAAAAGTATCATCGCCGAAATTATCGGTAAAGTTTCGCTTAGCCGCGAAATCCTATGCATCAACCCGATGTTTGCTCCGGATTTGGGGCTGAAGGGTAACAATATGGTTGCCGTGAGATTTAACCCGGCGGCGACCACCGAATGGTTTGCCTTATTCGCCGAAAAATACGGCTGCCGAATTACCTGGATGACAACCGAAGAACACGACCTGCTCACAGCCGTAACCCAGGTGGCGACCCATGCGGCGATTATCAGCTTTGGTTTTTTTCTGGAAAAAATGAATTACCAGACCGACCGCAACCTGCCCGTAGCTACGCCGCCACACCTCAATCTGCTGGCCCTTTTTGCCCGTATCAAAATCGCCAATCCTGAGGTTTACTGGAAAATCCAAACCGACAATCCTTACGGCGAAATGGCAAGGGAAATGTTGCTCGAAAGTTTGGGAAGTTTTAACGAAATGATCCGGACGGATGACAAACAGCGATTTGAGAAGCTAATGAGTCGAGCGTTACAAAGCGATTTGCATCTGCCGGAGAAACTGGCGGCGGAATGCCGGGAAATTTTTGCCCATCGGTTCAAGGGTCTGAATTGACAATTGATACAGATTAATTTCGTTTATAACCCGCTTTCCTTTCCGTGCTTTTCCGATAATTTGTATATTAGCATCCAAACCCAAAATTACCCTCGAGTCAGGCTTGTGTTACCCATATAAATGCCCTTTGATCAAAGGGTTATCATATCATCTGTAAACCAATTTAGAACCGATGAGAACTCTCATTATTGACAATTACGATTCTTTTACCTACAATCTGTTTCAGCAAATCGCAGAGGTGAGCAACCACGAACCCCTCGTATTCTACAACAACGAGATTACGATTGAGCAGATACGTGAGTTAAATCCCTACAACATTGTGATTTCTCCGGGACCCGGAAGTCCGGTTGTTCCCGCGGATTTTGGCGTTTGCGCAGATGTGTTAAAAACTATCACGGATATTCCTGTACTGGGTGTATGCCTGGGACATCAGGGCCTCGGTCATTATTTTGGAGGAAAAGTTGAACATGCGCCTTATGCGATGCACGGTCGTATTCGCGAGGTGTGGCACAATGACAATGCGCTATTTCAAGGAATTCCCCAGGGGTTTCCGGTAGTGCGTTATCATTCGCTGGTGGTAAACAATAATCTCCCGGATTGTTTTGAAAAACTCGCATGGACAGCCGATGATATCCTGATGGGAATCAGGCACAAAGATCTTCCTTTCTGGGGGATGCAGTTTCATCCGGAGTCAATTAAAACTTCTTATGGTCACGACCTGATTCGCAACTTTTTCCAGATAACGGAGCAGTTTTATCAGGAGAATGGTATGACCGACCGTAAGCTTACTTCTGAGGGAATCAGCATGGATCACAACTTTTCATTCCGGAACAAGGGTGAAAAGCATGAAGTGGTGTATGAAAAATTGGATATGAATCCTGACTCACATCAGGTATTTGACAACCTGTATGGCGATGATGAGAATGTATTCTGGCTCGACAGCAGCAAATTGGAGAAAGGCCTTTCCCGATTCTCTTATATGGGAAAATACGGCGAAAGCAAAGAGGATATTCTGGTTACTTATAAATCAAAAGAAAAACTTCTCAAAGTCGAAAAAGACGGAATGGTCAAATACCGTGAGGGTGAAACCATATTTGATTTTCTCGACGAAAAGATCAGGGAATATGCCACGATGACGGAAGAACTTCCCTTTAAGTTCAATTGTGGATTTGTAGGATATCTGGGTTATGAACTGAAGCAGGATTGTGCCCCTGTGGGTGCATTGGATGCCAATATCCCGGATGCTGTATTTGTATTTGCCTCGCGCCTGATTGTATTTGATCACGAGGAAAATACCACCTACCTGCTGGCACTTACCCCAAAGAGTGATAGCGCGGATGCCCAAAAATGGATTGCGAAGACAAAAGAAAAACTACAACATCTCTCTCCGCTGACACCGCTCGTTCCGCATTTTTCGGATGAAAAAGTCAGTTTCAAACTGCATATGGGCTATGATCAGTATATTGATGCAATCAAAGAATGTCAGCGCAATATCATTGACGGAGAAACTTATGAAGTTTGTCTGACAAACTCTGTCTCCACTAAGCAGGACATTGACCCCTATTACCTCTACCGGGTGCTTCGCGAGACCAATCCTGCACCGTATTCTACCTATATGCGGTTTGCAGATGTATCGGTGATATCTTCTTCTCCTGAGCAGTTTCTCGATATTCGCCCCGACGGATGGGTTTACACCAAACCCATCAAAGGGACGCTTGAACGTTCTGCTGACCCTGTTGTGGATCAGGCAATTAAAGAAAGGTTGCAGGAAAGCGAAAAAGACCAGTCTGAAAACCTTATGATCGTGGATCTTCTGCGCAATGACCTGGGCCGTGTATGTGAAATCGGTACGGTCAGTGTGCCTCACCTGATGGCAATCGAAAGTTATGCTACCGTACATCAGATGGTCAGTACCGTAAAAGGGCGTTTGCGTTCCAATCTTAGCGCAGTTGATTGTATCAAAGCTACTTTCCCTGGCGGCTCGATTACGGGAGCGCCCAAAATCCGCACGATGGAAATCATAGACAAAGTGGAAGGATTAGCAAGAGGGGTATATACAGGTTCTGTAGGATTTTTGGGGTTGAATGGCACTTCCGAACTTAATATCGCTATACGTACGGCGGTTATGGCCGGAGACGAAATCACCATTGGCAGTGGCGGTGCAATTGTGGCGCTTTCCGATCCTCATAATGAGTTTAAGGAAATAATGATTAAGGTGTATCCATTAGTAAAAGCTATTGTAAAAGCCGTGAGAGGCGATTTTGACCCCACATATTTTGAAATGGGAGAACTCAGCGGACCGGAAATGATAAAAATTAAAAACGATGCCTAGTCTGGAAGATTTTCGAAAAGAAATAGATCAACTCGATCATACCATCATTGAAGCGTTGGGGCGGCGGTATGACATCTGCCGGGATGTTGCAAGATTTAAAAGCGAAAACGACATCCCCATGATGCAACCCAACCGGGTCGAACACGTCAAAAACAAAGCCGTTGAGATTGGCAAACAGTTCAAACTCAACCCCGATCTGGTCTATAATATCTATACCCTGATCATCAACGAAAGCTGCCGTCTCGAAGATGAAATCATCGAAGAGATGACCGAAAAGAAAAACGTATGACATTTGCCCCTTCGGAAGAAGGGGTTTTTTTTTGAGAATGGAGAATGTTCCGTAAAGATTTTTTCCCCGAATTCTCATATACGATATTATTCCGATCGCCCTATTGAGATAGGTTTCCTGCGCGGAGGGGGATGTGTTTTCCATTTTTTTCCAGCATCAGATGATAACCGCAGGCTTCGACAACATGAAGAAAATTCATTAATCCCATATCCTTCGATTTTCCTGATCGTACTTTTTGTATGGCTGTTGCAGATAGACCCGCAGCTTTGGCAAGCTCTCGTACTGATTTTTCGTCTTCATCCATGAGGGCTAACAAAAGTTCAGATAATACCAATTCCTTATAGTTTTCACTTTCCATTTTGCGAAACTCGGGGTCTTGTTGCCAACGTTCAATTGTATGCATTGGATTTTTTTGTATAACTATGGTTGTACATATAAATATAGATATTGAACGATAAATAAACAATCTTTTTCTCCCCGAGTGCCTATTACTCGTTCTTGAACCGCCTCCTAACACCCCCCGGTATAAAACCAGATGTTAGGGAAACCTTTGTCGTCCATCAGCTTTATCCAGCCGCTCCATTTATTTTGCTCTTGGGCGTCGCCTTCGCAGGGATGGATGTCGTAAAGGGTTACTTCTACTTCTGCCCAAAGGCCTTCTCGTTTGCCGGTAAATTTTACCATATACAAATCTCCTTTAATGCTGGTGATTTTTTCCCCGGAGGTAGAGGGAGATTTGCGAAGGTTGAGGCCAATAGAGTCATGCGGGTGAAAAAGGGATGGGCCATATTGTAAGATAAAATCCATCCACAACACAGGTTTCAGATGATATTCGTGCAGGTTGGAGATTTTTATCCAGGCGGGTTTTTGAAGGGTGTGGTGAAGTACTCTCAGAAACCCGTCTTTTTCTTCATAGTAAATAAGCCCGGCGGCATCGTAGGCGATTTCCCTGCCGTCGCGCAGGTCAAATAAGGTACGGGCGTTCGAGTCGGCATGCCTAAAAAAAGATCTTCCTGATGGGTAATTTTTTTCACCAGGTGTCTGGAGTGTGCCGATGACCGGCCCGTTCGGACTTGCATAAATGGGGAAATCCACCGAAAAGGGGAGCATAAGAGGCGTATTTTCCGATAAAACGTTTGCCGAATCTCCGGCGGTAACTACGCCAATTCCCCATAGGTTGGGATCCGTATCCCATTCTCCTGCGGAGAGAGGGGTTTTGCAAAACAAAACCAGCAGTGCCAAAAGGAGATTTTTCATTCTTTTAATGCTTGAAGAAGGTCGGGAATGCAATACTTTTTGGGTGAATCTTCCAAAAAAGGAATATTGAGTCTAAGTTGTTCTCCCTGAAGAAAATAGGTAAGGTCTTCGATGCCGTAGTCGGGATCGGAGGGATCGAGAATAAGCCTGCCCACTTTGCCCGAAAGGATGTCGGCGATAAAAATATGTTCGCCCCCACTGACTCCGCCAAAATGATGAATAATCACCAGATCGCCCATAAGCCGGGCGCTTTTGATGGAGTACCAGCGGAGTTTTTCCGGGCCACTGGTCAGCATGGCATCCGAAATAAACAGCCATCGGTAACGACTCCCCACTTTTACAACTACTCCATGGGCAGTTGTGTAAATCTGGTATTTGCTGCTGGAGTCTGCGAGGACAAAATCGGGGCGGGGGTTGTTTGTGTTTTTGGGGGAAAGATTGTGGGCATTGTAAACCAGCCAGGCCTGTTTTAGCGGAAGTCCCTGATTAGTTTCTTCCCAGTCTGCGAGGTAGTTGTCGCGAAAAAAGCGGGCGAGTCGGTTGAGCGTATCGCCTTTGATCTGAAGGGAATAGGAAGGCGGAATATACATCGTGCCGGTTTCCCATTTGACAGAAGGGGAAATGATCTGCGAATAATAGGGGTTGTGGGCCAGGGGGCGATTGTTGAGGTAACCGGAAATGAGCCAGTGCAAAGAAGGGTCAGGAGCAGAAAACCGTTTTTCTCGGTTCCATTTTTGCTCAAAAACCCGGATGACCCACTGATTTTGACGGAGCATCATCGGATCCGTAATGGGAATAATGTCTAAAAGTTCGCAGAAACAACCGCCTTGGTCCACTTCGTAGCGGCTGCCGGTTTTTCCGTCAGAAAGAACATAACGAGTATATCCAAAACTCGTCCCATAATCGGTTTCCCACCGCAGCGTGTCCGACACCCCGTCTTTATTCATATCTGCGATTTCCGATTTTTGTGTTTGAGAAAACACAGTACCTGAAAGCAGAAGGAACCCTGCGGTAAGACTTATATATCCATTCAACATGCGTTCAAATTTAATTCTACCCAATTCACCTTTTCGTTTCAATTGCTTCATTTATCCCCGGGTATATAACGGTAAATCCCAGATTATTTTATTCCAGGGACTTTTTTCTTCTTCCACTAATCTTTCATACGCTTTTTGATACACCATTCCGTCCCGATTGGTTTCGACGATTGACCAAAATTCTCTGCCGAGGAGAAAGCTGTCGCTAAGTTCCTGCCAGGAATCAAACCGCGATTGCAGTACCTGCGCGGCGGAAAGTATGCGGTTCCAGGCATCTTCTTCGTCAATATACCCGGCGAGGAAACCCGTTCGGCAATTGTCTATAAAACGGAGCATATCCCAGGCGAGGAAACTGGCGTTGCGCACGTTTCCCTGATTGTTTTGGATCATTTCTACGCGATGGTTTTCTTCTTCTTTTTCCAGGCGGTCTTTGATCGCAGGGATAAACTGTGTTTTGTACTCTTCGAGTTGTGCGGGTGTCATGGCGGCGATTTTGGCGATTTTATCGCGAAATTCGGTGCGGTGGCCAATTTCAAACAGCCATTCCAGAACTTCTTCAAACTCTTCGGGATTGTCTATTTCCCATTCCCGGCTCAATTGTTTTTGGGCAAGTTGTGCTCTTCTTTCGGAGGGTTCTGCCCCGCCGAGGAGGTGATAATTCATGCCCTTGACACGGGAAATAATCGCCACGGTAGCCAATGCCCAGGTTTTGGGCGAAGGGCCGGGCGGTTTGGCTTTGGGGGTAAAAAGGCTTTTGATTCCCAGAAGAATACCGCGGGCGATGCTGCGGAACTTGTGAATAAAAACCGAAGCCGAAATCACCACCAGCAGGTACAAGATGAGTGCGCCCCAGCCTCGGGTAAGGTGAAATTGCATAGCCGCAATGACCGTAGCGAGGATGGCTCCGAGGATATAGGCGGTAATCACCAGATAGTAAACCGCTTCGGAGGAGGTGCGGACGCCGGAAATGGTGCGCACCTTTTTACGCAAAACGCCTCGATAACTCATCAGCGTGAGCACCGCACCAATTGCGGCTACGATGTACGGGCTGTCCGGAGAGGTTTCCATGCCCAAAATTAAATATTCTCAGGGAATTTTCACGCGGATTCTGTATCGGTTCAATAAAACCTCAGGTTCTGTTCTGCAAGTTCGGAAAAAATGGGTGCCGGTTTAAAGCGGCTGCCGAAATCGTCTTCCAACTCGCGCAACATGTGCAGGATTTTGGGCACGCCCATGCTGTCGGCAAAACGGAACGGCCCGCCCAGAAAAGCGGGAAAACCCAGGCCCAGAATCGCGCCGATATCTCCTTCTTTCGGAGAGCGGATGATTCCCTCTCCGAGGCAATAGGCCGCTTCATTGACCATTCGCAGCGCGATCCGGTGCTGGATCCGGATACTGGAAAACGTGTGACGGCGGGAACCCCCGAAAAACTGATATGCTTCCGGGTTGACTTCGCCTTTTATCTTTTTGCCCGATTCGGGGGTTGAATAATGGTAAAATCCCCGGTTATTTTTTCGGCCGAGGTATTCGTTTTTTACCATATTCTCAAGCGTCTCACAACACTTTCCTCCACGGGCTTCAAACAAGGTTTTTAGGGGGACGGAAGTTTTCTGCAAAAAATCCAGACCGATTATGTCCATAAGGCTAAAAGGCCCTTCCGGAAACCCAAATTTTTGCATCACCTTGTCGGTTTTATTTATTTCTCCGCCTTCTTCTAAAAGGAGCATGGCTTCATTGAGCATAGAAGCGAGAATACGATGGGTATAAAATCCCGGGCTGTCTTTAACCACAATACAGGTTTTTCCCTGGCGTATGCCCATGTCATAAACACGGGCAAGGGTTTCTTCGCTGGTTTTGGGAGTGGCGACAATTTCAAGCAGCCGGGAATCCGGAATGGGATAACTGTAATTTACTCCCACGACCTGAGATGGTCTTTGAGCGTAACTGGCAATTTCACTAATCGAAAACATCGAAACACCGATAGCATACACGCTATGGGAAGGAAGAAGGGTTTCTGCCTCCGCGAGAATCCGTTGTTTTTGATAGATATCTTCGGGCGTCATTTCAATGGCAATATCGGCCCCCGAAAATATCGGGTAGTGGATACCCGTATGGAAATTTTCCGCGATTTTTTGTGTTTCGGTTGAGGTAAAAGCTTGTTGATGAAGGGTATGATTCAGCCGGAATCTCAGTTTATCTGAGACAGAATCAAGAAGTTCCGGAGAAATATCTTTGAGGCGAACTTCAAAACCTTTAATAACACTGGTGAGGGCAACTCCGGTGGCGGTATAGTCGGCTCCGATGATGCCGATTTTTTGGAGAGGGTTAAAGGATACTTGAAACGGATTTTTTTTCATTTCCGACAGGGCCAAAAAAACGCGGATCATCTGTCGGGAAGCGTTGTTTTGTACCAATTCGTCGAAGAAATGGATTTCCATTTGACTCCCCCGCCTCACTCCTCTGCGGTAGCCGGTTTCAACACATTCAAGAATATGAAGCGGTGCGGGGTAGTTACCGTGGGTTTTTTCCAAAACCTTCTCACGCGCTTTCTGGAAAATCAATGACCGGGTGGCAGGAAGCATTTCGGTCAGCTTCTGGGAAAAGGAAAGTCTGCCTTTTCTGCGAATGCGCGGTTCGGCGGCCATTTTTTTTGCCCTTTCGAGCAACTGATCCGGGGCACAAACCTCATCAATCAGGCCAAGTTCATAAGCTTGGGGAGTATAGATATTTTTTCCGGTGAGCAAAATTTCAAGTGCCGGACGAATGCCTATCAGCCGGGGCAGACGCTGGGTTGCACCTCCGCCGGGCATCAGGCCTACGGTTACTTCGGGAAGAGCAAAAACCGTATTTTTCCCTTCCGAAGCAATGCGTCCGTGGCAGGCGAGCGCAACTTCCAGTCCGGCACCCATACAGGCTCCGTGGATAGCCGCTATGTAATTTTTTCGGGAAGCGGCAACCCGGTTGAGGATACCCTGTCCGATCATACTGGCTTCGGCAGCTTCGCCGTGGCTCATATTGAGAAAACGGGTTGCGTCAGCTCCGGCGATAAAGTCTTTTTTTCGACTGATCAGGATCGCACCTTTGATTTGGGGCGAATGTTCAATTTCATCCAGTATTCGGGCAAAAGAAAGCACCAGTTCAGGCGAAATTTTATTCACGGAAGAACCTTCCTGGTCCAGCCATATAATCGCGATATTGTCCTGAAATTCAAGAGTTAAAAAAGGGTTTCTTACGTGGGTAATCATAGCCTGGGGAGTAATAGAATCATCCGATATAAAATTACGTCTTTCGGAAGAAGTTTTCGTTCCATTGAACCGACTTTATTAACCAAACGCGCAGAATATTGGTTAAAGTATAAAAGGTCGTTTTTGCAATCGGCAATTTTGACCATTTACTCAGATAAGTTTCTGTGGAATTGTCGGAAGGAATTGATTAATATCGAAGCTGGAATTTTGTACAACCTCAATACCCAATAAATCATTAAAAGTTATGCGACTGATTGCCTTGCTAATCGTTGGTTGTCTGTTTTCGTTAAACAATCTGTTTGCCGCAGACGAAAACCCTCTTTGGATGCGTTATCCCGCGATTTCACCGGATGGTAACACCATCGTTTTTTCTTATAAGGGAGATCTTTATCGGGTGAATGCCTCCGGTGGAACGGCAACGCCCCTCACGCTTCACGAAGCCCATGACTACTTGCCCGTATGGTCAGCCGACGGCAGCAAAATTGCTTTTGCCTCCGAACGTCATGGGAACTTTGACGTTTTTTCGATTCCCGCCGTCGGCGGAAGCGCCACAAGGCTTACGTTTCATTCTTCCCATGATTATCCCTCGGCGTTCAGCCCGGATGGCAGTCGGGTGTTTTTTTCCTCGGCCCGACTCATTCCCCAGGCTAGTACCGATTTTCCTTCCCGCGGATTTCCCCAACTTCACAGTATTTCGCTGCAAGGTGGAATGCCCAAAATGGAGCTTGGCAATTTCCTCGAAAATGCCCGCCCCGACAAAAAAGGCACAAGGATAATTTATCAGGATGTAAAAGGGCTGGAAGATGACTGGCGCAAACATCATGTTTCTTCCGTCACCCGCGACATTTGGCTGTACGACAAAAACAAAGATACTCATACTCAACTCACCACCTTTGAAGGCGAAGACCGTAACCCGATGTGGAGCGCCGATGAATCCGAGATTTTCTATCTCAGTGAAAAAAGTGGGACGTTTAACGTCTGGAAACTTTCCTTAAATAACCCTTCTCAGCCCGTTTCTGTTACGGCTTATAACGATCACCCCGTGCGCTTTCTGTCCGTGTCAGATGCCGGGGTTTTGTGTTACGGATACCGGGGTGAAATTTATACTCTTCAGACAGGGCAGCAACCCCGGAAAGTTGCTATCACAATGGCGATTGATGAAAAATACAACTCCACGAAGGTCGAAGTGATGGCCAGCGGCGCTACGGAAATGGATATTTCTCCCAATGGAAAAGAAGTTGTTTTTGTTGTGCGTGGAGAGGTTTTTGTCACGGCTGTGGAAAATGGCCTTACCAAACGCATCACCAATACCCCGGAGCAGGAACGTTCGGTCAGCTTTAGCCCCGACGGACGCAAAATCCTCTACGCCGGCGAACGAAACGGTAGCTGGAACCTCTACGAAACCGAAATGGTCAGGGAAGAGGAACCTTATTTTTACATTTCGACCCTTTTGAAGGAAAAAGAAATTCTCGTCACTCCCGAAGAAACCTTCCAGCCGGCGTATTCGCCCGACGGAAAAGAAGTGGCTTATTTGGAAGAACGCACGACACTCAAAGTACTGAACCTCGAAAACAAAAAGTCGCGTACCATTTTACCCGCCGATAAAAACTACTCCTATTCCGATGGAGACCAATGGTATGACTGGTCACCCGATGGAAAATGGTTTCTGGTAACGTTTATTGACCGGGGCCGGTGGATGAACGAAGTCGGACTCGTAAGCGCCGACGGCGGTTCTCCGGTGATTAATCTGACCAATAGCGGTTATGCCGATGCCGCTCCCAAATGGATGATGAATGGCGAAATGATGATATGGTTTAATGACAGCCGGGGAATGCGCTCACACGGAAGCTGGGGATCGCAGGATGATGTTTTTGGCATGTTTTTTACCAAAGATGCCTGGGACAAATTTCGGCTCAGCAAAGAAGACTATGAAATCGAAAAACTGAAAGAAGAAGCCAATCCGGAAAAAGACAAGAAAAAAGAAGGCGATAAAACCAAACCCTGGATCATCACCCCCGAACTTGCAGACCCCATTCAGCCGGATCTTGCCAATATCGAAGACCGCATCGCCCGGTTGACCATTCATTCTTCCAGCTTGTCCGACGCGGTACTTTCTCCTGACGGAACAAAACTGTATTACCTGAGTAGTTTTGAAAAAGGTCATGATCTTTGGATGCACGATCTAAAAGAAGATGAAACCCGCATCATCACCAAACTCGACGAACGCGGCGGCTCTCTGTTGATGGATGCCAAAGGCAAAACCCTTTTTGTGCTCAACAGTGGTAAAATTTATAAAATTGATACCGACAAAAAGGACAAAACTCCGGTAGGCTTTAAAGCCGAAATGACCCTCAACCTTCCCGAAGAAAGAGCCTATATGTTTGAACACATGTGGCGTCAGGTGCTCAAAAAGTTTTATGTGACCGACCTTCACGGCGTAAAGTGGCAGGAATTAAAAAGCGAATACAGCCGATTCCTGAGCCATATCAACAACAACCACGATTTCTCCGAAATGATGAGTGAGTTACTCGGTGAACTAAACGGCTCACACACCGGTTGTTTTTACCGCAGTAACGATCCGGGCGGAAATCAGACCGCTTCCTTAGGAATATTTTATGATCAGAACCATACCGGAGTCGGCATAAAAATTACCGAAGTAATCGAAAAAGGCCCCCTCGAATTGGCCGAGGCCGGAATAAAAGCCGGGCAGGTGATCGAAAAAATTGACGGGACGGAGATTGCGGCAGGTGCCAATTTTTTCCCCCTGCTCAACCGCAAAGCCGGAACCCACACCCTGCTTTCGATGTACGATCCGGAGAATAAAAAACGCTGGGAAGTTACCGTCAAACCCATTACGGGGCGTGCGGAGTCCGAGCTTTTGTATCAGCGTTGGGTGAAAACCCGCCGGGCAGAAACCGAAAAACAGTCCGGTGGAAAAGTAGGATATGTCCACGTAAGAGGCATGGATGACGAAAGTTTCCGGGAAGTGTATTCCGACGTGTTGGGCCGTTATGCCGATAAAGACGCACTCATTGTGGATACCCGTTTTAATGGCGGCGGCTGGTTGCACGACGATCTGGCGACCTTTCTGAGCGGGAAACTGTACGTAACATTGGAACCCCGCGGGCAGAAAATCGGGAGCGAACCTTTGGGCAAATGGACAAAACCCTCTACCGTTTTGGTGGGTGAGGGCAACTATTCCGACGCCCATTTTTTCCCGTATGTCTATAAAGAATTAGGAATCGGCAAACTCATCGGAATGCCCGTCCCCGGCACAGCTACGGCGGTGTGGTGGGAGCGGCAGATTGATCCGAGCCTTACCTTTGGGATTCCCCAGGTGGGCGTAAAAGGTTTGGACGGCAAATACCTGGAAAATCAACAACTAATACCCGACTTTCAGGTGAAAAACGAACCCGGCCCGGCCCAGAAAGGCCGTGACCAGCAACTCGAAAAAGCCGTGGAGCACATGCTGGAAGAGGCACAAAAGCCGGAGTTGGAGCGGTAACTCACCCCTAGCCCCCTCTCTCTTGGGAAGATAGGGGGCTAGGAGGAGCGTTACCTATAACCTCGACAAATTTTGGAAATCCCAAAGCAACTACCTTACGATGATTTTTGCGGATTCTGTATAGTCGGCATTAGCGTACTTTGCAAAGTAAAAACCGCTGGCGACATTACTACCCGATTGATTTGTTAAATCCCATTCTACGATGTGGTGGCCTTTACTCAATGTTTTATTGAGGATGTCCTTCACTTTTTTTCCATTAAGATCATAAACGGAAAGCTGAACAAATCCAACACGATCATTGTCAAATTCAATATGAACTTTTTCAGTGGCCGGATTGGGATAAACAGACAGCGTATTTTCCGATTTGGAAGAAATTTCTTCGGAAATACCAACCCCAATCGGGTCGGTAATCACTTCAAGTACTGCTATCCCCCTTCCCATACAACTCATCCATAATTCATAACCGCCCGGTATTTCTTTTACCTCTACATCTTTAATCGTGCTATTGGGCAGCATATTCCAGTTGGGAATACCACCGGGAGAAGCCGGAAATATTTTGAGGTTATCACCATCATAAGCAAAGATGCCTGCGGTTTCTGAGGGGAATTCCGAATCGTATTGCATCCATACACGACCATCCGGTGTTACGGCCATTGGCCGTACATGCTCACCCGGGAACGGCCAGCCCTGGTCGTAAGACCAGGTTTGATACAAACCGGTGTTTGCATCAAGGCGAATCAGGGCACTCCCGGTGCTGGTAAAGGGTGTCCATGTACCCACCCAAACAATATTGTTAGGCTCTACGGCAAGACCCGTGAAATTTCCACCCGTAACTGGAATCTCCCCTAAAGATTTTGAATACGTATTTATTCCATCCGTGCGCTGAAGCTCAAGGTCTGTAAGTGCCCAAATAGTGCCCGGGAGAGAAGGGTCGCAGAGAATTTTGCTACCCCAACCCACAATAGGCAGGGTAGTCCATACGGAGGTACTGTCCTCATAATAACGAATATTAAAATACTCACCGAGACTCCACAACCGACCGTAGGAATCTTCAACCAGCCCTTTGGAGGTTGTCATGGAGTCTTCTATTGCATAGAAGTTATTACCATTCCAACCGTGTACACCATGAAAGGTCGGATGAAAAATCACATCGCCACTGGAAGGGCTGCAATAAATCGCCTGAGCACCATCCGCTGCGAAGGGGAAATCATAACCGAGATTGTAAGTATAAGGATTAAACCCTGTCCAGCGTGTTCCATCGAATTTCTGAATCCCACCCACTCCGGTTGCGGCATTTCCGGTAAACCAGACGTTCCCTTCGGTATCATGCGAAATATCTTCAACAAAATAGTCAATCTGCGAGGTGTTGGTGATTCGGTAACGTTGCCAATGGCCCGTTGTAATATCGCGCCTTGCTGCACCCTCTATGCCACAAACCCATACATTGCCCTGCTGATCCGTATCAACGGAAAGCGTGTATTCACCTTGTCGCCACGTTCCGTAATTTTGCCAGGTAGAGCCATCAAACATCCAAGTTTCGCCGGTAGTGGTAACCAACAAGGCTTTCCCGTTGCCATAAGCTTTAAATGCATCAATGTAAAAACTCACATTTTCATAAGGGGGAGTAGGATAAACCCAAACTCCATCCGGACGTTGATATTCAAGGGTTTCCCAATCGCCATTTGCCGACATTCGAAGTGCCCAGAGATTTCCCGCATCATCTACACAATCTTTACCCGGTAGCCCGGCTATTTCACCCACTGCTGCCGGTATATAGTTTGCCAATTGACCGGAGGCACTGTTATAAGTAAATACATAACCAAAATAAACATCGGCAGACCATACAATATAACTGCCATCAGGTTTGGGCTGTACCGCAATCCGTGTATTGGATCCCGGCCAGTGAGTCCACTGGCTGGTTTGAGGATCAAAACGAGCCAGCCCATCACAGGCAAACCATACACTACTGTCGGGTGCTAAATCTATATCAAAAGTAGCACCTACCAGACTGGAATTGGAGGGCACAAATTTTTCGATGGAAGGAATACCCGCCTGAGGATTAAATCTTAAAGCACCGGTATTATTTCCCATCCAAAGATTGTGGTCATAATCCTGAACAATCTCTGTTATCTGCACTTCTGCACTATCAAATGATCCTAATATCGGATGATCAACATTGGAGAAGTTTATCCATTTATTGTCTGCATAGTTGAATCGCGCAAATCCGCCTTCTCCCCAATTACCGCTAGCAGCGGCGATGTAGGGATCCCCGTTTTCATCTACCCAGAGTGCCGTAGCTTGGTCACCCTGTATGCCCGTATTGCCGGGCCGATAAAAACGCCACGAATACTGAGGGGTTGACTGCGCGAAAAGAAAAGCTGATAGGGAAGTTGAAAATAGGAATGTGAGTGCATTTTTCATATTGCCGTTATTAGTTGATGTGCGGGCAAACATACCATACTAATATTCGCCCGCACCATTCAACATGCCTTACGGGCTATTACCCTGATTGAAACAGGGATTTTACCGACTGAATATGAAATACCTAATTATCAAAACACTTCATTAAAACCGCAGACCCCGAAGGTATTCATACCCCTCGCGCATCGTGCGCATGGGTTCCGGAGCTTTGTCCCGCTCGACGATGAAATACTTTAGCCCGGCAGTTTTGATATGGGCGAAAATAGAAGGAAAGTCAATAATGCCCTTCCCGGGCGTTTCGAAACTTTTTTCCGGAGTATTGTCCATGTCCTTGACATGGCAGATTTCGAAACGTCCGGGATACTTTTTGAAATAAGGTATCGGATCGGCTCCGCCTTTGGCTATCCAGTAAAGGTCTATTTCCATGCCCACAAGCGCGGGGTCGGTTTCATCGAGAATAATATCGTAAGGCAATTGCCCCTCCACCGGAAAAAACTCCTTGTCGTGGTTGTGGAAAACAAACTGAATCCCGCCCTGCCTGCATTTTTCGCCAATTTCATTAAACTCAGCAGCGATTCGTTTTACCTCATCCACGCCCGAGACTTTGGTTCCGTCGTGATCCCAGGGCCAGTAACACACCAGGTATTTTTTGCCCTGAGCCATATAGGTTTCGATCATCTCGGGCAGTTGTTTGCGCAGATTGACGATGGAAGTTCCCCCGGCGATGGGTTTCAGCCCGAGGTCTTTGATTACCTGTAAAAATTCTTTGGGATCCGCGCCATAAGTTCCCCCGAATTCCAGGTATTTATAACCCGTTTCGGCAACAGCTTTGAGTGTAGCCTTGTAGTCGGCCTGCATTTCTTTGTTCAGGAGTCCGAGGATGACCCCGATATTTTTGAGTTTGGCGGTGGGCGACGCCAGGAGCGGAGAAAACCCCGTGGCAATCCCTGCGGCAGCGAGGCTGGAGGAAGCGATAAAATTGCGGCGGTTCATAGTCATTTTTTTTGAGGGTAAAGGGAAAAACAGAATGAATGCAATATAAATGGAGATTTGTTACTTTGATTGAAAACTTGGTAAAACCATTTTTGCGAACGAGGATGTGTCGTGGGAAATGAAAAAAGAAAGATTTCCGATCTATCCTTCTATTATTGGGCAGTGGGCGGTAGCTTTAGCTACCGCCGCTTCCCGCTTGAAGATAAAATCATGGATACTCATAATGGAAAAGTGTGTTTTCTTTTAGAATTTGTAGAAGGACAGTTATTGGAAATTTTAACCGAGAAATGTTCACTTATCGTTGATTAAGATATGAAACAAATACTATTAATGATCCCCCTCTTCCTCCTCACCGGATGCCCGGCCTATGACCCTCCCTTACAGGTTATAACCATTCACAATTATTCCGATTCGGCGGTGTATGTTTATTCGACTTGTGAGGACTCCCTTCCGCGCGTTCCGGAGTTAAAACTATTTGAAACTTGTTGTCACAACGCAATTGACGCACAGGGGAACAAAATGGATACGATTAGTTCACCTTACTATCGGATTAATGCGTATGCTTTCGGCGACATAATTGGCGCAGGCAGTGCTGCAAACCCCGCCATTCCCTGTGAAAAACCTCCGTATCTCCGTTTTTTCTTTATCTCCGAAACCACGATGCGTACCCACTCCTGGGCCGAAATCCATGAAAAACAACTCTATTCAAAAAAAATGTCGTTCAACCTCTCCCAACTCGACAGCCTGGGTTGGGTGATTAAGTATGTGCCTTGATTTTTTTCTTAAAAATCTAACCTCTCTCCCATGAAAAATCTCCTCCTCTTTTTCCTCGCTCTCCCTCTCGCCTCCTTCGCGCAGACCGGGCCGCCCTGTACGCCGGAGGTGGTGCTGAGTTATGACGCGGCGGGCAACCGTATCCAGCGCAAGGAAATCTGCGACGAAAACCCGTCACAAAACCGCCTCGAAAATCCGCAGGCTGCGCTACTGGTTTATCCCAATCCTCATGACGGGAGGTTTAGGGTGTTACTTACCCCTCAGCCGCCAGATGCGCACCTCGTGCTCTACGACCGCCAGGGCCGCCTAATCCTGTCCGCTGACCTGCCTCCCGAAGGGCTTAAAATTGACCTCTCCGCCCACCCCGCCGGTGTCTATTACCTCCGGGTAAAAGGCCGCGATTTTGAAGCCGCTCAGGCGGTGGTGAAACAATAACCCAACTCCCCGAATCATGAAAAACCTCTATACTCTTCTTCTCCTGGCCGCACCCGACTCAAAACCGGGCAAAACTTCTGCCTTTTCCCCAATCCCGCGCAGAACTGGGTGAACGTGGAAATCCTTTCCGGCAATACCCAGACCCCCCATACCGTCGAACTGCTCACCCTCTATGGTGGCCTCGTGGACCGCAGGGATTTAGCAG
>JANRJC010000015.1:0-28605 GCA_033764335.1 Bacteroidia bacterium | reverse complement strand
CTCATAGACGCGGTTGTGAATTTTGACGGTTCCGTTTTCCTTAAATACGCCGTACAGTCGTCCGAGGCTAATGGTGGGTTCGTGAGGATCAAAGGGAACCCGTACCCCATTGACAAGGATCGAATAGGTGAGGTCGTAGAGGTTGGAGTGGTTTTCGAGGTTTTTGATCAGGCTGTCGAAGAGGGTATTGTTTTCGCGGAGGAGGAGTTGTACGGAAGTTTCGAGGTCGTCGAGGGTCCAGCTACGGTCCGTTTTTTTCGGGAGAATATCCTCGGCGAGGGTTTTGCAGAGTTTGGCGACGAGGAAGGGATACCCGGCGGTGTAGTAGTAGAGTTTGTCGGAGAAAATTTCGACCGGAATTTCCACCTTTTCGGCCTGGGCATAGTCTTCGAGCATGGGGGCGATTTCGTGCGGATGGAAACTCATGTCCACCTTAAAGTCCGTGGCGATATTCCAGGGGCTATTGTATTGGGGTTCGTTGTCGCCCCGGACTTTCAGTTTGAGGCTTTTGATGTCGTGGACGCCGGCCAGGACGACGCTGTGGAAGGTGAAGTTTTGGGGCGAAAACCGGTCGAGGTATTTATTGCGCAGCATGCCCAGAAACCGCAAAAACGGTTCATAATTACTGCTGGCGTCCACTTCGTCTATCAGAAGCACGAGCTTTTGTGCGGTTTTGTGGGCGAGGCGCGTGAGGAGCCGGGATAAGCCTCCCATATCGGTTACCTCGCTTTTTTGGCTTTCCAAAAAGGTGTGCAAATCGGGCGAACGAAATTCGAGGAAATCTTGTATCTGACGGACAAACATTCGGGCAAAGGCTTCGTCCGAAGCATGCCATTTTTCGTCCACCCCCTGAAAATCCAGTCGGATGGGTAGGTATTCCTCTTTTTGAGCGAGGATTCGATGTAAAGCAAAAAGCGTCGTCGTTTTCCCGTACTGCCGTGGGCGATTGATGATGAAATATTCGCCGTCCTCTACCATCCGCAGGACATCGGCCAGCTTGGCGCGGTTGTCCATCATATAATGCTGATCCGGATAGCAGGTGCCGGTGATGTTAAATCTCTTTTTCATGGAGTAAAGATACGAAAATTGCACAACCGCTCAACCCGCCAATATTCCCCCTCCTCAATCTTTCAAAAATCTCATCTTTTCCATCTATCTTTGTAGGAAATTTTTGGAAAATCCGTTTTATGCAAGAATTTTTCCAACGTACTCTGGCGATCCTGACTCGGAAAAATA
Organism: Bacteroidia bacterium; assembly: GCA_033764335.1. Lineage (GTDB taxonomy): Bacteria > Bacteroidota > Bacteroidia > J057 > J057 > JAGQVA01. The sequence continues at coordinate 27,369 of JANRJC010000015.1, read as the reverse complement.
CCTGGATGGCTCTCCTGGCGGCTATCGCTCCCTGGCTCAAAAAACTGAAACGGGCCTGGGATAAACTCTGGTTTTATTCTTTCTTTAACCGCTCCCGGTTCAAACAAATTGGCTTTGGCAAAAAACTCCTGAGCCTCGGTTATACTCTCCTGGCCTGTATCGCCCTGTTTATCCTGGCGATGGAAATGAATTTCCTCTGGCTGTTTGGTTATCTGCCGAGTATGCGCGATGTTATCAACCCCCGCGTATCCCTACCCACGGAAGTTTATTCCTCTGACAACCAACTGATCGGCAGTTTTTACATCGTCCAGCGAAAACCCGTTACTTTTGAGGAAATTAATCCTGAAACCATTGAGGCTCTTATTGCCACCGAAGATATACGTTTTTACCAACACTCCGGGCTGGATATATATGCACTGTTTGGTGCAGTGTTTTCAACCGTAAGTGGTAGCAAACGCGGCGGCAGCACCATTACTCAGCAACTGGTCAAAAATATCTACGATACCCGCCGGGCAAGTTCGGGGGGATTGTTGGGCCTGATTCCGGTCGTAAGTACTATTTCTGCGAAATTAAAAGAATGGAACACGGCGCTAAAAATTGAGTTCTTCCTCGAAAAAAACGAAATCCTCACACTCTACCTCAACGCCGTTGACTTTGGCAATAATTCCCACGGGCTGAAGATTGCGAGTGAATATTATTTTTCCAAAGAACCTAAAAACCTGAAAACTGAAGAATCGGCACTGCTGATTGGTATGCTCAAAGGCCCCAGCCTCTACAACCCCCGCAAAAACCTCGAACTTGCAGAGGAAAGGAGAAATGTGGTGCTCTCTCAAATGGAAAAATACGGTTATCTCACAACTGAGGAAAAAGAAAAACTAGCAAAAAAACCGATTCGGCTAAAAATAAAGGAAATCGTCAAAGAAAAAACCGTTGCTCCCTATTTCCGCGCAGCTTTGGTACGCGACCTCACCGAATGGGCAGAGGATAATAACTATAACCTCTACACGGACGGGCTGAAAATCTATACCACTCTTGACAGCCGTATGCAGAAATACGCCGAAACAGCGGTCAAACAAAATATGATCTGGATTCAACGCAGTTTTGAATCTGGTTTTGGGGGATATAAATACTGGTTTGACAGCAAAATCGCGCAGGAAAAAAAGGATTACCTTAAAGAAAACCCGCTTCCCAAAGGCCAAAAACTATCCGATGTATCTCTGCCACCGATGCCCACCGAAATCCTTCTTCAATCCCTAATCGAACAATCGGATACCTATAAACGTCTGATTGCCAGTGGAAAAACAAAGGAAGAAACACTGGAGGAAATGAATAAACCCGCGAGGAGAACGCTGTTTTACCAGAACAATGAAAGAAATGTTCGGGTATCTTCGGTGGATTCAATTAAACACATTGCCCAAATCATGCATTGCGGCCTTGTGAGTATCGAACCCACTACGGGCGCGGTCAAAGCCTGGGTAGGCGGAATCAACTGGAACTGGTTCCAGTACGATCACATAGATCAGGCAAAAAGACAAGCAGGCAGCACTTTTAAAGCAATTTTATACGCAGCGGCCCTTCAGAATGATCTGGAACCTTGCAGCATGTTTACCGACAAACCCGTTTCCTACCTCACCGAAAATGATGGAAAAGAAGAAATCTGGGATCCTCAAAATTCGGATGAGGTATTTACCAATAAAGAAATGACGCTGCGTACAGCCGTCGCTAAAAGTGTAAATACGATTGCTGCTCAGGTGACCGAACAAATCGGCCCCGACGAAGTAATCAAAATGGCCCGAAAACTGGGCATTGAAAGCGAACTTGACGAGACACTCTCCATTGGGTTGGGGCCAAGTTCGGTGTCGCTGCTTGAACTTACCCGCGCCTATACGGTTTTTTGTAACCAGGGCCGCCTGTGTGAAACCCGCCTTGTGGATCGGATTCTTGACTATGACAACAAAGAAATAGAAGTGTTTGAACCGAAATCGCGAAAGGCCATCAGCAGCAGAGACGCTTATAGTATGGTTTTTATGCTAAGGGGTTCTGTCGAAGAATCGGGCGGCACTTCCCGCAGGCTTTACAACTACGGCATCTGTAACAACAATGAGGTAGGAGGGAAAACCGGTACATCCACCAACTACGCCGACGGCTGGTACGTAGGCATTACTCCAGCGTTGGTCACGGGTGTATGGGTAGGTGCCGAAAATATGAAAATCCATTTTGAAAATGCCAATGGCCAAGGTGGACGCACGGCACTTCCCATCTTTGGACAGTATATGCAAATGGTTTACAGCAATTCGAAGACAGGTATTAAAAGAGGCAAGTTTACTGTTCCGGAAGACTACGATGTGAATCTTGAATGTAGTAAAACTTCGTCAAAATCCTCCGCAGTTACCCCTTCGGTTGCACCTGCCACAACTCCGGGGGTTAGCCCTATTCCCGAACCGGACGTACCTGCTGAAAGCCTGGTAAAAGACTCCGCTCAGAAAACGGGTGACACCGTGGTTCCGGAGCGCCCGGGGGATAATCCTGGGCAATAAACAAAAAAAAGGCCTGGCGGAGCAAAATCCCCGCCAGGCCTTTTTCTTACTTAGGCGATCTCAATTTCTTTGGGAGCTTTTAACTTGGCTTCTTCCCTTTTGGGGAGGGTAAGGTAAAGTACTCCGTCGGTGTATTTTGCCTCAATTTTTTCGCTGTTGACCATTTCAGGCAACCGGAAAGACCGACTGAAAGAACTGTAGCTGAATTCTCTGCGAGTGTATGCGCCGTCTTCATTTGTTTCTTCGTGTTTGTTTTCTTTCGAAGAAGAAATCGTCAGTACATTATTCTCCAGATTGACTTTAAAGTCGTCTTTAGACATGCCGGGCGCAGCCAGTTCAAGCAAAAAGTTTTCAGGGGTTTCTTTAATATTAACGGCAGGAAGCGGGCTGTTAAAACCCGGTGTCGTGTCGAGCCAGTCATTTTTCAGAAAATCATCCCACAAAGTTGTTGGGAAAAACCGGTTTCTTTTTACAAGTGTCATATCGGTATCCTCCTTTTTGTTGGTTGTTTATAATGTGTTTGTTTTATACATAAAAACAACTCCTGTACCATGCACGATTTTGTGCCAGATTGACGCCCCACAGAAACAAAATCCGCCATTATGACTTGGTGTATTTTCATATATGTGTCAAATTGACAAAAAATAATTAAACCTGTTTTTCCCCTTCCAACCTACTTCACAAAATCAAGGTAATTATCCGGAGAGATGCATTCAAAAGATGCGTTTGGATAGGTTTGAAGCCATGATTGGGGAGGGTTTATTTTACGGGGCTGATATTTGAATTCATAGCCCGCCAGTCTTCCTCCGCCCTCTTCCACATAGTCTAGTTCTGCTTGGCTATAGGTACGCCAAAAGTAGGTGTTGGTAAAATCAAAATTATAGGTAAGACGTTTTTTGCGTTCAACGATCAGGAAGTTTTCCCATAGTTTTCCCACATCCGGGCGAGATGTCAGCATGTTGAAGTCGCCAATTAAGGTGTTTCTTACACCCAGATCATAAAAGTAAACTTTGTTCATTTTTGTTACTTCTTTTCGCAAGTTGCGGCTGAAACCTCTTAATCGAAAGATTACAAAAGCTTGTTCCAGCAGGCTTATATAATTTTCTACGGTATCCTTACTCATACTCAGTTGGCGGCCCAATTCGTTGGTAGAAACTTCATTACCGATCTGGTAAGCCAATAAACGCAATAGATCATACAGTTTGTCAGGATGCCGGAGGTTCGCTAAATCCAAAACATCTTTGTACAAATAAGCGGAGGTTAACTCCTGTAAGTATCTTTGTTTCATTTGATGATTGGGCTGCGCAAAAACTTCGGGGTACATACCAAATACCATGTGTTCTTCCAATTGTCGTTTAAGTTCGAAATCATTGTTTTGTTTGGCAAGTTCTGTAATGGCAATGGGAAGCATTATGTAAGTCCATGTTCTACCCGTGAGTGCTTCACGTGTTCGTTGTGCTAACTCGAAAGAAGATGAACCCGTAACCAGTAACTTTAAGTTAGGGATACCGTCGTGAAGAATTTTTAAATTAATCCCCACATCGGGAATACGCTGTGCCTCATCTATAAAAAGAAGGTCGTATCCTCCAACAAGTCCTTTCATTCGATGTAAATCCTGGCTTGAAAGTACATCTCTAAAGGTGCGTTCATCAGCGTTAATCTCCAATACACGCCCCTCAAAGTCTTTCAATACCGTTTGGGCAAGTGTTGTTTTCCCAACCTGACGAGGCCCGAAGAGGAGGATAATTTTTGAACTCTGGATTAACTGCTCACGAAGTGGGGATAGGTATATGCGTGGAATCATATTTTTTTTTACAATAGTACCACAAATTAGGCTAATAAACTAGCCCAATTACTGCGAATTAGGCTAGTAAACTAGCCTAATTCGCAGTAATTGGGCTAACACTTCCCTGGAAATTAACTTTTGGACAGCCTCATCTCCCAAACTTTACCAGTCAATTTTGTAGAAAAATATCGGCAGAAAACCGAGTTGGTACTCTTCCCGAATCGGGTTTCCACTGGGGTGGTCGGGAGCATAGGTGAGGGTCAGAATGTTTTTGATATTAAAAACATTGACCAGATCAACCGAAAACTCATGCGTTACCTTTGGGCGGTTCCAACGATAGGTGATTTTGCCGTCGGCTCGAAAATAAGGGCGAAATTGAAGGGTATTAACGGAAGCGTCCTCATAAACGATTTCCAACTGGCGGGCGGATTCGGTTTCGTTTACCGGGCCATACCAGCGACCTCCGACGGAGGTGAGTTTCGCCCCAATCTGTAGGGCCGAAGTTTCGTTGATCGTAAATTCTTTGGCAACGAGTCCGTTAAAAGCAAATTTTCCGTTGAAGGAGGTATTCCGCAACACGTTGTCACTTCCGGTGTATTTAGCATCAAAAACAGAACCGGTGAGTAGGAAATAGTATCCTCTGCTGAAAAATTTCTCAATGGTGAGTTCTAGGCCAAAATTTCTCCCGGTTCCCTCATTGACGAGCGTATCTGGAAAAAAACGTGAAAACCCCGCGCCACTATTGACCAGTGAAAACGAACTGGCTCGCATTTCGACCGGGATTTCGTAGAGGTATTGGTAATAGGTTTCTGCCTTAAGCCGCATATCTTTGGCAAAGGTCCAGTCATACCCCAATACAATATGGGCACTTTTGGTCAGGCCCATATCGAGGTTATGTTCCAGCGGGTCGCGTCCATTAGTCTCATACCCAAAGAAGTATAGATAAGGAGATTGAATCTGCGAATGTAAACCTGTGCCGAAACTCAGCCTTTTTCCCTCGCTGATTTCATACGAAAGTCCGAGCCTGGGTTCTATCGGGCTGAAACTGTTTTGATTGAGACTCCAGTACATACTGGTGATGCCGGCGGTAAGGGATAATTTTTCGCCGACTTTTGCTTTATACTGAATAAAAGGTTGCAGGAGTGCCGCGCCCTGATTTGAATTCCAGCGCATCCGCCAGGGATCCAGTGTGGGGTTGGTTCCGGGATTTACAATCCGAACGCTGTCAAGATAATTCATCTGATACCAGTCAGCGTTTATACCCAGTTTTAATGTTTGGCCGAGTTTGATTTTTTTATTAAAATGGAAGTAGGCCGAATACTTGGTTTCATCATACTTGTAATCGAGAATGGGGGGCAGCGAATCAACCACAAATTCGCCGACTTCCACATGGCGAAATATCTGGTCATGATGCGTGTCGGCTAGCGATTTGGAAAAGGCAACACTGGTCTTAATATAGGTATTGATATTGATCGGGTGGGTATAAGAAGCGGCGATGATGCCCATATTGGATCCGAAATATTGATCCCGGTCATTGGAGCCAAAGATAAGCGTAGCGGAATCGGGAGCCACCTGGTCGCTGAGTACAATGTCTATATCACTAAGGCCGCCAATGCCCCATATTGCCAGCGTGCCGCCGTTTTTCTGGGGTAGATTGATCCGAAAAGAGCCATCTTGGTACTGGGGAATCGCATCCGTTCCCACATTAATCCCGAGGAAACTAAACAAGCCCAGGGTAGAATATCGGTAGGTAGCGAGGTAAGAGGCTCCGGTTTTTTTGGACAGGGGCCCTTCGGCCATGAGTTCGGTACCGAGGAAACCGAGTTGCCCGCTGAACTCGTGTTTTTCGTTATTGCCATTGCGCATTTTGAGGTCAAAAACCCCCGCGATTCCGTTTCCATATTCGGAAGGAAAAGCTCCGGTAAAAAAGTCGGAGTTGGTCAGGAATTTATTATTCAGAACTGTTACGGGTCCGCCCCCTGTACCGGGTATGGAAAAGTGGTTGGGGTTGGGGATATTAATTCCATCCAGCCGCCATAAAACACCTTGGGGAGAATTTCCCCGGATAACAATATCGTTGCGGCTGTCGTCCGCACCTTGCACACCGGCGTAGTTGGAGGCCATACGGGCGGGTTCGCCCCGACTACCGGCGTAGAGGTTGGTTTCTACTACCGAAAACTCACGGGCACTCACAAAGGCCAACTCATTGCCTACTTCTCCATTTCGACGGGCGGCGATTTCCACGACATCGAGTTGTACGCCGGAGGCCTCCATGGCTATATTAAGGATAACCTCTTTGGCAGAAGTAACTTCAATATTGTTGAGGAGGACTCGTTCGTAGCCGATAAAACTCAGCACAAATGCCTGACGCCCGACGGGTACGCTGGCAAGGCGAAACTCGCCGTTTTCATCGGTATAAGTACCGATTCCGGAAGAACCTTCTCCCTGAATGAGAATCACCGAAACTCCAGGAAGCGGATACTGTGATTCGGAATCCACTACTTTTCCGCGTACCGTTTGGGTGAGAGACTGGGCATTTCCTGAGGATACCCAAAGGAAAATTCCCGCCAAAACATAAGCCAGTTTTCGTATTTGCATATAGTTAAATTGAAAATTCTCTAAGCTAGTTGAAAACCCATCGTTTGTACAAAATAAATATTAAAATCCCCTCACAATCCCGAGCAAATACTACAATTTAGAAAGGAATAGCTTGTATAAAAGAGACATTTTAATTTTTAGCTTATGGTAAGAAAGAATATAAGCATTTTGAATTGTTAAGAAATTCACTAACTTTGATTAAGGATTTTTAAACTAACTATTGCTACTATTATGAGAAAACAGCAACTCATGTTTTTTGGGAGGGGTGTTCCTTATCCCAATTTTGTTTTTTTGGCGGTTCTGTTCCTGTTTGCGCTGCCCTTAAGTGGTTTAGCTCAGGCAGTTGATGTCACAGGAACTGTGTCAGACGAGTATGGCGACCCGGTTGTCGGGGCTACTGTTCTGATTCAGGGAACAACAACCGGAGTACTTACCAACGACAAAGGCGAGTTTTTGATTCGTGCCGAAAGAGGCGCAAGCCTTCTGGTTTCCATGGTTTCCTTCCAGCCGCAGGTGATTGTGGTGGGAGATCAAACCCAGTTTGCCGTTCAGCTTGAGATCAGTACGCTGGAGGAAGTGTTGGTGACAGGTTATACCGCAGAACGAAAGGCCGACATCATCGGTTCGGTATCCGTGGTGAATACCAAGGATATGCTCACTACACCAGCAGCTAACCTGACAGCACAGCTTCAGGGTCGCGCCTCTGGGGTGGTCGTGAGTGGTGGCGGTGAGCCAGGAGGAGGTGCCAAAGTCCGTATCCGTGGATTTACCTCCTTCGGTCAGAGCGACCCTCTCTATGTAATTGACGGAGTACCTACCGGAGATGCCTCCAAAATCAATCCTCAGGATATTGAATCTATTCAGGTGTTGAAAGATGCAACCTCCGCCTCTATCTACGGTGCTCGTGCCGCTCAGGGGGTAATCATTGTTACCACTAAAAGAGGTAAAGCCGGACCCCTCCAGTTTTCTTACGATGGATACGTAGGTTCACAGTATATTCCGGAAAACATTATGCCGGACCTGCTTAATACCGAAGAATACCTGCAATACCTGAAACAAAATAATGCTCCGGATTTTCAGCACCCGGTATTTGGAACAATGAGCAATGCTTCTGTTCCGGATTTTATCGTGGTAAGCCCGGGGTTTAAAGGAGGCGTTTCTGCTGGTGATCCGAGAGCAAACGCGGATCTCTACTCCATCAAAAACTATGGAAGTGTCTATCAGATTATGGAGACCAGCCCCGGTACCAACTGGTTTAAAGAAATTACCCGTAGTGGTTTGATCCACAGTCATCAGCTTACTGCCAGCGGTGGTAGCGACAAATCAACCTACTCCGTAGGGGTAAACTACTTCAATCAGGAAGGTACGTTTATTAACTCTGCCTATAACCGTATTGCGGTAAGGGTAAACACTCAGTTTACGCCTACCAAATATTTCCGTATGGGTGAAAACCTCCAGGTTCTGAATGAGGATTTCCTCAACGGTGACAACCGTGGAGAAGGTGGCGCATGGGCACAGTCCTATCGTATGGTTCCTTATATCCCTGTTTATGACATCAACGGTGGATGGGGTGGAAACGCCGTAGGTGAGTCCGGAAACGGTACCAGCCCGGTTGCTCAACTCTATCGTCAGAAAGACAATGTCCGCAACAACTACAAAGCGTTTGGTAACTTGTATGCTGAACTCGAACCCATCAGCGGCCTTGTGTTCAGAACTTCTTTCGGTCTTGATTATGGTAATTTTTTCACAAAAGGTTTTACCTTCCAGACCTACGAAAGATCGGAAAACGTGAGCCTTACCCAAATGAACCAGACCAACAACCACACGCTGTTCTGGACATGGACCAATACCGTTACCTACTCCAAACAATTCGGCTCTCACAGTATCAAATTGCTGGCAGGTACGGAAGCGGTAAAAGGTACGGGTGATGGTATCTCCGTCAATGCCAATACCTTCGACTTCGAAGATCCTGAATTCGTTTCGTTGAATACCGACCAGGTAATCACCAATGTAAACTCAACGGCTTTCCGCCAGACGCTGGCTTCGACTTTTGGCCGTCTGGACTATAGCTTGAAAAATCGTTACCTGATCAACGGTACAATCCGTCGGGATGGTTCTTCCAAATTCGGTATTGACAACCGGTACGGTGTATTCCCCGCTTTTGGTGTGGGATGGCGTCTGTCCGAAGAAAGTTTTATGAGCGGCCTGACTTTCCTCAACGACCTGAAAATCCGCGGTGGATGGGGACAAATGGGTAGCGAACGTTCTGTTGATCCCAACAACCAGTACTCCATTTTCTACTTCAACGTAGGTTCAACCAACTACGACATCGGACGTACCCAAAACAGTGTTGCTCAGGGATATGCTCCTCAGCGCGTGGGTAGCTCGGTAACCAAATGGGAAACTTCCGAAACCACTAATATTGGTTTGGATGCAACGATGTTCAACCAGCGTGTGGACTTCTCCTTTAACTACTTCATCAACAATACCATAGACTTGTTGGTAGGACGGGTGAGAAATGGTCTGGAGCCGATTGTAATTCAACCTTCTGTGAACATCGGTAAAATGCAGAACAAAGGTTTTGACATCAACCTCACCAACCGTGGTGAACTGGCATCTGACCTTTATTATGACGTAACCCTGACCTTTACCCATTACAAAAACAATGTAGTGGATATTGACGGAAATCCAGAAACCTTTTTCTCCCGTAATGCTTCCCGTCTGAACAACGTTGTGCGCACTCAGCCCGGCCATCCGATTTCTTCCTTCTATGGATTTGAAATTGATGGATTCTTCGAAAGTGAGCAGGAAATTCAGGCACTTCCTCAAACCGGTGCTGTTGTAGGTAGCTGGAAATACAAAGACCAAAACGGTGACAATGTCATTAATGACGATGACCGTACCTTCTTGGGAAGCCCACACCCTGATTTTATCATGGGTATTAACATCGGGCTGCGTTACAAAGCATTTGATTTCTCTACCTTCTGGGTATGGAATCAGGGTAACGAACTTTACAACTACACCAAATACTTCACCGATATGCGGGTATTTGTGGGTGGTGTAAGTCAGCGTGTACTCACCGAAGGCTGGAAGCCGGGTGCTGATAACTCTAATGCTACATTGCCTTACCTGGCTCCGGGTAGCGCAAATGGTTATACCGATTATACCCGAAGCACTTCCAACAGCTACTATGTGGAAGACGGTTCTTTCCTGCGTGCCCGTACCATTCAACTGGGTTACAATATGCCACAGGGAATGCTCGACATGCTGAAACTGAAAGGTGTGAGACTGTATCTACAGGGTCAAAACCTGATTACCGTTACTAAATACTCTGCACCGGATCCCGATATCAATATTCAGGGTGATGACCTCCTTATGGGTGTTGACCAGAGTGGATATCCTAACTCAAGACAAGTAATTGTAGGTTTAAATCTGAACTTCTAAAACCTGATTTAAAAATGAAAGCCAAATATTTTTTAATAATCTTGATCACGTCGCTGTTGTTTGGATTATCTTGTAGCGATGAGTTTCTGGAACAACCCCCTTTGGGTGCTTATTCTGCCCCTTCTCTCGCCAACCTTAAAGGTGTGGAAGGTATGTTGATCGGAACTTACTCTGTTCTGGACGGCTTGTGGTTTGAAAGTTGGGGAAATAACCACTTCAACCAGGCCGGTGGCGCCTCTAACTGGATTTGGGGTAGTATCAGAGCGGAAGACGCCTATAAAGGTACCGAACCCTCTGACTTTGTGGATATAAATCCTATCGAACGCTTCGAGGTTCAGCCTAGTAGTGGTCCGCTAGTTAATAAATGGAATGCCAGCTATGACGGTATCGGCCGGGCAAATGAAACCCTCCGTACGCTTGCTATTGCCGAAGGCATTTCTGACTCCGACAAAAAACGCATTGAAGGGGAAGCTCGTTTCCTTCGTGGACACTTTCACTTCGAAGCGATGCAAACCTTCGGAAATCCCGCTTATGTGGATGAAAACGTAACGGATTTTGCTGGGGTAAAAAATGACCACCTGATCTGGCCGGAAATTGAAGCTGACTTCGAATTTGGGTTTAATAATCTGCCCGAAGTTCAGACTGCTGCTGGTCGTGCCAACAAATGGGCTGCTGCTTCTTACCTCGCCAAAGCCTATATGTTCCAAGGCAAATGGGCCGAAGCAAAAGCACTGTTTGATCAGATTACGGTCAGTGGTGTCACGGCTGCCGGTACAAAATATGCACTTACAGCTGCTTACTCTGACAACTTCAAAGTCGCTGCCGAAGGAGGTAATCCCGAATCCATCTTTGCTTACGAAGCTTCTTCCGGTGATGGAAGTATCTCCAATGGTAACTACGAGAATACGCTGAACATGCCTCACGGTAGCTCCAGCCGCGCTGCTTGCTGCGGATTTTTCCAGCCTAGCCAGAACCTCGTCAACTCCTTCAAGGTAGATGCTAATGGTCTTCCTCTTTTGGATACTTTCAATGACGAAGATGTTCCCAGCGACGAAGGTCTCTCTTCTTCCGATCCGTTTACTCCTTATAGCGGTGCGGTTGACCCAAGACTTGACTGGACCGTAGGCCGCAGAGGTATTCCTTATCACGACTGGGGTTTACATCCAGGCAACAACTGGATTCGGGCGGTTGCAAATGGCGGCCCTTATTCTCCTAAGAAAAATGTGCCTCGTCTGGAAGAGTTTGACGGTGGAACCGCAGGTGTTTACGACTGGGGATTTACCCTGAGCTCTCTCAACGTTCACATCCTTCGTTATGGCGATATCCTCCTGCTGGCTGCCGAAGCTGAAGCAGAACTGGGTAACCTCGACGATGCGCTTGCTTATGTAAACATGGTTCGCGCTCGCGCCGCTAATCCTGCCGGATTTGTCAAATTGGACGACGGTAGCAATGCCGCTAATTACACGATCGGACTGTATTCTTCTTTTGCCAACCAGGCCGAAGCTTTGAAAGCCATCCGCTTTGAAAGAAAAATCGAACTGGGTATGGAAGGCCGCCGTTTCTTTGATCTCGTGCGTTGGCACCTGATCAGCAAAGCCGGCAAAAGTGCTGCTCCCTTTGATATCGTAAGCCACATGAATGCTTACCTTACCAAAGAAAGAATCAAAAGAAATCACCTGGCCAATGCCAGCTTTGCAGAAAAATATATTTACGCTCCCATTCCGGAGTATGTCATCACTCAAAGCACCGTCAATGGTGTGAGAAACATTGTTCAGAACGAGGGTTTCTGATCATGCAAATTCTTAAAAAAAGAGACCACGCTTTCGTGGTCTCTTTTTTATTTTTACAAATTTTGTTTTCGTATTTCATCGGTTGCCGTTTATTTACTTAATAATCGCCGGTATATGCTCACCCGAATACCTGTATTCGCCCTCTCTTTTCTGATTCTTTTGTCAGGTTGTCAAAAGAAAAACAACGGACTTTTCCGCCTGCTAAGCCCTAATGAGTCGGGCATTGATTTCAACAACCAGATCGTTGAAAATAAAGAGCTCAATATCATAAACCTCGAATATCTCTACAACGGTGGCGGGGTTGCGGTCGGAGATTTTAACAACGACGGATTAAACGACCTCTTTTTTACGGGTAATATTGTCCCCAATAAATTGTACCTCAACCAGGGAAAACTAAAATTTAAAGACATTTCCGAATATACCGGAACCGGAGGTGAAAATAAATGGAAATCGGGCGTAGCTCTCGTGGACATCAATTCCGACGGATGGCTGGATATTTATGTCTGTGCCACCATTCTGAATGATTCCAATGCCCGGGCCAATATGCTTTTTGTCAACCAGGGGCTGAATGATGAGGGTTATCCGGTTTTTAAAGATGAAGCGGCCGCTTACGGAATAGACGACCGGAGTTATACCTCCAATGCGGCATTTTTTGACTATGACCGCGATGGCGATCTGGACTTATATTTACTTACCAACTCCAAACAACACGGCGTCCCCATCGTTTACCGCCCCAAAGTCAATGACGGTACTTCCACCAATACCGACAAACTTTTTCGCAACAACGGCGACGGAACCTTTACCAATGTTTCCCGCGAAGCCGGAATTTTATATGAAGGATACGGTCTCGGAATAGCCATTTTTGACGTAAATAACGATGGCTGGCCGGATGTTTATGTGGGAAATGATTATCTGAGCAACGACCTTTTGTATGTCAATCATCAGGGAAAATTTTCCAATGAAATAGACAGCATGATTCGGCATCAGTCCCGGTTTTCCATGGGCAATGACATTGCCGACATCAACAATGACGGGCTGCAGGACATCATAACGCTTGATATGCTTCCCGAAAAAAACCTCCGCCAAAAAACCGTCATCAGCGGCCCCCGGTATGTAAGTTATATCAACGACCAACGGCTGGGTTATACCCATCAGTTTACCCGCAATATGCTCCAAATCGGCAACGAAAACGGCACTTTCAGCGAAGTCGGCCAGTTGGCCGGAGTATATCAGACCGAATGGAGCTGGTCTGCTTTGTTTGCCGATTTTGACAATGACGGATACCGCGACCTGTTGATTACCAACGGCTTTCCCCGCGATATTACCGATAAAGATTTTATCAACTACCGACAGGAAACAGGCAGTTTTGCCGATATTGAATTTCTCCTCAGTGAAATTCCTTCGGTGAAGGTTCCCAATTATGCTTTTAAAAATAAGGGCGACCTCACCTTTCAGGATGTAGGCCAAAGTTGGGGATTAACTCAGCCCTCGTTCTCCAACGGAGCCGCTTTCGCTGACCTGGACAACGACGGCGACCTGGATTATGTGGTCAATAATATTAATGACCCGGTATTTGTTTATGAAAATACATTATACCCCCAAAAAACAAAGGATACCACGGCTGTCCATTTCTTACGCATAAAACTCACCGGTCCGGAAAAAAACCCCTTCGGGCTGGGAACAAAAATTACCCTGAAACACGGCCAAAATCAGATACAGTTTCACGAACACAATCTTTACCGGGGATATATATCAACCGTAGAAAGCATTGTCCATTTTGGCCTGGGAAAAGACACTCAGGTGGATACACTGACTGTGCAGTGGCCCGACGGCAAAACCCAAACTCTTTTCAACCTAGAGGCAAATCAGGTATTAGTATGCAACTATGCCGATGCAAAAACCCCTGATCCAAACCTAACCGATTCGAAATTTTCACAGAAAAGACAAAACCTGCTGGATGATATTACCGCACAGCTAAATGTCACTTACAAACAGCCCGATTACGATCAGGTTGACTTTAATATCCAGCGCACGATTCCCCACAAGTTTTCTCAAAACGGGCCGGGGATTGCCGTCGCCGACATTAATGGCGATGGGCGTGAAGACTTTTGTGTGGGCGGTTTTTCCGGCGTTTCCCCTACCTTTTTCATCCAACAAGCCGACGGAAAATTTGCCGAAAAACCGATGGCGTCCGGGGAAGAAAAACTGTATCTGGATGAAGGTTTACTGTTTTTTGACAGCGATAATGACGGCGACCAGGATTTGTATATCGCCAGTGGCGGCTTCCAATATCCGGAAAAAGCAAAAGAATACCGTCACCGGTTTTACCGAAACGATGGAAAAGGCAATTTCCGCAGGGATTCCCTCGCCATTCCCGACATTCGATCGAGTGGCTCATGTGTGAGGGCTAGCGATTTTGACCAGGACGGAGACCTCGATATTTTTGTCGGCGGTCGGATTATCCCGGCAAAATACCCTTACCCGGCGGAGAGTTTTCTACTGCGAAATACCGGAGGGAAATTTGAAGATGTTGCTGCCACACTTTGCCCCGAACTAAAAACCGCAGGTATGATTTCCGATGCCATCTGGAGCGACGTGGACGGCGATAATCGCATAGATTTGTTGGTTGTGGGTGAATTTATGCCGATCACGGTTTTTAAAAATGAAGGGAACCGATTTTCCCGGATGAGTGATACCGGGCTGGAAAATTATACCGGCTGGTGGAGAAGCATTTCCGGAGGTGATTTTGATCGGGATGGAGACATTGATTTTATCGCAGGGAATCTCGGCAGAAACAACCACTACAACGTAACCCCTTCCCGCCCGCTAAAAGTTTTTGCCGATGATTTTGACAATAACCAAAGCGTGGACGCCATTCTTGCCTGCTATTTTAAGATGGAAGACGACAGTTTCCGCTTGTGTTCGGTACATTTCTGGGAGGATTTAAACGCACAAAGCCCCAAATTTCGGGGTAGGTTTGACAATTTCGCCGACTTTGGGCGCGCAACCATGGACTCTGTGCTTACTCCCGAAGAGCAAAAAGATGCGCTGATTCTCGAAGCCAAATATTTGCAGACGAGTTATATCGAAAATCTCTCCAACGGAAAGTTTCGGGTAACACCGCTGTCTGTCAAAACGCAGGTAGCCCCCGTGAATGGAATCGTGGTGGCAGATGTCAATGGCGATAATTATCTGGATGCGTTGCTGGTGGGCAATGATTACGGGAACGAATTGTTCTCCGGTACTTATGACGCTTTTCAGAGTTTGGTTCTTTTGGGAAAAGGAGATGGAACATTTGTTACGGCTCCTTTTGGGGCAAATAATGTGGAAAAGGACGCGAAAGGACTCGCTCGTCTTTCTATGGCGGGAAAAGATATTTTTATTGCTACGCAAAACAAAGACTATCTGAAGATTTTCGCCCCTTCGGCACAATCTGCCTTTGCCGAAATTGTTCCGGAGCCGCTGGATACCCATGCGGAAATTTCCTTTGCCGACGGCAAAAAGATGAAGGTGGAGTTTTATTACGGCTCGGGTTATCTTTCGCAGTCCACCCGGAAAATTCGCCTCTCCCCCCAAACCCAAAAAGTGGTGGTATGGAATTCTAAAGGCGAAAGCCGGGAGGTTGTTTTGCCACCTTCTTTAGCTCTATAAATTTGTTATGAAAACCTTTCCGGGAAAAGTATTTATCCTCACAGGGATTTTGGTATCGGCTCTTTTGGGTTGCCTGGACGGCTCTCAAAACGACCCTGAAGCTTTGTATAAAACCTGGTGTGGCAGTTGCCATGTTGCACCCCTTCCTGCCGAACTTCCCCGCAGTATCTGGGAGAAAAAAGTATTGCCGGAAATGGCTGCCCGCCTCGGGATAAAAATACAAGGTTACAACCCTCTGGCCAAAGCCTCCATCGCCGAAAGTTTTATCATCCAGCAAATGGGCGTTTACCCCGAAAAACCACTCCTTTCGCAGGAAAAATGGGAGAAAATACAAAACTATATTCTTGCAAACGCTCCCGACTCGCTGGAAAATATTCCGCTGGCTGGCAAACGTTCTCAGCCGCTTACTCAGTTTTTGCCCACTCCGGTTTCGCTTGACGGAAGACCTGCCGCCTACATGACCTATATGGCCTTTGACGACAGCCTGTCCACGCTTTACGCCGGTAATGTATTTGGGGAGGTATTTCGCTGGAAATTGCCGGCAAAACCCGAACTGCTGCATCTGGCTGCCCTGCCGGTGATGGATTATGCCAAAAGCGGAGACACCGAATTTATTACCCAGATCGGTATCATGCAGCCTAATGAGCAGATAAGAGGGCAAATGAATATCTCACGGCCCAATGAACAAACCCAGATACTCGACAGCCTGCATCGCCCGGTTCATACGCTGGTAAACGACCTCAACGGCGACGGAAAAGACGAAATGCTGGTGAGTGAATACGGAAATTATTCGGGAAAACTCACACTGCTTGTCCCGTCCGGAAAAACGTTTGAAAGGAAAACGCTTTTCGCAAAAGCCGGAGTCGTGCGCACCATCGCTGCGGACATGAATAACGACCAAAAAACGGACATCGTTTTTTTATCTGCTCAGGGAGACGAGGGCGTGTTTATTCTTTTTCAGGAGAAAGATTTGACTTTTTCCCTCAAGAATGTACTTCAATTCAGCCCGGTATATGGCTCCAGTTGGTTTGAACTGACCGACTACGACGGAGACGGAGATAAAGATATAATTACGGCAAATGGCGACAATGCGGACTTTTCCGTCACGCCAAAACCCTATCACGGGGTAAGAATTTTTATCAATGACGGGGAGAACAACTTTGCCGAAAAGTTTTTTTTCCCGATGTATGGAGCGACCCGGATTATTGCCCGTGATTTTGATAAAGACAATGACATGGACCTGGCCGTTGTGTCCTTTTTCCCGGAGCCGAAAAAAGCACCCGGCGAAAACTTTGTTTACCTTCAAAACGAAAACAGCTCGAATTTTACCTTTACCGCCTATACCACGGAATTAAGCACGGTCGGTCGCTGGCTCGTGATGGATGCCGGAGACTATGACGGAGACGGAGATTCGGATATTATACTGGGATCGTTTTACAGCGTGCCGAGGTCAAATGTCCCAGAAGTATCGGGAGGAGTAGAAACGGAAATCCCTGACCTGTTGATTCTTCAAAACCATCAGACCAGGGATTCAGAATAAATATACCTGAAAAAGATTATGCGCCTTGAGCAGGATCTTTTTTCATAATTGCGGCCATAATCAGCGCAATAATGGCTGCGCCGATGGCGCCGGTTACAAGCCCTACCGGTATAGCGATATAAGGAACCATCATTTTTTCGGTGATGCCCATCGTCATATCAATCGCTTCTTCCGTCATGGCCGGATTTTCTTCCAGTTTGATTCGGGTAAATTCCAGCACTTTTTCCGTTGTGCCCGGCGCGATCAGGGAGGTATAAACCTGGCTGATGACAACCGATACCACACTGGCGATAAAACTGGTGACAAAACCCAGCTTGAAGCCGGTATTAAAAGGCATAAAGCCCTGGTTGAGTTTTTTGTACTCCATAAAAGTCAAGACCAGGCCGCCGATGCTGATTACGTAGGCAAGCAGCCCCAGACCAGTATTGCCAAACTGGTTTGTTGCAATTAAAACAATGCCATAAGCGGCGGACGCTATGCCAATAATAGGCCCGTATTTTAAGGCTGTTGGTCGGATAGGTGTAAATTCCATAGTAGTCAAAATTTTAGTTGTCTTTTTTCACAGTAATTCTTCTTGTATTGTCATCCGGCTTGCGGTCAATGAGTTTGTTGTAAGGGTCAAAACCTACTTTCGTGGGTTTTTCGTCCACCCAGACCGTAAGTGTATCCACAGACCGGCTGATTTTTTGTTTTTCAAAGTACAGGGTTTTGTCCTTCCAGTCTCCTTCTACTTTTTCACGGGCAAAAACCGCGACATCAATATAGTCATTTAAGGCAATTTCGGTCTCATCTCCTTTTCCATTATCCCTGATTTTTTTTGCTTCAATGGCGATGGAGACTTTAAAACGCCCGTTTTCTTCGGTATAGGAGGCATCTTTTACCTGATTGTCAAACAAGGTAATGGTTTCAAACATGTCGGTCAATACATATTTCATGGAATCGGGGGTAACTGCCTCCACGTACCGTTTCCAGTCGCGGGTAGTGGTGTAAGGCGGCTCCTGAAATTTTACCGCAGCGACGTATCGTTTCATCGCAGCATTGAGCGAGTCTTCTCCGATATAATCCTTGAGTGCGTACATAATCACACTGCCTTTGTTGTAGTGAATATACAACTGGTTTTCGGAAAGTAACGCGGGCAATTCTTCTACCCGTTCCGCCGTGCGTTGGCGCAGGTAAGTATCCATTTCGTATTTGAGATACTTTTGGATATTCTCCGGCCCAAACTCTTTTTCCATCACCATCAGCGCTGAATACTGCGACATGGTTTCCGACAAAAACTGGAACCCCTGTACCGCACCACCGATGACTTGGTGTGCCCACCACTGATGGCCAAGCTCATGCGCCGTGATATAATACGGGTAATCCACATCCTCTTCGTCCACATCCGCAATAAAACCCACGGCTTCGGAATAGGGGATGGTATTGGCAAATGACTGCGCAAACCCGGCATAACGCGGAAACTCGAGAATCCTCACCTGCCGGTGCTGATAAGGGCCGAAGTTTTGGGTATAATATTCAAGTGATTTTTTCATGCCCACCATCATCCGATCCAGATTGTAGTCGTGGGGTTTGTGGTAATAAATTTCCAGATTGATCTCTCTTCCGTCGGGAGCCTGCCATACATCGCGTTTTACTTCGTAGCGGGCAGAGACAATGCTGTAAAACTTCACCATCTTCGAATCCATTTTGTAATGGAAATACCGCCTGCCGTTTTCCTCCCATTCCTTTTGGAGATAACCGGGTACAATGGCGATCTGGTCGGGTTCGGTACTGACCGTCGCTTCAAAATCTATCCAGTCGGCATCATGGGAGATGAGGGTGAATTTTTGGGCTACAGTATCGTCAATCGAAGGAAACCGCGCCCTTTCTGCCAGGCCATGTTTCTCGCGTATTTCTTTGTCGTTCAACTCGAAGTTGCGGTCGTAACCAATAGAGGGGAAATATCCGTGGTTGAAAAAGGTTCCATTATAAACAAAACTGGTATTGGAGCCGGAATTGTAAAAACCGCGGGTTTCGTATTTCTGTTCAAAATTTAGCCTTATAGAATCGCCCGGCATCAACGGTTGCGACAATTTATAGATGCGATAACCAAAATCTTCATCAATCATTACGGCTTCGGAAGCACGGCTGAATTCCAGCTTGGAAAATTCCTGATTGTTGTCAATGTTGAGGTGTACCGAGTCAATGGCCACCTGCGATTTATTGATGAGGAGGTAAGTTCCGCTTGCACTAAAGGCTCTTTTTTTCGGAAAAATATCCACGTTGAGTTTGACCGAGGTGATTTTCGGTTGCGGAATGCCGTCGTATTTTTTGTACTTTTTCTCAAAATCGGCGCTCTCTTCCTCCTGCTGTTCGGAGTTGGTAAATTCATTCAGAACATTGGTATTGTAGAAAATATAACTGCCCATTCCGATAAAAAGCACCAAACCTCCGATGAGAACCGCCCACGAACCGCCCGTAAAATTTTGCCTCAGCAGGTGAATACGGGCTTTGCCATTGGATTCGGTGCCTCGCTGCCAGAGAAGATTCGTCAGCAATCCCAACACAATAAAAAACCCTCCCCAATAAAGTTTGAAGGCAAAATAAGGCCAGGTAAAATGCCCGTAGCCGTTCATATCGGAGTATTGCAGCCCGGGGTCGGAATACATTTGCAGCATATTGTGTTCGACATTCAACAACCCCAGCCCCAGCGAATTAAACATATATACCAGCACTACCACAAAAAAACCTGCATACTTATTGTTGACCAGCGTCTGAATAAAAAATGCCAGAACCGCGATATACACGTAGTCTATAAACCGGTAGCCAAACAACGTCTTGAGGTAAAGCCCGATTTCAAAACGGAAATACTGCTGAACCGCCTGAATGATGATACCCGAAACCATGATGACACCCAGTAGCAGCGCAACAATTCCCAACAGCGAAAGTAATTTAGAAGCAAAACTCAGCCAGTTCGGGACCGGCAGCGCGTCGTAGAGTTCGTTGATACTTACTTCCCGTTCCTTCCATATCAATTCGCCCGAATAGAAAATAATAATGGCGACCATAAACAGGTGGAAGTTGGAGTTGAGCAGATTCAGAATCTGGTAAGTAACCGGCAGCGTAGCCGTACCAAATAGCTGCCCGGAAATCGTGCCCGAAAAAGCCGCAGAAGTAATCATCATCAGCACCCCGATACTCGCAATGGCAATAAAAATCGGGCTGGTCAATATCCCCTTAAACTCCCTTTTGATCAGCATCCATAATTGGGCGAGGTAGCGGTTTAGGGCAAATTCCTGGCTGACGGGCGGAAGTTCGATTGCCTGCATGGACTCGATGATTTCCGGCTCGGATACCATCGGGGGTAGGGCAGAAGGCGTTGTCGCTTTTTTCTTCCCTGTGTCAAATGCCTGCGTAAACGGAAACCGTATATAGGTGATAACTGCCAGCGCGGCCGTAATACTCATCCAAAGCAGGAGATTAAGGCCCGTTTTGGCGGAAAGAGGCAGGACAAGCGTATTTTTTTCGGCTACCGTCCAGTACTCCGTTTCTTTCAGGAAAGCCACACCCGTCGAAGGATCAATAATGGAGGCGAGAAGGTCGTTGTCGAGTTCATTGGCAAGATTAGAGGCAAAGGAAAACAAAACCAGAATGATGACCGCGTTGAGGTAAATCAGCAATTGATTGCGTGTCAGGGCCACCGAGCCAAAGAAAATCGTTCCGCTAAAAAGCGTATAGGGAATAATGGACATCAGGTAAGGATTGAAATAACTCATAAACCTGAAAGGCCCGATTTTAGAAGGCTCCACATAAGGCATGAGGGTGGAGACATAAAAACCGATTCCCATCATAAACATAGCCGCAATCGCAAAAACCATCGAACCCAGATATCTGCCGCCGAGGTAGTCGAGTTTCGTAATGGGTTTGGTAAAAAACAGCGGATGGGCGTCGTACTGGAAGTCGCGGTAAACCGGCACACCCATAAAAGCCGCAACCACAAATGTGCCAAATAACTGTCCGAAGGAGATCAGATACTGGTGGAGATTGAAGGGCGAATTGGCGAAATTTTTCCCGCCGCCGGTGAGGCCGTTGGCCGTGGCGATGTCAATGCCCCCGGCCATCAGACTGCCGAGGCCCCAGCCCAGGAGCAGCATGATCGCAAAGTAAATATAGGTAGCCGGTCGTTTGATCCGGTACTTCAGTTCAAAGAGGAATATATATTTAAACATAAGATTTTCCAGGTTGAAAAGGCTTCAGGCAAAACTATCCGGCGATGAGGTTGGGTTGGGTTTCCCCGGTTTTGATATGGAGGAAATAAACATCTTCCAGATCGGGCGATACCGATTCAAACCCCTGGCCGGGGTTGGATTCCGAAAAAACGCGAACCCGCAGTTTCCCCGCCGCATGGCGGGTAGAAATCACCTTAACCTGTGAGGAAAGTGTTTCCAGCGTTTCCGGTTCGATAACCGTCTGCCAGACTTTTCCATTGACCTGAGCGATAAGATCCGAAGGTACACCGCTGAGTACAACGTCCCCTTTGTGGATGATGGCCATATTGCGGCAGAGGTCGCTCACGTCTTCGACGATATGCGTAGAGAGGATGACGATGATATTTTCGCCGATTTCGCTGAGCAGGTTGTGGAAACGATGCCTTTCGGCGGGGTCAAGCCCTGCGGTAGGCTCATCAACGATGATGAGTTTGGGGTTGCCGAGCAGCGCCTGCGCGATGCCAAAACGCTGTTTCATCCCACCCGAAAACTTGCCCAGCATTTTTTTGCGGTCGTTGTAGAGGTTCGTCTGGTGGAGGAGCGCCTCGACAATGGCCTTTCTTTCGCGGGAGTTGTGAATGCCTTTGAGCGTGGCGAAGTGGTCGAGCATTTCTTCCGCCGACACGCGGGGATAAACCCCAAAAGACTGAGGCAGGTAACCCAATATTTTACGCACCTCTTTTTTGTCTTTGAGCAGGTCGAGGCCATCGAGAAAAGCCGTACCCGAATCCGCTTCCTGGAGCGTCGCGAGCGTACGCATAAGCGTGGACTTTCCCGCGCCATTGGGGCCGAGGAGGCCAAACATGCCCGTGGATATTTCGAGACTTACCCCTTTGAGAGCCTGAGTGCCGTTGGGGTAGGTTTTGGAGAGACCGTTGATCGTGAGTTGCATGAGGTGAATCTTCTTTTGCCGAATTAGTAGTGGCAAGGTAAAAAAAATTACGGATAGTCTATGGAAGCGGCGTTTTCTTCTGCGAATGGAGGGATTGAGTCGGTGAATTATCCATAACTCCGGGTTTAAACCCGGAGTTATGGATACCCGGAGTTACGGATAAAAATAATATTCTTATATTACCCACCACATTCCTGACAATATACCGATGAATGAAATCCGGAAAATCGCCGACAATCTCCGCAAAATGATTGCCGCTGATCAGCTAAAGGAGGTTTTATCTATTTTGCAGCAACTGCTGAAGGGGAGCCCGTTGTTGAATGAGGTGATTAGCCTTTCTGGAAAGTACGAGGATTTGGAAAAAAATATTCGCCTCGGTACAATCCTAAGAGAAAATGCCAGCGTGGAAAAAAGCAAAATCCGCCTGGCTCTGACCGAAATGGTGGAGGAACTGGAAGCTTACTCCCGTGAATACCCCGCCATTCTGGAAAATTGTGAAATTTTTTTAGAAACGCCGGAAAGCCGTGTGTTGGACTACACTTTTAATGAACACCTGACCCGTGAACTAATCCTCGCCATTAAACCTCACACTACGGCCGCACAACGTTTTCTCGAAAGGGTGGCTCTGATTTCCGATTGGGAATCCCAGCTTAAAATCAGCGACAAAGCCAAAGAAATCATCGCTTACAGTTTTGTCGGCGTGATCGGGGTGCAACTGGGCAAACTCATGGCCATTGGTAAGGAAGAATTTACGGCGGCCAAACCGAAAACCTATGTTGAAAAATGTGTCCAGATTGCCCGGCAAAGTTTTGATCTGATTCTTTTTTCGATGTTTTCCCGCCTCTGGGACGAAATGAAAAAACGGCCTTTGACGCTGCCGGATAAAACCAGAGACCTTATTCGAAAAAGATTGGACAATCTGAATGGGCCTGAACTGAATGAACAGTTTGCCCTTTTGATAAATCTGTACCCGGTCTTCGCAGATAGTGGCAGTGAACTTCCCCTGCCCGAGATCGAGGCTTTGGAATTTCAGATGAAAGAAGGCAGTGAACTGCACGATAGAGTGGTAGAACTTCACAAACTCAGCCAAAGGCTGGAAAAAGAACCTCCGGGGCTGTCCGACTGCACACAAGCCGAAACCCAACTGACCGCCCTGCTCCGTCATTTTTCCTTCCTTGCCTGTTATCGAATGGCTTCAATTAAAAACATCGGCTATCGCCAGATTCGGCATAACGAACCCGCCTTTATTCATCATTTTGCGTCTCTGGGTATTGACAGCAAAGCAAATAAAGACGCCGAAAAGGCGATTTACACTCCCGATACGGCACATACCGATGCCGTATTGCTTTATAAAGGCGATCATTATCAGGATTGTATCGTTTTATCTCCTTTTGTGATTGATTACCATACACTTACCTTCGAGGCGGGGGCCAAGATTTGTTTTTATTATGCAAAACCCTTCGAAGAAAAGAGCTTTGAATATTTGTTTCTGGAGGACAACAGCCTCCTAAACCTTGAATTTAAGGGCATACAGAAAGCCGATACGGATTTGGGTGATCTGATGATGAATAAAGAAAACCACCGCATGTATAACCTAGACTGTGTGGTGGATCAGCTTCGGGAAGCCCGGCGTTGTTTGTTAGGGGATACACTTAATTTTGATGATCTTTAATCCGCCTGGTATGAGTAAAAAAAGCTACCCCTTCAAATTCCTCGACGCCTATACCCGGGAAGACCTCAAGTTTTTCTTTGGCAGAGACGAGGAAACCCGGCTGCTGTATGAAATGATATTCCAGACGGATATTCTTCTTCTCTATGGCGCATCGGGAACCGGGAAAACCAGCCTGATCCAATGTGGTCTGGCCAATAAATTCCAAAGCCATGACTGGCTCCCGCTGTTTGTCCGAAGAGGAAAAAACCTCAACGAATCCCTGGAAGAAGCCCTGCGCAAAGTCGAAGGAGAGGAAAAATCCCCCACCGGCGACCTCGAATGGCTGGATGAAGATTTCAACAATCCCACCCCCACACGACAGCCGATTTCTCCGATCGCCCGCCGTCTCCGGGGCGTTTACCTTCGGTTTTTTAAGCCCATTTACCTGATCTTCGACCAGTTTGAAGAATTGTATATTCTCGGCACAAAAGAGGAGCAGGAAGAATTTATTGAAACGGTCAAAGACATTTTACAGGTAGAACAGCCGGTCAAAATCATGCTCACCCTTCGCGAAGAATACCTCGGCCATCTCTACGAGTTTGAAAGGGCTGTGCCCGAACTCCTGCGCAAAAAACTGCGCGTAGAGCCGATGAATCTCGACAAGGTGAAAACGGTGATCAAAAACATCAGTGAAAGCAAACAAAGCAATGTGCGTTTACCGTCCGGAGAGGAAGACGAACTCGCCGAGGCCATTTTTGAAAAAATACGAGGTGAAGAAAAAACCGTGAGCATCCCCTTGCCCTACCTTCAGGTTTTTCTGGACAAACTCTATCTTCTGGCAACGGGAGATGATACCCGGCAGGCAGATGCCTTAATTACCCGTGAAACGCTCAATGCTGCCGGAGACATTGGCGATGTGCTTCGCGACTTTCTCGACGAACAGGTGCAGCAGATCGCCCTAAAACGCCAGGAATCCCCCGCAACTGTCTGGAAAATCCTTTCCCCTTTTGTCACCCTCGAAGGAACCAAAGAACCCCTCTCCCGGCAAAACCTTTTTGACCGCCTGCCTGAGGTGAGTCAAGACCTTATGGAGAACATTGTTTCGTCCCTGCTCACCAGCCGTATTCTTCGATATTCGGAAAAAGAGGACCGCTACGAAATTGCCCACGATTCCCTGGCCCGTCAAATCCATGGAAAACGCACCGACGAAGAAATCGCCATACTCGAAGTACAGCGCCTCATCCGCAGCCAGGTAGCCCTTCAATCGGGCGTAAGAGAATATTTTACCGAAAAACAATTGTTGTTTATCGAACCCTATCTGGAGAAGTTTAAACCCAAAGAGGAGGAGAGGGAATGGATAAAGAAAAGCCGGGAGCAGGTAAAAAAACAAAAAGAAGAAGAGGCCCTACGCCACCAACAACAACTCCTCCAAGCCAAAACCCGCAACCGGCGTTTGATGGCCCTGCTGGCTGTTGCCGGCGTCGCGTTGGTTTTTGCTGTGTACCAGTATTTCGCCACACAGCGGGCACTTTCAGACCTTGAAGCAGCGAATGAAAAGACGGTGAACTTTTTTCTCGACGAAGCCAATACCGAAATTATCAACGGTCGTTATGATGAGGCGGCCAAAATTATTAGTTCTGCACGTCGTCTTGCTATCAACTTGCAGATAAAACAAGAAGAAGTCTATCAATCTTATCTCGAACTCGTCTTCTTGAAAGGAGAATCGGGTGACTCCATCGGTGAGGTGACGCTGCTCGACTCGGCGGCTTTAGCCAAGATTGTGGTGAAAAATTCATCTGTATCATCATTTTCCCTACGCGAAATAATACAAAGGCTTGATTCTGCCTGGTATCGTCATCTGATGGAAAAATATTACCCCGTCATGGTGGCCGTAGAAGGCGGCTCTTTTTATATGGGCTGTGATAGTACGATTGATATTGAGTGTTTTGTTCAGGAAGTGAGCAGTTTTCAGATGGCAAAATACGAAACAACGGTGTCGCAATTTGCCCTGTATTGCAAAGCCAATAACCTCGATATAAAAGATCATCTGCAATCTACCTGGAGCGATCCCGGAGACAACCCCGTTGTAAACGTTAGTTGGTACGATGCCGTGAACTACGCCAACTGGGTGAGCCGGAAAATGGGAGTGGCGGAGGCGATTGCAAAAGACACCGTCGGCAATTATTCCGTCAACCTGCGGGGCGGATACCGCCTGCCCACCGAAGCCGAATGGGAATACGCAGCAAAAGGAGGAATCCATCACTCCCCGTTTGTGTATAGTGGGAGCAATGATCTGGGTAGTGTGGGGTGGTATGATGAAAATAGCGGTGACCGTACCCATCCGGTAGGCCAGAAAAAACCCAATGCCCTCGGTTTGTATGACATGAGTGGCAATGTTTATGAGTGGTGTTGGGATTGGGGAGATCCTTATACAGTTAACCCGGGGAAGGATTATTTGGGGCCTGTGGAGGGGTCTAATCGTGTGAACCGCGGCGGTGGCTGGTACCGCAATCCGCAGTTCTGCCGCGTTGCGGATCCCACCCTCACTTCGCCGGTGATTCGGGTCATTGATCTCGGCTTCCGCCTCGCTTTTGCCCCCCCAGTTTAGGGCAGTCCCTTCCGGGCTTTCCATTGAGCAGGGAGCGGAGGTGGAGCAGTTGGCAAAGCCGTAGCGGCGGAGCAAGCGAAGGCGTGCCAACTGAACCACCGGAGCGACAGGGGGTTTGGGGGAGATATCCCCCAAAAATTGCGGAATCTTTTTCAAAAGAGGTGCGCGCTGCGGCGCGAGAGGGGGAAAAATGGGGGGCGGGCCGATTGGCTACCGACATTTCGGCTCTCCGAGCCTTGTGTCTGCGACACCATATTTTTGTGCTGAAAGCAAAAGGCCTGGAGGGCCGAAATGTCGGTAGCCCACGGCGATCCCATTTTTTTTATTTTTTCTATTGTGTTGCGCCGGGGGCGCGTAATGAGAAAAGGTCCCTCACTATCGTTCGGGATGACCTTGCGGTTTATATTAAAATGTGCTTCTCCGATTGGAGAAGCGGGATTTTGCGCGCTGCGGCGCAAGAGGGGGA
The DNA here is from genome assembly GCA_033764335.1 of Bacteroidia bacterium. Taxonomy (GTDB): domain Bacteria; phylum Bacteroidota; class Bacteroidia; order J057; family J057; genus JAGQVA01. Next base: position 159 of record JANRJC010000015.1, on the reverse strand, counting down.
AAATGGGGGGCGGGCCGATGGGCTACAAACATTTGACTCCTCCGGAGTCCGGCTACGCCGAGCCGCAGGATCGTAGTGTCCGGCTGCATCAAGTTGTAGTTAGGTTTGTTTGGAGGCGAAGCCCGACCTCGGAGAGGTCAAATGTTTGTAGAAAGGGAG
>JANRJC010000026.1:0-183966 GCA_033764335.1 Bacteroidia bacterium | reverse complement strand
ACCTTTCTTGCGGCGACATCTCCACGCACGGGATACCTACCTGAAACAGGGGTTCCTTTACCGCAACCCTAAGCTACGGGGTTTACCCCTCTTTCCCAAATTTCTACGCTCCCGCTTGCTTTTTAACATAGAACCTTTGCGGTTCTTGGCGGCCTTTGCGAGAAACTTTTTGGGCCTCCCCGTGTTTGTCTCCCGACGGTTCACGCAAAGAGCGCAAAGGGGCTTTTGGGGAGGAACCCCGCCTTTCGGCGGGGTCGTTATATAGGGTCTCGGGGAAATCTAAGTTACGATTTTTTTAGGCCTTTTTCTATTAATTCTGCGATGTCAAACACTTTTACGGTGGTTTCTTTTTCAAAATGTTTGACGCCGTCGTCCAGCATCGTCATACAAAACGGACAGGCGCTGGCGATGATTTCCGCTCCGGTCTGAAGGGCTTCTTCTGCACGTTCGACGTTTATTTCTTTATTTCCTTTTTCGGCTTCCTTAAACATCTGCGCTCCGCCCGCTCCGCAACATAGGCCTTTCGAACGGCAGCGTTTCATTTCTACCAACTCTGCATCGAGGGCTTCGAGCACCTGGCGCGGGGCTTCATAGACGCCGTTCGCTCTGCCAAGGTAACAGGAGTCGTGGTAGGTGATCTTTTTTCCGCGAAATTCTCCTCCGCCCTGCAATACAACTTTTCCTTCCTGAATCAATTGCTGCAAAAAGGTGGAATGGTGTATCACCTCGTAGTTTCCTCCGAGTGCGGGGTATTCGTTTTTGAGGGTATTAAAACAATGGGGACAGGCGGTGATGATTTTTTTGACGTGGTACATGTCCATCGTCGCAATGTTTTGCATGGCCTGCATCTGGAAGAGAAATTCATTTCCCGATCTTTTGGCGGGGTCGCCGGTGCAGGTTTCTTCCGGCCCCAGCACAGCGTAGTCTATTTCCAGATGGGACAATATTCTTACAAATGCCTGTGTAACCCGCTGGTAACGGGCGTCATAAGATCCGGCACAACCTACCCAGAACAAATATTCGGGGGTTTTTCCTTCGGCGGCCTTATCGGCCATCAGGGGGATGGTGATATTTGTCATAAATGATAAGTTGGATGATTACACACCTTCTGACCAGTTAAATCTGTCTGCGGCAGGAAATGCCCAGGGCGCGCCGTTGTTTTCGATATTGGCTGACATTCCCGCCCATTCGTCGGGCATTTTGGATTCTTCCATCACCAGATATCTGCGCATCTCGATAATCGGGGTTACCGGATTGATATTTACCGGGCAGGCTTCCACGCAGGCGTTGCAGGTGGTGCAGGCGCGGAGTTCTTCTTCCGAGACGTAATGCCCCAGCAAAGTATGGGATGCAGCCTCAGCGGTTGCTTCTGTGCCGGTCAGCACGCCTTGTTCGTCGGGGGAAAGTTTGTATTTCTGCACTTCTTCCATCCGGTCGCGGATGTCCATGATGATTTTCCGGGGGGAAAGTTTTTTGCCCGTCAGGTTTGCCGGGCATACGGAGGTACAACGCCCGCATTCGGTGCAGGTATAGGCGTCCATTAGGGTTTTCCACGTGAGGTCGGTAATGTCTTTGGCACCAAACCGGTGGGGCGGATTTTCGAGGGTTGCGGGGGTGTAGGAGGGATCCATGATGGCTTTGATTTCCTCCTGAATATTCTGCGGGGAGGAAAATTGCCCGGCGGGTTTGAGGTCCGAATACCAGGTATTGGGGAAAGCCATGATGATATGGAAATGTTTGGACTTGGGCAAATAGACCATAAAGCCAAACACCACCAGGATATGCCCCCACCAGCCGAGGCGTTCGAGGGTGTGAAGGGTGGCCTCACTGGTGATGCCGCCAAATAAAGCGGGTCCCAGCCAACGGCTGATAGAAAATCCAAAACTTCCCGAACCTTCTGCTCCGGCGGCGTGGCTGAGGCCCCGGTTGTGCAGGACTTCATCTGCCCCGTTCATCGTAAAGATAAAGGTGATCAAAAGGATTTCGAGGTAAAGGATAATATTGCCGTCGAGTTTGGGCCAGCCATTCATTTCCGCTTTATGGAAACGCGGCAGTTTTAGCAGATTGCGCCGTGCAAGAAAAATGACCGTCGAAATCAAGGCCAGTAGCGAAAGCACCTCGATAAAACTGATAAGGAAGGTATAAAACCCGCCCAATGCCGGGGCAAACAACCGGTGTGATCCGCTAAGTCCATCGGCAAAAATCTCAAGCAGTTCAATCTGTGTGAGTAAAAAGGCGGCATAAATAAAAAAATGTAAAACCGCCGGTAATATTCGCTGAAACATTTTCTGCTGTCCAAAAGCTACCAGCAGCATTTTTTTCAATCGCTCATTGCGGTTTCCCGAGCGGTTGTCGGGTCTGCCGAGCATAATATTTTTGCGGATCTGATTTACCTGCATTCCGAAAAAACCTAAGGCTCCGGCTGCGAGCAGTAAAAAGAGTATCTGGCTTATCATAGTCCCTGGCTTTACACAAATTTAGTATGCAAGCATAACAAATGCTAGTAGGGGTTGAAAATTTTCAACCCCAAATTTTCAACCCCTACATTGAAAACCGCACAAAAATCCCTGCGGGGAGTTTACGTCCACTGCGTTCGCGGAGGTATATTTCACCGGTTTCAGGTGTTATCTTCTTAAGCTGGCGGGAGAAATGGGTTCGCACAAGGTTTTCGATTACGAGAGTAGAAAAACCGAGGGAATAGCTGTTAAACACCAGGAAAAACTGTTTTTCGTCGAGAATCGCCGCTACGCTTTGGGTAAGTTCGTTGATCATGTCTTCGAGCTGCCACTTTTCGCCTTTGGGGCCGTGGCCGTAAGCGGGAGGGTCGAGGATGATGCCGTGGAAGGTATTGCCTCTTCGGGCCTCGCGTTGGGTGTATTTAAAAGCGTCTTCGAGGAGCCAGCGGATACCATCGAGGCCACTGGACTGCATATTGTGGTTGGCCCAGTTGAGCACATTTTTGACCGAGTCGCAGTGTATCACGTCCGCGCCCGCGGCGCGGGCGGCCAGGGAGGCTCCTCCCGTATAGGCAAAAAGGTTGAGGACGCGGCAGTTGTTTATCGCTCCGGCTGACTCGTAGATAAAGTCCCAGTTTACGGCCTGTTCGGGGAAAATTCCCACGTGTTTGAAGGCGGTAAGCCCCAGCCTGAATTGTAACCGGGCTTTTTTATAGTTGTAGGAAATGTACCACTGGTCGGGTATGGACTTGATTTTATCCCAGTTTCCGGAGTGGCTTCCTTCCTGCACAAAACGTGCATGGGCCATTTTTACCCATTCATTTTCCTCCATCGCCCTGCTCCATACGGCTTGCGGCTCGGGGCGGATGAGGACATATTTGCCAAACCGCTCCAGCTTTTCTCCGTTTCCGCTGTCTATCAGCTCGTAGTCGGGAAAATTTTCCGGGGTAAGTAGTTTCATGAATATTAATCAACAACTCTACGGATAAACCAGCGGTCATTCAGGCTAAAGCCCAGTCGTATGCGGGCGTACAATTCTTCCAGTGGCTGGCTGGTAACATTCCCCCGGCGGCCAAGTTCGGCGCTAAGATTGATCCGGGAAGTGGCCCGCCCCTGATTGAGGCGGGAATTGCCTTTCAGCCCGGCGGGAATGCCGACTCCGACGGTAACGCCGTAATCCTGAATCGGCTCATTTTCCAGTTGTAAATAGGTTTGCTGCCAGTATGCTCCCAAGCGATAACTCACCCGGTCAAAGAATTTTTGGGATTGGGGATTAGGGGAAAATTCGGTTCCTGCAGCAACTCGAAGTTCTTTACCTAATGTGGTCTGGTCGGTAAAATATTGGAAATTTTCCCAGTTTCGATACATCACATCCATCCCAACGGACCAGTATCCGGGTTTGTTTATCATAAAACCGGCCCCCAATACCGATGGCAAAACAATGTCGCCGGTCTGGAATCCCTGGCTGGTGGTATCAAGAACCTGCCCGTTGTCAAACTCGGTCACGCGGTCGCCTTTGAGGTTAAGGCTGTAATCGGTAGTAACCCCCAGGCGGAAAAGAATATTTTCTTTTTTATTGAGAGTATCCTGATAAATCAATCCAAACTGACTGCTGAAACCTTTGATATACACGCTGCGACTGGCCGAAATAAGCTGGAAATTCTCGACAACGGTGGAGTCAGGGTTTCGAAGGAAAATGGCCCAGTTGTACTGTGTATTTCCAAACAGGTAACGAGCATTTACCCCCAGCCGCAATTTTCTTTTAAACATTCGGACAGAGCCGCCGACATAAGCCTGGTTGATGCCCCCGGTGGCGGAATATTGGGTCTCCTGAATATATGCAGAGTCACCCAACTGGATGTTTTTGAGGTCAACAATATTGTATCCGACCGCGCTGAAAGGGGCAAAACCCATTACCAGCGTTACATTTTTATTGGAAGGAAAACCAAAAGCGATGTCCTGAAACCCCGCAGAAAATTGGTTTTCTTTGGATTGTGCAGATCTAAGACGGCTAAACTGACCAAAAGCGGAAATATCGAAGGTAGTATAAATGAGGTCGCCGTAAGAAGCCGGGTTGACCCGGTTGATGGAAAAATAGTTGTCCGCAGCAATGCCAATACCTCCCATACCGGCATTTCGGGTGGTGGTGCTGCTCAATATATCACCGATTCCATAGCGGGAATAGGGACTGAGTGTTAATTCTTGTGCATGGAGGGAACAAACCAGAAGTAACTGGCAAATCCAAACAACTGCGAATCGGCTCCTGTTCATAGGGGTTTTTTGAAGGTCAGAATATGGTTTATCCCTTTTAGGGTTAGAAAAACGTCTGCAAAATTGAGGTTTTTCAAATGATTTTCAAAGAGATGTAAATCTCCGCCTGTAAGGAAGACGGTAAAGGGGTCGCCAAAGGTTGCACGGTAGCGGTTTATGATACCGGAAATTTCCTCCCGCATACCGTTGATCACCCCGGAGCGGATGGAGGTTTCGGTACTATATCCCACCAGCGGGGTGTCTCCTTCCGCGGAGATCAAAGGCAATCTTGCCGTAAAAGTATGAAGCGCCTTAAAGCGCATATTTACCCCGGGGGCAATTCCGCCGCCGAGATAAACGCCTTCGGCGGTGGCAAAATCGTAGGTAATGGCTGTCCCGGCGTCAATCACCAATACGGCACTTTCCGGTGCCTGAGCTTTGGCTCCGACGACGGCCACAATGCGATCTATCCCCAATGTGTGGGGGGTAGAATAATGATTTTTTATCGGGAGGGGATCGGTTACTTTTATCGGGCGAATATTTACCGGAAAAGGGAGGGCAGACCATACCGCAAAACTTTCGATGGCCTGAGTTGTCCCGACACTCATCCAGCCACAAGACAATTCTCCGGTAAAATTAATTTCCGACAGGCAGTCTGCAAGGTTTTTCTCCAGATCAGCCGAGGGCACATTCCAGTTGCGTACCATTTCATTCTGCTGAAAAAGGCCGATTTTTGTGCGGGTATTTCCGATATCAATGGCTAGTTCCAAAGGTATAACTCGTTTCAGAAGACAAACTCTATTTCCTTAAAATCAAAATACTGCATTTTTTCTCCGATCTGTACTGCCAGCTTTCCACTTGGGCTGATGCCTGCTATGGGAGCTTTGATTTTCCGATCCTGAATTTTCATTTCTACGGGCTGCTGGTATCCGTAAAGATGGCTAAAATACGCGCGGTTTACCGACTCCGCATTCCCTCGGCGGCCCGCAAGGTACCACGTTTCGAGGTGAAAGAGCAGACGACTGAGAACTTTTTCCGGAGCCAGGTCCACAGGATGATATTTTCGCATCGAAACTGCCCGTGATTCAATTTCGGGGGGGAAGGACAATTGATTGACGTTCAGACCAATACCGATAATTGAAGCGCGGATACCCATACCTTCGAGTTGGTTTTCAATGAGGATTCCCGCCACTTTTTTTCGGTTCAGCAGTATATCATTGGGCCATTTGATCCAGACATCCTCCAGGGGGAGAAATTCGGCGACGGTATCTCTTACGGCCAGGCTGGCGATTTTACTCAGCATAAACATCCGGTCGGGTGTAAGAAAGTCGGGATAATAAATCACGCTGAAAGTCAGGTTTTGTCCTGGGCGGGAAGTCCATGTATTGCCCTTCTGACCTTTTCCTTTTGTCTGATTGACCGTAGTAATAAGTGTACCTTCCGGAGGGTGGGTGATCAGCAACTCATTTGCATAGGTATTCGTAGAGGGTGTTTCCGAAAGGTCAATACGGTTTTTCCCCGTAAAAATTATCTCAGGCATATTGCCGAAACTTTTTATTTTACCATTAAAAGGCTTAAATTTAGTCAATTATAACTACTTACACGGATAATTCTATTGAATGACACCAATCTTACTGGATGCACAAAAACTTTCTGATATCGCAGTAAAAGGGCTGCAGGAAATCAAAGGGCAGGATATTGTGAGGATGGATCTGCGGAAGACAGACGGAGCGATCACCGATTATTTCATAATATGCACAGGCACCTCCGACCGGCACGTACAGTCCCTGGCGGAGTCGGTGATGAAAATGATGTCGGAAGTAAAAGAAAAACCGCTAAGCAAAGAAGGCCTTCAGCACGGAGAATGGGTACTGATTGACTACGGAAATGTAGTCGTACACATTTTTCAGCGCGGTAAACGAGAGTTTTACCGACTCGAAGATTTGTGGGGAGACGCTAAATCTCAAAAAATCACATAAAGGCTTTTAAAACAGCACTTTACAGCCCGGCATCATCTCGCGGTAGGCGGTGATTTCCACTTTGGGTATGGGATTAAAAAAGGCGCAAATGACCTCGATGCGGCTGTTTCCGATAAACGGAACGACCGAACGTACGCCGCATGCGTTGCAATAGAGTTCCCGGAGATTGTCCAACAGGCTGAGATCGGGCAATTTTATCTCCAAATCCTGAGGGTATGAAATATCTAATACCTCCAGTTGGGGCATTTGCTCGAGCACAGATAAGTCCAACTCCCCGCAGAAAGAAGCATGTAACTCTCGCAGATAAGGAAGGTGTACCAAAGGAGATAAATCCGTAACCGGAGTATTGCTGATGTCCAGCGACTTCAGATGTGTAAGTTGAGTAACCGGAGCAAGGTCTGTAATGGAAGAACCGCTACAATCAAGTTCTGTAATTGTAAGAACAAATTCGATGTCTGCCTCGGCAAAACACCCGTTGAGTTCCAACTGATCTATTATCAGTTCACGCCAGTCATTGTCAAGGGTTTCCCACCAGTTGTGTAGGGTAATCAGCTTTGATACCATAATTGACCTGTGCATTTATTCTGTGCAGTGATTTCAAATATAGGAGGCCCGTTACACTAATCTGAGTGATTGATATGCCGGATATTACATTGAACTTTTTTAATGGGGTGCAACCTTATCGGGTGATTGGGTGTCGTGGTTCATCCGGGTTTTAATAGGACGCCCAAAAACCGCAGAATTACGGGGGATTCTACCTGCTTTGTTTTTAAAAAATGATTTTGATAAAGTGTTAATTCTGCGTTTTTCGGATAAATCTAACATGCAGGAATCGGGTAATTCGCTAATGGTAAAATATTCGGGTATTTGTAGTTTATGTATAAAAGACTGATAATCAATAAAATAAAATGATTGGACAAAAAAAACCGACTATATGACAGTCGGTTTTTTTCAAAAATTCATTTATATATTTTCAGTATGCGCCTTCCAGCTTTTCTTTCAGTTGGGTAATAGGCATGCCCAGCAATTCAAAATCGGGGTGTACATGTTTCAGAAGCATAAATTTTTCGGTGTACATCTCGGTTGCCCGTTGATTTTTTTCGACAAAACTCATCAGTTTATAGAAATAATCTTTCACCGACGGGTGCGATTTGTCCACGACCAATGCGCGGATTTTACCTAGTTCAAATTCTTTTTCTTTGGCAAAATATGTAACCAGCAGCGGTTTCATGTTCATCTGTTCTTCATTTTCAAAATTGCTGCTGATAAAAATCCGGATCAGTTCATGGAGATAGGCTCTTTCCTCGGGTGCCTCAAGGAAGTCCGAAATTTTTTCCCAGAAAAGATATGGGATATATGCACCCCCAAACCGTTCCGCAGTCTGTACCACAAACCGGTTGAAGGTATCTTTGCTTTCACGTGCTTTCAGGTGAATCGGGCGGAGCGCATCAATCAAAGCCGCTTTATCTTCTTCCCAATCTCCATAAAACTGGTCTTCCAGTTGGTCTAATTCTTTAACAATATCCATGTAGATAATTTTTTATAAAAATATATGCTAGTTTCCTACTTCCGAAATAAACTTGATTCTCACAAGCTGAATTTCTTCTCGTTCAAACTTAGTACCCAACTCATTTTCTGCTTCATCAATACTATCAGTCTCCGAGTTCATAAAGTAGTCAAAAATTTCTTCGATTTTTTCTTCATCAACCCGATCGTCAATATAATAATCAATATTAAGTTTGGTACCGGAATAAACGATTTGCTCAAGGTTTTCCAACAGCTCGCCAAACTCCATGCCCTTTAGTTCGGCAATTTCATTTAAAGGCGTCCGTCGGTCCACATGTTGGATGATAAACAACTTGTTCATAGACTTACGAGCCGTGGATTTGACGACGACATCGGCCATTCGTTCAATTCCATTTGCCTCTACGTAGTCTTTAATGAGTTTTATAAAAGGTGCGGCAAACTTCTGGGCTTTTCCTCTGCCCACGCCGGTAATATTCTGAAATTCATCAATGGAAAGCGGGTATTTGGTGGACATATCTTCCAGCGAAGGGTCCTGGAAAATTACATAAGGAGGAATGCCTTTTTCCTTTGCGATTTTTTTGCGAAGGGTTTTGAGGCGATCAAACAGAATGGTATCGTAGGTTTTGAAATCTTCAATCGGCGTGGTTGCGCCTTTGAGTTGTTCAAAATCCTGAAACTTCACAAGTTTGACCGGGTAAGGAGTTTTTAGAAATTCCTTACTGGTCTCGGCGAGTTTTATAACCCCGTAGTCTTCAATGTCTTTCAGGAGGAAATCATTGACGATCAACTGGCTAAAAATGGCTTTCCACTGTTTTTCATCGAGATCTTTACCTTGTCCAAAGACATCCAGCTTTTCATGCCCGTAGAGGTTGAGCTGCTGGTTGTTGCTGCCCCGGATAAGATTAATGAGGTGAGTGAGGCCAAATTTTTCATTGACGGCGATGACGGCATTGAGGGCAATCATCACATATTTTTCGGCGGCGAAGGTTTCTTTCGGATAACGACAATTGTCGCACATTTCCCCGCAGGTTTCTCTTTCATAAGTTTCACCGAAATAGTGCAGCATCATTTTTCGGCGACAGGTTCCCGATTCGGAGAAAGCGGCCATTTCGTAGAGGAGATGTTTTCCAGATTCCCGTTCGCTTACCGGTTTATCCTTCATAAACTTCTCCAGTTTCACGATGTCGTTAAAGTCGTAAAAGAGGATACAATTGCCTTCGAGTCCGTCGCGGCCCGCGCGCCCCGTTTCCTGGTAATAACTTTCGATACTTTTGGGTACGTCATAGTGTATTACATACCGGACATCCGGTTTGTCTATCCCCATGCCGAAAGCGATTGTGGCGACGACCACCTGAACATCCTCATGGAGAAACATATCCTGATGTTTGGTACGAGTAGCCGAGTCGAGGCCTGCGTGATAAGGCACGGCTTTGATACCATTTACATTGAGGATTTCAGCGTTTTCTTCTACTTTCCGGCGGCTGAGGCAATAGATAATGCCCGATTTACCGGCGTGTTGTTTTACATATTTGATGATCTCCGTCGTAGCGTGAGAGGGGCTGACTTTAGGACGGATTTCGTAGTAAAGATTTTCGCGGTTGAAACTGGTGATAAAAACGTCGGCCCCTTCGATATGCAGATTCTGAATAATATCCTGACGCACTTTAGGAGTAGCCGTAGCGGTAAGTGCTACGACAGGGACAGAACCCAGTTGAAGCAGCATTTCGCGTATCCGTCGGTATTCCGGGCGGAAATCGTGTCCCCATTCGGAGATACAATGCGCTTCATCCACCGCCATAAAACTCACATGTGCCTGCCGGAGAAATTCAATAAATTCGTCCTTGACAAGCGACTCAGGAGCCACATAAAGCAACTTCAGCGTGCGGCTGAGCACTTTTTGTTTGACAGCATCGTAATCTGCACGGGACATGCTGCTATTGAGGAAACCCGCTTCAATACCAAACGCCTGGAGTTGATCTACCTGATTTTTCATCAGAGCTATCAATGGAGAAATAACCAGAGCCGTGCCCTCCATGATCACTGCGGGAAGTTGATAACAGAGCGATTTACCCGCTCCGGTAGGCATGATAACAAAAGTATTTTTTCTGGCCAGCACATTCCGGATAACCACTTCCTGCTTCCCTCTGAATGAATCATATCCAAAATACCTCTTTAAGGCCTGGGATAATTCTGTATCCTGTGTAATCGCCGTATGCTCGTTCACCGTTTGAATCTGTTTTTCTTACTTGTTGATTTAATAAACCGGGATGTACCGGGTAAATAAATACCGCTTAAGGACGCCGGCCATGCGGTTACTCATTCAAAGTTAATTTAATAAATAAAGCTGAATAAAACTAACTCAATCTGAGAATCCGGAAATCATTTTCCCGGTTCTTAAAACCAAAGTTAAATAAATCTTTTGTCTCCTTACATACCTTAGGGGCAAATTGATGGTCTTTCTTTTATAAAATTTATTTCTTAACTATACAAAGGGAATCTGTGGGGTAGGGTTTTTTCCTGGTTAAGCAACCCCTTATAAAAGGATAGCGTTGATGAATTACCAAGACGAAATGAGATTCAAAGATTATCATGAGGACGAGATAATTGATGGTTGCCTCAAAGGCGGTCGTAAATATCAGAAACTGCTGTACGAACAGTTCTACGGCAGTATGATGGTGGTATGCATGCGCTATACCAATGACCGTGAAGAAGCACGTGATGTACTTCACGAGGCATTTATGAAGGTATTCCGGAATCTGAAGAAATTCAACCGGGGCACTAATCTTGGCGCCTGGATACGACGCATAATGATCAATACTGCGATTGACCATTATCGGAAAACGGCCAAACGGCCTAATCTCGTCGAGATTAATCAGGCTGTACATGAGGCAGATTCTCAGGATGTCGTGGCAGATCTGAGCGCGGAGGAGATTCTGGCCATGGTACAAAAACTTTCGCCTGCTTACAGAACCGTGTTCAATCTGTATGTAGTAGAAGGTTATTCACATAAGGAAGTTGGTGATTTACTGGGTATAAGTGAAGGAACATCCAAATCAAACTTAGCAAAAGCCAGAGCCAAACTTCAGCAGATGGTCCTCAGGTCGAGGGTCGTGCGAAGAGCGGAGGGCGACAACTATGCATGATTTTTACTTTGATAAGCTCATCTGGGAAAAACTCGCTCACCTTGAGGTGCCTTTCGATCCTTTAGATTGGGAGGAAATGGAGTTTGACCTGGATCAGAGTGACGAAATGGCTGAACGGTCCCCTGAAGAGGACCCGACAACAATACTTGCTGGCGGAGAGGAGGTTTCTGTGGATTCTCTTTCAACTGAATTTGACCACCAAATCAGGGAGAAACTCTCGCAATTATCCGAAACTCCCAATCCTTTGGATTGGGAACACTTCGAAACTGCCCTCAATGAAGAGGGGTTCGATCATTCTATTGCGGAAAAACTTGCGAATATTTCCCTGCCTTATAATGCTTCTGACTGGAACATCCTCGCTTCGCGCCTGGATGATTCGCCTTTTGATGCCTCCATACGTGAGGCTCTCACTGATTATGAAGTAGCTTACAACCCCGCCGACTGGTATTATATGGCCGACCGGCTCGCGGCTCCTTTTGATCAGGCAATACGGCAAAGTCTGGGCAGTTTTATTTTTTCTTTCTCCCTGAAGGACTGGCGCTTAATGGCAGCCATGCTCAATCAGGCTGTTGTTACTGACGGGGCACCCGAACCCTCTGGCTATGCCAATTGGAAAAACTATATTTCGGCTGCCTCCGTCGCTTTCCTTCTTTTCCTTACTACTCTCTGGGTAAAAGAAATTCAAACCTTGTCCCGACCGGAAAAAGTTTTTGCGGAATATTATGCCCCGGCTTTCCAACCGCAAAATGGAAAAATGACTCAGTCTTTCTCCGGCGACTGGCAACAGGCTTCTGTAATTGAAGAAAACCGAAATACCGGTAACCGAATTATTCCGGTAAAAGACAAATTTTCTGACGAAATCATTCCCGCCTCTCCCACCGCCCCGGATATCATTGTTCCGGATAAACCGGTTTATGCGGATATGTTTCCCGGAAATTTTGCGCTTACCGCAACCCAATCTGCACAAATTACTCATCCTGAACTTTATGTCCCTCTGATATCAACGGTCTCTGCTTCGGTTTCCTCGGATATTATCCCTTCCGATGACTTGAATACATTGCCCGACTACTATTATGAGCCTGACAAAAAAATACGCCCGGTTCCGGGTATCCGGGTAGGTATTTATGGCGGGCAGACTCGTACCAAAGCAGAACTCAGTAACCAGCCGGAAACTGGATTTCTGGCCGGGGCGCGTCTGGAATTTTTGATCAATGACAAATGGAGTGTTGTCTCCGGTATGCACTATAGCCTGAAACAGTTTCGGTATGAATACCAGATATTCGCGCCGCAACGTTTTGACCGCGCCGTGGATGCCAATCTGAAAATGGTGGAAGCACCGCTACTCATCCGCTACAACTTTCCATCCTCCACACCGCTCAACCTCTATGCGCTTGGCGGTATTGTTACGACGGTATCCATCGCCGAAAATTATTGGGAATATGATCCTAATTCGCCCGACAATCAGGGCGTTGACAGAAACCTTCTGCGCCAGCAAAACCTGCCTACTGACGAAAGAAGCCTCAATACGTATGTGGGAAATATCTATGTTGCCGGTGGACTCGAATACCAGTTTGGCAATCACTTTGCCCTACAGGTAGAGCCTTATTTTCAGATGAATGTGCAGCGAACCAAAGGCTCTGGCTCACGTGGTTTTGAAAAACAACTTTATACTTCCGGACTTACGTTGTCTTTCATGTACAACTTCAACAATAAAAAACACGGATCACTTTAAAAAAAATTAGGGGACTCTATCCCAATCGGGAGAGTCAACCCTAACCCCTAGCTTCTGTATCTGGCGTAATGCCTAATAAGATATTTCAAAGGTATGCGGTGGGTGGAAAGTTCCCAAACCGTAACAATCCCAAATATTACATATCCCGTCTTGGGAAAATAGGGGGAAATTGGCCTGAATTTGCACTGAAAGCGGGTTTACTATTAATTATTTTACACTCTTTCCCTCAACTATAACGCCCGTACCCGCCGCCACCCGGTGTTTCTACCACAAAAATATCGCCGGGATTAATAAAAATACCGTCGGATCCGCTGAGTTTTTCTACCTCCCCGCCTTTTCTTATCACCCATTGCCGGCCACAACTGCCCGGACTTCCTCCTTCAAGGCCATAAGGAGCTTCTTTTCTGTGCTGAGAAAGAAAAGTTAAAGAAACGGGTACCCGAAACCGAATTTCCCTTATTACCCCGTTTCCCCCCTTCCACTGCCCCTGCCCACCCGACCCGTGACGAATAGCAAATCTTTCAAGCACTACCGGATAACGAAACTCCAAAACCTCCGGGTCGGTAATCCGGGTATTGGTCATGTGCTGATGCACGGCATCAGTTCCGTGAAACCCCCTGCCGGCACCGGTTCCGCCACCTATCGTTTCATAATAACCAAAATGTTCATTGCCGAAGAGCAGATTATTCATCGTGCCCTGGCTGCAAGCTCCAAGTCCGAAAGCTTTGAGCAAAGTATCCACCAGCCGTTGGCTGGTCTCCACATTCCCTCCCACTACCGCCGGACATTCGGCAGGGTCTTCCGGAAAAACCGGGTTTAATATCCCTTCCGGTATATTCATCCTGACTCGTTGCATTAATCCCTCATTTAACGGAACCACCTCGTCCAGTATTAACCGCAAAACATAAATCACCGCACTCTGCACTATGGCTGTATTGGCATTGAGGTTGCCGGGATGAACAGGCCCGCTTCCCGTAAAGTCTATAAAAATTTCACTCGCGCCGGTTTTTACAGTAACTACCAGGGGAGATCCGTCATCGAGGTACTCAATCGCCGAAAAAACACCCTGAGGCAATGAAGCCATTTTCTCCAAAAGTGCTGCGGCTGAATAATCCTTCACTCTTTGCATGTACAACCGCACATTTTCTGAACCAAACTCCCGACAAAGCTCCCGTAACCCATTTACCCCGGCGCGGATAGAAGCCAGCCCCCCATTGAGATCTGCAAGGTTTTCCGCCCGTGCCCGGCTGGGCCATAAGGCATTTGATAAAATAGCAGTTATATTCTCCCATTGGACAACACCGGCTTTTACGAAGTAGGCAGGAGCAAAAACAACCCCTTCCTCCACCAGTCGGGTAGCGTCGGGGGGCATAGAGCCGGGGCGTTTGCCTCCCAATTCGGCATGATGAGCACGATTCGCTACGTAGCCGATACATTCACCCTTATCATCAAAAACGCCGCTGATAAGGGTTATATCGGGCAAATGAGATCCCCCAAACCCGGGATGATTGGTAATCACAACATCCCCCGGACCGATAACAATCTTTTCTCTCACCTTCCGTACACATACCCCCAGACTGCCCAGGTGAACCGGAATATGAGGCGCATTCACAATTAGTTCTCCGTAAACATCGAGCAACGCGCAGGAAAAATCCAGGCGCTCTTTTACATTCACCGAAAAACTGGTGCGCTCCAGTACGGCCCCCATTTCGTCGGCAATCACCCGAAACCGGTTGGTAAATAATTCCAACTGAACAACACTGTGAGAAGAAACATTCGAAGCCGCAGCGGATGTTTTTACCGTGGTGTTTTTTCGGAGAATGGCCTGTTTTTCCCCATCAATCACACAAGTCCAACCTTCCTCTATTGCCGTTGTATTATGCTGGCTGATAAGCAGACCCGGCCCGGTAATCATGGAACCCGGTTTAAGCTTTTCCCAGATAAATACCGGTTTCTCCTGGAAATAATGATCCGGCTGAGGAGAAAAAAATTCTTTGACAGAAAGGTTTGGGGGGCGAATAACCGAAGGTTCCAGCACCGCAACCACTTTCACCGACTCCACTTCCATCATGCGGTTTTCCACCCAATGTCCAAAAAGTTTTTCATACACTGTTCTAAATCGGGAATTTACCTCGGTTCCCGCTTCCCAGGGAATTTCAAGGGTATTTTCCTGGCCGGCAAGCCGGAGAAAGAGACTGACAGAGCGAATCCTGGCAACCTCCGTTCCTCTTTTTTCTTTTTCCACCTGTCCTAGTGCTTCCCGCTTCATCGCTTCAATTAGCAGGCCCAGGGAGTGATCCTCCGGTTTATATGGACGGAGTACCTGACGGGAGACGAACCTGCTTATTAGCGCATGGCCGATCCCCCATGCGCTAAGAACCCCCGCATAGGAGGGAACAATGGCCTGTGAAATTCCCAGTATTTCGGCGACATGGCAGACATGCTGCCCCCCTGCACCGCCAAAAGCCAGAAGAGCGTAATCCACGGGATCATACCCCCGGCTCACGGAAATACGCCGAATAGCCCCCGCCATTCGTTCATTGGCAATTTGAAGGAAACCATAAAGAAGCGTTTCATCATCAATCGGAGAATCGCCCTTCAGGGCTTTTAATGCAGCTTTTGCGGCGGATTCGCGAATGGGGATATGAAATCCGGCGGGGTCCGAACGACCGAGAAGCAGATTGACATCGGTAAGTGTAAGCGGGCCTCCCGCACCGTAACAGGCCGGGCCGGGGAAAGCGCCGGCGCTGTCAGGTCCTACGGTCAGCCGCATGCCGTCGAAACGGCATACAGAGCCGCCGCCGGCGGCGACGGTTTCGATGGCCAGCGAAGGACTCATCAGGCGGGCGTCGCCTACCTGCGATTCAAATTGGTATTCAAATTTTCCATCATAACGGGCGACATCGGTACTGGTTCCGCCCATGTCCAGTGACAACACTTTTTTAAACCCGGTATCCTCTGCAACTTTTGCGGCGCCTGCCACGCCTCCTGCCGGGCCGCTCAAAAGGCTGTCTTTCGGGAAAAAATGATCTGCGCCCGCCAAACCGCCTGCGCTGGTCATTATGTGGAGAGAACCCGTGGGGATGTGTTTTTTTACCCGTGAAAGATACCCCTCAATGACGGGATGCAGGTAGGCATTGACCACGGCGGTTTGCGCCCGTGGCAGTATTTTAATGGACGGGGCAAGCGAAGAGGAAACCGAAATATAGGAAAAACCCGCAGCCGCAAGGTGGCGGGCCAGCATCTGTTCATGCAAGGAATTGCGATAGCTATGCAGCAAAGCGATGGCTACCGATTCACAACCCGAGGCCCGAAGGGCAAGAGTGATTCTTTCGCATTCTGCGACTGTTAAGGTTTGGGCGACTTCGCCCTGTGCATCTATTCGCTCTTCGACTTCGATTACCAAGTCGTAGAAGGGCGGGGGCTTTTGAATGTTGAGTGCAAAAATATCGGGACGCTGCTGAGTGCCGATCACCAAAAGGTCGCGAAATCCACGGGTAATGAGGAATGCGGTCCGGCTTCCTTTTCTTTCGAGTAGGGCATTCGTTCCTTTGGTAGATCCCAGCCGCATTTCGACGGCGGGAAGGGGTTGGTCAAGGGGAGTACCCGTTACAACCCGAGCCGCAAGTATAGGGGCTTCTTCTCCTGCGGAGATTTCAAAATCGCTGCCCTCCGCAATCAGGTCGTCAAATTTTTCTTTTAGATAAATCCGCCCGTTGCGCAGATCAGAATGGCTGATTTTGCCGATTTTTGTGCGCGATAAACCGAGGAGATAAAAGTCATAACCGGAAAATATATCGGGGGTTTCACCCCAATTGATCGCCACAGACAAAATCCCCTGCGGACTGCTTTTTACAATTTTCCCACGAAGCGCACTGCTACTGAGAACTTTTATCAGCCGTGTTTTTCCTTGCGGATCAATGGCCACACAGTCGGTGAAAGTGCCACCGGTATCCACAAAAATCTGCCAGGGTTTCCGCTTTGATTCCATGGCCGGAAATTACCAAAATCTCTCCAAAGTCAGCGTTTTTCCAGTTCTCCAATCAGCCAGTTGAGTTGTACTTTGGCGTCGGAAAGCATGCCTTTGTAAGACATAAAACGAATATCTGCACTTGCCTTTTGTCCCACCATGCCAGGGCTGAGCGCCCCGCCAATGACGATCACATCAATGTCTCTTCCGGGAAGATATACCTGAAGGTCTGCCTGAAATTCTTTGGCCCGGCGCCGGTCGTTTATTTCCAGCGTATGATCGGGGCTTTTGAGGTCGAGCAAAACAAAACCTTTGTTAAAATCCTGCAACAGAAGGAGATTGGGGGCATGAATGGCGTGGCCGTTGGTAAACTTATGCCTCACATACATGTCCACCACTTGCTGTAATTCGGTGTTGGTAGAGACCAGTGAGTTAGGGTTGCCCAACATCCAAAGGTTGTTGGTGAGGGCGATACGTATTTGATTAAGCGTAGTGTCGGGGTGGAAAATAAGTTTTTCGATGTCTTTAATTATGCTCAGGCGATGAGTGGATTGTTGACCGATCATGGCGAGATCGAGCATACCAAATTCCGTAAACGCATGGGTCAGGTCTTCGACTTCTCCTTTTCGGGATTCCTCAAAATTTTGCATCACCATCCAATAATCATTTTTTTCGAAGGAATCGAGCAATACCGAAATCACCGCTCCGACACGGGCTTCACTTTCTCCATAAAATTTTCGGAGTACTTTATCCATTACTTTCCGGGCGTAAGCGCGGCGATAAGGAGGAAGGAGGGAAAGCCCGGTATCAATTCGTTTTTTCAGGCGTATTTTGGTAAGGGAAACTTCCCGGTCGTAAATTTCTCGAAAGGAAATTTCAAGTAGAGGGCGAAGGCGGTTATAGATTTCTTCCAGGACAATACTATTTTCAATCACAGAACCCCAGTCTGCGGTTACGTCTGCTTCAAGTGAGTCCGCGACAATTTCTCCATAAATCCTTTTAAGTAGTTTCGGGGGAATGTCTTCATTTTCTTCCAGACCAAAAAAACGAGGCTGGCCGACAATTTTTCCTCCTACGCGAATGGCGATACCTGACTGCCGCAGCGGTTTGCGCCCGTCGGAAATGGTATAACGCAGTTGAATCGTTTCGCCATTTTCCAAGGTAAATTCATTTTCAAAATTATCTCCGGGAATATCTTCAATATCCACTCGCTCGCCATCCACATAAATCTGGAAATCGGACAAACGTCCATATTCCATAACGAGGATGCGTTTAAGTTTTTCCGCATTGGGAAAGGTGAAATTCTGGTTGATACCGCTGAGGGTAATTTCGGTTCCGGATTTTTCCGGGTCGCAGAGGGTGGTTTCGATGGGCAGGTTGACCTGTTCCAGGTCATTTTTGGCGCGGATAAGTTCATCGCGCCAGATTTTGAGGTAAGTTTCTTTTCCCCGTGTGCGGGTTCTGACTTCCATCAGAGAGGCGACCATAAGGCCGGCAAATTTGCCGATACCTTTACGGCCTTTGACGAGGCGGTTTTTGAGTTTGGTACGTTCTCCTTTGCGGGATACACGACTGCTGGCAATGTTGAGGTATTCGTTGCGAACCTCGTTTTCGGTCATACCGGTTCCGTCATCGGCGATGAGAATCGGATCATTGGTCAGCGGTTGCGGCAGCGTGACCCAGACATGATCGGCATCTGCATCGTAGGCATTGTCAATGAGTTCTTTGATGGCAAGTTCGGTAGAGCGGTAGTTTTCTCCCAAAAGGGCAGCCAGCCTCGGGTCAACTTTAAAATTTGCGTTCGAATTCATCCGTAAAGGGTATAAAAAAACATCCCCGTAAAAATACGGGGATGTTTCCACGACCTGTCCACGTTTGAGATAGTTTATCCACAATCGGGTATGTGGATATGTGGAAAACAGGGTTAGTCTTTTATGATCGGCTCTACGTTCTGGAGATTAATTTTATCGGCTCCTTCATTGCAGATGATGTCTGCTTTAAATTCGAGGTAGATGGTCTGATCGTAGGTAACGTCCACTTCGTTGAATTTCAACGTCGGAAGAATGGTATGCAGTTGAAGTTCGACAATCGCAGAGTTGGTAGCGAGGACTTTGTGATTGATCACATTTCCTTTGGGATCAAGGGTAACGGAAAACGCAGCCTGCCCCAATCCACAAACACCTCCGTTTTTAAGAGCTTCGGCAATTTTTTCTTTCATTGCAGAGCGACCGTCCACATAGTTGCGCGGGAAAAATTTCGGCCCGGCGACATTGGCGAAGGTTTCTTTATGGCTGGGGTGAGGGCTATAACCTTTACCCGGAGTATAGTCGGGAACTTTTTCTTCTTTCGGAGTGGACGTTACCGGTGTCTGGCCTTCAGATGAGGGCGATGTGTTTGTTTCGCTTCCTCTGACCGTAGCGGCAGGAGGTGTTACCGGGCGGGCCGTAGAGGCCACATAAATTTCATCAGACTCACCGGGTTTTTTGTAGTCAATATTTTTCCACTTATTATCATTGGTAGCGCTATTGCTGCTACCCGTGTTTGTTCCAGAAGTTTTTTTATTGTCGCCACCGGAGGTAGCGGTTACTGCGGAGGGGTTACCCTCCATGAGGCGGATTTGCTCGATCAGACGGGCGCGTTCCAGTTGGAGTTGATTGACCATCTGTACAAGAGCCAGATATTTGGCACTGTCTTCTTTGGTGGTCATCGAAGGGATAGCGGTTGGATCAACGGTTACTGTAGCAGGATTTGCCGTATTCAGTGCAATGCCACTGCCGCTATTCATTAGGCGAAGGCGGTCGCCTTCGAGTTGTGCTTCCTGCTCTTTCTGCCGGAGCACACGTTCGAGCATAATTTCCTGCTCGCGGGCCTGTTTTGCAGCGGCGAGGTTGTCCAGGTCTTGTTTTTGTCTTTCGAGGTCAGCGATTTTGCGGGAAGCTTCGTCCTGGAGGCGTTTGATTTCATCCATCATACGCTGGTAGGCATCTTCTTCTTTTCTTCGCTGATCTTCTACCCGCACACGTTCGATTTCCATCCGATCCAGTTCTTTTTGTTCGCGCACTTGGTTGGCGAGTTCCTGTTTGCGCAGGATTTCCTCTTTGATTTTAAAGAGTTCCTGATTGTCGCGCTGGTTTTGTTGTTCTTTGTCGCGAAGGTCGCGGTCGCGGGTAGCCTTATCTTCTTCGATTTTGCGCATTTGTTGCTCCAGCGAAACGATTTCATTGCGAATGCGGTCTTCTTCGGAGGCGCCTGCGGGCGGATCGGTAGGAGTAGTGGCTCCGGTATTTTTGTTGTTAGCTACGGCGGGTTCTGCTTCGTCGAGGAAAAGTCCTCCACCGGAACCTTCGCCACCGGTTGTCCCGGCATTGTTGGGTTTGTTGGTTTTGGAAGCAGCGGCCTGCTGGCGAGCATTGTCGCGTGATTCTTTTTCACGCTGTTGGGTTTCGGAGGCAAGTCGGCGGGCTTTGGCCTCTTCTTCCTGTGCGCGAAGTTTTTCCATGCGCTCTTTCAGGCGGCGTATTTCTTCTTCCTGGGCAATTCTTTCGGCTTCTTCGCGGGCGCGGGCTTCGCGGAGTTCGTCGCTTTCAACGGTTGCGGGTATAGAGCCTACCGAAGTGGGGGGTTCGGTGGGTTGGGGCTGGGTAGTCGTGGTGGTGGTTGGTCTGCCGGGGCTTCCGGGTACTCCGACGGAAGGAGTTTCCTGGCTACGGGCTTGTCCGGTGGTAGCCGGAGGAGTGGTCAGTGGCTGAGTGCCCGAGGCGATTTGTTTATTGGGGTCAACCGCAGGTTCGGTTTTGGGTGTCTGTGGGGTTACGGTCTGCGGCTGAGTGGCAGCGGGCTGAGTTACCGCAGCTACACTGGCGGGGCTACCCGTGGGATTTCCCTGCTTGTCGAGAAGCGGATTATTGAAAATTTCGAGTTTAGCATAGCTATTCCCTCTTTCAGCAGAACAGTCAATGCTGGGTTTAATTTCAAAGTAAACCGATTTGGGGCCTTTAAAATCGGAGGCGTCCCATTTTACGTTTTTGACAATATCAATCGCAGATTCCTTGAAACATTCAAGTTTTCCGGTAAGTGCTTTTACCGAAAGAACGTAGCCGGAAGGATCAATTTTGACTTCCAGGTAAATACGGTCACTACCACAGCAGGAAGTACGCTGCTCCAACTGCTCGTAGATATACCCTTTGACTGTATTTTTGTTATTGCTGAAGATAAATGTCTTCGTATCGGCTGTCAGTTTGGTTACATCCACTTCGTCTCCCTGGCTAAAGGAGCGGAGTGAAAAACCGAGGATTAGAACCAAAAGCAACAATCGGCGTTTCATAATATTTGAGAATTTGATTTGATGCACAAAATCCTAGATGCAAGTTAGCGATAAATTAGGCAATAAATAGCGGAAATTGAAAAACCGGCAAAAAATTCATTTCAATTGTTCGTTATTTTCAATCGTTCCATCACATCCGTTACTGAGCGGATATTGACTATTGTCGCTTCCGGGGTTTCTTTGCGTGTAAAGTCGGTTTCCGCGTCAAATTCGGGTGCGATGATATTCTTTATATGGTCCAGGGTATCCCGGATTTCCTCCGGAGATTCGGAAGATACAAGCTTCATCCGAAAATTTTTAAAGTTGGGAAATCCTTTGAAGTAATTGGTGTAATGGCGACGCATCTCACGAATACCGGTAAATTCTCCTTTCCAACCTATGGACATTTCCAGGTGACGGCGGCAGACCTCCGTGCGTTCTGCCAATGAAGGCGACGGCAAA
Organism: Bacteroidia bacterium; assembly: GCA_033764335.1. GTDB lineage: Bacteria > Bacteroidota > Bacteroidia > J057 > J057 > JAGQVA01. The sequence goes on along the minus strand of JANRJC010000026.1, from coordinate 162,144 downwards.
ATTTCGCCGGTACGCAGATAATGTTTGATATCACGAAAAATCCAGGGATAACCGATAGCGGCTCTGCCAATCATGATACCATTTACGGGGTATCGCTGCTTCATTTCCAGGGCTTTTTCAGGGGAATCCACATCTCCGTTTCCAAAAATGGGAATCTCAATGTCAGGGTGTGAAGCCACCTCACCAATAAGCGTCCAGTCGGCTTCGCCTTTGTACATCTGCATCCGCGTGCGTCCGTGGATCGTCAGGGCTTTAATCCCCGCATCCTGAAGCCGCAGGGCTACTTCCTGAATCTTGATCGTATTTTCGTCCCATCCCAGCCGAGTTTTGACGGTCACCGGCAAGTGGGTTGCATTCACGATTTCTCGGGTAAGATGCTCCATTTTGGGAATGTCCAGCAGAATACCCGCACCCGCGCCCTTGCAGGCAACTTTTTTCACCGGGCATCCATAGTTTATGTCGAGAAATTCAGGCTCAGACTTCTCTACAATCCGCGCTGATTCCTGCATGGATTCGATTTCACTGCCGAAAATCTGGATTCCAACCGGGCGTTCCTCATCGTAAATATCCAGCTTCATCATGCTCTTTTCCGCAAACCGGATCAGGCCTTCTGCGCTGATAAACTCTGTATATACGACGTCTGCCCCAAGTTCTTTGCACAAAACACGGAAAGGAGGATCACTGACATCCTCCATCGGGGCCAGCAACAGGGGAAATTCGCCTACTTCTATATTGCCAATCTTCGCCATAGAAATTTTTAGTCGTCAGTCGTCTTGTCCGGCGGGTATTTATTTTAAGATGATCTTTATCAGAAAATTCCACAAAAATAAACACAAACTGTTAATCTTCTTGCTGTAATCTGTAATTTCACCTGTGATAAGCGTGGAAAGTCGTAAATTTATGCATTATTTGAAAATCTGATCCTTGAGTATGCTAGATTCTCTACAAACCGCTATCAACAAGGACCTCCGACTGGCATTATTTTTTGGCCTGTTTTTATACACGCTGGGATTGGTTGTTCTGTTGCCTATTGCGGAAATAGTCATGTCGGGTATTTACGGGTTGAAGTTCTTCGAAATATTGCAAATCCTCAGCGGCAATTTTAATGTTCATGCACAGGGAGCACAGATATTCCGGGTAATGCAGGGCATCAATCAGATTGTCACCTGGGGAATGGGCGGACTGATTTTGACCCGTTTAATGGGTATATTTCCGCAGGTGCTGGGAGTGCGCAGACCGATGCCCCCATTGATGTTTTTTTTACCGGTTGTAATTATTTTTCTGAGTGTCCCCCTGGTTCAGGCGATACATATTTCGCCGGAATGGGCGTTTTGGCCGGAGAGTTGGAGAACAGGTCTGGAAGTGTGGGCATTACAGGAAAAAACGAGCCAGGAATCGCTCATGTTAATTTTGGGGGAAAGCACTCCTCGCATTCTCGTGCTGAACCTATTTATTTTCGCCTTTCTTCCGGCAGTGTGTGAGGAGCTTTTTTTTAGGGGGTTTTTGCAAAAAAGACTAAGTCTGGCCTGGAAGCCTTCGGCAGCCATCGGAGTAGCTGCGATTATATTCAGTTTTGCGCATTTTCAGTTTCTGAGTTTTTTTTCCCGGCTGCTGCTTGCCGGGCTGTTGGGGTATTTTTTTCATACTACGCAACGGCTGTTGCCTTGTATTATCGCGCATTTTGCCTATAATTCGGCGACTATTTTGCTTATCTATTTTTCTTCAGGTGCCGGAAATACCCTTTTTGGACCCATCGGGGAGGATATTGGAATGAATGGAGAAATTGTGCTTCTTTCCCTGATTTCGACAATAATTCTTATTCAGATTTTTTCCAGACTTTATAAACCGATTGATTACCCCCCGCCTCCTTATGAATAATAATCTTGTTCAACGAATACTCACCGCCCTGGTGGCAGGTTCTGTGACAATAGCCGCTATTCTTTATTCTCCGTATGGCTTATGGTTGTTTTGTACAATCGTGGCACTGTTAGGTTTGTGGGAAATGCTGGGTCTTTTGAGTGTAAAAAGCCGTCGTTACCGATGGGTAGCAATGGCTTTTGCCGTGTTTGTCTGGGTAATGTTATTACTGGAAATTGTCGCTGACACTCTCTTCGAAATCCCGGATACGCCCTATATTCTTACCGGAGTGATGCTCTTACCCACTCTTGTACTAATCATGTTGTTTGATACAAAAATTGCGCAACCGATACAGGTTCTGGGATCGGTTCTGGCGAGTGTGGTTTATTGTTATCTGCCGTTTTTTTTATTGTACCGAATGTCGGTTCCGGAAATCGCCGCAGAATACAACGCGGCTATACCGATGGGCATACTGGGTCTGACCTGGGTACTGGATTCGGGAGCCTATTTTGTGGGGCGATTTCTAGGAAAAAGACCTTTGTTTCCCCGCATCAGTCCGAAAAAAACTTGGGAAGGTGCAATAGGAGCGGTGGTGATTTGTGTGGGTGTGGGTGTTTTACTGGATCAATTACTGATGCCCTCTGATTTTCGCTGGGTGGTAGTTGCGGCCATTATCAGCATTGTGAGTCAGTTGGGAGACCTGGTAGAATCTATGTTTAAAAGAAGTCTGGCAATCAAGGATTCGGGCACGATCCTTCCGGGGCACGGCGGAATACTGGATCGTTTTGACGGGATTTATGTCTCTGTGCCGTTCCTGTTTTTGTATTTTTCATTGATTTGATTTTGAAATATTTCAATAAAAATAACATTACTTTGAATGTTTAATATAGTAAAAATCAGAGTTTGAAATCTCCCTGAGCATTGTATAAATTAGCCTTTTGTCTTATACCTGAAACGATTGCAAAAAGCAAAAAATCATTCATTCATTATGGCAGAAATCAAGGCTACCATTACTCAGGAACAGAGGCCATCGGCGTATGATTCGTTTATGGCAAGGTTCAATGAAGCGGCGGATATCATCAGTCTGGACCAGCGGTTCCGGGATATCCTGAGCGCACCCGAAAGAGTCATCAATGTCAATCTCCCGGTCAAACTTGACGACGGTACAACCCGAGTATTTGAGGGGTTCCGGGTGATTCACTCCACGGTGATGGGTCCTTCAAAGGGAGGAATTCGTTACGCGCCTTTTGTGGATCTCGATGAAGTAAAAGCACTGGCAGGTTGGATGACCTTTAAATGTGCCCTCGTGGGCCTTCCCTACGGTGGCGCAAAAGGAGGGATTACCCTCAACCCGAAAGTACGCAGCACGGATGAACTTGAGCGCATTACCCGCGCCTACACACGGGCACTGAAAGATGTATTTGGCGAAGATTCCGACATCCCGGCACCCGACATGGGCACAAGCCAGCGAGAAATGGCTTGGATTTACCACGAATACTCACGCACCTATGGTTATACCCCGGGCGTTGTAACGGGCAAACCCCTTCACTTGGGAGGCTCCAAAGGCCGTGTCCCGGCCACCGGCTGGGGCGTTATGCTTTCTGCAATGCTTGCCATTGAAAAAATGGGACTGAAACCCGAAGCATGCACCTGCGCCGTTCATGGATTTGGAAATGTGGGTAGCTGGGCCGCCAAATTCCTCGCAGATAAAGGCCTGAAAATTCAGGCGATCAGCGACAACACCGGCGGTTTTTACCGCGAAGAAGGCATTGATGTGCGTCAGGCAATCAAACATCTTCGCACGCAGGGAAGCCTCGAAGGATTTGATGGCGGCGTACGGATTACTAATGAAGAACTCCTGACGCTCAATGTGGACGTACTCGTGCCCGCAGCCATCGAAAACGTGATTACCTTATCCAACGCCGAAAATATCCGGGCAAAACTAATCGTGGAAGGCGCAAATGGCCCCGTTTCTTCCGACGCCGACGAGGTACTCGACCGCAAAGGCATTATGATCGTACCTGACATCCTCGCCAATTCCGGAGGGGTAACCGTCTCTTACTTCGAATGGGTACAAAACCGCCGCGGACATTATTACTCCGAAGAAGAAATTCAGGCCAAAACTCTCCCGATTCTCACCGAAGCATTTGAAAGGGTATTTGAAACCCATAAAGAATACGAATGTTCGATGCGGATTGCCGCTTACATAGTCGCCATCGAACGACTGGCTACGGGCATAGACCTGGAAGGAAATTTCTGATTTTCGAAGAAAATTTCAGCAACTGTAAAAGCTCCGCAAGGGGCTTTTACAGTTATTAAGATTCTATAACAACACCGTCACCTATTATATATTTTGAAATAAATACCCCCGTTTTTTGTATCTTTAAGGTAAAGTTTTTGATAGTATGGGGAAAAGATTAGTACGATTTGATTGGGCAATAAAACATTTACTTCGAGACAAGGCAAATTTTGCCGTGCTTGAAGGGTTTTTGTCGGTTTTGTTGAACGAAACGGTAAAAATTAAACAAATATTAAGCAGCCAATCCAATAAAGACACCCAAGATGATAAATACAATGATGTGGATATTCTGGTTGAGAATATTCAGGGGGAACTTGTTATTATAGAAGTTCAAAATACCAAGGAATACGATTACTTTCACCGTATTTTGTATGGTACATCCAAAGCCATCGCCGAGTATATCCATGAAGGACAAGCTTACTCGGAAGTTAAAAAAGTAATTTCCATTACGATTGCCTATTTTGACTTAGGTCAGGGAGATGATTATGTATATCACGGAACAAACACTTTTAAAGGTATTCATAAAGGTGATATTCTAACACTTTCAGACAAACAAAAAGAGTTATACGGCAAACACTATGTATTTGAAATATACCCCGAATACTGGATAATTAAAGCAGGTATCTTTAATGAGGATGAAGTACACGATGAACTTGATGAATGGATATACTTTTTCAAAACCGGAGAGGTAAAAGACGAGTTCACCGCCCCAGGATTGGTTGAAGCAAAGGAAAAGCTGGATAAGCTAAAATTAACCCCCGAAGAACGCAAAGAATACGAAGCTTTTGTTGAGCGGTTGCGGAAACTTGCCAGTCAGCAACAAACACAAATGGCCGATGTGAAAGACCTGATAAAGGAAGCTCGGGCAGAGGAAAAAGCAGTGTTTGTTATTGAACTTTGGATAGATAATATGCCCCTCTCTAAAATTGCAAAATACGCTAAACTATCTGAGGCAGAAATCGAAGAAATTATTGAAAACCATAAAAACAAATCCGGATAAATGACAGGTATTTTTTACGGGTTTTTATGAAAGGGTACCTACCAGATTTGTTTTATTTCCCTCTCGCCTTTGTGTAGCTTTGGTATCCTATGAACCAAAAATACCTTTCTCTATGAATGCAGGATTACGGTCTATCTATTGGTTTCTGTTTCTGAGTGTGATTTTCTTCCAACCCCTGCATGCACAGATCTCTTATACGCCGGTTTACCATGCCAATGCCGGAAACCCCGGTGGATTAAACAATGAATCCGACTTTGCCACTACCGGCTGGACAAGTATCCTCAATGGGCTCCTGTCTGCTAATCAATGGTCAAACAATGTATCCATACCTTTTATTTTTAATTACTACGGAAATGCAGTAACTACGGTAAAGGTAAGTGCCAATGGGTTGCTGACTTTTGAAGCAGGATCGTCTTTATTGCCCAATAATAACCAGGCACTCCCCACCAGTGCCCTGCCCGGAAAAACCATCGCCTGCTTTTGGGAGGAGTTTACCGCAAATCCCCCTACGGGTAGCAATGATCAGGTTTATACCAAAACCTTTGGCACTTTTCCCAATCGCCAGTTTTGGATCAGGTGGTCTTCCTTCGAGTGGGGAGCCGCCGATTTTACGTATGTGGCTGTGGTACTGGAAGAGACCACAAACAAAATTTATGTGGTGGACATGTACGGCAGCCCCAACACTACGTCGGTTACAACGACGGTGGGGGTTCAATCAAATAGCTCTTTTGCCATTCAGTATGGTACGGTAAACACCCCGATGACCGCAGGCGGCTCCGTCAATTCCGATAATAGTTATTATTCGTTTACGCCTTTTGTCATACCGCCTTTTGATTTGCTCCCGGTAGAAGTTTTGTCCCCGGTAGAAGAAGGCTGCGGACTGGGAAATGAGGTAGTTTCTTTTCGGCTGACTAATATCGGCCAGCTAAATGCAAGTTCGATCAAAGCTACTTTTTCAATTGATGGTGGTACATCCGTGTCTCCGGAAACCATCCCGGGTACGCTTTTACCGGGGGATACCCTTACCTACACTTTTAATACACTTGCGAATCTTTCCACACCGGGAAATCACCTGCTTAAAATCAGCGTAAACCTCAGCGGAGACGGAAATATCCACAACGATACCATCGCTTTTGCTGTCAACAACTTGCTGAAAGTAGCTTCTTTTCCCTATTTTCAAAACTTTGAAAACAGCGCCGGCGGCTGGGCCGCCGGCGGATCAAATTCCAGTTGGGAACGGGGCATCCCCACCAATGATACCATTGGTTATGCAGCTTCAGGCAGTTATGCCTGGATCACTAACGCCTCCGGCGATTACAATGTAAACGAAAATTCGTTTGTCAGCAGCCCCTGTTTTGACCTGAGCAACGCTACCAGCAAAACTCACGTCGCCCTGAAAATATGGTGGGAAAGTGAATTTAGCTGGGACGGTGCGGTACTTCAATCCTCCACCGACGGGGGTGATACATGGACTACGCTCGGCGATTATGGCGACCCCGACAACTGGTACAATGACAATAGCATAAACGGCAACCCCGGTGGACAACTGCTGGGTTGGACGGGCCGCGCCAGTACGGCCAATGGTTCCGACGGCTGGGTACGGGCACAACATAAACTGCCTGCTTCTCTTATCGGGCAACCTTCGGTACGTATGCGTCTGGCTTTTGGCTCCGACGGGTTTCAGACCGATGACGGATTTGCTTTTGATGATTTTACCATTGCTTCCATTCCCTCCATAAATCTTGGCCCTGATCGGTTTTTCTGTGATGGTGATTCGCTAGTGGCCGGGAATCCCGGGTTCAGTTATCTGTGGTCCACGGGTTCCACATCGCCCGTCATTCACCTGTACAATACCGCAGGATTTGACTTTTTCGATAGCACAATTACGGTTACGGTGACAGATACTCTTGGCATGGTCGCTCACGATACCATTGAGATATCCATGGCAAAATCGCTTATGGTTTCGCCGATTCTCACTACTGATATTCTCTGTGGGGGCGATTCTACGGGTAGTATTTTGGTATTGGTAAATGGTGGATCGGCACCTTTTACTTATGTATGGAATAACGGCGATTCAACGCAAAATCTTTCCGATGCACCGGCAGGGGTATATTCCTTGAGTGTAACTGACAATCACGGCTGCCAGCGGTCATTGGGACCGATTACCCTGACCGAAAACCCTGCGTTGACTCTTTCGGAAGAAATTGTATCGGTCTCCTGTTATGGTTTAAACGATGGAAAGATAACCATTTCTCCAGGAGGAGGTACGGGAGAATACGGATTTATTTGGTCAAATGGCGGTACGGATAGTGTTTCCGCGGGCCTGTCTGCCGGAAGTTACGCTGTAACACTTACCGATGCAGCGGGTTGTGAGTTGGTTCGAAATTATATAATCAGTCAGCCTGACTCGCTTTTTACCGGTTTGGCAAACCTCACGGATGCATCCTGTATAGACCTAGCCGATGGTTTCATAGACCTGAGCATTTCCGGGGGCACACCGCCTTTTTCCTATCTCTGGACAAATGGAGATACAATAGAAGATCCCGAGGAACTACTTCCGGGACTATATTCGGCAACGGTTTCCGATTCCAGCGGGTGTTTTGTCCTTACCGATACTTTTGCCATTACCTATAAGGACACGATTCCTCAGGCAGGATTTTTCTTCAATATAACCGGCGGTGCGGTGGGTTTTCAGGATACATCGGTCGGGGTTTTATCGTGGTTGTGGGACTTTGGAGACGGAAAAACCTCCACTTTGCGCGAACCCGTGCATGAATATGCCACAAACGGTACCTTTACGGTGATTCAGATTGTCAGCAATCTTTGCGGGAGTGATACGATGATTTCGGAAGTTACGATCAATACTGTCGGTATTGATCCGATTTTACCGGCTACTGACTGGGAGGTTTATCCTAACCCTAATTCCGGCGAAATGAATCTCCGACTTCATTCGGGAGTGACGGCGGAGTACCGTGTGCAGATTTTTAGCCCGCAGGGAAAATTAGTGATGAATAAAAACCTGGGGTGGGTGAGTGGAGAGCATCAGTATGAAATTAAAATGCCCCCCGGCGTAGCCGGAGGGCTTTATCTGCTCGTATTGTCCTCCGGAGTGTCACATGAAACCCGAAGGATTTTAGTGCGATAGACTATTGAAATACGCGGATATAATCCACAATCAGGTATTGGGAGAATACGGTAGTATTGTCCGGGCTTCCCGGCCAGTTACCGCCTACGGCGATATTAAAGATGAAAAAGAAATTTTCATTAAACGGCCAGGGGTTTACGGCATTGCTGCCAATCTGGAAAAACTGTACATCGTCCACCAGCCATTTGATCTGGTTTTCCTCCCATAAGATCGAAAATACATGGTATTCCTGCGAAAATTTTTTCCCACCGGAAAGTACTTTCGATCCGCCGGTAAACAGATGTGAAGCAGTATTATTACCATAGTGAACTGTGCCGTGTACTTGGTTGGGGATATGACCCACCAGTTCCATAATATCTATTTCTCCGCATTTAGGCCAGCCCTCTGTAAAAATATTTGCCCCAAGCATCCATAATGCAGGCCAGATACCTTGCCCTTCAGGCAGGACGGCGCGGATGTCAATCCTTCCATACTTAAATTCTTTTTTACCCGCTGTAATCATTCGCGAAGAAGTATAACTGCTTCCGCTGAAAGATTCTTTTTTGGCCTCAATGACGAGGTTTCCGTCTATGATCTTGGTATTTTCCGGGCGGTAATACTGCAATTCATTGTTTCCCCAGCCACCTGCGCCGGTCTCAAAAGTCCAACTCGTCAGGTCAACTCCGGGGCCATCAAACTCGTCCTGCCAGACCAGGGTTTTTCCGGGATAACTTGTGGCGGAGACGTATCCCGTATCGGGAAAGGAAAGTTTGCCTTCGTCGTCGTTGCGGATTGTACCCACAGCCTCGTCATCAAAAAGTTTGGCCCCGGAGGCGTTGGTAAGGGTTACAAGAAAAGTTTCGTCAGGTTCATTTTTGGTGTCCCCGAGTACCGTGATATTAAAGGATTTTTCCGTTTCCCCGGCAGCAAGGGTAATTGTACCCGAAGATTCGGTATAATCCTGACCGGCGACAGCCGTTTCTCCGGTAGTATGGTAGTCGAGGGTCACCCCCTGGGTATTTTCACCGACGAGAGCAACACGGAAACTAAAGTCATTATCTGCGTCCCCTTCCATACGTGTTACATCGCTGATTGCGGCATTGGGAAGGGTCACTTCCGGCGGATCTTCTTTACATCCGGCGATAAGGATAAATAGTATTGAACAAGCGGTAAGAAGTCTAAACATAGTTTTCATTAGCTTGTGGTTTGGGTTGAATAATGATATAAATTAGTTCTGCGAATCGGATACCTGGTAAACTCGGATATAGTCAACCAGCATCTTTTGGGGCCATATCGAAGGGTCAACACCCTTTTTACCGCCCCAGTGACCGCCGACAGCCAGGTTCAGGATAAAATAAAATGCCTGATCAAAGGGCCATTTTTCGGTATTATCTCCTTCTTTTTCAAAAGTAAAGCCCCGTTGGCCATCGGTATAAAACTCCATTTTTTCCGGTGTCCAGTTAAGCGTATAAATATGGAATTCTGACTCGGTCGCCGGAACCGGCAATTTTCCTCCACGTTGTGTGCCGCGCATCCCGTTGTAAGCTCCGGTATGCACCGTATGGTAAATGGTATCGGGGATATAACCGACATGTTCCATGATGTCAATTTCTCCGCCGGAAGGCCAGCCGCCGTATTTGGAGTCTGTGGGCAACATCCAGACAGCGGGCCATGTGCCGATGCCGGTGGGTAGTTTTGCCCGGATTTCAAATTTTCCGTAAAGGAAATCTCCTTTGTTTTTGCTGACCAGTCGGGTGGAGGTAAATTCACTTTCCTCGAAGTTTTCTTTTCGGGCTTCAATCGTAAGGAACCCGTCTTCCACCCGCACGTTCTCCGGTCGGTCGGTGTAGTACTGGCGTTCGTTATTACCCCAGCCACAAAGATTGGGGCAGCCGTTTCCGTGATCATAACCCCACTTTTCCGGGTCGGGTGCGCCCTTGTAGGAAAATTCGTCTGACCAGACCAGTTTCATGCCGGGATAAGGAGAAGAAGTTTGGGGGCGGCTGGAGCACCCCCAAACCAAAACCAACATCAAAAAAACACTAACCTTAACCATATTTCTTGGAAGTTAATCTGCTTTGACAAAACGAAAGGTGAACCAGCCTGTCGTACCGGGAGTGCAGGGCCTCAGGGGTGCGTGAAGTACCAGTTCGGTTTCGGTTACGCTTACAATATCGTAAAAAGGCCCCGAGTCTTTTACTCCCATAAAAATATCATCGGGCAGGGTAATACGGGTTTCTCCGCTTACGCCGGCTCCGGGTGTAAGGGTCCACTGCATGTTAGGAGGTGAGGTAAAAGGCAGTGCCTGATACCCCTGGCAGGGATCCACCGTTGCGCCATTATTGTCATACACAAATACACTCCCATCAAAATAGAAGATGTAATTGTCGTCGTATTGTTCCGGCTGAAGACCATTAGGGGGGGAACTATACCACTCCGTAGAATAAGGATTGGGACCTACGCCCACCGCTCCTGCGTCTTTGGAAAATGTCCATTTTTTTCCTACACCCTGGCATTCCCCGGTGAGTAGAGAAACAAGACTATCGCAGGCAATTACCAAATCCTGGGCGATGGTCACGCTTTTGGAGATGGAAGAGGTTCCTCCACCGGTTTCGCTGGCGGCATAGAGGGTAATGGTATAAGTACCTGCTTTGGTATAAACAATGGTGTCAAGTGCCTCGGTCGAACGGCCCGGTGCACCGCCCGGCAAATCCCATACACGGGAAAAAAATCCTTCGGAAATATCCCGGATTACGACCGCATTCGGATCGCTGGCCAGTACTTCTGCCGAAAAATCAGGTGCCACGGGAAGAGGCCCAATGTCAATGTCTTCGGCCACAAAAGGCGCGCAGGAAATCACCGCAGCGGCAATTGTGAATAGCGTGGTATAAACGAAAAGTTTCATTTTTGCTTTTTTTAGGATAAAAATCAATACCCGGTATTCTGTGTAATAACTCCATCGGAAAGCTGAATCTGCGATTGAGGTATAGGAAACACCTTGTGGACATCGTAGTTAAACGCCGGATGCATCGGTTTCATGACGGATTCGGCATACGCTTTTCCCTGGCGAATGACATCAAAAAACCGATGGCCTTCGAGGCCTAATTCGACACGGCGTTCATGCAAAATCGCATCCAATAACGCCTGTCCGGAAGCAGTTACGTCAGGTAACAAACTGGTATTTCCACGGGCACGGGCGCGAACTTCGTTAAGTGATATTCGGGCGGCGCCTTCATTTCCATTGTGGTAAGCGGCTTCAGCATGAAGCAAAAGAATATCGGCGTAACGAATCACCCGGTCATTGGATTGTCCGTTGACGTTGGCGTCGCCGGTGGGAGCTTCTTCATTTTTGCTGATGAAGTATTTTTTGGCGTAATAATCGTAAGGATAGCCGCCGGTAGCATCTTTGGTAAATATTCCCCGGTCTCCCATGGGTTCGCCCTCACGAAAAACCGTAGCTGAAAGGCGCGGGTCTTCAAATCCTTCTTTAAAAAATTCATCTACAAAAGACTGAGTAGGAATATTAAATCCATATCCGCCAAAATCACCTCTCGCCCGTTGAAATACATTGGTAAGGGTTCCTTCTTCAAATCTTCCCCAGTCGCCGTTGGAGCGGTTCATGTATTGAATTTCAAAGATAGACTCTTGGCCATTTTCCCCGACAATGGTAAAAATGTTTCGGTAATTGTTTTCGAGGGCATATTCCTGCGACTGAATAATGGCGTCGGCCACCGGCTCCGCATCGGTCCATTTTGATTGAAACGCATAGACTTTGACGAGCAAGGCCTGCGCGGCGCCTCGCGTAATGCGGCCAATTTCCGCCTGACTCAACTCGCTGCGAAGGGGAAGTGTCGAAATCGCCTCCTGGAGATCGGTCTCGACCTGCGCCCAGATTTCGGCAACCGGTGTACGCGGGCGAACATCATCGGGACCTACGACCTCGGTTACGAGAGGCACATCGCCAAAAATCATCGCCAGATTGTAGTAAAACCAGGCGCGGATAAACTTTGCTTCGCCGACGATCTGCGCCTTGAGGAAAGGATCCATCTCAATGGGAGGCACATTTTTGATGACCAGGTTGGCAAAATAGATTCCTTTGTAGTCGGCGTTCCACTCGCTTTCGAGTAGTTCGTTGGTGGGTCTTCCGTCAAAAACTTCGAGTCTTCCGAGGGAAGCCACGTCGTTGTCGCCGGAGCCACCTTTGGTGGCGTCGTCGGAGACGATGTCTCCCCAAAACCAGCGGAAGTGTCCGCTGGGGGTAATTTCGTACTGCAGGGCCGAATACGCTGCGTTGACGGCGGCAACGGCGTCGTCGGCATTTTTATAAAAATTGGCTTCGGTGACGCCTACTTTGGGATTCCGCTGGAGAAATTCTTTCTCGCATCCAGTGGTTATCATCCCCATCGCCAGTACCAATAATAGAGTTTTATAGGAAATATGCATGTTTGTAATGGTTAATGGTCAATTAGAAACTGAGGTTTAGGCCGCCCAGGATGGATCGGGCTTGGGGATAAAATCCCCGGTCAATTCCAATTTCCAGACTACCCCTTGTGCCGATTTCCGGATCAAGTCCGCGGTAACCGGTAAGGGTAAAGAGGTTGTTGCCCGATACATAAAGCCGGAGTTTGTTGACTTTAATTTTTTCGGTCAGGTTCTGAGGGAAGGTATAACCGAGTTGCACATTTTTCACACGCATGTAAGAACCATCTTCTACAAAACGGTCGGAAATCCGGGCGTTTTGATTGGGATCGGTCAGAATTACCCGTGGTTCGTCATCGCTGGTACCGGTTCCTGTCCAGCGATTGAGCCGCCAGTTGGGCACATTGATATAGGTAAAATCGTACCGGGTATATCCCTGATAAATGTCATTGCCCTGTGTACCCTGGAGGAAAAAATTCAGGTCAATTCCTTTATAAGACACACTTCCCGTAATGCCATAAGTAAAGTCAGGCGTCGGATTCCCGATAAATGTCTGATCCGCTTCATTGACAATGCCGTCATCGTTGAGGTCGCGGAAACGAATGTCTCCGGGTTCGGCCCCGTCCTGAAAAGCGTGTTGTGCGACCTCTTCCTGAGTCTGGAAAATACCATCTGTTACGTAACCGTAAAAAGATGCGACAGGGTGCCCCACTTCCGTACGAGAAATAAATCCATTGGCCGACTGAAGGAAACCGGTGATGACGGGCTGGCCGCCATTGCCGAGGCTTGTGACCGAATTTTGGATAAAGGCGATGTTTCCGCCGAGGCTGAAACGCAATTCTCCGATTTTTTCATTGTATTCAGCCGCAAATTCAATCCCTTTATTTTCAATAGTTCCGGCATTTTGAGCCGAAGGTTCGGCGCCGATATGATCCAGAATCGGGATGGTTACGAGCATATCACGAGTCTGTTTGAGAAACAGATCGGTGGTGAAAGTAATCCGGTCATTGAGCATGCCCAGGTCAATGCCGAGGTCGCTCTGGATAACCGTTTCCCAGCGCAGATTGGGGTTACTGGCGGAAACAGGTGCGCTGCCGTTGGTGATGACTTCATTTTCACCAAAAGTGTAATTCTGGCCGGTATTGACCACCGAAGTAAACTGATAGGCTCCGATACGGTCGTTGCCATTTTGTCCCCAGCTTGCCCGTACTTTCAGGAAGTTGATGGCGGGTACTTTAAAGAAGGATTCATTAGAAACCACCCAACCGAGCGATACGGAAGGGAAAAAGCCAAAACGGTTGTTTTCCCCAAATTTTGAAGAACCATCGCGGCGAGCAGTCAGCGAAAGTAGGTACCGATTTTCGTAGTCGTAGTTTACACGAGCGATATAGGAAACCCAGGCTTCTTCCGTAATCCAGTCATAAGCGCCTTCACTTTCACGGTCGCGAGCATTGCCGATATAAGCAGCGTCCGGATCATTGGAAGGGAGATCCGCTTTTACGCCGCCGAGGCCTTCGGTAATGCCTTCCTGGCGGGAGTAACCTCCGAGGAAAGTGAAGTTGTGTTTTTCGGCAAATGTTTTAGTATAAGTGAGGGTATTTTCCCAAATCCAGGTGCGCCAGCGGGGATTTTCGACCAAAATCGAAGACAGCAGGTTTTGCTCATTGGCTGCGGCCTGGCCCGTGGTTGTATAAAGCTGATAAGCGGGTGAAAATAATTTGCGCCGGGCAAAGGTTGCGTCCAGATTAAAAGCCGAACGGAAATTAAGCCCTTCGATCAACTGATATTCGGCAAAAAGCGAACCGACGATGCGGTTGGACAGCCAGTTGTCGCTAGCCAGTGCGATTTGATTGGCCGGGTTGCGAATATCGGTATCGGAATAAAGCGAAGCGGCAAAAGTACCATCATCGAGCGTAACGGGTGTAATCGGATCCATGTTAAGTGCCCGCACGAGGGGAGTGGCAAACTCGTTGTTTTCGGGCATGGCACTGCGCTGTAGGCTGATGATATTGAGGTTACTGCCCAGTTTCAGGCGATCGGTAGCCTGGAAAGTATTATTGATCCGGAGGGTAAGCCTTTCAAAAGCGGATTTGTCTGCACCGATGATGCCTTCCTGATTAAAATAGTTTCCACTAACCGCATACGTATTGCGATCATTTCCTCCGGTGATGGAAATCTGGTGGCTTTGAATGGGTGCGTTGGTAAAAATGGCATCCTGCCAATCGGTGCCTTCGCCGAGGGCATCGGGATTAGAAAATTGCGGAAGCGGAATACGCCCGGCAGCGATATACGCTTCGTTGGCGAGGATTGCATATTCTCTTGCGTTGAGCAGGTTGAGTTTTTTCCAGGTACTTTGAGTACCGTAATAGCCGTCATAAGCAATGACTGCTTTTTGATTTTTTTTGCCCTGACGGGTAGTGATAAGCACTACCCCATTGGCGGCGCGAGCGCCATAGATAGCCGCAGAAGCGGCATCTTTCAGCACACTTACGGATTCAATATCATTGACATTTAGGAAGTCCAGTCCACCGACCGGAATACCATCCACGACATACAGCGGTTCGCTGTCGCCGATCGTACCCGTACCCCGGATACGCACAGAGAGGGCACTGCCCGGAGAGCCGGAATTCTGAGCCACCTGAATGCCCGCAGCTCTCCCCTGAAGTGCCTGCTCAATACGCAGACTCGGTAGCTCGGTCAGTTCAGCGGCATTGATCGTAGAAACCGATCCGGATATGGTGCTTCTTTTCTGAGTACCATATCCGATCACCACTACTTCATCCATCAGGGCAACATTAACGCCCATCACTACATTTACGACTGTGTTTTCTCCGACTTCTATTTCCTGAGATTCTAGGGTTACATAGGAAAAGATGAGGGTAACACCTTTTCCGGGAACATCTATACGGTAGTTGCCATTATCATCGGTAAGGGTTCCGATGGCTGTATTTTTTACCCGGACAGTGGCCCCGGCTATGCCGGAACCATCTTCGCCCGAAGTTACCTGCCCGGTGATGGAAATGCTCTGCGCAAGCAGAACATTTCCTATCAGCATTCCGAAGAGGATAAAAAGACTGAATTGTTTCATTACAGAATTTTTTGTAGCAATTAGTATTTATCAGAGGAATATCTGTTACTCTCTTATTACTTTCCGGTATTCGTATTTTGTTCCAATTTGAACATGGATAAAGTACATTCCACTGGAAAGATGGCTCATGTTAAGGTTGTAGGTGGATTCGTTACCACGGATTATCTGGTTAAAAACGATTTGGCCGGAAGCCGAAAAAACCTTCATCTGGCGATCCTGCGGGTAATTTTCGCTGAAGGTAATTTGGGTCGAATGATCCACACGGGAAGGTGCCACAGTAAAAAGTCCTTCGGTAAAATCGTAATCTTTGATACCGGTAGTACAGTCGGTGTTTTCCGAACAGATAGCATAACACGTAGCAATGGTGGTATCCTGTGTTACCGGGTTTAACCAACGGTCGTTGAAGTTTTCCGGGCGGGCACAGCTTTGTCCGGTAATATCTTCCTTACAGCTAAAGTCAGGGCAATTTCCATTGGCAAATGAGTAGTAGCCGGAAAATCCTTTGTTGCGTTCGAAAGTAATGGAAAACACGCCGTCACCGTCGTTGTCATTCATGCGGAAACGTCCGCCGGGTGCGCCAAATTCGCTACCTCCGGCAAGATATACGTCTCCGGAATCCGGGGTAACCGTACCAAAACCGAGGTTGATGGTAATCATCGCTCCTTCTCCACAAGCATAACAACTGTTAAAACAAATGGTATCCAAAGCTGTATTTTCGCTGATCAGGGCTACGCGGTTGACAAACTGACCGGAAGGATCTTTGACGGTACATCCGGCTTTTTCGGTACCATTAAACTGCTCCTGACCGGCCCAGTTGTCGTAAGTAAATTTGTATTCAATTGTACCGGTAGGAATGTTTACCGTTGTTGACCACACACCGTCACCGTCTGCGTCCGTCAGGGGATTGCCATCGCCCGACCAGTTGTTGAATGTACCGCTGACATAAGGCTGAGTAAACCCGCCGGTAAAATTGTTCATGTCCACCGCAAAGGTAACATCTGCGTTTGCCGGGGCATTGGGTGCTTTCAGGCAGAAATCGTCAATATAGGTAGTGTCTATGATTCCATTTCCTGCCGTTCCGAGGTCAATAAAAAAGGTTATCCGGGTATAAACATGGCCGGTAGCTGCGGCAAACGGAGCCTCTACAGAAAGCAGATCGGCATTAAAGCAAAGTTCTTCCCAGTCATCTACAACGGTATTGGGTACAGTAAGTGCCCAGTTGGCTCCTCCGGTAGTGGAGTTTTCGAGTTTCATTGTGACGGAGCCAATATGCGACATGTGTACTTTTACACATACTTCGCCGCCATTGGTGAGGTTGAGCGGGCTTGTTGGGTTAGGATTGGAAAATGCTCCTGCCCAGACCTGCGCATCTCCGGGTTTGATGTACATCAGCACCGTATCGCTGCCGTTTCCAGCCGTGGGATTGGGGTTGGCTACAACCGAAGTCAAAGAGCCATCAAGGGCACTGCCGAAATACTGAAAAGTAGTTCCGGTCGCAGGTGTTTCAAAATCAAAAATGGTATTACACGTAACCTCTTTGTTCTGTGCAACAACATCATCCATGTAAAACACCAGTGAATCCGTGCCATTTCCCGCAGTACCAAACCCGAAGAAAACGGTTACGGTTGCAAAAGAATGGCCTGCCGCGATCTGAAAAGGGCCTTCAATAGAAGTTTGAGTGAGGTCAAAACAAACGGTCTCCCATGCGCCTGCTGTGGATGGAGTTACAGTCTGTAACCAGTTTGCCCCTCCCGTAGTGGAGTTTTCCAGCTTAAGGCTCACCGAATGCAGCGAATCCATGTAAACATTGAGACATACCTGATCATAGGTTACGCCGTCAACCGGGGTGGTAGGGTTGGGATTGGAAAATGCACCCGCCCAGGTCTGTGCGTTGGAAGGTTTTACAAACTTCACAACATTTGCACTGGTGTTGATCCCTGAAGGATTGGGGTTTGCAGTAGCACCGGTCAACTGGCCATCAAGGCTGCTGCCAAAGTACTGAAAAGTAGTGGTTGTTCCGCCCGTTTCAAAGTCCAAAATGACTTGTTGGGCAAACATGCTGTTGAGGGTCATAAAAAAGACCGCCAACGAAAATAGCAGTAATCGCTTTTTCATAATGTGAATGGTTTTGATTAGTTAGATTCGATTAACCAAATATACCCCACAAACATTTTATTCCTTGTACTCCTTTCTACACCTTCCTTACAACAAACCCCGAAATCTCTACATCACTGTTACAGCAAACAAAATTTATGCTTCATGGTTTCTACGTCATTACTACATCCTGCTTTTTTATTATTATATTACCTCCTTATTATCAATGGATTATTACATGCTCATTCGGATTTTGTCATACTTCACCTTCGCCAGTCTGACTTTTCAGGCCCTGGCTCAGCAAAATAATCCGGGTACTCCTTTTATCATTAATCATTCGCGGCAGGCATATCAGGCCGCTACTCAAAATTGGGATATTGATCAAAGTCCCTCAGGCATTATGTATTTCGCCAATAATGAAGGTTTACTCAGCTACGACGGCACTCGCTGGTTGTGCAGACCTTTACCCAATCGCACGATTGCAAGGTCTATTGCCATTGATTCACGGGGAAATATTTATGTAGGAGGTCAGGATGAATTTGGCATTTTCCGGCCCGATGTGAAAGGTGATCTTGTTTTTCAATCGCTCAAAAACCGTATCCCGGAAGCTTTTCGCAGTTTTGAAGATGTTTGGGATATTGTGCTGAATGACGAATCGGTTATTTTCCGGACCAATTATCGCCTCTATCATATTCAGCCGGACACCGTTACGGTTTTTCAGGCAAAGTCCACTTTCCGTTCGCTTTTTGCAGCGGGAAATCATATTTTGGTTCAGGATATAGAAGGTTTGTACCAGTTGAAAAATCAACAGCTTGTATATTTGCCCGGTACACAGATGCTTTCAGATAAAACCGTCAAAGGAATCCTTCCTTTCGGGGTTGATTCATTGTTAATCCTTACTTTGAAAGAAGGAATTTTTCTTCTCCACAATCAGGTACTCAGTCTGTGGGAAAATCAAACCCTGAATTTTATCGGTTCCGGCCGAATGCACGGAGCGGTTATTCTTCCCGACCAAAGAATCGCCATCGGGACTTCCCAAAACGGGCTGATTTTGCTCGACGTCAAGGGCAAACCGCTATACCAGATTGACAAACGCAACGGACTTCAGAACAACAATGTGCTCAGTCTTTTTCCGGATCGGTTGGGCAACCTCTGGCTGGGTTTAAACAACGGAATTGATTTCATTGAAACCGGCTCGCCTTTTTCCGCCATTTACCCCGATGGAAACCTCAAAGATGCGGGGTATTCGGTGAGTATTCACGAAGGCTACATTTATTTTGGAACCAATAACGGACTTTATTCCGCCCCGTGGCAGCCCTATTACGATCCTTTTCAGCCCGGTCGTTATAGTCGTGTCGAAAATACCTCCGGCCAGGTATGGGGAACCGTATCCATCGGCGAAAAACTGCTAATGGGGCATCATGAAGGTGCATTTACGATCGAAACTAATCGCGCCGTTCCTTTATTACCTCCCGGTGGAGCCTGGACTTTTCTGCTTCTGAACAAATTTCCGGGTTATATGATCGGAGGAACTTATAATGGGATCAATCTTTACGAAAGCCGCAACGGAAAATGGGAATACCTGAAAAAACTAAACGGTCTGGATGAATCCTGTCGGATTATGGCTCAGGACAACGACGGCACGATCTGGATTGCCCATCCTTACCGAGGTATTTACCGCCTTACCTTTCCCGATAGGCCGGATACCATGACCGTAAAATTTTACCAATCCGAAGACGGGCTACCGGATGATAATTTTAACCATGTTTTTCGGGTGAGAAACGAGGTGATGTTTGCCACCGCCAAAGGGGTTTACAATTACAATCGCGAGACTGGGCGTTTTGAACCCAATCAACCCTTTGCTAAAATCCTCGGGGAAAATTGGGTCAGGCTGCTGCGCGAAGACCGTGACGGCAATGTCTGGTTTGTCGTCAACAATGAAGTAGGGCTGCTTAAAGTAGAGCAAAAAGGCGTGGAGACCCTGCTTTCACGCAGAGATTTCCCTGAGCTTCGGGATAAACTGGTAAAAGGCCATGAGTTTTTATACCCTTACGACCAGCAAAATGTTTTTTTTGCAGGGGAAAGCGGATTCATTCACTACAATCCCCAAAGGTCAACCCTTCACGATTCCAGCCTCCGGGTATTGCTTCAGTCCTGCCATCTTTTAAGGGAAAAAGACAGTCTGGTTTTCGGGGGAATTTTTGCCGTTGACGGGGTTCCGGTAAACCAACAACCGGAGGAGCAAAAACCCATTTTTGCCTATAACGAAAATGCCTTTAGATTTACTTTTGCTACTCCGGAATTTCTCGAAGCAGGGGGAATTGAATACCGGTTTTACCTTTCCCGGCTTGAAAAAGAATGGGGAATATGGACCAATAAAACCGAAAAAGAATATACAAACCTCAGCCCGGGTGTTTATCAGTTTTTTCTTCAGTCGAAAAATAAACACGGGATTTTAAGCGAGGTGGTTTCTTATTCATTTACCATTTCACCCCCCTGGTATGCATCCCATACGGCAAAAGGTCTTTATTTCTTCATAGCCCTCCTCATGATTCTTAGCCTCCTGCTGATACCGCGTATCCGGTTTAAACGCGAAACCCAAAAACTTCAGGGAATACTCAAAAAGCAGGAAGCCGAACAGGAGGAACAGATTTCCCGAATCAACAACGAGCGACTGGAAGAAGAGGTGCGCCACCAAAATCGTGAACTTGCCTCCGCGACCATGCACCTTGTGCAGAAAAACGATATTCTTTTTAAAATTCGGGGAGAACTCGAATCCATTGCGTCCATTACAAGGGATGAGTCCGCCCGAAAAAAAATCAATGACCTGCTGGGACTCATCCACTACGACCGACAGATAGATCAGGATTGGGAACAATTTGCCTTTTATTTTGATCAGGTTCACCGTGATTTTCTCAAACGCCTGGGTGAACAATTTCCGCAACTTAGTCCTGCCGACCATCGGTTATGTGCATATCTCCGTATGAATCTTTCGTCCAAAGAAATCGCCCCGCTGCTTAATATTTCGGTCAGAGGAGTAGAAACAGGACGCTATCGGCTTCGCAAAAAAATGGATTTAGGCCACGATATCAACCTGAATGAGTTTATGATGAAGTTCTGATATGATAATAAATTACATCTTTCATTATCTTTTTTGATAAAAAATGTTTTAAATATAATATTTCCGGTTTAATGTAATATATCTGTTTATTCCTTGTTTTAATTCCGGCATTCGGGTTGAAAATTTGTATTATCCTAAATCACTATTAAACAACCCGATTATGCAACGCAACAGGAATCTGCTGTTGCTCTTGATTATCCTCTTCCAGTTACCGTCTGTTGCTCTCTCTGCTAATCCTCACTCTCCCCTCACTGAGGCACAATCCTCCCAGATATATTTTGAAGAAAACCGCGGACAATTTGAGGAAGGCATTGCTTATCAGTCTTTTGTAAATGGCATACAGGTGCGTTTTCTCGACGCCGGTATCAGCTACGCCATGATCCACGAAGTGGACGTTCCTACTCCGGAAAAATATAAAAAATATGAAAATTACCGCTGGGCCGGAGAAAGAGAACCCAATCACGAAGCCTTGGTATGGAATACCCGTTTCGTTGGAATTTCGGATCAAACCCGCCTCTCCGGTCAGGAGCAGATGCCCGGAGAAATTAATTATATAAAAGGAGACGTTTCGGGGAAATGGGTGAAAAATGCTCATCGTTTCCGCGAACTCTGGTACTACTCTCTTTACGAAGGAATAGATCTGCGGTATTATGGTACAGATGAGCAACAGATCAAGTACGATTTTATCCTGAAACCTTATGCCGATATTGACCAGATTCGTATGCAGACCGAAGGGGTAGTGGGAATCGAATTGAACGCCGCCGGCGAATGTATCATCCACACCCTGTGGGGAACCGTTACCGATGCAGCCCCTTATGCCTGGCAGTTGGTAAACGGAGAAAAAAACGAAGTACAGGTACGATATTCACTCGGTGATGAAAACACCTTTGGATTTAGTATATCCGGTTATTACGATCCTTCCCTACCACTGGTGATAGATCCCTTGACGCTCAACTGGAGCACATTTCTTCATGCAAGCACCTCCGACGACTATGTAATTGCGGTAAACAGAGACAGCCTCGACTATGTATATATGACCGGTTATACCAAATCCCTGGCTTTCCCTATTACCCCGGGGGTCTATCAGAATATCTACGGCGGCGGCATTGATTGTTTTGTCACCAAAATGGACCCCAACGGAGTCGGGCTGATTTTTTCCACCTACGTCGGTGGCTCCGACTGGGAACTTCCCTACGCCATCGGGGTTACGCAGAGCAACGAACCCATCATATCCGGGTTTATGAACTCCAACAACTATCCGGTTACACCGGGAGCACTTCAGCTTGCCAGCGGCGGCGGCTTATCCGAAGGATTTGTAACCAAACTTTCTGCCGATGGTGCCGATGTGATTTATTCCTCCTATTTCGGAGGCATAGACCGTGATTATATTTACGATATGGTTTTAGGCCCGGCGGGAGAAGCCTACCTGACCGGTTATACACTTTCTTACGACTTTCCGCTTACCACAGGATCTTACAGCAATACCTTAGGCGGAAATGGCGATATTTTTGTCGCCAAACTCAACTCCGATGGAAACGCCCTGACTTATTCCACCTTGATTTCCGGCACAAACTACGACATTGCCAATACTATCGCCATTAATAGCGACGGGGAAGCTTTTGTCGCAGGAAATACCGGTTCTTCCGACCTTCCCGCCAGCGGCAGTGTGTTACAGAGCAGCCCCAACTTCAGTGGGCCGGGTATGCCTGAAGATGCTTTTATCCTCAAACTCTCCGCAGACGGCTCCGCTCTAAAGTATCTTACTTATCTGGGAGGAAGCGACAGCGATGTCGTTTACGGTCTGGTAATAAATTCCAACGATGAGGTTTTTGTCACAGGAGTTACTTTCTCGGCCAATTATCCCGTCTCCGCAACTGCCTATCAGACAGGGCCTTGCCCGGGATTTGGTATGGGAGACTTGTTTGTCACCCGGCTCGACAATACCGCCTCTGCGATTATTTACAGCACCTACCTCGGCGGATCGGACGTAGATTTTTGTAAATCCATCCGAATCAACAACGCCAATGAGGCACATATTCTGGGAGCAACCCGTTCCTCGGACTTCCCGGTCACGACGGGATCGGCAGGTTATACTGCCATGTACGATATTACGCTTTCGGTTCTCAGTGATAATGGCAGCAGTATTTTACATTCTGCCATGTATGGCGGCAGCTACAATGAATATCCCCGTGCCTCCGGCTCGCTTTATCTCAAAGGCAACCGGATGACCGTAGGCATTACCACTCATAGTCCGGATATGCCCATGACAGCGGGCACATTTCAGGGAGTAAAAACCAACGGTACAGCGGATGCTCCCTGGGTGGCGACGGTAGAAGTCGGAACGGTTTTACCGGTGTTGATGGCAAGTGTTACTGCGAAATGGGAAAAAGACAAACGCCATACAACGGTACACTGGCAGGTAAACGGCGAAAAATCGCCTTTAACTTTTTTCGTCGAAAGAAAAACAGCCGAGGGCTTCTGGACCGAAATTGGAAGAAAAGAGGGGAATCCCGCCGGGTCGGGTGAGTATTTTTTCCGCGACGAAGAATCCGTCCGGATGGCAGGCAAATGGTTATTTTACCGGATAAGCTACCAGACGGAGGAAGGAGACCGGTATATTTCCGGAATTGCGCAGGTGCTGATTCCGGAAGAAAATGCCGTGAGTTTATCGGTATTTCCCAATCCCGCTGCTGATTTATTGAAAATAGAAGGGTCGTTCCCTCCCGGGCAGGTCGCGCAACTTGAAATTGTAAATATGGCGGGGCAGGCGGTTTATCGAAATACACAAATAACCGAAGATATGGTTCGGCAACTCAATATCTCCAGTTGGGCGAGCGGGTTTTATTATGTAAAACTATCGGTTTCCGGGCAAAGTCCGGTAGTCGAACGACTGCTGGTGGAGTAGGATATTTCCTTATAAAAACCTTATCGCAATGAAGGATCGGGGCGACTGAGAACCCGGAATTTCCACCAGCCGGCAGGGGCCGTAATCGGGCGATTGATTTGTTTTCCGGAAAAGGACTCCGCGTGAATGTAATAATACAAGGTAGTTCCCGGCGGATGAGGAGGAATAAATCCTGTCCAGACATTTTCTTCCGGAATTGCCTCGATCATTTCTATCGGTGTGAATCCGGCAGTGGTATCGGTGGTAAAGTATATCTGAGCAGAACGTATGCCTGACCGGTGACTGATGAGCGCGTTCACCTGATAGGAATTGTAGGTAACAAACCGGTCGCGTAGCCGACGGTGTTGAATCAGCAGTGGATCACTGACGCCGATACCCTTGGTAATACAATGAAGTGCTCCGCCGGAACGGATGATCGCATTGCAATTGATCCCCACAACTCTATATCCGGGAAGAAGTTGCCGGTAAATGCGAAGCGCGGTTGTATCGTATTTTTCTTCATAGACCGGCACCAGCACCGTTTTGTTGACAAAAACGGAATTGGTATAAGTGCGATAATTGGCCCACCAGCTATCGGGATAATCACCGTGATGCGGGGGCATGGGGATTCTCGCCAGTTCATACGGAAAACCAAATCCGGAAGAAAAACTGGAAAGAAGGTATTCCATGTTTTCCTCAATCTGAGGTCCGTCCGCCACGCCCGTAGGGTATTTTCCCACCAAAAGCGTTTCTTCATTGAGGAGTTTCATGTGCATATCAATATGATGAATACCGTCGTAGGGCAAAACATCCATTTTGATATACCGGTTGATACCCATAAATCTTCGCATTACTTCATTGACTTCTGCTTCATTTTTGATTGAGAGGTTAAATTGTCCGGAAGCCGAATTTTCATCCAGAATTAAGCGAGAGGAAAAACCTGTGCCCATTCCGTCAGACATAAAATTGCCACCGGTATGAACCAGGTCAAAGGGCGGACGTGTAGTGGAAAAGAGCGATTTGCGGAGGTAGCGGGACAGAACCGAAGGTATATAATCATCGTCGGGTCGAGGGCGATTGTATATCCAGTCCACCAGCCATAGTGAGTCCACACCGTGAGTATATACGCTACTTGCACCGTAGTCGCGAATCCAGACACTGTTTACCGGAGTCGGGATCAAAATCACCCCTTCTAAAGAGACATCCCCTTCGGTGAGAAACATTTTTACCCCGGTTGTATCGGAGCAAAGAATGACCACTTTGCACTCTTCCCGGCTGTAACGGACAATTTCCCGGAGGGTAGGTAAATATTGAACCCAGGCAATCACCAGGTACTCAATTTCTTCCCATTCAGCCATGGCGCGCACCGGAAATTCCGGAGGAACGGATATTCCCTGTGCATTTTTTGTACGTGAAGACAAATACCTCCGAATGAAAGATTTTTCCTTAGGAGCAAACCCACGGGGCAGGTCAGATACCTGCGCGTAAGTATCCGGCCCAAAGAGGAAGAGAAAACAGAGGACAAGAATCGCAGGGAAACGAAGCATAACAACAATCTTGGCAGTTGAATTTACGATTTTTTATGGAAAACTGATGCCTGAATTTTGTCTTTGATTCCGGTTTATGTGTTAGAATAAGGGCTAAAAACCCCTTCGCTTAAGGTAAATTTTCTTAACTTCGCCCCAAAACCAATCCCGGATTCCGGAAAGGCTTTGGGACAAAATAACGGATGAAACACACCCTTATTCATCAACTTCAGGAACAGAAAACCTTTGGCCGGAAAGCCTTTGCGATTCTTGTTGACCCTGACAAAGCAGGTGGGGCCAATATGCATGCGATTCTTGATCGCGCAGAGGCCGCCCGGGCAGATATAATCCTGGTAGGAGGAAGTCTGGTGATGGGGGGGGAAATTCACGAACTGGTACCGCTTATAAAGTCGCGCACCCGTATTCCGGTAGTTTTATTTCCGGGTAGCCTGTACCAGATTGTACCGGAAGCCGACGCCATACTTTTTCTTTCCCTTATCAGTGGGAGAAATGCAGACCTGCTCATCGGCAAACATGTGGAGGCGGCCCCTATTCTGCGGCAAACACAACTTGAAATTCTTGCCACAGGCTATATGCTCATAGATGCCGGGAAAGCCACTACCGCCAATTATATCAGCAATACTTTCCCTATTCCCTGGGATAAACCCGACATCGCTGCCTGTACCGCTCTGGCAGGTGAAATGCTCGGACTCCGGATGATCTATATGGATGGGGGCAGTGGTGCACAGCGATCGGTATCCACCGATATGGTTCGGGCCGTCTCACAAGTGATTCAAATTCCGCTTATCGTCGGCGGAGGTATCCGTAACGCCGAAGATGCTCGCAAAATCTGGGAAGCAGGAGCCGATATGATTGTAATTGGACAAGCAGTAGAATCCGACCCCGAAGGGGATCTCATTAGCCGAATCGCCGAAATAAAAGACCAACTCAATTTAAAATACAGTTAATCTGAATTTGAATATCAACATTGCGCCGGATTTCCTAATTTTACCCTATGAAGAAGTATCTGATCCTTACAACCTTTGTCCTGACAGGTATAACAATGTTTACCGGTTGTGGACCTGAAGTCCCTGCTGAAGCCGAAATCCGCACCATGATCGTGGGGGTTTATTGCGACGGAGATTATCGTCTCGAACTTACCGATAGCACCTATATGAACCGAAAATTTGTCCAAAGCCCCCTCCGAAGTGGTATGGTGCGGGAGGCCTGCAATGGCAATTATTCGATTGTATATGAAAACGATAGCTGGATCCTTCGTTTTGAAGCCGACGACTCGCCCGGTAACTCGCTGTTTAATAACTGTAAACAGGATGTCGTAGTCTGGAATAAAACGGACCTGTTTCTTATGGGTACAGAGCCGATTACGATGAAAGACCTCTTCGACGGGGTTGTGCTTACAAAAGATGCTTGTGATGATTTGTAGTTTTTAATTGCATTTTTATGAAAATTATTTGTGTTGGCAGAAACTACAGGGAACACGCACTTGAGTTGAATAATCCGGTGCCGGAAACTCCCATGATTTTCTTTAAACCCGATACAGCGGTATTGCGGGACAATAAAGATTTCTATTACCCTGAATTTACCAAAGACCTGCATTTTGAATGCGAACTGGTTTTCCGTATTGGTAGAGAAGGGAAAAATATTCAGGAAAAATATGTCCCCTCTTATATAGACGGGATTGGCCTGGGCATAGACATGACAGCAAGGGATATCCAGGCTGAAATCAAAAAAAAAGGCTGGCCCTGGACACTCGCCAAAGGTTTTAATGATTCTGCTCCGGTATCGGCGTTTTTGTCACCGGAAGAATTTTCCGATTTCCAGGACATCCGCTTTACCTGCGCCATCAATGGAGAAACCCGCCAGAATGGACATTCTGCAAATATGATTTTTTCGGTCTCCTATCTTATCTCCTACATCACGCAGTACATCACGCTCAAAAAAGGCGATATGGTTTTTACCGGCACTCCCGAAGGAGTAGGAGCGCTTGCTATCGGAGATCGAATTGAAGGTTACCTCGAAGGAAAAAAACTGCTCGATTTTCATGTCAGATAAACGTTTGCTCTTCCTGCCTGCTCTTACCGGTTTTTTGGTCTTTGTCCTTTTTGCAGCGATTCCCGCAGAGTCCTACCTTTACCCCATGGAGGGTTATTATGCTCTTGCCGGAACATTCGGAGAGTTGCGCCCCGATCATTTTCACTCGGGTATAGACATCAAAACTTCGGGCAGAACCGGCGTCCCGATACTGGCAGTGCAGGATGGATATGTTTACCGCATCAAAGTCAGCCCTTTTGGGTTTGGCAAAGCGATTTACCTCAAACACCCCGACGGAAGGTATAGCGTTTACGGCCACCTTTCCCGGTTTAATGAAGCCATCGAAGCCTATACCCTCAAACAACAGTACGCCACGGAACAATTTTCACAGGAAATCTACCTCACAAGTACTGATTTCCCGGTAAAACAAGGGGATATCATCGCCTTTAGCGGCAATACCGGCTCTTCCGCAGGCCCTCATCTTCACTTCGAAATACGCGATCCGGAAGAACATATTCTTAACCCCCTTTCCTATTACAAACACCTGATTACCGACTCCAAAAAACCGGTGGTTCAGGAAATTGCTATCGAACCTACCGACATCAACGCAAGGGTAAACGGTGAATTCCGGAAAGTAAAACTGGTTCCTGCGGGCACAGAAGGTGTTTATCAGCTCTCCTCACCGGTGTATATTACAGGTAAGGTTGGAATTGAATATCAGGCTTATGATCTTTTGGACGGAGCCGCGAATCAGTGCGGCATTAATACTGCCCGGCTTTACCTCGATGACCGCATGATCTATGAATACGATCTCCGAAAATTTGCCTTTGACGTCAAACGTTTTATCAACCTCCATATAGACTATGCCAACTACAAGGAGAACAAGGTGCGGCTGGAAAAAAGTTATGTAGAAGCGGGCAATCATTTTGAAGCATATACCCCGATTGCCCGGCAAGGAATTATCGAACTCACTGATAATCGCCCACATACCTTCCGACTTTTGCTTTCGGATATTCATGGAAATTCAAGCACCGTAACCGGAACGCTGATTCCTGCCCCGGAAAATAATCCTTTTCCGCCTGCACCCACCTATTACACCGTGCCCAAAGTAAGCTACGAAATCCGGAGGAACGTACTCGTGCTGACCGCTGCAAGAGCACATAAATCCTTCCGTGAAGGGCTGCGTTACAAAGATGTATTTGGCGACGAAAAAACCCTTATGCCTGCTTATATGAAGGGGTCGGCGATGGTTTTTTTACTACCGCTTGCCCGGTTTGATTACCCTGTGGAGATGTGGGATCAGGAAGGAGTTTGGAGAGAAAAATTCAATCTGATAGAAGAAGTAACGGCGGACAACAACAACCTCGTCGAAGTCGAGGAGTTGCAGTTATTTTTTCCTTATGAAGCCGTTTTTGATCGGGTGCATCTGGAGGTAAAGAAAAAACCCGGCCTTCCGGGTATGTATAGCGATATTTATCAGGTGGGCAATGAAAATATTCCCCTGAATAAATCTTATCTCGTATCCTTTAAACCCAAATCCGGTGCTGCGCGAAACCACCTTATTGTCGCCCAGCGGATACGTGGACAATGGAAATACGCAGGCAATACCCTCGGAGAAGATGCTAATGTATATGCAGCCATGACTGAATTCGGCGAATTTTGCCTCATGGCCGACACGGCTCCTCCTGTGCTGGAACCCCTGGACATCGCCGACCAGGCGAAAATCCCCGCCACACAAGGGAAAATCAGCTTCCGGCTAAACGATGATTTTTCCGGAATAGACCACTACGAAATACGCGGGACGCTCAACGGGCAATGGAAATTATTTGATTACAATTATAAAACCCAGACAATCACCTGGGACATAAACAAAAACCGCCCTACTCCCGGAACTTATACCCTGACAATAACCGCAAAAGACAAAGCAAATAATCGGGTAGAAAAATCCTGGCAGGTATTATTTTAGCGCAAACTACTATCTACCATGCATTTTGAAAATACCTTGTCTTTTGCCCGTGAAAGGGACATCGCCGACCCTCTCCGGAGTTTTCGCGAGCGTTTTTTTCTGCCGATCAAACCCGACGGCGAGCCTTTTGTCTATCTCTGCGGAAATTCCCTCGGCCTTCAGCCTAAAACCGTAGAAAACTATATCCGCACAGAACTCAACGACTGGGCAAAACTCGGAGTAGAAGGGCATTTTCACGCCCAAAACCCCTGGCTGCCTTACCACGAATTTCTTACGGATTCCTCTGCCCGGCTGGTGGGCGCCCGACCGGAAGAAGTCGTTGTGATGAACAGCCTTTCGGTCAACCTCCACCTGATGATGGTTTCTTTTTACCGGCCCCAGAACAGCCGCTTTAAGATCATAATTGAGGAAGACGCCTTTCCTTCCGACCTGTATGCCGTTGAATCACAAATTCGGTTTCACGGCCATAACCCCTCAGATGCCCTCATCAAACTGCGTCCGAGATTGGGAGAATATTGTCTGCGCACCGAAGACATCGAAGCGGCGATAGGCCAGGCAGGTGACAGCCTTTCCCTGGTATTGATTGGCGGAGTAAACTATTATACCGGTCAGGCTTTTGACATGGAGAAGATTACGGCAGCAGGCCATAAAGCCGGGGCTTTTGTGGGCTTTGACCTTGCCCATGCAGCGGGAAACATTGAATTAAAACTTCACGACTGGGAGGTAGATTTTGCCTGTTGGTGCAGTTATAAATACCTGAACTCAGGCCCGGGAGGAGTAGGCGGCTGTTTTGTACATCAGCGACATATAACCGATCCCGATTTACCCCGCTTCGCGGGCTGGTGGGGACACGACAAAAATACCCGGTTTAAGATGGGGCCTGAGTTTCACCCCATACCGACAGCCGAAGGCTGGCAACTCAGCAATGCGCCCATCCTGGCTATGGCTTCTCTCCGAGCTTCTCTGGCCATTTTTGAGGAAGCGGGTTTGCCCGCACTCCGCCAGAAATCGCTGTTGCTGACCGGATACATGGAGTTTTTACTGCAAAATGCTGCCGAGAAAGGCATAAAAATTATTACGCCCTCAACCCCTGGAGAAAGAGGTTGCCAATTGTCTCTACTCACAGGAGAAAACGGAAGGCATATTTTCGATCGGCTTACCCATGAAGGCGTGATCTGCGATTGGAGGGAACCCAATGTTATTAGAGTCGCACCTGTACCTTTGTACAATACTTTTGAAGAAGTTTGGCTATTTACCCAACTACTGCTCAGGTAATATTCTCTTAAAGAGATTACCTAGGCTGGTTTCATTTTACAAAATTTCCTACACAAGAGTGCCATAAAAGCACCCTGATGCGGTTTTTTTAAAATAAGCCTGCGATTTTTTACGCAAAAATTGTGTCAAAAAACAGGAATAATCAATTCGTAAAATATATTTTTTATAGTGAATTTGCCTATCCGAAATATTTGAAAGAGAGATTGCCTTACATGAATCGTATATCTACATCTACCCGATACTGGCTGGAAATATGGACAAAGGAAGAAAAATTCCGGGAAGTAAGCCGGGCAATGGGAAACAAAAACCCGGGAGAGCCGAGGTCTATTATCCGGCTGTATGAAACCCGGCAACCAGACGAACCTCAATGGTTTGAGATCAATTCGTTTCTCGATATTCTCGACGACAAATACGATGCTTTGGAAAATGCGGGGGTCAGCAGAAATCAGGTTTCCATCTGGCTCAATTGTCAGTATGAAGAGGATGAATGTAAAGTTGCCCTGGATCCGCTCACACTTCTCCGGCTGGGTCAGGAGGGTATTCGCCTATGTGTTACCTGTTCACGGGATGAAACCGACGGTCTTCTGACACCGGAGACGATCCCGCCTTTTGTTTCGCGCCTGGTAGAAATTCGAGATATTCATATTGAAAATGAGCAGGAAGACAAAATTGATTCCGGGTTGGGCGGCACGGAAGTGACGGTAGGTTTTGACGACGGGACGGCGTGGGTGGCCAACTTTATTTCGCTGAGGCAATTAAACCTGCTGGTAGCAGCAGCGCGGAACCATACCGAAAACGGGCAGAGCCGTTATTTCTGGCTGCCTAATATGGTCATCATCGGCGAACTAAGCCGCGATGAAATTGAACGAGCGATCATTCACCTTCTACGGTTGGGAAAATTTGAGCAGGCATTTGCCCCTTTAGAGGCATTATGTGAGCGGGAACAGGAAGAAGTGGTAACCGAGCTGAGTCTTATCCATGAGGCGGGTTTTCTGCCGAATATTGAAGAAATTCTGGGCATCCATGAGCCTTATATCGTTTCTTCCGGAAATTTCTGGGCTGTAAAAAAAATCCAGACATCCGGCCAGCCTTCGACTCAATATATCAGCCACTTTCTCGACTTACTGGAAGGGAAATATACCACACTCGCCGAAGCCGGTATTCAGCGGCGAGACATTAGCATCAACTGGAGTTATCGTTACGAAGAACATTGCAATCTCGAATTTGCCCCCGAAGTGCTGGAGCGCCTCGGCCGCAATGGCATCGCATTGAATGTCTATCTCCGCCAGGCAGCAAAAGTAGTAGTGAGAGAAGTGTGAAAGACCTGATCTAAAATCTTACTACCTTTGGCGGCTATGATTCAGAATGAGCGCAGCCGCGCATATTTGTTTTTGCATATCGCCATTGTCCTGTATGGGTTTACAGGCATTCTCGGCAAATTGATCCAACTGGAAGGGATCGTTCTGGTCTGGTACCGAATGGCAATTACGCTGGTAAGTTTGTGCCTTTTTCCCGGACTGATAAAAAAGGTTTTTTCCCTGCCGCCTGCGACAATCCTCAAAATCCTCGGTTTGGGAGTAATGCTTTCGCTTCACTGGATTACTTTTTTTGACGGAATACGTTTTTCTAATGTCAGCATTACCCTGAGTTGTCTGGCTTCCACGGCCTTTTTTACCTCGATTTTTGAGCCACTGGTATTCAAACGCCGCATTCAGTGGCAGGAATTATTACTGGGAGGAATTGTGATTGTAGGGTTTGTTTTTATGTTTAATGCTACCGACGGGAAATATTTGTTTGGAATGGGGCTTTCGATTCTTTCGGCAGTGATCGTAGCATTGGTAGGAGTAGGCAACAAAGTAATGGTGGCAAAACAAGATCCGTTTTCCATCACACTGTTGGAATTTGCGGGGGGAGTTTTGGGATTGACCTTACTATTACCCTTTTATTTGTATTTCCTGCCGGAAACCGTACTTATTCCCCGGCCCATTGATTTGTTTTATCTGGCCATTCTGGCTTTGTTGTGTACTACTCTGGCTTACAACCTGAATATGTATGCCATCCGGCATGTTTCGGCCTATACTTCTGCTCTTTCGATTAATCTCGAACCCATTTATGCGATGATTATGGCCTGGCTGTTTTTTCGGGAGGATAAAGAATTGACCCCGGGTTTTTACTTTGGAGCCGTAATCATTTTATTGTCCGTTTTTCTCAATGGCTGGATTGAATGGAAAATGGCTAATTCGCGCCGGAACGCTGTTTGATTCGTTGTTCGCGCAGGTCCAGGTTTTTTTCCCGTTCAAGCAAATCCTGATATTTTTTTTCCTGTATGGCGAGGTCGGCGAGTTTTTCCCGAATGAAGGCTTCGCGTTGCTCTGCGAGTTGGTTTCGCTCGGTAATGCGGATTTCCAGCTTTTTCAGTTCGGTTTCTCGTGCTTCAATGCTGTTAATTCGGGCAATATTTACCTGTTCCATCGCCGAAAGTTTTTTCTTCTCGTCATTCATCCGCAGAATCTCATTTCGGAGTGAATCTTTTGCCATCTCTGCGACGGCTTTTTCCCGCTGGGCGGAAAGTTGGTATTCGACAAGTTTGGCCTCGGCCTGATTCAGTCTTTGGCGGTACACCTGCATGCTGTCTGTCCAGTTTGTCTGGGTAACTTTTTGCACGGAGTGGCTAATGGAATCCCGGAGGTGTGAAAGTCGGGTAATATCGGCAATCTGGCTTTGAATTTCTGTTTCCAGTTGCTGTTGCTGAGCGACGGTCTGGTCGAGATAGGCAAAACTAGAAGAAAGCTGATATTTCAGGCTTTGGTTTTTGACGAGTAATTCTGCGATGCGACTTTCGGCATCTTCAAGCTCACGGGTCAGCGTAATAATTTCCCTTCCAACCGGAACGTCTTTTTTGCGGCGTTTCAGGCGGTCGTTTTGTGCGAGGAGTTTTTCGGCGTCTGCTTTCGCGAGAATAATCTGCTGTTCCAGGCTGTTTTCATTTTCCGCCGAATGTTCCAGGGCAAACTCCAGTTGTTCGCGGAGTTTGTCGTTGTCGTAGGATATTTCGTCTATTTTCCGCTGATATTCGTTGATTCGTCGGGCATCTGTAACCGCCTGCAATTCCTGCTGTTTGCGGTCTGTGGCTATTTCGGCATACACGGCATCGAGAGATTTTTGAAGATCCGCGACCTTTTGGGTAAGTGAGTCTTTTTCAAATCTATATGTCAATTGCCAGGTTTGTTTTTCTTTTTCAATCTGGGCCAGTAAAGTTTCCTGTTGTAATTGTTTCTTTTTCAGGTCTTCTAATTCTTTGTCTTTTTCCTTGATGGCGAGTTTGTACTCCCATACACGGCTGTCCTGCTCCTGAATTTTGGATTCTAATGTGGTTATTTGTGATCGGTGTGAGGCTATGAGTTGGGGGTTTTTCTGCAAAGTCTGGACGGCCTTGTACAAAGAGTCGTTTTTTGTTTTTATACGAGCGATTTCTCGGGTATAATTTTCGGCTTCACGCTCGGCTTCGGAACAATCGGCAAGTTCTTTTTCGACAATGATTTCCGGTTTTTGTTTAGGCAAATTGTTGAGAGAGTCCAGATTTTTTTCCAATAAGGCGATATACTTTCGCTGGCGAATGGTTTCTGCCAGAAGAGAATCTTCTTCCACCCGGGCGAGTTGGGCTTCGATACGGAGGTAGCGGATTTGTTTTTCGAGATCCGAGACTTGTGTATTGTCGCCTTTGGAGACGGGGGTATGCAGTTCTTTTTCACGACCTGCCCCGGCGGCTCCCAGATCAATGATTTCCGGTTTTTCGGGGGTAGATTCTGACAAACGAGCGGTAGGTGAGGCTTCTGCTTTAGCGGCGGCAAGTGGCGGCTCCGGAGTCTGTGGCTTCAGAGGGCGTTGATAGCGGGGAAATTCAATCCGGTAAATTTGCTGCTCCATACCCGGAGAGCTTTTAATAAATTCCTGGTGGCGAGCACGCCAGGAAGTCATGGGCTGAAAGCTCCGTGTTTCTTTCATTTCGTAAAAAATCATGGCCACGGCAGGGTGTTCTGTCAAAAAAGCCATGTTGCGATGAAGCGCCCCGATTAGTTCGGGTTCATCTTCCAGCAGGCGGTTTTGCCCGAGAATAATTTTGATGGTTTCCGGATGTTCGCGTGTCCATATTCGGTTTCCCAACAGCATGGAAACCAGTTCGGGATGTCGGCGGAAATATGCCGGTTTGGCATCCGAAAAATAAGGGTATTTCTGATTGAGAATCTTGAGATCAATGGCCTCCTCTTCTGCCCGAAAAACCTGGGCTTCGCCCATAAACAGGCGAATTTCTTCCCTTTCCAGTCCTCCGTTAGTGTTCAAATCAGCTTCCCGGAAGTTTGCCTCATCCATAAACCATCCCAATTCAACGGCAAAAGGCCGCAGTTCTCCCCGTGCAATCTGGTCGTTGACATCTCTGTCCACTGCCAGAAAGACCTGTTCGATGTACCATCCGGCGACGGTTTCTGGGAGTGGGACATCTTGTGCGAAGATCCAGGTATTCTGAATCAAACACATCAAAGCAAGGATATGAGCATACATTCTCGGGTTCATATTACACCAGCTATAAACCCTGGAAATAACCAGGCGGCAACGGTAAAAGTATAATAACAAAACTCGAATACAAACAGTTATATTTTCTGCTTAGGCGTAATTCATCAAAAAAATCTGACAAAATCCGCTGAATACTTAAAATATTCTGATCTGTGATGAGTCACTACACAAGAAATATCAAGGCCATTTTCCCGCAAGATACGAATTATGAACAAACTTGTCATCATCCCTGTACTGGCACTCATTCTTCTGACCATAGATTATTATGTGTTTCAGGGAATCAAGACGGCCACTCAGGGTTTTTCGGATACCACTCGCTATTACCTTCATGCTACTTACTGGGGTATAACGATCCTCACTATGATTGGGCTGTTTGTCTATCATTTTGTAGATCCCTATTGGCTGGGTCGAAATGTGCGTACGGCGATCATGGTTGGCATTTTCACCAACTATGTCTCTAAATTTGTAATGATATTTTTCCTACTGCTGGATGAAATCTGGCGGGTGATCCAGTGGATTTACTACAAGATTGTGGGTACAACGACTCCGCCGGTGCCGGAGGCTGTTCCCGCACCTACTGTCGAAACATCGGCCATCACCCGTTCGGAATTTCTGGCAAAAGCGGGTGTCGTCATGGCTACCGTACCTGTAGTGGGTATTACCTGGGGTATTGTAAGCGGCGCGCATGACTATCGGGTGCGGAAAAAAACGATTTACCTGCCGAATCTTCCCAAATCCTTTGATGGAATCAAAATAGGCCAGATCAGCGATATACATTCGGGCAGTTTTTGGAACCGCACCGCCGTACAGGGTGGGGTAGAAACCCTGATGAAGGAAAAACCCGACCTGATATTTTTTACAGGCGACCTGGTCAATAATACCGCTGATGAAATGCGGGATTATGTGGAAGTGTTTAATAAAATTACTGCGCCGTTGGGTGTTTATTCCACTCTCGGTAATCACGACTACGGCGACTACGTATCCTGGCCTAATGCTCAAGCCAAAGTCAAAAACCTCCAGACGCTTACGGACATTCACCGGGCGATGGGCTGGGATATACTAATAAATGAACACCGGCTGATCCAAGAGGGAGAGGATAAAATCGCCGTTTTAGGCATCGAAAACTGGGGAGCCAAAGCCCGTTTCCCAAAATACGGCAAAATGACGGAAGCCTATCGCGGCACGGAGGACATTCCCGTGAAGTTATTGCTTTCCCACGACCCGAGTCACTGGCGGGCAGAGGTGATTCCACAATATCCGGACATAGATCTGACCTTTTCCGGCCATACTCACGGGATGCAACTCGGCGTCGAAATCGGCGACTTCCGGTGGAGTCCGGTCAAATACGTATATGAAGAATGGGCCGACCTTTACCGGCATGAAAATCAGTATTTGTATGTAAACCGGGGATTTGGTTATCTGGGATTTCCAGGGCGCATTGGAATACCACCAGAGATTACAGTGATTGAATTAAAAAGGAGCTAAGTTCTCAAATGAGGAGGATAATTTTGTATATTTGTCTGAAAGGTAGTTAAAAATGAGTAGGAAAAACGAGTATAAAACCTCTCCACTAAATCCAGAGTTACGAAAAAAAATCAGAACTACAATTACAGAGTGGTATGGGGACCGTCTTTCTAAACTGCTGCTTTTTGGTTCTTATGCTCGGGGAAACCCTCACTTAGAATCCGATATAGATATTTTTATCATCCTAAAAGATAAAGCAATATCTATTTTTAATGAATTAGATATTCTTACAGAACTAACCATGCCTTTGAATATTCGCTATGGCTGTCTTATTTCTCCACATCCAGTAAGTGAGGTAAATTTTGAACAATATCCCGACTATCCATTATACCGAAATGTAAAAGAAGAAGGAATTGTTTTATAATCAATGAAATATCTGTTGAAGATGCTCGCCAGCTAGGTATTGCATCCCTTCGATTTGTTCAAACAGTTAAATTTTATTTAACTCAAGAACCTTGAGTGCCGTTCTTCGTATTTTTCTATACACTCCGTAAGATAATTTCAGAAAAAAACCGGTAAATAATCCTCCCGGCTGGCGAACTTTGTCTGAGAACACATGCGGCAGAAACTACCTATATTGATCACTTTTGTGCTGGGCATTGCCTTTGTCCTGCTGGCTACGCTGTATTCCTCCGGCCCGCAGGATGGTTATTCTCCCGCACCTTTCCTCAGCGAAAAAACCCGCTGGGCTGATTCGCTGCTCCGAAAAATGACTCTCCCGGAAAAAATCGGCCAGTTGATCCTGGTTGTTGCTG
This sequence comes from Bacteroidia bacterium, assembly GCA_033764335.1. Classification (GTDB taxonomy): domain Bacteria; phylum Bacteroidota; class Bacteroidia; order J057; family J057; genus JAGQVA01. The sequence goes on along the minus strand of JANRJC010000026.1, from coordinate 124,588 downwards.
AACCCGATACTACGGAACGAGATCACCCGCTTACAACTTTTCTGACAGATTATCACCTCGGCGGAATTGTTTTCCGGGGTTACGATGCTACGCAGCAATGGCAACGCACGAATATATACCAACAGGTTTCTTCCAAACCGCTGCTGGTAGGTATGTACAGCGATCCCTCTCAGGAAGACCTCGCCCGTCTGCCGGCCGATCTTTCGCTCGCGGCCATAGATAATGACTCCCTTGTCCGTAAAATGAGCCAGAACCTCGCTCGCCAATCGAATGACCTGGGCGTCCATCTCTATTTTACCCCGATTGTCGCCGAAGGTCATAAACCCGAAAACCGCAATCAAATTGTAAGTAAGGTTTTGACCTTTTCCGAAGAATTACAGCATCGGTGGGTATTGTCTGTGCCGGGTTATGCCCGCACTTATTTCCCTTTTGAAACGGACTCCATCCTGCTCGACAGTCTGCTTTCTCCTTACGATACGCTTTCCAAAAAAGGAATATCCGGATTCTTCATCGGCGGAGAGGAACTTGATCTTGTAAAAATTAATTCCGCCAAAGACGATATTATTCGGAATTACCTTTTTGAGCATATTTTATTTAAAGGATTGCTGGTTGCGGAAACCTCCGGAGAGAGTGAAGACCAGGTCGAAGACCGTATAAAAAAAGCCATCAAAGCAGGCGCAGATTTGCTGGTCGTGCAAAAAAAGTATGTTCCACAGACTTATGAAGTATTAAAAACCCTGATTGGGCGGGACAAACTTTTGGAAGAAAAACTGAATGAAAAAGTCCGCCGTATCCTGCTGGCAAAGTCCTGGGCACATGCACCTGATTTTTACGCCCAAGCCGATTTTCGCCGTCCACTGCCCTTTAATCCGTATATCAATCGCCTTGTAAACCGCCAACTCGCAGAAGCCACCCTGACCCTCGCCCGCGACGACCACGGGCTGATCCCTTTCCGCCAGTTGCGCGAAAAACGGTTTCATCTGCTTACCATCGGAGAGGAGAGCATTGACTTTTTGAATCAACTTCGCTGGTACGCGCCGTTTAGCAGTTCGCGCCTCGCGCGGAAAAACGGGGGCGCCCTTCCCCGGTTGGATGTGCGTTTTTTTTCCGATTACAATCCGCTGATTGTTGTTTTTAAAGACGAAATACCCGAGCCGGAAAGGGATACACTTTTTATACAGACTCTGGCCCAAATTCAGGCCCGCACCGAAGTGGTATTTGTACATCTGGGGGAGGTCGAAAGATTAAAAGATTTGCCCGAAACGAACACACTTGTTCATGCCTACGGCCAGACACATCACACCGAACAACTCGCGGCACAGCTTCTGTTTGGGGGAGTTTCTTCCCGAGGGCGAATTCCTCTGCATATCAACGACACGCTTTCTTATCGCCAGGGCTTAACGCGCCCGGTGGTTCGACTCGCTTATACGATTCCGGAGGAAGCTGGAATGAGTAGTGCGATTTTAGCGCAGATAGATTCCATTGTTTATGAAGGCATTGGCTCTTTTGCCATGCCGGGCTGCCAGGTATTTGTGGCCAAAGGAGGAAAAGTTGTTTATCACAAATCGTTCGGACATCCCACGTATGCATCTCCGGTTTGGGTAAATCTTACTGATCTCTACGATATCGCCTCTGTCACCAAAGTGGCCGCAACCACTGTGGCAGCTATGTACCTGACCGATAAAAAGCGTATCAGCCCTTACGATCCACTGGGCAAATTTTTTAAAGATCAGATCATCATCACGGATTCGGTTGTACGACGAGACACACTTTTTATAGTGGATTCGCTGTTTCTGGCATCAACCTCCGAACCCTATGCAGAAACAGATACTTCGGAGTCACCTTTTATCCTCGTCGCCCAACGGCAGCCCGACCCTTCGACCCGGATAGATACTTTTCGTAAAGGCGATTCGCTGATGGTAGTCAAGTCCTATCTGCGGGGCAAAATGCGGATGCGTTCACGGTTGTTTTCCCTTACTTTGGCCGAACTACTTAGCCATCATTCTGGGCTACCGGCTGGTCTTTCCATTTTGCCCTATATGCGGTATCGCAACAAATTTGTGGGGAGGTATGACCGCTATTTCCGACCCGCGCCCGACAGTCAGCATACGGTTGAAGTTGCCGCCAATTTTTATCTCCGCAATGACTATCGGGACTCGCTCTGGAAGACTACCAAAGGAATGGGGATTAACCCTAAAAAAACCTATGAATACAGCGATGCCAACATGATCTTGGTTCAGATGGCCATTGATTCACTCAATCAGGAGCCGATCAGCAGTTTTCTCGCACGCGAAATTTATGAACCTCTGGGCATGCAGAATGCCCGGTTTAATCCACGGACTACGCTGGATCCGGAGCGAATGATTCCGACGGAATACGATGAACACTGGCGGAGTCAGTTGCTTAAAGGTAGCGTGCATGACCCCACTGCTGCCTTACTGGGAGGAATTGCCGGAAATGCCGGACTTTTTTCCAACGCCAATGACTTGGGAATCCTATTACAGATGGTACTGAATGGCGGCACTTATGGCGGGGAAAAATACATGGATGCGGAAACCGTAGAGCTATTTACTCATACATACAAAGGAACCCGCGGACTCGGATTTGACAAGCCGCCTTTTTCCGGAGAATATATTATCGGAAGCCGGGCCTCGAAAAAGTCGTATGGACATACCGGATTTACCGGCACGTGTGTCTGGGTGGACCCGGAATCCGAACTGGTATATGTTTTCCTTTCCAATCGGGTTCATCCCAAAAGCAGTAACTGGAAACTCAATACCCTGCGAATCCGCCAGCGCATCCATGATGTGATTTACGAGGCAATGGATGCCGATTTACAAACTTCCCTTTAATTGTTTAACTTTAGACCTGTACCTAGAAGGTTAAAGATTGTACTTATGGTCAGGTCTATTGTATTTTTCGGTTTATTAGCGGGGTTTTTTATCGCGCCTCCGTGTTTTTTATTTGCTCAGTCTGAACCGGATATTCACTTGAATTCCATCCGGCATTCTCCCTATAAAAAAAAGACCGATACCGGTATTCAGGGAGATAGTGCCTTTTTAGAGTTTGTCATCCAAAAGGTGCTGGATGGGCCGCAAGACCTAATATTTGTCGCCAATCGAGATTTGCTTACGCCCCTTTGTATCAAACATTGCGGGCGCACGGAAGTGATTATCCACGATACCCTAAAAATCCGGAAACAGCCGGTGGTGGATATTCGTCTGAAAACCCTTCCTTTCGACTCCGTTTCCCACACTTATACCTGGTTTGAAGGAGAAGACAGTCTTATTGAAACGATAGACGGACTACCCGCTTACGGAGCCGTATTTGGCAAGCCGGGGAGGATGATTGATTCATTAAGCGTCACCGTTGGCGGAAAAAAACTTCAGGTTCCCCGAGAAGCCTTTGCCGGTCTGTACGACCCCAATCTTTGTGACAACGACTTTTTTCATCAGCCGATCATGGCATACCCTTCACTCAATGGCGATTTCCTTTATCTGTATATTTTCGGAGGAAAAGATGCCAATACCTATTTTGCCAAGCTGATTTTTGATCAGAAACGATACCTCAAAAAAATTGTCGCCGAATACGACGACCTTATTCGATACGATGCATTGAGATGGGATTTTATCGGTTATTAAAATAAAAAAAGCACAGATGTATGAAAAATAATTTAAAATGTGTTATATTTAACACGTTTTTCAGCCACACGACAGCACCTTTTTTATTTCTGCAAACGCAGCATAAACCATAAAATCATAAATCATGGGAAATTTAAAGCTATTTGAAAGCAAACAGATTCGTTCCGTGTGGAATGAAGCGGATCAGAAATGGTATTTTGTTGTGGAAGATGTTGTTGCTGTACTTACGGACAGCAATGACCCCAAACAATACGTAAAAAAAATGCGCCAGCGCGATCCCGAACTTGCCAAAGGGTGGGTACAAATTGTACCCACCCTGCTAGTTGAGACGGCAGGAGGTCGTCAAAAAATGGGCTGTGCAAATGATCAAGGCCTTCTCCGCATCATTCAATCCATTCCTTCTACCAAAGCAGAACCTTTTAAGCTATGGCTGGCAAAAGTAGGGGCGGAAAGACTGGATGAAATTGAAAATCCGGAACGGGCGACGCAACGCGCCCGCGACATTTATAAAGCAAAGGGTTACTCCGATGATTGGATTGAAAAACGAATGCGCAGTATTGCGATTCGGGAAGAACTGACTGACGAGTGGAAAAGCCATGGCATAAAAGAGCAGAAAGAATACGCCATACTTACTGCCGAAATTTCCAAAGCTACTTTTGGAGTTTCTCCGTCTGAACACAAGGAAATGAAGGGTTTAAAATCGCAAAACCTCCGCGACCACATGACGGATCTGGAACTAATTTTTTCGATGTTAGGCGAAGCATCTACGAAGGAAATTGTAGTCAATACACATCCGGAAGGATTTGAAGAAAATAAAAAAGCGGCAAAAGCTGGCGGAAAAATTGCCGGAGATGCTCGCAAACAACTGGAACTTAAATCAGGCAAAAAAGTGGTTAGTAGCGAAAACTATCTGCCTGAAAATAAAACGAAGAAGAATTTAAAAAATTAATATCTGTTCCCTCATTCCGGCAGCTCCGTTTCATGGATGACCATAAGTATCCATACTTTGTCCCGAAATATCTGAAAAATTACCCGGAACTCCTCCGCGATGCTACCCATCCGGTAATCGGTCGAGCTGGACTTGACGTTTTCACAAATGGGGAACTGCTCCGGAAACCGGGGAATTTCGCCAAAGACTACGTCCAGAAAATCGTTGATAAATTCCTCAGCGGCTCCTCTTTCGTCTTCCAATAAAAAAAACTCGTAAATCTCCGAGACCTGCTCTGTTGCCTCTTGTGTCAGGACAACCTTTCTCTTTTCCGCCATTGAGGATTTTTTTGGAAAAATGATTCTTCGGAAACTTCGCCGCTGGCTTTTGCGTCGCGAATCCTTTGGTTAAATGCAGTGACAGACATCGGGCTTTTCGCCGGGTAAGCTATTTTTTGCCGGGAAGATGGGCTTTTTTCGATTTCTTTTACCCGCTTAAGTGTTCCGATAAGATGGTATATGTCTTTAGCAAGATCGGGATTTTCTCGTACATCCACGCGGATCTCGGTAATATTGCCTTTTCGGTCTTTTATCAGTTCTATTCCTTGCATAACCCTCGGGGCTTTTATTTTTTTAAATATACAATTTCTCCGGAAAAATCTTTCACTTTTTATCGGCAAGTAGATCATTTTCAAATAAAGCCGACAACATCCTAAAAGCTTCCTGATTTTGTTGGGTAAATATTCCTTTTCGGATATTCTCTTTTTCGCGCTGGGTGAGATGAAGACTCAGCGACGCCGGATTGGTGTTGGTCTCGCGAAAATACTGAATCGGAACCACTTCCACGTACCCATCATACCATTCTCTGACAAACTCCATCAAATAGTCATTTGACATATCTTTTGATTCGGACATAGAATAATACCCCCCGCCTACCGGCGCCATCAGTTTTCCGGTTATGCCTGTGCTGCTTTTGTCTTTGATCGGATCTTCCCGTTCATTGTCGCGTATCTGCACAAATATCACGCCTTCGGTGTTGGCGGCAAACCAGTCTTTAAACTCAAATAAATACCGCAGGCTGGTCTGTGTGCCGTAATTGTCAATGGCTCCTGCATCCATTACTTCCATCGCCGGATGACTCGGCAACTCGACAATAGGCAGTACATAGGGGAACGTCGCATTCATGCGCAGAGCGGTTGTCATAAAAAGCGAATCGGCGCCCTGGTCTGCAAACAGTCTTCTGAATTCCACCCCTCCAGCTTTGGAAACATGGCGATCCGTAATATGGTTGGTTCGGGTCAGAAACGATACCGGACTGGCGGATATATAAAGTTTTTTTCCCTGGTTTAGAATGGTAGGCGTGAGAATTACCGGGGGAATAATGCCTGCTGCTTCCATTTCGGAATAAGCTCCCAGCCGTCGGTTTTTTAGTTCGGGAAGATTAATGCTTAGTTGCTGGTCAAAGGAGTAACCGGTCTCGCGGTCGTACCATCTGTCGTCAATTTTTATTTTCCGGTTGGGCAAAAATACATCTGCATACATTTTGAAAAAAATGCGGTTTAGCAGGTCTTTGGCAATATTTTCCTGGTATTTTCGGTCTTTAAGAGAAATAACCTCCCCCTGGCTCCGGTTAAATGCCAGTTCGCGGTAATAAGTAAGGCCAAACATTCCGCCGGAGGCTCCGGTCATGAGGCGGATTTCGTCGTAAAATCGCCCGCTGGTAAGGCTGTCGAGGTATTGCATCGAACGAAATGTCCAGAAGGCTGACCTTAATCCACCGCCGGAAGCCGTTACAAAAATTGCTTTGGGTTTGGAGTAAGTTCCGTATTTTTTCTGATAATGGGCTTTCCACTGTTCCAGCATGGCGAGAGTTGCCGCCCGGTCTGCATCATAAATTTCCTGAGAAGTGATTTTTTCCAGATTTTCCCGTGAATAATCGGCGGGCATTACCTCGTAATTTAATCCGAATGCCTGGTTTTTTTCGCTCAGAAAGTCCACCTGATCATAGATAAAAAAGGTTCCCAACAGGATCAGCATCGTCAGAAAACCTGACTTTCGCACCCAGAAAGTGATCGCGCCGATGATCATCATCATCAGAGAAAAAAACAGCAGAAAACTGGCTCCCGCTGGTATCTGGAAATAGCGGTTTCCTTCTACCAAACCCAAACCTGCGATAAGCAAAAAAGTCAGTATTTGCATTAATAGTAATTTCCCATGATGCTGGTGGAGAAATGACACAACATTATGGAGTTCCGGGCCGGAGGTTTGTTCTACGGTTTTTATACGAAAAGGAAATACCAGATAATTGTCGGTGCGTTGAGGGTTGCGGATTCCTTCACGTGCTTTCCCGATAATCACCCAGCGGTTGTGTCGGTTGTTTTTGCCCGTAATTCCTTCCTCAATTTTTTTCCCGTATCGCTGAATCAGCGACCGGTTGGCGAAAAAATAGGTAGCGGAAATAAGAAATATCAGTCCCATACCCATAAAAAGCCCGACCGTTTTTTCGACTACAGACCAGGTAAACCCACCTGCAACACCTGCATGGTATTCAATAAAACAGGCAAAATAGGCAAACAAGAGTATGCCGGGAATAATAAAATTATTGTAGGCAAATGTATAAAACGGACTGCGAGAACGGGCGATAAAATGAAAATTATAACTTTCGTTGATGTATAATGTGATCATGTAGGCAAATAAAAAAGCCCCCAAAGCCGAGCCGACGATAAATACACTCCAGAAATTTTCTTTACCCAGATACTCCGGATCAAGAAATAAATGTGCCCCGCCCACACTTTTGCCAATCGCTCCCGTAATAAAACCCAGAGGAACAAGCCAGAAGGTTATCAGCGTTTTTCTTCGCTGAATTTGTCTTGCCAATATTTGTATTGGAAAGGAAAAATAAACCGCTGTCAATATATCCCTCAATTTGTTCATGTGTTTGTTTGGAAGACATAGAAAGTTATTATCCGAATGAAAACCTCATCGGAAAAATAATTTTCATAACGTGAATTATCCCCTTGTAAGATATTATACTTTTATATACGTCAAACAAGGTGAAAGGGTAGCCCGTTTCAGACACAAATATTAACTTTTCACACACGAAAAAACATTCTCGGCGCAGAAATGCTAACCAACCATGTTTTCCGGGACCACGATCCGGTCAAATTCTTCGGCTGTCAGATATCCGAGTTTAACCGCAGTTTCTTTGAGCGTTGAGTTTTCGGCATAAGCGGTTTTGGCGATTTTAGCGGCTTTGTCATAGCCGATATGGGTATTTAGTGCCGTAACCAGCATAAGCGAGTTGTTGAGGTTTTGTCGGATTCTTACATAATTCGGTTCAATGCCTACGGCGAGATGGTCATTAAACGACTCACATGCGTCGCCCAAAATCCGGGCCGACATCAGCAGGTTGTAGATCATCACCGGTTTAAAGACATTAAGTTGAAAATGCCCGTGTGTACCTGCGACCGTCACCGCCGCGTCGTTGCCAATTACCTGCGCACAAACCATCGTCAGAGCTTCGGCCTGAGTGGGGTTGACTTTGCCGGGCATAATGGAAGAACCGGGTTCGTTTTCCGGGATAAGGATTTCGCCGATTCCGCAGCGCGGGCCTGAAGCCAGAAGGCGGATATTATTGCCGATAGACATGAGGCTCACTGCTGCCCGGCGCAACGCGCCAGAAGCCTCCACGACGGCGTCGTGGGCCGAAAGTGCCTCAAATTTATTGGCTGCGGTCACAAACGGGTTTCCCGAAAGTTCCGCAATCACTTCGGCGACTCTTTCAGAATAACCCTCCGGGGTATTTAATCCCGTACCCACCGCCGTACCGCCCAAGGCCAGTTCGCGCAGGTGCCGAAGGCTGTCTTCTATCGTCTCAATGCTTCGCTGTAACTGGGTTGCATAACCCGAAAACTCCTGACCGAGGGTCAGCGGAGTGGCGTCCATCAAATGGGTACGTCCGATTTTCACAACGTCCATAAATGCCTTCGCCTTCGCGGCAAGGGTTTCTTGCAAATGCCGGATACGCGGCAGCGTGTGGTGGGCTATACGGTCATAAGCTGCGATATGCATAGCCGCAGGGAAAGTATCGTTGGATGATTGCGACTTGTTTACGTCGTCATTGGGGTGAATCGGTTTTTTACTGCCAATCTCCCCTCCCAGAATTTCAATCGCACGATTGGAAATCACCTCGTTGACGTTCATGTTCGACTGTGTACCTGAACCCGTCTGCCATACTACCAGCGGGAAATGGTCGTCCAGTTTTCCGGCCAGGATTTCATCGCAAACCTGAGCGATTACCTCTGTTTTTTCTCGGGGAAAACCGGCAAGCTCCGTATTGGTAATGGCTGCGGCCTTTTTCAGAATAGCAAAAGCGCGGATTAACTCTATCGGCATCAGGTGTCCGCCGATTTTAAAATTTTCGAGGGAACGCTGAGTCTGCGCACCCCAATATTTATCCGAGGGAACCTGAACGTCCCCCATCGTGTCCTTTTCGATTCTATAATTCATACAATTAATACTTTATTAAGCCCCGTGTCCTCCTACTCCAATCTCAAATCGTAATAATCGCCTTCGCTAAGAAAACTTACCCATAACTCACTTTCCGTAAGCCGCAGGATGTCCATGTACAAAAGGCGGGTCTCACCGCTGAGCGGGTCTTTGGTGTCAAAGGTGATTTTTATCTGCTCTTTTACACTGGCGAGTTCCCAGTTGGCAGTGACGACGACCGGGTCAACCTGACCCTCTTTCTGAATCGTCCAGGTGAGTCGCCCTGCTTTGGAAAAAGTCATTGCATATACCGGAAAGTCGGTGGTTTCGTCAATATCATTTCGGAAAACGGCGGCGGCCCGCCAGTCATTGGCGACACGCGACTGTTTGGTAAGAAAACTAATGGTTGGGCCATCCTCGTATTTTCTACATGAACTCAAGATTGTGCTCAGGGTCAAAAGAAGTACCCAGGTTACTGCGATCATCCGGTTTTTATTCATCATATTAGATTTTTATTGCTGGCTTACAAATATAGTAAACTGTGCCTTTTGGCGGATTATTTTTTCGATAACGAAATTTACTTTAAAATTTGCACCTCTATGGAAGCGGAAATTTTAAAAAAAATCTATCAATATTGCGCCTATCAGGATCGCAGTACGGGCGAGGTTCGAAAAAAACTTTCGGAGTGGGAAGTATCGGGGGAAGACCAGGACAAAATCATCACTCATCTGGAAGCGGAAAAATTTCTCAATGAAGAACGTTATGTGCGCAGTTTTGTGCGGGGAAAATTTTCTCATAAAAACTGGGGCCGTAATAAAATTCGCCATGAACTCCGCCTGAAAAAAATTTCCCCCGCATTGATTCAGAAAGTAATAAACGAAGAAATTGACCCTGAGACTTACGAAAAAACGATTCAAAAACTAACCGAACAAAAACGCCATCAGCACCGCGCCGATTCTCCCGAAAAACAAAAAGAAAAAATCTTCCGATTTTTGCTTCAGAAGGGTTTTGAAGGCGACATTATCCACCTTACCCTCGAAACCCACGACTTTTGACCGGCATTATGCACTGGAAAAAATACACCGGAATCCTCGCAGTCTTGCTGCTCACAGCGAACCTTCTCGTCCGCTGTTCGCAACAATCTTCTTCGCCCGGTTATGTTTCGGAGGAAATAAAATACACGGGCATTCAGTCTTGCCAGCCCTGCCACAAAAAAATTTATCAGTCCTTCCGGGAAACCGGAATGGGTAAATCGCTCTACCGCCCCGATACCGCCAGAATCATCGAAAAATTTGGCCCCGATGTGATCGTAACCGATACAAAAAAAGATTTTATTTATCACCCCTACTGGGCTGGAGAAACTATGTTTGTAAAAGAGTTTCGCCTCGAAGGCGACGATACCACTTACCAGCGCACCGAAAAAGTGGACTACGTCGTCGGTTCCGGCCATCAAACCCGCTCCTATTTGATTGAACGCAACGGCTACCTGTACGAGGTTCCGATCACCTGGTATGTTCTCAAACAAATCTGGGACATGAGCCCCGGTTATGATGTCATCAACACCCGTTTTTCCCGCGAAATCGGGCAGGAATGTATGGGCTGCCATACCGGGTATGCCGATTTTATCGAGGGCAGTAAAAATCGCTACCGCTTTGTTTCCGAGGGCATTGACTGCGAAAAATGCCACGGTCCCGGGGAAAAACATATCCAAATGATGGAATCCGGAAAAATGACAGAAGAGGAACAACAGAAAACAAACTACGCCATTGTAAACCCTGGCCAATTATCCCTCAGCCAACAGTTTGATATATGTCAGCAGTGCCATCTTCAGGGAGTAAATGTTTTTCACGACGGAAAAAACGTAGCCGATTTTCGCCCCGGAAATCCTCTCTCCGATACTTACGACGTATTTATCGAAAGACAAGCCGATGAAAACGCCTTTGGAATCGCCTCCCATGCCGAACGACTGCAACAGTCCCGGTGTTTTATCGCTGCCGAAGGCAAACTCACCTGTACCACCTGCCACAACCCGCATAAAAGCACAGACCTGATTGCCCGAAAAGTATATATAAACCAGTGTACCCGCTGCCATGAAAAGATGGATACACCAGAGTGCAGCGCCCCGGAAGAAGAAAAACACCTTGTTGAGAACGATTGTATTTCCTGTCACATGCCAAAAGGCGGTACAAGTGACATCCCCCATGTAAGTTTTCATGACCATAAAATACGGGTGGTGCAGCCTCAACCCGACACCAATCTTATTGCCACAAAAGAATGGCTGAAACTCGCCTGCGCTACAAGAAAAGAAGTTGAAGACCCGATATGGGGCGAGGCCTGGTTATTGTATTTTGAGCGGCAAAATCAACAACCCGAATACCTGCAAAAGGCCCTTGAATATTCGGAGAAAATGAAACCCTACGATCAGGCCCGAATGGCTTTTTACCGGGGCGACCTTTCCCAAGCATTAAACCTTGCCGAGTCGGCGATTCGGGGGCAGCCCGATGATTTTTTATCCCTTTTTCTCAAGGGCGAAATACTGGAATCACAGCGTCGGTACGCCGAAGCCGCCGTCGCGTATCGGCAATCCTTTGAAATAAACCCCGCGGGAATAGACGCAGGTTTGAAATCCGGTGTAATGAACCTCCGGGCAAGACAGGGAGACCCGACGGTGCTGACCGAAACCCGCACACTTTTTGAAAACCTGCTGAAAATCAAACCCTTTGATGAAAGACTATTGACCAATCTGGGTTTTGTAGCAATGAATCAGGGCGACCACAGCCGGGCAGAAAGTTGTTTTGTGCAGGCACTTTCCTACGAACCCGACAATATCGCTGCATTAGAAAATATGATTTTGTTGCAGATCACAAGAGGCAATGACATTCTGGCCCGGAAGTATTTTGAGCATTTGGCCAACAAACACCCGGATTATCCGGGGCTGGAGCGGCTGAGGCAGGCATTGTGAGACGCCACCCGGAGGTTCTCGCAAAGACCGCCAAGAGCCTCTCGATGATCCTTGCGGCCCTTCGCGCACTTTGCGAGTTCTTGGCGCACTTTGCGTGAAACCCCTGCGCGGCCTCCAGCGTTTTTTGTCTGATTCGTTTTACAAAAAACCTTGCTGGATAGTTTTCGTCCAAAACAAGCCTTTTACAGTGTTGCTAATTGCCCCGGAAAATCCTAAATTTGCACCAGTTTTCCGGAATCTATAATATTCATACTTATTTTATAAAACAATGGCAATTACTGCAAACGACGTAAACCAATTGCGGCTGGCAACCGGCGCAGGCATGATGGACTGCAAAAAGGCGCTGGTAGAAGCAGACGGCGATTTTGATCTGGCGGTAGAAGTTCTCCGCAAAAAAGGACAAAAAGTATCCGCCAAACGCGCAGACCGCGATGCGAAAGAAGGTGCTGTTTTTATCAAATCTAATGGTAATTCTACGGAAGCAGCGATCATTGAACTGAACTCTGAGACAGACTTTGTGGCCCGCAACCAGGATTTTCAGGGTCTGGGGGAATCAATTGTCGCACTTGCCGCAGCACAGAAACCTGCCGACCTCGACAGTTTAAAAGCCCTTATGCTCGACGGTAAATCGGTCAATGATCACCTGACCGAAGCAATGGCCCGTATCGGCGAAAAAATTGACATCAGTAAATATGAACTCATCGCCGGTGACCAAGTGGTAGCCTATATCCACCCCGGTGCCCGCATTGGTGTGGTTGTCGCTTTCGCCAACGTAAATGGCAAAGATGCTTCCGAAGTCGGCAAAGACGTGGCGATGCAGATCGCGGCAATGAGTCCGATGGCCGTTGACAAAGACGGAGTTTCTGCGGATGTCGTCAAAAAAGAAATCGAAATCGGTATGGAAGTTGCCCGTAATGAAGGAAAACCCGAAGCGATGCTGGAAAAAATCGCCATCGGTAAACTCAACAAATTTTACAAAGACAATACCCTTATCAATCAGGACTTTGTAAAAGATACTTCCAAAACTGTAGGTCAATACATTAAAGAACAACTCGGATCTAGCGTACAGGTTACAGCCTTCAAACGAGTGCAGTTGGGGGCAAATTGAACCAATCAACGATGAACCATACCACCAAATACAAACGCATTGTTCTAAAGCTCAGCGGTGAAGCCCTTATGGGCAATCAGTCCTACGGGATTGAAAACGAGACCCTGCACAAATACGCCCGGCAAATCATCGAAATCACCCGCCTCGGGGTGGAGGTTGCCGTAGTCGTAGGCGGGGGCAATATTTTCAGGGGCATTCAGGGAGTAGGCGTCGGCATGGGCCGGGCACACTCCGACTACATGGGTATGCTCGCTACGGTGATCAACGGCATGGCCCTTCAGGATGCCCTCGAAAGCCAGGGGGGACTTTGCCGCCTTCAGTCGGCCATCGGCATGGAAAAAATCTGCGAACCTTATATCCGCCGGCGGGCGATCCGCCACCTGGAAAAAGGCCGGATCGTGATTTTTGCCGCCGGTACGGGTAACCCGTTTTTCACCACCGATACCGCCGCCTCCCTCCGCGCCATCGAAATTGACGCCGATGTGGTGCTAAAAGGTACTCGCGTGGACGGGGTTTATACCGCCGATCCCGAAAAAGACGCTACAGCAGTTAAGTTTGACTCCATCTCCTTTGCCGATGTACTGGCCAATCGCCTCAACGTCATGGACATGACGGCCTTTACCATCTGCCAGGAAAACAAACTGCCCATCATCGTCTTTAATATAAATGAACCCGAAAATCTCATGCGGATCGTACAGGGCGAAATGATCGGTACGCTGGTCAGCTAAAAACCCTGAAAAAAAACTGAAAAAACCTTGCACGAATGGTCTGCACCCACTACATTTGCAGACCATTCTTTAAAGGTTGGTGCGGTAGCTCAGTCGGTAGAGCAATGGACTGAAAATCCATGTGTCGGCGGTTCGATTCCGCCCTGCACCACAAAAACTCCCTGATAATGTTGGGGAGTTTTTTGTTTTTTGTCTATCTTGATTGCCAAATTCCCCCCTTTTCGCCATGATCCTGCAATCTCTCGAACCGCGTAAAGCTCTTAATAAAGCATTTCTCAAGGCAAAACCCAGCCGAAGTGATATCGAAAACTTCAAAAACAACCTTAAACGGCTGCTTGACCTGTCGAATGAAAGTGAATCCGAAGAGTTTCACAAAAACTTGGTATCCGACTTTTTGAAAAACACCTATTACACTCCTGATTATTTTATCAATACCAAAGGGCGCAATGACCTCGTCATTCACAATGGAAAAAAAGCCAACGATACCGTCGGGGTAATTATTGAAGCCAAAAAACCGACCAACAAAGGGGAAATGATCCGTGCAAAATCGCTCAACGGCAAAGCCCTGCATGAGTTGATCCTGTACTACCTGAGGGAACGCATAACGGAAAAAAACCTCGAAGTAAAACAACTAATCATCACCAATATCTACGAATGGTTTATTTTTGATTCTCAGGTATTTGATAAACTATTTGCCAATAATAAAAAACTGGTCAAACAATTTGCGGATTTTGAGGCGGGCAGGCTATCAAGTACAAATACTGATTTTTTCTACAAAGAAATAGCCTCCCCGCTGGTCGAAGAAATCCAAAACTCCCTCCCGTTTACCTATTTTGACTTGCATGACTATGAAAAACCTTTGCGAAATGATTCTCTCCAAGATGACCGAAAACTCATTGCCCTCTTTAAACTTTTTTCCCCGGAACATCTCCTGAAACTCCCCTTTGCCAATGACAGTAACTCCCTCGACCGGAGATTTTATGCGGAACTGCTCCATATCATCGGACTCGAAGAAATCAAAGACGGAGGCAAAAAACTCATCGGAAGAGCTACCCCCAATAATCGCCTCGACGGCTCCTTACTGGAAAATGCCATTATCCAGCTCGAAAGCCATGATAAAATGGGGCGTTTGGAAAAACCCAGTCAATACGGCTCCTCCTACGAAGAACGGCTATTTAGTGTCGCGCTCGAACTGGTCATTACCTGGATGAACCGAATCCTGTTTCTAAAGCTTCTGGAAGCACAACTTCTCAGCTACCACAAAAGAGATCAAACTTATTCTTTCCTAAATACTTCCAAACTCCGGGATTTTGACGACGTGGACAAACTGTTTTTTCAGGTACTGGCCAAAAAACATGACGAACGCAGGGAAAACATCCAACAACTTTTCCGGCAAGTGCCTTATCTCAATAGTTCGCTATTTGAGCCTACCGACTTAGAACATAAAACCCTCTTTATCAGCGGCCTCGAAGATCGTACCCAGATTCCTATTCATAACCAAAGTGTATTAAAAGACGCGAACGGCAAACGCCTTACAGGAAACAAAGAAACTCTTTTTTACCTCTTCGAATTTCTCAACGCCTATGACTTCAGCAGCGAAGGCGCTGAAGAAATCCAGGAGGAAAATAAAACCCTGATCAACGCCTCCGTTTTGGGGCTGATCTTTGAAAAAATCAACGGCTATAAAGACGGCTCTTTTTTTACCCCGGGTTTTATCACGGAGTATATGTGCCGAGAAACTATTCGAAAAGCCGTCGTGCGAAAATTTAAAGAAGTCGAAAAAAACGATATAGAAACTTACGACGACCTAAAAGCCTATACCCACCACCACTACAAGCCGGAAGATACCTTACGTTTTAATCGCCTCATCAATTCCCTCACGATCTGCGACCCCGCCGTAGGTTCCGGGCATTTCCTCGTATCGGCATTAAACGAACTCATTGCCATAAAGTCTGATCTCCGCATTCTCGCCGACGATAAAGGAATATCCCTGCGGATTGATGCCTCCGTCGTAAATGACGAACTCGTTTTGAGCGATTCCGAAGCCAATCTGTTTGAATACCTCCCCACAGACAAAGAAAGTCAACGCATTCAAAAAGCCCTTTTCCACGAAAAACAGACCCTTATCGAAAACTGTCTTTTCGGCGTGGACATCAACCCCAACTCCGTCAAAATCTGCCGCCTGCGCCTGTGGATCGAACTGCTGAAACATGCCTATTACAAATTTGGGGAATTAGAAACCCTGCCCAATATTGACATCAACATCAAATGCGGAAACTCCCTCATCAGCCGTTTTGCCCTCGACTCCCGGATCAGCGAAGCCCTCAAACGCAGTAGCTGGAAAATCGCCGACTACAAAGCCTGTGTCCAGGGATACAAACAAGCACAGACAAAAGAAGAAAAACAGGCATTTGTCACCCTCATAGACCGGATAAAAGGAAATTTTCAGACCGAAATCGGCAAAAATGATAAACGAGTTTTGCGTCTCAACAAACTAAACGGCGAATATTACAACCTGCTCAATCAGGTACAACTATTCGAACCCAGTGAAAAGGAAAAGAAAGAACGCCAGAAAAAACGCGAAACCCTGGAAAACGCTATTTTAAGCTTACAAACAGAGATTGACGAAATCAAAGACAACCGTATCTATGAAAATGCCTTCGAATGGCGGTTTGAGTTCCCCGAAGTCCTGAACGAAGAAGGCGATTTTGTGGGTTTTGATGTGGTCGTGGGCAATCCGCCGTATATCCGGCAGGAACTTTTTAGCCCGATAAAACCCTATTTGCAAACCAACTTTGAAACGTTTGCGGGCACAGCAGATTTATTTGTTTATTTTGTCGAACAGGCCATAAAACTGCTCCGGACAAATGGAGACTTTGTTTATATCATTCCCAATAAATGGATGCGAGCCGGTTATGGAGGAGCGTTAAGAAATTTCCTAAAAAATCTCTGCATCCGGCAAATTATTGACTTTGGAGATTTACCCGTATTTGAAGAAGCCACTACCTATCCCTGTATTCTTCAATTGCAGAAAAAAGCCCCTGTTACCGAGTTTGTCGCTACCACTATTACCAGCCTCGATTTCCCCGATGGACTGGATTTTTTTATTCGGGAAAACCAGGTAAAAGTAATCAGCAGCGAACTTTCCGAAAGCGGCTGGACGTTGGTGGACAGCAAAATACAAATGCTTATTTCGAAACTGAGAGACGCCGGTACACCCTTAGGAGATTATGTGGATGGGAAAATTTATAGAGGAGTATTAACCGGCTATAACACCGCCTTTGTTATAGATAAAACCATCCGAGAGGAATTGATCCGGCAAGATCCCCACTCTGCCGAAATCATCAAACCCTTTTTAGCGGGGAGAGACATCAAGCGGTATGAACAGCCGAAGAGCGATAAGTATTTGATTTTTACCCGAAGAGGAATAAATATTGATAAATACCCTGCTATTCTTCAATACTTGGAACAGTTTCGGAAAAATCTTGAACCTAAACCTAACGATTATAGTGGCAATGAATGGCCGGGACGAAAAGCCGGTTCCTATAAATGGTATGAAATGCAGGATGCCATTGATTATTACGAGGAGTTTGAGAAGGGGAAGATAATGCTTCCGGATATTGCCATTCAATCAGAAGCTTTGCTGGATGATAGCCTTGCATACTGTGTAAATACAGCTTATATAATTCCTGTTTACGATAAAAATTTACTCGGAATACTCAATTCGCGATTGATTCTTTTCTTTTATGCTAATTTGACTTCCACGATACGAGGCGGTTATTACCGTTTTATTCGCCAATATCTGGAGCAGATTCCGATTTTAGAGCCTAAAAATTCTCTAATCGAGGATCTTGTGGATAAAATAATTCAACTAAAAGCACAAAGTAAAGATACTTATAGCCATGAAACCGAGATAGACCGATTAGTGTATGAGTTGTATGGCCTTACGGAGGCGGAGATTGAGATAGTGGAGGGGGTGAGGTAAAAAGTACAAATGAAAATCATGGAATACCGAAAGAGTATTAAAAAAATCCATAAAGAATATTCGACAAATGGCAGTCGGCCTGTGGAGGTATTATGTGATGACTTTGAGAATTACATTTGCAAATACGGCTCTCCTCCAGCAGAAGCACTAGGGAGGGAATATTTGGCAAGTCAGTTTCTTAAACTATGGGGGATCAAAACCCCTCAAGCCGCTTTTGTCAGGATTGATCCGGAACACGTACCGAATACCCTCTCAGACAGGGCACAACCCAGACATTTTAGAGTTCCGACTTTTGGCGTCAGGAAACATAACTACGCCAAAGAAGTTGATGCCAGTTTTGAAGGCTTTACGGAGCATATCATAAGACAGATTGACAGGCGCGATTTGTTAAAAATTGCTTTATTTGATTTGTGGGTCGGTAACGAAGACCGGCATCAAGGGAATTTTAATTTGATGGTTGATAGTGGAACTGATGGTGAAAATCCTTATTTTATGCCTATAGACCATTCATTAATTTTTAATTCCGGTAATACGGAATTTGAGATCACCTTGCTTACCTTTGACGAAACCTTAATAAATACCAATCTTTTTAAGCACTTTTGTAGAATGTCTGGAAAGGTTCAGAAAGAAGTGGATGAGATAGCGGAAAGCCTGGAAAGTTGGAAAAACGTATGTAGGGACCACCTTGATGATATACTCAATACTATGCCCCAATCATGGGGTATTGACACTTTCGCACTAAATACATACCTTCAAAACAACATCTTCAACCCAATCTGGCTGAAACAAGTACAACAACATTTTCGAATATACATACAAGAAAGCCTCTCCTGATACTATGCAAACCTACTATTCCATATTGATGATTCCCCTGCGTTCGGAGATCAACGAGCAGATTAGCATTGGGCTTTTGCTGCGGGATGAGGGAACCGTATTTTTTAAGTATTCGGTCAATAAATTAAACTGGCTCAAATCGCAATTATCTTCTGAATCGTTCCGGATGATTGTACACTCCCTGAAGGCAATTGATACACTTCTGAGGAAAGAGGCGAGTGTTCAGAACGAATACACTTATACCCTATTCGCGGAAAATACCCGAAAAAATCCGATGTGGGATCGCAATTATATTTTTTATCTTTCCCAATACAATCATAATCTGCTGACCTTTACTCCGCCGGAAAATATTTCGTTGGACGCCAGTCAATATTCTTTTGAACGGCTTTACCGATTATTTGTATCGGATGATCAGGTTATTACGCCTGCCCTCAACAGCGAATCATCCATTGACGAATATTTACAACACAATTTTTATCCTAAAATAAAACAGCGGGTAAATCAGCAGGTAAAACTAACTCAGAAAGACATTCCGTCCCTGTTTTTACCTACCCAAGTTGATTTTATTGGCAGAAATGAAGAACCTGTGGTGGGGCAGAAAATTCAATTTTCAAAACGCCAGGATTATTTAGGCAACGATCTTAGAGAAATCTATACATTGGCTAAAGCCTTCGAAGAAATTGACATTAAAAACGGGAAATACTATATTATCGGAAAAGAACCGGAGATCAAAGACTATCCCAAAAGCCATGAAATCTGGAAATCCATAATTAAATCCAAAACAGTGGACTATGTGGAATACCGGGACATCGAAAAAATCGCCGATTATTTGGAAAAACACGATGTCAAGCCATTTCTGGAAGAAAAACCGGAGGAGTGATGAGAGAGATGTAACGCGGTAGCGAAAGTGACTGCCGAAATACGCGCCTTCGGCGCAGCGCAAGGGAAAAAACCAAATAGCGGCTCCTTTTCTACAAATCGAAGATGCCTCAGGCGCATGTGACTCCTCCGGAGTCAGAGGCTTCGCCTCAACGCAAGGATACAAGTGCCGGATTTCGCGCCTCGGAGCAAGGAGGCAAATGAATTTCGATCAGTTTTGGGGGCGAAGCCCGACCTCGGAGAGGTCTCATGTTTGTAGCACGCGGCGGATTCCCCTTCGATTTTTTCCCTTGCGTTGCGCCAGGGGCGCTGTTTTAGGGGTAAAATTTAGCCTTTCCCGCTACTTTCGTCAATATTGCCGGAAAATGGCTTTGTTCGCGCAGGATCGCAAAAAATGGCAAAAAGTCTGTAACTTTCGGAAGAAAAGGTAGAATATGAGAGAATTTAACACCTCCGGGCCGAATATCCCGAGCCAGCATTATACGATTCTGCGCAAGAAGGAATTGGCAAAGGGGCAGGATATGGTGCATAAGTCGCGGTACTTTACCATCTGGGCACCGCGCCAGACAGGAAAAAGCACCTATTTCCGGCAGTTGGCCGATTTGCTGGAAGCCGAAGGCTACAAAGTGGCTCATATCAATTTTGAGAATTACAAAGATCTTCCGATGTCCTCTTTTTTGAACCGGTTTATAACCAAAGCGGGCGAATTTTGGGGGGAAAATTTCGAAGGAATGGATATCGGCGATATTTTCCTGAAGCTCGAAACGCTTACCGAGGCAAAGTACGTCCTGATCATAGACGAAGTTGAAGGGATCAATGGGGCGTATTTAGGGACATTTTTGCATTCGATCCGGAATGCGTATCACTCGCGGGAGAGCCATTCGCTGAAGAGTGTGATTCTGGTGGGGGTGAGCAATATTCTGGGCGTGGTGAGTGACAACGCTTCGCCGTTTAACATTGCCGACAACCTGCAAGTGCCCTACTTCACCGATGCGGAGGTGGCGGAACTGTTGGGCCAGCACGAGGCGGAGACGGGGCAGCAATTTGCCCCCGCTGTCAAAGAAAAAATTGGACAAATTACCGCCAATCAACCGGGACTGGTCAACGGCTTTGCTCGGAAGTTGGTGGAGGATTATCCGGAGAAACCGGCGATTGAGTACGAAGATTATTTGCAGGTGGAAGACTGGTACCTGCGCGTTGCGATAGACAAAAATTTTGAAAACATCCACGCCAAAGCCCGAGAGGAACGCGCCTTTGTCGAGCGGCTGTTGTTTACTTCGGACAAAATTCCCTTTGTGATTGACCGTCCGGCGATCAAACTCCTACACACCAACGGGCTGATCAAAGACGACGGCGAGGGGTATGTAACCTTTTGGGTGCCGTTTTACAAAAAACGACTGTACAACGCCTTTTTCCCCTATACCAACGGAGAGAAAAAGAATATTTTGCGCAACATCGTGGTGAGCGAGTTATTTGATGCCGAAGGCCACTTGCAGTTATCTCCGTTGATTGAAGGATATAAGGCGTATGTGAAACGACGGGGATTTAATGTTTTTCGGGAAAAAGACGAAAAAGGGGAATATAAATCCATTCGGGAGGCAGCCCTGATCTATAGTTTTGAGACCTATATCCAGGCTTTTTTGCAAATGGTGGAAGCGAAAAGTTACCGGGAAGCCCACACGGGTTTGGGGCGGAGTGATTTGATTATTCAAGTAAATGGCCGGGAGTATGTGATCGAAAGTAAAATCTACTACTACGAAAAACAATTTACCACCGGCAAAAAACAACTGGCCTACTACTGCCGGAGTCTGGGGTTGGATACGGGAGTATATCTGGTATTTTGCCCGAATAATATCCCCTATTCGGAATCGGTGAAGGAATCTGTCGAAACGCTGGAAGGCGTAACGATTCGTACGTTTTTGGTGGATTACGACGAAGAAAAGTGGGAGTAGGGGCAAGCAGGTCAAGCGCCTCAAAACCTCATCCCATGCGCTCCAAATGTTGCCACCCTAAAACCTGCGATATGCTGCGCGGCTGGACTTCGTCCCCGCCATAGATCAAAAAACTATTTTCGGGAAGCGCTCCGGAGAGTTGTTGGAAGTAAACGAGGTTGTCAAAAAACGTCGGATGGAGGGTTCTGCCTGCCTTGATTTCGATGGGAAAAAGGTTTCCGCCTTTGTCGAGTACAAGG
Source organism: Bacteroidia bacterium (assembly GCA_033764335.1). Taxonomy (GTDB): domain Bacteria; phylum Bacteroidota; class Bacteroidia; order J057; family J057; genus JAGQVA01. The sequence goes on along the minus strand of JANRJC010000026.1, from coordinate 102,845 downwards.
TCAATTTCATTGACGCCTGCTGCGTTCCAGAAATAATGGCCGGGATGTTGGTTTCGGTTAAGATGGTTTTTCAGAATTTCATTGATGATGAAATTTTCGAATAGTGCGCCTTTGGCAAAATGGCGATTTATATCGTCCACCTGCCGGAGATTCATCAAAGCGCAGGCCAGCCCGGTATCGTAGAAATATAACTTGGGCGATTTGACGAGGCGTTTGTTGAAGTTGCGGTGAAAGGGACGCACCAGATGAATGATAAAACTGGTCTGAAGCACACTCAACCACTTTTTAATCGTCTGGTAGGAAACGCCTACAAGGATTCCCATTTCCGAAAAATTGACCAACTGCCCGATACGCCCCGCGCAAATCTCCAAAAACTGCCGGAATGCCCCTAAATCGCTCACATTTATGACCTGCCGCAGATCTCGTTCGACATAGGTCTGAATATAATCAAACAGCCAATCGGTGGGATTGAGATCAAGGTCGTATATCCGGGGATAAAACCCTTTGAGAATATAGTGTTCGTAGTCAGGCAGGGCAAAAGTAGTGTTTTTGATTTCTTCCAGCGAAAAAGGCAACAAGTTAAAAATCGCTACCCGACCGGCGAGACTTTGGGAAACACTCTCCATCAGCAACAGGTTTTGGGAACCCGAAATAATGTATTTGCCTTTGGGTTTTTCGCGGTCAACGATCACCTGAATATACGAAAGCAAATCGGGCACATGCTGGATTTCATCCAGAATGGCGTAATCACCCAAATATTTTAAAAATCCGAGGGGGTCTTCTTGGGCAAACTTTCGTTTTGAAATGTCTTCCAGATTGACATAGGTGTGTTGAGGAAAAACCTGTTGCACCAGGGTGGATTTTCCGCTTTGGCGCGGTCCCGTCACGGCTACAATCGGCATTTTTTTTGCCGCTTCGTTTATTTTTTCACCTAAAATTCGCTGTATCATCTCTGCAAATTAGAAGTTCGATTTCTAATTTGCAAAATTTATACTGAGTCGAAAAAAATCCGCCTCTTTTTTTACGGCTTTTTCCCAAAAATCATTATATCCGTCGCTCTTGCCGGAAAAATTCCCAGTTCGCTCCGCCTATCGAATTTCTATTCCTGAAAAATGCCACCGTCTGAAGTTTTGCGGCAAAAATCCGTTATTATCCACAAAAACTAATGGTGTATTTTAGGGAAGATTCAAACAAGGATAATTCTTAAAGGATGACTAGCATGTACACCTCCCACCGACCAACACCTGATATTTCAAGGATTCCGCTTTCGGATGAAAAAGTAAAAAAACTCTTTCATAAGCGTTTAAACCCGGTCAAGGATTTTGGTACACTGAGAACGTTACACCTGCCGGACGATCTGGCCAGCTACGCCCGGCAGGTGGATCGCTTTGACTATCCCGCCGATATAAACTCGGTCTGGCTCCATTACACCCAGCGCAAACCGCACGAAATATGGTCGGGTTCGCTGACACCTTATTTGTTTACGCATTCAAAAAAAAACCGGTGTTTTTATTACCCCGATGATCCGGAAGCCCCGGAAATTCATGCAGGAATGCAGTTTTTTTGCCTGATAAACATCGTTTTTCCCCTCGGCCTTGTGGGTATGGAAATCCTTGAAATCAATGCGGAAAAATACACCATCGAATTTGCCTATATCGAAGGCGGCCTGTACCGGGGTACACAGCGGCTGGAATTTGTGGAGCAGGTTAATGGCGGTACCCGGATTATTCATACCAGCTATTACCGCCCCGAAAACCTTCTTGTATGGCTGATTCCTTATAAATTTTTCCATAAAAAAACCATCAATGAATTCCATCAGGGAATGAAAAATAAGTTTTCCAACCGCTAAAAAAACCAATATGAAAACCCGAAAATCAAAAAAAACCGTTTTCGTCACCGGCTCCGACGGTATGTTGGGTAGCAATGTGGTAAGGGAATTGTTGACCCAGGGATATCGGGTGAAAGCCATGGTACAACCGGGGCGCAATCCTAAGACGATTTCCGATTTGAAAGGTGTAGAAATTGTATATGGAGACCTTTTGGATTGGGAAAAAATCAAACAACTGATGCGCGGATGTGATAGCGTGATTCATACTGCCGCCTATGCCGCTTCGTGGCCCTCCCGGTCACCCCGGTATTTTGATATAAATGTAACCGGAACACAAAACGTCATTAATGCTGCGCTTTTTCACCGCGTCAACCGTTTTGTTCATATTTCCAGTTCCAATACTCAGGGATTCTCCGAATCCAAAAAAACACCGGGTACGGAAACCACCCCCTGGCGCGGCGACCAGGGAATGGACTATGCCCTCTCCAAGAAAATTGCCCATGAAAAAGTCGAAAAAGCCATTGCCGAACAAAACCTGCCCGCCGTATTTATCTGCCCGGGATTTATGTTTGGGGCTTTTGATACCGGCCCTACATCGGGGCAATTATTGATCAGCGCATGGAACCAAGATTTAAAATTTTGCACCAAAGGAGGAAAAAACTTTGTCTCCGCAAGTGACGTGGCGAAAGCAACGGTAAACGCCCTCACCTTGTGTCAGGTAGGAGAAACCTATATCTGCGGCAACCAGAACCTCGAATTCAAAGAACTTTTTGAGATAATTGAAGACGTTACCGGCATCCCGCAACCCAAACGAGTGATTCCCGCATTTATCGTAGAAATCACCGGAATGATTATGGATTTTGTAGGAAAAATCACCGGCAAAAAACCGCCATTGAGTTTCGCTATGGCCCGCAATGCCAATCTGCGCATGTACTACCGGGCCGACAAAGCCATCAAACAATTAAAAATGCCACAAACCGATCTGCGCACGGCCATAAAAGACGCTTACCGATGGTTTGGTGAAAACGGATACCTCAAAAATTATGACCGACAAATATTTCCATCATAAAGTAGTTCTGATTACCGGATCCAGCCAGGGAATCGGAAAAACCACTGCGGCCCTGATGCTCAAAGCCGGAGCAAAAGTTGTAATCAATGGACGCGACGAAAACCGCCTTCATGCGACGTATGAAGAACTGAGCAAGGAAGGAGAAGTGATTGCCGTAAGCGGAGATATGAGCCGGTGGGAAGAGGTGCAAAACCTCATTGCCCAGACGATAAATCGGTTTGGGCGAATAGATGTCCTTATCTGCAATGCAGGAATTAAATTTGAAGACTCTTTCCGCCGGACGACTCCCGAAACTTTACAAAAAATTTGGCAGGTAAACTTTCTGGGCAAAATCCTCCCGGTCAAAGCCGCGTTTGAATCTTTGATACAAACACAGGGCAGCATTATTTTGATCGGAAGTCTGGCAGGTTTGTATGGACTTCCCGGAGCGGGGATTTATTCGGCAGCCAAAATGGCTCTGGCGGCTATCTGCCAAAGTCTGGAAGCAGAACTGACACCCCACAACGTCCATATCGGTCTGATTTATGTAGGACTTACGGAGAATGAAAAAAGTTCCAGTATTCTCAACGGTGCCGGCGAAAAACAGGATTTTCCCGACCGAAACCTCCCCCGGCAATCCCGCGAAGTCGTAGCAAAAGCCATTATTCGAATGATCCAGAAACGCCTTCGGCGCAAAGTGATGACACCCATCGGCATAGCGCTGGACATACTCACCCGGATTTCTCCGGGGCTGCTAAGACTCGTGCTGAGAAAACGAGTCCGTCAGATTAAAGAAATTTTGTAAAGGGCTGAGAAACAGATAATGATCTGCCATCAGATTTGTTTCAGATTCTGTTTGTACCTTCGGGGCGAACAAAATAAACACCTGATCCATGCGCAGATTTTTCCCCTTTCTGGCCACCCTCCCCCTTTTTCTTTTGTTTTTTTTACCACTGAAAGCTCAATATACGGTTGAAGGAACCATTACCAGCGGAGATACCGACCTGCCCCTCGAATTTGCCACCGTAACGCTGGTCAAAGCCAGCGACTCGGCTATCGTTGCGGGTACGGTTACGGATGCTGCCGGTCTTTTTTCAATCCCGGCCGGTGAAGGAAAATACCGGGTAAAAACCTCTTTTCTTGGGTACGAAACGGCTTTTTCGGAAGCTTTTTTGCTGGACGCCCAAAATCCCCGCGTTAATTTGCCCTTCCGCCTCGCGGCCAAAACCACGACACTGACCGAGGTCGAAATCACCGGAGAAAAGAGCATTATGGAACTTGCCGCCGATAAAAAAATCTTTAGGGTAGGGCAGGATCTTTCCACTGCCGGGGCTAATGCTAGTGAAATTTTGGGAAACATTCCCTCCGTGTCTGTTGATACCGAAGGCAATGTAAAACTCCGGGGAAGTTCCGATGTGCGGATTCTGATTGACGGAAAACCCTCCGGAATGGCAACGGCCAAGGGCCTTCAGCAGTTGCAGGGAAGCCTCATTGAGTCGGTGGAGGTGATTACGAACCCCTCTGCGCGTTATGAAGCCGAAGGCAATTCGGGTATAATCAATATCGTGCTCAAAAAGGAACGCAAAACAGGCCTTAACGGATCGTTTGAAATTATTACCGGACAACCGGCAAACTACGGGGTTTCCTTAAACATCAACTACCGGGTGAAAAAAATTAATTTTTTCATCAATTACGGCATCACTTACCGCGTTTCCCCCAACGTGAATGCCCTTTACCAGGAGGTTTACAGCAATGATACTACTTTTATCACCGACCAGTCTTCGGAGGGGCGGAGAGCCGGAATGAATAATAATATCCGGGGTGGACTGGACTATTTTTTCAACGATAAAAATATTCTCACCGCTTCCTATCGTTTTCAGCGCGACGATGGAGACCGCATTACCGACATCGTTTATAAAGATTATCTGTTTAATACTGTAAAACTCAACAGCACCACTCTGCGCAACCAGTATGAAGTAGAAAAAGAGCCTTATTCTGAATATGTACTGAGTTATAAAAAACTATTTACCCGAAAAAACCACGAGTTTAACGCCGATGTGCGGTACCTCAATTATTGGGAAAACTCGGATCAGCTATTTACAGAAACCACTTTTATCCCCACCCAAACCCAAGAACAGGGAACAGTTACCCGCCAGCGATCCGTCAACGACGAATACGAAAACCAGTACCTGATTCAAATGGATTATGTGCAGCCGCTGGGAAAAGAAGGCAAATTTGAAGCAGGCTTGCGGAGCAGTTTCCGGGATATGACCAATGACTATATTGTTACAGATGAAAATACCGATGGGGAATGGGTGGTTGTACCGGAATTTGACAATGTATTTATTTACAACGAAAACATTCACGCCGTCTATGGAATCCTCGGAAATAAAAACAAAAAAATCTCCTATCAGATAGGTCTTCGTGCAGAAGCCACGGACGTAAAAACCACCCTCGAAAAAACCAATGAAATCAACCCCCGCAATTATGCGAATTTATTTCCGAGTGCCCATCTGGCTTACCATTTACCCGGAAACAACGACCTCCAGATCAGTTACAGCCGTCGGGTGAGAAGGCCCGAATACCGCGAATTAAGCCCTTTTGTCACCCTTTCCGACCGGCGCAACTTTTTCAGCGGAAACCCTGACCTCAACCCGGAGTTCACCCATTCTTTGGAAATCGGTCACCTTAAATATTTTGATAAAGGTTCGCTTTCCTCGGCGATTTACTACCGAAATTCCGAAGGAACCATCCAAAGCATCCGGCGTGTGGACAGCGAAGGTTTTTCGACCAGCCTGCCGGAAAACCTTGCCGGACAGAATGTGTTTGGCGCCGAGTTGGCTTTCGGTTATACCCTCTTGCCCTGGTGGAAACTGGATGCAAATGCCAATTTTTTCCGCGCAATTACCGATGGAACCAATATAGACGCAACCTTTAGCAGCGATACTTATAGCTGGTTTGTGCGCCAGACCTCCAAGTTTACCGTTTCTAAAAAAATCTCCATTCAGCTTAGAGGCAACTATGAAGCTCCGGAATTAATGCCTCAGGGAAAACGCAAAGCCCTATACTATTTTGACTTTGCCATCCAGAAAGATTTGTGGAATAAAAAAGGCCGACTGACTCTCAACGTGCTCGATATACTCAATAGCCGGAAAATGCGTACTATTATTGAGGGAGAAACCTTTTTTACCGACCGCACTTCACAATTTCAGCGGAGACAAATCAACCTGACGCTGAGTTATCGGTTGAATCAATAAAAATTTCAACACAGATGGAACTGCACATCAACAATCAGACCTACGATGTTTCGCTGAAAGCCGGGCAATCGCTGCTTTCAGCTCTTCGCGACGAACTTCATCTCACCGGCAGTAAATACGGCTGCGGAGAAGGTCAATGTGGGGCTTGCACCGTATTGCTCGATGGAATTCCCATGCGGTCGTGTATATACCCCGCGCTGAGCGCCGCCGGGCGAAAAATTACGACCATTGAAGGTCTGGCAAAAGACGACCAACTTCACCCCGTGCAGCAGGCTTTTCTGGAAAAAGAAGCCCTTCAATGCGGCTATTGCACTTCGGGTATGATTATGTCCGCCGTTGCTTTACTCAAAAAAAATCCGGCACCCTCCCGTCAGGAAATCATCACATTTATGAACGGCAATATCTGCCGTTGTGGGACTTACAACCGCATTGTGGACGCTATAACGCTCGCATCCACCAAACTCAACGGAAAAGACCATGAATAATACCTCCACCCTCAATCGCCGCCATTTCTTCAAACTGCTGGGCAGCGGTATCGCCGTAGCGGTAGTACTCCCGGGATGGATGATTGCGCCCAAAGAAACGGCAGATGGCCCTACCGATCTGGCTTCCTGGATTCATATCGGGGAAAATGGAAAAGTCACTATTTTCACCGGAAAAGTAGAAGTAGGGCAGAATATCCGCACGTCACTGGCGCAAGTAGTAGCCGAGGAACTTCGCGTATCGGTAGAAACCATTCACATGATTATGGGTGATACCGACCTCACCCCTTACGACCGGGGTACATTTGGCAGTCTGACTACACCTACAATGAGTCCGATACTGCGCAAAGCCGCCGCCGCTACGCGGGAGCTATTGATCGAAATGGCCGCCGAAAAATGGAAGGTGGCTGCGAATGAATTGTCAGCAGAAGAGGGCAAAATCTGGCATAAAAAATCCGGCAAATCCGCCGATTTTGCTTCGTTGGTCAACGGAAAACAACTGCTTCGCACCCTTCGCGAAGAAGAGCCAGTGACCCCATCGGAAAACTGGAAAATTATTGGAAAAAATGTTCACAAAATAAACGGCAAAGATTTTGTCACCGGTCGTCATGTTTACACTTCCGATATGTCCTTGCCGGGAATGTATTACGGGAAAATATTGAGGCCGGGGGCATGGAACTCGACGCTGGTAGCGGCAGATACCCGCGAGGCGGAGGCGATGCCCGGAGTATGGGTCGTCAAAGACGGCAACTTTGTCGGGGTGGTTGCTACCAGCCCCGATCTCGCAAACCAGGCACTCAGTACGCTTAAAGCAGAGTGGAAAACCCCTGCACAGACCTCCCATCGGGAGATATTTACCCACCTCAGCGAAAAAGCCGAATCCGGCGGCGGGCGCTCCAAAAACGAAAGCGGTAGCGTCATACAGGGTATGACGGAGGCCGACATTCGCCAAAAACAAATCTATCAACTCCACTATATCGCCCACGCCCCCCTCGAACCTCGGGCAGCCCTCGCCCAATGGGAAGGCGACAAACTCACTGTCTGGACAGGAACCCAGCGCCCATTTGGTGTACGCACCGAACTCGCCCAGCTTTTCCAGATAGCCGAAGAAAAAATCCGGGTCATCATGCCCGATACCGGTTCCGGATACGGAGGAAAACACTCCGGCGAAGCCGCACTCGAAGCCGCACGCCTCGCCAAAATGACCGGCAAACCCGTCAAAATTGTCTGGACACGCGAGGAAGAATTTACCTGGGCGTATTTCCGTCCGGCAGGAGTGATGGAAGTTTCCGCCGGAATTAAAAAAGACGGAACCCTCACCGCCTGGGAATTTCACAACTACAACTCCGGAGGCTCAGGCATCCGACCTTTGTATAATATTCCCCACCAACTGACCGAATATCACCCTTCCGAAAGTCCGCTTCGCCAGGGTTCGTACCGAGCATTGGCTTCCACCGCCAACCACTTTGCACGGGAGTCGCAGATAGACGAACTGGCGCGCAGCATATTTATGGACCCGCTGAAATTTCGGTTGAAAAACCTGTCCGATGAGCGTCTCCTTGCAGTGATTAAGGCTGTCGCAGAAAAATTTGGCTGGGAAGGAAAAGAACTACCCGCCAATCACGGCAAAGGCATCGCCTGCGGCTTTGACAAAGGCGGTTATGTCGCCACCTGCGCCGAGGTAAGCGTAAACCCCGTCAGTGGGCAGTTGTCCGTGCTTCGTATCGTACAGGCTTTTGAATGCGGAGCAATTATCAACCCCGAACACCTGCATAGCCAGGTTGAAGGAGCCATTGTACAAGGACTGGGAGGAGCATTGTTTGAAGCGATCCAATTTGAAGAAGGCCGGATTCTGAATCCGTTTTTTTCGGGTTATCGTGTGCCGAGGTTCAGCGATATTCCCCCCATCGAAATTGTATTGTTGGATCGGAGAGACCTTCCGTCTGCCGGAGCGGGGGAAACCCCGATTGTAGGCGTAGCACCCGCTATTGGCAACGCGATACGTGATGCCGCAGGCATTCGCCTGATGACTTTACCCCTGGTACCCGACGGAGTCGTGAAAAGAGATGAATGATAGAAACGTCATTTGTCTATCAGATAGGCTCTGTTTTTTTCAAATTCTCCCAACTTGAATTTGAATGAAGGAATAAATAGCTTTAATTCTTCAATTTTACTTGTGGAGCTATTCAGAACAACAATTGTCAATCTGTATTTTCCAATATTCTGCTGAAAAGCGAGATTTTTATCAATGGTAAGCAGTATATCAAACTTATTTTCAATGCATAAGGCCATCAGTTTACCATTTTTAATTCCACTCCAGCCCATCTCACTTACAGTAAATACTTCAAATTAGGAGAGGTGAATTTTAAGTCTTTTCGTTATACACTCATCAAGCAAAATTTTCATTCAGGATACCGGTTGAAGATTCAATTAGTTTCTGAGACATCTTGAGAACTTTAATCACCTGATCCTTTTGAACACTCTCAAAATCTGACAGAAAGGTTTCTATGGAATCGCCGGTTTCTAAATAATCAAATAAATTTTTGATAGGAACTCTTGTCCCGTAAAAAACAGGGGTTCCACCTAAGATATCTGGGTCTATATTAATTATTCTTGTGTTCATTTGATCTAATTTTTATGATATGTAATATACAACTATCTGCATAAACCATTGCTATTTTTTAATATGTATTAAGGAGAAAATAACCTTTCATTTCAACAGTTGATGGCCGATATTGCATTCCAGACAGCGTTTTTCGTCGCAGTAGTGTTTTTTTAGTTGAATCATTCCCTGTGAATGCAAGGCATTTTGATTGTGCAGACCGAGAGTTGTGAAAACCCGCGTGATGCGGTTGTTTTCCGGAGTGAGGCGGGTAAAAATATCCGCGATCATTTCGCTGAGATTGTCGCGGCCATGTGCCCGGTGGTACAACCATGCCAGGGGCAAAACAGCATTGATCATCAGTAATTCTTTCTGTGCATCTCCCAGCCATTTTCGGCTGGGAGGAGAGGACTGGAAAAACCGGTAATGGGTTTCCCAATAGGCGGAAACGCCGATATTTTTCTGAAGAAAAATGTCAAAATTTTCGGGTTCCAGCAACCGAATCAAATGCGGGAAAAAATGCAAAATATAGGCAGTTTGCGAAATGCGAATGGTGGGAAAAGCGGCGGGCCTCATTCGCATAAAACGAATCTGGAGGTTTTCCGGTGTTTCCAATTTGTGTTTGGCGGATAAGAATTCCCATTCCTCCCGAAGTTTCTGATGGTATTCGTCGAAACTTTTGCTTACCCCAAACAATCCTGCAATACCGATCAGCAACGCCTCCATCTGAAAAGGATTTCCGGTATAAAACTGCATTATTTTCCAGGGGACAATTTCGGCGATCCATCTAAAAGTTTCCTTATTTACCGGGCCTCCCATCACGACCATTAATTCTTCCCACAAAGCTTGTGTCCAATCCATATTTTGCGAAGGAAAACGCGCAGTGATTTTATGAGCCTTTTCGGATACACGTTCTACTGCCAGCCTTTCGATCCAGTTGATCTTATAGATTTCCGCCACTCCTCCAATCAGCGGGGCGCAGGGAATCTGCTCCTGTGATGTAGAAAACCGATAATATCGTTGAAGCAGGTCTTCGGCAATACGTCCTTCCAATACCACTTCCGGAATCGTCGTACCATCTTCCCGCCTGACAGGTTCTCCCTGTGTGTGCAGCACAATATGAAGGATGGTATTGTTGTACAAAGGGTCGTGGTCATGTCCGTGAAGGTACCATTCTTTTGAATGAACATGGATTTCCACCTGTCCGGACCATTCGATTTCACCGACACGTATCAAAGCCTGAAAAAAATCCGGCCCCTGATCGTGGTTCCACACGCCGGGTTGGAGAATAACCACGGGTAAACCATCGGTAGTTTGAAGATCGTTTGTGTCAAAATTGCGGGTACGCCAGACATAATGAAGGAATGATTCGGGTATCATGGTTGTTGTTTTCAGGTAAATAAAATGCTGCTTATAAGCATATACCCGAATAGGAAAAACGTAACCAGCCCAATCAGTTCCAAGCCAAATTTTTTCTATCCTGCCAGTATTCTTCGGGGGATTGGATGAGTTCCCGGAGTTTTTCTTCCGCCGGCTCATCCCATTTCACGGAAAGAGAGTGAACATTGGATTGAAGCTGCGCGGGTAAAGTTGCACCACTGAGCACAATGTCTGCCCAGGGTTGGGCGAGTACCGCGGCCAGAGCCAGGGCATCGGGCGAAGTTTCGAGCCTTTGGGCTTCTTGAGCCAGTATTTTGAGTCTGTTCGCAAATTGCGGACGATCATTTTTTTCTGTTAGCCGACCATTAGCTACGGCTTCTTTGACAATGATACCCATACCCCGGTCGTGCGCTTCCTGTAATGCCGATCCGGCAGACCTTTCCAGAAGATTCCATGTGGCCTGTACGGAGTCAAACAGTGGCTGCCTATCAATCACAACTCGAAAGGCTTTGCGCAGCACTTCGGCCTGATTAGGGCCGCTGAGAGAGAGTCCGATGAGAATCCCGCCGGACTTCATCCGGGCGAGTTCGTTGAGCACAGCGGTATGGGTCAATACGCCGCTTTCAAGAGTAGCCGAATGAATCTGATACAGGTCCGGGTATTGATGGAGGCTGGCGACCGATTCTTTCCATTGCCGCTGAAGCACGGGCAGAGAGTGATCTTTGATTTCATGGTTTTCCGCTTCCACCTGCCAGCCGGCAGTGTAGGTATAACCCCATTTGGAACCGACAACCCACTCATCGAAAGAGCGATTTTGTTTTTGCAGCCAGTTTCCGAGAAAGACCTCCCCTTTGCCATAAGACCGTGCCGCATCAAAGTAGCGGATACCGGCACTCCAGGCAAAATCCAGTAGCTGATGCGCCTGCTGCTCCATACGGGATTCGGTGTAGTCAAAAAAAAGATCTTTCCCGTGATCAAGCGTAATATACCCCGGTCGTCCGAGAGCGGCCATTCCCAGGCCAATGCGGCTCACTTTGAGGGAGGAGTCGCCGAAAGTTTTGTAAATCATAATGGGTGCAGGGGCTGATTCAATTGATGCTATTTTGATGCTATGCTGGTGCAATTGGTGCTATGGCGCAGCCATAATAATACAGAATTTCAAAACAAATTTACTAACTTTATTGCCCGAACAAATCGCACATGCTAAAAAAACTGGTTCGCCCTCTATATCGACTCTCTCACCAACTGCTATTTGACACTCATCCCTGGAATCCGCTGTTCCGGATGACTTATGGCAGCCAACCGGTGATCATCGGGCATATTTCGGCGGAACATCTTGCCAATCCCTCTCTTGATCTACAACTCGCCGAAGACCTTCAACGGGCTGGAATCAGCGTAAAACCCTTTGAAATTGATGTGGCGGGGTACAAAGACTATATAAAAAAAGTGGATTATCCCGATACCTACTATGGTGGAGGGAAAATACCGGGAGAAAATTTTACAGAAAAAACGCTTGAACACTACGTTTCCACAGCCTTTATCCCTTTCGATGAGGATACGGTTTTTGTGGATGTGGCCGCCTGTACTTCGCCGTTTTATACGATTGTGCGCCGTCTTTACGGATGCCGGGAAACCTATCAGCAGGATCTTGTTTATCCCCGAGGCCTGAATGGCGACAAAATCGGCGGCTACGCCTCCGAACTCTACCTGCCCGACGGCAGTGTGGATGCGGTCACGCTTCACTGCTCACTGGAGCACTTTGAGGGAAATTCCGATACGGAATTTTTTCAGGAACTGGAGCGGGTGCTGAAACCCGGAGGTCGAGCGGTCATTTTGCCTTTTTATCTTGCAGGCGAATATACCATTCACGTGGATCCTGCTTATAATCTCCTCAAATTTCACCACCCGCAAACGGATCCCAAAGCGAAACTCCGCTACTGCAACTGGTATCAGTTTTTTTCCCGCCACTACGACCCGCAGGCTCTTCAGGAGCGAATCCTCTCCCAGGCCCCCACGCTTGAGCTTACGGTGTACCACGTACAAAATTTTCGCGAAGTAGATCCGTCCTGTTATTTGCGTTTTATCGGTGTTTTTGAAAAAAAAATCTAAAATGAATTTTTCAGCTCAACGAGGAAAATTTCAGGCTACGCCTGAAAAAGGGGAAGTTTCTTCCCTGCTGGTCTTACCCCCCAAAGCCCGGGCTTTGCTGGTGCTCGGCCACGGTGCCGGTGCCGGTATGGATCACCTGACAATGGAAAATATCGCACAAAATATGGCTCATTCGCAAATTGCGACCTTCCGATACAATTTTCCCTATATGGAACGCGGCGGTGGAAAAGATAGCAATCTGACAAGTATCCAAACGGTACAATCGGCGGTAAGAGAAGCAAAAAAATATGCAGGGACACTGCCCATACTCGCCGGGGGACATTCTTTTGGCGGACGAATGACCTCTCTCGCGGCGGCAGAGGGCCTGATTGATGAGGTAAAAGGGCTGGTGTTTTGTTCGTTCCCGCTTCATGCTCCGGGAAAAGCCGGGGCAGAACGAGCCGCTCATCTGGGCACAATCCGACAGCCTATGTTATTTCTCTCCGGGACAAGGGATACTTTTATTTCTCCAGAATTCTTTTTTCCCCTGATCGAAAGTCTGGGTGAAAAAGCAACCCTTCACCTGTTGGAAACCGCTGACCACGGGTATAAAATCCTCAAAAAAACGAGGCAAAATCCCGAAGATGTATTTGCTGAAATGGCGCGTGTAACCGCAGAATGGCTGGGACGGATTTTTTAAATTTATACCATTACCACTGCGAATGAATGGTGGGGCGTAGAAATTGGTTATAGACAGCTTCTACTTCCTTCATAGCCGTTTTGGGCAGGGCAGGGTATTGGCTGGTTTTTACGTTGGAAAGTACCTGCTCGACCGAACTGGCACCCGGTATTACACACGAAACCGCCTCAAACATCAGAATCCAGCGCAGTGCATACTCCGCAAGCATGAGTTCGCCAAACAGGCGTTTATACTCCTTTAGCGCCTGAAAAGCGAGGTCGAGATTTACGCCTGAAAAGGTTTCTCCTTTGTCAAAAGCTTCTCCTTCGCGATTAAAGAACCGATGGTCATGGGGGCTGAAAGTGGTCGCCTGGTTTATTTTTCCGGTGAGAAGTCCACTCGCGAGCGGTACACGGGCGAGGATGCCGACGTTTGCTTTTTGAGCTTCCGAAAAAAAATCTTCCGCCGGTTTGAGGCGCATCATATTAAAGATAATCTGCACGGTAGCCACGCCGGGATATTGAAGCGCTTTAAGGGCTTCCGAGACTTTTTCGACACTTACGCCATACTGGCGGATTTTGCCCTGCTGTTTCAGATCGTCGAGAATGCCGAAAACTTCGGCACTGTCATACACCGCCGAGGGCGGGCAATGAAGTTGAATCAGGTCAAGGGTATCCAGTCCCATATTTTTGAGGCTGTCCTCCACAAAACCGGTGATATTGGCGCGGTTGTAGCCTTCGGCGGTGTGCTGAGGTTTAAGCCGACGGCCGCATTTGGTGGCGACGTAAACCTTTTCAGAACGTGTTTTCACCACACGAGCCACGGCTTTCTCACTCAAGCCGCTGCTGTAAACATCAGCGGTGTCAATGAAGTTGATTCCGTTGTCAATCGCCGCATGGATAATGCGGTCTGCAAGTGCGTCATTAAACACAGGACTGCCCCAACCTCCGCCCACCTGCCAGGTGCCGAGGGAGACTTCCGATATTTTCCAGCCGGTTTTACCTAAGATTCTGTAATTCATGCTCCGAATATCGTTTTCCCTGTCTAAAAAACAAAAACTCCCGGAGGGATACTCCGGGAGAACGGTGAAATCATCCAACTTAGTAATTTTTTAGAAAGGTTCGAGAGAGACGGTAATGTCTCCGTCTTCGAGGTCTTTCAGCCAAAACTGGGTATCAGAAAGGCGAAGGATTTCATATTCGGCGTCTTGGGTAAAGGTGATTGTACCCAAAATGGTTCCCTGTACCGTAACCCGAAAATTCAGTTGGTCATCGGACAAAGCCCAGTCGCCGTTCATTTCATAAGAGACTGAACCTTCTGTAATATTCAGTACAGCAGTTCCGTCTTCGGAGAAAGTATAACGCCAGTTGGCGAACTCTTCAGTGGCATCTTCCCCATCCTCATCGGTGGCCTGAGTGATTTCCCATGTGCCGGAAATACGAGCTTCTTTAGATTTAAGGCTAATGGTTGGGCCATCGGGATAGGTGCTGCAGCCGGTGAATGCGATCATCAGAGCTGCGATTACGAACAAGTATCCTCTGTTTGCTTTCATAAGATTCATAAAAGTTTTAAAGTTTGCTTTTATTCAACGACAGCAGCGCGAATGTATTGGATGCATGGAGAAGAAAATTTCTTTCCCGGATAATTCTTTTTTTGAAGGAATTTATCAAGGGTTTCCCAAAGATTTCCGTGCAACCCTCAAATTTCGAGGCTTGTCATTATGCTGAAAACGTTCTTTTCCCCCGCAGTGGAGTAAGGCTCACAACAGAAGTTTCCAATCGGCGACACGCTTTTTTAAAGAAAGTACACGCTGGAAAGGAAGGTCTGCAAAAAGCCGGAAAGTGTGTGACCTGAGCAGGGATTTGACCGTAAGAATCATTAATCGTAAATGAAATCAAGCAATGAAAAATCTTAAGAAATTTATCGCCACTACCTTCAGCCTCCTCGTTATCTTCGGAATCTCCAAAGTACAGGCTCAGCGCGTAAGCGCCATGATGAACTTCAGTTCGTTTCATATCAACGAAGTCTCCTCACCCAATACCCAGATTGACTACTCCGGTAGCAGTTCGGTCAGTGCCAACTTCCGGTATTTCACCAAAAATAAATGGGCCTACCGTGTGGGTGCAGGCGTGGACCACCTTGATTATACCGTCGGCGACGGAGTAAATACCAACTACGAAGCTCGCAGAAATGATCTGAAAGGTGTTTTTGGTATTGAAAAACACTTTATGATCGGCAAATCACTCGATATATACCCCGGTGCTTATGTTCCGGTAGTAATTGTGGGAGACGATATTCTTACCGAAAACCTCGACAATATCTCCAACGGCGGCGTTCGTTCCGGCCTCGGAGTTGTATTGGGAGCAAACCTCCGGGTATTAAAAATCTTCCGTGTAGGGGTAGAGTTTGACGCTACTTACGACGACTTTTCGACCGGAGTGCGCAACAGTGTAAATGAACTATCTTTTGTGCCGGTAAAAGGCATTAATCATAATACCGCTTTCACCGTAGGTGTAGCATTCTAGGCAATACGTAAACTTGTTCCTTCTTTTGCAATCCCTCATCCCTATCCGGATGAGGGATTTTGCGTATAATTGATGCTTTAAAGCTGGTGAAGATTTCGTAATTTTAGGCAGAATCTTTGGGAAGAATGAAAGAGATCGAAGTCAAAATATTGGACATCAACCGTCCGGATGTAGAAAAGACCCTGCAAAAACTGGGAGCCATCAAGTCTTTTGAGGGCATAATGGCCGCGACTTTTTTTGATTTTCCGGATCGGAAACTTCAGAAAAAAGGGGATATTCTCCGATTGCGAACGGAAGGGGATGTCTCGGTGCTTACGTTTAAAAAACCGGTTTCAGGAAGAAAAAACGCTGCAAAAGTCATGGAAGAAACGGAAACCCGGATCGGAAACCCGGATCATTTTCGTACCATACTTAAAAATCTGGGGCTTTCACCATTTAATGAAAACCGCAAAATCCGGACGCAGTACGACCTCGGAGCCGTACATGTAGTGATTGATGAATATCAGGACGATCTTTCGATGATTCCGGTTTTTTTGGAAATTGAAGCACCGGATGAATTTCAATTATATGAAGTAGTCCAAAAACTGGGGTTTACCCCGGAAGACTGTTACAACTGGAGTACTTACGAACTTGTACAACACTATAAAGTCCAGGTTTAACCTTTAAGACTTTACGCTATGCACCTAATGCGAATGTTGGTTTTTTACCTGCCGGGATTAATGGCACTTATCCTCCCGGCTTATGCCCAGACGGATGCTGAAGCAGAAAAAGCCTACCGGGAAGCCCACGTACTAAAAGAAAAATCGGTACTACTCCGCACCGGCGACGACATCATGCTTTCGGTCTATGATCAGAGTCCTCAATTTCCCAATATTCACTCCATTCCCTACTATTTTGACAAAAAACTCTACGCTGAAATTAAAAAGTTTGAGGAAAAAGGATACGTAGAAGAACTGGACAAACTCCTCATTCCTTATATTGAAAAGTTTGGGGTTGAAAACTTCCAGAAAGACCTGACTCTCTTGTGGCTCGCCGGCAGGGTAAAACATATCCTCAAAGACACGCTGCGGGCCGTTTATTATTATGAACTTGCCCAGACCCACAACCGGGGAATGCCCGTGCCCAAACTCACTTACGACTCGCTGGTGATGGAAACTACTTCCGACTGGCTGCCGGTGGACAAATACTATGAGTTGCTGGAAGTCCGGAAAAAAATTGACCCGCTTATTCCCCCCAAAAAAGTACTCGAAAACATGGGGCCGCGAATCAACTCGCAAGACCCTGACTATGCCCCTTTTATGCATCCTTCGGACTCTATTATGATTTTCACATCCCGTCGCGATACTTCCGGCATGAAGTCCGATCTGTTTGTAGATCCTTACCAGCAATGGAACGAAGATTTGTATTACGCAGAAGTGAGTTTTATCACCGGTGAATGGAGTTTTTCCAAACGTCTTCCCGACACGATCAACAGTATATTCAATGAAGGTTCTGCCTGCCTAGCTCCGGACGGGAAAACGCTCTATTTTACCCGCTGCCGTACCGGTACAGGGTTTGGCGACTGCGACATTTACCGCTCGACGTATGACCCCGTCGAAGATACCTGGACGCACGTACAGAATCTAGGGAAAGGCATTAATTCCGACTCATGGGACTCACAACCCAATATTTCTGCCGACGGGCAAACACTCTTTTTTTCCTCCAACCGCAAAGGAGGTTTCGGGGGAGTGGACTTATATTACTCTACCCTTCAGCAGGACAGCAGTTGGTCTTCCGCCCGCAACCTCGGGCCGATGATTAATACCCCGCAAAATGAAGTAACCCCCTTTTTCCATAAAATCAACCAAAGCCTGTACTTTAGTTCCACCGGGCAGTTGAAAAACTTTGGGGGATACGACATATTCAAAGCGCGGTGGACAGGCGACCAGTGGGAACAGCCCAAAAACGTAGGCCCGCTGGTAAATACCTGGGGAAATGAATATTATTTTTCCATTGACGGAGAAGGGAAAACGATATTTTACGCCAACTCCCGCGACCCGGAAAAAGACCATGTAAAACAAAATTTTGACCTTTTTTCCTTCCCTATGCCGATGGAAGCGCGCCCCGATGCCATCGCCTCTTTGCGCGGTTATCTGGTGGACTCGGTATCGGGATATACCCTTCAGGGAACCGTGATGATTATTGACCTGGAAAATGGGGTAGAAGTAGCGCCTAAAAAAATTAACGAGTACGGATTTTTTGAATTTGACCTCATAAACAACAATCGTTACAGACTTTATGTACTCGGAGACAACTTTCTCACCATAAAAAACGATTTTCAATTGAATGGTGATACCACTTTTCAAGTTCTTACACAAAGTTTTGAGCAAAACAAACCCATTGTCTTTGAATCCATGGAGTTTGGGGCCAACAGTGCCAAATTACGAGCGGAGGTAAAACCCCAATTGGACTATATCGTGCGGTTTTTGCAAAACTACCCGATGTTTAAACTCGAAGTGGAAGGCCATACCGACTCTGACGGAAGAGCCGAAAGTAACGAACGACTTTCCCTCGAACGGGCGCAGGCCATTGCCAGCTACATTGTGCGGAAAGGCGAGTTTGAAGAAGACCGGGCAAAAGCGATTGGTTATGGAGAAACCAGACCCCTTGTACCCAATGATACAGATGAAAACAAAGCCAAAAATCGCCGGGTAGAATTTAAACTGGTGCTTGACGACGCTTACGACGGAGATTTGTGGTTGCCGACAAAAGAAGAACTCTTTTTTGAAGATGATCTGGAAATGGAAGAAGATCCCCTTTTTGACAGCGAGTTTGAGTGGAATGAAGAAGACCTGAAGAAGTGGGAAGAAGAGCGAGACGAATGGGACACCGAACTGGAACTCGAAGATGAAACCGACCTCGATAAAGAACTCGAAGAAGATATACTTGAAGCCCTTGAAGACGATGATGGAAAATAATAACAACGAATGATTCTGCCTACATCTGAACAGACCTTACCCCTCCCCGCGTACTACATCCAACAATTAAAAGAAACCGAACAAAATCCGCGTTACCATGCAGAGGGAAATGTTTACAATCACACCCTTCTCGTTCTGCAACAATTTGAAAAAGGTGTTGAAACTTTTCAACTAAACCCGGAAGAAAAGCTCATTCTCTACTGGGCGGCAATCCTCCACGACATTGGCAAACCTGTCGTCACTCACTGGCGCGAAGGTCGCTGGCGGGCAAGCGGACATGAAGAAGCAGGAGTGCCCATCGCCCGGAATCTTTTGCTGCAAAACCCGGACATTAACGCCTCACAACGGAGAAAAATCCTCGATCTGGTCAATTTCCATCAGATTCCGCTCCGCTGGGGGCTGGCCAAACGCGAAGTTGAAGATTACAAAAAACTTGCCACCAAAACAGATCTCCGCCTCCTGGGTATTTTTGCTTACTTCGACCTCATGGGGCGGATTTGTGAAGACCACGAGCGGATATACGAACTGATTACCCACCTCAACGAGGTAATTGTGCCCAGGGTCATTTACGAAACCGGGACTTTCGACCAAATCCAGCAGCGGTACAGCGATGCCGACGTTCAGCATAAAAACGCCCTCTGGCAATCCTTAAAATTTAAGGATGTAAAACTCATGGAAAAACTCCTCCAATCCTATCCCAAACAGGTAAAAAAGGGTATTTTTCAATGTTTTATTACCATTGGTGCCGACATAGCGGGGCAAATCGAATATATCTCCGATCGTTTTCCGGATTTTGCGTCTTTTTATCTGCCCGAACTTTTGTCCGAAAATTTGTCGAAACACGAAAGAGAAAAAAAGTTAAGAGAGGTCAAACATTTTTTATCCGTTTACGGCAGAGAAGGAAGATCGCTTGTGGTTACCGGTACGCATACCGACGAGGCCGTTCGGCAGCAGGTAGTAGAATTTGCCCGGCTGCTTGGAGCGCAGATCAACTATTTATTTTTTGATCAGGCACTCGACGATATATTATTAAAAACCGATAATCCGGAAGCAGAAAAGCTAATTCGCGAAAACTATACCCGGCTGCGGTATCCGCACCCGTGGGAAGCGCATACGATGGAGTTGGTGCCAAGTACTCAGGAAACCGATGACCGATTATAAATAACCGATAACAGGAAGTACAAAAAAATCGCTATCGGGATACCCGGATACTGAAAAATAAGGATTAGCAGAACCGAGGACACCATCAGGAGGTAACGATAAAGGTTATCTTTCAGGGAAAAATTTTTGAACTTGAGAGCGAGAAGCCTGATTTTTGCCACCAGAAGGTAACTACTCAGCAGACTTAATCCGATCCATACCCCAAAATGATTGAGGGTTTGGGCGAAAAAAGATTCGGAGCGGAAGGATACAATCAGCCAGTAGGACATGATCAGTATCGTATTGGCCGGAGTGGGTAATCCGACAAAGGAGTCAGACTGCGTCTCATCGAGGTTAAATTTGGCGAGGCGAACGGCGGAAAAAACCGAAACCAGAAAACCTGCTGTAAACCAGGGGAAAGAATTCCCCCAGTCTTCCGGGGGAAATGCCAAACCCTGCGAACCGGCGATCAGCCGGGCCATCACCATACCCGGTACCACACCAAAGGTCACCACATCGGCCAGTGAGTCCAACTCTTTGCCTACGGCATTATTTACCTTCAGCAACCGAGCCACAAACCCATCAAAAAAATCCAGTAGCAGGGCTATCCCCACAGCTACCGCTGCACCGGAGACATTTCCGGTGAAAACAAAAACCAAGGCGACCATTCCGAAAAACAGATTGGCACCCGTAAGGAAGTTGGGAATATGTGGTCTCACCGGAGGGAGTTATTTGTTCAGAAATGTATGAAAAGTATCACCTCTCAATCCCATGCGGAGCGTTTCAAGGGGAATAGCTTCCGCGGGAGCGATATTACCGAGGTTTACATTTGTACCGAGGAGTTTGATAAACCAGACCTGCTGGCTTTTAAGGGGAGCTTCCCAGATGATTTTTTCGGAGGGAATATCCACCAGAATTTCTTCGATCAGGTCGCTACGCACTTCTCCATCGGCATGAAACATACCCACGGTTCCACTTTCCCTGGCTTCGGCAATTACCTTCCAGGAGCCGGCGTCCAGCTCGCGCTGCATCATGTTTACCCATTGATACGGAGCGATAATTTTATTGGTGCTTTTGCTTCCGACCTCGGAGAGTACCTTAAAATCTTTAGCGAAAGCAGAAATCATGTCACATTTGTCCTTTTCGTCAATGTCAATCGAACCATCGGAAACCTCGATATGAGTGATTTCATATTTTTCAAGAATTCGGCGGTAATCGTCAATTTGTCCACGGATATAAAAGGCTTCGAGAAGCGTTCCGCCCAGATAAATAGGGACATTATTTTTTTTATAGACCGCAATTTTTTTGTCCAGATTATGCGTGAATGCAGAAGTTGCCCAGCCAAGTTTTACAATGTCAATATAGTCAATAGCTACATCGAGCATGTCTTCGGCTTCACGCACGCTCATGCCTTTATCCATGATCATGGTAAAGCCGGCTTCGCGGGGTTTTTGAGCGCGTTCAGGGAGTTGGGAAAGCGGGTAATTCAACATAACGATATTATCAGTCGAGGGTAAAAAAAATCCGGGTGCAAGCTAAATAAATTTGTCCGGTAGAAAAAACAAAGGGGCTATCCCAAAGGCAGCCCCTGTATGACGGATGTGTCCGTCGTTTTCATTTGATTATCAGAAAAAATTAAACCAGTTTCATGATCAGGTCAGCTACACGGCAGGAGTAACCCCATTCGTTGTCGTACCATCCAATTACTTTAGCGACATTGCCATTGGTGGAGGTAAGTTTGCTGTCGAAGATACAAGAGTGATCATTTCCAATAATATCGGTAGAAACCAGTTCATCTTCGGAGTATTCGAGGATACCTTTCAGCGGGCCGTCAGCGGCAGCTTTCATAGCTGCGTTGATTTCTTCGGCGGTAACGTTGCGGCTAAGGATGACGGTGAGGTCAGTCATGGAGCCATCGGCTACGGGCACACGGGTAGCGATACCATCGAGTTTACCTTTAAGGGCGGGCAATACGAGACCTACTGCGGTAGCTGCACCGGTTGTGGTAGGCACGATATTGAGGGCAGCACCACGGGCACGACGAAGGTCGCGGTGAGGAGCATCCTGAAGGTTTTGGTCGGCAGTATAAGCGTGAATGGTAGTCATATAACCCGACTCAATGCCGAAACTGTCATGCAGTACTTTTGCCATCGGAGCGAGGCAATTGGTGGTACATGAAGCATTGGAGAGAACCTGCATATCGGGGGTGATGACGTTGTCGTTTACACCAATAACAACGGTAGCGTCCACTGCGCCTTTGGAGGGAGCAGAGATAACCACTTTTTTAGCACCGGCTTTCAGGTGAAGACCGGCTTTGTCGCGGGAGGTAAATACACCGGTGGACTCAACCACGATGTCAACACCGAGGTCGCCCCAGCCGAGAGCTTCGGGATTGCGCTCAGCACTGGCAATAATTTTTTTGCCGTTTACGGTGATGGAATGATCGTCATAACCATCCACTGTACCTTTAAATTTGCCGTGTACGGAGTCATATTTCAGCAACGCAGCGAGGGTAGCGTTGTCGGTGAGGTCGTTGATTTTTACGACTTCGACATTGGGGTTGCTGGCAAGCACACGGAAAACGAGGCGGCCAATCCGCCCAAAACCATTGATACCTACTTTAATAGCCATGAGATTATATTTTATTAAATAATGGTGGCCTTTTTATAATGCGCTGCAAAATTACACAGGTCATTTTTGAAAAACAACTAATCCGAAAGTTTGGTCGGGCATAGCGAAAACTTTTTTTTTACAGAATCCTTGACAGATATACTATCGTATAGTACCTTTGCACTCGCTGTTGAAAAGACGGCTATGTTTTGTCCCGTTCGTCTAGTGGTTAGGACTCCAGATTTTCATTCTGGCAACAGGGGTTCGACTCCCCTACGGGATGCAACTTTAGCAAAAGCCCACTGATTCTTACCGAGTTAGTGGGTTTTTACTTTTACGACTCCGATTCTCATACCAAACTGACAGGCTGCGGGGCGGCCATCGAGGCTACAAACATTCGACTCCTCCGGAGTCCCGGCCTGGCCGAAAAAGTGCCTAAAACGCGAAATATGCGGGGTTTTGCCGACCAGCAAGACCTCGGAGAGGTCCAATGTTTGTAGCCTCGATGGCCGCCCCCCTTTTTTTCTACGGGGTTACGCCTAGGGCGCAGGGGTACGAAAGATTCTTTGTCCCCAACGCCTGACGGTCAACGCCTTTGACCGCAGGTGCGACATTTTGGTTTGCGCCCGATTTTCCCATCATGTTCTTAAACTCATAATTAAAATGTTCCTGATCGACAAATCAAAATGAATTTATACTGATCGGAAAGTGGTTTGCGGAAAATTTGGTTCCCTTCGATCCCTATTCACGTCCCGAGGCCCCATCCGGATAGCTCTAATGCCATTGGATAATGGAGACCAACGCTTATTTCCCCAATTGTTCGATTTTAGCATCTATCGCAGCCCAAAATTGATCCTGATTAACGGGTTTTACCTTACCACTTTCCATATCGGAAAGAGCTTCTTTTGCTAATCGAATTTGCCATTGGGGGATGGCAAATGACTTCTCTTCTTCAACTCTCAGTTGTTCAGCGAGAATTGCAAAAATACGCCATTTTTCGGTTCTTGGCAGGGCTAATATTTGGCAGTTTTGTTAGGTTTTCTATGCTGCATCTGCAAACGAGTGTATGCCCAACTGCTTCACCAAATCTTTAAGAGATACCTTCCGAAGTTGTGCCAATTCAACCAAAAAAGCCATTCTTTCAACACCTTTTTACTCTCTTAGTTGGATCAACTCCATCAAAGTTTCGTGCTCCTCAGAGGTTATGACTTCTTGTTGGAGTTTTGCATAAAGGCTGTCGTATTGTGCCTGAACTTTTTCATCAATCTTTCCCTTTATTGCCCCGAAACCTTCTTCCCAACAAATCTTTGGGTTCTTTCATCCGTAATCTTTCCCTTCCAGTTTAACCCAAATCCAAAGTCATAAACATTGCCCTCCGAATCCTGATATGCCGCCATATCAAAAGGCACATCCTCTGCCTGTTTTTCGACGGTTTCCATATCGGCAGGCATTTGCATAGGCAATAATGCGGATGGTTCGGCGCGGCCCGAAAGAATGTCAAACAAAGCCTGATCCTGAACGCCAAAGTTGACCAGAATAGCCGAGGTTTCTTTTTCTATTTCGCTGAAAATCATCGGATTGCCGGTATTCACAGAAACAATAACCGGCTTGCCTTTCATCTGAAGGCGGGTTTCTGCTACCAGTTGTGCATCGCTTATGTTGGCCGTTTGGGCAGTTTTGTTTTTATAGCTGCGGTTGGTAAAGGTTTCCATCGGATCGCCGCCTGCAATGCTCGCCTCTCTTGCTGTTGTGGCTGTATAATCGCCGTATTGCAGGCTGATGGGGATATAGCCATTTCCGCCTTTTGCTACGTCCGCTTTGTCATAACCAATGGTTGCCTGAGGGCCTTGAATAAACACCAGTGCCACATCTGCTTCTTCCGGCTTTTCTGTAACCTGAAAGTATTTTTTCGCCATATCCAGGCTAACCGGATAATCGGTCGAAGCGGGCGTTTCCACGCCTAAAAAGTTGCGACTGGCGGGTACATATCTTTTCGGGATATAGACGGTTAGTTTTTCTGCAAGAGGCAAGGTTTTATTCTGATTTTTGAGTAAAACAACCGATTTGATCTGCGCCTCATAACCTGCCTTCATAAACTCGGACTTGCCCACCGTAACTTTTGTTTCCTCCACGTCGAGGTAGGCATTTTCAAACAGCCCTACTCGGAATATATTTTTTAGCAGACGGACCGCAGATTGTTCCATTCTGGCCCTCATTTTTTCTTCTCCGTTTTCTGCTACTCCTTTCTGAAAAGCCTCAATAATCGGTTGTGCGACGTTGTTGCCCCCAAACTGGTCAACGCCTGCCATCAATAGCTTATAGTGCCTGTCTGCCTCCGACAGGGTTTCAACCCCCCATGAATGCCCGTCAACAAAAAGATCCATTGCCTGGTGGTCGCGGGTAATACCCCAGTCTGTACAGACCACGCCGTCGTATCCATATTTACCGCGCAGCAAATCGGCAATGAGGTATTGGTTATAAGCATTACCCACATTCTCTCCGTTTTTCGAATCTTGGTTCCAAGAAATGGTGTAATAGGGCATTACCGCAGAGGCAACTTTTGTCGCCCCGTTTAATTTAAAGGCACCTTCTGTAAACGGTATTAAATGTTCTTCAAAATTATTTCCCGGATAAACCGCATATTTCCCGGCAGCATAATGAGCATCACGGCCACTTTCACCGGAACCTCCTCCGGGCCAGTGTTTTACCATTGCGTTGACGCTCCGAAATCCCCAGCCTTCGGACAATTCCTTATCTCCTTCTGAAGTCTGGAATCCCTCACAATAAGCCTGGGCCATGGCAGCAGACAGGGCAGAACTTTCCCCAAAAGTACCGTTAAAACGCGCCCACCGGGGTTCGGTAGCGATGTCCACCTGGGGTGAAAGCGCAGTTGTAATGCCCAGATTCCGGTATTCTTCTGCAGCAATCCGGCCAAATTGTTCAACCAAATTCGGATCAAACGTTGCAGCCATACCTAAAGAACCCGGCCACATGGAAATTTCTCCTCCGGCAGCGGCATTGTATTCTGCCTTTGCCTGGGTAGCATGTCGGGGGTCAGAACTATTATTCGCAGGAATGCCACTGCCCATGCTTTCGCAAAAGAACTGTAGTTTATTATTCCATTTTGCAGCAATTTCCGGACTTTTGACGGTCGTCAGCAACACGTGGCGCAAATGATCGTCCGCTAAAAATTTTTTTTGCTGGTCGGTCAGATCGCTCGGATCCGTTTCTCCTTCTGCGTAAGGTTTACCACTGTAAGTCCCGGCAAAATATCCCTGCGAACGAGCAGGAATTGACTGGTGGGCAGAATACAGCATCAAACCTGCGATTTCCTCTATACTCAATCTACTGGCCAGATCCTGAGCGCGAGCATCAAATGACAGCCGCCAATCTTCATAAGGATCCAACTGACCATTTTTGTTCAGATCCTTAAATGCCAAACGGTCAACGGTCAGCAGGGTTACACCGGATGCAGGGTTATATCCCAGCGTGGGGCCACCTTCATTTTTTACGATATGGAATCCTTCTTTTTCAGTCTCACTCCATTTGGGCTGGCAAGAGGAAAGACCCAGAATCAGGGTACATAATGTAATGGCAGATATGATGGCAGGTGGCAAGACTTTCATAGTAGTAGAATTAGCTTTGTGGGAAAATAATTTGCTGACAATTATAAGCATTCTTATGAAATAGGAATAGTATAACCTCATCAAAACCAAAAATTGAGATAATCTATTCAAAACGATGTTTATGAATGTCCGCAATCTTTCTGTTTTTTCCTGCCCTCCGTTAGCGATAAAACCCAAAAAGCCCGAACTTTGCAGCGTAAAAGCTCAAACATCGTCGTTATGATCCTTTTTTTTGGTTCTCCTTCCGATCTCATTTTCGCCGTAGAAGTTGCTCACCCGCTCCAAGCGTCTGAATATGAAAAACTTGTCTGGCTGTTTGGCAACCAACCCCTGCTTGACCGACAGGCACTTCCCGGCCCCTTCATCGGCCCCCGAGCTGCGATGATCACTCCCTGGAGTACCAATGCCGTGGAAATCACACAAAACATGGCCATTCGCGATGTCAGCCGTATCGAGCGATTTGTGCCCGCTGGAAAAGGAGGAACTTTTGACCCCATGCTGTTTCAGCATTATGCCCAACTCGATCAACAGATTTTTACCATTCATATCACGCCGGCAGCCATACAGCCGGTTAAGGATATTGCCGCTTATAACCAGGCCGAGGGCCTTGCGCTTAACCCGGAGGAAATTGTCTATCTCGAAGCATTGGCCCAGCGCCTGGGGCGCCCGCTTACCGACTCCGAGGTTTTTGGATTCTCCCAGGTCAACAGTGAACACTGCCGCCACAAGATTTTTAACGGCACATTTGTAATTGACGGACAAGAACAGTCGCAATCCCTCTTCAAACTTATCAAAGCGACCTCACAGGCCCATCCCAACAGCATTGTATCGGCTTACCGCGACAATGTAGCCTTTGTCAAAGGCCCGCAAATTGTGCAGTTTGCCCCAGCCAAACCTGACCAACCTGACTGGTATCAGCGCACCCCCATCCATACTGTACTTTCCCTCAAAGCCGAAACCCACAACTTCCCCACCACGGTGGAACCTTTCAACGGAGCAGCGACCGGCTCCGGCGGAGAAATTCGCGACCGCTTGGCGGGCGGACAGGGATCGCTTCCGCTTGCAGGTACAGCCGTGTATATGACGGCGTACTCTCGGCTTCAGGGCAATCGACCCTGGGAACAGGCATTCCCGGCCCGTAAATGGCTGTATCAGACGCCGATGGATATCCTCATCAAAGCCTCCAACGGAGCCTCCGACTTCGGCAATAAATTTGGACAGCCCCTTATCAATGGTTCGGTTCTCACCTTCGAACAAAACATGGGCGATCGCCAACTGGGCTATGACAAGGTTATCATGATGGCCGGCGGCATCGGATATGGCAGGGCAGAACAAGCCCAAAAACATACCCCCAAACCCGGCGACCAGATTGTCGTCATGGGCGGAGACAACTACCGCATCGGCATGGGCGGCGCTTCAGTTTCTTCCTCGGATACCGGAGAATTCGGAACCGGCCTCGAACTCAATGCCGTACAACGCTCCAACCCCGAAATGCAAAAACGGGTAGCCAATGCCATCCGCGGCATGGTAGAATCCTCCACCAACGCCATCGTCTCGATTCACGACCACGGAGCAGGCGGCCACCTCAATAGCCTGTCAGAATTGGTGGAAGAAACGGGCGGGGTCATTTACCTCAACCGCCTTCCTGTCGGTGATCCCACACTTTCGGCCAAAGAAATCATCGGTAACGAATCGCAGGAACGAATGGGGCTGATCATCGCACCCGAGGATCTGCCAACCCTGAAAGCCATTGCAGCGCGGGAAAGAGCGCCGCTATACGTCGTAGGAGAAGTGACCGGCGACATGCGTTTTGTTTTTGTTTCGGAAGAAACAGGCGAAAAACCCATGGATATGGCGCTTTCAGACATGTTTGGCAGTTCTCCGAAAACCATCATGGAAGATCGCCGTGTGGCACGGCGTTATGAAGCAGTGTCCTACTTAGCTGGCGAATTACCCACTTATCTCGCTCAGGTGCT
Organism: Bacteroidia bacterium; assembly: GCA_033764335.1. Classification (GTDB taxonomy): domain Bacteria; phylum Bacteroidota; class Bacteroidia; order J057; family J057; genus JAGQVA01. Next base: position 74,647 of record JANRJC010000026.1, on the reverse strand, counting down.
CAAACTGGAAGCCGTAGCCTGTAAAGATTGGCTTACGAACAAAGTAGATCGCTGCGTAGGCGGACTGGTTGCCAAACAACAATGTGTCGGCCCCCTTCAACTTCCACTCAACAACTGCGGTGTGATGGCCCTCGACTATGAAAGTGGCCACGGAATCGCGACAGCCATTGGCCATGCCCCCATCAGCGGCCTGATTGACCCCGTCGCCGGCTCCCGCAACTCCGTGGCGGAGGCCTTAACAAATCTCGTTTGGGCACCCTTGCAGGAGGGGCTGCGCTCGGTATCGCTTTCCGCCAACTGGATGTGGCCCTGTCGCAATGAAGGCGAGGATGCCCGTCTTTATGAGGCAGTGCAGGGGTTGTCAGAATTTGTGATTGAATTGGGTATCAATGTACCGACGGGCAAAGATTCCCTTTCTATGAAACAAAAATACCCCGACGGGGAAGTATTGGCGCCGGGTACAGTGATTGTTTCTGCTTCCGGTCATTGTGATGACATCACCCGTGTGGTAGAACCTGTGCTGCAAGCCAATGGCGGCCCCCTATACTACCTACCCCTGAGCGGAGACACGTTCAAGCTGGGAGGCAGCTCTTTTGCACAGATACACAATACCATCGGCGATCAGACCCCAACAGTCTATGATGCGGCTTACTTTGCTTTGGCTTTTGATGCAGTACAGACCCTCATTCGCGAAGACCTTGTACTAGCTGGCCACGACATATCCGCCGGAGGGCTGATAACGGCCCTGCTGGAAATGTGTTTTTCGGATACGGCAGCGGGGCTGCAACTTGATCTTAGTTCGCTCGAAAGTCCGGATCTCATTACCCTTTTGTTTGCGGAGAATGTGGGTCTGCTGATCCAGGCAAAAGATGAACAGATAGAAAAGAGATTTTCGCAACTTGGGATAAAAGCCTACCGCATCGGGAAACCCGGCACACCCGGTCATATCTCCCTCACCTATAAAAACGAAACCCATCACTTCGATATCGCTGAATACCGCCAGCATTGGTACGAGACATCCTGGCTGCTGGATCGCCGCCAGACGACGCCCCCGCTGGCAGATGAGCGGTACCAGAACTATATGAAGCAGCCGCTTCATTATACTTTTCCACAATCCTTTTCCGGCAAAAAACCTGTTCGCCCCGCCCGGCGTCCCAAAGCAGCCGTACTCCGCGAAAAGGGCAGCAACTCTGAGCGCGAGCTGGCCAACGCCCTGTATATGGCGGGTTTTGACGTAAAGGATGTACACATGACCGACCTGATCTCCGGTCGCGAAACGCTGGAAGACATTCGGTTTCTCGGCGCGGTGGGAGGATTTTCAAATTCTGACGTATTGGGATCCGCCAAAGGTTGGGCCGGCGCATTTTTGTATAACGATAAAGCAAAAAACGCTCTGGATCGGTTTTTTGCACGTGAAGACGTACTTTCTATCGGCATCTGCAACGGTTGTCAGCTATTTATGGAGCTAAACCTGATCAATCCCGAACACAGCCAGCAGGGTTTTATGCATTTTAATGATTCGGGGAAACACGAGAGTATTTTTACCTCGGTGGAGGTCTTGCCCAACCATGCCGTCATGATGAAAGACCTCGCGGGCGCACGGCTGGGAATCTGGGTTTCTCACGGGGAAGGAAAGTTTTACCTGCCAGAACCGGAGTCGGCGTATCATATCGTAGCCAAATTTGGCTATGAAGCATATCCCGCCAATCCCAATGGCAGTGCGTTTAACACGGCTATGCTTGCCAGTGCCGACGGTCGCCATCTGGCGACTATGCCCCATCTGGAGCGTTCCGCTTTTCCGTGGAACTGGGCACATTATCCCAAAGACCGGCAGGACGAGGTTTCGCCCTGGATCGAGGCCTTCTTGAACGCACGAGGGTGGATGTGAGCATGTCACTAATCACAAATTCAACCAATACGTCAGCTTAAAGACCAAAGCCCGGTTTTTGCTGGCAAAGTTCTGGGGTAAATAGTTTTCGGTATAGACGATAAAAAAGTCCGATGCAGGGCTATAACGCCATTGAAAACGGGCGTTGAGGTTCATGTTGTTGAGCAAACTATTGTACTGAAAGAAGGTAGTCAGAAAAACGGCATCGCTAAGGGTCAGGTCAATGCGGGGGCCAATGAGGAAAAGTTTTTCCTGCCCGTAATTCTCCGGGAGTTTCAGGTCATTGTAGTCAAACCGCAGCGAAATGCTTAAATAAGGTTGATACCGTATGCTCATCTGCCCGCTGAGATTGAAGTTCTGACCGTTGTAAAAACCGCCATAAGTGGATGACAGGTTGAAGTTGAACAGCCGCCGTGTATTGCTTTGAAATTCTGCCGATACCGAGGACCACTGGTAGCGTTCACCGACTTTAAAAGTCGTGTATTGGGGCTGGCCGATCGGGTTAAACTCGAAGGTTAGCTCCTGAAATATGTTGCTATAATTCAACTCTAGCTGGGAAGTATTGATAAAATCGAATTGATAACCCAACGAATACGACTGGTCTGTAACGGTTCCATTCGGAATATGGGCGAGGTTGGCGTCCAAAGCGGGGCCCATGGAAACAATTGCTTCGCTTTTGGGGTAAAATTTATAATTTACCCCGCTGAAATAGCTAAAATATCCCGGATAAATATCCGCGCTGGGCACAAATCCTGCTTCTGCATTGAAGTTTTCTTCGACGAATGTATTGCCAATAAATACCTCTAGGTTGCGGCTGGAATAACTGAAAAAGGCTGCTCCCGATAACGACTGAGAGTTATAGATATCGTCAAAGGATTTGCCGATATAGGAGCTGTGATACCATTTGTTGTTTTTGCTCAGCATCTCCAGATCCGCGCTGACTACGCGGTTGTAGGTATTTTTGACCCGATGGGTCTGCCCCCCGGTCTGGATTTCCTGAAAAATGCTTTGGTGAAAAAAACGGGCGGTATCATCGTCCGCCACGCCCAGGCTTTGTTTGTTTACGAGGGAAACGGTGAAGTTGGACTGTGCCCAGAAGTTGCGCTGGACCGTAGCAACGGTATAGTTTTGCCCCGGCAACCCGATAGTCAGGTCTTCTTTTGTCTGCATATTGAGCATACTTACCCGCCACTTTTCGTTGAAAGAACCGCTCAGTCGCGCACCGTAAATGATAGGGATTTTTTTGAACAAACCGCTGGTATCTGCTGCAAGGCCTATACGCCGCGAAAAAAACGGTCGTGCAGAGGGAAACCCGATCTGGTCGAGCAGGTCGCTATTTTCCAGAAAAAACTGCCTTCGCTCGGGAAACTGCACTTCAAATCGCGTCAGATTGATGACCTGCTGATCCACTTCCACCTGTGAAAAATCGGGATTGATGGTCAGGTCGAGGTTTACCGAAGGGCCGATGCCGATTTTAGCATCAAACCCCGCGTTAATATTTGCATCGGGTTTGGAGCCGGGTGTAGAGGGTAGGTCAGAAATTCCGCCGGCGACATAGGGTATGAGCGAAATATTGGTGTGGGCAGGAGGAATCGGATCATCCCAGATAAGTTGGCCCGAAAAAGCCAGCGCACCGGTACTGAACTGGATCGGCGTTCGAATCCAAGAAGACTTATAGTTGCGTTTTCGATCCTGACGGTCAAGAACAATATTCCACTCCGATATATCACTTTTGTAACGAAAACTTTTAAAAGGAATCGCCATTTCGACGATCCATTTGTCGGGGTATCGCACCACTTTGGAGTACCATTTATTATCCCAACTGATGCCCCATGCCCCGTCGTTGCTGCCACCGGAGGAAACCGTGCCCTCCATTTGTACCCCTTTGGGAGTAATGGTGAAAAAAAAGCCGTTCAGCCGGTCGTTGTAAGGCCCGATGACCAAACCCACATTGTCGTTGAGGTCATAATCAAAATCTCTCCGCAAAGAGTTGAGCATATCGGGAGTAGTATCATCCTCACAGACAAATGCGACATACAAAAATTCCTCGTTGAAGGTGAGTTTTGTGAAGGTATTAAAAGGAGGCGGAAGGGTATCCACGGGATAATTGAGAAACCATTTGTCGGCAGGTTGTGCTTGTTGCCAGTCAGGTTCATCGAGCACACCATCCAATACAATTTCGCCTTTCGCCTTTTTGATATGGAGGGCAGTACCCGGGGCATTTTGGGCAAATACGAAGAAAGGAAAACCCAGTAAGAGAGTTAGCAAAGATTTCATCCGGCAAAGATAAGAAAGATTGTTTTATACGGATTTTCCGTTTTATAGGGGAAGTTGCGGAATAATAAACGACTCTCCCCTCAATGCCCCTCCTTCAGCAGCTCCGGAAAATTTTGTTTAAACCGGTTGAGCCGGGGAAGGGAAACCCGCTGGATATAGGGCTGGTCGGGGTGGAGTTTTTCATAGTTTTGGTGGTAATCTTCTCCCATCCAAAATACTTCAAAAGGTTTGATTTCGGCGGCGATGGAGGCGTTTAATTCTTTTGCCAGCGCGTTTTTCTTCTCTTCGGCAATCTTTTTTTCGGTTTCATTGCGGTAGAAGATAATGGAGCGATATTGCGAACCCCTGTCGGGTCCCTGCCCATTCACCTGGGTGGGATCCTGCGAACCAAAATACACGTCCACCAGCGTACTAAAACTCACGATCGAGGAATCGTAGATCACCTGTACGGCCTCTGCATGGCCGGTTTCTCCGGTATTGCTTTCTTCGTAAGTGGGGTTTTTTGTATGTCCTCCCGAGTAGCCGGAGAGGGATTCATAGACGCCCGTTACGCTTTCATAGACGGCCTCTACACACCAGAAACATCCGCTGGCAAAGTATGCGGTGTCGGTGCTTGGTTTTCCCGCATAGTCGGCGGGATCGGTACTTACATTTTGTACGAATCCCGCCGAAGGACTTGAGTCTGGGGAAGAGGTATTTTTTGTAGAGGACTGGGTGTTTTCGCAGGAAGAAACAAGGCCCGATATGGCCAGTACAATCATCAATTGAAGGGGGGACAGATTTTTCATTGGAGTTTGGCATTCTGAATTGCCCTAAAATTACGATTATTCTACGGTTTAGGTTTACGGTTTTTTTTCGAATTCATTGTCCGAAACCAGCCGATTGTGCCAACCGGTGTAGATGCCGCAGAATTATCAAGAATTATTATTCCTACCCCAATCTGAAAGGCGCTTTTGGGGGTGGGAGTGATTCGCAAAATGGGCATTAACTCTGCGTGGAGATTATTGTTTTCGACAAAACATAACAACTCTGTAATAAAGAAAGCATCTTCCTTGATTTTCGTCATTCCGGCAAGAGAAAAAACCGGCCCGTTCCATTTCCTATGCCGATGGTCTCCCAAACCCTGAATCCGGACATATCCTGCTGAAAAATTAAAGTTGTTATCCCTGTCCCCCCAGGTAAATGAACCATAAAAAAATGTTCCAAACCCTGCGTATTTAGGATAAAAAATACTTCCGGCAGTCAAACCAACTCCCAAATTATTTTTTTCATCCAACGGAATAGTGTATCTCATATTGCCAATAACCGGAGCTGCAACCACGCTAGAAGTAAATCCTGCCGAAAAGTTTCGGGTAATAGCCAGGTGAACTTCTGGACCAATCGGATTTATCGCGATGTAGTGCTCGCCCTTATCAACCGGAAGGCTGTTACGGGTAAAACTATATTGGGTGGAGAATACGTTCTGCGAATAGGATACCGATAAAATCAGCATCACCATAACCGCCACACAAAAGTAGTTTCTCAAATCAATCATCTCCCAATCTACCCGTAAGTCTGCGCCCGTCCCAACGGCTCATTCCCAATTGTTGAAAAATAAAAATCGCTTTTTGCCATTCTCCATACGAAATCCTGCTTCATGGGAAATTTTTTGCATTTTATCCCAAATCATAGTTTTGGCTTTGGCGATTTTTGAGACTACCCAAATTTCTTGTCCGTTTTATTCATCCCTGATTGCATCGACAGGGTTCATCGACGCAACACGAAATGTCTTCCAGCCGATGCTGATAAACATCACCCCAACAGAAGCTATAAATGCCAGAACAAAAACTCCGGCCTGCAAAGGTATGCGATAGGCAAAATCCTCCAGCCAGCTTTGCATCGCCCACGCGGCTAGTGGCGCAGCGATCACAAAACCAATCAGTATCAGCCAGCCAAAGTCGGTGGTGAACAGGGCCAGAATGTTTCCGACACTCGCACCCAGTACTTTACGGATTCCGATCTCTTTGCTCCTTTGTGCGGCAATCATCGATATCAACCCAAACAATCCTAAAGCACCAATACAAATAGCAATCAATGACGCCACCTGAAACAATCGCGTAATACGTTTTTCACTTTCATAAAAGGCTGCGATTTTTTCATCGAGAAAATGATATTCAAATATATTGTCGGGAAACGCTGCTTCCCAGGTTGCCTGAATATAGGCGATGGTTTCCGTCAGGTTTCCGCCCTGAATTTTGATTCCCCCCAACGTTGTATTCGAAACATCGGGGATCAGTACGGTAGGCATGATGGAAGCATGCAGGGATTGGGTATGAAAATCTTTTATCACTCCCTGAATTTTGTATTTTTTTACACCTACCGTTAAATTTTCCCCTAGTGCCTCCGAACCCGTATGCATTCCGATCTGGTTTAAGAGCGTTTCATTGATAATCACGGTGGGCAAACTATCCCAAACCGCAAATGATTCTCCTGCCAGCAATTCAATTCCATAGGTATGGATATAATCGTTGTCCACCATCTTGATATTCGCATTTCCCCTGATGGCGGCCTCTTGGGTGTCAGGAGGAAAATACGCATAGTTGTACTGCCAGTAACCATCTGAAGCAGCGCCGTTGTTGGAAAAACAAACAGATTGGATGGAAGGCTCTTGTGTCAGCACCGTTTTCATTCGCCGAAGCTGTTGAATATCTTCTGCCGGCATATCGATTTCAACCAGCGCAGTCTGGTCAAATCCCAATGGCGCATTGTGAAAAAATCGCATCTGTTGCATCGCTACCAGCATACATATAATCAGCATATGGGTGAGGGAAAACTGCAACACCATCAGCCCTTTGCGCAGGGTCAGTCCTCTGGCATAACTCTTTTCCACTTTATTTTTCAAAGCCAACACAGGATTTATTCCCGACATAAGCAGTGCGGGGTACAGTCCGGCCAAAAGACAAACCAGAACAAAAAAAACCAATAGCCAGGGGAACAGATTCATCTCGCGGATCAGGGAAATGGAAAGCGCTTCTCCGATAATGAAGGTTGCTTGTTTTAAAACAATGGGCATAAGTGCAATCGAAATAAAAAAAGCCAGCAAAACCAAAACCCCGGTTTCCAGCATAAAAAACCTGAAAATATGCCCACCGCCACTGCCCAGTACCTTTCGCAATCCCACCTCTTTGGCCCGCTGAAAAATCAGGGAGGTATTGAGATTAACAAAATTGATACAGGCCGATACGAGCAGAAATACTGCAATCAGCATTAATGCCCATAACGTTGTCGTGGCGATAGCGGATTTGCCGGAGGAATAGTATCGTGTATCCAGATGCATTTCCGGTACAGGTTGGAGGCGCAGCGAATAGCTAACCTCTTCTTCCTTTGGCGCAACCGCTTTCAGGATTCCGCCCATCCGCGTATGAAGGCTGTTGAGGTCGGTATTGGGGTTTATTTTTACAAAAAGTTGGAAACTTTCTGCGAAAGCATGCCACTGAGGCAACAGCCAGTCGGGAATGCGGTCGTCTGCTTTTGATATGAGTAGTTGGTAGGGAAAATTGGTGGACAAAGGCGGATCGTCATATACCCCGGTGATGCGGATTTCGGTTTCATTGTTGAGGGTAAATGATTTTCCAATTGCATCTTCTGTCCCATAAAACTTGTCGGCCAGGCTTCGGGCAATTACCGCAGTATGCGGTTCGGCCAGTGCTGTTTTGGGGTTTCCGGAAATCCAGTTATAAGAAAACACATCAAAATATTCAGGCCAGACCATAGCAGCCTGGTCTTCCTTAAATTGTTTTTTTTGTCCTTTTTCGTCGGTGATAGTCAGTACCGCCAGTTGAAAATTGCGGTCAACGACCGCCATAGCTTCGATCTCGGGGAAATGAGTTTGCAAAAGCGCCGGAATAGGGCCGGGAATTCCTGCATGGTAGCTATTGTCAGCATCAGATACGATCCGGAAGATCAGGTTTGCGTCTTTCAAGTGGCGGTCAAAGTTGAGATCATGGCCGATCTTGAGAAAGATAATCAATGCCACGAGCATGCCCAGCGTGAGTCCCGATACATTGATCAGCGTGAAGGCAGCATTTCTCCGCAGATTGCGAAGCACGGTTCTAAACTGGTGGAAAAACATATCAGAATAGATTAGAGGGGTATAGGAAGGCGTTGTGCGCCGGAGAGTAAAAGGGCGGATGAGATCCATTACCTGGCGGAAGTAGCGCCATTTTGCCTGGCGTAGTCCATAGGTTTTGACGTTTCGTTCGAAAAGTTCAAACAAGTCCCCCTCCACGTGTTCCTGGTGGCTTTGATTGCAATACCAGCGAAAAAATCGCTGAATCCATAGGGGAGGAGAAGGAGAATTTTTCATCGCTCAACTAGTCAATGGCAAGGTGAGGCGGAAGATTTTTCCAGAGAGATTCGCGCATATTGCGGGCTTCGCGAAGCGCCTCTTTTCCGAGGTTGGTGACGGAAAAATAACGTTTCCGCCTGCCGCCGCGCGCTGCGGTAGAGCCGCCGGTAGTGGAGACGAGAAAACCTTTTCGTTCCATCCGGTCGAGCGCAGCATGGAGCGCGCCGATACTGGCACTGTTGCCCGTGTGGGATTCCAACAGGTCTTTGATTGCCACCCCATAAGCTTCTTCACCGAGCGTGGCTACGGTGAGGAGCACGAGTTCTTCAAATTGTCCGAGATAATTATGCATTTTTATTTCTTTCCGGAAAGTAGATTAAACATAGGAAAGAAATAACTCCTGCGCAAATGGCGCGACTGATCAGGCTTATTTTAGCAATTTTAACTGATCTCCCGCCACATCTTCCCATCGGTAGTAATGAAAAGTCTTGTCCGTGGACATGGCTATAAATATCCCTTTGGGAAACATCGTACCCAGCGGCAGGGCCAGGGTCTCCGATCCATCGCTCTCCATTGTGGATACATTTATCACGCGGATTTCGGGGTGATCGTGAGGATTTCCCGGGCTTCCTTCCCTCGGGTAAATGTGAAATTTATTTGCGCCCTGATCCGAAACAAGGATATACCCTGTGCCATCGGGAAAATTGTAGAAAGAAATGCCTTCGTGGTCTTCGGCAAATCCGGTGGTGGCAAACAAGGCTCGTTCGTGGTCGGCGGAGTCGGGATCGGCGGAGTATTTTCTCACGCCTACCTGCTCATCGGAATAATAGACATATCCCAGCGCATCGTCAACGGCGATGGCTTCGATTTCTTTTTTGCCGCTGTACGCGCCAAATTTGCGCACTAAGGTGGTTTTCACCTGTCCGGTTCCGTCATCTTCCAGTCGGTATTGCCAGAGGTATCCGCCGCCAGAGGGGCCGTTTTTGCGGCCTACAATGGCAAATATTTCGCCGTTAGTGGGTTTTTTATATAAGGCTATCCCCATCAGGTCGCGAAATTCCGGGCCGGTTTCGCCTTCAAATACGGGAATTCCACCGCCATCCACGGGCATCATGTCGGGAAGCCGGAATATGCGCAGACTATTCGTAAACCGCTCCGTAACCACGGCAATATCGGTGGGCTGACCGCCGAGATTGAGGCCGTATTCTACGTCCACGTTGTTGGGGCGGGCCAGATTATGCACGACTTTGTCGTGTACAACTTTGCCGTCCAGATCAAATACATACAAGGCACCGTCTTCTTCTTTGTCGGTACCGAGGATCAGGCTACTGCGGGGATCGTCGGGATTCACCCAAATGGCGGGGTCGTCGGTGTCGTATTGTACGGGTTCGGTTACAACTACCGGGGTGATTTTATCGGCGGTGGTTTGTTCGCGGAGATCGGGAGAACAGTGCGTCAGCAGACACACTGTTCCCAGTAGGATAAGTTTTTTTGTGGCAGTCATGTCGTTATTCAAATGCGTTTACTACTATCGAGTGAGGATAAAAGAGCCTTCGGCGGTATTGTCGTCAAATTCTCCTTCAAGGGAGATTTCGAGTTGATTCCCGGTAATGAGGAAACTTCCCGAATAGACAAATTCAATTTCGCTTCCGTCGTTCTGTTCGATCGCTTCGGCAAATTCAATTTCGCCTTCCAGCGCGTCACCGGTAAGTTCTTCGTATTCTCCCTCCACTTCAATTTCCAGATTTACGGTTTCAACTTCTCCGCACTCTTCTACCGTTTCTTCTTCTTTCAGCACAATGACAATACTCACTTCATTGTATTTAAATTCCACCTCAATTTCATCCACATCATCGGCTGAAAGGGAAACAATTTCCTCATCAATCAATCCAAAAAGTGCCGTAAAGGTAGAAAACTGGGCGGAATCGGAAACATCCAATGCCCATTTTCCAAAAATCAGCTCGTCGTCAAGCACTTTGTATTCAAATTCGAGATCGGGATTTACAGCCACGGATTCGCTTCCGGTGGTTACTTCTGCAAGAATTATTTTAAATCCGCGGCTGTCGTCATTCACCACATCGTCGGTGAGGAGGTCGTCTTTGAGTTCGAGTTCAATAATTACTTCCTCTACATCTTTTGGGAAAATAACGGATCCGACCCCAGTAACAAGGTCAAGGGTAAGTGCTAGGTCTATACCTTCATCGTCGGAGGTGGTACAGTCGTCAATTTCGTAATAAGCCGCCCAATCGAGGATATAGTCGGCTAGACTACCGATTCCTTCTTCGTCCACAATCTGAAACGTTACGGTAACATCCTGCGCCAGCGGCACGGTAGTACCGGCGATTTCTTCTCCGGAAGGATCGTTGCGGTTCAGCAGGGTTAGTACGATCTCTACTTTATCGCCGTCTTCGACGTCTCCGTCTCCTTCATCGTCGAAAAGCACAACCTGCGGATAATCTTCGAGGTCAAGCGGATAAATCACGCCGTCATTCAACCGGTCACAACCGGAGATCAAAAGCAGCATGAGGCCGAGGGAAATAATGGATATAAATTTCATGGAATTTTTTTAAAAATCGTTTGAAAATCAGAAGTCAAACTTTAGTCCCAACCGAGACCACCAGGAGTAAAACTCGCGCTGAATGAGTATATCTTCGCTTCCCTGATACACTTCGAAGGGCTGGTTGGTCAGGTTAAGAAATTCGGCAAAAAGGCGGATTTTGGGGGTAAGCGTAACCGAAGCGTTGAGGTCAAGCTGCAAACGGCTTTTTACATAAATGTCTTCCTCCGGGCTGCCGCCCACTTCGCTGAGATAACTCCCGTTGAAATTGGTCGAAATTCGCACCGAAACGCCTTTGTTCTCATAGGCGAGGGAAGCATTGCCTACATGGGATGCCTGTCCGGGAAGGGGGATTTCTTCTTCGGTGTCAGGGTTGTCTTCATCAGCTTCCCTGCTTTGGATGGTTGCATTCGAGTTTGTGTAGGTATAATTGAGGTACAAAGTCAAACGGGAAAGCGGGCCGGAAAGGAAGTTAAATCCGCGCTGAAAAGCGACTTCTACTCCGAGGAGATTGGCCTGGTTTCCATTTTGCGCCTGGATCACGTCCACACCGGTGGCAATCGGTTCTCCGGTCAGTGGGTAATTGCTGTTAAATACCACTCTTCGATAGATAAAATCATCCAACGATTTGAAAAATAATCCGCCGGAAACGATGCCCACATTTCCAAAATAGTGTTCCCCCAATAAATCCACATTAAAAGCACTCACCGGTAAAAGATTGGGATTCCCAGCGGTTGCTTCGCGGTCTTCGAGATTGATCTCCTGTGCCGGAATGATCTCCGAAAAATTGGGTCTCGCATAGGAATAAGTTGCCGCTGCGCGGAAGTTGGTGTTTTCGCCTGCGGCATATTTGAGGTGAAGTTGGGGCAAGAAAAATCCATAGTCCGTACCTCCTTCGACCGGTACAATTTCTTCCAGGTCGCCGTTGGCTGCAATAACTACATCGTTTGACTGGTAGGTAGTGCGGGTGTATTCGTACCGTACTCCGCCGAGCAGAAGAAGGCGATTAAGCTGCTGCCGAGCCATTAGGTAACCGGCAACAACATCTTCGGTAGCTGTGTAGGCTTCGAGAGCTTCGTCAATGGCTTTATCTTCTAGTTCGGGTTCAAACTGCTCCGAATTTTCATTGAAATAGTCAATCAGGCGGCTGATGTCAAGCGGGTTGCTGAGCACATACTTGCCGCCGAGGAAGTTTTCGTCCAAAAGTCCTCCTTCAAAGGCATCCAGATTGGGCACACCGCCGAGGTTTCCGTATTTGTCAACGGTAATGTCGTAACTTTTGGTTTTACTGCGGAGTTTTGCCCCCATTTTCAGCAAACCGTAGTTGTTGGTACCGATACGGTAAGGAAAACCCAAGTTAAATTTTGCGGTGATATTCTGGTCTTTGGCAAAAGTATTGCCGACTTCCAGTTCATCAAATTCGTAGTTGTTATTGTCCAGATAACCGGGAGCATTTATGACAGGAGATTCAGGATCAGAGAAGTCGAGCGAATGCTCATTTTCGGCGATAAAAATTCCCTGAAAATCATAAGGCGTATTTTGTTCGCCATAAGAATACTGCGCTTCATAGTCCAGTTGAATCCCGGGGTAGGTGTGACGTCCGCCTAAATTAAAACTTCTTACCGACTGCGACTCAAAGCGGTCTTTAGTATGGCGTTCGATTTCGCCATCTTCCGGGATAAAAATATACCGGCGGCGCCATTCGCGGTCAGTAAAACGAGTAGCGAGCGTCCGGAAATAAATTTCATTGTTTTTATTAAACCGGTAGTCAATCGTGCTGCTGAGTCCCAAGCGGGTACGGGTAAGTTCATAGTCGCGAAGATCAAGTTCGTTGTCAAAGGGTTCGCGTTCTACGTTGTCGGAGCCGAGGTTATTTTGATAATGGCTGGCATTAACAAGAAACCCCAGCTTTTCACCTTTGCCAAACCGCTGTCCATAAAGCAGGGATCCTTGGGCATTGGGCTTTTGCATGAGATTGTTGTACCCCCCGACGAGGGAAGCGGCAATCTGTGGGGTACTGCTTTGTGCGGAGCGGGTAACGAGGTTTACCGAACCGCCGATGGCGTCACCGTCCATATCGGGTGTAAGGGATTTGGTTACTTCCATCGAAGCGAGTTGATCCGAAGGAATAGCGTCTAAAGCCACAAAACGCACATCGGCCTCCGGCGAGGGGATTTGTTCGCCGTTGACGCTCATATTGGTAAATTGCGGCGCAAGGCCCCTGACAAGGACGTAACGGCCCTCTCCCTGGTCGCGTTCGATGTTTACACCCGGGACACGCTGAAGGGCTTCTGCTGCATTAGGATCGGGAAAACGCCCGATCTGGTCGGCGGCGACGATGTTTTTGATATTGTCGGCATTTTTTTGCTGGTTGAGTGCCCGCGCTTGGCCTTGAAGTAAGCCGGTGATTTCGACGCGGGACAATTCGTAGGTTTTGCTGGTAAGCTGTATGTCGAGAAATACCGTCTTTCCGGCTTCCGCAGAAACGGTTATCGTTGTATCGGCATAACCGAGGTACCGAATCAATAGCGAAACCTCACCTGAAGTCACGGTTATCTCAAAAATACCTTGAAGGTCTGAGGCGACCCCTTTATGGGCGTCGGCAATCGCAATACTTGCTCCCGGCAATGCGTAACCATTTACTGCATCCGAAATTTTTCCTCGGATGAGGCTGTTTTGAGCCATCAGGTTTGAAAACCGTGGCAGCACCCCGAGGACTAATAAAATGAGTACAAACTTCCTTTTCATATTGGGAAAATTTTGTTTCCGACTCAAGTATAGTCTTCCCAATATGTGCGTACAAACTCGCCCTGTTACAGAACAGCAACAAGAGGGTTTGCGCCGTTAACAATAAGGCAACAAGGGATGTTTTACCAGCATAAAATATTGATATTCAAAATATTAACCCATATTAAGGAGGTATTAAGTTTCGATTAAACATTCTCTCACCTACACCTGATGGATAAATTGGGTGAGCGAGTCGGAGGCTTCGAGGCCAAGTTTCTTTTTTAGTCTGTACCGAGAAATCCGGAGGCTATTGGTAGAAATACCTAAAACAGTGGCGATGTCTTCGGAATTCATGTTGAGCCTTATCAGCGCACAAAGTCTCAGGTCGGCCGGGCTTAGATCGGGAAAATCGGTTTGTAGTTTCTGGAAGAAAGAGAGGTGTACCTGCTCAAACATCTGGCGGAAGTCCTGCCACTCCTCATCGCGGTTAAAACTATAATTCACCAGATCGGTAAGTGCTTTTAATTGTTCTTTAATGGTTGCGGTTTTTTTGGATTTCAGTACATCATTTATGCCTGCTTTTAGCTGTTCGAGGATACGGTTTTTCTGAATAATATGCAGGGCATGGGTAGTGAGCGATTTGCTTTTGGCTTCGAGTTCGTGCTGGAGGTTTTTTTCGTTTAGTTCACGGTTTTGAATCTCTGCCTGAAAAAGCCGCTGCTGAGCTTCATAAATTTCCTTATTTTTCTGAAAACGGAGCCGCTGACTGTGGATAATCAGTACTCCCAACAGTAGCACTAACAATAAGCCGAGGAAAGTAGTCGTGCGAATGATGCGATTGATTTTTTGATCTTTTTCCAGTGCCTGTATTTTGGCGGCCATTCTTTCCGTTTCAAAAAGTGTCTGCATAAGGGCAATCCGAGTGGCCATTTCTTCGGAATAAATTTCTTCATACAGTTTTCGCCCTTCATCCAACACCTGATATGCCTGCACATCGTCACCTAACAGATGTAAAGTTTCGGACATATCCCGCAACGCACTGGATATCTGATATTTATCTTGTTGTTTTTTAGCAAGTTCGAGAGCCTTACGTGTATATTCCAATGATTTTTTAAACCGTCCGGTTTTTTGATAAATATCCCCCAAGTTGTTGTAATTGGAGATGAGCGCGTGAGGGTTGGGAGAAAATTCATTCAGCTGGGTCGCCTGAAAAAAACAGTCAAAAGCGGCCTCGTATTGGCTTTGGTCTTCATAAACGGAGCCGATATTTTCGAGAATTTCGGCCATTCCCAGCGTATCATTGAGCTGCTGATACACAGCAAATGCCTCGTTTTGGTAAGTCAGTGCTTCCTCGTATTGTTGTTTTTTTTCAAAAATATGGCCGATATGGCCGAGAGTACGTGCAGCCTCGCGGGGATTATTTACCTGACGGTAAATCGCCAGCGCCTCGTTGTAGTACATCAATGCCCGGTCGGCTTGTTTGATATAATAACAGGTCCAGCCTAGGTCATTGAGGCTTTTGGCTAGGCGCAAAGGGTCGCCGGTTTTTGCGAGGATTTCATGGGCCGTGAGTTGGTGTTCCAGCGCCTGATAATAAGCCCCTTGTTCATAAAATATTTTCCCCAGAGCCTGAAGGCTGTCAACCGTAACGGCGGCGGTAGGGAGCATCTGCCCGATGAGGATTGCCGGGGAGAATAATAATATACCTAAAATCGGCAAAAATATTCTCGTTTTCTCACCGCAACACTCCGACCGGCATATTTTGATCATAATTGCCATTGATTACAGGGCTTTGGCGGTTGGCGGTGTAACTTTTTACATTTTCGGCCACATAGTTATACAGTTCCTGAATGGTGACGATTTTGTTTTGGTTAATGTCTGCTTGGCCTTTTAATCCGTCCAGAAGATAATAGGTAAATACACTCTGCCTTAATCCGCCGATTTCCAGTGAAGTTTCTTCGGCTTTGGAGGACATAAAAAGAGCCATTCCTCCGGAAGAACTGGAAAGTGCGGCATAATAACTGTCATAAACGCCTGTCCATCCCGATTTTACGCCTTTGTCCAAGCTTCCTGAATGGCAGGCGTCGGCGATACAGATTTTGTATCGGGCCTTGCTCTGGTCAAAAACCTCACGTACGGTGGCGTGGGTGAGTTCGTGGGAATAGCCGTCAAAGTCATTCGGCATAAAAGCACCCTCGGCACCGTGACCGGAAAAATAAAACAATACCAAGTCGTTGGCTCCCGCACGGGAAAACTGTTTTTTCAGCCCGTCGAGAATATCGTCGTGGCGGGCCGCTTCATCTATAAAAAGGGAAATCTGATCGTCGGGAAGTGCCCCGCCTTCCGGGCTTTTCAGCCATGCATACAGACGGAATGCGTCGTCGTCGGCATAGTTAAGGGTTTTGATATGTGTATATTTTGCAACCCCCACTACGACAGCATATACTTTGGGGGCAGTGCGTAAAGACAGACTTTCTGTACTTGCAGGCGGATTAGATACAGTTGGCTGATTGCCAAAAAGCACACGGGGATCCGTGAGTTCCGGTAAAAAGCTATACCGTTCTTCCCGCGAGGCGATGATTCCCTGATATTTGCCCGTCAGGCCAAAATCAATCACATTGAGGGTGTAGGTTTCGGTAGAATTAGCATTTACAAAAGAACATTTTACGGCAGTCCCATTGTGCGTGTATTTACCGTTGGAGACATTGGAGTCAAACTTTAAAGCCTCCATCAGGTTTAGCCGCGAAGACACAACTTTAGGCGTTTCCTGATCGAGGTTGGAAAAAGTGCGGATGACCGTACCATCGTCGTAAAACTTCAAATAACAGCGCAGGTTGCCGACAAAACCGATTTTCTCCGACTGGTACATTCCATTATACATAAGATCGGATGCCGAAACAGAGTCAGCCTTTGCTCCGGAAAAACTCAGGGAAAGACAAAACAGCAGTAGTAGTTTTTGCAGAATACTCATAATTGCTCTCAATTTTATATCATTCATCAGGCGGAAAACAGGAATATATGCCAACCTTCTTCTGTCTCCACTATAACGTCGGAAACTACGTTTTCCTTATTCGTTATTTCCTGCGCAAAAGAAATTCCGCTTTCGCGGGCAGCTACAATTTTTTCCGCCATATTCGAATCAAAATACGTAATCGCCGGATTATTAAAAATATGAGGGCAGGAACCTGGGCGATACAGCCCGATGCGGATCAAATCATCCGAAAGGGTTACAAAACTGCTTGTCTCAGGGTTTCCGTAAGTGAGCCTAAAACCCGCTTTTTGCCACCATTCGATCGAAGCCTGAAAATCGGTGGTCATCAGGCTTACTTCATAAAAAGTGCCGTAAGGTGTACCCTGCACACTTTCGGCTTTGGGAATTTCATTCGGAGATGCTTTCAGAAGGATGAACGACACGCCTTCGGGCGATTGCCACTCCTGAGACCATTCGCTTTCTTCTTCATCGCGGAGGTTTTTTCCGGGAGGTCTGTCGGCAATCATTTCCTCCGAATAATACAAAATGCCGGCTCCGTATTCATACTCTTCATCCAATCGAAGCAGTACTGTCCCGTCAGACATCAGTCGCTGACCGAGAATATCTCTGCCGGCGGGAACAAAACCCATTTTTTTCAGTAGTTGGGGAGTCCTTCCCCGAGACTCTGTAGGCAAGTTGATGCAAATCGTATGACCAGACTTCATAGAAAATGTTTGGGTCAAATATAACAAAAACGGACTGCCTGAAAAGGCAGTCCGTGTAACCTTAACCTATCTTTAACGCGCTGTTTTATTGTTTAACAATTCGGCTTACACCAATCACATTTTGTGTTTGGGTAGCGCGCATGATATACATTCCGGCAGGCAGAGCGGAAAGATTCACTTCCGTCTCAATCGTTCCGTCCACAGGGCGGGTCTGCTGATCGAATACAACTTTGCCCATCATGTCGAATATCACAATTGATACAACCTCGGGTTTTGCATCCTGAATTCTGATGTTGAACATACCGTTGTTGGGGTTGGGGTAAACGGTAATGGCAGTCAGGATTTCGAGTTCTTTATCAATAGCCGTGAGGGTGCTTCCCAGCGGGAAATAACCCAGAGCATCCATCAGTGTCCAACGGGTAGGCCAGAAATCGGTAGAGTTGCTGAAAGCACCTTTGTAAGGAACTGCTGTGAAGAAATCATCACCTGCAGGCAGTGCTGCGAGGTTCTGGTAAGCAGGTCCCTGGTTGGAGGGGCGAGGGTCAAGCATCTCGTCGTTTGTCCAGCTCAGTGAAGGGAAGAGTGGATCAGCGGCCACGTTGTTGGCAGAAGTAAAATAAGCAGCGATATCCGCTTTTGCATTGGTAACGGTTGTGGTAGAGTCGCCGATGGAAATGCCACCGAAAGACAGTGCGGATATGTCAAAAATGGTTGCTGTATTATTGCCTCTTACATTCCAGAAAATATTGTTTTCCAGTTTGAGCAGACCATCCTGATACATTTTATAGCTGTCGTCGCTGCTACCGAGGATTTCCACGTCCACACCACGGCCATATTCGGTGAAAATGGAGTTGCGGAAGAAACCACCGGCATTGTCGCGGATCGTCATTGCCCGATTAGTGCTTGATCCACCACGACCTACAAAAGTAGCGTTGTAAATGGTAGGTGTACCAAAGGGCTGTCCAAGTTCGGGGTCGGTACCGCCGTCAAATTCGCCACCACGGTCAGAGCCTGCGGAGTCAGACTGGAATACTACCCAGAACTGGCCTTTTCCACGGAAACCTTCGTCATAGTCAAAAGCGTCATCACCACAATAAGCAGCGATCAGGTTTTTCGTATTTACGGTTCCTCCGAAAAACTCGTATCCATCGTCCTGGTTGAAGATTACTTCGATATGATCAACGGTTGTACCGGCACCCACACCCCCGAAAGTCATACCATTGATTTCGTTGCCGGAACCAATATCGGTACCGCCGTGGCGAATGGAGATATAACTCAAATGTCCGGAGTTGTCATTGTCATCGAAAGCGTCGGGGATTGTATCACCATTGGTGTCAATGGCACCATAAAGACCGCGGGTTTCGGTAGTAGGAATACCCTCAATGGCAGTTTCGCCAGGAGCGGAGTTCAGTTGAGCATTACCGAGGATAATCAGACCGCCCCAAAGACCTTTGGTATCAATCGGAATATCGAAAGGATTGGCTACATCATCTGCCTGAGCCGTGAAAATGATCGGCTCATCGCGGGTACCAATAGCATTGATATAACCACCACGAGCAACTACGAGAGCGGAAGCTTCGGTTGTCTGACCGGGCAGACCTTTGATAACGGTACCGGCTTCGATATTGAGGGTATCACCCGAGTTTACGAATACAAAACCGTCGAGTGAATAAACATTGTTGCTGGTCCATGTGGTAGTACCGGTTCCGCTGCCGTTGTCAACAACGGTAACTGTACCGGGGGTAAAATCGGGGAAATAACCCATTTCATCCAGAAGGGTCCAGTTTTTGGCCCAGATGTCGGAAGAAGAGCTGAAAGCACCTTTATAGTTGACGGTCTGGATAAATTTATCTTCCGGATAGGAAGCCAGATTGTTGTAAGCAGCACTACCGGGTAGCGGTCTTGGGTCAAGTGCGCCGGCACCTGCTTCACGACCTATGGAGCGGAAGCGGGGATTGTCCACTTCATTTCCTCCACCTACAAAATAGGCAAGAATGTCCGATTTAGCGGCATTTACGGTAGCAGTCGAGTCAGGAATGCTGATACCGCCAAAGCTCAGGGGCGAAATGGTAAATACTTTGGTAGGATCATTTCCGGCTACATTCCAGAAAAGGTTGTTTTCCAGTTTGAGCAAACCATCCTGATACATTTTGTAGCTGTCATCGCTACCGCCGAGGATTTCAATGTCCACACCGCGACCGTAGTCATAGAAAATGGAGTTGTAAAAATAACCTCCGGCATTGTCGCGGATAGTCATCGCACGGCTGCCGGTATTGGCGGCCTGCGCACGACCGATAAAAGTAGCGTTGTAAACGGTAGGTGTACCGAAAGGCTGTCCAAGTTCAGGATCGGTACCACCATCGAATTCACCGCCACGGTCAGAACCTGCAGAATCAGACTGGAATACTACCCAGAACTGCCCTTTTCCGCGGAAACCTTCGTCGTAGTCAAAAGCGTCATCGCCACAGAAAGCGGCGATCATGTGGCTGGTATTGACGGTTCCACCAAAAAATTCTACCCCATCGTCTTGGTTAAAGATTACCTCAACGTGGTCTATTTTGGTAGTAGCACCTACACCCCCGAGGGTAAGTCCATTGATTTCGTTGCCGGAACCAATGTCAGTACCACCGTAACGGATGGAACAATAACTAAATACTCCGGAGTTGTCGAAGTTATTCCATGAATCGGGAATAGTATCACCATTCGTGTCAATTGCCCCATAGAGACCCCGTGCTTCGGAAGTAGGAATACCTTCGATGGCCGTTTCACCGGGGGCAGAGTTCAGTTGAGCATTTCCCAAAATGATCACACCACCCCAAAGGCCAGCGGTATTTTCCGGAATATCAAAGGGATTGTTTACATCATCCGATTCGGCGGTAAAGATGATGGGGGCATCCGCCGTACCCTGAGCCATGATTTTTCCACCGCGGGCGACGATAAGCGCAGAAGCATCTGTCGTCTGACCGGGTTGACCTTTTACGACGGTTCCGGCTTCGATGGTCAGGGTTTGTCCGGAGTTTACGAATACAAATCCGTCGAGAATATAGGTTGTGTCATTTGACCAGGTAACAGTACCTGTGCCATTTCCGCTGTCAAGAATGGTTTTGGTGGCTTGGCCATGCACAAAACCGACAAACAGAAAGGCAATCATTAAAGCATAAAGGTTTTTCATTTTTGCCAGGTTTGATAAGGATAATTGAAAAGAGAAAGGATTTTTCTTTCCCGTAGCAAAAGAACCCATTGCAGGTTAAGGCATCTTAATGACCGATTGAAGTTTTGATTACCAAACCGTTAAGCAAATGTGAGTATTATATTACCCTAAAATTAAGTGCGGGGTTATTACTCGAATAAAACAAAAAGCCCCCGGAAAATTCCGGAGGCCTCTTAATATTCAAATCATTTTGTCTCACAAACTATAAGATACACCGAGGGAGAACGATCTTCCGATGCGGTAATTCTGGAAGATATATTCATTGCCGAGATAATCCTGTGTCTGTTTGTATTCGGGATTCAGAAGGTTATTCGCTCTTACAACTACGGAGAAACCGTATTTAATGGTTTTGGAGAGCGAGAAGTTCAGCAGTCCACGGGGTTGTTCATACACATCCGGGTTTACACCAGCGACCAATACAAGTCTTTCGCCAAAAACATTGTAAGAGGTACTGATTTTCAATCCGAGAGAATCATTTAGATAGGCGATTTCGGCATTAGCTGCGTAGGGAGACTGACCGTAAATCGGTCTTGTACGCGGCCGGTTGGGATCAACTGCAATCATTTTCTGGTATTCGTCATTGGCGATGTCCACCTGAGAACGAATGATCGAGAGATTACCTCCTACCTGAATATTTTCCAGAAAAGATCCCGGTGCGATAAACCCAAGTGTTTTGCGGGCTTCGAGTTCGATTCCGTAAGCCACACCTTTAGGTACATTACGGAAGGTTGCTTCCGGATTACCGGCTGCTGCACGAGGTTCGAGTACCCGTTCGATGGGGTTAGTAAAATCTTTATGGAAAAGGCTCATGGAAATCAATTCGCCCGGGGTCGGATACCACTCCAACCGCAAGTCGGAATTGGCGATCAGGGTGCGGGTAAGGTTGGGATTTCCCACGATCAGGTAATCGCCCACGAAGTCGAAGGACTCGAAAGGGGAAAACTCGCGAAAACTCGGCCTTGCAAGTGTGCGCGTATAACTTCCACGGATATTAAAATTTTCGCGAAGGTTGTAGAGGATACTGGCCGCAGGGAGAATATCGTTGAGGTCAAGCAGACCCGAATCTACGTTTACGTCTTGAGATTTGATGGAGATTTCGGTGCCTTCGTATCTTGCTCCGCCGACAAATTTCAATTTTTCTGTAATCGGCAGTTCCAGCATCAAAAACCCTGCCTGTACCTGCTGCGAGGCTTCGTAATTATTTCTCAACTCGGAAACGTCCTCTACGGTATTGCGGTAATTCAACTGATAATAGGTTTCGCCTCTGAATACAATCGTATCAATGGTAGCTCCGATATTGTCAGGTCCGAAATAATTGTCAGGGTTTCCATCATATACCTTGCTTTTGTTTCCCTGAATGATCTGGTAGCGGTTTTCCTGAAACGATCTTTCTTTGGTTGTATAGGCGCCTCCAAATTTGACTTTCGCCTGCAAATCTTTCCAGATATTGACAGGAAGTTCAAAGTTTATATTGGCGTCGCTATTATTTTCTTCCATATCCCGGAAAAACCGGGTAGGCTGGGAGTACAGGTTTGGCTGAAGGTCATACCGACGATTTTCCCCCTCCATCGTGTAGTCATTGCTGAAATACCGGAGGTCGGGTTCTGACTGAGTGGAGAGCGCACGGGAGACAATCCAAGATGCTTTCAATGGGCCAAAAGCATGGTCACCCTGCACCTGAAAAATATCAATGGATCGTTGCATGTAACTCATTACCCGGGTCTGAAAAATCAGACCGGCAGCATCGAGGGGCAGAGGACCTTCCAGAGATTTGGCCTCGGATGCTCCACTCTGGTTGTGCATCAGGTTCACACTAAATTTGTGATTGGTGTGAGGTTTATACGAAAGTTTTACCAATCCTCCCCACAATACTTCTTCCGAACCCTGCTGTACCTGGTGCTGGCGCTCCGAGTTGAGGAATTCCGAAATATTGGTTGCTGCATTGCTGGTGTTTTTCCACCGCCCGATCTGTCCGTCATCGTAAGCATTGTATTCGGTGCGGTAAGATAAACTGGCGATGTATCCAAAGGGTTTACCAAAGAGGAGATTCTGGTTGCCGATGGAAAACTGGTAGTTTTGACCCAGGGGAGAGGTTTTGGTTACCGGATACATTTTGGTCTGAAACGAATTACTTACGCGGTTGATCGTGTTGATCGTTGCGATATCCGTTGCGTCAAAAGTTTTGTCAGGAATACCACCAGCCAGGTTCGCAATTTCAGCAGGTAATGCCCGTGTACCGTCGTCGCGTCCCTGCCAGTCTTTTTTACCGGTTTCGTAGGTGAGGAAATTATCAATCAGGTTGGCCTGTGGATTAAAGCTGGCTGCCGCCGAAAAATTGATCCGCAGGCGATCCGGAAAGTCTTTGGTGATAATATTTACCAGACCGCCGGAGAAGTTGGCCGGAAGGTCGGGGGTAAATGTTTTATACACCATGATATTATCAATCAACTGAGACGGGAAAATGTCCATCTGAACGGCGTTCCGATTGGGGTCAAGACTGGGGATAACCGCGCCGTTGAGCAGGGTATTGGAATAACGGTCGCCGAGACCGCGGACATAAACATATTTTCCTCCTTCAACCGTAACACCCGTTACCCGACCGATAGCAGCCGCAGCGTCATTGTCGCCGGTGCGTTTGATCAGGTCATTGGAAATCCCGTCCATCGTGTTGAGGGAAGTGCGTTTTACGTTGTAAAGACTGACCGTACTCGCCTGATTGCGTTTGGCTGTGATTTCTACTTTTAAGTCTTCGCGAGTAACGAGGCTTTCAAACAGAAGCGTTTCGTTATAAGCGACCGCACCTTCTTCCACCACTACTTCCAATGTATCGTTGATAAACGAGACATAGGAGATAATCAGTGAATAAGTTCCTGCTTCAGCTTTTATAGTATAATTACCTTCTATGTCGGTATATGCACCGCCTTTAATCTGATCTGCCTGCAAAAGCCGAACCGTGGCACCGAGGAGCACTTCTCCGGTTTGACCGTTCGACACTTTTCCCCGGACAGTACCGGGACCGGCCAGGATTGTTTGCAGGGAAAGAATGCCACAAAAAATGAGCGAAAATATAGATTTGAAATTCATGTAGGATTTATTTCAAGTTTCGTCTGCAAAGTTCGTTGCAGGCAATGACCTGAAATTGACCCCAATGTTAAGTATTGGTTAAGTAGAATAACCGTATGTTAAGAAAATATAAACGGAGTGTTTAGTATGACCCACTTTTCGCGGTTGGAATATACCCCGACCACCCCTTATTAATATTCAGGTAATAATGAGTTTTTTCAGGTTTAACAATTATCTTCTCAGCGTTGCTCGCTGCATGGTTGTAACCGGATAGGTATAAATTTCATCCACCTCCTCTAATTCTTCGCCGGTGAGGTTGATTTTTGTTTTACTTCCGGCAAAAATTTCAAAACGTATCTGGTCTTCCTCGAAAATATAGTTGACCAGCAACAACGTTTCATCCACGGAAAAACGACAGCTAAGTACATTGCCCAACAGCCATGCATCCAATTTGACGGAGTTTTTTTCGTCAATCAAAAAATGCCCCTTTTCCCGGTCAATTACGATGAGTTCGTACTCCCTTACATCGGGTTCAGCGGCTTCGTAAATCAACGCCCATTGCCAGATTTCGGCACTATCCGAGGGGGAAATTCGCAGCTTCATGGGAAGGCTTTGCACTTTTCCGGTTGGTTTGTATATGCCCAGCTCACCGCTCCATTCGCCCCGCCATTTATCGGGAAAATTATTCATCAAGGTGTCTTGAGCCATTATTCCCTCCCCAAATCCACCTATCAATATCAGCCAAAACCCTTGCAGGATGATTTTATTTATACTCATTTTTCAGCAATTGTACGATTTCGTAAAATTCTTTGGCAAGCTCCCGGCTGTTGGCGATTTCTCTTTTTCCGCCGTTAACGCCGGTGTCCTCGTTGGCATTTTCTTCGTTTTTCTTACTGATAGAATTTAATAGCCCTTCGGCCAGACCAACTAAAAGAGAACCCAGTTGAAGAATCTGGCTCAGAAATTTTTCGTTCAGGATAAGATCGGAAAACGGGAGGGCATCGCCGGGTTCGGATTTGTCTTTTATTCCTCTACGCGCAAGGGCTTCTTTCAACATCTGGGCGATATGAGCGTTGCCGGGATTGTGATCGCTGGCGGTTTGCCCGGAGTGGTCTTTGACTGTAGGATCCGCACCGGCATGAAGGAGCGATTTTACAATACCGGTATAGAGCTGGCCGACCGCCAACATCAGTGGGGTAATGCCCTTATGATTGGCAATGTCCACATTCGCACCGAGATCAATGAGCTTCCGGCAAAAGGTCGTATGGCCTTGTTTTACCGCCTTAAAAAGCGCCGTTTCGCCCTGATAGTCGGCGATTTCAAGTTCTGGCTCGTAATCGGTAATAAGAGTAAAAATAGGTCGGTTTTCGCTTTCTATCGCTTTCATCAGGGGGGTGCTGCCATCTTTATCCTGAATATCTATGGAAGCGCGGGCCTTCAATAACATCTGGATCACCGGCATATCGCCTTTTTGTACGGCGAGGGAAAGCGCAGAAACACCTTTGTTTGTGCGGGCATCAGGGGAAATTCCATTTTTCAGCAGGATTTCCAGAGCTTTCGTATTGGTTTCATTCACCGCAACGACAAGACCGGCCTGATCGAAAGAGCCGACCATCCGGATAACTTTACGTTTTTGAAAATATGTCTGGATACTGCGGAGCATTCCGCAAGTTACACAATTTTATTTTTCCGGAACTCAGACCCGATGGGCAATATTCCTCACTACAAAATTGCGGACTTTCGCGCGCCAGAGTATTTTTCGCGCTTTTTTTACCAGTCGGGCATCCTCCGGAACAATATTCTGCTCGGTTGCCAGCGAGTCAAAAGCCTGAATGGCGTGGTCAAAATCTTTGATTTTGATATAAGCCAATCCGGTCTGCCAGATAGCCTGGGTGCGCAGGTGTTCATCACTCGCCGTGAGGATAATCCGCGAAAACTGATCCATTGCCTTCTCGAAGTCGTTGAGTTCGAGGTAACAAAAGCCTGCATACAGCCGAACATCCGTGAGGCTGGAATCAATGGACAACATGCGGTTACATTCTTCCAGTACCTGCAAATACTGATTGGCCCCATAAAAGGCGGTAAAATTAGCCAGATTTTGCACCGGCCACTGATCCATTTTTGCGGAGGCGATTTCAGGTTTAGCCTGGTATTTTTTATAGAGTTTCGGGCTGGAGAATATCGGCAAATTAAACAGATACATACAGATCAGCACAACCGTTGCGAAAGCAATAACAGTCTTGAATATCTGGTTTCGGCGGGTCCTCTGGTGGTGCTGGAAAACGTTATCCACGGTTTTGCGTCTGCGGTCGAGCCATTCGAGATGCTCTTTACCGGTAACAAACCCTTTGGTTTCTTTCACCTGAATCATCCCGTTTACGGTCATACGAAGCCCGATATTTTGGCTGATTTCGCGGGTGAGTTCCGCAGTTTCAGCCTCTGATAAGGCGCCATAGACATAAGCAAGGAGGTATTCCATATCTTCCGATGAACGGGTGGGGTAGTCTGAATAGGATTGGTTCATGTTGAAAATACAGTTTTGGCTTTTTGCCTCGCGTTATAGAGTGTGCTGCTTACATTTCGAGTAGTGGTGATATTGAGCAGTTCACAGATTTCCTGATGAGAATATCCCTGAACATGAAGATCAAACACTTCTCGTTCTTTGCCCGCCAGTTGGGAAAGTATTCTTTCCAGCAACTGATTCACTTCAAAACCTGTGAGTTCCGAATAGTCTTCTTCGGGTTCGGTCCATGTTGGCCCCTGAGAATAAAAATCAGGGTGAACGACCTCAATTTGAGACTTTCGAATCTGGTTGGATTTTTTTCGGTTGAAATCAATACAACGTCTTACAATGGTGCGTCGAAGAAACCCTTTTACATTCGAAGTGATATTATATCTGACTTTGCGTTGTTTCCGGGGGGTTTTCAGGTATCCTTCCAGAATCTGCGATATGATTTCATCTATATTGATTTTGTCAATCAAAATCGAATAGCCGAGATGAAACAACTCGTCGTAGTACCGCTTAAAAACGGTTGCAATAGCCTCCTGATTTCCGGAATGGTAGAGGCGGATCAGTTGAAGATCCTCCATTTTGTCCAGTGCGGCAGAGCGTTTTGCGCGTAGTAGT
Organism: Bacteroidia bacterium; assembly: GCA_033764335.1. GTDB lineage: Bacteria > Bacteroidota > Bacteroidia > J057 > J057 > JAGQVA01. The sequence goes on along the minus strand of JANRJC010000026.1, from coordinate 47,774 downwards.
CCAAACACAGGCATAGGCAGGTGTTTTAGTTGAAACATTCAGTGAAATAACGCTGAAAGAACGGATTACTGCTTTTAGGACGAGATTGTTGTGCGCTGTATCAAGTGAAGATATAAAATTTTTTGTTAAAGTTTTAATTTTAATACCTCGCCCAATCTACCCCATCCCCTAACTTCAAAAAAATCCCTACCTTAGCCTACCACAACTCTCCCTCGTTCTTCGAAAGAGCGGGGGAGAGTTCGTTATTCTGTAATACCTTCTTAAATTCGGGATTTTTTATCCCTCTTTCAGAGGATGCTTCGATTAATCCTGGATTTCAAAATTGCCGAGCTTATTTACTCGGAAGTCTATATTTCCGGCTTTTAGGCCAAAGGCACCCTTCTCTCCGAGTTTCAGTCCTACGGCGTTATTGACCTTAAATCCGTCGGGAATAGTCAATTGTCCCTGAGCACCTTCGCCTTTCAACGGGAGGATAAAAAACTTTCCGCCTTCGACATAGGCTTCGGCCAGTACTTCATTCAGAAAAACGAAAAAAGCAACGGGTATTGCTTACGGACTCAAAGTTTTAGTTTTTTAAAAACAAACTCCGGTATATTTCGGATGATCAACATGATCAATCGCCAAACCCCGCTTATGTACACGACGTTTTTTTTCTTTTTTACGGCAGAAAAAAGGGCGTTTGCCACGGCCTCCGGCTCTGAAGTCAGCGGGCCGGGAAGGTTCATCCCGGCGGTCATGGCGGTATTCACGTAGCCGGGTTTGGCGGTTATTACCTGGACTCCTTTTGCCGCAAGGCGGTTTCGCAACCCCGATAAAAAAGCCGTAAACCCCGCTTTGGCACTGCCATAAAAATAATTGCTCGCCCGGCCCCGGTCTCCGGCTACGGAACTTATACCTACGATCGTGCCGCTGCCCCGTGTTTCCATGAGATTGGCCAGGTGAGATAGGATGGATACCGCGCCGGTATAATTGATTCGCAACATCCGATGGGCCGCGTCGAAATCTTTTTCCGCAACCTTTTGGTCGGACATAAAACCAAAAACACAAAACACTACGTCGGGAAGTACGGGCAATTTTTCGCAAAAACTGCCGTGTGTTTCGTATGCCTCTGCATCAAACTCCCAAGTTGTAACTTCGGTCCCGTATCGGATATTTAGATCCGCTGTTTCCTTTTCCAAACGCCCGGAATCGCGGGCGGCAAGTTGGATCGCCGATCCTTCACGGGCATACCGATGGGCAATCGCACGGGCAATATCGGAGGTCGCGCCAAGAATGAGAATCGTTTGTTTCATACAAACTATTTTTTCAACACATCATTAAACCTGCTACTCGCTTTCGGCCCGTTTTTTCTCCACTTGCAGGATATTGTTTTGAATGTCTTTCATTATCCACTTCGCCCACCAGCCTGCATAAAAATTGAAGGTTGTATTCATTTTGAAATGGCTGTATAAATGAAGTCGGTAGCTCCCATCTTCCCGTTTTTCAAGTTCATAAGTTCCTTGCAGCACATCAAAATATTCTCCTCCGATTAGTACATGCTCATCCAGCGTAGTGGAAGGTATTTCGTGAGGGTTTACCTTAATGCTGAAAACCATTTTTTCCTGATCCTTGTATTCGGTTACGGTTTCATGGAATACAAGTCCTTTGGTAAAAATTGCTTCCCGGTAAGCGCCCACTCCTTCAAAATTTAATTCTGCTTTGACAGGGCGCGGAAATCCCAGTATTTTATTCAAATAACCGGTATCTTCCTGATCGGGAATTTCTTTCACCCTCGTTACATTGTCCCAGATTTTTTCCGCCGATGCGTTGATGTCAATATAAGTATAAGCTTTATAGGTTCCGGGAATGGAGCCAATAAAACTTTCTATGGGCGAAATCAACAAAGGAAATAAGATAATTATTGAAATACTCAGTTTGTCATGAGGTTTTCGTAGTTTCAAATAACCGCCAATCAGCCCCCCAATGGAAGCCCCGATTAAAAAAACGGGCAAAACCATCAGCCAGCAGGCCCAGCCTTCCAAAGCGAATCCGAGGGTTATGAATAGAAAGAGGAAAACAGGAATCCAGGGGACAAAGATTCGATAGGCGATATTTTTTGCTTTTTCCTCCGGCGATAAATAAACCGCCAATACTCCCACAATAGTGGGCAATAAACACAGGAAGGAAACTGACATTATGGAAAAAATATCCTTCCATGTCGTCGCCCCGTAAAAAAGTCGCAGCCCAACTGCATACAGCGTCGGAATTGCTATTGCAACAAGTATAATCCGGATATTTCTATTGCTCATTTTGTCTTTTAGGTTTCTTTTAAAATTATAAACGCGGGGAATGAGTGCCCGACCAATAGCGCATCAATCCGGTAACACTCATCCAGGAAGGATTGGCAGCTTCGTATCTTGCCACCATCTGATCGTTTATGCCGGTTTCGAGCAATTGGTTTTCTACGTACTGCCGAAACTTCGGCGTCATTTCTTCGGCGGTTTCTCCCCGTTCCATCGAAACCCGAACCCAATCGCCCCATTCATTAAGCATGTGGCGAAGTTCGTGAAAATGAATGGATATATTCTCCACAATTCCATAATGGGTTAGATATAGTCGCTCCGGCCCTTGTGCCTGAATAATATCGAGGGAATCAAACCACAATCCAATGTCTATATCAGGCGGCGGGCAGGGCGGTACAACCGGACCATTGCCGATTTTACAACCGCCTACATCGCCGGTAAAGATGTTTTTGCCTACTTTCCAGGCAATATGATGGCTGGCATGGCCGGGGGTGTGGAGTGCCTGAAAGGTTTTATCCCCGATAGTGATCGAAGCATTATTTTCAACGGCTACGAGTTTGCTCTCGGGAATGGGAAACATACCCCCCCAAAGCGTTTCCATCATATCCCCGTAAATCCGTTTTGCAGAATTGTAAAGCCGCTCCGGATTCAGCAAGTGTTTATATCCAAAAGGGTGGACATAGATTTTGGCACCGGTTTCTGCCAATGCCCAAGCCGCACCGGCATGGTCAAAATGAATATGAGAAAGCAGCACATGTTTAATGTCTTCCGGCACATATCCTCGATCTTTCAGTGCCCTGACAAGGTTTTTATAGACAGAGTAGGGGCCTGCTTCAATCAGTACCGGGCCTTCGGAAGTCTCAACGATAAATGCGGCAATCGTTTCGTCTGAAAAAAACTGGAGATCGAGAATATGTATCATAATTATACTGCGATTACCTCTGCGGTATCTTTTTCCAGCCGCAGGTTTGCGATGATAAAATCCTGCCGGTCGGGAGTATTTTTTCCCATATAATAACTCAGGAGGTTTTGAATAGAGGTTTCTTTTTGAAGCATTACCGGCTGAAGGCGAATGTCTTTCCCGATAAACTGCTCAAATTCGTCCGGAGAAATTTCCCCTAATCCCTTAAACCGCGTGATTTCCGGCTTGGCACCTAGTTCGGCAATAGCCGCCAAACGCTCCTCATCGGAATAGCAGTAGATGGTTTTTTTCTTATTCCTCACCCGAAAAAGCGGTGTATCGAGGATGTACAAATGTCCGGTTTTGACGAGGTCGGGGAAAAACTGAAGGAAAAAGGTAAGTAATAAAAGTCGGATATGCATTCCGTCCACGTCGGCATCGGTAGCGATGACCACGTTGTTGTAGCGGAGGTTATCGAGTTCGTCTTCTATATCGAGTGCATGCTGTAAGAGGTTAAATTCTTCATTTTCATACACTACTTTTTTGGTGAGGCCAAAGCAGTTGAGCGGTTTTCCCCGGAGGCTGAAAACGGCTTGTGTATTGACATCACGGGCTTTGGTGATGGAGCCACTGGCGGAGTCTCCTTCGGTGATAAAGAGAGTAGATGCCAATTTTTTTTCGTCCTCGGCGCGTTTGTCGGAGAGGTGAAAACGGCAGTCGCGGAGTTTTTTGTTATGAAGGTTTGCCTTTTTGGCGCGTTGGTTGGCGAGTTTTTTGATTCCGGCGATTTCCTTGCGTTCACGTTCCGACTGCTGGATTCTTTTTTGCAGTGCCTCGGCAATCTCCGGATGTTTGTGCAGGTAATTGTCGAGTTCTTTGGTGACAAAATCGTTGACAAAGGTTCGCACCGAAGGCCCCTCATGTGCTACATTAAGTGATCCGAGTTTGGTTTTGGTTTGAGATTCAAATACAGGTTCCTGAATACGCACACTCACCGCCGCAATGATCGAAGCGCGGATGTCGGTTGTATCAAAATTTTTATTATAAAAATCGCGTACTGCCTTGACTACGGCCTCGCGGAAGGCCTGCAAGTGCGTCCCGCCCTGCGAAGTATATTGCCCGTTGACAAAAGAGTAATATTCCTCTCCGTAGGAATTTCCGTGGGTAATCGCAACCTCGATATCGTACCCGGAAAGGTGAATAATCGGGTAACGAGTTTCTTCCTGCTCGGTTTTTCGGGTAAGAAGATCCAGAAGGCCATTTTTGGAATAATATTTTTCCCCATTGAGGTACAAGGAAAGCCCGGCATTCAGATAGGCGTAGTTCCAAATCTGATTGGTCAGGTAGTCCGGTATAAACCGATAATTGCGAAACACGCTTGGATCAGGCCGAAAAATAACCGTCGTGCCCTGCTCCTCATTTGATGGAACGATTTTGTGGTCGTTTAACAATTCCCCCTGCTCAAACTCGGCTACTTTCTTTTTGCCATCGCGAACCGATTCTACCCGGAAATAGGAAGACAGTGCGTTGACCGCTTTGGTACCCACACCATTGAGGCCCACCGATTTTTTGAACGCTTCGGAGTCGTATTTACCCCCGGTATTTATTTTCGATACGCATTCGATTACTTTCCCCAGCGGAATCCCCCGGCCATAGTCCCGAACGACCACTTCGCCCGTTTTTACTTCAATGTCAATGCGTTTCCCATTCCCCATGACATACTCGTCAATGGAGTTGTCTATCACTTCCTTTACCAATATATAGATCCCGTCATCGGGTGAAGACCCGTCGCCGAGTTTTCCTATATACATACCGGGCCGCAACCGGATATGTTCGCGCCAGTCAAGGGATTTAATGCTATCTTCGTTATATACAGGAGTATTCGACATAGAATGTGTTTTTACTAAAAATATAGGCAAATTACCAATACAAGAATTATTTTGCAATAAAAATTAGCACAAAATCATTTACCCAACATGAATATACAAACGTACCTGCTTATCTCCTTTATTGTTTTTCCACAGTTGTTGAAAGCGCAAGAATTATGGGTTCCCTCGCCTGAACTGGTCTGGCAGATTGATACTTTTTCCGACCGTGAATTTATGCTTTCGGATGTTGAATCACTACTTTACCAGGGAGGAGAACGGATAAAAAACTACAAACCGGGTTCTTTTTTTTGGCGCACCCTCGACAGTCAGAAAGTTGCGGTAAGGGTAATGGAAAAAGGCCATATCGGTGCCAGCGGTGATTTTTGGTATGTCAATGCCAATCTGCAAGGTGATTCCGCTGCTTATACCGGGCAAATGTACATTTTTTTTCCGGAAGGTTTTTTCGCTCAAACCCGCGCGGGCAAACTTCCCAATTCTTTTAAGTCGCAGCAGGATGTCGCATTGGACAGCATGAGTGGAAACGGTTTTGCCTCCATCGTCATGTTTTGGGCGGATGTGGACGAAAACGGAAAGACGATTCCTCCGGGAAAAATGGATACAACGCGGCAAACCGCCGCCATCGGGGATTATTCATACGTCCAATCGCTGCCTCAGAAAGGTGAAATTTACGGCAACCGGCAAATCTACACCTGGCCCGACGGCAGCGGAGTCCGGCTTACGGAGGGAGAATGGTGGGGACTCACGCAGATTGTCAGGCTTAATAGTGTAAATAGTTCCGGTGTTCCCAATGCCGACGGTTATATCCGCGCTTATGTTGCCAAACCTTCTGCTTCCGAGGGAAAATGGGTTCTCGTGGGACAAAGGGAAGGTCTTATTTTCCGGGAAAAGGAATCTTCATTTGGCATCGGGCAGTACGACATGCCCTGGTTTCAGGGCGGAGGCTCGCGCAAACCCGTTCCGGAGGGATATGGGCCACTAAAAACCGTAGAAGCTTACGCACGGGGCTGGACCGTATGGGCCGGGGAGGTAGTCCCGCAGGGCAGGGCTTTTACGGCAAATGGCAAACCGCTGCGCTGATTCTGATCAAGGTTCGGTTCTTTTGCCGGCAAACATATACTCCCGCAAGCGACTGCTTTCGCGGTTAAATCGTTTGACATATCCCTTCCATACGCCTCCGTCGGCCATAATACGCCGGTCACTCGTCCATGCGAGCGCGTCAGAAACGCCGAGATAGTGTAAACGCCCGATACGGGAAAGCATCAGGGCCATGTGCCCGTCTTCGCTGCCGGTAGGCGTGTGGTCGTAACTTCCGTGTCGTATTCCGTCTTCCCGCCGGAAAGCCGAGTTAAACCCGTGTACATTGATATACTCGCGGTTGTGTTTGCGGAGCCGATAAAGGATTTCTCCCGAAAATTCATGAAAAAACATGACCAGCCGTGAATTTTGAGGGCCGGGAATAAAGGCATGGTTTCCGTAAACAAGTGACACCGAGGGATCTTTTAAGGTTTCTATATAGGGAATTCCCCAACCCTCGGGATAAAGGGTATCGGCATCGGCCTGTAAAAGATATTTGCCACGGGCCATTGTCAATCCTATCTGCCGCGCTCCTTTCTGGCGGCGGTTTTCTTTGAGTTCGACGGTTTTTACGCCCAGCGCATTCAGCATTTCCTGCGTCTGATCGGTACTGGCGTCGTTTACCACGATTAGCTCCGTAGGGTAAATGTCGGCAATCTTCAACCGGGAAATCGAAGAAAGGGTATGCAGAATGCGGGAAGCTTCGTTATAAGCAGGTATTACAATGGAGACGAGCGGATCTTTTGCCCGAAACCGCAACAATCCCAGGCGGATACGCATGAGATCGCCTACCGGAGCGTCTTCCAGACTATTGTAAACAAATCGGTGAGCATAAACCCATGAAGGAACCCGTAATGGCGGCATAAAGGAAAAATATCACTATGCAGCTAAGATAAAAAAAGATTAGCTTTGAACGGTAAGTATCCAGCACTATGCCAGAACCTCTTAAAAATCTTTATAACGAAAAATTTTTCCGCTCTCTGGTTCGCAGTTTTCAATCGGTATATGTCAACTTTGATGCAGAAGGTTTTATGACCCGCATTTACGATGACCAATGGGAAAACCGTGAACTCAAAGACCGCCTCCGTCACATTACCCGGAGTTTACACGCTACCATTGCCCTGCCTTACCGCGAGACGCTGGAAATCCTTAAACCCGTTGCTGCACAACAACGATATGGGTTTGAATGTATGTTTTTTCCGGACTTCGTAGAATTGTATGGGATGCACGACTGGGAGGCGTCTCTGCCTGCGCTGGAGTTTTTTACCCGTTTTTCCAGTTCGGAATTTGCCATAAGGCCTTTTATCCTCGCTCAGCCGGAACGGATGATGATGCAAATGCGGGAATGGTCAACGCATGAAAACGAACACGTGCGCCGCCTGGCCAGTGAAGGTTGCCGCCCCCGGCTCCCCTGGGCAATCGCCCTGCCAGCTTTTAAGAAAGACCCTTCTCTCATTTTCCCCATTCTGGAAAATCTAAAGGCAGACCCTTCCTTGTATGTGCGAAAAAGTGTAGCCAACAATCTAAATGATATTTCCAAAGATCACCCGCAGCGTGTCCTCGAAACGGCTGAAAACTGGATAGGCACTCATGCACACACCGACTGGATTCTCAAAAGAGCCTGCCGCACTCTGCTTAAGAACGGCGATACCCGCGCACTGATGTTGTTTGGTTTTGGAAATCCTTATACCGTGGAAGCCCGAAATCTCCAAGTTTTGCCGAAGCTCCTGCAAATGGGAGAAGAAATTAGTTTTTCCTTTGAGGTAATCCATCATTCGCCCCAACCTCAAAAACTACGCATCGAATACGCCTTGGGGTTTGTCAAAGCAAATGGATCCCTCTCCCGCAAAATTTTCCAGATTACCGAGAATTTTTTTGAAGGAGGAAAACCCTTCTCTTTTACCAAAAAATACACTTTCCGGGACATGACTACACGCAAACATTATCCCGGTGAACACAAAATTGCCATCCTCGTCAATGGCGAAGAGAAAATCACGACCGTTTTTGCGGTTGAAAACAAATAACTTTCCCGTTAAATAAGTATATTCATTTCCTATATGGCCAAATCATCCAGTATTATCCAGATTGAAGACAAACTTGTCAGCGGCGAAGTCCTGGATGAGTTATTTGCCTGCGACATCCTTCGGTGTAAAGGAGCCTGTTGCGTCGAAGGTGATCTGGGAGCTCCGCTGGAAGACGATGAGCTTTCGATCCTTGCCGAAATCTTTGACCAGGTAGAACCCTTCCTTCGCCCGGAAGGAAAACGCGCTATCGCCGAGCAGGGAACCTCCGTAGCAGATTTTACCGGAGGTTATTCTACTCCGTTGGTCAATGACCGAGAATGCGCCTATGTAACTTATACTCCGGATCGGATTGCACTTTGTGGAATTGAGCAGGCTTATGAAGCCGGGAAAATCAATTTCCGCAAACCCATTTCCTGTCACTTATATCCCATACGCATTTCCCAATCTCGTTACCACGAAGTGCTCAACTATGACCGCTGGGATATTTGTGCGGCGGCCTGTGTAAAAGGAAAAAACAACGGCATTCGGGTATTTGAATTTGTCAAAGATGCCCTGATACGCAAGTACGGGGAGGATTTTTTTGCCAGCCTGAAAGCGGTTGCGGAAAATGAACATAAACCCTAAACTTCTGCCCCATGTATCTGCACAATCTTTTGTTATCTGCATTTATTCTTCTCGCGCAAAGCCTTTGGAGCCAGGAAGCTCCCATGTTTACCTATCCCAAGTTCATTGTAAAAACGGATTTACTTAGTTGGTCCGCTCTGGAAAGGCCCGCTTTTTTTGCGGGATTGGAATACCGTCCCATACCGGCTGTTGCTATCGAAGCCGACTATGGACTGAAGTTGAATGTATATGTCTGGGAAAATTCACCGGAGTCACTGGGGCGATTTAACTATAATTATACCAAATTGCGAATCGCGGTGAATTTCCACCCGGCTTACCATTTTCAGTACATTGAGCCTATTTTAGGGTTTCAATTTTTTTACCATCCGGAGTCTTATACGCGGTTTGACAGTTGGTATTGGCGGGACGGGTCGCAGTGGTCTTATGACCGATCAGATATTGTGGTAAAGTCTGTGGGAACAAATCTCCATTTTGGCTTACAGTTTCGGATTATAGAAAAAATGATTTTACAATTTTATACCGGTGCAGGGATCAAACATATTACTGCTACCCACGAAACGGTCAATGAGCAGGCCTTTTCCCCGGGTTGGTTTGACTGGGGAGGGAGTCGGGATCAAGTGGAGGGAGTCGGGATACGGGGGCATCTTTATTGGTCCATAAAACTGGGTTACGTGATTACGGGTTCTACCAAAAATCCCCTTAAACAAAGTGATTATGAACGTTCCCGCCGGGCAAAGGATAAAATTTGAGGATCCATGATTTCCGAAATCATCGTAAACCGCCGCTTTTGCGGCCCGCCCGACTCCGCCAACGGCGGGTATATTTCAGGGCGCCTCGGCGCCTATTTTGAAGGCCCCTCAGAGGTAACTTTACGTATTCCGCCGCCACTGGAGGTGCCCCTGAAAATTTTGTCCGAGGCCGACGATTATCGAAGGCTTATGTACGGGGACATCCTGGTGGCAGAGGCAAAAACAACCTCCTTTTCGCTGGATATCCCCCAACCTCCCGACTTCGAGGAAGCGCAGGCCGCCGTTCCGTTTTATAGTGGTTTTCGACATCACGCTTTCCCCGGCTGTTTTGTCTGTGGCCCCAGTCGCAAACCGGGGGATGGGCTTTGCATTTTTCCGGGCAAAGTCAAAAACCGGGAAATCGTCGCGTCTCCCTGGACTCCCGACAAATCGCTGGACGATGGCAAAGGATTTGCAAAACGCGAATTTATATGGGCTGCACTTGATTGCCCCGGAGCCTTCACCGCAGAGGAACGTTACGGGCCGACCCTGCTCGGGAGACTCTCCGCCGAAATCCTATCACCCGTCATCATAGATGCTCCCCACATTGTCATCGGCTGGAAAGAAGGCCAGGAAGGCCGGAAATTGTTTTCCGGCACAGCGATATTTACCGCCGGAGGAAAACTTTGCGGAGCTGCTAAGGCAATATGGTTTTTGCCGAAGTGAGTCTTTGTTTTATTATCCTACATTTCTATTATCAGCAACAAACCCTTCCTCTACATCGCCGGTTTTGTACCAAAAACTACCTGCAACATCACATACAACATCTGCCCCGGTGCGGCCTTACCGTTTTTGGCGACGATATATACGTCTCAACACTATTTATTTTGGTGTTTTCATTCTCTAATAGATACTCTAATAAGCTCTAATTAATTTCTGGACTTATTAGAACCCATTTTGGTTTGGTATCGCTGCCTTCATTTTTGATTATCCCTTTCCTTCTGAGTTCAGATAAAAGGTTGTTAATCTTGATTTTCTTTTGTTTTTCGTTCATCCATTCAGGTAGTTTATTCCATAATAACTCATCCACATCATTTCGTTCAACAAAGCTGTGTTCCCTAATGGCTTTTTCAATTAAATCCAGATAATAAGACTTATCAAATGCCTTGTTTTTAGTGTAAACAGCCTTCTGTCCGGTGGTTTTTGCTAATCCAAGTGAAATAAAAAAATTAGGTTTTCTGCCTTCTATTAACCCATGACTTTTCAAATGTTTTTCTTCTTCCAGAGTGAGTGAAACTTTCTTTTGTACTTTATCCAATATGATTATTTCGTTTAGGGTTAAAGTAGGATTTCTTGCTAGCAATTTTGCATAAGCCATATCCAGAACTTTGCCTGTAATTGTTACTTTCACCCGATCCTTACTAATATCGTAGTCAGGCATTGGGAAGAATCGGCTACGCTGATAGTTAAACATTTTACGAATGCCACCGCCCGCCGTGTCCACCATTTTCAGGTTAAACATAGCTGTAGCCAGAAAGCGATTGCGATAATGCTCTTCCGGTGCGTCTTCTTTTACTACTTTTTCTACTGAGCCGGGAATAAAACTGCCAAGGTTGGTAAAACCAGTTGGTCTTCTAATTCCACCACATTGATTCTTCCGTGTCGGGTATAATCCTGATGGGCAATGCAGTTATTTAATGCCTCTCTCATGGTATAAGGCTCGTATTGGTCAACCTCATCGGGGAATAAAGTGTCTCCCTTCATGTAGCGGTATTTCAGGTTTCTGATTTTTGTATATACTTTGTCAACTGCTAGTAATAGCGGACAGCCCACGATCATATAATCTTTGTCATTTCCTTTGGCATCTTTCAACAGCCAGCGGATTTTTGCTTCAGCAGGGCTGATAAAATGCTCCGAATCTTCTTTTCCCAACAACAAAATAGCTGTTCGGGTCATTTGTCCTTTAATCGTGATTTTGGCTTTGTTCAAAAACGTTATATCATCCCATTCATCCATTTCGGCTGCCTTGTCAGGAAATTTATTTTTGAAATTGGCACGAGCCACTGCAATGGCTGTGGTATCCAAATCATCAATAGTTGCGCCGGGAACAATAACCGCACTCCAATCTTCTGAAATCGCCTTTGCCCTGATACGCTCTAATTCTTCCAAGTTGAGCGGTACCAATTCTTCATTATCTCTACCGTAGTAATGTCCTTCAAAGGCAATTGGAAATCCTTTAGGTGCAGCAGGTATTTGAAACATTACCACTCTGCCCTCTTGCAAATTTAATTCGAAAATTTCAACAAAAGTGATCCGGTTGGTGGTTTTATTGGCTATTTCACTTTTCAGACTGTCCAGATCTTTGCGAACAGAGCGGAATTGACTTCCAACAATTTTGTGATGCTTATTTTCAATACCGAATAAAAGCCAGGCGTAAGGCTTTCCTTTCAGGTTGGCTTCGTTGCTCAGAGCTGAAAAATATTTTCCAAGTTTTGTAAAATCATAAGTGCTCTTGGCTTCCTTAAGCTCCACTACCTCGTTTTCTGCGGGCAGGTTTTGCAATCGGTTCAATATGCCCTTTAATTCTTTTTCAGTCATTATCTTTGAGGCCACTTTATCCCGGAAAAACAGATTGTGTTGCCATGGCAAAACTGCCACGGCTTGTCGCAGTTTTGGATCAACATGGGGACAGAACGGGAATGTCTTCGCAGAGCGATGGCTTGTCCTCGCCCTCTTTATAGGGAGAGGACAAGCCATCGCCCGTACTACTCTGCTAATATATATTTTTTGACCCAATAAACCTCCAACAAACCCTTCCTCTACATCGCCGGTTTTGTACCAAAAACTACCTGCAACATCACATACAACATCTGCCCCGGTGCGGCCTTACCGTTTTTGGCAACGATATACACGTCGTGTTTCCCTTCTGACGGAGTCAGCGGCGCGGTAGCAAAGTCGGGTACCGGCGAAAATCCCTGCACGACTTTCGGCGTGATGGGGGTGGATGTACCGATAAGTTTGCCATCGGGCGCATCCAGTCTTACTTCAAAACTTCCTCCCAACATGCCGTAGTTGGCACTGGCCTGCACCATAAGGGTAAGCGTCTCGATACCGGTTATGTCCACCTGCTTAAAGGCAATGTACGCTCCGTCTCTCTGAGCAATCATCAGTTCGATGGGAGGATTTGGCAGCTTGAATTTCTGTACTCCCTGAAACTCGTCACACTGCACTGCCGCAAGGCGGGTATTTCTCAATATCACCACACTTTCCACCGGGACGCCCGCGATGCCGTTTACCTCTTTGTCGGTATAGGTTGCACGCAGAATAAAAACGCCCTGATCGCTCTGCCCTTTCGGAATGGTCGTAGTATAAGTGCCCGTTAACGGCAGGAGATTAGCCGGTTTGCCTTCCAAGCTGAGGATATAACTCACCATCTCGGAAATGTCTGCATCGGGGAGGGAAGGATGTGCCGCCATGGCGACTTCCCCCCAGACACCAGAGCCTCCGTTTTTGATTTTTTGCGCCAGATAAGCCGAAGCTTTCGGGTCGCTGGCATATTTTTTTGCGACATCTATATAGGCAGGGCCAATAGATTTTTTGTCAGCGAAATGGCAGGATTTGCAGTCGCTGTTCTCCACCAGTGTTTTTCCTTTGGCGAATGCGGTAAAACTATCGGCGTATTTATGCCCCTGTACAATCAGGGTTTTGTCGTATCCTTCGGGCAAATAGTCAATCGTAACGGTCACCGCATCAGGAGAAATGCCTCCGGAAGAAGTGCTTCCATCCTCTTTGTCATTCACCGTTACCTGATAGTCAAACGATTGACCGGGGAGGAAAAATCCGCCATTGCCACGAACAATGTTAATGGCAACTTCCGCGGACTCATTGCCCGCATGAATTTCCTGTGCGGAAACAGTAGATTCGCCTTTGCCGTCGGAGACGGTTAGCTCGACTTTATATACACCTGGTGTTTCAAAGGAAAAATCCATTTCCGGGGTGGTGAATTTTTTCAGCGATTTTCCTTCCGGAGAAAGGACGTTCCAGCTATAACTGAGTTTGTCATTGTCATAATCCGTTGTGCCCTTCGAAGTAAAGTGGGTAGTGAAAGGAACTGCACCACGGGTTTTTTCTGCCGCCATCCGAATCATGGGCTTGCGGTTACCGGCAGTATATTCAAATCGAACCAGCCGGGCGTTGTCGTTGTGCTGAAACCAGCCTGTACCGTATTCAAGGGTATATAAATCGCCGTCCCGGCTAAAATCCATGTCTATGAGGTTGTTGAATTTATAATTACTCAAAAACGGCTCCATTGACACATAATTACCTTCCGCATCCATTGTAACCGCCATGACCCAGCCACGCATCCAGTCATAAATCAGGAGTTTTCCGTCGTAGTAATCGGGAAATGCCCGTGCAGCATTTTTGAAATCTTCGGAATAAAAAACCGGACCGGCCATCGCATTACGCGAACCACTGCCTACCAGCGGGAAATCCGTTGAAGTTGCGTAAGGATACCAGATAAACGGTTTTTGCACAGCTGGCAATTCCGTAAGGCCGGTATTGTTAGGCGAATTATTGATCGGTTTTTCGGAATTGTATTTTTCATAACTTTTGCCGGTGGCAAAGTCGTATTCCACATAAGGCTGATTGTTGCCCACAAAATAGGGCCAGCCAAAATAACCTGCCTGCCGGGCCTGATTCACTTCGTCATACCCTCTTGAACCCAGTAGTGAAGAATCATTATTAGCATCAGGTCCCACTTCTCCCCAGTAGAGATAGCCTGTTTTTTTGTCCACCGAAATACGATACGGGTTGCGAGTTCCCATTACATAAATTTCGGGGCGGGTTTTTTCCATTCCTTTGGGGAAAAGATTGCCTTCAGGAATGGTGTAAGTCCCGTCCGGCTCGGGGTGAATGCGCAAGATTTTGCCACGCAGGTCATTGGTATTTCCCGAAGACTTCTGCGCGTCCCAGGGGTATCTTCCGGGGCGTTCGTCGTTAGGGCCGTAAGCAAAGTCACGAGGACTGGTATTGTCGCCGGTTGAAACAAACAGATTGCCCTGTGCATCAAACGCGATGGAGCCTCCGGTATGACAACACTCTTCGCGTTGAACGGGAACTTCGAGGATGATTTTGGCGGACTCCTTCAGGAGCTTTTCTCCGTCCAATTCATAACGTGCAAGCACGTTTACGGCTTTTTCGCCAGCGGCGGAGTAGTAGAGGTAAATCCAGTGATTTTTTTCAAAATTAGGATCAAGTTGTAAACCCAACAGGCCGTCTTCGGCCTCGGATATTCTTCCCGCCTGACTTTTGTATTTGGTGCTCACGGCGATACTGTCTATAACCTTGACCGCTTGTGCGGCCGGGTCGTAGATTTTCACTGCGCCATGGCGCTCAATAAAAAGCACGTTTCCTCCGGGAAGTATCGCCAGTTCCATCGGTTCGTTGAGTTTTTCGGCCAGTACATGCTGCGTAAACCGATTGGCTTCGGGCATACGTTTGGTGCGCACTTTACTGTAATTCAAGGGTTGAGGTTTACCGCCATCCAGCACATATTTAATTCCGCCCCAAAGGTGATTGAGGAAAAGGGGTTCGGCAAAAGTTTCATTGGTATGTCCCATCGCCGTATAAAAAGCCCTGCCACCGTCAAACTCCTGATACCACGAAATCGGATGGTTGTCTCCGTTGGTTCCCCCTTCGTAGGTTTTTTCATCTATTTTTACCAGTACCTGAATGTCAGAACTGATGTTTTTAAAATTGTAAAACTCATCCGTGCGCTTAAACCGATCGGGTAGCGAGTCGCAAGCCGCGTGGTTTTTGTCGGTAACATAAAACTCTGCCTCGCGCACATTGGGATTGTTGGGATGGCTGGAAAAATAAGCACCTGCCAGTTTTCCATACCAGGGCCAGTCGTATTCGGTATCCGTGGCAGCATGAATCCCGACATATCCCCCTCCGGCCTGAATATACCTTTCAAAGTGGTTTTGCTGTTCAGGATTTAACACATTACCGGTGGTATTGAGAAAGATTACCGCCTGGTAACGTTTCAGATTTTCTTCAAAAAAGACAGAATCATTTTCGGTAGTGTCCACCGTAAATTGATGTTTTTCTCCCAAAGCCAGCAGCGCTTGTTTACCGGCGGCGATGGATTCATGGCGAAAACCTGCGGTTTTGGAAAAAACGAGTACCCGGGGGGGTTCTGTTTTTTTGCAGGAAACCAAAGAAGACAGTAGGAAAATTGTATAAACCAGGAGCGTTAGCGCCTTGCGGAAGGGAGTAGCAGTGTACATATTTTAATGCTTTATGGCGCGCTAAGATAAAACTTTTTTTTTAATCTAAAGCCTTTATAAAAACCCACCCCAGATCATACCGGGAAAGGGCCGGTGAATATGCCTTCCAATAACAAAAACCGAGGTTATGTCGAGGTTTTTCGCAAGTAATGCCGTTTTTGTTAAGTCAGTTTCCAACGGGGATTCTTTGACCTCAAAGGCTTTTTCTTTATTCAAAATAAAATCAATCTCATTTCCGGTTTTCAAGGAAAAATAGGAAACCTCCCCGTGATGGTGTAGTTGGTTAAAAACGGCATTCTCAAATTTCGACCCGCTGCTCAGTTCCGCCGAAGATGAGGCCATCCCGTTGTCAAGGAAAAATAATTTCCTCGCTTTTACGATTTCCCGGTCAGGACTTTTGGATGTAACCGGAATGGTTCGGATCAGATAAGTCTGTTCAAATAAATGGAGATAGTTCTCTACGGCTGTTCTGCTCATGCCCGTAATGGCAGAAAGTTTGGAAATTTCTAGTCGGCTGCCAACCCGGACAGCCAACAGTTTAATAAGGGAATAAACATCCACACTTCTTTTTATGTCAGCCAAACCGGTAAGATCAAAGTTGATATAAGAACTCATTATATCGGAGATCATATCCTTTTTATCGGCAATCTTGTCAGACAGCACCACTTCGGGAAATCCTCCATAGTCAATATATTCATTGTAAAAAGACTTCAATCGCTCATACTCTGCTCCAATAAACGGGTGCTGAGTAAAATCACCCACAGGTAGATACGGGACATTCTTAAATGTCAATAATTCTTGAAAAGTCAGCGGATAAACCTCAAATATTTTTTTCCGGCCTGCAAGCGATTCGCTGAAATGATTTTTCAGGTAATAGGAACTGGAGCCTGTAAGAATAAATTTTATGTCGTATGTATCATACAGATATTTGATAACACTGGGTAGATTCGGTACCAATTGAATTTCGTCAATGCCTATCAGCACTTTCTCCGAAAACCGGATACCCCGCTGCGTGAGTGCATAAATGATTGTCTCGTAATTTTTTTCGGAGAAAAATTCCCGGTTATCAATGCGTTCTAGGTCAAAAAAAATCTTCTGGGAGATATGCGAAATCTCTATTAGCTTTTTCAACAGGGTTGTTTTCCCCGTGCGACGCATTCCGGTTAGTACCGTGATTTGCCGGGTGGATAAGTGGTCCTGCAAGGCCGGAAAAATGCTTCTTTGATAAAACATAATAAAAATAGTTTTACTATTTTAGTATCTGATCACTAAAATAGTAAAACTATTTTTAAATACGAGAGTTACTTTAAAATATCTGTCCCGCTTTAGCTCTCTTTCCGGGACATTTGTTTTCGAATACGGCTGAGACTTTGGGGTTGTATGCCGAGAAAAGAAGCGATAAGGTGTTGGGGCACGCGCTGAAAAATATCCGGAAACTTTTCCAATAGTTTGAGGTAACGGGTCTCCGCAGTTTCTGAGAGTTGGCTCATCATTCGTTCAAGGCGGGCATCGGTTGCTTTGGCATGGCGGATTTTTACATACTGGTCAAAAGTAGGGATTTCAAACCGGGCTTTTTCAAATCTTTCCTTATCATACATAAACATCTCGCAGGGTTCGAGGGCCTGAAGGTTAAAACCCGTTGGCTGTCCCGAATAGAAACTGTTGAGATCGCCAATCCACCAGGTTTCGATGGCAAAATAGATGATATGGTCTTCACCATTTTCATCAATCTGGTAATACCTCAGACACCCCTGGTTTACAAAACCTACATATTTTGCAAACTCTCCTTGCATAAAGAGGTATTCCTTTTTCCGGTAATTTTTGATCAAAGCATAATCCAGAAGTTTGAGCACTTCTTCTTCCGAGATTGGAACCGTTTGCTTCAGATGATTAAACAACAACTGATGACGCATGCGGATTCGGGATTTGTTAACCTATGTGAATGATTTTGGCTTCTGTCTGCCTGTTTATTTGTAAGGTAAAATTTATTTAAATCATTTTTAATTTTATCAATTATGCAGACAAAAAATTTAATTCCCGCCGTTACGACTCCCAATGAAGGTCGTAAACTCAACATCCTCGGTCATTCCGTTACGATCAAGTTACAAAAAAAGGAGACCGAAGGCATGTATTATGTGATGGAAGTAATCACGCCTCCGGGACACGGGATTCCACCCCATGTTCACAGCGTGGAAGACGAAATGATCTACGTCCTGGAAGGAGAGTTTGTGGTTCAACTGGGAGACAAAACCCTTAAAGCAGAAGCAGGTGCAGAAATTTTTTTCCCACGGTTTGTGCCCCATGCTTTTCAAAATATTGGAACAACCCCCGGCAAAACCCTTTGGACAATCGTACCCGGCGGCAATTTTGAAGCCTTTTTTGAAGAGTTAAATGCTCTCCCGCCTGACCGCGAACCGGACATGGGTAAAGTAATCGAAATATTTGGGACTTACGGAATGAAAGTCCTGATTGATGCCCCTGTGTAGAATAATTTTAACCTAAAAAATTTAAACCCTGTACAAAATGAAAAATAACCTCTTTGAATCCGCCACCCAAAAATCTATTCTGGATCGTATCCAAAAATTGACTCCGGAATCGAAACCTCTTTGGGGAGTTATGACCGTAAATCAGGTGGTCTGCCATTTGGCAGACCCCTTGCGGGATGTGCTCAACCTCCGCTCGACCCGACCCGTAGTACCGGGGTTTCTCCGCCCGCTTATGCGCCTGATTGTACTGACAGAAAAACCCTGGAAACCCGGCACTCCCACGCTTAAACCCTACAAACAAGGTCCAGGAGGTAAGGGTACTCCGCCTACGACTTTTGAAGCCGATAAATCTGCGCTTATTCAACTCGTCAGGGAATTTTGCTCCAAAGACGCAACTTTTCGTTTTAATCCTCACCCCGGCTTAGGCAGACTCAGCCGGGAGAAGATGGGGTTTTTTATATGGAAACATTGTGACCATCACTTAAGGCAATTTGGTGTATAGATGATTATTTTTTTTCATCTTTACCCAAACACCTTCAAGATGCTTGAAAAATCCGAATTCTTATCTGCTATACGCCATAATCCGCTGTTTCAGGAATTGAGTGAAACCGAAAGGGAACAGTTGCTGTCCATCACCGAGCGGAAAAAATTTCACAAAAACCAGGAGGTTTTTTCCATGAACCAAAAAGGGCAAAACTTTTACCTGGTAGAAGAGGGGGAATTGCTGCTGACCCTGCGCGATGGGGAGAAAAAAATCTATGAGCAGGGGGAAATTTTTGGAGAAGTAGCCATTTTTACCCAAAGCCTCCGCATGGGAACCATTCGCGCGCTTCAGGATACCCGGCTGCTGGCTTTTGACGGCGACAAGTTGTTTTCGGGCGAATACCTCGATCCCCTGCTTAGCCTCAAAATCGTGAGGGGCCTTACGGTCCGAATCGTCAATTATCTCAATAAAGATTTGCCATTTACTACCGAAAAACTGATTGCCGATGGGGAAAATGAAAACCTCGAATTTAAAGAAGCGGCCAGTAAATCGGTCAAACCGGCCATGCTCAAAACGCTGTCGGCGTTTATGAATACCAGCGGAGGTACTTTGCTCGTGGGCGTAAATGACAGTCGCGAAATCTGCGGCGTAGAGTTTGAAAACGAAAAAGAACTCGAAAATTTCAACCTTAGCATTATCGGTATGATCAAAGACCGGATTGGCGGGTTTTTTGCCAGTCTGGTCTCTTATGATATGGATGAAGTTAAAGGAAAAGTCGTATTGAGATACGATTGTGCAGCCTCCAATAAACCCGCCTTTCTCAAAGAAGGTCCCCAAAAAGAAGCTTTTTATATTCGCTCGGGCCCTTCCAATATTATGCCCGTAATCAGCGATATGCTGGAATATATCCGGTCGCGATTTGGATAAACAAACACCTTGTGTGGTCCCGATTTAAATACGTTCTAACCTTACTCTATGAAAAACCTTCTTCTTTCTGTTTGGACAACGATTGTCTTTGCGGGGGTAACGGCAGGTCTGCCGCAGGTACTCCCGGCCCAAAACAAAGCCGCAGAGCTTCCTCCTGTTACCAAAACCTTCGCGATTACCCATGTTAATGTAATCTCTTCACCCGGCACATTATTGGAAGATGTGACAGTAATTATCAAAAATGGACTCATCTCGGACGTGGGGAAAAATGTGCCCATACCGGGTGAAGCCGAAACCATCTCCGCAGACTCCATGTTTCTCTATGCAGGTTTTATTGCCGGACTTACCCACACGGGTATCCCCCGACCGGAGGGAAATGCTCAGAGTCAGGGAGACAACCGCCCTCCCAGAGAAAACCCCGTCAATCCGCCTGCGGATGTGGCGGGAATTCAGACCGACCAGAAGGTGATAGATTTGTTTGACGCAAACGAAAAATCTATTGCCGGTATGCGCGAGGCGGGTTTTACTATTGCTCATATTGTGCCAAGAGGAAAAATGTTGCCCGGATCAGGCGCAATTGTATTGATGAGGGAAGGCAAATCGGGCGAACTGATTCTCCGCAAAAATACTGCTCAGTTTAGCCAGTTTACCGGTGCATCCGGTGTATATCCGGCCACTCTCCTCGGGGTCATGGCCAAGTGGAAAGAACTTTACCACCAGGCATCCTTAGGGCTTGAACACGAGACGATCTATGAGAAAAATCCGGTCGGCGTGACCCGACCTGCTTATGAGGCTTATATCCAGGCTTTTTATCCGGTAGTGAAAAAAGAGCAACCCGTAATTTTTAAGGCCGAAAATGTCCTGGACATTCAACGCGCTATGAGCCTTCAGAAAGAACTGGGATTTTCGCTCATGCTGGCTGAGGTAAAACAAGGCTGGGATCTCACTTCAAAGATCAAATCCCAGAATGTACCGGTCTTTCTTTCCCTCGAATTGCCCAAAGAAATCGCCGGTAAAAAACCGGAGGAGGCTAAAAAAGATTCCGCCGCTAAGGAAATGTCGCTCGTAGAAAAGGAAAAAGCCGAACTGGAAAAAAAACAATTGGAAGCTTACCACCTCCATGTTTCTCAGGCTGCAGCCTTTGAAAAGGCGGGAGTGCCTTTCGGTTTTTCCATGCTGGAAGCAAAACCTAAAGAGGCCCTTTCACAGATCCGAACCATGATCAAAAACGGCCTTTCCGAAGACGCCGCACTGGCAGCACTTACTACCAGTCCCGCAAAACTTCTCGGCATCTCCAATGTGACCGGAACCGTGGAAAAGGGGAAAATAGCGAATCTTGTGCTTACCGATAAGCCCCTTTTCGAAGAAAAGTCTGCCGTGAAATATGTTTTTGTAGAGGGGAAAAAATATGAAATGAATGAGAAACCCGCCGGAGGAAAATCTTCTGCCAGTGCAGATGTACTGAAGGTGGTGGCAGGTACCTGGAATCTGGTCATAAGCCCGCCCCAGATGAGTGCGCTTACCGGAAAACTGGTCATCAAAAATGAAGGCGGAAGCCTTAGCGGAAACATTTCACATGAAAGCCCGGAAGAAACCATAACCGCAGACCTTGATGCGGTCGAATCAGACGGAAAAGATCTGCGTTTTTCGTACTCTTTTGATATGGGAGGACAGATGGCTACCGTTGAAGTCTCTGCTACGATAGAGGACAATAAATTTTCAGGTACAATGACCGTGGGCGAACTTGGCTCTTTCCCTATCGAAGGCGAAAAAGAAGCTTCTCCCGAAAACAACTAACTCTACTCCAATGAAAAATTCACTTATATTTCTTCTGACTATATTTTTAGTTCATTGCCTTGAGGCTCAGATTCCCACAGGAAGTCTGCTTATCCACAACGGAACGGTTATTACCATCACAGAGGGTACACTGGAAAATACCGATGTACTTATCATTGAAGGTAAAATCAGCAAAATCGGTAAAAACCTGAAGGCGCCTAAAGGCGTTCAGGAAATTGACGCCACCGGCCTTCACGTTATGCCGGGCATTATTGACGCTCATTCGCACCTGGGCCTTCTGGCGATCAATGAATCCACCAGCCCGGTTACTGCCGAGGTCTGGACGGGTGATGCCTTAAATCCGCTGGATATTTCCATTTACCGCGCCCTGGCGGGCGGTGTGACCACCACGCATGCCATGCACGGCTCCGCCAACGCCATCGGCGGGCAGTGTGAAACCATCAAAATGCGCTGGGGCCTTACCGACCCCGACCAACTCCGTGTGGAAGGTGCTCCGCGCACCATCAAATTTGCACTCGGCGAAAACCCTATGCGATCCTACGGAGTAAGTCGCAATATCAGCCCACGTAGCCGTATGGGCATGGAAGCTGTTTTCCGCGACGCCTTCGCCAAAGCCCGCCAATACGAAAAAGCCTGGGCAAAATATCGGGAGGCAAAAAAAAGCAACCCCTCCGCAGTCGCGCCCGAATACAACCTTCGGATGGAAACATTGGTGGATGTGCTCAACAACAAAGTTTTGATTCATTGCCACTCCTACCGCGCCGATGAAATTGTGATGTTGATGAATGTATGCCGCGATTTTGGGATTAAACGCATCATTTTCCAGCATGTCAACGAGGGTTTTAAAGTGGCTCCTGAGCTTGCTAAGTTTGGAGCGATGGCCTCGGTATTTGCAGATTGGTGGAGTTATAAATTTGAAGTGTATTACTCCACTGCCTACAATGCGGCCATTCTTACGCGCAACGGAGTAGTGACTTCGATCAATTCTGATTCCGAAGAACTTATCCGCCATCTCTACCATGAGGCGGCAAAAACCCAAAAATACGGCGGTCTTACTGACGACGAGGCACTTTCTCTTATTACCATTAATCCTGCCAAACAACTGGGAATCGAAGACCGCGTAGGCTCGCTTGAAAAGGGAAAAGAAGGCGATGTAGCGATTTTCAAAGGTCATCCCTTGTCCATTTATGCCATACCTCAGATGACCATTGTGGATGGTATCGTACGGTTTGACATCAATAAAGATCCCGGCGACATGCGTCTGTATATCAACCCCGACGAAAAAGTCATGCCGGTATTATACAGCCATTCTGATGTGGACAACTGCATGGAAGATACCTTTGAGTTTTTGTTTGGCGAATAATCATTTTACGAAAAAATCCAATGAAACGAATTTATATATTTCTGGCTGCGGTTTTATTTACCACCGCTATTTATTCCCAAATGGTACAAAAATCCCGGACGGGAACTTTTGCACTTACCAATGCCAAAATTTATACGGTCACACAAGGCGAAAAAATGGGAACCTTGCTAATCCGCGATGGAAAAATTGCGGGCATCGGAGAATCGGTTTCCATTCCGCAAGGCACAGAAGTGATTGACTGTAAGGGCCTTACCATTTATCCCGGAATGATTGACGGAGGAGATAAACTCGGTCTTCAGGAAATTCAATCAGTAGAACTTACTCAGGACTTTAGCGAATTGGGGGAAGTAAATCCGCATATTCAGGCGCTTACCGGTGTAAACCCCAACTCGGTACTGATCCCGGTGACGAGGGTCAACGGTGTAACAACAGTTCTTACCGTTCCGGAAGGCGGGCTTTTTACGGGTACGGCAGCGCTGATTAACCTGCACGGTTATACCCCTGACCAGATGTATGCAGGTTTTAAAGCAGTGGTTTTGAGTTTTCCGGCAGTTGGCCGCACAGGCCGCCGAGACAATCGCACCGAAGAGGAGATGGAAGAGGAGAAAAAGAAGCGACTGAAAAACCTGGACGGTGTTTGGGAAAAAGCCATTGTTTACGCCCGTATTGATTCGTTGTGGCGCGCCGGCAAAGGAGAAGAACCCGATTATTACCCGGAAATGGCCGCACTCGCACCGGTTGTGCGAAGAGAAGCCAAACTATTGGTCGAAGTAAATACTGCCGGGGATATTCAGACGGCGATAAAATGGGTTCAGGAAAGGAAAATTGATGCGGTGTTTACCGGTGTTCAGGAAGGCTGGCGGGTAGCAGACGAACTAGCCAAAGCCCAAATACCGGTGATAACAGGTCCTGTACTGGAATCTCCACGCCGTACATCCGACCGTTATGATCGTCCCTATGCTAATGCGGGTCTGATGTTTAAAGCAGGGGTAAAAGTGGCTATTCGCACCAACGACGCCGAAAACGTGCGCAACCTGCCGTACCATGCCGGATTTGCCGCAGCTTATGGGATGGGCCGGGAAGAAGCTTTTAAGGCCGTAACCATCGTGCCCGCCGAAATATTCGGGGTAGCCAACCGTATGGGTTCGCTGGAAGTAGGAAAAGAAGCAAATCTTTTTGTGGCTGACGGAGATCCTTTTGAGACCAAAACACAGATACGGTACCTATTCATCCAAGGATGGCTGATACCGCTGGAAAGTCGGCACACTTTGCTTTATGACGAATTTTTAAACCGCACTCCCGGCGTAAAATAATCATCGTAAAGCGTCTGCTGCGTTTAACTTTTGCAATTTTTTGTAACGGAGGTAATTGGCCTGTGCGGAGAAATAACAAATCTCCCCACCGGCTTTTCCATCGAGGAAACCTCGGCGCACAAAGTACAGGATGATAAATTTGAGGAGGGGGCTGAACACTAACTTCCACCAGGAGGCCTTTTTCCCTCGGTTGTGGAGGTCTTCTGCTGCGAGAGTAGAATACCTATCCATCCGGTGTTTAAAGTCTGCTAAGGAGTTGTAGGAATAGTGCAGGATGTCCCCGGAGAGGTGGCGGATATTCAGGCTGGAATCGGTTTGTAAAATTTCGTGAACAAATTCACCCTCCCAGCGGGCCTGGTTTTTAGGAAAGAGACGCACTTTGCGGTCGGGATACCAACCGCAGTAGCGCACCCAATGTCCGCAATAATTGGTAAGCCGGTTAAAACTATAAGCTCCGGAAAGGTGTTTTTTTTCGGGGAGAATGGCCTGGCGAAGCGGTTCCGACAACACCTCATCGGCGTCGAGGGAAAGGATATAATCCCCGGTTGCGAGATCATTAGCCCAGTTTTTGGTTTGACTGTAACCGAGCCATTCCACCCGAAAAAAACGCACATTTGATGCACGGCAGATCGCTTCTGTGTCATCCGTACTTCCTGAATCAGCGACGATAATCTCATCGGCCACACCTTTGAGAGAGGCGAGGCATCTGCCGATATTCGCAGCCTCATTCAGGGTAATGATGACAGCAGAAACGGAAGCCATGAATTAAGGTCTGATATCACCTTTGGCACGTACCCGGCTGATTTTCACCATATTGGTAAGTCCGCGATCGTGGAGAGGCATACTACCTGTATTAATGATAATATCACCGGCACTCAACAGACCCTTGTCTTTCAATATCTCGTGTACATCCTGGATGGTGTCATCGGTACTTACAAAACCGTCGTAGTAGAAGGCCCTCACCCCCCATATCAGGTTGAGCATGTTCAGCACCGGGCGATTATTGGTAAAAGCATAAATCTGCGCCTGTGGACGACACCTTGCAAGTTGCAGAGCAGTATAACCCGAGCGGGTCATACCGACGATTGCTTTGGCTTTAGTATGCCGGGCAAGTGTACAAGCCGTCGTAATCACCGAAGTACTGAGAAACTCACTGCCTTCGGGGAAGGTATCCATGTTGCGGTAGTAGATACTGGTATCCTCTTTTTCGACACTTACCAGGATTTTGTGCATACTGGAAACTACCTCGACCGGGTATTTACCCACCGAAGTTTCCCCACTAAGCATTACGGCATCGGCGCCATCCACGAGCGCATTGGCGACGTCGTTGGCTTCCGCGCGTGTAGGGCGGCGATTTTGGATCATGGATTCCATAACCTGGGTAGCCACGATGACAGGTTTACCCTGGAGGTTACATTTTTTGATGATCCGTTTTTGCCATGCCGGTACTTCTTCCATCGGAATTTCGACCCCCATATCCCCCCTTGCAACCATAATTCCATCGGCGACGGCGATGATTTCGTCAATGTTGCGGAGAGCTTCCGGTTTTTCGATTTTGGCGATGATACGGCTGGTACCGTTTTTCAAGCGGATCAGTTCTTTCAGCAGTTTGATGTCGTCGGCAGAGCG
The DNA here is from genome assembly GCA_033764335.1 of Bacteroidia bacterium. Taxonomy (GTDB): domain Bacteria; phylum Bacteroidota; class Bacteroidia; order J057; family J057; genus JAGQVA01. The sequence goes on along the minus strand of JANRJC010000026.1, from coordinate 21,963 downwards.
CACGAAAGAAAGAGCGACCCACTCGACCTGGTGTTCGATGGCAAAATCAATATCACGGAAATCTTTTTCCGTAATGGTCGGCTCCGAGATATTCGTGAGCGGGAGGTTGACCCCTTTGCGGCTTTGGATTACTTCGCCGGAGACAATTTTGATTTTGACCTGGTTCAGGTTATTGGTTTCTTCTACCACAGCCTCCACCTTTCCGTCGTCAATGAGGATGATATCCCCGACTTTAACGTCTTTGGCGAAAGTGTTGTAAACGATCGGCAATACCTTGTCTTTCTGTTCTTTGACGTCGGAGCGAATGGTTACGATCTGACCCTCTTTTACTTTAAAAGGTTCCGGTAGGTCTCCCATACGAATTTTGGGGCCTTGCAAGTCCTGAAGGATGGCGATATTGGTATTATACTTTTGGTTAATATCCCGTATCAGCTTCAGCGATTTTGCATGGGTTTCATGATCCGAGTGGGAAAAATTAAGCCTGGCGACATCCAGCCCTGCTTCCACCATAGCCAGCAGGGTTTTCGGATTATCGCAGGCAGGGCCCATAGTGGCCACGATTTTGGTTCTTCTTAGATGAAATAGCTTCAAAGGACTAGTTGTTTAATGTTTTTAATATGAGAAATATCTACTGCAGAAAGAACGGTGGGCAGTTGGCTCAGGCGTTCGACCAGTTCAGCAGACCCGGGGAGAGGGTAATCATGCGCACGTACCAGAAAGAAAAAACGAAAAGGCCGGGCGTCTTTGGGCAAGTGATTGGGATCGGGTTTGCATAGAATAAACTCGAATCTGGAGTCTGAGTGGAGGTCCTCATAATAAGCCAGAGGCCGATCATCCGGAGTAAGCTCAGAATCCTCAAAAAGACCCTGGTCAGGTTTTTTTTCAGGGATATGCGGGGCCCCGTTTTTTCCCTTTTCCAGTTCCTTTTCGGTCAGATTCAGCCCCAGATGAAGATTGACCTCATAACATAGTTTCCAGATGTGTTCATGGGACGCTAATCCAATCACAACACACTGATAATCAAAGACATCCTGTATTTCTATTCGCTTTATCAAAGCTGTATTCTGTGATACATGTTAAAAAATTAGTTCGCGAATAACGTTGATTGATTCCAAAAAGTATTATATTTGCCCAAATTTTTTACTGCGAGACCAATAAACAATTAACAATTTAAAAAGCAAAGAAAAATGTCAAGCATTGCCGAAAGAGTAAAAGAGATCATCGTTGATAAGCTGGGAGTAGAACCTTCAGAAGTTACTCCCGAGGCTAGTTTTGCCAACGATCTGGGCGCTGATTCGCTCGATACGGTTGAACTGATCATGGAGTTCGAAAAAGAATTCAATATTAGTATTCCTGACGAAGCTGCCGAAAAAATTGTGACTGTTGGTGATTCTACCAGATATCTGGAGGAGAACATAAAAAGCTAATCATACATGCAGGGAAGAAGGGTCGTTGTCACCGGTTTGGGTGCACTAACGCCGATTGGAAATAATGTCTCTGCCTATTGGGAGGGGCTTTCTCAGGGAGTGAGTGGTTCAGATTGGATCACTCACTTTGATACTGAGAAGTTTAAAACCAAGTTTGCCTGCGAAGTCAAAGGGTTTGATCCCAACGATCATTTTGACCGTAAAGAAGGCCGCAAAATGGACCGTTTTGTCCATTACCTCATGGTCGCAGCTGATGAAGCTATCCACGATGCTTCTTTTAATATGGACAAAATTGACCGGAACCGCTTTGGCGTTGTAGCTGGCTCGGGTATCGGCGGCATCAATGTATTTTTTGAGGAGGTAATGAACTTTGCCAAAGGGGATGGTACTCCCCGGCTAAACCCGTTCTTTATCCCCAAAATGATCATTGATATCGGTGCAGGCCATATATCTATTAAATACGGCCTGAAAGGGCCAAACTATTCTAGCGTCTCTGCTTGTGCGACTTCCTCCAATTGTATCATTGATGCTCACATGCTTATCAAGTATGGCTATGCAGACATCATGGTCGCCGGAGGAACCGAAGCTGCTGTCAGTGAAGTGGGAATGGGAGGATTCAATGCCATGAAGGCATTGTCTGAGAATAACGAAGAGTACAAAACCGCCAGCCGCCCCTTTGACATACGCCGCGATGGTTTTGTCATGGGTGAGGGTGCAGGTTGTATTGTCCTGGAAGAATATGAACACGCCGTTCGCCGTGGTGCCAAAATTTATGCCGAACTGGGCGGCGTCGGTATGTCTGCCGATGCTCATCATATCACGGCTCCGCATCCCGAAGGGGAAGGCGCTCAACGGGTCATGATCAATCTTCTTCAGGATGCAGGTCTTACAGCCGCTGATGTTGATTATATCAATGTGCATGGTACCTCGACTCCTCTCGGGGATGTGAGTGAAAGCCAGGCTATCAAAAAGGTATTTGGTGAACATGCCTACAAACTCAACATCAGCTCTACCAAATCTATGACCGGGCATCTCCTCGGAGCCGCCGGTGCCATCGAAGCGATTGCCGCAATCCTCGCTATGCAACATAATCTTATCCCTCCGACCATCAATTTCCAGGAAAAAGATCCGGATTGTGATTTGAATTATACCTTCAACGTTGCTCAACCGCGGGAAATAAACATCGCTATCAGTAATACTTTTGGTTTTGGTGGACATAATGCTTCGATCCTCCTCAAAAAGGTTGAGCTTTAATTCGCCTTCTGTAAAATATCCGGTCCATTAGGACTACTTTTTTATCTGATTACCCAACATTCCCTCTGGAAATGTTGGGTAATTGTGATTTCAGAATAGAATTTTGTAATTTGCCCCACGAATATTGGGAAAAGGGTTCTGGCTTTAGTTTTATGATTTCACCCAGACAGTTCTATAACCTGTATCTCTCCAGGGAAAAAAGTTTCGCAAGGGAGATTTTTGAAATTTCCGGATTCATTCCGAAAGAAATTTTCCTCTATCGGCTTGCCGTAACCCACAGCTCGTCACTCAATAATTCCTATAAAAAAGACGAAAAACAGTCCGCCGTCGCCAAAGGCTGTAACGAACGACTGGAGTTCCTCGGCGATTCTATCCTCGATGCAGTTATCGCTGAATACCTCTTCAAAATCTACCCGCTCAAAGACGAAGGCTTCCTCACGGAAATGCGCTCCAAAATCGTCAACCGCAAATCGCTAAATGCTATTTCTAAACAGCTTGAGATTGACAACCTGATCCAACACCGCCAGTCCGGAGTCATCAATGAATCCATGTATGGCGATGCCTTGGAAGCCTTTATCGGCGCGGTTTATCTCGACCTGGGGTTCCGACGATCAAAACGGTTTATCTACAAACGTATCATCGAACCCTATATCCACCTCCAACAAGTTGAAAGCCAAGTCATTAGCCATAAAAACAAACTGATTGAACACGTCCAGAAAACCAAAATGGGCCTCCTCATGTTTGAAGTAATCGGTGAAAACGGCGACGGGCGCAACAAAACTTTCCGCATTCAGGCAAAAGTCGGACAAAAAATCCTCGGTGTCGGAGAAGGGAAAAACAAAAAATCGGCGGAGCAACGGGCCTCCGAAGATGCCCTCAACAAACTCAACGTAATTGAAAATTACGCGGGCTGATATTTTGCTTTTTTTCTTTAGTTTTGACCCATGTTTATCGAAGTAAATTCAGCGAACAGAAAGACCGGATGGGTCGAGGTGGTCTGCGGAAGTATGTTTTCCGGAAAAACGGAGGAACTTATCCGTCGCCTTCGACGTGCTCAGATTGCAAATCAAAAGGTGGAAATATTCAAACCTATGCTGGATTCCCGGTATTCTTCGGGAGCCATTGTCTCCCATGACCGAAATTCCATCCACTCTACTCCGGTATCTCATTCCTCCGAAATCCTTCCTCTCGCCCTCAATGTCGAAGTGGTAGGCATAGATGAAGCTCAATTTTTTGACACAGGCCTGCCCCAGGTCGTGCGTACCCTCGCCAACAGCGGCGTGAGAGTCATCGTCGCCGGTCTCGACATGGACTTCCGAGGTATCCCCTTTGGCCCTATGCCTTATCTCCTCGCCATGGCGGAGTTTGTAACCAAAGTACACGCCATCTGTCAGGTCTGTGGAAGCCTCGCCAATTACTCCTACCGCCTCTCTGATGACGAAACAACCGTACTTCTCGGAGAAAAAGACTCCTACGAACCCCGCTGTCGTAAGTGTTATTTCCTCGGAGATCATGCCTCTGAGAGCATGCCCGAGGATGTATAATTCTCCCTCAAACTGATTATTTATCTTCAACAAAATGTGTGTGTTTTGGAGTAAATCCCAAAAATAACACAAACATGAAGGGTATTGTTTTTACCGAGTTTTTGGAAATGGTCGAAGATCGTTTCGGATTTGAAACCGCCGATAAAATCGTCACAGAAGCAGACCTCGCCTCCGGCGGCGTTTACACTGCCGTAGGCACTTACGACCACCGAGAGATGGTCAGCCTGGTGGTAAACCTTAGCCAGGAAAGCGGAATCGCCGTTGCCGATCTTCTAAAAGTCTTTGGGGAACATCTCTTCGGCCAGTTTGTTACGGGTTATCCAAATTTTTTCCACGGCATCCATTCTGCCTTCGATTTTATGGCCAGAATTGAAGATTATATCCATGCCGAAGTAAGAAAATTGTATCCCGATGCAGAACTCCCCTCTTTTGATATTAACCGCCCCGACGATCATCGCCTCGTTATGGTCTATCGGTCGGAGCGCCGCCTGGCCGATTTTGCCGAAGGTTTGATACAGGGTTGTCTGCGGCATTTTCAGGAGGAAATAGACATTCACCGGGAAAATCTCAAAAGCGACAATTCTGAAGTAAAGTTTACTCTCCGCAAAAAACATCCTGATGGATTCAACTGAATCATTAAAAAATATTATCCGACGTGAAAGGCTTGCACGAAAAGCAGCCGAACAAATTATTGAACAAAAATCGCGGGAGCTTTACCTCGCCAACCAGGAGTTGAAAAATATGAATCTGTCCCTGGAGGCGAAAATCGAAGCAAGAACAAAAGAGCTTCTGGAGGCTAAAGAAACCGCAGAAAAAGCCACTAAAGCAAAATCGGGGTTCCTTTCCAACATGAGCCACGAAATCCGTACCCCCCTCAACGCCATCGTAGGGCTTACCGATCTTATGCTTCTTGAAGAAGAAGCCGAGCTTCGCACGGACTATATAAAATCCATTAAATTTTCCGCCGAAAACCTCCTGCATATCGTCAACGAAATCCTCGACTTCTCCAAAATCGAAGCCGGAAAAATCACCTTTGAAAAAGTTGGTTTTTCCCTCATCGAAATTATGAACGGCCTCAGAGGCACATTTGGGTATAAGGCATCTTCAAAAGACATTATTTTTGAAACGGTCATAGAACCCGACACACCCATGTTTCTGCATGGAGACAAAGTGAAATTAAACCAGATAATGATCAACCTTACCGGCAATGCCTTCAAGTTTACCGAAAAAGGATTTGTACGGGTAACGGTGTGCCCGGCATCAGAAATGCTGGCCGAAGGCGTCGCCGAAATTTTATTTGCCGTTGCCGATTCCGGAACAGGCATTCCTCCGGAAAAACATCGCAGCATATTTGATAGTTTTTCTCAGGCGAATAATAGCACAACCCGCCTTTTTGGGGGTACGGGTCTGGGACTTTCGATCTGTAAAAGCCTAGTAGAACTACAGGGCGGCAAAATATGGGTCGAAAGCGAAGAGGGGCTGGGTTCGACTTTTTACTTCCGATTGCCGTTTCAGGTAGGGAAAGCAGAAAATAAAAATCCTCTACTAGCGGAAAATGATTTTTCCCGGCTCAAAGACCTGCGTGTCCTGCTCACCGAAGATGTGCAGATGAATCAGTTTCTGATGATTCAGATATGCAAAAAACAGAATATTACCCTTACGATTGCCAACAATGGCCTTGAAGCCACAGAGATACTCAGGGAGACCGATTTTGACCTGGTACTGATGGATCTTCACATGCCGGTAATGGATGGAATAGAAGCCACCCGGATCATCCGTGCGCCTGGCTCCGGGGCAAAGAATCCGGACATTCCGATTATCGGCCTTTCTGCCGATGTTTTTGCCGAAACTCAGGCCGAAATGCGAGCCGCAGGCATGAACGATTTTTTGACCAAACCCATTGACATCAAAAAGTGTTACGAAATGATGCTGCGGTGGAGGCGTTAGAAGAGCGATTTTAGCCTTCTTCTTCCAAACATTTGATGAGCAGGAAGATTTTGCTAAATTCACTCTCTGAAACCCGATCATAGACAGCACAACATAACACTACCCTTCATGGCATTAGCAATAAACATAAATGAACTAATTCACGGAGGCGTGATCGAATGGGAACGGCTGGAATTTAAGCAAGGCTGGAATCCGGAAGACGTTCTTCATACACTTTGCGCTTTTGCCAACGATCTGAACAACTGGGGAGGGGGATATATCATTTTGGGTATTGCAGAAAACAAAGGCAGACCGGTTCTGCCTCCGGAAGGTCTTAACCCCGCACAAATAGACAGCATACAAGGTGAGATTACCGGGTTGGGGCATCGGCTTATTCCGCAATATATACCCCTGATTCAGCCTTACCTTTTTCAGGGTAAACCTATCTTGGTTCTTTATGCCCCGGCAGGAGATATGCGTCCATATTCCGCTCCGGAAAACATGAGTGAGCGGGGACTGCAAAACAGATTTTCTTATATCCGAAGCGGTTCGCGCACGATCAAAGCGCAAAACGAGAACCTTCGCCGACTACAGGAACTGACTGCCAGGATACCCTTTGATGACAGAATTTGCCAGACAGCCAACCAGAATGACCTAAGCCTCGGCCTGATTCGCGATTTTTTGCATGAAATAAAAAGCGATCTGGCGGAAGAAAGCACGCGAATGCCATTTACAGATCTTTGTAAACAGATGAATATTGTCAAAGGGCCCGAAGAACTGCTAAGGCCGGTGAATGCTGGGTTGCTGTTTTTTTCCCCAGAACCGCATCGCTTTTTTGAAAGAGCATGGATTGAGGTAGTCGTTCGAAAGGATGAAGCAGGCAAAGATTTTGACGAAAAATACTTCAAAGGCCCTCTACATATTCAACTTCGCAATGCTTTAGATTATATCCGGACAAATATTATTATCGAAAGAATCAAAAAAGTCTCAGGAAGAGCAGAATCGCAGAGGGTATATAACTTCCCTTATGATGCGGTTGAAGAAGCTTTATCAAATGCTGTATTTCACAAAAGCTACGAAATGGGACAGCCGATTGAAGTGCAGATATGGGCGGATAAAATCGAAATTCTGAGTTTTCCGGGTCCGGTTCCGCCCGTAAACGCAAAAATACTCGCCGAAAATAAACGAATTGTCGCACGGGATTATCGCAACCGCAGGGTAGGTGATTTTCTGAAAGAACTTCATCTTACGGAAGGCCGGGGAACGGGTATTCCTACGATTTATAAGACGATGCAGAACAATGGTTCTCCCCCCCCGATATTTGAAACCGACGTTGATTGTACGTATTTTTTGACCGTTATTCCCGCTCATTCTCAGTTTATACAGAAGGGGTACGACCCTGTTCGCGACCAAGATGACGACTATGTAAATGATGCAGAACAAATTTATAACTACGATTACGTTGCCCGTGTATTGAAATTTGCCCAGACGCCAAAATCTAAGACCGAAATACTCACCCTTCTGGGATATAAAAACCATTTTGACAATTACCGGCGGTATATTGCCCCACTGATTGATAATCACTGGTTGGAAATGACCATTCCCCATAAGCCCTCTAGTCGCAATCAGAAGTACCGGACGACGGCGTTAGGGAAGAAATTTGTTTTTTGACTCGCGTTTTATCGGAGAGAATAATAGACCCAACCCCGATTTCGCCATCACCGCCCCGCATGCCGAAAACTAAATACGCTCACTGCGGCAAAACCTGCCGCCTGCATCAGGAAGAAGGGCAAAACGGCAAAGTCCCTGAAGTAAAAAGACATGCCGATTCCCAGACCAAAATAACCGACCATTAAAAATTCGCCCCAAACTTCCGGCTTGACTTTACGGGTTTTGTATTTGACGTTTTGCCAGGTGTCGCTGCGGCTGATCAGATTAAACTTCGGGGTGCGGATAAACGGGGTCTTTTTCCCTCGATACCCCTGAATCACTGCGAGCGAATTGTGCAAAGCCAGTCCCATCGAAAAGGAAAGAAAGGGTATATAATGAATGGTAAACCGCTTCAAGGCGGCTTTTAATCCCCCTTCTCTTTGCCGGAAAGCGATTACGTACATAAATCCCAATACCACAAAACAAAACAGCAGTCCGGCTACCGGTATTACCAGAAAACCCACATTGCCGCCCAAGATTTCGTGTTTGATATACAATAATGGCACGCTCATCGCTCCCATGAGCAGTACCAGGATAAAAACCGAACTGCTTAGCAGATGAAGGGTTCCGTGAAGTTTGCGGATAAGGGAAGCGTCGGAAACCCAGAGCCGACGCAACATTTTCCGGGCGACTTCGGCGCCGCCTTTCATCCAGCGGTATTGCTGTGATTTGATGGCACCCATCTCCGCCGGAAGTTCGGCAGGAGTACCGATTTCGTCCACATAACAAAACTTCCACCCTCGAATCTGTGCGCGGTAGCTCAAGTCCAGGTCTTCGGTCAGAGTATCGGCCTCCCAACCTCCCGCATCAATGATGCAGGTTTTGCGCCATACACCGGCTGTACCGTTGAAGTTGATATAAAAACCGCCCTTGTCGCGACTAAATTGTTCGATGGTAAAATGGGCATCCAGATGAAAAGCCTGAGCCTCTGTAAAAAGCGAATAACCTCGGTTGAGGTGCTCCCAACGTGCCTGAACTACCCCGATATTGGGATCGGTAAAATTAGCGAGCGTAGCACGGAGGTAGCTGGGGCGTGGAAGGAAGTCGGCGTCAAAAATGGCGATAAACTCGCCTTTGGCGAATTCCATTCCATACGCAAGCGCACCGGCCTTAAAACCTGTCCGGTCAGAGCGGCGAATATGTTCAATCTGCAAACCGGTGGTTTTAAGTGCGGCGATTTTTTTTGCTGCTACGTCAAAAGACTCGTCGTCAGAGTCGTCGAGCAGTTGGACTTCAAACCGGGAATGGGGATAGTCAAAGGCCGCAATGGCGTCGAGCAGGCGTTCGACGACATAAAGTTCGTTGTAAACGGGGAGTTGAACGGTTACGAAGGGAAGATTTTCGTCACCGGTAAGGGGTTTTTGCGGCAGGTACTTTTTCCGATTTCGCAAAAAAGTCACTACAAGGTGAAACTGCCCCAAACTGTAAATCACAATGAGGACAAGAGAAAGGCCATAAAGCCCCAAAACTGTATATTCAAAAACCTTTTCCAAAGTAGTATTCAGATCAGTTTAAATATTGTCCAGAGTATTTTGTATCCGGCCATAATCGTGCCTTTAATCGTGCCGGTAACTTTTGAGACACCGATACGCCGCCGGTATTTCACGGGTACGTCCAGGCACTTGAGTTTTAGTTTGGCGGCTTTGACCTGCATTTCTACCGTCCAGCCAAAGGTCTGATCCTGCATATTGATTTTTTGCAGGGCTTCCCAGGTGATGGCACGAAACGGGCCGAGGTCTGAAAAACTTATGCCGTAAAGCCAGCGGATCAGCGTGGTCGCCAGCCAGTTGCCAAATACCTGCTGCGGCATCATCGAACCTTTTTCGCGATTCCCCAAAGCTCTTGATCCAATTACCATGTCGTATCCTTCATTTACAACCGGATTTACCAAGTCAGGCATTTCTTCCGGATAATCAGAATAATCTCCGTCCAAAAATACAACTATATCGGGCCGTTCTGCACCTTTTTTTCCGGCAAGATAATCGAGACCTTTCAAACAGGCGAACCCATACCCTTTTCGTTCTTCTCTCAATACTGTGGCTCCTGCGCGGGCGGCGTTTAACTCAGTGGCATCGGTGGAGCCGTTGCTTACCACGACGACTTCGCGTACCAACCCGGAGGGAATGCCCTGCACCACTTTTGCAATCGAGTCCGCTTCATTAAATGCGGGAATGATTACATAAACAACCGGCGAATCATTATACTTTTGTCTGCTCATTGATTTTCAAAATGAGGGCATAGTTACACATTCTCAGAGAAAAAGCCTGTCATTCACCGGACATTACACCGAATATTTCCTTTGGAGTCGGTAATAATTTTTCCCAAATTGAAAACAAAAACCAATGAATCCATTATCTATCGGAACGCGGGTAAACCACCCTCAGTATGGAAAGGGCATTATCCTCGACAATACCAAGTCTTTTTACAATGTGGCTTTCCCCAATTTTGGCGAAAAAGCGATTGACAAAAACTTTGCGGACCTCCATGTGATCGAACTGGCACCCCTTCCGGAAGAAAGGCTTAGCCTCGGAGACGTGGAGAAAGTATTGATACAAATTCTGCGCAAATGGCATGATACCGGCGAAACCGTCCATCTGGGAAGTCGGTGGAAAGGGGGAACAATGATCCTCAAACCGGGGGACAACAGCCTGAAACCCAAAGAAATACCCATTGAAAATTTTTTTCATAAAATCGTCATGATCCGCGACCGAATGCGAGTATTGGAACAAAACATCAACAAAAGTTCCAATCTCAGCGACGAAGAAAAAGTAAATATTCAACAATATATCACTCGTGTTTACGGAAGTCTTACTTCATTCAATGTTTTATTTGCTCACCGCGACGATTATTTTGTCGGAGATAGTAAATCCGAATAACTTACGGGCATGAATCCAACACTTACTCTTGCCCTCATCGGGGGCTACTTTGGCTTGTTGTTTCTGGTTTCCTGGTTTACCGGAAAAAATACAAGTGAAAAAACTTTTTTTACGGCTGATCGCAATTCGCCGTGGTATCTGGTGGCTTTCGGGATGATCGGTGCATCCCTCTCCGGTGTTACGTTTATCTCCGTGCCGGGGGCTGTTGGCTCAGGACAATGGGCTTATATGCAAATGGTAATCGGTTATCTGCTGGGTTATTTTGTCATTGCGACGGTACTTTTGCCCCTCTATTACCGACTAAATCTCACCTCCATTTACGGTTATCTGGATCAGCGATTTGGGGTAAGTTCTTATAAATCGGGAGCAATTTTGTTTCTGATTTCACGGATCATCGGTTCAAGTCTCCGGCTGTATCTGGTCGCAGTAGTATTACAACTGGCGGTTTTTGATTATTTCAATGTTCCTTTTGCAGTCACAGCTTTTGTTTCCATTGCGTTGATTTACATTTATACTTTCAAAGGAGGGATAAAAACCGTCGTCTGGACGGATTTTCTTCAGACTTTTTTTTTGCTTGCCGGGGCAGGTCTGACGGTTTATCTCATTGCCGATGAACTGAATCTAAGTTTTTCGGCACTGGTGGATAAGGTTTATGAAAGCCCCCACTCGCAAATATTTTTCTGGGAATGGGGTGCTGCAAATAATTTTTTTAAGCAGTTTTTTAGTGGTGCTTTTATCGCTATTGTGATGACGGGTCTGGATCAGGACATGATGCAAAAAAACCTGACCTGTCGGACATTGCCCGATTCTCAAAAAAATATGTTCTGGTTTTCAATCACGCTTGTTTTAGCGAATCTTCTCTTTATGAGTCTGGGCGTATTGTTATACGTTTATGGAACGGAGACGGGGCTTGTTAGGGAAGTCTTTGACGGGGACTGCCTGATACAGGTGAAGGATGTTATTACCGGAGAAATGGTCTGCCGGAAAACGGATCAGCTATTCCCCTTATTATCGCTCAACTACCTCGGCCCGGCTGCAGGAATTATTTTTATCATTGGTATTATTGCTGCGGCTTATTCCAGTGCAGACTCTGCCCTTACGGCCCTTACAACTTCTTTTTGTGTGGATATTCTTGATTTTGAAAAAAAGCAAGGTGCCTGGAAAAAAAGAGTGCGGAATTATGTACACATCGGATTTTCATTTGTCCTGTTTCTTGCGATCCTGGTGTTTAAGGTAATGAGCAACGACGCCGTCATCAATGAGATATTCAAACTGGCAGGTTATACCTACGGCCCGCTGCTGGGGCTGTTTGCCTTTGGTTTGTTTACCGAATGGAAGGTTCGCGACCGCTGGGTACCGCTTGTCTGTATTCTTTCGCCCTTGCTCAGCTATGTGGTTCAGAGTATCAGCCCTGCCTGGGGTTATACTTTTGGATTTGAGATATTACTGCTCAATGGGGTTTTGACCTTTGCGGGATTGATGGCTTTGCGGAAGAAATAATACATTTATGGGTCTGGTTTTCGATATTTATGCTAATGTTCTATCTGCAATCGTCGGCTGATAATACCGTCGCGGGTTTCGAGCAAAAGAGCATACAAACCCGCCGGGAGCGTTGCGATGTCCCATTCCTGTACAAAACGAGAAAGCCCCGGCAAGGCAGTGTGGTATATCTGCCTGCCGCCGGCATCGGTGAGTGAAAGACTCAGGGCTTCGTTTCCGTTGGCAATTTCTCCTGCAATGTTTACCTTCCCACGCGCAGGATTAGGCCATACGATCAAATGGTTTTTATCGGGGTTTTCGGTGGAAAGTACTACGGTCTGACTGTAAGTAAACTGCCCGTCAATGTCCACCTGTCGGATGCGATACTGATAGGTAAGCCGCTCCTGCGAAGAGGAAATTTGCCGATCTACATAATCATAAGTGAGGACGCCGCTGCTGTATCCGGCAGCAGGAGTCTGTCCGACTACCTGCCAGATAGCACCGGGTTGGTCTTCCTTGCGCATAATCTGAAAGAAATCGGTCGCCTGCTCCTGCGCGGTCTGCCACTCCAACAGCGCTACGCGCTGTTCATTTTCCTGCCCCCATCGGGCAGTGAACCCCAGCCAGGTAAGCGGGAAACTGGAAAGTGGGGCAGTGGTCCATAGGGAAAAAGCGTTTACGCCACTGGTTTCCACCCAGTTGCTCATAGGATTGTGAGTCGTCACGCCGCCGATATTCCAGTTCATCCCATTGTTTGTACTCTGAAACAACTGAAAACCGCTTTCCGGGATGCCGTTGAGTTCGGCGTCAAAGTAAGTAAACCGAAAAGTAGCATTCAGCCCGGTGTTGTTTGCCGGACTAATTTCAAACGAGCGCAAGATGCTGTTTCCTCCTCCGAGGTTGTAAGGATCATGACGACGGATCAGGGTGGTGACGCCCCAGTTGGCACTTGAGCTAAGGGCCAGGCCTATATTACCCGGATTTAGTTGATTGGGCGAATTAATCGTGGAGGTAACATGTATCGCGCCACCACCTGTTTGATCCATGATGCGATGAGTTTCGGATTCGTCTATAATAAAACCGGTACTCCCCAAATCGAGGACATAGCCATTGAGATCGAGATTTCCGAGGAAAAAGTTGAGTTTGCCAGTAATGTTCAACGGTCCTCCAAGTGAAAGGTCATTAGTAGTTTTTTTGAGGTCAAGCTGGTAAAGGGTAATGCCGGTTGTAGAAGCCAGGGCGCAATCAGCCGGCAAGCCATCTCCAACAACTCTCACGGTACTGAGGCCGGGTATAAATAAACCTTCCTGTTCCCATCGGGTGTCTTCGAGTACGAGTTTTACCGAACCTTCGGCGCGGAGGATAGAACCACTTTCCGCCCGAAGGTGAGCCTGGCTATGGAGCGAATAATAAGTGAGCAGGGTTAGAGTCAGACAAATCAGACGACGGTACATATTTTTTAATTTTTTTGATAGACATAATAAGTCTGCGCGGTGGGAACACTGAGCCGGCCCCCGTCCTGTTGCGATATATTGCCGATGCCTTGTCCGCCCCATACGAGCATGGTGCTGCCGGTCCAGACTGCGGTATGATATCGTCGGGCTGTAGGGCCATTGGTAGTGGAGATCGTCGTCCAGGTATTAGTGGTGGGATTGTAGAGGCCGCCTGTATTGGCGATACTGCCGGAAATCGTTCCGCCGAATACGGCAAGCTCACTTCCCGTCCATACGGCGGTGTGTTGCTGCCTTGTAGCCGGTGCGCCGACAAGAGACATCGAAGTCCATGTCATCGCGACCGGGTCAAACATTCCTGCGTCTGATACACCGATTCCTCCCCAGATGATCATTTTGCTTCCGGTCCATACAGCGGGGCATTCATAACGGGCAGTAGGGGCGCCCGTTGTGGGAACCGGTGTCCAGGTATCGGTAGCAGGGTTGTACATTCCGCCATCGTTGTAAAAAGTAATAAATCCGCCTTGCCCTCCCCAGACGATCATATTTGTTCCCGTCCAGACCGCTGTGTGATACTTGCGTCCGGCAGGAGCATTTGTAAGAGAAGTAGTTGTCCAAGTATCGGTTGTTGGATCGTAAACACCTCCGGTATTGGTATTGCCGAAGCCGGGGGAACCGCCCCAGACGATCATTTTACTGCCGGTCCAGACTGCTGTGTGCTGGTAGCGTGCGGTGGGTGCATTGGTTGTACTCATTGCCGTCCAGGTGTCTGTGGCAGGGTCGTACACCCCCCCAGTATTCATTACCCCCGCATCGTAACCGCCCCATACGATCACTTTGCTGCCGGTCCAGACAGCAGTGTGACTTTCTCTTGGAGCGGGAGCATTTGTGGAGGAAATGGCCGTCCAGGTATCCGTTGCAGGATTGTAACGAGCACCGTCTCCATATACGATGGCATCCTGTCCTCCCCAGATGAGCATCTCGGTTCCCGTCCAGACAGAAACGTGGTTGTAACGAGCCGTAGGAGCATTGGTGGTAGTAGGGGCCGGTAATTGCCAGCTTAACGCGGTCTGGCCATTAGAAAAAACCTGCGGCCATACAAAACTATAACCTGCGTTGTTCATCAGCGCATCGTTGCGGTCATTGCGAAAAATAAGTGAACCCGCCGGGATCGGCGCAAGTTGAGTCCATACGCCCTGTGTGTATGTCCACTGCGAATGGGAATCGGTGTCATAAACTTGGAGACCCTCCGCCGGAGCGGCGATGGCGATCCGCTGGGCACTTGCCATGCGGGGGATAAGCAGCCCTCGCGTAGTGGATTGCACATCCAGCATCGCCGAGGCATCGGGCAGAGCACCGTTGTCATTGATGGCGATTCCCTGTGCGTAAAAGTTATTTACTGAAAAAATAAACAAAGCAAGGCTGACCCACAGGCTTGCGCCTATGCGATAAATTGAAAAATGGCTCATGTTTGCTATCAGAAGTTAAGGGTTATAACATAAAGTGAGTTTGAATATCAGCGGGTTATGTGTGTCAGGGAAAAAACACGTCAGCCCAGAAATTTTTTCAAGAAGCCCGCTTTCTTTCGGCGGGAAACCGGCAGTTCGTCGTGGTTATGCATCGTAACTGTCCCGCCTTCTCCTTTGGTGTACTCTCGAATATGCCTCAGATTGACGAGGTAGGACTGGTGAATTCGATAAAAGCCAAAATCCGAGAGAAGTTGTTCGTAGTCTTTCAAGGTTTTACTCACGAGGGTTTGTTCACTTTTTTCCAGAATAAAACGAGTATAATTGTCCTCTCCTTTCAGGTAAATAATTTCATTAAGCGGTAAGACCTGGAATCCGTTCAGATGTTGTACAATCAGTTTTTTTACCTGCCCATTGTCTTCGTAGCTTTCGATGAGCACTTTCAGGCGTTCCTGCCGGGCTTGTTGTTTGAGCCGCTGTTGTTCTTCAAACCGCAGCAACACACGTTGCAATTCACTGATTCGAAGCGGTTTGAGCAGGTATCCAAAAGCCGCAAACTGAAAAGCCGTGAGGGCATAATTGTCATAGGCCGTTACAAAAATGACCTCTACATTTTCATCGCCAAGTCGGGTAAGCAATTCAAAGCCGGTACCGCTTTTGAGTTGAATATCCAAAAACACCAGATCAGGTTGCCAGGCGCGAATGGCTTCCATTCCACTATCAATATCGTCCCCTTCGCCCACCACTTCGACATGGGGAAAATCACTGGCAAGCAGATTTTTTAAGACTTTGCGCGCCTGCATTTCGTCGTCTATGATCACACTTCTAATCATCGGAAAGCGGAATTTCAAGCAACACCCTTGTACCTTTTACCAAATTGTGATTATCCACGATTTCTTCGATACGCACACTGCCTTTTTTGCCCAGGCGTTCTCTTATGATGGATATTCCCCGAGATGTATTGGGTTTTTCATGGTTGTGCCGGGCCGCAGACTGGAGGCCGATCCCGTCGTCGGTAATTTCTACCTGCAACAGATCGTCGCGGTCAGAAGGCATCGAACAACGGATTCGGATCAGACCGGGGCTTGTTTTTCGTGCAATCCCATGCCAGATTGCGTTTTCGACAAAAGGCTGTAAAATCAGCGGTGGTATTGAAATCATGGATTCGTCCAAATCTTCCAGCAGGTCTATCGAATAGTGAAATTTATCTCTTAACCGTGCCTGCTCCAGTTGCAGGTAGAGGTGCAGGGTCTCCAGTTCTTCCGCAAGCGAAATGGAAGTTTTCCGCGACTGTTCCAACACCCTTCGCATAAGTTGCCCGAAAGCACCGAGGTATTCATTTCCCTGCGCAAAATCTCTTTCGGAGAAATATGCCTGAATCGAATTAAGCGCATTAAAAATAAAATGAGGATTCATCTGCGCCCGGAGTACCTGGTATTCGAGTTCGATTTTACGTTTTTCAAGCTCCACCCGCCGCCGCCTTACGGCCATGATTACCAGCCCGGCAAAGGCAAATACCAGCACCAGACCTGCGGAAAGCCAGGCGACACGCCGCGCGTTGCGGGTTTGTTGTTGTTGCATCGCAAGTTGGGTGTCGGCCAGTTCGCGGGCGATTTTTTCGGTTTCGTATTGTTGTTTGATCTCCTGAAGGGAGTGTTGTACATTTTCATTAAAAAGGCTGTCCTGCAAATCTATCGAAAACAATAAGTATCGGATGGCCTGAGTGGGTTTGCCGGTTTCGGCATAAGCTTTACCGAGTGCATAATAGGTTTCAGGCAAAAAGGTGTGATTGCCATCTTCATTATTGGCGGCCAATGCCCGTTCAAAATAAGGGATTGCCTCATCGTAACGTTTCATCTGATAGAGCGCAAGTCCGATGTTGTGGTAAGAATTGTTTAAACCGGAGGGATAAGCCTGTTGTTCATCAATATCGAGGCTTTTTTTATAGTATTGGTAAGCTTTTTCATATTCTTTAAGCCCCTCATAGACATTGCCCAGGTTGTTGAAAGCTGTAGAGAGTAGTTCTGCATCACCGTAGTCTTCGGCAATTTTTACCGCTTCCAGCAATTGTTTCAGCGCTAGTGAGTCATTTTCTTCTTTATAGTTGAGATAGCCTACCTGAGAAAGTGTGTGAGCATAGAGAAAATTATTGTCATGGTTACGTGCAAACGCCAGCAGCGAATCGCCGGTTTCAAAAGCACTTTCGTAAGCATGGCAACTGATCTGCGTCAGTAAATAATTATACCAGATTATACCCTCTTTTTCTATTGCACCGACTATACGGGCCAGTTTCATGCCTTCGAGATACCCCCGGCTGGCTTGTTCACACTTGCCCTGAAGGCGATAGAGAAAACCGATATTGTTGAGAATAGAGAGCCGTCCCAATGTGTCGTTGGCGGCATAAAAAAGTGACTCGGCTTCCTGATAAAAACATTCGGCATCGGTATAGTCATTTTCATTGTAAGCGGCCATGCCGAGTGTTCGAAATGCCCCAGCCTGTAAGACGGGATTTTGTAATTCGGTAGCCATCGTCCAAACTTGCCAGGCATATAACCGAGCCGTATCCAAGTCGTATTTCACATATTCCCAAGCCAAGTCATCGAGCAGATTCATACGCTCCACCGGGTCTGAAACCACCTCCAAACGCAAAACAAGACTGTCTGCCAGCGGTGTAGGAGCCTGTGCGACCAACGGTCGTATCAGAAAGATTAAAATACCCAGACAGAGCAAGCGAATCCAAATCAAATACTTTTGATTCATATACCTTGTAAATATAGATTCTCCCGACCTTCCTTCCCAACACCAATGAGGAAACGGCGGGAAAAGATGAGGAAGTGGTGGGATTTGGAAAGATCGAGAAATATCGAATCTTAAAATTTTGATAGTTTATTTGGGTTCTTTTTTTATTTTGTAACTTTATGTATCAGTATAATCAAACGGGTTAATGTTCATGATAAAAATCAAGGGACGAACTACTTGAAAATTGGAAAAGAGCTAGGGTACAGGAAGAATTATTAGGAATCGAACCTTTAGATTAAATCAATGAACCGAATAATTGAGATAAAAATTTTGCCAAGCTATACTATCTGGCTAAAGTTTAATGATGGAATTGAAAAGAAGATTTTTTTTGAGCCGCTGATAGGAAAAGGGATTTCCCGGGCACTGTTGAATCCAAATATTTTTAAGCAGGTAGAGATAGAAAATAGCGGTGGTCTTGTCTGGCCAAACGGATTTGATGTGTGCCCCAACTTTTTGAAGGAGTATGAACCAGAGTCTGGCATGACTTCTTTAGCAGCGGATACAAAATAACCCCGCCTCCGCTACATTTGATCCTGAATTTGAGTTTCGTCGGATAAATTAGTAAATAGGGCAGCAAAATATTTGCTGCATGACTGATCTTCATTCTACGCTTGCTAGAGCCGTTTTTAAAATCAATACTTCCTCCGGAAGTGGAACGGGTTTTTACCTGAAGGAAAAAGGTATCATGGTCACCAATTACCATGTAATCGCTGGCAATAAAGCCGTCGCCATCGAAGACCAGCAGCAAAACCGCTACCTCGCCGACGTGGTGTTTGTCAATCCCGAAGCGGACCTCGCATTCCTTGTGCCGGAAGTAACCCTCGATACGCCCGAACTCGACATCGTATCGGGTACAACCCTCACCAGTGGCAATAAGGTTTTTGTACTGGGTTTTCCCTTTGGACTGCCTTATACCATCACCGAGGGCATTGTATCTAATGTACGCCAACTTATGGAAGGCCGTCATTATATCCAGACGGATGCCGCCGTAAACCCCGGTAACAGCGGTGGGCCGGTCATAAACGCCAGCGGCGCGATCGTCGGTGTCACTACTGCCAAATTTACCAACGCCGATAATGTGGGGTTTGCCATCCCGCTCGAAGTGCTGCAACAGGAACTTACTTCGCTCGAACAAAATCCGGAGCGGGTCTTTTCGGTCAAATGTCAGTCCTGCAAAACGCTCATTTTTCAGAAAACCGAATACTGCCCCAACTGCGGTGCTAATATTGATGAAAAACTGTTTGACGAAACCGGGCTTACCCAGTTTGCAAAGTTTGTCGAAGACGCGCTCAGCGGCCTGGGCATGAACCCGATTCTGGCACGCGCAGGCTACGATTTCTGGGTATTCCATCAGGGAAGTTCGCTGATACGAATCTTCGTTTTTAACCAAAATTACCTCTACGCCACCTCACCGCTCAATAGTCTGTCGGGCAATAACCTGGAGGCACTTTACTCCTATCTGCTGAGCGATCCGGTGCAGCCTTATTCGCTGGGGATTTACGAAAACCATATCTACATTTCCTACCGCGTACATATCACCGAAATTTTTTCTTCAAGAGCCGAAGAGATTCGGCAAAACCTCACCCATCTTGCCCTCAAAGCCGACGAAATGGACAATTTTTTTGTCGAAAAATTCGGCTGCGAAATGACCAATTATTCGAAGCTGGCGTAAAGCAATTGCTGCGAATAATCATTTCATTTCGTAAATTTGAGCATGTCAGAAAAAAAATTTGAACTGGTTTCACAATACACCCCGGCGGGGGATCAGCCTGCCGCAATCCGGCAATTGATGGAAGGGATTGAGAGCGGTGAAAAACATCAGGTGCTACTCGGTGTTACGGGTTCTGGAAAGACCTTCACCATCGCTAATGTGATCAAGGAACTGAACCGCCCCACGCTGGTAATCAGTCACAACAAAACCCTCGCGGCTCAACTTTACGGCGAGTTTAAGGAGTTTTTCCCCAATAATCTGGTCGAATATTTTATCTCTTACTACGACTACTACCAGCCGGAGGCTTATGTTCCCTCCACCAATACCTATATTGAAAAAGATCTTGCGGTAAATCAGGATTTGGAAAAACTAAGACTTCGGGCCACAACAGCCCTTTGTATGAATCGCCGCGACGTGATTGTGGTGGCATCGGTTTCCTGCATTTACGGTATCGGTCGTCCGGAGGATTTTGAGGCGAATATTTTTTACTGTAACACCGGACGTGTTATCAGCCTGAATGCCTTTCTCGACAAACTGGTACGTCTTTTTTACAGCCGTACCCAGACGGTAATGGAGCCGGGGAAATTTCGGGTCAAAGGCGACACCGTGGATGTGTATCCGCCTTACGATGATTTTGGGGTGCGTTTTATCTTTTTCGGGGATGAAATCGAAAAAATCCAGCGGTTTGAAATTGAGTCCGGCAAAAGGGTCGAAGACCTGCGAGACTATACGATGTACCCCGCCAACCTCTTTGTCACCCGTCGGGAGACGGTGAATGAGGCGATTTTCGAAATTCAGAAAGACATGATGAAACAGGTGGAATACTTCGAAGCGCAGGGAATGTTTCTGGAAGCAAACCGCCTGAAAGAACGCACCGAATACGACCTCGAAATGATGCGCGAACTGGGTTATTGCTCCGGCATCGAAAACTATTCGCGTTACCTCTCCCAGCGAGAACCGGGCAGCCGCCCTTATTGCCTGCTGGACTATTTTCCCGATGATTTCCTCGTGATCCTGGACGAAAGCCACGTGACCATACCCCAAATCAGAGGCATGTATCACGGCGACCGCTCGCGGAAATTTACCCTCGTCGAACATGGCTTCCGCCTGCCCTCGGCGTTGGACAACCGCCCGCAGAAGTTTGAAGAGTTTAACTCGCTCGTAGGCCAGATTGTGTATATGAGCGCGACTCCTTCAGATTACGAACTGGAAGTCAGCGGAGGAGTCGTGGTGGAACAAATTGTGAGGCCCACGGGGCTGCTGGATCCCCCGTGTGAAGTGCGCCCATGCAGCAACCAGGTGGATGACCTGCTCGAAGAGGTGGACGAAACTGTCAAAAAAGGCAACCGGGTACTCGTAACAACCCTGACCAAACGAATGTCCGAGGAACTCACCAAGTATTTATCCGATCTGGGGATAAAGGCGCGGTACATTCATTCCGACATTGATGCGCTGGATCGGGTGGATATATTGCGGCAGTTGAGGGAAGGTATATTTGATGTACTGGTCGGCGTAAACTTGTTGCGGGAAGGATTGGATTTGCCCGAAGTTACGCTCGTAGCCATTTTGGATGCGGATAAAGAAGGATTTTTGCGGTCGGGCCAATCGCTGATTCAGACGGCGGGACGAGCCGCCCGACATTCCGAAGGGCGAGTGATTTTGTACGCAGATAAAATTACCGATTCGATGAAACGCCTATTGGACGAAACCGAATATCGGCGTTCTAAACAAATGGCCTATAATGAAAAACACGGAATTACCCCCACGACGATAACCAAAAGCAATAAAGACATCTTTCACGATAAACTCGGCAGCCGAACCAAAACCTACGAAGAATTTGAAGCAGAAGTGGATCTTGCCGCAGAAGCCGTAGCTGAATACCTCAGCGAGGACGAACTCAAGAAAAAAATCGCCAACATCCGCAAAGAAATGGAGGCCGCGTCCAAGGAACTTAACTTTGTCGAAGCCGCAAGGCTGCGGGATGAGATGTTTGCCTTTCAGGCTTTGTTGAAGGAGAGGCGGTAGAGTAAATCAAATTTTGAGGCACAGCTTTCTGCGTGCAAGGACGCGGCCCAAGAATAGAATTTGAGGGGGAGATGCCTTTGGGCTACCGATGTTTCGGCCCTCCGGGCCTTTGTGCCTAGAGGCACGCATCAAATGTGCTGTCGGCACAAAACGCTGTGTCGCAGACACAAAGGCCCGGAGGGCCGAAATGCCGGTAGCACGAGACGTGCGCGCTTTTTTTTTATTCTTGCGTTGCGCCGGGGGCGCGGGCGAGGGGTAGAGCAAAAAACGGCTACCGGTGGGCTACAAACATGAG